>BOKF01000037.1 GCA_016860845.1 Chloroflexota bacterium
ATTAACCACTATATGCTGTACTCGTGAGAAATTTGGCTACCATATGCAGTGGTTGATCCTTCGAGAAATTGGTTTTGCTGAGATAACATGCAAATTTTTCTATTCTAAAGATGCGCTGGAGATCACAGCACGTTCTTCGCCAATAGTTTGAACGAGGCGTTTGAGTATAATCAAAACGCTTGGCTCGGTTTCTCGCAATGTAGCGGCGATCCGCTCAGCCAACTGCCCTTCCACAAAAATCCCTGCATCTATTTTGATTTTATGATTTTATGAAGTTACCTAGTTTATGGGTTGAGCGTCTGCCCTCCACGCACGAACAACCCGTTTTTGCTAACCCTCCTCATTTTAGGATAGCTGTTCGGCCAAAGCAGGCGCCAGAATGAGACAGGTGATCGGCGATAATGGATAAAGACTACCTCCACGACGACCCTCCGAAAATCTCCTGAAAAACCTATAAAAATCTCCATAAAAAGAGGGGAAATAGGAAGGAATGACCATTCAATTCGGCCAAAAGACCCAGATTCGTTCTTGACATTTCGGGCTTTTAAGAATATAATGAGTGAAAACTGTCACGAGTGACGCCACGTTCACTCTCCGGGGAATATCCCCGTACTCTCCTAGCCTGCTGAAGAAGCGTACCTAAAGCCTTTCGAGGCTTTTCACCCTCCCGCTCTCTGCTAATAGCAACCAGGCTCGGTCCAAAAGTGGTCTACTTGTTGGATCGCCGTTCCGTTGGGAACCTGGTTGCATGTTTAGCAGAGATTTTTTATTTTTCCTAGCTAAATTTATCACCTGCATAAGACTTATTCGCCCCTACCCTTCCTCAGAAAGTGAGGAAGATACGACGCAGAGCGGCGCAGCTACGACCCCGCGCCCTCACTGCTCCTTTTTGCTACCCTCCTATTCAACAACCGAATCTACGACCCAGTGCGCTAGCAATGATAGCGCCAATACCGCCAAGAGGATTCCCATGAGTCATTCCCGAACCTTGCGCATGAGTTTAATTTTAGCCAACGCTCTGGCCCTTATTGTTGTTGGGATTACCCTGGCCTTTAGTAATCAATGGAGCACCCATTTTGATGGCGGGAATGGTGACCTGAATCAATGGAGCAAATATCTGATTGGCAACTGTAGTGGACAGCAGCACAATGTGTCTAATAGCCAGGTCCATATGCTTGCTAACTATGGCACAAAATGTTTCGGCGCTTTTTACCGGGACAATAACGGCAAGCCAGGCACTTTTCCCACCGACAAAGATATACGGGTCATGTGGCAATGGCGTTATCCTCAATATGCCAAATATGGGACTCAAGCGGGTCAAGTTACCAGCGCTTTTGGCGTGGTGCAGTATTATGGGATGTCCGCCGTTGATACCAAATCGGTCGGCGGCAACACTCGAGATGCTCACGTATTAACAGAC
Organism: Chloroflexota bacterium; assembly: GCA_016860845.1. The sequence goes on from BOKF01000037.1 coordinate 1,421, forward strand.
GGTGAGTGGGGGCGCAACACAGTCGATAACCCACTATGGAGAAGTCCGGATAGCGACCGTAACTGGCATGTCTCTACCTTCGACTTTATCTGCGATGGACGAGAATTGACTTGGTGGGTCGACAGCTCCCAAATCAAACGCATCACGAATGGCACACCTCGTGGCCCTGGCGACCCTTATCGCCCCTTCCAGTTTTGGTATGGCAACCTGATAACTAGCGTACCCTCGAGTGGGGGTTGGACCTCCCACGACCTCGAGTACGTTTACATTTATGCGGTCGAGCGTCCTACTATGAGCACGCCCTCAACAGGGAGTGGGGGAAGCCAGCCAGTCAGCTGGAATGGCGTGCCTAATACGCCCCAGCCCAATGGCGCCATGTGGGGGATTGAATACCAGACTCAGGTTTGTTCCAACTCCAACTGCTCTACAGCCTTACAAACCGCTAACTGGCAAAGCGGCACCACCTACACCTTTACAGGACTGCCGCTCCAACAGACTTACTACTATCGTGTCCGAGCCAAGTGGGTTGGCACCCCCGAATTAGTTACTTGTTGGAGCCCCACTGTTTCGGCATTGATGTCTGGCACGCCAGATGTGGACATCTCCAAAACCGCTCCAGCTTCAGTTGTAGTCGGCAGCACCATCCAGTACAACTTGATCTTCCGCAGCACCGGTCAGGTGCCGGCCAATGGCGTGGTCGTGCGCGACCCTGTTCCACAATATGTCACTAGTCCAACCAACATTAGTAACGGTGGCACGCTCCAGGGTAATCAAATCGTTTGGAACTTAGGGACCGTTGCCAATGGTCAAAGCGTTAATTTAAGCTGGCAAGGCACTATTGACCCCAATACGCCCACCAGCGTCACTCAAATCGTCAATACAGCCACGGCTCAGGACAATGCCGGTCATAGCGCCCAGGCCCAGGCTACCACCGCAGTGCTCAAACCGATTATGGAGTTGAGCAAATCAGCCACAGCATCGGTTTCGCCAGGGGGTACTGTCGTTTATACCATCACCATCCGCAGCACCGGAAACTCTGCTCTGACCAACGTTGTTGTCCGCGACCCCATTCCTCAATACGTCACCAATCCCACCAAAATCAGCAACGGTGGCTCCGTTCAGAACAACACGATCGTCTGGAACCTGCCCGACATACCCCCCAGCCAATCCGTTACCTTGAGCTGGCAGGGAACCGTGGCCACGACGATTCCGAGAACCGAGACCCAGATTATAAACCGAGTTACCGCTACTGCCGGTGGCGGGATCAGTAAAGAGGCAGAAGCCCGCACGGATGTCGGCTATCCCCAAATTGGGGTAGCCAAGACCGCCCCTGCCGAGATTGCAGCCGGCCAAACCATTGATTACGTCATCGCCGTGCATAATATTGGCAACGGCGCAGCCAATAATGTCGTGATTCGTGACCCTGTCCCCCAATATGTGATGGATCCTACCAACATTAGTAATGGAGGTGTCCTGCAAAATAATGAGATTATCTGGACGATCCCTACCCTTGGGGCGGGTCAGAGCGTTTCGGTGAGCTGGCAGGGCACGATAGATCCAGAAATTCCTCTGACCCAAAACCAGATCGTCAATACTGTCACGGCATGCGATGCTACCAACAGTTGTGATACCGCCGTGGCCACCACCCGGATTCTCAAACCCGCCGTTAGTTTGACCAAAAATGCCACTTCGCACGTCTACCCCCATGGGCGAGTGGATTACGAGATTATTGTCGAGAACAGCGGTGAGACGATTCTGAAAGATATTGTCGTCAAAGACCCACTGCCTCAATATGTCCTGAACCCTCAAGAAATTAGCCATGACGGGATTGCCGACGCGTCACCCTTTGAAGGCAAGATTGAAATTGTCTGGCGGCTGCCAGATATGGCGCCCGGACAAGTGGTCGTCTTGAGCTGGCATGGTACTGTCGATCCAGCTACACCGGACAGTGAATTTGCCATCCGCAACGTAGCCACGATTACTACCAAAGAAGTGAACGCCGAGGCCGAAGCGTCGAGCTACGTATTACACGCCCGCCTATTCTTGCGTAAAAGCGCAACAGTAATGGCCGGGCCGGGCGACTCGGTTCTCTACACTCTGACCATCGAAAATCATAGTTGGGCTCCGGCTTATGGCGTTGAAGTGCACGATCCCATCCCCCAATATATTATCAACCAACGTAATGCCAATGAAGGGGGGGAGGTTCGAGCTGAAGAAATCCTTTGGCGGTTTGGTATTCTTAACCCTGGAGAAAAACGCACTTTGATGTGGGAGGGAACGGTGGATCCCACCATTCCGGCCGCCGTCAAGCAGATTGCCAACACGGCCACAGCCTTTGATGGCATGGGCCATCGTGACGAAGCTACGGCCTATACCAACCTACCGGCCCAGGTTCTGTACACTTACAAGACGGCTTCCTATATCGTCTGGCCGGGTGGTGAAATCGAGTACGGGGTCGTGGTGCAAAACTTCAACCAGGCGACTCTCCAACAAGTCGTGGTGCGCGATCCGGTACCCAATTTCATTACCTACCCGCGCGACATCAGCCACAACGGCGTTTTTGAAGGCAATATGGAAGTTGTCTGGCATATTGACAGTATCGCCCCGGGTGAATCCATCCTGTTGATCTGGAAAGGGACGGTTGATCCCAGCATGCCCCGGACGCAGGATGTCCTTTGGAATGAAGCTACCATCACCTCGAGTGGCGGCCTGACCGGCACGGCCAAGGCGAAGAGCTATGTCGATTTTCCACTGATCAACCTGTATAAGGTAGCCACTCCTAAAGCCGGGCCAGGTGAGGTCATCAGCTATACGCTCATGGCCGAAAACCCCACCAATGTACCAGCTTTGAATGTGGTTGTACGCGATCTTATTCCTGCCGACGTCACCAATCCCGTTAATATTAGTGAGGGAGGTGTCATCGAGAATATCCCCAGCAATCAAATCGTCTGGAACATTGCGACCTTAAATCCAGGGGAACGGCGTTTGTTGGGCTGGGAAGGGACGGTTGATCTGGCTCTACCAGCCTCAACGAGCCAGATCAGCAATACCATCGATGCTCGCGACTTGAGCGGCTTAAACATCCAAGCGCAGGCCTCGACCACAGTGCTCCGACCCAGTCTGGGGTTCACCAAATCCGCTCCGGCCGAGGTCCTTCCAGGTGAGAATGTCAACTATACCCTGACGGTTTCCAATACCGGGCAGATGAAATTGCGCCAGGTAACTATTGTTGATCCATTGCCGCCATACGTGTTAAATCCAACGAACATCAGCCAGGGTGGGGTCATCTCAGGCAACCAGGTCGTTTGGAACCTGGGCGATCTGTTGCCGGGCGCCAAACTTGATCTGTCCTGGCAAGGCACGCTGGATGCAGCCACGCCGGTTAATCTGGATACCCTGACCAATGCCGCCGTGGCTAGCGCCTGGCCTGGCATGCAGATGGTTGCCGTGGCCGACAGCACCATCATCAAGCCGAACTTACTGGTGGTTAAGCACGCCCCTGATGGAGTACGTCCCGGCGATATCATCGATTATCGGATTGATGTGGTTAACCAGGGCCGTACCACCGTTCGCCAATTAGAAGTCACCGACCCTATTACCCACTATCTGTCACCCTATCGTATCAATGATGGGGGGTACGAGATGCCGGGTAATTACATTACGTGGGGGCAAGTAGGAGACCTGGCCCCAGGCCAGAGCCGCACGTTTAGTTGGCAGGCCAAGCTCGATCCCAATTTGCCACGCAACATCACCGCGGTCCGCAACGTGGCCCAGGTAAAAGGTCTGGGTGGTCTCAATATCGAGGCTGAAGCAGTCAGTCCAGTTTTAGAATCGGGGCTGCTGCTGAACAAAGAGGCGATTAGCTCCACCTATGCTGGCGGCGAAATCAGTTACGTCTTGCATGTCATCAATCAGGGTCCCGGTCTGGCGCGCGATGTAGAAGTCCAGGACCCCATTCCGGGTTTCGTCAAGTACGTTCCCGGTTCCGTAAACAATTACGGTCAGGTCGATGAGACCCAGATCGTCTGGCGATTTGATCAACTCCAACCCGGCGAAGCGGTCGAATTGACCTGGCGCGGCCAGGTCGCTGTGGATATCCCGTCAGAAGTTGGAGCGATCATCAACGAGGCCCGGGCCATGTCCCTGGATGCGCCCAGCCCGGTTACGGCCATGGCTTCTACAGCGATTTTGCCGCCCGTTTTGGAGGTTCAACAAACCTGCGCGCCGTTTGCTCAAGTAGGGGATAAAGTGGCTTATCAGTTGCATTTGATTAATTCCGGCGCTGGGACATTGTTCGACGTGATGGCCCAGGAAACTATCCCAGCCGGATTAAGCGAGATTTCCAATTCAATTGGCGCAGGTGGGCAGTTGAACGGCGATAAAATCCTCTGGAATGTCGGGACGATGGCTTCAGGGGCAGTGGCTGACCTAACCTTTGAACTCCAAATCCCGCCTGGTCTGTCTGAAGACGAAATAACCAATAGGGTTGATTTCTATTCGGCTGGCAAGGCTATTAACCAGAGCAGCTGCCCTACTGAGTTGACGACTCCAGTCTTGAGTGTGGCCAAAGTCGCTCCGGCTACGGCTAAGGTTAATGAGACAGTCGAATACACTATCGTAGTCTCCAATACGGGGCCGGTTGTTGCTCACCAGACTGTCATCAGCGATGCCTTACAGCCCGGTGTCGAGTATATTCCTGGCACCATCTCCGATGGAGGTCAGGTTAGCGGCACGACTCTAGTCTGGCAATTGGGCGACCTGCCTGTTGGTCAAAGCATGACGCGCAGGTTCAAGGCCCAGGTTTATATCCCCGGGGAGTTTAATGATTTCACCGAAGATGGCGAGGCCCGGATCTACAATGAAGCCATAGCCTCTGCCTATCTGGCAGCGCTGGCCAGGGACGAAGCCGTGATCCTGGTGCCCCGACCGGTGCTGACGCTGACCCGTACGTCTCTGACCAATTCAGAAAAGACCGGTACCATGGCCGTTTATGCCACTCAAACAGGCGGTGATGGCCCAACTGTATCCATGGCTAAGTTAGAGTTGGCCAACGCATCATCTGACACCTCAAATCAACTGTCGTTGTCTATCGCCTCGGCTGACCCTGCAGCGCAAGCTTCCGTTGCTGTAGAAAATGGGCAGGTTGTCCCGGCGATACAAGTCTACCCTGGAGACAGCATCACCTATACCTTAGTCGGTGCTAACAACGGTCCCGGCGTAGCTCGACAAGCAGTTCTAAAAGAGCGCGTACCGGATGGACTCGTGGTGTTAGAAAATACTATCAGTCACAATGGTTTTTACAAAGCTGATGAACGTACCATTATCTGGGCTTTGGGTGACCTGGCCGAAGGCCAGCAGATCCAACGGACCTATTCCGCTCTGGTGCCCCAAGGGATGCGGCCCGATTTGGCCGAAATTGACGACAACCTGGCCTTTATCAGTTCGCCCGACGCCCCAACCGTATACGCCAATGCCAGCACTGAAATTACGGGTACTTTCCAGATGTCCGGCATAAAAACAGCTACCGCCTATGCTCAACCGGGTGGAAAAATTGACTATGCTATCAAGGTGCAAAATACCAGCCCGCACCTGCTTGACCATATTGTCATTCGAGACCCCTTGCCTGACTACACTACCTATGTCGATAAAAGCGCCTCGCTGCCCCCTGCTTTTGAAGACGGTGGACGGACTCTGGTCTGGAATCTGGGCGCCATGGCTGCCGGTGAAGTCCGTGAAGTGCGGTTTAGTATTCAAGTCGCTGCCCGTGTCCCCGACATGTTCGGACGTATTCTGAATAAGGCAAAAATCTCGTTTACCGGCGGCAATACCTTTGAAGTTCAAGCATCAACGACACTGCCCGCAGCCCAAATAACACCAGCCCCGACTCCTCGTCCTTCCGCAGGCAGTTCAGGCGGCATTACACCTGCTGGCAACCCTCCGCCTGCCGCTACTTCTATACCTGCACGACCGCCCGTCGCCGCACTACCCATAGTTCCAACGGCCTCCCCGACAGCGCCTCCGCCAGGGCCAACCCCGCTCCCTGTTCCGGCTTTGGTCAAATCGGTTTCGCCTGCGGTCGTCAAAGCCGGACAAACAACGGCAGTGACGTGGCGATTGACTTTTACCAACCCGACCCCTTTGACGATTGGTGGCTTGACCATTCGCGACGTCTTACCGGAAGGGGTCACCTACATCAGTGGTAGTACCAGTCTTGGCGCCATTACAGTTAATCAGATTCCCTTGTCGCCGGGGTCGGGGATGCCGTCCACGGCAAGCCCAAGTTCAAGTCAGGCATCCAATCCGCTGAGTGCGACTTCGACGGCCAGCCCTACCTTGATGGTTCTGCCAACGCCCCGGGTGATGCCACAGAATGCGGCTCAAATACCTCTACCAACTCAGACTACCAATCTCAGTCGGGCCGCCAGTCTAACCGAGGTCCTGCAACTGGCTTCGCCCACACCCCTTGCGCCGATAGGAAACTTGGCTCAAACGTCGGCCTTATCCACGATCGTGACTATGTCCCAACCGACTTTAGTGGAGCAGTCTCTTAGCCCGGCCTGGACCATGCTGACCATCAACGTGGGCGATGTGGCTCCTGGTAGTCGTGTCGAAATTCTCATTCAGACTATGGTGGTTAGTCCGACCGCCGGTATGGAGTATCTAAATACGGCTACTTACAGCGCCCTCAATCTCGATCCCGGTTCTTCCAACGAGGCCAGGGTTACCGTTGAGGCAACTGCTATGACGATTCTGCCGGTGACAGGGGGCTGGCTGGATCCGCGTACGCCGGAGGGCAAAGTAACCTGGAGTGCCGTTACGCTGCTCCTGCTAAGCCTGATAATGTGGGGTTGGTATTATCGGAAGCGTTTGGCGCTCCGGGCCGTGCACATTGAGGGTGACCCCTCTCATTCTATCGATTAGAAACTTTAGTTAGAGCAGGCCAAATGGGAGACCTCTTTTTAGGCATCTCGCGCACAATTGATCATGCCGTCTATATGACTCTCAATGCGATCGCCATTATCTTATGGCGGATTGATGCGGCAATTATCCAATTTTCTTTGTTTAGTTACGTTACCGAAGATTGGTTAATGGGTAAGTCAGACGGGAGTCTCTGGAAGGTTATGGATTATGTGGTTGGGTCCAATGGAATATTCGGCCTCTCGACCTGGGAAGCTCTCTTAGCTCTGGCCTTGACACTCTACGGCTTTTCTCTGTTAATTCGGCCTTTCTGGCGAGTCCAACCTGTCAATATCGGAAAACTCTTCTTTTACGCCACTTTATCTTATGTATTGATCAGTCAGGGTAACAGCTTAATGCAGTCCATCGAGGAGTGGCGTGGCGAGGCAGGTGGGTACATGTACGAGATTTTGGCGGCTGGAGGCAGCACCAATCTGGACATACCGGGCGGCGCCCAGGATGATGAGCCCATTGGTCAGCCTGCCGATCTGGATGGGCACCGCCCTCTGCGGGGCTGGGAAGCGGTCTCAACCTCCTACTTCCTGGTGACCGATGCTGACGAATTGCATGATGGTGTGCCGCCTGAAGACTTCCGCCGGGAATATTGTCTCTATGACCCCTCAGAACCCATAAATGACCAGGATGACGAAAATGATGAAGGCTGCAGTCCTAAGAAGGCCTGGGATGAGTGGGATGTGATCAGTACCGGTGTTATCACCGAAGTTTGGGGTATTCCCTTACCGGTCGAAATCGGCGCCAGCACTCCCATTATTCGAGAACACGCCGAGAACCGAGAATTAGCCATCCGCCAGGCTCAAGAAGGGGTAGCTCGCCTCGCTCTGGGACCAATTGTGTCTCTCTTCCCCTGGCTTGAAGCAAATGTGGGGATGATGTTGGCCCTGGCGGCTGCTTTTATTTATCTGAGCCTGCCGATTGTCTTTTTGTTTGGCTTTTTCACCTATACCGAACCCATGGTCAACCGGCTGGTTATGCAGTTGATCGGGATTCTACTGCGTACCATCATTCTGAATGGTATCCTGGCCCTATACCTGATGTTACTGATCGGGGTGTCGGTTAATGGCAGTTTGATGGCCTACTTGGGTCTCATTGGGGTGGGCCTGATCGGCGGCTTCTTCTTAACCAAGATCGCCACCGGCACGATGAAGGAGAGCTTGACCACTTCGATGGGAGCGATTGGCGGTATTTGGATGGGAGCCACGGTAGGAACGATGGGCGAAGGGGCGCGTCAGCCGGCCTTGATGACCATGGGGGCGGCCAAGTGGGCGGCCGTGGGAGCGGGTCTTGGCGCCCTCGGAGTGCGTATGTGGGACGGTTGGGAAGCCTCGCGTGAGCTTTTACGAAGCGGCTCACAGGACATCAATCAAGCCGCTCCGGGAGCGATGCAGACAGTCGCCAATCCAGCTTATCAGGCCGTTGGTCAGCTACCCACACCACTGGCTAATTTGGCTAAGTCAGAGATCTCTGAGATTACTGCCCAATCCGACGTGGCAAATGCTTCACGGAGAGCCGCGAACCAGCGCAACGGTAATGACGGGGGTAGTGAGTGGATAGATACCACCACGACACTTATGGGTAATCTCGCCTCTACCGTGCCGACTTTTGGGGCTGGCGCCAGCGCAGGCGGTTGGTTTGGTGGTTCTCAAAGAGAAAGAGAGACACCTCCAGCCCCAGTTTATATGGGCCCTAACACCGTTGAAGGATGGGCCAATCAAGTCTATCAGGCGCGCGAACAAGGCCGGGGTGAACAACAGGTTTTGGAAACCGGTCAAGTGGTCCTGGGCGAGAACTTGAGTCGCCAGGCCTATCAGGCGATGACACGTCATAGTCGGGAAGAAACGATGGCAGTTTTACAGGCTGCTCGTCAGGCTGCTGTTGACAGGGGCGGTATCGAGCATCTGGTACAGCCTGATGGGACGTTAACCAACGAAGGCATCCAGATGGTACGTGGGCGCCTGGACGATAACGTGGCCGAGACTTTCACCGGACGGCAAGGAGAGCGCGATTTGGAGATCTTGGTCGCAGCGGGTTTGCAGCCGCAGAAACGGGCTGAGCCAGGCGAATTCCGTAACGCTACCGCTCGAGCAAATAAGTGGGAAGGCCCAGCAGCAGCAGGGCACATGATCCCTCGCTCGTTAGGTCTCGACCCTGTAGCCTCAGGAGCTAATTTTGCAGCGTTGAACCGTTTCACTCGATTAAGTAACCAGGCCGGCTTGGATGAAGAGCAGCGTAAGCAGTTACTGGAAGCGGTGCGGCAGGATGGTGAGGTTTCTCCTGAATTCCGCCGTGAGTTAGAGTCAATCCTCCGCCGACAACAAGAACGAGGCTTAGGCTCCCACTTAAGTATCGATGATTTAGTTGACAGCGCGCAGGCCATGCCGGACACCCTGGAAGGTCCTATGCTTATGCGTATCTCCAAACTAAAGCGGGGAAGCGAGTTCGAGCCAGAGGGCGTTAGCGTTGGAACAGTTAAAGGTGTGATCAGCGACCAGCCGGAGCTTCCCAGCCGTTTAGTAGGACCGGCCGAAGAACCCGCAGTGCAATCTGATTTCAAGAAAGGGATAGCCCAAAAAAGCGGCCAGGTTTCGGTAGGGGATCGACCCGCTGAAGCAAGTAATCTGGTAGCGGGTAAGGATAAGGAAACCAAGAAGGCTGCCGATGTGCCCGTAAAAAGTAAAATCCGGGAAGCTCAAAAGGTCGGTGGCACACTAGGGGGAAGTAAAACCCATGAAGCTCAAGAGAGTGTGGAGGGTATGGTAAGCGGTGTTAGCAGGTCGGTTAAAGGCGTGTCCTCCTCCTTGATTGAAGATGAAGCAATAAAAGAAAAAGCCTCCGAGCTTAGACAACAGCGACAACAGCAACGAGAAATCCTGCCTTCCTTGAGACAGTTGGACGAAGAGGAAAGTCTCATTGGTGACGGGGCAATTGGGCTTGGGACCAGAAAAGGTGACCCGGTCCAGACACCCAAGAAGAAAAATTAACGGGAAAGCAATAAACCTTTCTCCTAAATGGTAAGAGTGTGAAGTATGCTGAATAAATGGTTATGCTTACTTATAGTGTTTTGCTTACTGGCTATAACCCCCGCGTTGGTACTGGCCCAAAATCCAGACGCTACTGTTACTCCAACGCTGCAGCAACAAGGAAATGAATCGGAACAGGAAGAAGTAACTCCTACCCCGACCAGCACTCCGACTAATACGCCGGTGCCGCCAACAGCTACACCCACTCTTACTCCACTACCAGCAACCGGCACGCCAACACCGACTCCCACAGTTACGCCAATCTGGCCAACCGATACACCAACTCGCTTGCCCACCACGGCAGCAACGGCGACCCCGACAAATGGTCCATCTTGTATGGATGTACGCGAGCCGAACGACCAACCAGGCAGTGGGCCGACCCTTACCATAAATCAAACCGTCGCCAATCTAACCCTCCATCCATACGGAGACATTGATTACTTCATGCTCTGGGGCAAAACCGGTAAATATTACGACATCACGACGGCGAGCAGTCAAGGAGTCGACACCCGAGTCAAAGTTTTCGATCCGGCCGGTTATTTGGTTGCCGAAAATGATGACTTTCAAACCGGCAACCCGGCCAGCCGGGCCTCTTTTCAAGCGCCAATGGAGGGGTGGTATTATGTGAGCGTTGACTCCCGTGTCCCCACAGCCTGGGAGTGCCGCCAATATACCATCACCGCTGTCGATGTCTCCGCTCCAACTGCAACGCCAACCCGCGCAGTGACTCCCGGTCCACCACCCACTGCTACCCCGCCACCGACGGCGATACCGGCTGAACAAATGTATGACGACTATGAGCCTAACTACGATTTTAACACGGCAGCTAATGTTGGCGTTGGTCAGACCATCAATCTCAACTTTAACCCGTGGCCAGCAGGTAGCCAGGATATTGACAACGATTATTTCAAATTATATGTCAAAGTCGGTGAACGCTTGCGAATCGAAACAATCGAACTGGCCCAAGGGGTAGATACGAACATGATTCTATTTCGGGACAATGGACAAATTGTTCATGGCAATGATGATTGCCTTGAAGGGCAACGGGCCAGTTGCATTGACTGGTCTCCAGATTACACCGGTGTTGCTTATATTGTAATCGGCCCGGTAGGCACTATTCCCGAAGGAATCGCTGCTGGATCACGAGCTTATAGTTTGATGATTAAGGACACGGCCGGACAGCCTGCCACGCCTATTGCAGGCGGATCAATCAATGCAACGCCATTTGCAAGCGGAACTCCTCAATTGGGATTACCCTGGGCCGTTACTCCGTTAGCCTCCACACCCGTTTCGATCGGCGCTACCCCCCTCAGCCTAATGGTCCCATTCGGCACTCCAACCCCGATGGTACAAGTCAGGCCTATCCAGCCGGTGGGCTTGCCGACGCCTACCTTGCCACCCCTGCAATTGATCACTATCGATGTAAAGATTTTTTACGACGAGAATAATAACAGAGCTCCTGATGCTAGTGAAGGCGTCTCTGGGATCAGCATCCGGATTCTGGATAGCACGAACAATAATCTACTGGGACAAACCTTCACCGGCAGCCAAGGCTATGCCGCACTGACGGTTACCGCCGTCAATGAGGTGCGGTTAAGCATTCCTTATCTCGGCTACAACGAGAAAATTAGTGCGCCCGGTCAGGAAGTATCGATCCGATTGAATCCGTTACGTTTGCCCAGCCTCATTCCTTGAGACTGTATGGATATTCTATATATAGGTTGTTTAGTAACAATGTCAGCGCCAATAAATACTCCTACCCAGCATGAAGAACGTATTTTTGCTTTAGATGTCGTAAGAGGCTTTGCCATTCTGGGTATTCTGATTATGAATATTCAAAGCTTCTCGATGATTGAGGCTACCTATTTGAACCCCACCGCCTATGGAGATTTTACTGGCCTCAACCGGTGGATTTGGATTTTCAGCCATCTTCTGGCCGACCAAAAGTTTATCACTATCTTTTCTCTTTTATTTGGAGCCGGGATTGTGCTCTTCACCGGCCGGATTGAAGCCAAAGGACATTCGTCCCTGGGATTACACTATCGGCGGACGTTCTGGTTACTGGTAATCGGACTGCTGCATTCCTATCTGTTTTGGTCGGGGGACATTCTGGTAACTTATGCTCTGTGTGCGATGGTGATGGTACTATACCGGAAATGGCCTCCCATACTGCTGTTAATCGTTGGAAGCTTAGTTTTTACCGTTGCCTCACTCTTGTATCTCTTTCTTGGATTTTCACTTCCCCACATACCTCGGGAAGCTTATGAGGAGATAAAACTGGGCTGGCAATCTAGCCCAGAGTTGATTGAGCGTGAGTTGACTACCTATCGCAGCAGCTGGCTGGACCAGATGCCCTTGCGGGTGGCGGCATCCTTTAGATTTCAAATCTTTGGGTTCTTGATCTATGAATTTTGGCGGGTCAGTGGGTTGATGTTAATAGGTATGGCTCTGTTCAAATGGGGTATCTTCACAGCAGAACGATCTAGACGCTTTTATATATTATTGGCAGTGGTTGGCCTGGGCGTAGGCTTTCCCATCGTGGTTTATGGAATAGTCCAAAACTTTGCCGCCAACTGGACGGTTGACTACTCCATGTTCCTGGGTTCACAGTTTAACTATTGGGCCAGCCTGCTGGTGTCATTGGGCTACTGTGGAGTCATTGTTTTAGTAGTTAAGACATCCCAGCTAAGACCCATTGCCAATATGTTGAGCGCGGTGGGGCAGATGGCGTTGACCAATTATCTGCTGCAAACCATTATTTCTACCACCCTGTTTTATGGGCACGGGCTGGGGCTATATGGTCAGGTTGAGCGTAGTGGACAAATCTTAATTGTTATTGGTATATGGACGGTTCAGCTCATCATCTCCCCCCTCTGGCTACGTTACTATCGCTTTGGCCCTGCTGAGTGGCTGTGGCGTTCCTTAACTTACTGGCAAATTCAAGCATTCAGAGAAGTATATCCGGCGATGCCCACTGCGGATATGCTTAGTGCTATTAGCGAGGTAGAGGATGAGCACACGATCTTGGATGAATGGAACCAAGTTGATGTGGGCAATCAACTCAGGGCAGGTATCCCTTTCAAGAGTTGAAAGTTGGCCTGAACTGTCCCCCAAGGTTGGGTGATTTCAAAACAGAGGTGAGAATACTGATCGCCAAGTTTCTTAAGTAGACTGAACCTCGGCCCACCACCTCGCTTTGAGACTCGGAGGCTTGGGCCTTGTTCGCAGGGCTTCAGACGGTTGATTGCTCTGCTTGTGATGCGATGCGACGCCAGCCATTTCACTAACCAAGGAGAACGGAGCAGCAGTACTTTGACTTTAGCATTTGGTGCGCACATTTCAAGGAACAGAGGATCATCAATCCTCGAATCTTGCAGAGCTAGAGTCCCTAAGACGTCCCCCAGACTTCCCTAAAAACTTCTAGAGAGCTTACAAAAACCACTATAAGAAAGCAGGAGAATGGGACGGAAGGCCCACTAAAAATAACCAAAAAGCCCCGATTCATGCTTGACATTTCGGCTGATTGAGAATATAATGGTGAAAACAATCACATAAGGAGTGATGCCACAGTCACTCTCCGGGGCATATTCCCGTACTCTCCTAGTCTGTTGAAGAAGCGTACTCACTAAGCCTTAAAGGCTTTCACCCACCCGCTCTCTGCTAATAGCAACCAGGCTCGGTCCAAAAGTGGCCTACTTATTGGATCGTCGTTCCGCAAGGAACTTGGTTGCATGTTCAGCAGAGATTTTTTATTTTTCCTAACTAAATTTTCCAACCTCGACCAGCTTGTTTGCCCCTGGCCCTCGTCTGAGGAGGGGATCAATTCGAGCATGGAGGGCATCGTTTCAACCCCGCGCCCTCCAGCTCATTCTTTTCAACTCTCCCATTCAACAATTGAATCTATACGCCCAAGCGTGACTGATGGTAGTATGCGTACTGCTAAGAGAACCAAGGTAGCACTGATATTACTCTGGACCATCCGGATATTAAGACCCCACTGGATTACTATCAATGCCTCCAACAGTCTGGCTCAGTTCCACGTTCGAGCCTTGCTTAAATGGAGGCGCCCCATCCCATTACAGAACGTGGATTTTTCTAGAGTTACGAGGGAAATCAGACCATGAGGTCAGGATGCAAGACGTTGTACTGAATGCCGAAGATCTGAAGCTATTTGAAGGGTTCTATCAACGCCGCCTGCGCGACTCAGGAGGGGTGCGTGATGATCTTGACGAGCTGGAGGTTGCGCGCGACATTCTCAAGGCGGTCATGGATGACGGCTTGACTCCTACGGAAGATGGCAGTGAGTCGTATATCCGTCGGGGCGCCATGAACTGGGCGGATCCGGCAGCGATCCAGGCAACTCAAGCCACCTCAACCAATAGCGGTGGTCTTAAAACCCGCGGTATGACCGCGCCGGGTGGCAAAACCAGTTCCAAAGAGATGATCCAGGGAATCTTAATGTTAATAGCCGGATTAGCCGTAGCGATCTGGTTCTTCTGGCCAGCCAAGGGCAAAGAGGCTCCTAAAACCGAGCAACCAACGGTTGAAAGTACCGTTGAATTCAGTGCGGAAGCTACAGTTACCCCCATCCCAACCCTGCAATCAGAATTGTTATCCGACATTGTGGGTGGGGGGGTAAAAACTTCTCTCGTAGTTCCACGCACCCTGGAAGTTAAGGGGGTCAGTTTTGTCGTCCAGCCGATGCAAATTACCTCCGGTGACTGGCCACTTTCCGATGATGAGCGGGCTGTGAGTTGGATTTATGGCACGGTGATCAATTATACCCTGGGCATGCATGCTACTCCCGATAACAAAGCGCTGCTAAGTTCTCTTGGCCCAGGCGATACCCTTATTTTGCGTATGAGTACAGGTCCAGTTTATCGCTTTGCGTTTGCCGATATAGTGCGGGTGTCTCCTCAATCGTCAGAGATATTTCGCCAAACACGCCCTGGGATGACCATAGCCTTGTTGGGTGATGAGGAAGCCTCCACCCGCATTGTGATACGGGCTCTTTATTTGTCGGAGTCTGATTTGGGGATGGATATGACAGCGCCCGTCAAAAATACCAACCTGGGTGAAACGGTGGTGCTGGCTGATACTCTGCGATTGACTCCTTTAGGCAGCCGGTCAGTTGAATTACAGGGTATGAATATGCCTGGCTACAAGTTCCTGACCGTAGATTTCACGATAGAAAACAAGAGTGGCCTGCCTTTTACCACCAGCTCGTTTATTCACCATATTAAAGCGGCTGGCATGACATACGCAGCGGTGAGTGTTCTTCCCCAAGTAAATAGCCAACTCCCTTATCCACCTTTACCGGCGGTCTTGCAGGCTAGTGATGTCGTTACGACAACCGCTGTTTATGCCGTTCCGGAGGCCGGATTGGCTGAAACCCTGGTTTGGAGTTTTGCCCCTGACCCAACGGGGGAAGACGTGGAGGTATCACTTCCGCCCAATACGACATCGCCACCGACAGTAACCGTTAAAAACGCTAATTTAGAAGGAAGTACCTTACAACTGACTTTCTATATAGAAAATCCGAGTCAGGACATTGAGATCAATAGTAATGATCTCAAAATTGAGGGGGGTACCCTGAGCTCCATTGGTAATTATTTCCCTTGGCAAGCTCCTGCCGGAAATCCCCGAGAGTTTTTCCTACTACTGTCGCCCGATGGCAGTGGTCGGCTAACTATATCTTTTTTACACCAGGCTTTTGAAGTCACTTATCCAAGTTTTTAACTCAAAGGAGAGAGTCGAATGGAATAGATAAAGTTAAGCTGAACCAAAAACACTCTATCCGATGGGTGGGAGTAACCCACTGGAAACTCTGTTAGATAAAACCCAAATTGCTTTACCTATATCTCAATCACATTTTCGAAAGGAAGACTTCTATATGAAACTCCTCAGTTTCTCAAAAACAAAAACATCTCCCATTGTTCACAGCCTGACTCTGGTCATTGTTTTATTGCTGCTGTTCCATGCCGTTCCCACCTTCGCGAGTGGCAGCGTTGGAGCTGCCCTTGATAGCGTGGTTAAAGCTGTTGTTGACGTGATTCAGAGCGTTGCCGTCGGTGCTGGCATTCTGGGACTTTCCATTTGGGGTATCGCCAAGGTCGCCAGGCCGATGTTCCCCCAAATCTCACAGATGGCTCAGAACTATATCCCCGACCTACTTATCGGCCTGGCCGTGGTTTTTGTGGCTTCTGAAGTTGTCGAAAGCCTGGCCTCAACCCTGGGAGGCAGTTAATGAGTTATTCCCAGCTCATTCAATTCAAGCGGCTAGAAGAGCGGGCGTTCATCTTTCTGAACGGCAAGCAGGTCATGTTATCTGCTTTCGGCTTTTTCGCAGGAATGAGCATAGCTAACCGGATGGGATTGACCGGCTGGCCAGTTTGGATAGCTGTCCTCCTATTTGGAGCACTGGGACTTGTTATTGGCGCTCGATACCACGGGTTGTATGGATACCAGTATATACGCTTGTTGCTCCGAACGCTTCTTAGCCAAGAGTCGGTAGCTCATCCAGAAAAGTTATACAACCGGCACTTTGACGAGGACATGTCTTACGTGCTGGGGGCTCCAGATGGGGGGGCGTTGGTGCAGGTTATGCGCCAGCCCGCCTCAGCTGGAGCCAAGCCTGGCTCTAAAGCAGTCAATGAGGACGGCTCGATTGTTTATCGGTTACGCCCTGTAGACTTGGCTCAACACCCACCTCAAGCCATTGGCATGTTGATGCACCGCTGGGGTGGGTTTTGGGCTGGCGCTCGCCCTCCTATACGGCTCATTGTTCACTCAGAGCCCTTTTTTGCTGATGAAGTCGTGGAAGAGGCCCGGTCGGCCGGTCTCATCGCGAAAGAAGGTTGGCGAGCGTATGCGCTGGCTACCTATAGCAGGTTTCTCGAAAGATTGACTCGCGAAGCGGCTATGTATCAGGCCCAGCATGAGTTAATCGTCTGGGCTAACTCTGACACCGAAGCCCACGCCACGGTCAGCAGCCTGGCCAGTTTTATGGGGGTTTCTGCCAGCAAGACCGAATTGACTCCTCTGCTTGAATGTGAATACCAAATCGGTTTTGATCATCTGGAACCAGCCGACCCGCGTAAGCCTTACATCATTTTAATGGTTAGTCACGAATTTTTAGGGGAATGGACCTGGGCCGATCCGCTCGTAACTATCCTCCGGCAAGCCTTTCCTATTTCTCTGGCCGTTGATGTCGAGCGCAATCTGGCCCCCAATGATGCCTTAAAAGAACTGGTCAAATATGAAAACGTTTTGATGGATGTTATTGCCAACAATAAAACTGGGCGCGATCCTAAGGCTGAAGGAGCGCTCCAGGACGTACGTTTGGCGATGGCTAAGGCCAATGCTGGACAGAGTTTGCACTTCTCAACCGTCGTAGTCGCAGTCAAAGGAACCACTCTCGCCGAAGTCAAAGCGAATGTAGCCACTATTCGAACCATAACGGCTGCCCGCTTAGCTCTCGTGGCGCTGCCGGGCGGTCAAGGCGAACTTCTCAAATTCTTCACCACCACGCGGCGCAAAATGGTCAAGATTCCGGAAATATCTCATAACATCACCAGTGATGGCATGGCTGTGGTAAGCGGGCCGTTAGGCTTCCGCCGTAGAAGCGATACCACCGGCATCTTCTGGGGAATTGGGTCATCGGGAGGTCATGACACCTATCCCATTTGGTGGGATGGATTTGGCAAAGACCTACAAAAACCGGCGGCTTATCACGGTTTATTCTTAGGGAAATCTGGCTACGGTAAAACCGTATCGATCAATGCCTTGCTATACCGGGAGGCATTGAGAGGTACCCAAGTAGTCTTAATGGAACCTCAAGGGCACTCGCGCCGTCTGGCCGAATTGGTCGGGCGCGGCGGCGCAACTTATAACCCTCTTTCCCTGCGAACGATGCAGCTCAATCCCCTCGATCCGATTTCGGACAATCTCAACGAGCAAAAAGCCTACGAGATCAGCCTTTACCGCTTGATGCTCAAACAAGTAGATCCAGAACGGCGCTTGACCATGCAGGAAGCTGGTCTCCTGGATGCCTCCTTGGGAGCGGTTTATGACGGTCTCACCGATCCTCTACGCACCTCAGCAATTCATGTACCACGTTTAGAGCAATTGTGTCAGGAACTGCGTCGTCGCGGAGCCAAGCAACTGGCCATGGACCTGGAACTGAACTATGTAGATGGCAGTATGGGTAGTGTCTACAACCAACCTACTAACCTGGATGTGGCTTTGGAAGCCGACGTGGTGACTTACGATTTCAAAGATATTCCCAACGAAAGCCGGGCACTTATCTATACGCTCGTGTTGGGTCGGGTTCAACGAATCGTTCGCTCCTTCGGCCGGGTAAGACGGCGGGTGGTGGCTATCGACGAGTTTGGCTGGATGGCTCAAGAACCGATGCTAGCCGAAACGGTAGCCATGTGGATTAAGACCTTCCGTACCTTTGGTTGTGGAATCTGGATGGCTGAACAAGACCTAATACGTTTGACTGGTGGTATCACCGGCGATTTATCCGGTCACTCGATTATCGGTAACAGTGTTTTCCAGTTGTTCTTCAACCACGAGCCTGCCGCAGCGGAAGTCGTAACCCAGACTTTTCCCAACGTCGCTCCTTATCGGGATATGCTTGAAACATTTCAACGGCCTCAAGATACCGGGGTGGCAGAGGCTATCCTCCGTCTTCCTGATGGCGCTTATCACACCTACATGTTGCTGTCAGACATAGAACGGTCTCTGGTCGGGAGCTAGGGCATGAGTAAATTGCTGAGTTTCTTTAGTCGTGGAAACAGCGGTAGCAATACCGACGCTATTCGTCAATCGACGACCATGACGATGGCTTATTTACTCCAACAAAACCGGAAGTTTGAGCTTTTTATGCGCCAGAAGGTGGATGAGTTAGAGAATCGAGTCGCCTTACAGCAGCAAAGCCAGGCTGATTTGGAGTTGGACGAAGGCGACTACGAGAACGACGTCGAAACAACGGATGAGATGATTGAAACTGACGCGAGAGATACGGAGATACGTCCTCATGGGCTTCCCCCTCTTCCTTTTGACAGTGATGATCTGCTAACGTCTGAATCAGTAGTCGATCCTGTCATAACTGCCGGGGCGAAACCAGTGGATGAGTCTCTGATTGTACCCAACTTGGCTTTTCCCTCCTCAAACCCCTACTCGCTTGAATTACCCTCTCCAGACCAACTGGCTGCGGGTAACTGGAGTACTACAACTAGTATTTGGGATGAGGAGGAAGTCAACTGGGAAACAATGTTATTAGGAGGAGCCAGTGAGGAGCCTTCGCCATCCCCTTCGACAACACGGCCGAGAGGGTTGGTCGACGACCTGGATGAAGACGAATTAGATGGAGAAAGAGCTACCTCGACTAATCTTCAAGGCATTGAAGCAAATATCTACCCAGAAGTTGAAATTTTGGAGATCAAAGGGGAGATTGATCAAGACCCCCTGGCGATTCTCTTACCCCAGGCTGACCCGGGAACTGAATTAGCTGCCCACATAACTGGACAAATTCTCCAAGAAATGACTGGCCTTGACGGCAATTGGGTCGAGAATAAAAAGCTTGAAAATATCTCAGAGCAAGGAAAAGGCGACGCCGAGGAAGACTGGCGGCCCGAAGCCGAAACCACAGCTAAAGCCTCTGAGCCATCTTTGATTGCTGAAGACGAGCCTGAGGAAGATGATCAGGTTGAAAGCAGGGTCACAGATGAAGCATTTGAATGGGAAGCACAAGCAGTCACCGAAGACGAACCTGAGGAAAATGACCGGGTTGAAGACACAGTTACAGATAAATCTTTTGACGGGGAAACACAGACAATCACCGAAGACAAAGCCGACAGTAGCGAAAAGGGTAGGAGGGAGTCCACTGCTGTCTCTACGATAAGCGACCAAAATCTCGCAGGGGAGCAAGGGCGCCAAGTCAAGAATGCACAGGATGGAGTACCGCGCCAATTGATCTTGGGAACCCGAAAGGCCGAGGTAGAGGAAGAGGAAGTTGAAGACGTGGACTCGCTGTTGCCGGCTTGGTTGAAAGCTCAGGTTTAGGAAACACCCATGAGACGACGAACACAACGACGAATCATTCTTGCTTCTCAGTTACTCCTTGTAGGAGGGTTGGGCCTGGCAGCTTTATGGAATGTGGGTAGCCTGCTCTTTAATTTGCCTGAGCCAAGCTTATTCGTTGGTTTACTATTGCCTTTGCCGGGCATATTACTGTGGATTAGCGCGCTGGTCGCTCCTGCAGCCCTGGCCAAAGCAACGCCGGTCTGCGGTCAGACCTATCGGCTCGTCTATGATGCACCCCCTGGATGGACTGACCAAACCGTACGAATTGCTCTTCTAAATCTGGTCAAAACGGGGAGCAACTTGGAAATCATCTGGGCGAAAGACGGCGAAGGGATGGGCTGTTGGCTGGCTGTATCTGAAGATTACGAGCAAGTCTTACAGCGTCTCATTGCCGACGTTTTTCCGGCCGGTTATATAGAAGCTGACCAGGCTCCCGACATGAGGGAAGGGGCAGCCATATTGCGCTGGAAAACCGCTGAAAAACCCAAGCCGTCAGATGTATGCAGCCGAGAAGGTATTGAAGGTGTTTTTTTCCGCTGGCGAGGGACCAGTACGGCAACCGTCGCCCTATGGGGCCCAAAAGCAATGGAAGTGGCCCAAGAATTGGCCAAACGCGCCGATATACTACCCGGGTCTGGCAATACCTTACGCTATCCAAAATATAGCGGTGATAATCCCTGGCCAGGCATCCCAACGTTTCCACCCTCACGAGCGAATTCGGGATTAGCGGCCGTGTCCAATCTGCAACGCTTGGCCCTGACCCTGCGTGTAAATGGCGCAGGCGGACTTATTGTCGGTCGAGACGCGGAAAATCAGCGGGTTGGTTTTAATTTCCCCGATTTGAAGGGAATGCAGATGGTGCAGGTCCTCGGTCATGAAGCAGATAAGGTAGCGATCACCCTCGCCCATCAAGCAGTTAAGGCCGGTTTACCAGTTTTATTTCTTGACGGTCATGGAACAGCAACAACCATGCTAAGCCGACGACTGATGCGAGAGGTCGCGGCCAATAAGGTTTTGTTGTGTGATGTCGAGCGGCCTGCGCAGAGCCGCTTTCGCTTAAATCCTTTGTGGTTACCCCCCCTAGATTTTTGGCCCCGCCTTTTTCCAGGAATCTGGCTAGATTGGCTGCGCGAGTTAGGGGTAACACCAGCCGGGTTGGGGCAAAAGGCTTACCGGCACACCCTCGTCTCTACAGTCGTGACTGCTTTGATAGCCGCCAGGCGTAATCTGAGTCTAGACCCTACCGGTCTGCGAGATGCGATGCAAACCCCCGACTTTTTAACCCTACTTGATGACGATTTGTCGGGAATCGTAGGCGAGGAAATGTGGCAATGGTGGCTTACGGAGGGCCGCCAGACATCGAATTTTGATGTTCACCTGCGCTTGGGACATCTGCGCGACCGCTTGAGCGCCTTACTCGAAATTCCGGAATATCGAGTATTGTGGCAGGCTCCCTATCTTAATCCGCTAGCCGTCCTGAATGAGGGGGGCAGCCTGCTGTGGCGCTTGCCAGATCCCCGACGACGATTACAGCCCTACATTACCTCACAACTTCTGGCCATTACGACCCTTTTAAGCGTCTGGCCAGCTGAACAACCCATCATTGTCTTTTTACATGAATTAAATGCCGGTAGCTGGATTAAACGATTCCGACAACTGCCAATGGCACGGTTGGTGTTGGCCTCGGAGCAAATGCTCTACCCGCCAATGGTGACTAAACAAGCGACCTTATTGTTATCTCGACTGGATAAAAAGGATGCGGAAACGATGAGTGAAGGATTGCCGGGTGTTCGTACTGCCGATTTACGTCGCCTCCCGCCTCGGCGGCTGCTATTTCAGCGTGGTGAGGTGATGGGTACGCTAGATTTATCAGAATAAAGGAAATCAACTCGTGGTGAACCAATTAAAACTTGAATGGGGAAATAAAGGCGAGAGGATAAAACTCACCCTGGTTATCGCCTGGTTGGGGTTTGTCGTAACCAGTTGCCTGACCCTTGTGCTAACCAGCCCTTTTTTGGTGTCTTATTTATTCAACCTGTATTTGGGACATCATTTGATACTCCATTAGAAAGCTAATCGTAGCCCAGTCGCAGTTACTGTCCAAAAATGAGTTGTGACAATAACGCGCCGATCAAAACTTATCAACGGAAAGAGAATATATGCGTGGACATACTCATGCCCTCGTTGGGGTAACCACTGTCGTCGCCATAAATATAGCGACCCCTTTTATTCAACCTCACGTCATCGAAGGCATTCCCAGCGGACTGGTTCTGTGTTTTAGTGCAGCGATCCTGGGAGCCCTAGCGCCTGACATCGACGCCGAGGACTCAACCATTGAAAACAGCTTGGGTACTGCCGGGTCTGTCGCCTCGGTTGGGTTGCGCCTCTTTGGCGTACAGCACCGTGGCCTGACTCACTATGGAATCGTAGCCGTGTTGGTGACTGTTGTGGCCTGGCTTTTTGCCGCAAAGATTGGGTATGGAGATGTCGGTCTGGCTTTCGGGTTGGGTTACCTGAGCCACGTGATCATTGCCGACGCCATGACCAAACATGGCGTACCTCTCCTATGGCCGCTGCCGGGTCAGTTTCATTTATTACCCGGACCATTTCGGATTAAGACTGGCAGCTTGGTCGAGACCTTGATTTTTATCGGTGTTACCGTGCTGTTGGTGAATTTACTGCCTGTAGCGGTCCCTGCTGAATGGCTAAGACTGTTACCGCGAGGGCTAAGATTCTAAAGTTTCTTACCAAACTATCTAACACACCTTCTTTTTCGAAAGGATTAATCTCATGCCAGAACACATCACCCTCGATATTACCGAAATCAAAAAACGCCCGGAATTTAGAACACGCAAACTGGATCCCAATACAGTAGAACGATATCGTAAAACGCTGGATGAATTACCCAGCATCGAGGTCTGGTTAGATCCCGAGACGGGAGAAACCTACCTCGTTGATGGTGAGCACCGGCTCGAAGCGCATATAACAGAAAAATATACAGATATCAACGTTATTTATCTTGAAGGAACTTACGAGGACATGTACGTCCGGGCCCGATCCAGAAACATGCTGCATGGATTGGCCTACGATAAAAAGCAATGGCAGCAAGTGATTGAGGATATCGTCAAAGTCCGTTATCACCGCACCAACACCTGGATTGCTCAGGAGGCCGGTTGTAGTCAGCCTACTGTGAGCCGAGTACGAGCCAAATTAGAGGAGGCTGGCGCGATTCCCCGGTTGGAAGTCCTAGAGGCCGAGAACGGCCAGCAGGTTCACCGGCATCCTAAAACCGAAGCACTGGATGAACCGGTTGAGGAAGAGGAATCGACTGAGATAGAAACTGCGGCGGAACAGAAGCCTGGCAGTGAATCCGAGATAACCCTGGGAGAAGAAGAGGAGGAAGAGACCGGGCAGGCTGGCCAGGGAATGGGGGCCAACGGCACAGCACCAAAGACCAATGGGACTCGTCTAGAGGACGATGAACTTCCTGCAGATCGAGGACCTCGAGAGGCCACCAAGATTATTTTGAGACTGGCTCAATTAGGTGAATCCCTGGCAAGTGAGGCCGGGATGTGGGTAGATGGAGAGTTGCAACCTATCCCCGTAACGTTGATTATTTCCTCCAATCTGCCGCCGAAAGGCTTAAGCGAAGCAGCGCCTGGCTACGAAAACTGCCTGATCATCGGTCAGGCCCTCGCCGAAAAGTTACGACTGTTAATCTAATCGTTTAAAGAGGACTTCCTATGTTCTTCGCTCGCCTCCTTACTTCGACTTCCATTTCGTCCCGGCAGATCCTGTCAATTTTGATCGGCGTGATGATCCTGGCCGCCGGGTTAAGCTTTGCCAGTACTTATCTGCCCGAGAAACAAATAACGGCCCGAAAAGGCATCCTGGCTATTATACCCCGTGATGCTCGCGAATGGTTTATTGAACATCGGCTTCAGGTTGGGGCTGGGGCGGTTGGCCTGAGTCTTTTTGCTGGCCTGGCCTGGCTAGGTACTGAAACCCTGGCCCGTACCTGGCAAAAACAGCGTAACCAGGAACTGGCAGCCAATGCAGTCTTATTACGCTTGGCCCCACGGGTGGATGAGAAAAACAAGTGGAATGTGGCTGTCGACCTGTGGGCGGCGATCCATTCCACCCTGGTTCGCTCTTCCTGGCAGACATGGATGGGTGGCGGCATGCACATGAGCCTAGAAATGGTGCAGCAGGCCGGCGAACGGATCACTTTTTGCTTGTGGGCCCCGCGCCCGGTTGCGGAAACGCTCATTCGCCAACTTCGGGCTGTTTATTCCGGGTTGGAAATAGAAACTATCATTAGGAGTAGCTCAGAGGGTGGTCCCACCGATGAGATTGATGATTATCTCGATCACGTCGGCGAAGGCGCTAACTGGCTGTGGGCTGACCTCGGAGTGAGTCGCGACCCTTGGCGGCCGCTGCGTACCGATTTTGTCAGCGATCCGCTGCCCTCCTTATTGTCGACACTGGAAGGTATTGCTCCTGGGAATTCATTAGCTGCCATCCATTTCATCATACGTCCGGCGGCGGATGGCTGGCAGTCGGGCGGGCAGGTTTTTGTTAGCAAGATGCGCGGCGACAAGCTGGGCCAGGGACAGCAACGCCCCCGCCTCAGCGGACAAGACCGAGCCTTAATCAAACAGATCGAAGAGAAAGGGCGCACCCGTGGCTATGACTTGTGCTTGCGGGTATTCGTAGCTGGCCAGGGCGATGTGGGTGGCAATCTTGACCGCCTGATCCGGGTCTTTGACCAATTTGGCGATGATAATAACCTGGCGGTGCGCCAGAATGGCGATCAGAAAGATCTTTACCGCCTCAGGGGGCGTTTCTTCCCGGCCGGGTGGGGCAAAAGCATCGTCAGCAATCTGGAGTTAGGCGCTTTAGCCCACTTGCCCAACCAGGATATAACCGGTATCGCCATCGCTCGCGCACGGGCTCGAGTCGAGAAACCCAGCCCGGTGTCGTTCATAGCCCCCGGAGAGAAACGAGTCATTATTGGCCGCTTCGTCGATGTGCCTTCTTTTAGTGGTGAAATGTCAGGCGTCACCTATTCGCTGGAGTCGCTCCGGCGCATGCTCAAACTGTCTTCAGGGAATGGCAATGGAGCGACCTCGAACGATTTCGAGACGGAGCGTCCTGTTGGGATCAAACTGATGGACGCCCGCCGACATTTCCATGTCATCGGACCGACCGGGGTGGGCAAATCGACCATGCTCCTACGGATGATCTGGCAATACCTGGTCGATTTCCCCGATGCATCCGTATGGTTACAGGAGCCTCATCAGGACTTAACCCACAAGGTTGTTAAACGAGTCCCGCTCTGGCGAGAGAAAGACATAATTTGGCTGGATGTGATGGATCCCTACCGGGTGTTGGGAATTAATCCTCTCCAAGCGCCGGAAAATGCAGATATCGGTACAGTCGTAGCCGATGTAATGGGCGTCATGCGTAAGGCGATGGGAGCTTCCTGGGACACGGCGGTTCAGATGCAAGAAATCCTGGAAAATGCCCTCCTGGCCGTACTCAAAGGTCAGGATCAGCCAACCATGGTTCACCTTTTTAAGATGTTAACCGATGTGGACTATCGGTTTGAACTGGTAAGCAAGCTTAATGACCCGATTTCTCGCCCTTACTGGGAAAGCCTGGAACAAAAGAAGGAAAAGGAACTCGATGGCATGTTTTCGGTGCCTCGTCGCCGTATCAACGCTTTTCTGCGGAACCCCATCGTGCGGCGCATTGTGGCCCAGCCATTGAGTACCGTTAACTTCCGCCAGGCTATCGATGGTGGGAAAGTGATTCTGGTGCAACTGGATGGGCGCATGGGCAGCTCTAACCGTACCTTTATCGGGGCTATGATGATGTACAAACTCTTCGGTACGATCATGAGCCGGATGGATATCGAGGAAAAAGACCGGCGCCAGGTAGCGATCTGTGTTGACGAGTTTCAGACCTTCGTGGGTCAAAGCGGCCAGGAATTCGCCGATATCCTGGAACAGGCCCGAAAGATGGGTGCTAGCTTGACACTGGCCCACCAGCACCTGGGGCAGTTAGCTGGCGGTGGGGGTGACCTGGTTAACTCGGTTGCTAACAATACCGGAACTAAGATCGTCTTCCGGGCTGAAGCCGCCGACGCGCCGCAATTCCTGAAGTGGTTACCAGAACTCAAGGCAGTAGAAGACTTAACCACCCTGGCCAATTTCCGCTGTTACGTCCGTCCTATGGTCAACGGTAGTCCTCAGCCGGTCTGTACCTTATACACCTACGCCGATCCTCCCATTCCTGATCCCGAAGAAGAGTTACGGACAGAGCGACGAGGTGAACCAGATCCGTTGCCGTCCCATCCGGGTGAGGCGGCGCTCAAAATATTGAAGCAGATTCAGGCTATGCCATCGGATGAACAACGTAAAGAGTATTTGCGCCGGTTGCCACCGGATGCCTGGCCCATCTATCTGGCGGCGCGGCGCTACGATGATGCCATTCGCCGTAATGAACTGATTGAGCACCCAGAAAAAGTTCCTAACAAACTAGAACGGGTTCGGGAGTTAGTCCGTTTAGGATACGGCACGCCTCATTATGAAACCGAAGCTCTAGTGGACAACATCCTAGGCACCAGTTAACAATTTTCAACCTTGAAAGGAGTATCAAATCAATGACCATCGTAGCCCATGCCCAAACCGTAGCGCCTATCCCGCACAAGATTTACGCCACCCGGAAGACGTCAAGTGAGATGACTGAGGCGGACCGTCAAGCGATCAGAAAGAACATCCTCACTTTATCTGAAAAAGGTAGTATTACCGACCGTGATGAACGACTGTTGGAGTATTTACGTGATTTGAGCGTTCTTAGCCTGGATCAAGTTCGGCGGCTGCTATTTGTAAATGCCAATGAGCGAACCACTTACCAGCGCTTGTATCTATTAGCGAAAAATAAGCTAATCGACAGTGCTCGGATTCCTCGTACTGGAATGATTAGGTGGGGCCTGCCAACGGGTAAGGTTTACACTCTTGGCTACGGTGGGCGTGTCTGGTTGCAGGAGGAGGTCGGT
The DNA here is from genome assembly GCA_016860845.1 of Chloroflexota bacterium. The sequence continues at coordinate 28,571 of BOKF01000037.1, forward strand.
AACGACCGTTCCTCATTTCGCCACCTTCGGAGCGAGCAGGTATTACATGATCTGCTGGTCGCTGAACTATGCGTTCGTTTAATCGAAGCAACTTGTCAGCGTGGAGAGTTGTGGAGTTTGACTTGGTTTAACGACCGGGCGGCCAGCCTTTATTCGGGTGGGAACGATAATAATGTACCTGTGACTTCCCCGGATGGACTGGCTATTGTTCGTCAGAAGCGTGGTAACGGCAAGGCCGCTTCTTTACCTTTTTTTATCGAATTGGATGCCAGTCGTGAGGCGCATGGGCGCCCCAGTTCTGACTGGGGAAGGAAAGTACTCGGTTACGACCGCTATCGAGGTACTGGAGACGAAAGTTGGAAAACCCATGCGGCGCTCGCTAGCCTGCCGACATTCCCTATCGTGGCAGTGATTACTCATGGTGAACACCGGTTGATTAACCTAGCGAATGCCATCAACGAACACCGTCAACAGAAGGTAATTTATTATCTGGCGCTCTGGGAAGATCTAATGGCGGGAGAGGATTTTTTGAGTACTCCGGCCTGGATGGTTGTCTCCCCAGATGGTCATATTGTTGGCGAGGATCCGGTGGACCGGCAGTCCTTATTGCCTACCAATTAAATTTGGTCTTGTCCATTCTGCCAAACAAGCCTTTTTCCTAACTTTGATTGGCTCGGAAGATGAAAAAGGACTTGCCTGATATTGAATATTTTAACCATGAGCTGTACGCGCAACTCAACTAAACTGGCTACGGCCGCTGTTGCCAGCGGGGGTATTTCTAAGCTTGCGAGCCAGGCCAGCGCCGAAATTGGCCAAACCCAGGAAGCTCATTATTACCTGCCTCAATGGGGTAATAAGCAGGGAAATTCTCGCCACCCCCTCTTCTGGCCACCCCCAGGGAAAGCTCGGCGTGGTTTTTGGGGAAGAGATTATCAGGATCGGGTTAGACAAGCCTTACGAGCATGGCGTTCTCATGCTGACGACCAAGCACTGGCGAGAGTTCGGGCCGAATTGGCAAGTGACTTGGCTGACCAGATCATTGCAATCAGGCGGAACGGCCATCCCGCAGGTATCGCCAGTGAATTGGCTGAAGAACGCGCGGCACTTCTACTTTCGCCGCCCGCCTCGCTTGCGACGGTGGAACGGATAGAGCGAATTGCCGTTTTGGATAACACCCTGGCCCTACTACGGTTAAAGCAGGCCATTACTGACGATCAATACCGGGCTGCCCTGGTCGATACCGTAACCTATTACCAACACGGGCACAAACGCAGCCGCACCCCGGTACGTTGGTTGCCGGCCCGTCCCGTTGGCTTTGAAACGGAGGTGTCCAGCCCCGTAGATCCGACCCGCAAGGTTAGAACGCGTTATCGGGTTATTGACCTGAACGAGCCTGTGACTTCAAATTCCTTAAGCGGTGAAATCAATCCCACTTATGATCAGTCTTTGCAACCTCGCCAGCGAGAACGAATTGCTTCACGCTGGCAAATCGAAGAGATTGCCAGGAAATTGGATGCTACCACGTTGTTAAACCCATCAGCCAGTTGGGCAGATGGGCCGCCTCTGTTAGGACAAGATGGTATGGTGGAGTCGGGGAATGGCCGCATATTAGCTTTGCGGCGAGCTTTGGAAATTAACCCCCTGGGTTATGCAGCTTATCGACAACAACTGCTGGCTCAGGCAGCCAGTTTTGGTTTCAGATCAAGCGATCTGGAAAAAATTCAGCAACCCTTGCTGGTCCGGGAACGATTAACCAGATTAACCCGACAAGCGCGGTTATCATTTATCAACGAAGCCAATGCCAGCGGGGTAGCACGGATGGGAGTAGGAGAGCAGGCACGTGCGAATGCCCGGCTTATTCCACCGGGTTTCTTTACCGATCTGCACATCGCCGAGTCGGATAACGGCCTGGCTGATGTCCTGACCAAAAAAGGAAATGCTCCCATCGTTGCCCGTCTGGTTAATTTGTTACCTGGGACAGAACGAGCGGCCCTAATGGATCAGCATGGCTCCTTGAGCACCGAAGGCATTGACCATTTAGAGCGCGCTATATTTGCTTACACCATGCCAGCTTCGCCTCAGGGAGAACGCTTGGCCCGCTTAATCTTTGAGGAAGGCGAAGCAATTGACCGGATTGGAGCGGGCTTAAAGCAAGCGCTCCCCAAATTGGGGCAAGTCGCTGATTTGGTCAAAGCAGGGCAGCGCCGTCCGGAGTTTGATCTAGGGGAAGATTTGACGATTGCGATTCTAAAGATACACGACTTTCGCCAACAGGGTTTAAGCATGGCCGATTATCTAAGTCAGTACAAGATGTTCCCCGAATTGTCCCCCTTACAGGAGCAGTTGCTGGTGCAGCTAGATGAGCGGCGAAGATCAGCTCGAACTGTAGCAGCTCTTTTAAATGCTTATACGGATGAAGTAATGAACACAGCTGCACCCAATCAAACCAGCTTGCTCGGACACAACTTTAGTCTCAGCCGTGAGGATCTATTGAGAGTAGCCATTAAAAAAGTTGGAGGTAAGTGGATTGAGCTTCGCGCTAATCCACACATTCATTTCGTATCTTAAACAAGGCGTTGAAAGACGCCCTTTGGAACTTGTTCGCCCGTGGTACCTGTTGAACTGTTGGAGAGTTAAAACTATGCATAAACTTTTCCGGCTTTTAGTAGCTCTGGTCCTGGTAATCGCCTCACTGGTGATGTTTTTAGGTATCATCAGTCCGTTGCCCATTTGGGCCGCCTCTTACACAATTAACTCGTCGGCCGACCCCGGCGATGGTACGTGTAATGTCACCGAGTGTACCTTGCGTGAAGCGATTAGTGTGGCTAATACCAGCGCTGGCGTCCCTGATACGATAAATTTTTCAATCACCGGCGTGATTACCCTGTCCTCGTCAGCGGGAGCACTGCCTACCCTTTCTGACAATGCCGGCGTGACCGTCAACGGGGATATTGATGGCGATGGCAACCCTGATGTAGCTATTAACGGAGTGAATGTAAGTTCTACTAATGCTAGTGGTATCCGCATTCAATCGTCCAACAATATTATCTCCGGCCTGGCGATCTATGGCTTCCCTGGTTTTGGCATTACCATCACCGGCACGAACAGCATCAACAACCAGATTCTCAGCAACACCATTGGTTTGGACCTGTCCGGCGTCGCCATCGGTAATGGCCGGGACATCCTCAACAACGGCGATGGAATCATCATTCGTAACGGTGCGAACAATAATACCGTTCGCGGTAACACCATCGGCAGCAATCTGCGCCATGGCGTTTCGCTTAGCGCGGCCAGCGCTAATACCGTCACGCTCAACTTCATTGGCCTCACCAGTAATGGACTGGATCGTGGTAACGGTGAAGATGGAGTCATGCTAAAGGACGGAGCCAGCAATCACCTGGTGCAAGATAATCAAATCAAATATAACAATCGTTATGGCATCTATTTTTATGGGCTCACCGCTCCTCCTCATGACAACCAGATTATCGACAATATCATCGCGAATAATGACAGCTTGACGGTGACGGCCAAGGCCGCCATTGTTCTCCAGCGGACCCATCGGAACGATGACTCGTCTGTACCAGTCACCGGAGATAATCTCATCCAATCTAATCAGATCATTAGTAACGCGGGCATGGGTATCTACAACCTGGGTGCTTCACCGCTGATTACCGGCAACATAATTTCAGATAACGCTAGCTATGGGATCTTCAACGCCGTGGATTTTGGGGCCTCCTCCAGCCCCGCTTCGGCAGGGGATGACATCTTGTCGATGCCTGGTATTTACGGCAACAGCATTAACAGCAACGGAAAGGAAGGAATCCGTTCAGTTGACAGCGCACCTCTCAACCGCTACACCCTGGCCGCCGATAACACAATCGGCGACAATGATGGTGCCTATGATATACACCAAATCTGGTATGGGGCCGTTGAAGTTCTCGCTGGCGGAACGACTATCAGCAGTGGTCTCAACATTACGCTTAATAGTCAATCGACGGGCCAAGTCCTGGCCAACACCTATGCCGCTGCTGATGCTGTCCAGGGTATCTGGGCCAAAGGAGGGACCAGCTACAACGACGTAACAAGCTGGATCGCTATTGACGAGTACGTTGTCCAAAATAACGGCACTCTGCTCGAATACTCGCCCTATACAATCACCGTAAGCGGCGCCTATAGCGGCAGTGTCCTGTTCAGTTTTGACGCTATCAGCGCCACCCATCCGGTCAGCCCTATGGATTACAACCTGCCCTTTGGCCGAATGAGCGGGGTGATAGACGTGCCGGCCCACACCCTGCATCGCTACCAGATTGCCGAAGTTAACTATGGTCAAGACAGCGATAGTGATGGCATCCCCGATCCTACCGAAATGCCTTGCACCCCCGGCGTCGGCTGCGGTTATCCCCCGGGATGTGATAGCGATAGCGACGGTGTGCCCGATTACTGGGACACTGACAGCGATAATGACGGCATCGGGGACAACATCGAGGGTAGTGAAGATAGCAGCAGTGATGTGGATGCCGTTCCAAACTACCGTGACACGGATAGTGATGGCGATGACATCGAGGATTGGCGAGAAGCTGGCTGCGCCATCCAACCTACCGGCGGCGTGGCATGCCCCGATCCTAGCCGGGACAGCGACGGTGACACTCTTCCAGATTGGTTGGACAACGACAGTGATGCTGACGGGATCAAAGATGCCAATGAGTATTACGCCCGCAGCAGCGATACGCCCTTGTGCGCCAACACTACTTTAGATAGTGACGGCGACACTATACCTAATTGCCGAGATAATAATGTAGATAGCGACAATATGGACAACTATCGTGACCTCGACTCTGATGGCGATGGGGCAACCGACAGCCAGGAATCTAAGATTAACCCTGAACCCGCACCATTTGGACATGAAGGCGTACCGGCCTGGCTTGATCCAGTCCGTGGCCTCTACCTGCCTGTTATCCTCAGGTGATGAGAGGGTTTTTTGGCGGAAGCTGACTTCGACGTGACTACGATAGGTCACCGTATCAGTGATTCTGGCGAAAAGGTGATGGTGGACAAGGGTTCTTATGAGCATATGACAATTCAAAGGAGTTGCCACCCATGACAGGTTTAAATAGTAACGGGAAACTGGCCCAACTACCAGTTCAACTGCGCGAGACTCAGGATAGTCTCCTGGATTTGGAAGCTTTATTAGCCGTATCGAAGGTCATTCACTCCACGTTTAATATTGCTGAACTGTTTTCGCTGATCGTAGAGCAGGCTATTTCCTTGACCGATACGGACCGCGGCTGCTTAATTACCACTCAGGCAGAAGGAAAAATTCAGATTGAGGTGGCGCAGCATAAAAGTGGCCGCTCCCTGCCGGTCGAGGATTTTCGTATCAGCCATACTATTGTAGATGAAGTGATGGCGACTCACCTCCCCCTCATCCGCGAGGACATTTGGAATGATGACTTTCTCAAGTGTAAAGATAGTATTACTGAATTAGGGTTGCGCCGAGTATTATGCGCGCCTCTGATAAGAGATCAAGATATCGTGGGGTTGATCTATGTGGACAGTGTAGGTCCTAGTCTGGAAACCCTGTCCCAGAGGCGTTTGCGCACTTTGGATGCTCTGGCTGGTCAGGCCGCTGTTGCCCTCTATCAAGCCCGACTCTACAAAGAACTAGAGAGTTTATATGAAATCACCCGGATTCTGGATGCGGCAAAGACCGATTTTATCGCCATCGCTTCACACGAATTGCGCACTCCTCTGGCCCTAATTAATGGATATGTCGAGATACTTGGTAGCATGTTGCCGGAATTAGGAGAGCAGGTGCGGCCCTTCGTTGAGGGTATCACCAATGGCACGACCAGATTGATCGATGTCGTGTCGTCCATGCTGTATGCGGCCCAGGTAGACCAGAGTAATCTTAAGCTGCATCTTCAGCCATATTCCATAAAAGCTCTATGTAAAGAGGTGGTTGACAAGTGGCGCGAGGCCAGCCGGGAAAGAAGTCTCAGGTTTGAGATTTCTTTTCACGTGCCAGAGGAAGACAGGCTAATCTGGACGATAGACGTAGGGCATCTAGAGCATGCCCTGGGACATTTATTAGCAAATGCCATCAAATTCACGCCTGATGAAGGTTTAATCGAAGTGCAGGTAAGAAAGGCGAATGAATCCTTGGAAATAGATGTAATTGATTCTGGGATTGGGGTTGAACCGCAATACCGTGAGCTTATCTTTGAGAAATTTTTCCGGGCGCACGACTCGCGACTACATTCAACGGGGAAAACGAAATTTATGGGAGCAGGACCAGGTTTGGGTCTATATCTGGCGCGGGGTATTGTTGCTGCGCATGGCGGAACTGTCTGGGTGGAACCTAACCCCAGCCCAAACGAGGATCAGGCTGGCAGTAAATTTGTGATCCGATTACCGGGAATTGGCCCGGCTAATTGTGCACTTGAAAAGGCAAACGAGATTCTGTGAGTGCTTGAAAGGAAGAGTAGGAGCAGGCGGCGAGCTAAAATTTGGCTATAGGTTCTGGGCGCTCTGCATGGACCAAAGTCTTACTCGTTTAGACCAAGCTGTAGGTAAATTAGCCTCAAAAATGCTTGACAAAACAGGGTATTCGATAATATAATAAGTGAAATTTATAACGAGTGATGCCACATTCACTCTCCCGGGAATTATCCCGTACGCTCCGCCTGTTGAAGTAGAGGTACACTCCGAGCCGTTAAGGCTCTGCACACCCCCTCTCTGCTTATAGCAACCAGGCCGGTCCAGTGGCTGACTATTGGATCGCATTCCTCCAGGAGGAATTAACTTGGTTGCAGATAAGCAGGGAGTTTTTATTTTATCCCGCCTCATTAATTCCATAGCTTTCCCTGACGCTGTTGTTTTTGACGACGCGGAAATTTCCATTTCCGCAATCTGTCTGTCCCAACTCGATATCTTTTTTGTTGATGGCTTGACCTGATATGAAAGTGATGACCCACTTGAAATTCCTCCAAGCCCTAAATCCTCATGAAATTAATTTTTCTACCATCGAGTGTCCCAAAATTGACCTAGCTGGACAGGACTTGTCTTTAGTTTTGATAAGAGGCAGTAACTTAAGAAAGACCAACCCGAGAAGCGAAAAAGGCAATGCTAAGAACAAAGAGATCGCCGGAATGACTTCTGGCCTCCTGGCTGGTTACTCATTTGATTATGTGTTAGAGAAAGCGATTAACGAATTATGAAAAGTCTCATGCTCCGCATCCTCCTGTCTATCACTCTTTTAAGTTTGGCGGTCAGTATTTCCCACGCTACACCATCTGGCTCTACTTCATTACAGCATGACGAAATTGTGGCAGGGTATGGCGCTTTGCCTCTATATTTCGAGCCTAATCAGGGGCAGACCAATCCCCAAGCCAAATTCATTTCCAGGGGTGTAGGATATACCCTGTTCCTAACCTCGACCGGGCTAACCTTAGCCCTGGATGGGGGCCACCCATCAAGAGAAGAATTGGCAACCAAGTCGGTCATCAATATGTCATTGGCCGGGGCCAATCCAACCCCCTTGATGGTTGGATTAGATGCGCAGCCTAGCCAGAGTAATTACTTTATGGGCCCCGATCCACAGTCCTGGTATCGCCATATTCCACTCTTTAGCCGGGTTCAGTATCAGCAGATTTACCCCGGCATTGACCTCGTCTTATACGGTAATCAACGTCAGTTAGAATACGACTTCGTGGTAGCTCCTGGCGCTGCGCCACAACAAATTGGAATGACCTTTGAGGGGGTGAAAAAATTAGAGATCGACGAGGTGGGTAATGTACTGGTTCACCTACCAAACGGTGAGCAAATCCAGATTAACACCCCTTTAATTTATCAAGAGATAGGCGGGGGGCGCCGGCTGGTCGAGGGTGGTTATACTTTAACAGGCCAGGAGCTGCGTTTCAGGCTGGGTGATTATGATCCAGTTTTCCCTTTAATTATTGATCCCCTTCTATTATATAGTACCTATCTTGGCGGCAGTGGAGATGAACTCGGTAATGATATTGTGATAGACAGCCTGGGAAATAGTTACATCACCGGTTCGACTTCGAGTATCGATTTTCCTATCAAAGCTGGCGCTTATACCAATTCAAGCGGCGGCAACGATGTTTTTGTAACCAAGCTAAATGCGGCCGGCACTAATATTGTTTACAGCACTTATCTTGGCGGTAGTGGCGAAGATTTTGGTTACAGCCTGGTTCTAGACAGTAGCAATAATGTGTACGTCACCGGCGAAACACAAAGTATGAACTTTCCCACGACCGCCGGTGCGCTTGATACAAGCCATGGTAATGTCGATAGTGATGTTTTCGTGGCCAAGTTAGACGCGAATGGGGCTAATCTGGTTTACAGTACTTACCTGGGCAATAGCGGTGATGAAAAAGGGTATGGGATCGATCTCGACAGCAGTCGGAACGCCTTTGTAACCGGCTTGACCTATAGCGCGGCCTTCTCAACGACAGTCGGAGCGTATGACACCACCTATAATGGTCAGGGGGATGCTTTTGTGACGCGGCTGAATGCCAGCGGTTCAGCGCTGCTTTACAGCACCTTTTTGGGTGGCGCCGAATTGGACGAAGGCCGCGATATCGTGGTCGTAGGAGGCAATGCGTTTGTGGCCGGCTCGACCGCCAGCATGACCTTTCCGGCGACGGTCAGCGCCTTTGACTCAAGCCGTAACGGTGGTAGCGATGCCTTTGTGTCCAAACTCAATACCACTGGTTCCGGGCTCCTTTTCAGCAGTTTTCTGGGGGGCTCAGCCGATGATTTTGGTTATGGATTAGCTGTAGATGTCAGCGGCAACGCGTACGTGACCGGTGAGACCAGCAGTACCAATATGCCGGTCTCGGGAGGGGCTTATGATCCTACCTATAACGGTAGCAATGATGCCTTCATGACCAAATTGGATGCCAGTGGTGCGAATCTACTTTACGGCACTTACCTGGGAGGATCAGGGGTCGATAAAGGGTTAGGACTCGACCTGGATAGCAACAATAATGCCAGCGTGGCTGGCTCAACCTCTAGTGTGAACTTTCCAACCACGCCGGGGGCTTATGACACCCTTTATGCCAACAACGACGTTTTCGTCACGCGCTTAAATGAAACGGGCACAGGGCTGTTGTATAGCACTTTTATTGGTGGCAGTAATACGGAAGCGCCAAGAGGGATTGCCATTGACGGAACAGGCAATGGATTTATCACTGGCCATACCTACGGTGGCTTTCCAACTACTGGGGGAGCTTATGATACTACGCCTTCAACCCCACGCGACGGCTTCGTGGTCAAACTTAGCTTGATGAATAATGCTCCTTTGATATCCGCCATTGCCGATCAAAGCACTTATGAAGACGTTCCCGCCGGTCCCCTAAACTTTACCATCAGCGATTACGAGACACCGGCCAACAGCTTGACTGTTACGGGCAGTTCTTCCAATCTGTCGCTAATACCCAATACCAACATCGTTTTTGGCGGAACTGGGGGTGGACGCACAGTGACCCTAACCCCAGTCGCGAATATGGTGGGCACCGCCACGATTACGATCAGTGTCAGTGATGGAACAGAAGCTACCATTACGACCTTTACCCTGACCGTTAATCCTATCAATGACGTACCGACGATTACAGAGTTGGTAGATCAGGTCACTAATGAAGATATCCCAGTTGGCTCCATCAATTTCACCGTAAACGACGTTGAAACCGATCCGGCCAGCCTGACCTTATCTGCCACCTCTTCCAACCCTACCCTGGTTCCTACTAGCAATATTGTTTTTGGCGGAAGCGGGCCGAATCGTACGGTCACTATTACCCCAGCTCCCGACCAGTTCGGCAGCACGACAATTACGATTAGCGCCAGCGATGGGACCGATTCGAGCAGCGACTCCTTTGTTTTGACGGTAAATCCTGTCAATGACGCGCCGACGATTTCCGATCTTGCCAACCAGGTCACCAACGAAGATGTGGCAGTTGGGCCAGTTAGCTTTGTTGTGGGAGATGTGGAGACGCCTGCAGCTAACCTGACCCTGTCTGCCAGTTCGGCCAACTCGAGCCTTATACCCGTCGCCAATATTGTTTTTAGTGGCAGCGGAGCCCTACGCCGGGTGACGATTACACCGGCGGCCAATCTGACAGGCTCCAGCCTCATTACCATAACCGTCAGCGATGGCGTGAATATCTCCTCGGACTCCTTTAGTCTCACTGTCAATGCTGTCAATGACCTTCCAACTATTTCAACGATCCCCAATCAGTCCATTCCTGAAGATGTCACCCTGGGTCCTATTAGTTTTGTGGTAGAAGATGTAGAAACCCCGGTCGATAATTTAATTTTGTCGACCAGTTCCTCCAATCCCACGCTAGTTCCCAGTGGGAACATTGTCTTGGGCGAGAGTGGGGCCGACCGGACAGTAACGATTACTCCGGCGCCTAATCAAAGCGGTACGACGACCATTACGATTACAGTCGATGACGGGACAGGCAGCATGAACAGAACCTTTACCCTGACTGTTAATGCCGTAAATGATCTACCGACCATTTCCCCAGTCGCCGATCAGATTACCAATGAGGATACGCCCGTTGGACCGATAGGTTTTGTCGTTGGAGACGTCGAAACACCAGCGGCTAACCTAACCTTATCAGGCAGTTCCTCCGATCCCATGCTGGTTCCTGCCAGTAATATCGTCTTTGGAGGTAGCGGTGCCAACCGGACGCTAAGCGTCACTCCGGCGCCTAACCAGTTCAGCAGCGCCGTTATTACGCTAACAGTCAGCGACGGAACAGTCAGCTCTAACGAAACCTTTTTCTTGTCGGTAAATGCCGTGAGCGATGCCCCGACGATTACCAACATTCCCAATCAAGCGACCAGCGAAGATGTAGCTGCTGGGCCGATTAGTTTCACCATCGGCGATGTGGAGACACCAGCCGACAGCCTGATCCTGAGTGGCAGTTCGTCGGACCCTGGTCTGATACCTAACGGCAACATCGTTTTTGGGGGAAGTGGGATAAATCGGACGGTAATCATCACCCCGGCGTCCAATTTGTACGGGAGCGCCCTAATCACCCTGATAGTCAATGATGGAATGGAGACGGCGACCGATACTTTTATTTTGACTGTCAATTCCGTGAATGATCTACCTACTCTTTCAGCCATCGCCGACCAGATTACGAACGAAGATGTGCCGGTTGGGCCGATTAGTTTTGTCGTCGGCGATGTAGAAACACCCACCGCCAACCTGACCTTGTCGGGCCTGTCCTCCGATCCCCTCCTGGTTCCCGACGCCAATATTGTCTTTGCTGGAGGTGGGGCCAGTCGCACCGTAACAATTACCCCGGCCCCCAACCAGTTTGGCAGCGTCGCCATTACTCTAAATGTCAGCGATGGGGTGGGTAGTTTCAGCCGCTCCTTCCAAATGACGATTAATGGTATCAACGATCCGCCGACCATAACGAATATTCCCAACCAGGTGACCGACGAGGACATCCCGGCAGGCCCGATCAGTTTCATCCTCGGCGATGCGGAGACCCCTGCTGCCAGCCTGACCCTATCGGCAATTTCTTCTGATCCCAGCCTGGTGCCCGTGACCAATACTATCTTCGCTGGGAATGGAGTTAACCGAACTGTGTCGGTGACGCCAGCGACCAATATGTATGGTAGCGCCACTATCACTGTCACAGTCCGCGATGGACTCCTCGCCAGTTCCAGCGACTCTTTTGTGCTTATGGTGGATGCCGTAAACGACCCGCCAACTATTTCACCCATCCCCGACCAGACCACGATCTACAGTACTGCCAAGGGCCCCCTCAGCTTTACCCTCAACGACGTGGAAACACCGGTGAACAACCTGACCATGGCGACCAATTCGTCAAACTCGGCTCTGGTGCCAAACGCCAATATTGTTCTTGCCGGCAGTGGCCCTACCCGGACGGTTACTATTACCCCGGCGACCAATGTCTCCGGTACTTTGACCATTACCATAAGCGCAAACGATGGAACAGCGACTACGACCGAGGCTTTCAACCTGACTATCAATCCCCCCTGGTTTGATAGCGATGGGGATGGTATTCCCGATGTGGTGGAAGGTACTGGGGATGCCGACGGCGACGGCGTGCCCAATTACCTGGATGAGGACTCCGACGGCGACGGTATCCCCGATGCCGAAGAGGGTACAGGCGACCCTGATGGCGACGGTATGCCTAATTTTCTGGATGAGGATTCCGACGGCGATGGCATTCCTGATGCCGAAGAAGGTACGGATGACTCGGATGGCGACAGTATACCTGATTATGTGGATAGTGATATACGACTGGCTATTACCGCTACCGAGCCTACCCAGACCACTGGCTTGGTCTCCACGACTCTAACGATTAGCGGCACCGGCTTTTTGAGCCCCACGCAGGTCAAGGTTGGTTCTTTTACCCTCCCAATGGTCACCTTCGTGAGCACACAGACGCTTCGAGGTATCCTGCCAGCGAGCAGCTTGCCCGATGGTCTTTATGACATTACCGTGACCCGGTCAGATGGAGCAAGTTTCACCAAACCGTGTGCATTAATTTTTGGAACCTTGCCTCCAGTCCAGGTGACGGCGATTAATCCCTCCCAAACGAGCACCGGTCCCGCTACCGTAACTATTACCGGCAACGGGTTTGTTCCGATCACCCAGGTTAGTCTGGATAGTATTGTTTTAACCAACGTAGTTTTTATAAGTCCCACTACACTCCAAGTCACCATTCCCGCTAATTTGCCCAAGGGTACTTACGATGTCAATGTGAGCAACCCTGATGGCCAGAGCGATGTATTAGATGAAGCCTTTACTGTCACAGGTGCCCAACGATATGTTTATTTGCCGCTTATTATCCGTGCTGGGGATAGCGGGGATCCTGATTTAATTATCCAGAGTATCAGCGCCTCACCGACGGGTATCCAGGTGGTGATCAAAAATATCGGCGTAGGTCCGGTTACCACCGACCAGGAATTCTGGGTGGATGTCTACCTCAACCCCGACAAAACACCCACCAGCGTGAACGAAATCTGGGAGAAAGTTTCCAGCCAGGGCTTAGTCTGGGGTGTAACAGCGGCGGCGCTGCCGTTAGACCCGGGCGAAACATTGACCTTGACCAGTGGCGATACCTATTACTGGCCATCCTTGAGTCAGTGGCGCATGCCTATCCAGGCAGGCACCCTCATCTACGCTCAAGTAGACTCGGCCCATATCAATACTAGTTATGGCGGGGTCTTGGAAAGCCATGAAAAGACCAATCAATTTTACAACAACATCAGCGGTCCTGTCGTAACCACGGCTGACCTAGCTTTAGCTATGGAAAATAAAACTACTGCGACGAGCCGCCACCGCCTGCCTCCTCGTCCCCAATAAGTTATTTATATTGTTAGGAGAACTGACTATGACGGTTACAACACATCGAGGTTATCAATCTCCCAAGATCATTATTCCAGTGAGCGCTCGGAGAAGATCCAAAGGTCTCAAATCTAAGGAGGCCCCTCCCTTACTCCTAAAAAGGCGTGATTTGGAGCAGGCGGAAGTCAACGAAGCGGCTACCTTCCTGTTACCCGCTCTGGTCGCCAGTTTTAAAGCCGGTCTGGCCGGTGGGGTCAGCGCTATCGTTTTGTTGCTATTAGGCCTGGTTCCGGTTGAATTTCTAGCCCTCCTGGTTTTGCCAGGTTTCCTGGTGACATTCCTATCTAGCGGCGCGCTGGCCTGTATTTTTGCCGACAAACAGATCAAAAGCATACAGCAAGCTGGCGAGGTGGGCTGGGGTGGCGGTTTCTGGGCCGGTATTCATGCGGGCAATATGAGTATGGTTATGGCCGCTGCCGGTATTTTCCTGAAGGATTTTGGCCAGGCGGTGACGCTGCAACTTACCCCGTCCTACCTGGAAAGCTGGGGTGTCTACGGCCTGGATTCAACGTTTATTGCCCTGGTCGCACGGGTGGGGGCAGCCCTGGTCGTGTATGGGCTTATCGGCGCGCTGGTCGGAGCCCTACTGGGTACCGTTGGGGCAATGTTCTGCTATAGCTTGCGCGAAGAGAAAATTTGTTAAAGAAAGAATGAGAAAAATCACTTATGCGCTCCAGGCACAACAAAAAAAATTCACTTTACCCACGCCGACGGTTCAATACACGACTGATCCCAATCAACCTAGTGCAGAGGTTTTGCGGGGCGCCTTGAGCAATCCAATCTATGCGGGCGTTCCTCCTTTTCCTCAAGTAGTTTCCGATGAGGTTTGGATCGAAGCCGCGGCAGAATTGATCAAGGAAGATGGAGCAGAGCAGTTTTTGGTGAATATGCTCTATATGTTACGGGCCAGCATGGCTGAGGTGATGCCATCGACGGCAACCCTTGAAAATAACAATCGCCGGGCGTCTCAGGAAACTGGCCTGGACGATGAGGAAGTGGGAACCGAGCAGGCCACCCTATTCTGTACGCACGATGGGTTGCCGATAATACCGATGGGCGAAGTCATGACCTGTGCGGGAATGTATCTACTCGATCATCTCCGAGAATCGCCTGTGACCGATTTACTGACGGAGCCTTTCCTGACGATAGTTTTTAGAAATGGCCACACTTTGCCGCTACTTTGTCCTCTGTGTGGGGACTCTTTACATTGGGACGACACAGACGATCTGTTGAATCAACTCAATGGCAAATGGGTCATAAAGGTGGAGTGGCTCGAAGAACCCGAGGAGGGGGATGGAACTGAAGGGGGAGCATTAGTCCTTGTCTTCAGCTCCTTTGAGGGAGACAAAGAGCCGCTTGCTTTGCCCATCAAGCTTACCTCGATCTACGAACTGACGTGCCCCCAGGATCAAATCTGGCATTCCCAGGAGTAGCGATAGTTTGAGTTGCGAAACCTATTCTCATCGATTTGCGAAGTTCGCCGCCCAGGTGGGGAGCGGAATCCCAGGCTTGGGTAGTAAATGCGCTTTTTTTGCCGGTAAGGGCAGGGGTTTTATTACGGCGATGTCCAGGCATCGAATTTCGCGAGCAGCCAATGCAGCCAGGGTTGCGTTAATGAGCGGTTCAGTCGAGCCCGTGACTTTCCTCTTGGGCCAACAAGCTGCGCGAAGAAACGCTTTGCTAGCCAGTGCAGTAAGATTCGGCACCATGGTGCAGGTCAGGCGCATGGCCAGAAAGTATCGGTGGGATCAGCAGGAAGCAACATCCTGTCCAGAGGAAGGCTTCAATTTATTGGATGCGCAGCGCATGACCGAGGAGTTTGGAGGCGCGCAAATGAGTCTCAAATCCCTGGAAGGGGTAGTGGGACCAGGTAGCCAATTCAAACCGGCAGTGAAGCTGGGAGGCGAAGACGACATCTTTCTGGCCGACAGTCCGCGGGGGCATGTCTACTACGCTATGCCCACCGAAGATACGGCTCAAATTTGGGTGATAATGCCAAAGGAAGGCTATCAGACCGAATTACAAGAGGTACTAGATGAAGCAACACCTAAATATGTAATTACCGATCTGATAACCGGCGACGAATACGCCACACGCGATCCTTTACAGGCCCAACAGTTTGCCAGAGCCTTAGGGAGCGATGGGGATTTGCGGCGGATTTGGATAGATGATTTTAGTTGGGACGAAGCGCGGAAACCTGTCCCGGAAATGTTGTTTGCTTAGATTAGAAAGGAACAAGCGGCATGGATGAAAGAATGGTCTCCCATATCACGGACAAATTAGGCGACTTGGCTAAACAGGGCCAGCTCAGAGTCAGGGGGTATCTTTCCCCAGAGCTTCTCTTTATCACCGAAAGCAATCAACTAAAGGCGCAAACTTTCGCCGGTGTGCCGATTGACGAGATACGTGACTATCTCAAGGGCTATCTCGCGCTGAAAGCCCAGCAAATAAGAGAGGCTTGCTTGGTGATTGATTGTTATACCGAACCGGGGCAAGAGACTACCCTGAGCGATGTGGTAGTTATTATTCATTGCTCAAAAGACGCAGCGTACAAGGTGGGAATTATTGAGTATGACTCGAACTCGAACCCGGTCATCCAAAAACCAATAAACTGGCAGAATATCTATTGGCAGAAGAGTATGCTACCCCTGGCTCGCGAATTATTGGCCTGCCTGGAGGGCGGTATCCCGACTCGGCAGTTCCAGGTATCCTGGACCGTCCCACCTCTAGTGTAGGAGAATTTAAGGGATGTCTTGCGAAAAGAACCAAAATCAGGCGGCCCACGCCGCCGAACAAAGTGGAGGTATCTCCTCTGTCGTTAGCAAGAACGCTTATTTAACCGGCAAGATTCTGGCGGCAGGCTTGCTGTTTGGCGCAGCCGGCGCAGGAACCGTAGCTGCGATCCATGGAACCCAAGTAGGAATGGGGCGAATTAAGGCATTTATGGAGCAATGGAAAGCAGAAAGGGCGGAAGCAGCGGCTCGCCGGGAAGAACAAAGAGCCCAGGCGGGCAGAAGGATTCTGGCCCAGCTAGACGATCTTGACCGCAAGCAGGCCGCCTACGAACTCCAGACCACTTATTTGGGTAAGGCAATTTCCCGGGAACAGTTGCTAGAAGTGTTGAATCCCACAAGCGCTTTCCCCAGCAAGAGTTATGAGGATGAGTTGGATGATTTCTTCGGTGATGATTCCTATGGGGATGAATTTTATGGTGAACAAGAAGACCTGGGGGCTAATCTAAGAATGGCCACAGGAATGTCAGGCCAGATTATTTACGAGGATACAGGCGATGGGCGGGGGGTCATTTTGGCAATTCGCCCTGTACTAGGAAGTGAAGGCACTCTCCACAACCGATTAGCCGCTTACGTTTCTCCTGACCCGGAACCCAAACGTGAGGAATCCGTATCGCTCCCGGTCGATGGTAATAGAGTTCAGAAATTAGCTTGGCAAGCCAAGCAATGGACGGGCGAACATGGAGAGGAAATTGGTTATGTGGTAAAGAACGCGGTACCCGCTGTAGCTATTGCCATCGGCGGTTATTATCTTCAAAGCCGTCTGCCAGAAGGCAGTACCAGGACTGTCGCTACGTCCTTAATCGGAGCACGTACTTCCAAAGCTGCTCTAGGATTCCACTTGGCAAACACCGGGGTTCAAACAATAAAAGGTGTTCAAGCGGTCAGAAGACAACGAGAAAAGGGTCGGCGTCTGGCCGAAGCGTTACGGCAACCGGAGCGGATGAAAGCCGTGGTGGCGCTCGCACGCGATTATGATGGGGGTCGAGTCTCGCGTCAGAACCTGGAAGGCCTGATAGGGGGCCAAGCAAGGCAACTGGTGGACAATAGTTGGGTGGTCACAGGACCTCTGGGTACTGTTTATTACGATGATGTAGAGGATGGCCAAGTCTCGGTCCGGGGTGTCTTACCTGAAGCGGGCAAAGAGTTGCAGTTGCGCAATGGCCTGGAGGCGATTATTCAGAAGTTTCCAGCTGCCTCCACCCAGTCGCGAGTTACGGCGAAACAAGCAGCTAAGGTAGAAGTTGTGACTTAAACCATAGTTTGGTCAGGGCATGAAAGCATAGGTTGGCCGATTTTAGTGAATAACAAAGGTAAGTTGTAAAGATTTTTATGTCTCGTGAAAGCATAGATTGGCCGATTGTCAAAATCGAAAGTATAGCCAGGCCGAAAATTATTGCAGTTTTAGTAGTGCCCAACGTCATATGAAGTGTTCTAAAGGCGATTCTTACCTAACCTGCCTTACTTATGGAGCGGTTATCGCTTAATCGGCATAAAAACTCGGTGCAACTTACTAAAAGCACAGGTTGGCCGGGGAAAATTGAAAGGATTCCGTGGCCGTTACAGCCAAATTATCATTTTAGTCATAGAAGTTGCTGTTTCCTAAAGGCAAACAGGAAGGACTTTAAGATGTCCTGTGAAAAGAACCAAAATCAGACCACCCACGCGGCCGAACAAAGCGGGGGCATCCCCTCCCTGGTCAGCAAAAATGCCCATTTCACAGGCAAAATCTTCCTGGCAGGATTGCTGGCAGGCGGAGTCGGGGCAGGGGTAGTAGGCGGTATACAGGGTATTAAATGGATGATGGAAAAAGCCAAAGAAGCCCGGTCCAATGAAGCTGCTCAGAAAGCCGAGGTAGCCAGGAAACTGGTCGCTCTGGTGAAAGATTCTGAGCGCACACAAGCCGCCCTTGATCTTCAAATCAGGTATCTGGGTAAAGGGATTAATCTCGAAGGCATCCACCAGGTAGTCGGTTTGGTTGATAAGCCAAATTCTCCGAACAATGAGTATGGAGATAGACGTCTAAGTGGAAATATGCGGGTAGCAACAGGGGAATTGGGCACAGTAGTTTATGAACGATTGGGGCATGGGTTATGCCTTATTCGAGGCATCCAACCCCATTTGCATACCAGCGTTACCATGCGCAATAGGCTAGCCGCTTATTCGTGTGACGTGGTTGAATCGAAAGACAGCGAGCCTGTTACAGGAGACGGTGGCGGCAGCGTTACCCCCTTAATTAAAACGTTGAATGAGGCCGGGCAATGGGTGGGGGAGCACAATGAGGAAATTACCGCGGTGGTGGGGACGATTGTTAGATCCACAAGCTTGGTAGTCGGTGGACATCGGACTGCGGCCACTGTTTTAGGGAGATTGAATAGAGGAAACCCTGGCACAAGCCCATTACAAAATGTCCTCCTCCTATCCGCACCCTCTCGAGGGAGATTCTCTTTGCCCAACCTTGGGACCATACCCAATAAGAGCTACCTTCTCACAGTCGGACTCGTGGGGGCCACGGAGACATTCATCAAACTCCAGGAGATCCGAGACATCAAAGCTGAAGCCCGGCGTTTAGTAGCACAAATCAATCAACCGGAGCGGATTGAGGCAGCAAAGGCTTTGCCGCGAAACTATGACAATGCGGTGGTATCTCGTGAAAAGCTGGAAAGCTTAATGGGAGCAAAAGCTCGCCTGATATCGGAAAATACCTGGCAGATTCAAGATCGCCGAGGCAACATTATCTTTTTTGATAACATAGGCGATGACTCAGCCTGTATCCAGGCAATTATACCGACCATCGGTCAAGAGACCTCTTTGCAGAAGGGCCTAGAATCGATTGTCCTGAAGCGCCCAAGTGTCCATATCGAGTCCGCTTAAACAAGAAATTAAGCAGGTCGTTTAGGAGTTCGATATGCCAACACCTCATCAAGTACATCCACCGGTAAACCCCTAGCCGGGTTTGGCATGCTTACCAACGGGATACAGGGAAAGATGTGAGATTTCCGATGACCGAGATTGCCCGGCTTTGCAGTTCTTTCGCCGCTGCGCAACACGCTCAGGATTCATTCCAGCTATTGCCAGAATTAACCACTTAAGTGTCGATTAAGTAGATATCACGTAGCAATAATGGTTTTCTTAACGCCCCTCGCAACTTTTATCCTTCGGGTGACGACTGTATGAGCTGCGATTCCAACTATCGAGCCGCTGCAAAGGCTGGCGCGGCCAATGGAATTGCCCATACGGTCAGTAAAGGTACCGCGTACGGGGGGCGAAATTACACCATGGAGGAACTTAATGACAGACGAAAACGTCCTCCTCAAACCCTTCTATCTGCCCAGCGAAATGGAGTTACTGGAGATGGTGCGTCAGCACTGGCAGAAATATCGCCCTCAAGCCTTCGCCCGGCTCCAACAGATGGGCTATCTGGAAGAGTCGATCCAAACGGCAGTTCGCCTGACCCTGGACGCTCTCAGCCAACTGATCTCGTATCATCAAATGGATCCGCGAGAAGCGTGGGAAACGGTACGGGAGGAGTGGGCCTTGCTGCCGGCAGAGGAACTAGCGGAGGAGAGGTTAATGGGGGAGGAGGCACTAGCGGAGTTGGACTAGAACAGCGCTGTAAAAAGTGCGGCCGATTCGTTGGCAGCCGCATGGTCTGCCAGGCTTGCATCTTTAACGACGTGCTCCAGAAGACAGGCCGAATTGACTGGAAGCAGGTTGCGGCCCGGAGCGGAGTAACTGTGGCCCAGGCCCAGGAATATCTATCCACAGCCGGCCTGGTCTTCAGAGATCCGCGTGCTGGGAGCTGGCAGACGCCAACGGTCTATCTCTCCGGCAACTTGCGGGCCAAACTAAAGGAGGCGGAAGCAGCCGCAGTGGCGAACCCCGCCTTTCAGTCGAATATAACATTTCTCAAGCAACATCTTCCCCGTGATTTAAAATCCGATGAAATCGTGGCGCCCTTAGGAGCTGGCTGGATTCCTGAAGAGTACGTCCAGCAGTTCGCCCAAAGTATCGGCCTGGATGCGAAAATTGAATACATTCCTCAATTGGCCAAATGGATTGTCACTCCTACGCAGAGGTTTAAGAAGAAGGGGCGAAATTCGGCCGCTAATCGCAAGCAGTGGGGTACTCGCTACGTTGCCGGCATCGACTTGTTGGAACAGGCCCTTAACGGGCGCGAGCCGACAGTTACCCGGCGCGGGAAGCCCGATCTTGACGAAAGTTACGAAGCTCGAGATAAACAGGATAAGCTCAAGCGGGAGTTTGAAAAATGGCTTTGGTCTAATAAAAATAGGGCCGAACGTCTGACCAGGCTTTATAATGACCGATTTAACGCCTCTATTCGTCCCAAATTTGATGGCTCATACCTAAACAACATCCCAGGCTTAAATCCCACCTTCACCCTGCGCCCTCACCAAAAAGACGCCCTCGCTCGGTTATTGCAGAGTAGGTATAACACCTATCTGGTGCATTTGACCGGCGCGGGCAAAACCCTGGTGCTAAATTCGGCTTGTATGGAATTGCGCCGGTTAGGTCTTCGTCGCAAACCTGTCATCGTTGTTCCTAACCACCGTCCCACCGACCATGCCCGCGATTTTCTGGATGCCTACCCCAGCGCAAAAGTGCTGGTCGTCACCAGCGAAGATCTAAGCGGCGACGGTTACAACCAGACATTGGCTAAAATCGCTAATTCTACTGAATACGACGCTATCATTATGAGTCACTCGGCTAGCGAACGTATTGGCATGCGCCGTGACACCGAAATTGAGTTCATAAAGGAGAAGATCGCCGAATATGATGAAACTATCCAGCGCCTACCAGCAGGAGCCACAAAAAAACTAAAACTTCTAACAGTGGCACGGGAACGGCAAGAGAAAAAACTACAAAAGTTGATCCAGGCTCCAGTTGATGACGGGCGTTTGACCTGGGAAGACCTGGGTATAGATCACTGTATGGTGGATGAGAGTCATAAATACAAGAACTTAGAGTTTGCCACCCGCAAGCAGGGAGTGGCCGGTATAAACCCCGTTGGTAGCGCGCGAGCCATGGGCATGTATATGAAAGTGCGTTATCTACAGGGACGCTGCCAGGAGTGCGGCAAATTTGTAGGCGAAGCCCAGATTTGTTCGGCCTGCGGAAGTCGGGTCGAAGAACCTAATCCGGGTAACATTTGTTTTGCCTCCGCTACGCCGCTGGACAACAGTCTGGCCGAGATGTATACCTGGATGCGATTTTTGCAGCCTAAGCGGCTCAAAAAATTGGGACTGGATCATTTCGACGCCTGGTCGGCTCAATTTGCCCGTCCCATGCATATTATCGAGTTGGCTCCTTTTGGGGAAGGCTATCGGGAGGCTATTCGCTTTGCCTCTTTTGTCAACCCCCAGGAACTCTCTAAGCTGTTTAGCGAAGTAGCCGATATCCAGCTTGATCCAGAAAAACTTGACCTGCGTCTACCCAAAGAGTTGCCTACCCGTATCGTATCGGCACCAAAGTCGGAACGGCTACAACAATATATGCTCTATTGCGACGAGCGAGCCGCGAAGGTGAGGGCCCGACAAATCTCGCTTAAGGAGGACAATTTCCTTCGCATTGCCAGCGACCTCAACGCCGCCGCACTTGATTTTCGGTTAGTTGACCCAACTGCTCCAGATGATCCGAATTCAAAAGTCAATTTACTGGTTAGAGGTGTTCTGGATACTTATCGCAAAACTACTGGCGTATCTCTGCCTGGGGTGCCAGGTAAGCACAACCTGGCCCAAGTCATCTTTTTGGACCTATCAACCCCCAAAAAAGGTTTTAATCTCTATGACGACATAAAAACCAAGCTCGTTCGGCAAGGAATCCCGGCCGAGGAGATCGCTTTTGTCCACGATGCTAAAAACGACGAGGAAAAGCAACGCTTGTTTGATCGGGTCAGCTTGGGCAAGGTGAGAGTTCTTTTGGCCTCCTCCGAAATTGGAGGAGAGGGAGCAAATTTTCAAGCAAGATTATGTAAGCTGCATCATTTGGACGTCCCATGGACACCCCGCAAGCTAATTCAGCGCCGGGGAAGAATGGTTCGGCAGAAAAATTTATGTCCGGAAGTGGAAAGTGTGGTGTACGTCACCGGTGGTTCTTTTGATAAATACCGCTGGCAAACCGTTGAGCGAAAAGCTTTTACCGGCGACCAGGTCTTGAAAGGGGATATTTCAGATCGCACAGTCGACGACATTGATGTTGTCCATACCGATTATGCAACCATTAAAGCGATGGCAAGTGGCAATCCTCTCGTCGAACAGCGAGTTAAACTCCAGTTGGAGATCCAGCGCTCCCAGGGCTTAGAACGAGTTCATCAAAAACAACAGGACGAGGCCCGAACGAATCTGGATCAGATATTGGCTGAAATCGCCTTAATTGATCGGGAAGCTGTTAAAACCCCGGAATTGCTCGCAGAACGAGCCGAATTAATCAAGCAAAGCATGGAGTACCGGGCTACCCTGGGCGAACCCTTCCAGTACAGCCAACAGTTAAAGGATTTACAAGACGAACTACAAAAACTAGAGCGTGAAATTGAAATCTCTAATCGACCCCAGCGTAAGAAAAGCAGCTTGCCGGTACGGCTCCTGCGCCGTATTTTTGGAGGTTAAATCCCCGAAAAAGAAGGTCTTAGGTTGAAAAATACCCAATCTTTTGTCCTAGTTTACGAAAAGTGCTTGACAAAACGAGGGGTTTAGTAATATAATAGTGAAAACTATAACGAGTGACGCCACGTGCACTCTCCGGGGATTTTCCCCGTACTCTCCAAGCCTGTTGGAGAAGCGTACCCACTAAGCCGTAGCGGCTTTCACCCACCCGCTCTCTGCTAATAGCAACCAGGCTCGGTCCAAAAGTGGCCTACTTATTGGATCGTCGTTCCGTGAGGAACCTGGTTGCATGTTTTGCAGAGATTTTTTATTTTCTAATCCATTCAACTTAACCAGCATAGACCCAGGTCGCCGCACTGAAAAGTTTTTGCTTTTCAGTTTACTTCGGCGCGCCTGGGTCTTTTTGTCTTGAGAGGTTTGCCGTGTCTTGTGAGACTAATGGAAAAAAAGTAGGGGGGACAGCGGGAGTGGCTGCCGGTCTGCCTGCCTCGATCAGCAAAGCCAACTTCGCCCTGGGCGCCATCTCCAATCAGATACTCAATACCATAGATCGGGAGGGAACCCTTGCTCAATTGACGCGAAGTAAGCAGGGTGGCCGTTACCGGAATCGCGCTTTTGGCACACTTGTAGGCACGGGAGTTGTTGCAGCCACGGCGGCTGCACCCGAAGTGACTATCCCGACTCTTCTGTTTGGGGCCGTATTAGCTCGGAGAGCCAGCAAGATTAACCCAGATACAGCAACCGGTCCCCTGAGTAAACAGTCCATTACGGTACCAGGCCTATTTGGTCAAAAGCAGGTGGAGGTCCCGGTCTATCAGGAAAAAGGTAATCCAGGAAGACGGGTCTTCAGAGTGAAGAAAACCAATTGGGTGGTCCAGACGCACTCGGCCAAGGTCGAGCAAGGACAGTTACACCCCTATACCTCCCTGGAAACCAAAGCCGCCATACCCCAGTGCTACTTTTTTAACCGAACGTTGTCTGATGAAGAGGCCGTACACATTGCCTCCGGCCAACGAGAGGCCCATAAAATTCCCGGTTATGTAGGCACGCTCTCTTATCGCGAGGCTCTCACGCCTATTTGGGGAACGGTCAAGGTCGGCATGATTCATGCCAGCGTGGCTCACCAACTGAGACAGCAAAACCACCCAACCGAAGGGGAGTAGGTCACCGTCGACCGTCGGAAAAAGGGCTTCTATTTCCATCTATCGCCGAGAACCGAGCCAACCAGGAATCAAGAAAGTACAAATTTATGGCCTGCGAGTCATTTGTCAACAAGGTATCTAAAAAAGCCGCCCAAATCGGCGCTGGAATATATCAACTGGCTAGCAAACGCTCTTTTTATGCCGGAGTGACTGTTGGCGTAGTGGGTACGGGGGGAGTGGCCCTGTTAGCTAATAAATTGCGCCACGCCCCGGTTCCTACTGCACTTCTAGCTAATACCTCTTCGCAACCAATTTTTGTTAATTACCAGCCTCGACCACAACGGAAAGGGGCCGCTGTTTTGTCAGAGCAAAAACCCGGCAGCAGGGCCAATCCTATCCAACTACCCCCTGAAGCTATCGCCGCTGCGCAGGCGCGGCCTGGCAGCCGGGCCAATCCTCTCCAGTTACCCCCTGAGGCTATCGCCGCTGCACAAGCACAGCCTGGCAGCCGAGCCAATCCTCTCCAATTACCCCCTGAGGCTATCGCCGCTGCGGAATCTACCCAGGGAGGTCGGGCTAACGTCAAACCTGTTCCCATCTTGAGTCCTCGCCCCCCTGAAACAAAGCTTCAAGCGGCTACATTGCGAGTTCAAGCAAGTGACAAAACCTATACCCCCAAGACTAGTTATCGAGTGGTGAATTTAGAAGGCAAAGATATTGGCCTGGCGATTACGCCAGCGATCCATGAAGATAACGAAGGGGAATTAACTGCATTAGAAGATGCGTGGTGTGTGACTCATACCCACACTGGTCAACTTATCAGCGGTCCTTACGAGACAGTCTCCGAGGCCCATAGGCTGGCCAGCAGACTATCGAACATCCCCTGGTCTGCGCCTCACCTATCTCCGAAAGATATGATGTCCGCTCAGGAGATTATCAAGGAGTATACCGAGCAGATCGCGCCGGCTAAACAGACCAGGACGGATGAGCTGTCCAGAGAAGGGGGAAAGGATGAGTTGTGAAAGCAGCTCTAATCGGTTCGCTCGGTTGACCAAGTGCGGTATCACTAAGTTGACCAGCAAACGAAGCTTTTATGCTGGTCTGGCTGCTGCGGGCGCTGGATTGGTGGGAGGTGGGCTTTTAATTATTGCCCGCCGAAGGAGCAATCCTCGTCCGCAGAATCGTCCTCCGGTGATCAGACAACAGTCTGGCTATTACAATGGGTGCCCTATTCCCTCTCTACAATCCCGGCCAAGAGTGAAACCGGATACGAAAATTCCTTCGTCCGAACGGTGCGGCCATTGCCGCACCCCGGCCGGAAGCAAGCCTGGCGCCTGGTATACCATCAACGGACAAGCCTATTGTTCTGACTGCGCTCCGCCTGCCGCCAACCAAGCGGGCGTCGACTTGGTTGCGCCCGAAAATCAGTTAATGAGTGGTCAAAAGGGTGCTGAAGGGGGATCTGCACTCGTAAGTAGTCGCGCTAAAAATAAATTGACCCAGGCTGGAGTGCCCATCGTGCCCGGTCCGCTGCCTCGGGTTGATATTCTATCGGCTGAAGGTCTAGTTCAAACCAGGTTGGTCGCTAACAAAGTTTTAGTTCGGGTTAGCGACAATCCACCGCGAGGACATGTTGCCGAAAAAGCCTATGTGGTGAAGCAGCGACAAAACGATATAGATACTGGCCTGGCCCTTACCCCTGGGTTAAGGATCGTTCAAGGGAGTGGAGAAATAGGCATTCAAGAAGATACCCGCGAATGGTGGGTGGTTCATATTCCTAGTGGACGAACCATCTCACATCGGGGTTACACTCGGATCGAAGAGGCTCATATGCTGGCCAGCTACCTGGCGCAAATTGACTGGACTCGTGACTTGAGTGAGATCTCTGCAGCCGAAATAACTCGAACCAACAACTCGATCTCCAGTTATGATCAAAGCCTGGCCCAGCACAAGATGAGTTCTCAAGCGGGGCCTGCGGTGGCAATAGCGACTGCAACGGCAGCAACGGCCCCTCCACCTCCTCCCGGCCCCTTATTGGGGACACTGGTCGCCGATAATCAGGGTGGCCTCGCCCGGGTGTTGGGCGAAGAAGGCTCCAAACTGTTCTTGATGGATTTCCAAGGCCACCGCTATGAAACAGAACGCGCCTTTGTCCGACAACCTACGGAGGCCGATTACAACATTGCCGGTACAGCTATGCCGGTTGATCCAACAATAGTTCCGGATGAAAAATGCACCATTTGCGGGGCCAGGGCCAAAGAAGCGCCGGCAGGTACCAAGTGGCTCAAGATGGAGTGGAAAACCTACTGCGACTCCTGTGGCCCGGAGCATCAACGGGCAGAGGCATTTCTTAAAGAAGAAGATATAGGGACAAGAGAGACGCTCTAAGATGTCGTGTAATGGTAATGCCAAAAGAGCCGGACAAGCAGGTATTTGTAATGGCATCAATGGTTATGCCCATCAAAGCAGTTTCCTGGCTGGTCGAATCGATGATTTTGAGGACCTACAAGGTGAGGGGGAGGATAACGAATTTGTCCCTCCACCCAAGCCATATTTCACGCCGGAGCAGCGAGTGAAAAACGTTCGACTGGAGCCTTCGCGGTTACGGGTGGCTATCGGTGACTATGAAAATCAAGCCGGGATAGTGGTTCAGCATGGGCAAGTCGTGCTCCGGCGAGATGGGTCGGATACAGGGCTAGCTATTGTGCCTAATCTCCAAATCAGCAATGAAGACGGAGTGCTGCGCGTTGAAGAAGACCTGAATCATTGGTGGGTACTTCACGTGCCTAGCGGCAGAACTATTTCGCAACAGCCCTATGGCGATATTCGCGAGGCTTTCTTACTGTCAAGCCTACTGGCCCAGGTAGATTGGACGCGCGATCCAGACGAGATCAGCGATAAAGAATACGAGCGGGCAACATTGAGCATGCTCATGTACGACCGGGCTTTAGCCGAACAAAAGACCAGGCAAGGGTGGGCCGAAGATAAGGCGAATCTGCCAGGCCCAGCGCCTCAACTCAGAAAAGAGATATCCTAAATCAATGTCCTGCGAAAATAACGCCAACAAGGTTGCCCAGGCTGCTACCAAAAACGGGATCAGTAAAAATGCTGGCAAAAGCGGTTTCGTTGCCGGCAGCACGACTAAGATTACCGTTTTTTGCCCGGAGAAAAAGGCGCGAGTCCTCAAGGTATCCAAAGATGGAGGGCCAAAGCAATCAAAGAAAAAGAAATTTCGCCTTTCTAAAAAGAAAGAGCTAGCCAGGAACAGCAAAACGGCTCAAACATCGTTTTTTGAGGCTGCCGCTTCGCCGAAAGCAGACGATAGCAAAGGCTTGCCTACCCAACGGCACATTCTTTTGGCTAAAGAATTTACGGAAGATGAATTACTTCAGTTGACGACGCAATTACGATTTGGAGCCGCCGCGGCCGAACGTTACCTGCGTGGCATTAGCAGCGGATCGGAACGAGGCATCAGTCATAGCGATCCGCGACCTGCAGACTGGGTTCAGTTAGATCTCAAGCAGTATCAGTTCTTGGTTCATCAATTGGTCGAAGCCCGGCGGGGACGCGGTTATCTCGATACATCTTCCCTTTCGAAAAAGCAACTGATTGACTTGTGGGAATTTGCTCGCTTTGAGCTTGACCGAGCCAATCGGAATATTGACCACCTCAACGTACCGGGGGGGCCAATTGGGGGGGAGACCGCCGAGTATCTGGTCGGGAAACATAAGCTGGAAGTACGCTTCTTTAATCTGGTCGCGACACAGATAGAGCGGATGGTACCGGCTGAAGAGTTGGATGCCGAGATCGGCCAGTTATTCTAAGGAGAACCAAAATCTATGTCGTGCGAGAACAACGCTAATAAAGTCAGCGGTACAGCGGGATCAAAATCGGGGATTACAGCGCTGCAAAGCAAATTTGGCAGTGTAACCGGACGCATGGCTTGTGTGCTCACGAAAAAACTTGGACAAATGACTACTGCCGGGCTGTATGTAACAGAGAGTTTTGAGGGACCTAAATCACTCAACTCCCTGTTGGAGGCTGCGGTCGCCGTCGAGGCGGGGGCGCTGATAATGGCCTCACGGCGCAAACCTGCTCCACTGGCTGAACCTGAACCCGAATCAAGAAAGATCAAACTACCTTCGGCGAGTGTCACTACCCCTGATGGTGGTACCCGTATTATTGATGACGACGCCACACTCGCCGCTTGGGCCCAGGCCTGGTATGACAAACGGCACCCACAGCCAGGGAGGGATGATAAAGCGCCACGCCGGGATAGAGATAAAAAAGAGGACGGGGAACGTTCATCTTTGCCCCGCGCACTCAATCCAGATCAGTTTGCCAGTCAAGCCCGTAAGCGTCTATTTATGGCGGTTGGTTTGTTGAAATTGATTCAAATGGGCAGTACTTTTTCCGGTTCAGGCTTAGCCCGCCTGTCGCGCTTGAATAAAGAAGGGGTCGTGGACGGAATCGAACAGCGCTTTTACTTCCTACAAACCGCTAAAGTGCCCGTAACCGTATGGCGGTCCAGTTTAACGCCCTGGCTCAACATGCTCGATAGCGGCCTGGGGCGGGTGCTAAGGAGTGATGGCGTCATGTTCGACGTCAACGGTAAGACCTGGCATCGAGGTACAGTGGTACTCCAAACAACCCAGGGAGAACGAACTATCAGTCACTTGCAGAGTCTGACGTTCCCGGCGGTCCATTACTACTATGGTCGACGCCTGGACGATAATGAAGCGGTTGGGATTGCTTCGGCGCAGAAAGGATTTGACCCCAAACATCTACCGGAGCGCCCTTCCGGATTACCTGCAACCGGTTATGCCGGGCAAATCTCGGAAATCGAATCTCTCCTGCCAATGTGGGCCAGTATGAAGCGAGGTTTAATCCAGGCTCATCTGCGCTGGGGTACGAATCCGCGCGGCCCGCAACGACAGCAAGCCGAAATTACAGGGACACCGGCCACTTATGAGACTCCTCCCCAACCAGATAAAAAGCGTGAAGACAAGAGAGGGCGTAATGGCAAAGCGCCGCGACGCAACTCGCCTGCGCCAGTGGAAGAACCGGCAACGGAACCAAAAGTCCACGAACTCCACCCTCTTGACAACATTGGAGCGAGAGTACGGTTGAATAATCAAGAGTACAAAGTAATGATCCGCAGAGTAATCAAATCGCCAGACGGTCAACCTGCCCGGGCCGATGCGACTTATTTTGATGAAACTGCTGGGGTCTGGAAAGAAGTAACGGACGATGAGGCCAGGCAACACCTGGCGGCTCAAGTCGAGGCTGGGCTACTCGAGACATGGCAGTAGGAGACGTTTGATTAATGTCGTGCGAGAAAAACGGTTCGAAAGTCAGTCATACCGCCGGAGTAGCCGCTGGCATCAGTCTGGTTGCCAGCAAATTAAGTCACACTGTGGGCAGAATAAGGAATTGGGCGGCTCAGTCGGCTGCCACTATCATCGAGACGGCCGGGCCTCAAGTTGTTCCCTCGACCAGCCGAGTCGCCCAAGTTGCTACAGAAGCAGCGGCGCAGGTAGCTAAGGTTACCGATGCAGCCTCGATAGGAATTGGGTCAAACGTCGCTATGCTAACCAATCCTCTATTAAAAGCCGTTGACCGCCCAGCAACTACGATCGCTAAGATTATACCGCTTATTCCTATCGGCCTGATCGCCAGCCAGGATATTGATGCCAGGATTACGGTTACCGGACCACATCAGGGGTATCAGCCGGCAGTAATAATGGGGGCGCGATTAACCGGACTGTCAAACCTCTTCAGGGCTGGTGGGGCTGCCAGTAGCCTGATCTACAAATGGTTTCTTCTTAAAAAGCTGGCTTCAGTTGGGGGCGCTGGATTGGCAGCGATGGCAACCAAGCCGGAAAGTAAGCGTGTACTGATTCACGAGAAAAGCAACCAGGAGGTTAAGTTCTACAAAACCGGATTGACCCCCTGGTTGAATCGGTCCAATCTGCTGGTTAGCCCCCAATGCGTAATCTCCGATGACGGAGATATTATTCAGTTTCGAACAAAATTGGGGGGACCAAAGGCCTGGTATCGCGGGACGACGATGCTACGGTTACCCAGTGGTAACGAGGGCGACCCAGAGGAACGAACGCTGACCTACTTGCAAAGTCTGACGCTTCCGGTCGCCAGTTACTACTTCAACCGGCCCTTATCAGACGAAGAGGTGGCCGATATCATCACTGAGCGGGGAGATAAAGCGCCTCACCAGATGGAAGGATACGTTGGCTCCATCAGTTCCTGGGAAAACCTGTCGCCAGGCTGGGCCAGTACTAAACGGATGATGATTTTAACCCAGTTGCACTGGCCTCCGACTCCGTCTTCATCAAAATGGAAGGCCGAGGAGCCGGCAACTGACATTAAGAGAGTGGTATTAAAACGAATTCCCAAGCCGCAAAATCCCCCGGCAGAGGTAGTTTCAGAAACTATCAGGACCATTTGGGATTAGGTTTTGCAAGGGCAGAAAGGAGTAACCGTACATGTCATGCGATCGAAACGGTTCAAAGGCGGGAGCAACGGCGGGAGTAGCCGCAGGCTTGAGCGAAACGACCAGCAAACAAAGTAATGTCATAGGCGCCTTCTCAAACCGAGTCATGAATGTAATTGATCGGAACGGTGTAATGGCCCATGTGGCTCGCAATCCGGTACGGGTGGCCCTTCATAATACGTTCACTGCCGGCCTGGTTACAGTTGGACTGACCGGGGTAGCGACTGCAGCTGCAACCAATCCTGTTGCGGTAGTGCCTCTTGTCGGAAGCGCTCTAGCCCTCAAACAATGGGCGTCTATTAATCCTGATACGGACAAGGGACCTGTGGCCACGCTGGAGGTCAGCCGGCGGAACGATTGGGCGATCAAAGGCAAGGAAACAGTCAATGTGTATGTGGATAAGAACAATGCCAACAAGCGGGTATTTACTTTAAACCAGCGTAATTGGGGCTGCCAAACTTACTCGATACCTGGCGACCATGGTCAACCGCAAGGGGCGTATACCGTGCTCGCTTCTCGGACCGTACCACAGGATTATTACTATTTCAAAGGCGAGATCTCCAGTGAAGATGCCGTGCGCGTTGCTGCTGGCGAGGTAAAGGCTGAGAAACTGGAAGGGTATGCCGGGCGCGTGTCCTTCCGGGAAGGGCTTTCACCTTCCTGGGCCTTCTTAAAGCACCGGATGATTCAGAGCAGTTTGACCGTTTAATCGGAGACCAGTGTGAGTTGCGAGTATCAATCCACCCGAATTGGTAAATTAGGAGCCACGGCAGCCGGAATTCCCAGAATGGCTAACAAGATGGGCGATCTGATTGGCATTATCGCTGCCCGGCTAACTCCTCTCACGCAGCAGGTTAGCCAGCAACTAGACCAGTTGTCGTCCAGTACAGACCAGACGATCAATCGGCTGGGACAATTCGCTTCACCGGTGGCTACAAAAACGGTGAACTTTTTGGAGGATGAGCGACGAGTGAAACCTACGCTAACCCTGGGAATTTTGGCAGCCGGAGCCGTGGTAGCGGGCCGAGCTGGGCTTAGCATTGCTGCTGTTTCGGGTGCAATGGCCGGGGTCAATCAAGCGACCAGAATTATGGAGCGAAGCGCTAAAACGGCGGGCATGGCTCCCAGCGTAGCGACATTAGCCGGAATGATGAAAATACCGTTTCGTCCTTCCGGTTTCAAAGCAACTTTTCTGGGAGCGGGTTTGAAACTGGCCGTTGAGGTGGTTACTACTAAGGCAGGGAACGAGTTGGCGGAAGCGACCAAGTCTGAAGATATGGCAAACCTGACTCAAGTGAAACGCAATATGGTGTTCTTTAAATCACAGAAGCAGATACCTCGTTGGAGATCGAATTTAACCCCGCTGCTTAATCGGAGCGATGTCATTGGCACAATAAATTCACACCATCTCGTTTCGAGCGAAGGCGTCATGTTCAAAACGGCAGGGATCACCTGGCATCGGGGCACTTCAGTCATCCAGATGCCAGACGGTCAGCGCACGCTCAGTCATGTTCAAAGCTTACAGTGGCCAGCGATCCATTATTACTTCGACCAACCTCTTTCTGATGAACAGGCAGTTGGCCTGGCGACAGGTGAACTCAAGCCACAAAGCGTACCCGGGTATGTCGGCTCCATCAGTAAAAAAGAAGGACTAATGCCACTGTGGGCTAATACAAAACGTGCCATGCTATTAATCCGGCTGCATTGGCCACCCAAACTAGAGGATTAAAGAAAGTTTATTGGGGATAGTGAATTATGAGTTGCGAAATCCACCTTCATGCCGTCGGTAAGAGTGCTGCAGCGAATGCCGGCATCCCGTATCTATCCAGTAAATCCAGCCATATCATGGGGGCAATGATGACCCGGCTTAATAGCACCGGACCGAAATTACTGGAACGCGTGGAAGAGAAAACTACTTTCTTGGGCCAGGGGATGGCTCTGGCTGGATCCTCGTTGGGAGTAGCCGGACCGGTGAATAGCAAAACCATTGCCGCACAAAAGGCCGCCGCCTGTACCCTGAAAACAGGCATCGGAGTGGCTATAACTGCGGCAACTTATTTCAATCCCATGGTTCGTACTGCTGTACGTGTGGCTAAGATTGGCCAACTTGTTGGCGATGTTGCTGCCACGGCCGCACTGTCCTATAGCCACACCGACAGGGCCGGAGATGCTTTCGTTGAGAGCTCATTTTTCTTCATGAAAACCAAACGGACAGTGCCGATGTGGAGGTCCAGCCTGACCCACACAATCAACCGGCAGGATGCAATGGTCCTCAATCAAAAGAACATTCTATCAAGCGACGGCATGATGTTTACAACAAGACTGACCACCTGGCATTGCGGTACCTCGATTATTAAGAGCCGAAGCGGCGAGCGTACGATCACCCATCTACAGAGTTTTAGTATTCCCGGGCAGCATTATTACTTTAGCGGCCCTCTGTCCAAAACTGAGGCAGCGAACCTGGCCAGTGGCAGTCTTAGCCCCGAGAAAATACCCGGGTATGTCGGACAAGTTTCGGCCTGGGATTGGTTGTGTCCAGCCTGGGCTGCCAACAAACACACGCTCATTCGATCCTACTTAAACTTTGGCCCTCAGACCAAAGCGAGCTAGTGCTTGAGAAATGATGATTCTACCGTTTGTTCAGGCAAAAAATTTCCTCAAATATAGCGACGAATCTTCAGTGTGCGTTCCAACGTAACTGTGAAGTGAAATAAAAATATCAAAAGAGGAAATTTTGAGGAACAACCACAACATATAGGGGCCTTTAATCGAAATGACAGGGTCTGTAGTAGAAATTGAAAAATCGCGTTGATATCTGCCCCTCGTACTATGGAGGCTAAACGTGAAATAATCCAGCGTATCCGTGAAAAAAGTAGCCGAATCCAGCCTAACTATGGAAAAAGTTCCAACGGCCTCAATCGTGCATTTTTCGAGGCGCAAAAAATTCGAGAGTCCAGCATAACTGTGGAAAAAGTTCCTCTGTGGACTGAAGTGGTTAAAGCCTTAGGAATGATT
Source organism: Chloroflexota bacterium (assembly GCA_016860845.1). Next base: position 62,074 of record BOKF01000037.1, read on the forward strand.
TTGCCTGATAAGGGGAAAATATTTCGCGGTTATAGTGGAAATTACCTGAGGACGAAAAGAGAACTTTTTTCACACTTACACTGGAAATAGACTCGGTCCGAAGTAGACCCTGGTCTAGTGAAGTAAAAATTGGAGGGGTAACGGTCCATTTACCACCCGATTCACCCTCTATTTCACACTTACGCTGGATTTTTGGAGGGTAGCCTATGAACTTTTTACACACTTACGATGGAAAAGATGATTATTTCACAGTTACGTTGGAATATACACAGTAGGAGGCTAATTCTTGAGGGGAGAACCCGGCAATGAGTTGTAACAAGAATGGGCAGCGCTGCACGAATGCGGCCTTGCGGAATGGAATTTTTGGTTGGTCAAGCCAGTATTTGAATATCTTGGGTAGTTGGAGTACTTGGAAGGATGTTAAGAGTATAGAAGATATCCCCGAACGGATCGCTCAACTGACGGCCACGATGTTAGGCATAAAAGGATTGATCGAGGGCCATCCCTACATCGCCGGCGCAATGGGCATTCTTATCGCTTCGCAAGTCCTCGAAAAAGCAAGCGCCGGCTTTGTCACGACGGGTGCACGCCTGTTTCTTCGCGGCGAACCGCTGGTGCTTTATCGCGGTATTCTTATCCGCAAAAGTCCGATTGAGCCTCACACGACCAAGTTTTGGAATGCTGTCACCGGCGGAAACGTGCTGGCTAGCCGGGGATACTATTTCTTTGAGGGTGGTCATACCTGGCACTGCCAATCGGTCACCGTCCAGGTAGGGGACACGCCTAAAACGATGACCCAGGTGCGTAGTTACAGTATTCCCTATCGGGAATTCTACTTTGACCGGCCTGTTTATATCCCGGGGGTTGATCCCGACCCTGAAGAAGGCGAACGGACGATTTCCATTCAGCGGGTTGTGGATACGGTCATGGCCGACGAAAACCCGGATCTAATTCCCGGTTTTATCGGTTACACCAATCCTTTAGAGAACTTGACCGTCCTGGGTCATGGTAAACGTCTGCTCTTCTTCGCCAACTGGTTAACAGTAGATGAAGGGGAACGCGACGTTGGGCGAGGAGACTTTGTTGACTATGAAGCCTTGATAAAAGGGGTGGCTCCAGGCAGTTCAACGCAGCCAAGCGGCGGCGACTACTATGTGGTGAAGAAGTCAAATGGTTCAGCTGGCAATAACGCCGGTTTACCGCAGATGAAACCTTTGGTGAATCTCAATGCCTACACCACCCCTGCCTATGCCACCAGTACACCACCAAGCAGTCAGCCTTATGGCATCAATCTTTTTAGCAGCGCGGCGACTAAGCCACCCAAGCAGCTCAGCAGCATTCCCTACAAGTATGTTGACGAGGATCAAAAAGAACATCCTTTGATTATAAAACGTGTAACGAAACAGCTCAACGGAGGATATCGGGCAGATGCGATTTATTATGATGAAGGAATCCAACGATGGCGGGAGGTGACAGACGACGAAGATAAAGAAGCAATAGCTCAAAAAGTAATTACTGGTGAGTGGCAAAAAACACCGGAAAGCGAATGGCCCGGTAATCAAACCTATATCTAAATAGCAAAACCCTTATTCCAATATCATTCTCAATATTTACTGGAGGATTACTTAGAAAATGTTAACTTTACAACCTCTCAACCCCCAAGTCGACCCGGAACTTCATGACGGATCTGTTGTCGCAGACGAAGCCGTTCTCCCCGAAGACCTCGCCGCCTACCAGGCAATGATCAGTGCCGAACTGGTGGGCATCGACCAACTTTTGCTGGACTACGAGGAGCAGCCCATTCTGCTGGTCGACTCGGATGGCGAGCGCGCGCTGGTTCGCCAAAAAGAAATGATGGAGTTCTGTTTCGGTGGAATTGGCGAAGAATCGAAAGAAGACAAACGCATGGGTCTGGCCATGCAGCAGCTTGACATCGAGCAGCGCCATGCCTTGCGCCTGCTACTGATCTATCAGGATGCGGTCGAACTAACGACTCACCTGCAGCACTGCCTGGACGACCCGGCTTATGGGTACGGCGAGCGTGGCGACAACGGCCGGACCATCGCTCAAGCCATGCTGGCTGTAGCTCCTGAAGGCAATCTGGCCCCCGTAGTCGCCAATTGGTTGGCTGCCCACCATGAATTTCAACAGAAGATTTTGAATGGCTGCCCCCTGAGTTTCCGGAGTTTATTTGATTACGCGGACATCGAAACCTTTATCCCCTTGCTCCAACGTATCAGCGAGACGATTTGGCGCTTAGGTGTTGAAGGCCAGGGCCAGTATCGTGATTTTGAAGGTCCTTTAACTGAAACCTGGCCTGCCATCGGCGAAACTTACGTCACCTGGTGTGATGAAGATAATACGGCCTGGTTGAGTGAGCTAAAACGTAAAGCGGCTAAGTTGCCCGATAGCATTCTGCGCGCTGCTCGCGCCGACCGCCTGCGCAAAGAAAGGGACAGAGTCGAGGTCCAGGGAACCAAAATCACTCTCATCTCTGAAAAGGATGGTGAGGATTGGCCCCGGATGATCACTTTGTCTAATGCTGATGGAGTTGGCATGATCGGCTTAAGCCGATTGAGCGGCCACTCCTTTTATGAGCTTGCTTGGCAGGGTGGGATGCGGGTGCGCCGCTTTGAATTATCCAGTACCACTCGTGATCGTATTCCCTTTGAACACATCGAACTGGCCACACTCATGGCCGAAGCCCTTGGAAAAGAAGAGAGGTTAGTTACGGAGCCGGTCACAGCTGCTGAGGTAGAAGCAGCCTACTTGCGCCGGATGAAAGCTGCTCGGGCGGAGATCGGTCCGGCCGAACTTAAAGAACTTCCAGCGGCGATTGAAGCCAAACCCGCCGCCTCTTATAGGGTTGGTAATGTCCTGGTAACGATGTTGCACGGCGGTGAAAACTACGCCTACGTGACCGTAAAGGATTCTGATAGCGCCTTTTTACTGTGCCGCGATTCCAAAAAAGAGGTTATGGTAGCCTATCCAGTTCATCGTGGTCGTCCGCGGCGAGGCGCCCCTCTGATGTCAACCCCTCTGGCCGAACTGAATTTGAAGGACAGCGCCTGGAATCGAGCGGTGTGTAGCTGGGGAGCTTGGTTAGCGTTGGTATTAAATGTCAAAGGACAATAAAGTCTTAGACTGAACAATAAAGTTGTGGACTCGACAATAAAGTTGTAGACCGGACCTACGTGAAATTGACGTCAGATAGGCGCAAAAACTCCATTTTTAGGTTCTGTGGTGGAAAACTCTAGGGTTCACGATCCTCAGTACACAACTTTATTGTCACGTCTATGTGAGCTAGCGAGACCAAATTATCGTTCAGTCTACAACTTTAACCTCTGTTTTCAGGACCGGCGTTTGATAACTCTGGTACCGCGAAAGACAAATGTTTTTACGCCGAAAACACAATATCTGAAAGGAAATAGCAATGAAACCCACCAGATACAGGCAAAGTTTGAACAATGAACTGGCGAGGCACCAAGCTCCGCCAGTCTACAACTTTATTGTTCTTGTACACTAAAATAAGCCACGGCCAAAAGGAAGACATTGTGAGTTGCGGGAGCAAGGCAAAACAGGTGGCGGTGGCTGCTATGAGAGCGGCCGGCATTACCGGTAACGTTAGTAAGAAAACTTTCTATATGGGCGCCGCCGCCACCAGTCTACTTCTCAGCGGAGCGTTGTTGGCCCACCAATTATGGCGGCAACGGCAAATATTGGCTTCGCTCTCGACTAACATTGAGTCAGCTGAGTCGAAAATGACTCAAGCGAACTCGGTCCAACTCAAAGAAAATGGACAATCCACCAAGATCAAAACACTGACTGGGCAAGAACGTGTTGCCCCAGTTCCGGCCGAAAAATTAACCGGGCGACGATGTGGGGGATGTCAAGCGGCCGCCGAGAGCAAGCCTGGCCCCTGGTACGTTATTCAAGGCCAATTCTATTGTCAGGACTGCGCCCAAGGCAAAGCTAGCCAGGCCAATGTGCTTTTGGTCTCAGCGGAAGCATCGCGAGCCGCCTCCCCTAACTACCCTTACCAGAAAGCAGTGGGCTGGAGTCCGCGGCGAATCAATCTAAAACCACAGTGGATCAGGGTGGGCTCGATTAAGAACGTTGATGGGTATGTTGTCACCCATTTAAATGGCAAAGCTTCTGGCTTGGCTATTGCTCCCGAAATCAAAATGGACGATACCAGTCAGCTTAAGATCAACAAAGCCCGTTGGTTTGTTTATTATGACCGGATTAGCCAGCCCGTAGCCGGGCCGTACGAAAGCATTAATCAAGCCAAGGGGATCGCCTCATTGTTGGTCAATCTTGATTGGACCCGTCCAATCGAGGCGTTTACTGAGGACGAAATCCAGGCGGCCAAACAAGCTGGGAATGCTTACCGGGCAGACCTGGAAGAAGAAAAGATCATAAAAGAGCGAGCTGCGCTGTTCTCTGCTTAAATTTACCTCACCTACTGTAATATGGAGAAACATATGTCACAAAACAATGAATCTTCGAAAAGAAAGCGAGTTAAGATCAGTTATTGGTGGCAGCTACCCGTGTCGGTTGATGAGAATTCTTCTCCGAACTGGGTATTGGCCTGTTCCATAAATCAAATGCGTCTACCTCGATTTGGTCAGATCATCACCTGGCGTCTTGCCCCACCCCCAAGAGCCGGGCAAGACTCGCTTGTCGTTATAGCTAGAGGGATAGTGTCCGAGGTATCGGAGGTCAAAGATGGTGAGTACTTCGCAGTGCTTGAGAGAAACTGCAAGGAATACCAGATGGATCCTCTCACTTATGAGGAACTGCATAACTGTCTCAGCGTAGCGGTAACGGGATTTCATCCCACCATTGGTTGTCTGGAAGGGCCTTTAGTCAGGCTGCTGCCCGAATGCGATCTGGCCGGCATTGCTGACCCACTCGTAAGACCACAGGGTAAAGGCGAGCCGGTTGTTTGGGTGGACTGGTCAACTATTTGTAAGGTTACCGATCTGGAAGAAGCCTTGCATGATTAGACCGAAATTCTCTCCCATCCGGCCGCAGAAAGTTATTCTAAGCCTATAGTCGAAGAGCAGCGCGGCTAGCAGGGGAGGCGATCAGAATTCAGGAACTTTTACCATACTCCACGACCTAAATACTGGGGGATTGGCTTTAGATTAGATCAATCGGAGGAACACATGTCTTTATCAGCCAACGGGAATACACAAATAACAACTCACGCCAATGAGTACGTACTAGAAGGAGGCCTTTTGATCGATATGGATGGGGTCATCTATCATAATTCTCGCCTCATTCCAGGAGCCGATCTCTTTGTGAATGGCCTTATCAAAAATGATATCCCCTTCTTGTTTGTAACCAATAATAGCAGCCGAACACGCCGTGATCTGGTGATGAAATTGAAGCAATTGGGAATTGAGGTTACGGAGCGACATATCTTCACCAGCGCGATGGCTACAGCGCGTTTTCTAGCAGCTCAGAAACCGCACGGCACAGCCTATGTTATCGGTGAAGGAGGGTTGCTACAAGCCCTACATCTATATGGCTACGCTATTGTTGATTCTGCTCCGGATTACGTCGTGGTTGGCGAAGGACGTAGCTTTACGATGGAGGCAATTGAGGCGGCCGTGCGTTTGATTCTCAAGGGGGCCAGGCTCATTGCCACGAATCTGGACTCTAACTGTCCAACCGAGCATGGGATGCGGCCGGGGTGCGGAGCTATTGTATCCATGCTGGAAAAGGCTACCGGCGTTCAGGCTTTCAGTGTCGGCAAACCCAGCCCCATCATGTTCCATGCGGCTTGTGACGATTTGCATCTGACAACTGCCCAGATTTCGGTGATCGGCGACACCATGGAAACGGATATCCTGGGTGGCGTCCAACTTGGTTGCCGGACTATTCTGGTACTTTCAGGGGGTACCCGAAAAGAGGATCTCGTCCGCTACGCCTACCGTCCTGATTTTATCATTAATTCGGTGGCTGATCTGATCGATGATCCTGTAGAGGAACAATCGGCAGATAGGGAAGAGATCGAGCTTGTGCTGAGTAGGGACTTTTAACAGGGCTTTAAATAACTGTGACAGTTTAACATTATTAGAGGAGTCAGAAAAAATGGAAGCTACCAGAATTAAAATAGCAGCGCTAAAACAGCAGAGAGCGCATACCACTTCCCAGCTAGAAAACAAAAGATTAGATAGTCTCATCAGGATTTCACAGTCGCTGGCCAGTGCGGTCAACTCGGAAGATCTTATAAGAATGATTGCGCACGACGTTTGCGCTTACACGGACGCTGACCAGGTCTTTTTATTATTGCAAGATGCTCAAGGTGAGCTCCGTATTCGCTCAGAATGGAATAAGGCAGGTCGCCCCAACCGACAGGCTGTTTCGACCTCTGTCTGTAGCAGAGTGATGGAGGGCGAGGATATCCTTATTCCCGAAGCTATGAATGATGCCTTATTTCAATCCAAGGAAAGTGTCGTTCTACTCGATCTGCGTTCAGTTTTAGCTACTCCCATCAGGCCGCTTAGGAGTAACATCCCTAATGGAATTCTATATGCGTGCAGTTACACGGCCGGAGAATTATTTAAATCTGATGACCTGGAATTTCTCAAAGCTGTTGCAGCAATAATTAGCATTCATCTCCAGTTGGCGGAGCTGTTGGACAAAAAAGAATGTAGGAAGGCATAGCTATCAACTGCTAAAAATCCCTCCAGGTTCAAAAAACCGCCTCAAATGGTAGCAGACGGCACGTCCCAGACCGTATGCCGGAGCATACGGCGCACCTGGAGCCTGGGGCGGATTAGGAAAGCGGAATCTCACCGCTAAGTCTAACTCAAGGGGGTTAAGCCCGACATCGACCTATTGTACGAAGTCAGCCCTGAGCACCCTGTTTGGGTCCCTACCTGCTGGAACACGGGCCTATCCTTCTGTCGGAGTTACCCGCGCACAGCCAAGCTTGTCTTACTTTATTCAATTGACTATCAGGCCCGAGGCCTTATCCCACATCGACCACAGTGACCAGTAATGCTGATTCTTCCAGTCGGCTAATTTCTCAGCCCACCTCAAATAAGTGGCCCGCAGTTTATCTTGGCGTGGTTTTGTTTGCGCCTCAGCCACTAATCGTTCCCGCAGCTGGGGGAGCTTCGCCACAATCTCTTTGGGCAGTCGTTCTTTCCATCCCTGCCCGCGTCGAGCAATCACAAATGCGGCGGCTTCGTGACCGCTCATGCCATAAGCAAGCGCATATTTGTACTTACCAATGACTGACGTATGGGCAGGATTGACCTGAACTACCTGCAATCCCCGCCGCAACGCCAGCCGGATCGCCAGTTTGACGATCCGGGTGCGAAATTTGGTCGTGGCGCGGTTAGAACGGTGATGGGTATCGTGATCTTGAGCAAACTTGAGGCTCTCGACGGTTAGACCGGTGACCTTCTTTTTTCCCAACCAATCCAGGATATCAGTGAGGGTCTTACCAATCAAAGGCTCTGCCTGAGCTGTGCGCATATCCCCTAGATTGGGGAGCCAGAACGTACGCCGGGCCAACAGGTTTCCTCGGGGGCTTGAGATGGCGACCGTTAGCCGGTCGGTGTTACAATCCAGACCGGCCATCACCATCCGGCGTGGCCACGGTTCATTTTTGCGCGGCTTATCGGGTAGCATCTCACCGCTTACCTTTTCCCGGATGGTGATATGAGCTCGCCAGGCGCCGCCCGCGTAAATAATCCGGACGGCATAGGAGTGCTTCAGCCCCGCCCTGAGAAGTTCACGTTTTCCTTCCGGGATCCACAGGTCAACCGTGTAATAAGTCAGTCGGCCCTTAACTGCCGGCAACGTGGCAATGGAAATAGTGAACCCGTCATCTTTGGGAGCGATGCGGACGTGTTGGTTGCCGCGATTCCGACTGTTTTCACCTCTGCTCCAAAACTGCTTCCGACGTCTCCGCTGCCACTGCGGATGCGACATTTGCCCTTTACGGCGGGTATGAAACGCCGCAGCACTGCCAAAAATAACTGAAGGGAGGGTTCCTTCGTCCAGGTGAGTTTGCCATTTGTCTCGCTTAGCCTGTAGTTTCGTCAACCGGTGTTCCAGTCCGGTGAGTGTTTCCTCCAAGGTGGCTCGTTTGGGTTTTCGTTTGCCACACCAATAGTCCTTCAGCCGGGTTTCGACTTTGGTGATCTTGGCTTTGGTATTGGCCAGATACTCCGGGATGAGTTCGCGCAGCGCTGCCTGGTTGGCCGCGGCTTCCAAAATAGCATCACGAGCAAAACGGACATCCATTCCGAAGCGATCACACAGACCTGGTACAATGTCGTCACGTTTCATGCCCTCGAGTAAGCACCCGTGCGCCGTCCGCAGACCCGCTTGAAAGAGACGATTGGTTCTGAAAAAAGCTCTCTCCGCTTCAGGACAAAGACCCTGCAGGGTCCCCTGCAAGGTCGTCTCTAGAATGGTTATTCTGTAATTCTCCTCGTAATAGCTCGCTGACCTGATCACTGACCCGTTTACCTCGTTTGCCATATATCCGAGCACTGAAAGAGGTAATGATTGCGATCAGGTCCTCAACCAACTCCTCGTTAGGCGACTTTGTTTCCGTTGCTTCCATCACTTCGATCCGGCCACCCAGGGTTGTTACAAACAATTCCAGGTACTCATAACCAAATCGTGCCAAGCGGTCTTTAAACTCAACGACTAGAATATCAGCTTGTTTTTCGGCAATGAGTTGGAGTCCTTTGCGCAGTTGAGGACGGCGTTCATTGATCCCGGAGGCGATCTCGGTCAAGCTAACTATCACTTGATAACCCTGTTTGACTGCATAGGTTACCAACCGTTCCTCTTGGCGGGTTAGGTTGCCGCTGTCGGCTTGTTTGCGAGTGGATACCCGGGCATAAATGATGGCTCGATTGGGACCAATTGGAGCCTGTTCTTCCAATCCAATGGCCGCGCGCAAATCGGCTTCACGGAAACGGCGGTGTCCTCCGGGCGTGTAAGTGGGGTGAATAGCCCCTTTGGCTTGCCAGCGGTCAATCGTCGCCCGGCTGACGTTGAGATACTTTCTGGCTTCGCTGATGGAGAGAAATTTGTCACTCATGGAAGGAAATATACCTCAATATGAGGCTATATGCAACTATATGATGCCCTTTTAATTAACTTTTGGGACCACCCTTGTGTACGAGTTGGCACATAGCGAATTTCGTTAGAGAAAAAGGTGGCAATGATTTGTGACGTTAGTCTTTTCGAACCACGTGATATGACGATAACCAAAAACGGCTAGTCATCCTTGCGCGTATAACCGTGTTCATACGGTCACCATCATTTGTTCCCGTTCTTGCGATTATGACTGTTGTTAGTTTTTAACGCACTCGGTTTTGAAAAGTCGTACCACGCTAGATTCATCGGTAAATGTCCATTGAGAAGGGGTGATTATGGAGAACCTAGCGGTCTGGCTATAGTATGGCAGAGCGATCCGGCTCCATTCATATGTTTTAGGGAGTCGGTCCACCACGTACAAACCTTCAATAAGTTTGAGCGCCGTAGCGCTCAGGAGGGCGCGTTCGTCCGAGGGTCGTATCCGTCTAAAGGAAAGTGGAGCAGAATAGGTTTTGCCAGCATGGATATTTTCGACCCCGCTGCCGTTACGCCAACTGTAGTTTAATAGAACGTTGGCAAACGCCCTGGCTGGGTGAAGATTTATTTGGGAAGCAGTTTCGTCGTCTACCTGGCGTAATTCAGGGTGTACCTCGGCCATTCTGAAGAGGCCAGCGAAGAATCCACCTTCTGGTAGACCCTTTAACCGGCTGGGAATCATGGGCAAGACTTCTGAAGCGCAACTTAGCAAGGCCTGATAGCGTTTATAATCTTGACGGCGCAGGTCGAGCCAAAAGGCCAGGGCCGTAGAGGCTTCGATATTGATCCGCCGCATCTCTTCATCGCTGATATGGCTCTTGGTTGGATCTTTAGCCAGGGGATGGACCGGTTTATGATGGTCAGCGAGGATGGCTAAATAAGAGCTCCACCGCAAGCACAGGTTAGTCACCACCAATCCCTCTTCTCGAAACGAAACGTAATCATGTCCGGTCGCCCGTTCGGACAGATAATCAACTACCTGAGAAAATAGCGGTTTCTCAGGAGGATGGATAAGACAAGTCTGCTCGTCATTATCAACAGCCTGTTCCCACCAACCAGCATCTAGGGTCAGCTCTGGAGTTACTACAATCCTCAGGCGATGATCATCAAGCATTTTGTCTCCTACCTTGGGAATTATTCTCCCACTAATAATTCTTCGTGAGACAAATGTACATGGCTGACGAGCCTCAAAGTGGGTTTGATGGCAAACAGGGGTCGTTATCTATCTTATACGACTTTAACTCCCTCGCTCAACACACGCCACTTTTCTCGGACGTCGAGTACTTTGCGATAGGTCTCCCAATCCACTTTCGCGACAGTCTATGATTTACGGGAGGAAGAGTCTGTTCCAGCCAGGTGACGACAAGCGGCTAAGCTTAACCACAGGGAAGGATAGGCAAGTTTAGCCATCAAAGTCCAACAATTGATACTACCTCTAGTTGATAAACTCCCTGAGTTGACCAGCCAGGTCAGGGTGGCGCAGCTTCGTCAGCGCATCCTGCTCGATCTGGCGAATCCGTTCGTGTGTGAGTCCAAACCGTTCGGCAATCGCCTGGAGGCTGAGCGGCTGACCACTCCGCAAACCAAAGCGCAACTCGATAATGCGACTTTCACGAGCGCTTAATTGAGCGATGATCTCCTCCACTTTCCGCTTTAGGATGCGTGTCTGAGCTTCGGCTTCCGTATCCTGATCATTACTCGCTAGATCAAACAGAAAATCATCGCCATCCTCCCCCAGCGGCTCATCCAGGCTCAGCGGCTCAAGAATCTCTTGCTCAAACAGTACTTTGACTTCATTAGCAGTCATATTGGCCGCGACGGCGATTTCTTCGAGGTCCGGAGCGCAGCCCCACTGTTGCGTGAACTGGATTCGGAGCCAGTGCAATTTCCCCAGGCTCTCAATGCGGTGAACAGGTAAACGAATGACTTTGGCTTGATTGGCGAGGGCCCGGCCCACATAATGCCTGATCCAGTAAGTCGCATAGGTGCTCAAGCGCACCTGTTTCTCGTCGTCGAACTTGTCGATGGCTCTGATTAGCCCCAGCACGCCTTCCTGAGATAATTCGGCCAGCTCCAAGCCGTAACCCGTATATTTCTTGGCGATACTGACCACCAGCCGACCATTGGCTTTAATCAAGATTTCACGGGCAGCGCTGCCTTGCCGCAGAGCGGCTTTGAGACGAACGACTTGTTCTTTAGCTAATAGTACGCCAGGCGAGGCTGTCAGGACTTTCGCCGCTTGCTTGCCCTTCAGCATGACCTGGATCAAACGTTTTTCCTCGGCCGGAGTGACCGGATCTGTGGCCACCAAATCGGCGACCACCATTCTTGAAATCGACGCATCAGGCTTCCAAGTTATCATCATAGAATGATTTCCCACAGTGTCTAAAAACAATGACTATGAGCGGCAACTTTGTCAGCTATTTAAGGCGCGGGCGTGATCTCTCATGTCTTGCCACGGGTCCGCTTTTTGACCGAGCCGCTGAAAGATATTCCGCAGCGTGTAGCTCTGAGAATGAAGATGCGGATCGGCCAATTCAGCCCAGTCCAGCGGTGTGGCTACCGGCGCGCCGGGTTTGGCCCTCACCGTGTAGGGCGCCACCCCGGTCTGAGCATAAGCGTTGCGGAGATAGTCTAAAAAGACCCGACCTTGGCGTTGGTCTTTGCGGGTCTCCGTCGTCAGCCGCTCTGGTTCTCGCCGAGCCAACTCGTTGGCTAACTGGCGGACAAAGGCGCGGACCGTGTCGAAATCGGCACTCCGATCCAGGGGCGCGACGACGTGCAGCCCTTTCGAGCCGGTGGTCATCACAAATGGAACCAGGCCCACTTCTTGTAGCATCTCGCGCAGTCGCCCGGCCGCAAAACGGACCGTTTCAAAATCATTGCCCGGTGGATCGAGATCAAAGATGAGCTTATCGGGGTAGTTCAACTTGTCCGCCCGGCTCAACCAGGGATGCAGGGTGATACAGGCCTGGTTGGCCAGGTAAATGAGCGTTTCGACGTTGTCGCACCGGGGAAATAGTCGGGGATCTCTTTCTGATAGAAGCCTTCGGCTTGAATGCCGTTCGGAAAACGCTGCATCGAAAGCGGATGGTTAGCCAGATGAGGCAACATGATGTCGGCGATGCGCTGGTAGTAATCTATGAGATCACCTTTGGTGAGGCCATCATCTGGAAAGAGCACTTTGTCCAGGTGAGAGAGCTGTACGGTATGAGCGCCGATCTTCATTTTTTTGTCTGTCATTTTATGATCCCCTACATTTCAAGTGCTAAGGTCCTCGTTGCCACCCAAGAACGAGCCAAGTCCATTGTTTTTCCACCACCAGGTCATCTACTGAACGCGTGTAACCTGCCCATTTCGGATAGGCCCGAATGAGCAGGTTCTCGGAGGCTGGCCGACCGGCCTCATCCCACGCTTTGACCTGTTCAATGAGGCGCTGAGCGAGGTCCTCAGCCCGACCGAACTGACGCACGAACAAGGTGAAAGAATTGGAGGCAGTATGGAATTCATTAATGTCAATGAGCGGAGCTGGCTGGCCTGGTGGTCGCATGAGCGCAACCAGGCCGGTTTCGCCCAGAAGAACGCTTGTGGAGACCGACTTCCATTCACCCCCCAATCCGACCAGAGGGGGTACCAGCCCACGGTCGACCATGTCGCCTTTAGCCAGTAAGATACCCACGTTTGACTCGGGCAAGGCTAACCACAACCGCAGGCCGCTGAGACGCTCACAGACGCTCACGGCGACATCGGTAGGCCAATCCTGGCTCGGACCGATCAGCCACCGGTAGACTGCTTCGGTGTCAATGGGACGTGTTGCCTCAACTTCCAGGAAGAGGCCCGGATCAGGGCCAAGCGATAGCTGACTGACCGGCGGGGCAGCAAACACGCCCCGCAGGGGCATAAACCCACAATCCTTGACCGAGAGGCTCAGCAGATGATCCGCTCTCCGTTCAAAAGCAATGGACTTTTGCCCATCTCTGATCCCCAGCGGCAACACCAGCCGCCCGCCGGGTTTCAGTTGCTCCCACCAGGCTGGGGCAATATCCGACGCTCCCACGGTGAGAATGATCCGATCGTAGGGTGCGGCTTCAGCATAGCCATGCCCTCCATCCGCGCACACCACCTGTACCCGGTCAAAGCCCGCTACGACTAGATGCTCACGGGCGATGTCCACAATATCCTGGTCAATATCCACGCTGATGACCTGCCCCGTCTTACCCACAAGGTGGGCCATCAGGGCAGCGTTGTAGCCTGTTCCAGCCCCGATCTCGAGCACCTTATATCCCGGTTCCAAGCCGAGCTGTTCCAGCATAATGGCCATAATAGCCGGCTGCGAGGATGAACTGACCACCTGGTCGTTCAGTCGTTTGGTAGGAATGGAGCGGTCAGCGTAGGCTTCCTCTAGAGACGCACCGGGTACGAAGAGATGACGGGGCACGGCTCGAAAAGCGGCTTCGACGGTGGGGCTAACAAGATGACCTTTGACCTTCAGTTCGTCGATCAGGGCCTCACGCAGGGTCGAGACATTGATGGGTGTCAGTGATTCCATAGATTTTGCTTTCCAGATATCTCTGAGCAAAATTTCGTCTTACTCTCTAGCGACGCTAAGGGCTTCATTGGTCAGCCAACAGGGGTAACTGGAGCTGCTCGCCGGGCAGCGGCGGAACGGGTAGGCTATTGAATCCGGCGGCGCTCCAACCGACCCGCTCTGGCCCCAGCCGGGTGAGCAGCAATTGATATAGCGCCTGCGCTGTCGTCTCGTCCTGCCAGTCACCGTAACCCAACTTCCGCCACAGCACCGGAATGCGGGTCGACGCCGTACGCCGGCCCTGGCTTCCGTCACCCGACACGAAGGTGTCTACGATAACTCGGTCAGCTACAGCCGTCAGCCAGTCAGCAAAATAGTCTGGCTGAGTCAGAGGCAGCAAGGGTGAGATAGCCACCTGCACCTTCAGGCCGGCCGCCTTGGCCTGTTCGGCCACTTTCATCCGGGCCGTGATACTCGGCACCTTGGGCGTAAGCTGCCGGATGATGGCGTCATTATCCGTCTCGATGGTCAGCGAGAGCCAGGCGTGAGCGCCGAAGGCGGCGATGAGCGGGAAGTCCCGCCGGACGAGGGGCGAGCGGGTCTGGATGACCAGCAGGCCCGGACGGTAGCGGTTGAACACCTCCAGGCAGGCCCGGCTCAGGCCGAGCTGGTACTCTAGCGGCTGATATGGGTCGGTGGCGCTGCTCATAAAGATGCGCAGCATGGCTAGTTCACCCCGCTGAGCTACCTGCGCCAATTCGACCGCCAGGACCTCAGCGATATTCTCTTTAGGGTGGACGTACTCGCCCCAGGCCAATCCATCGCTAGCGTGCTGGTGGATGGGTAGGCTGGACACGTAGCAGTACACGCCACACCCCACTCCGAAGGCGCAGCCGGTGTAGGGTTGGAGAGAGTGGGTGTAGTTGTAGAGAAAGCCACCGGTTTTGGTCAAAGCGCTCTTGACCGATTTAGGGATAATTATCATCTCAGCAGTCAATCAATAAGCAGGATAGCAGAAACCATACCATAGCCCGGAAATTAGACCAAATTTTCGGCCTCGATGTCAAGGCAACTGTTGGGAAGGCCGGCCGCTACTCCACTTGAACAGCGAGATCAGCGAAATCGGCCTGTGACTGCTAGACACGATCTCGGAGATGCCAGTTGGGAAAATATTGTTGCTCCAAAGCCAAGACAGGTTCTTAAGAAACCTCGCTTCGGGGGTTGGGACAGGCACACAACAATATCTGGGGAGAACAAGATAAGCATACCCCAACATCTAGGGGTGAGGGCAGAGGATTTTAGACCGGCGCTCAAGCGGGTCAAGAGTTTACCAACTCAAAAAGCCCGACCCTATTTTCAGGGTCAGGCTGGGCTTGCTCCTATTTATTCGTCTTCTCGGCCGTTCCCTACAATAATATGTAGTTTCTTAATCGGGGTCGAGCAAGCTCGCCACCAGTGTTGGAATCACCCGGAACGGAGACCAAGTTCCTAAGCGGGCTCAAAGGCACCAATCAGCTTGACGGTCTTAGCTTATGAGAAGACGTAGCTCGAATTATAGCGGAAAGTGGGAGCCGCGCAACTGCCCCAGGTTTCTGCGGTGGGGGAATACCCCGCCGGGGTAGGGCTAGTTCCTAAAAACATCCTGCAGATAGCGAACCTGGCCAATCGCTCATGGCGGGATCATGAGCTGAGCGATTGGAGCTAACGCTCATTCGCACGCGAGCCAGGGTGCATAATCGCTTGGGTTCGCTCAAAGATTGCGCCTGGGCAGGACTACCCCTCGGAAGATGTCCCCAAGATCCCACTATGACCTCCTGTAAATAGCGGGGAGTGGAGCAGGTAGCTAGCCTACAGGTAAGCGGTTGAAGGAGATAGAGCGCCTCCAGAGCGATTTAGACTCCTAAAAGGTTCCCCTGAAACCCTCCTAAAACATCTAGACCTCCCTCCGAAAACGTGGGGAGAACACCAGGAAGACCCACCAATTCACCTCTTGAGAAGAGCTGTTGGGCTAACTGAGGTGTGGCGGGTTTGGGAAATGTCCCTAAGACCTCCGGCAAATTGGCACTAACTCTATAAGACGTGGGGAAGACGGCCCTAAAGCCTCTGTAAAACCTCCAGAAAACGGCAAGAGCCGTGGGCGTGATGTCAATGGCGGCGAGCAGAGCCAGGAAGAGCCGGCGAAGAAACTAGGAAAAAGGCCTGAAGACGTCAGGAAGACCACCTAAAGGAGTCCTGAAAGTAGCGGGGGTGCGCTTGATTCGCAAGGACTCCCGTCGTGAGGGCTGGGGCTCTCGCCCTCACAGGAGCTTCCTCCATTTTTATTTCGCTCAACCACTATTTACATTTCTCGAAAAATCAACATCAATGTTTTTCCGGGAAAACTTGTGGTTGATGGGTATAATTGGCGCCAAAAACTGAACCCCAAGCTAAGGGGGATAAAGTAGAACCGACCCAGCAGGTAGAGGAGTAAATTGGCAAAAGATGGAAATAGTAGTCTGAGGTGGTGCCGGATCGGCGAGAAAATCACGATAAGGGCACGCTATCCGATTCAACGCTTCCCCCGTCCATACTTGCGTATAGTCGTATTTTGTTCGATGCATTTCAAGTGCCGACTTTGGGATCAATATACGCTTCGGCTTACCCGACGGGACAACAGTTGTGTAGTTCGACACAGCGTTGGTTGCCTCGGTAACGAAGGGAGAATATATCAACGCAGCCTGGCTCTGTGGATAGGGCAGGGAAGACCACTGCCATCATAGCGGGAACGCTTTACGACCCAGGGCCAAGGCACGGCTGGAGGAAGCGGCGATAATCAGCCTGTTCCAGAAGGTGAGCGGCATAGCTAATCTTTTAGGATCAATATTCACCTGATTGGCAAAGAGATGGCTAAGGAAAGGATTTTGCGACCTTAAAGATTATCTTGGAATTTAAGCGGGCCAAGATTGTAGTAACCTTTGGTGCTAGTTTTTACTTTAAGTTTTTTGATAAAAGTGCCTTTTTAGCCCAACAAATTACAAAATTCTGGATGTCGGCCCAAAAATCTAAATCGAGACTAATGGAGCTTATACAGCAAATTCCAAGATTTTGAGTTTTTCCGAAGATTCTTCGGTAAAATACCTTTTTTACCGAAGAAATGACGAAAACAAACTAGCACCATTAGTTAGTAGTTTGAATTTTAATGGGGAAACAGGTTGACACCTAGATCTGTTTCTGAGCCGATTATAGACGTCTCACTTTGGCAGTAGCCTGAAACTATGCTAATCTCAGAAGGGTCAGCAGCCATACTAATCCGGGCTAGAGCCGCATGTTGAGGCCGGTTTGGAGTGGGCTGCCTGATATTGAATTAAACTCGATAAAAGGAGTGAAGTCACGATGGCTGAGCGTGAAACGGGCATAGTCAAGTGGTTCAACAGTTCTAAAGGCTATGGCTTCATCGTCCGCGACCAAGGGAGCGAAATTTTCGTACATTATAGCGCCATTCGCGGTACAGGCCATCGTTCGTTAACGGAAGGTCAACGGGTGGAATTCGCTGTGGCTCAAGGGCAGAAGGGGCCGCAAGCCCAAGACGTGAGGGTGCTTGTTTGAAAGGCAAAGGCCCCTGAGCGTCAACGCGGGAGGGTAGGTTTCACAAGGTTTTATCATCAGCTCTTGTGAACCGAGGCAGACGGTGAATAATAAAGAGAAGCAAATTCTGAGCACGTTGCAAATTATTTGCCGCGCAGAAAATGAAGATTTGGCCGGGTTGAATTGGTTACTGGCGGGCGAGATAACGGCTGCCCTGCCCACCTCACTCCGCCAGGATATTTTGCAGACCGAGCTGGGACGTCAAATCCAGGTCAACGTCTGGCAATTATGGCTGACGACCTCAACGATGGAAGCGTTTTCAAATGATGATATTGAGGAAACACTCATTGAATTGGCAAATGAAATGTTAGTGGAGAAAATCATCACTCAAGGATGGGATGGAGCGACTATTCGCTTGCTCGGCCAGATTGGCAGTGACCGGGTCGTGGAACACTTAATCAAACTCGTTCAGCAGTCGACAAATGATTATTCCCTGCCGGGTGAAGCGGTTGAGGCCTTAGGTGTCGCCGGTTCACCGATGGCTATCGCCGAAATTCAACGATTATTGGATAATGAGCTGTTGAGGAAAAATGCGATTAAGGCTTTAGCTCGGGCAAACTCACCAAAAAGCGCCGAGATATTGCTAGACCTTTTCCAAACGACATATTCTGATCAGGTCGCCCAGGCCATCAACCAACTCTCTCATCCCGATATTGCCCCGCTGCTTGTTAAGAAAATATCTTCGGAAAGCCCCCCGGAATTATTAATGGCGCTAGGTAAAATTGGGGGAGAGCAGGCTGTCGAAATACTAAAAGACATTATTACTCAAATCTATCAACGGATAGAAGATAAGGAAACTGCTGGTTTAGACGAAAATCGTTATGCCCTTGTCGTGGCAGCCGGTCTTGATGCCCTGGCGCTTAGCCTGTCGCCTGTGGCTGTAGCGACTTTAGTAGATATGGCCCGGCAGGACTTTTTTGCCGAGGATTTCAGAGAAGAAGCTGTTCGTGCTTTGGGGAAAATGCGTCTCTCTTTATCAGATCAGGTTCTGACCGACATCGTGCTCGATTCATCGCTCCCTGCCTGGTTGAGGGCCACGGCTGCCGAGAATTTGCCTACCCCGCTGCCAGCCAGCATAGAACAGGCCTTATTGACTGCTTTCACTAGGGGGAGCGAAACGGCTGATCTGTTGGCGCCTCAGCTTGCCCTGGCTTTACGTTACTCGAGCAGTGAGCGGGGGCGATCAGTGTTGCGGCAACTTCTCCGCCACCCGGACCGAGGCGTACAAAATCTGGCGGCGCAGAGTCTGGGCTTGCTCGGTGACCCGGTGGCCGTTCCCCTGCTGCTAGAAATGCTTCAAATGCGCCAGCAGCAGGAGGGGCAACTGAAGGAGATAGTTATCGCTCTAGGGCAATTGGGCAGCGCCTCGGCTGTAGCACCCTTGATTGAAGTGCTTGAACAGGAAAGCTATCCATTGCTATGGCCCGATGCGGCCAAAGCCTTGGCCACTATCGGTGATCCAGCCGGGATTACCTATTTGCTCCACAAACTAGAGCAAGATGTCGTCGGCGCTCAACGATGGTCTGCCGCCTTTGGCAATATTTATCGTGAACGGGCCATCCCGCCCCTCGTCGAGCATGGCTTGGCTTCGCCTCAACCCGAAGTGAGAAGGAACAGTATCATTGGTCTTGGCTCTATCGGCAGCCAGGCCGTCGTACCAGCTTTAATCACCGGCTGGCGGGATGAAGATGAAGCTGTCAGAGAAGCTACCGGAGAAGCCTTTGAAAAAGTAAAAGCGATTGATGCCCCCGATATCATCCGGCTTGTATTGGATACGGTCGAAGACCCGTTGATAGCTCAACCCTCGACGCTACTACGATGTTTAACCCAGACTCAGAGCCAGCCAGCGACGACCACCGTCTGTGAACGACTTGAACATTGGTTACAGTCAGCGGCCTTTGAAGCCCGAATTCCCAAGCCAACGGTGATCCATTATCTCGGTGAGCTACAGTGTTCAGGCATTGTTGGCCTGTTAGGGCATTTGCTGCTCACTGACCCAAACCCAGCCATTCGAGACGCGGCAGCTTCAGCCCTTGGTCTAATTGGGACGAGTGAGGCCGTCTCGTATTTACTGAAGGCCTTACAAACAGAGACAGATTCGGCTAGCCTGGACCCGATTCAGCGAGCTTTGGCCCAGCCTAGATTTTTATGTGACCTCATCGAGGCGCTCCCTCTAACTCGTCCGATTCTGACCGGTATAGCCTTACGTCACCGGCTGCGTATTTTTGCCGATGGCCGGGTCACGCCACCCAGTGGCCCTCCGTTACCGTGTCGAGAAGCGATGCAAGGGCTAATTTCCTAAAACTAACTTATAAGACTCTGGCGAACAAAAAATTCAGCGAAGGGCGCGAGTATAGCCATGACGAGTAACCCGACCCCCGCGACTATTGCCGCTTGGCGTAGTGATATATCCGCGATACGGTTTGTCATCTCAATTCATCCTGTTAAATTTTGTTATTATGTTCCAAGGTGATGACTACATTTCCCTTTTTATGCCCTTTTTCGACATACCGATGAGCCTCGACAATTTGCTCCAACGGATAGCGTCTATCAATGACTGGTTTTAACTTTCCCGCCTCAATCAGCTCTTTGAGGAAAATTAAATCTTCAGATT
Organism: Chloroflexota bacterium; assembly: GCA_016860845.1. The sequence continues at coordinate 81,957 of BOKF01000037.1, forward strand.
TTTCGCTGGCTGTTTCACCGATCACTTTCTTGCTGCTTGTCATTGAAATCCATAGCCCTCGAACGAGCGGCGACAGCCCCACCTGGAAAGCCCTAAGCAAGATTCCGTTTGGCTTTAGTGATTTTACACAGCCTGAAAACGAACTCTTGCCTACCGTGTCAAAAATAATATCATAGGTCTCACCGCTTTGGGTAAAATCCTCCCCAGTGTAATCAATGACCTTATCGGCTCCCAGAGATTTTACCCATTCTAAATTCGTGGTACTGCATACCCCGGTCACTTCTGCCCCAAAGTACCTGGCAAGCTGTACGGCATAAGTCCCTACACTTCCAGAGGCGCCATAGATAAGTACTTTTTGTCCGCTCTGGATATTTCCTTTTCTAAGAAAACGCAATGCTGTCATTCCCCCAATAGGAACGATGGCGGCTTCCTCAAAGGTCATATTGGCCGGTTTTATGGCCACCGCTCCATCTTCAGGCAGGCATTTGTACTCGGCATAAGCGCCAAAATTAAAACCGCAAGATGCAAAAACTGGGTCACCTTTCTTAAATAGTTTTACGTCTTTGCCTACCGTTTCAACTTCCCCGGCTAGCTCAAACCCTAGTATCGTTACTTTTTTTGGCCTTATGAGACCATTGAAAAGTCTTGCCGCAAATGGGTCAGCCTTGCGCATACGCCAGTCCCCTGCTGTTACTGTTGTGGCATATACTTTTACCAGTATTTCATTGTCCTTGGGGGTAGGTTTGTCTACCTCTTTGAGCTGAAGCACATCGGGTGGTCCGTATTGTGTATATACAATCGCTTTCATGAGTATTCCTCCTGGTATAATAAATTTCGAGGGTGGTTGACACCACCCGCTATACAGATAAAGTACCTCCAATCCCTCACAGGACGAGGCCGAAAGCCCTTAAGTCAAGGGAAACGCCTAGCGACGCTGA
>BOKF01000038.1 GCA_016860845.1 Chloroflexota bacterium
CCCCCCGAAACTTATGCCCAACTCAAAGACATTGCCGAGTTCTTCACCCGGCCCGATCAAAATCTGTATGGGGTGGCCATCTACACCCAGGCTGACTACGACGCCCTGACTATGGGTGTCCAGAACGCCCTCTTTAGCTGGGGCGGAGATTGGAGCGACTTTGATTACAATGCGACCGGTGCAGTCAACTCGCCGGAAGCGGTTGAAGCGGTGCAGGCTTACCGTGACCTGTATGACTGCTGCCAGGCGCCCGGCCTGAGCAACGCCTTCTTTGTCGAAGTCAACGACGCTTTCATCGGTGGGCAGGTGGCCATGGCTATGAACTACTTTGCCTTCTTCCCGGCCCTGGTCAACCCCGAAGTCAGCCCCTATGCTGAGCAGACCGGCTTCTTTGTCAACCCCAAAGGCCCCGGCGGTGAGCAGTACGCCGCGCTTGGTGGTCAGGGCATGAGCATCATCTCCTACATCTCTGATGACCAGAAGGAAGCCGCCAAACACTTCATCAAGTGGTTCGCCCAGGAAGAGGTCCAGCAAGAGTGGGCCAAACTGGGTGGTTACACTTGTAACATTAATGTGTTACAGTCTCAGGAGTTCCTGGATGCCGCTCCCTACAACGCGGCCTTTGCCGAGACGATGACCTTTGTCAAGGACTTCTGGAACATCCCGATCTACGGTGAGCTTCTCCGGGTCAGCCAGGCTGAACTCGGCAGGTTCATCATCGAAGGCCAGGGTACCGCTCAGGAAACGATGGACGCCATCGCCGAACAACACCAACAAATCCTCCAGGATGCCGGCTACATTGTGGATATTGGGACCCCGCCTGAGGGGGTGACGGAGTTGAACATTCTGTGGGCACAGTGGGACCCGGCCGACTACCTGCAAACCCTGGCCGCTGACTACGAGGCCGAGTACGGCATCAAGGTCAATGTCATCCAGGAACCGTGGGGGTCGTTCCAGGACCTGTTCTTCACCGAGATGTCGGCACAGGGCACTTCTTACGACATGGTGGTTGGCGACAGCCAGTGGCTGGGCCAGGCCTCCAGCCAGGGTCACTATGAAGATATGACCGAGTTTCTGACCTCGACCGGCATTGACCAGACCGTTACCCCGGCCACGCTGCAATACTACGGCGAATTCCCGGCCGGTTCCGGCACCTACTGGGCTTACCCGACCGAAGGTGACGCCAACGGCTGGGCTTATCGCAAGGACCTCTTTGAAGACCCCGCCGAACAGGAAGCCTTCAAGGCCGAGTACGGCTATGATCTGGCTCCCCCCGAAACTTATGCCCAACTCAAAGACATTGCCGAGTTCTTCACCCGGCCCGATCAAAATCTGTATGGGGTGGCCATCTACACCCAGGCTGACTACGACGCCCTGACTATGGGTGTCCAGAACGTTCTCTTCAGTTGGGGTGGAAACTGGAGTGACACTAACAACAATCCTATGGGCGTCGTCAACTCGCCGGAAGCGGTTGAAGCGGTGCAGGCTTACCGTGACCTGTACGACTGCTGCCAGGCGCCCGGCCTGAGCAACGCCTTCTTTGTCGAAGTCAACGACGCTTTCATCGGTGGGCAGGTGGCCATGGCTATGAACTACTTTGCCTTCTTCCCAGCCCTGGTCAACCCCGAAGTCAGTCCCTATGCCGAGCAGACCGGCTTCTTCGTCAATCCCAAAGGCCCCGGCGGTGAGCAGTACGCCGCGCTCGGCGGTCAGGGCATGAGCATCATCTCCTACATCTCCGATGACCAGAAGGAAGCCGCCAAACACTTCATCAAGTGGTTCGCCCAGGGAAAGACTCAACAAGAATGGGCCAAACTGGGTGGTTACACCTGCCACAGCCGGGTGTTGGCGTCTGCTGAATTTCAGAACGCCACTCCGTACAACCCGGCCTTTGCCGAGACCATGACCTTTGTCAAGGACTTCTGGAACATTCCCATCTACGGCGAGCTTCTCCGGGTCAGCCAGGCTGAACTGGGCAGGTTCATCATCGAGGGCCAGGGTACCGCTCAGGAAACGATGGACGCCATCGCCGAACAACACCAACAAATCCTCCAGGATGCCGGTTATATTAAGTAGTCTGTCAAAATTTTAGGGAGGCGGCGTAAAGCCCCTCCCTTTTTGTGAACGGATGTAATCTCAAGGCAGTAGGGGCAAGTCGCTGACTTACCCCTACTGCCCGAACACGGAAAGGCAGGATAATGTCAACAGCAGTCAAAACGCAAGGCGAACGGTCCGCCGTTAAGCGCGGCACCCAACCCCAGCGCCAGCGCGGTCTAAGCGATCAAGCCATCCGTAACTGGTTCATCTGGCCGACGATGATTCTCTTGATTGCGATAAACGTTTTTCCTCTCATCTACAGCCTGTACCTTAGCTTCACCAACTATTCCGCCATTAAAAAAAGCCCGCCGACCTGGATTGCTTTTGATAACTTTGCCCGTGTCCTAGGCGATGAAAAAATGTGGTTCTATTTCTCGACGACCGGCAAGTATGTCCTCATCACCGTGGCCTTGCAGTTATTGTTGGGTTTTGTTTTGGCTCTCCTGGTCCGGGAAAAGTTTTTTGGCAGCGGGATTATTACTACCCTCATCCTGGTGCCGATGATGCTGTCGCCGGTCGTAGCCGGTCTGTTTTGGAAATTGATGTATAATCCTTCGTTCGGCTACCTCAACACCCTGTTAGGGTTTGAAAGCGCCAGATTAGCGCCGGACTGGCTCGCCAGCCGCTGGGCCGGCAAACCTGTACCTGGGTTGGCCTTATGGGCCGTGATGATGGTAGATATCTGGATGTGGACACCTTTTGTGATGCTGCTCATCCTCTCCGGGCTAAAAGCCATCCCTGACTACCTGTACGAGGCGGCGGCCATTGATCGCGCCAGTTCCTGGTTTCAGTTCCGGCGGATTACCTTACCCCAGGTAGCCCCCCTGGTGCTAATTGCGCTGCTCTTCCGAACGATTGAAGCCTTCCAAAAATCATTTGACTTGGTTATGGGTCTCACCGGAGGTGGCCCCGGCGAACAGACGGAATTGGTAGCTGTCAACATCTACCGGCAGGCCTTCCAGGGGCAGTGGCAAACCGGCCGCGCCAGTGCGGTGGCCTATATGGTACTGATTATTGTGATTGCGGTAAGCAACCTCTACATTAGAAATCTCAACCGGATGAAAGGAAGCTGAGCGATGTCAGCCTTTACTGAAACGGGACCCAGCGTTCCGGTTACCGAAAGTATCCGGGTTGACAAGGTCAGCCCCCGGGCCAGATTATCCAAGAATCTGCGGGCGATATTGGTGGTTATCGTTGCCCTTATCGGCCTGGTGCCAGTGTTGATTATGGGGTTGACCGCTTTCAAATCTCGCGCCGACGTTGTGGCTGTGCCGCCCCGGTTTATTTTCCAGCCCACGCTGGAAGGGGTTGTTTTTCTATTGACAGAGCGGTCCAATTTAACTGGCAAGAGATTGGAAGAGGCCAAAAAGAATATTGACAACCTGGGCCTTTTCGAACGGGTGGCCCTGCAAAACGGTCAGATTGTGAATGGCCCCAGCGACTTTGTAATGCGTTTACGAAACTCGTTGATTATCGCCGGCGGCTCTACCATTGCCTCGGTCATACTGGGCGTGTTTGCCGCCTATGCCTTCAGCCGTTTTAATATGCCCGGCAAGGATGACCTGCTCTTTTTTATTCTAAGTACCCGCATGTTACCGGCGGTGGTCGTTACCATTCCCCTCTTTTTGATGTACCGCCAGTTAGGTCTGCACGACACCCACCTGGGGATGATCCTGTTGTACACCGTATTTAACCTGTCGCTGACCGTCTGGCTGCTCAAAGGCTTTATTGACGAAATCCCCAAAGAATATGAAGAAGCCGCCCTGGTTGACGGCTATTCCCGTCTCCAGGCGTTTTTCAAAATTGTATTGCCCCAGGCGGCTACCGGTATTGCCGCAACGACGGTCTTTGCCCTGATTTTTGCCTGGAATGAGTACGCCTTTGCCTTAATGCTCACCAGCCAGGACGCCCGGACCGCCCCGCCGGCCATTGCCACGATGCAGGGCCGTGGCGGGATCGAGTGGTCGGCCATCGCCGCCGGCTCACTGGTTTTCCTGATCCCGGTCGTCATCGTCACCTTCGCCCTGCGCAAACACCTCTTGCGCGGGGTGACATTTGGGGCCATCCGCCAGTAAAAGCAGCAGGGGAGCGAAGGAGCAGGGGTGCAGGGGAGCGGCTGAATCTAAATCCTCACTTCCTACTTCTTACTCCTTACTCCCGGAATACCTTAAACACACTATTGGATAAATTATGGCTACAATCGAACTCCGGCAAGTTGAAAAAAAATTCGGCGATGTTTACGCCGTTAAACCGATGGATTTAACCATTAACACGGGTGAATTTGTCGTGCTGCTCGGCCCTTCGGGCTGCGGCAAGACAACCACCCTGCGCATGATTTCCGGCCTGGAAACGGTCAGTGGCGGCCAGATTTACCTGGATGGCCGGCAGGTCACCTGGCTGTCACCCGCCGACCGTGATATTGCCTTTGTCTTTCAATTTTTTGCCCTCTATCCCCACTTAACCACCCGCGAGAATATTGCTTTTCCTTTACAAGCAGAGGGGGCTTCCAAAGAAACCGTTGAAAAACGGGTCAAAGAAGTGGTTGACTTGCTGCAAATCAGGCATCTGCTGGATATGCGGCCCGGCAAACTCAGCGGCGGCGACAAGCAGCGTGTTGCCCTGGCCCGCGCTTTGGTCCGGCGGCCAGCCGCCTTTCTGATGGATGAGCCGCTCGGCGCGCTCGACGCCGACTTCCGTGAAAGTATGCGGGCTGAAATCAAAAAACTTCATATCAACCAGAATGCGACCACGGTGTATGTCACTCATGACCAGATTGAAGCGATGGCCATGAGCGACCGCATTGTGGTCATGTCTAACGCCGAAGTGCAGCAGGTCGGCACCCCGGCCCAGGTTTACTATGACCCGGCTAATCTGTTTGTGGCTCGTTTTATTGGCAGCCCTGGCATGAACCTGGTAACCGGACACTACGCCGATGGTATCGTCAATTTGCCTGGCTCAAACAAATATGCGGCTGCCTCAGAATGGCGCGGCCCGCTGCAAGAAGCGCGCAACGGCAAAGACCTGGTAATTGTCGGCTTTCGCCCCGAAGCTGCCCAAATCAAGCCCGATGGCATGCTGGTGGGGGAAGTTTACGCCTCGGAACTTTATGGAGCGCATACCTTGCTCCACGTCAATCTGCAAGATGAAATCGTCCATATCCGCACCGACCGTTTGACTCGCTATCCGATTGGGACTCAGGTTCGCTTTGACCTCGACCCGGAGATGGTGCGATTCTTCAACCCGGCCACCGAACGGGCGCTGCTACGAAAGGGTATCTCATGAGTGATGTAACTTTACAGCATATTACCAAGCGCTTTGGGGCAATTACGGCGCTCAAGGATATCTCTTTCTCCATCAAAGACGGGGAGTTTTTTGTACTGCTTGGTCCTACCGGCGCTGGCAAAACCACCACCTTGCGGATCATTGCCGGGCTGGAAAAGCAGGATCAGGGCCAGGTCAGCTTTGATGGCGAAGTCATTGATCACCTCACCCCCGCCGACCGCGATATTGCTTTTGTCTTTCAACAGTACTCGCTCTATCCAACTATGTCAGTTTACGACAACCTGGCCTTTCCACTGCGCTCCCCCCTGCGGCACACGCCCGAGCCGGAAATCCGCACGCGCGTGGAAGCTACCGCCGAAAAGCTGCGCATCAGCCACTTGCTGCAACGCAAAACCGCCCGCCTTTCGGGTGGCGAGATGCAGCGCGTCTCGATTGGCCGGGCCATTGTCCGCAATCCGCGCATCTTCCTGATGGATGAGCCGCTGTCGAACCTCGACGCCAAGCTGCGCGAGGCGCTGCGGGTCGAATTGCAGCACCTGCAAAAAACCGAAGGCAGTACTACCCTCTTTGTAACCCACGATCAGGTTGAAGCCCTGACCATGGCCGATCAAATCGCGGTTTTGCGCGAGGGGAAGATTGTCCAGATTGGCAGCCCCACCGATATCTACGACCGGCCGGCGACGATGTTTGTGGCCCAGCTCGTGGGCAGTCCCAGCATTAACCTGTTCAAGGCCAGCCACCAGAATGGGACGCTCCATGTCGAAGATAGTTCCATCCAATTTTCGTTGGGTGTACAGGCGGCTGATTTGCCGGCTACCTTTATTTTGGGCATCCGCCCTGAAGATGTTCAACCCGACCCCAACGGCGATTTCACCGGCCAGATCACCTTGATCGAGCCGTTGGGAGTGGAAACGATTCTACACATCAAAGCGGGCGAGCAAACTTTACTCAGCAATGTCTCCGGGATGGCCAATTGGCGCATTGGCGATACAATCCGCGTTAACATCGCCCGTGAGCGGCTGCACTATTTTGACCCGGACCGGCAAACTCGCATCGCCGTACCCGAAGCCTTACAGGCCCAGGTTTAGGTGGCTACGATTTTTTGTTAGAGGAAACCTATGAAAAAACGACGTCTCCATGTGCCCATCGGCCTGCCCATCTCAGTGGTGGTACTCTTGATTCTGGGCGCGGTGGCCAACCCCATTATCAGGTCAATTTTTACCGAACAACAGCTCAGCACCAATGTCATCCTCTCGGCTATCCCCTTTGTCTGCATTTTCGCGGCCATTGTACTGGCTTTTATCACCCTGGTGGCCTTTGTGGCCAGTCTGCTCAACCACAACATCCCCGGCGAGGTTTATCGTCCCATCGAGCTAACCCTCATTGGCGGTATTGTGCTGGGTGTCCTGGGCATGTTCCAACCCTGGTCCTTCATGGCTTACCGGGTCGGCTTCTTTGTGCTTCTCTTTTCCACGCTTGGCTTCATTTTGTGGAGCCACGTCATCCCCAAAGGAGTTCAGCACAGCGAGGATGTCGGCGGCGTCTCGATCAGCGAATTTGAGCAAGGTCACAGCGGTTGAGCAGTTTCTTTCAATGGATATTGACCGAGAGGTGGTAGAACGTAAAACGTATTACGTCAAAGTTTAGCCTTCAATCATTACGCTTTACGTTTTACGCATTACCCATCCTATCATTATTTCTTACATACCCTAGCGGAGGTTAATATGAAATTCGGTGTCAACACCTGGGTCTGGACTGCACCTTTAACCACCCAGGAACTAAAAACTCTGGCCCCTCACATTAAAGAGGGCGGTTTTGATTGGATCGAGTTGCCTGTCGAAAGCATTGACGACTATGATCCTGTCGAAGCGGGAGCTATTATCCGCGACTGCGGCTTGGGGGCCAGCATTTGCGCGGCGATGGGACCGGACCGCGATCTGATCCATGAGGACAAGGCCATCCAGGAGAATGGAGTGGCTTACCTGCGCCAGTGCCTCGACATTGCTCAAGCCGTCGGGGCGACCAACTTGGTCGGGCCGCTCTACTCAGCCGTGGGCCGCACCTGGCAGTCAACTGCCGACGAGCGAGCGCGTGATCTGGACCTGCTGGTTTCGTATCTGCGCCCGCTGGCCGACTACGCCGCCGACCGCGGCGTCACGATGTGCGTCGAGCCGCTGAACCGCTTCGAGACCAGTTTTATCAACCTGGCCCGCCAGGTGATTGAGGTCGTGGAGCGGGTAGACAAACCCGCCTGCCAGATCATGCTTGACACTTTCCACATGAATATTGAAGAATCATCCCTCGGCGACGCCATTCGCTCGGTTGGCTCCCGCCTGCGCCACTTCCACTCCTGCGAAAATGATCGCAGCGCGCCCGGCGCGGGCCACGTCCCCTGGAACGAGGTCGCTCAGGCCCTAAAAGATATTAACTACGATGGCCCCGTTGTGATCGAGTCCTTCACCCCCAAAGTCAAAAGCATCGCCCGCGCCGCCGCCATCTGGCGTCCTCTGGCCGAAAGCCCCGACGCCCTGGCCTTCAACGGGCTGGCGTTTTTGAAGCAACTACTGAAATAAGGTAGTAGGTAGTAAGGAGCAGGTAGTAGGGCAGAAGAAGTAATTCCCCTACTACTTACTACCTACTACCTACTCCCTGCCCCAGGAGGCAAAGATGCCTAAAACAATTCTCCTCATTGGCACATTGGATACCAAGGGAGCGGAATATGCCTATGTCCGCGATTTGATTGTGAGTCGCGGCCACGGGGTATTGACCCTCAACGCTGGCGTGACCGGCGAGCCGGCCTTTTCCCCCGACATCAGCGCCGCCCAGGTGGCCGAGGCCGGCGGCGGCAATCTGGCCCACCTACGCCAACAGGCCGACCGCGGGGCGGCCCTGGAAGTGATGACCCGCGGGGCCATCGCGATGGCCGGCCGCCTGTACGCCGAGGGCAAATTCGACGGGGTGCTGGGGCTGGGCGGCTCCGGCGGCACGGCGATTGCCACCGCGGCCATGCGTGAGTTGCCGGTCGGCCTGCCCAAGGTCATGGTCTCTACGGTGGCCTCCGGCGACGTGCAGCCCTACGTCGGGGTCAAAGACATTGCTATGATGTATTCGGTGGTAGACATTGCCGGGCTGAACCGGTTGTCGCGCCGGATTCTGGCTAATGCCGCCGGTATGGTCTGCGGCGCGGTGGAGCAGGAAGCGCCCGCGGCTGAAGACAGGCCGCTGGTGGCGGCGACGATGTTCGGCGTGACCACACCCTGCGTTGATAGGGTCCGCGAGAAGCTAGAGGGGGCCGGTTACGAGGTGCTGGTCTTTCATGCCACCGGCAGCGGCGGCCAGGCCATGGAAAGCCTGATCAGCGCCGGGTTCATCGCCGGCGTGGCCGACATCACCACCACCGAGTGGTGCGATGAACTGGTCGGCGGGGTGCTCAACGCCGGACCGCACCGGCTGGAAGCGGCAGCCAAAGCGGGCCTGCCCCAGGTGGTCTCGTGCGGGGCGCTGGATATGGTTAACTTCTGGGCCATGGAGACCGTGCCCGCACAGTTCAAAAAACGGACCCTCTATAAACACAACCCCAACGTGACCCTGATGCGGACGACGCCTCAGGAGTGTGCCGAACTGGGCCGGATCATCGCCAGCAAGCTCAACCAGGCCACCGGCCCGACGGTCCTGTTCATTCCCCTGAAGGGCGTCAGCGCCATTGATAAAGAGGGCCAGCCCTTCTACCTGCCCGAAGCCGACGCCGCCCTGTTCGAGTCCCTCCGCCGCAATATCCGCCCGCCAGTCGAGCTGGTCGAGCTGGACCTGCACATCAACGACCCGGAATTCGCCGTGGCCATGGCCGAGCGGCTGCTGGGGATGCTGGGGGCAAAGGGGTAGTCTCAAACTAAGCTTTTTTCTGCATGTCATTTCGACCCGCACAGCGGGGAGAAATCCCTATAGACTCTGTAGGGATTTCTCGCTGTCGCTCGAAATGACACCCATACATTAGAAAGGAAACTATCATGGACAAGCAAACGCTCATTGCTCATTTGAACGAAGACCTGGCCGGCGAACTCGGCGCGATTATCCAATACATCACCTACGCGGCCAAAGCCACCGGCCCGTACCGGCCCCAACTGGCCCAATTTTTCCTGGCGGAAGTGGCCGACGAGCAGCTCCACGCCCAGTTTTTGGCCAACAAGATTGTCGCCCTGGGCGGCGAACCGGCGACCCAGCCCCGCCCGGTGCCGGCGGCGCGGACCAACCGCGCCATGCTGGAGGCTGTCCTGGCCGCCGAACGGCAGGCCACCGCCGACTATACCCAGCGGGCCAAAGAGGCCGAAGAGCTGGGCGACAAGGGGCTGGTGGTGCAGTTGGAAGACATGGTCCGCGATGAGAGCGGCCACTCCGAGGAGACCGAGCGCATGCTGCGCGACTGGCCGATTTGAGTGGCGTTAAAGTTCAGGGGCGCTTAGTTTATGTTATTATGACAACTTATGAATTCCGTCTGCGTTTCAGATTTCCTCAACAATCACGTATTGCTGAAGATGCAGAATCTATCTCACTCACTATGCCGGACGATGGTCAGAAAGTAATGCTTCAGTCACGACCTGCGAGTGAACTCATAAACTCAAGGTTGCTTGATGCCATTGCAGGTGACTTTCCATCAATAGAAGTAGCTACTTCCTATGGAAATAGGATAAGAAGTGCTATAATAATATGCTGCGCACTGCTTGGCATGGGTGTCGATATAGATGAGCATGAAGAGACTCTAGATGTTCCACATATTCAAATTGCTCCGAGTGGACAAGGTTATGTGACACCGAGTAGTCTGAATGGTCTTGTTGTATACCCACAAGGCGTCAAGGTACATCGTGTAAGCGTAGATTTTTCAAGTCATGGTGGGCCTACATCTGAACAATTCCAGAAGGTCTTTGTTAAGTCATTCGACTTGTCAATGAACTTGAATGACCGCTTGAAGCTTGCGTTCGAACTCTATAACTCTCACTACTTTGAAACATCGATTCACGCCCGATTTCTGCAACTCATAACCACTATTGAGTGTCTATCCGAGCCAAGAAAACAGCCCGATTTAATAGTCAGCCACATTCAAAACATAATCTCATCATCAGAGCAGCATCTTGGCACTCTGGAAGGCCTCTCCAACGATGACCGAAAATACTTCCTACAGCGTCTCGACCAACTTAAACAAGAGTCTATTTCGAGCGCGTGTCGAAATTTGGTTCACAAACATTTAGGCACTGATGCGGTAAAAATCTTCAACGATTGTTACAAAATAAGAAGCAAGATTACACATAAAGGACGAACCCCGCCGAATAGTGATCTATTGGATCACTATTTTAAGTTGGATCAGTTGACCAGAAAGCTACTACACATCCTGATTTCGGGACAAACGTAATTTGACTTAAATGACCGAACAGCGCGTCAGACTGTGAAAAACCTATCGCGGTACCGATAGCGTATTCAGTGTTGGTTTTAATGCGTAGAAACGGCCTAACCAGCGTTTGCGCGACCGCACGGACTCGGCCTTTGTTGAGGTTGAATTTGGCACTTTGAGGTCAACTTATATCAAGGTTCGGTAGCGGCAACATAGAAAATGGAACAGCAAATCAAAGACCGCTACAGCGACGCCATTTTGCAGGAAGCTATGCGCCGCTACGGTCTGACCGACGGCCAGATCCGGCCCCTCGACGCTTTTGAGAGCTTCATCTATGAGTTCGAGCGCGGCTCCCAGGCTTATATCCTGCGCGTCGGGCACACGCTGCGCAAAAGTGAGGCGCTGGTCCTGGGGGAAGTGGATTGGATCAACTATCTGGCGGCGGGCGGCGTCTCCGTGGCGCGAGCGATTCCCTCGGACGGCGGGCAGCTCGTGGAAGCGGTGGACGATGGGCAGGGTGGGCAGTTCCTGGCCACGGCTTTTGTCAAAGCGCAGGGGCGATCGCCCTGGGACATCTGGACGCCTACCCTCTACGAAACCTACGGGCGGCTGATCGGCTCGATGCACAGCCTGGCGGAATTGTACCGGCCCGCCAAGCTGGCCTGGAAACGCCCGGAGTGGGACGACGAGAGCATGGAGTTTGTCGAGCGCTACCTGCCCGCCTCAGAGACCGCGGCGAAGGAGAAGTACCGCGCCCTGTGCGCCCATTTGCGCCGCCTGCCCAAAGAGGCTACAACCTACGGCCTGATCCACCAGGACGCGCACGGCAGCAACTTTTTGGTAGACGAAGCCGGAACCATTACCCTGTTTGATTTTGACGACTGCGTCTATAGCTGGTTTATCAACGATATTGCCATTGTGCTGTTTTATATCGTCATGGACGCTGCCGATTGGCCCGCCTTCACCCAGGAGTTTATGACCCACTTTTTGCGCGGCTATCGGCAGGTCCGTCCGTTAGATCCGCAGTGGTTAACAGAGATACCCAATTTCTTGAAGCTCCGCGAGCTGGAATTGTACGCGGTGATCCATCGCGACTTTAACGTGAGCCACATTGACCACTGGTGGTGCGCCCGCTTTATGCGCGACCGCAAAGAGAAGATCGAGCAGGAGCGGCCCTTTATAGACTTTGATTTTAGGTCGCTTGCCGCAATTTTATGAGGGACTAAAAGACAGCTTGCCTTCAAACAGCTTATGAGCTAGATACAGGTGAGGTGATCGGATGGATTCAGGCCACAATCTATTAGCCGAGGCACGACGGTATCTCGCGGCGATTGAGCAGGGTGCCACGGGTGAAACACTCGCTGCTTTCTATACGCCAGATGCGATCCAAGAAGAATTTCCAAACCGCCTCGTTCCTACGGGTGCCCGGCGCGACGTCCCTGCACTCTTGGACGCCGCGTTCCGCGGGCAACAGGTCATGGCCGCGCAGCACTACGAGATCGTGAACGCCATAAGCGCTGAGAATCAGGTGGTGTTGGAAGTTGCCTGGACGGGTATCCTGGCCGTGCCCATCGGCAATATCCCGGTTGGTGGGGAAATGCGCGCCCATTTCGCCGTGTTTTTGGAATACCAAGATGGGAAGATCGTCCGCCAGCGAAATTACGATTGTTTCGAGCCTTGGTAACCGATGACAAAAAGGTAGCAGCCCCTATCAGGGGCAGGCGGTCGTAGCAAGGTAGCAGAGTCGGATGATTTCCCTGTCTGCGCCCTTCGGCGCACCTGAAGGGATGCCGTCTACTATTTTCTTAAGGGGGGCGAAAGGAATTTTATGCTTACCCTGAAAGAAGCCGCCCAGGAATTCCTGGCGCAAAAACGAATTGCCGTCGCCGGCGTCTCGCGTAGCGGCGACACGGCGGCCAATGCCATCTACAAGAAGCTGCGTGACAGCGGCTATGAAGTCTTCCCGGTCAATCCCAACGCGGCGGAAGTCGAAGGGGACCGCTGCTACCCTACCCTGGCCGCGATCCCCGGCGGGGTTGAAGCGGTGGTTATTGCCACGCACCCCAACGTTACGGAGCAAGTGGTACGCGAGTGCGCTACCCTGGGGATCAAGCGGCTGTGGATGCACCGCTCCTTTGGCCAGGGCAGCGTGGACGGCGAAGCGGTGCGGCTATGCGCAGAATTGGGGCTGAGCGTCATTCCCGGCAGTTGCCCGTTGATGTTCTGCGAGCCAGTGGACATGGGCCACAAGTGCCTGCGCTGGTTTCTCCAGGTCAGCGGGAAAGAGGCAAAGCCAAACTACAACAGTTAAGGGACGACTATGCACGCGCATAATGTTTACTTTTGGTTAAAAAACGGTTTGGCTCCTGGCGACTTAAACGCGTTTGAGCAAGGGTTGAAAGCGCTAACGCTTGATCCCGCCGTGAAATCCGGTTACTACGGCCGGCCAGCCGACACCCACCGCGAGGTTGTAGAAAACAGTTACAGCTATGGGCTGCTGTTGCTATTTGACGACCTGGCCGCCCATGACCAGTATCAAGCGGGAGCTGTTCATCTTAAGTTCGTAGAAGCCCACGCCTCAAAATGGGCCAGGGTGGTCGTTCACGATATTGAAACCATTTAAGCGTTGTAACTGATTTTTTCATTTCAAATTCTGAACAAGGAGGTTTGTTATGCCATTTATACCACGTGAAGAGTCGCTGCGGCGGCTGCGAGCGCAGGTAGCCAAGGGCACGCCCATCATCGGCGCGGGTGCGGGCACCGGCATCTCGGCCAAATTTGCCGAACGCGGCGGCGTGGACATCATCATCATCTATAATTCGGGGCGCTACCGCATGGCCGGGCGCGGCAGCCTGGCCGGCCTGCTGCCCTACGGCGACGCCAACGCCATCGTCAAGGAGATGGGGGCCGAGGTGCTGCCGGTGGTCAAAAATACGCCGGTGCTGGCCGGCGTGTGCGGGACCGATCCCTTCCGGCTGATGCCGGTGCTCCTGGCCGAGCTGAAAGCGCAGGGCTTCGACGGGGTGCAGAACTTCCCCACCGTCGGCCTGTTCGACGGGGTCTTCCGGGCCAACCTGGAAGAAACCGGCATGGGTTACAGCCTGGAAGTCGAGATGGTTCGCCTGGCTCACGAGTTGGACATGCTGACCTGCCCCTACGTCTTCACCCCGGAGGAAGCGCGGGCCATGGCCGAGGCCGGGGCCGACGTGCTGGTCCCGCACATGGGCCTGACCACCAAGGGCGCGATTGGCGCGTCTACGGCCCTCACCCTCGAAGAGTCGGCCAAGCGGGTCCAGGCGATGCGTGATGCCGCCGTCAAGATCAACCCGGACATTTTGGTGCTCTGCCATGGCGGGCCAATCGCCGAGCCGCAGGACGCCCAGTATATCTTCGACCACACCGAAGGCATCGCCGGCTTCTTTGGAGCTAGCAGCATTGAGCGCCTCTCGGTCGAGCCGGCCATCGAAGGCCAGGCCCGCCAGTTCAAAGAGTTGCACCTGTAAAATAATGAAAAGGTACTGCCGAGTGCTCCGCACCCGGCGTGGTAGCAAAGTAGCAGGGGTATAGTATCCCCGTCTACCGTCTACCGTCTACTATTTTCTGAGGAGTTGAAAATGACCAAAAAAGTAAATGTTGCCATTGTTGGGCTGGGGTTTGGCGCTGAATTCATCCCCATTTATCAAAGGCACCCTGATGCTGAGTGTTACGCCCTCTGCCAGCGGAATGAGGAAAACCTCAATAAGATTGGCGATGCCTTTAGCATTGACAAGCGCTACACCAGTTTTGACGAGCTGCTGGCCGACAAAGAGGTTGATGCCGTGCACATCAACTCACCCATTGCCGACCACGCCTGGATGTCCATTGCGGCGCTCAAGGCCGGGAAACACGCCGCCAGCACCGTGCCCATGGCCACCACCACCGAGGAATGTCTGGCCATTGTCAAGGCCAGCAAAGAAGCGAAAAAGGTTTATATGATGATGGAAACAGCGGTCTATACCCGCGAGTTCCTCTACGCCAAGGATCTGGTCGAAAGCGGCAAACTGGGCAAAATCCAGTTTTTACGCGGCTCGCACCAGCAGAATATGGGACTGCCCGGCTGGCCGGCCTACTGGTATGGCTTCCCGCCGATGCACTACGCGACCCACGCGGTCAGTCCGCTCCTGGCCCTGGCCAAAACCACCGCCGAGTATGTCATTTGCCACGGCTCCGGGCGGATCAGCGAAGAATACGTACAAAAGTACAATTCACCCTTTGCCGTGGAAACGTCAACCATGAAACTGCGGGACTCTGACCTGGCCTGCGAAGTGACCCGCTCGCTCTTTGATACGATCCGCCAATACCGGGAAAGCTTTGATGTCTACGGCACCAAACTTTCGTTTGAATGGGAGCAGGTGGCGGAAGAGGGGATGGTTATTTATTCCGGCTTTGAAGACTCCGAGCGCATCAAAGTCCCAGATTTCGGCCATCTCCTGCCGCCGGAGATCGCTCCGTTCACCCTGGGCGGGGTCTACGATGAAGAGCATGCCCACACCTCGTTTATCCAGGGCAGCGGCCACGGCGGGTCGCACCCCCACATGGCCCACGAGTTTGTGCGGGCCATTGTCGAAGAACGAGAAGCGGCCGTCAACGCGGTTACCGCCGCCAACTGGACCATGGCCGGAATTTGTTCGCACGAGTCGGCCATGAAGGGCGGGCAAAAAATAACAATCCCTGTTCCTGAATAAGTGCGACAAACAATTGGTAAGCTTTAAACTTTTCGAAGGAGTGTTCACGAACCTGTGGCACACCACCAACAATGAAAAGGTAGCAGAGTAGCACGCCCTTTCCCCCTTCGGGGACGCCCGAAGGGGCGCGGCCAGCACCCGAAGGGGTGAGGTTGCAGGGAAGTATTATCCCTGTCTACCGTCTACAGTCTACCATCTACTATTTTCAAAGGAGATAAAACTATGGCACGACCTATCACTTTATTCACCGGCCAGTGGGCCGATTTGTCGCTGGAAGATTTGGCCAAAAAAGTCAGCGCCTGGGGCTACGACGGCCTGGAGCTGGCTTGCTGGGGCGACCACTTTGAGGTGGATAAGGCCCTAGAAAGCGACAAATACCTCCGCGATAAGCGCGACCTGCTGGAAAAGCACAACTTGAAATGTTGGGCCGTCAGCACCCACCTGGTGGGCCAATGTGTTTGCGATAACATTGACGACCGAAATAAAAGCATTCTGCCACCGCGTCTGTGGGGCGACGGCAATCCCGAAGGCGTCCGCCAGCGCTGCGCCGAAGAAGTGAAGAACACGGCCCGCGCCGCCGCCGCGTTTGGGGTCAAGATTGTCAACGGCTTCACCGGCTCGCCGATCTGGCACATGGTCTACTCCTTCCCGCCCAACGATTTTGCCAAAATCGAGGCCGGTTACAAGGAGTTTGCCGACCGCTGGAACCCGATTATGGATGTGTTTGATGAAGTAGGGGTCAAGTGGGGATTGGAAGTTCACCCCTCTGAAATTGCCTACGACTTTGTAACCACCGAGAAGACTTTGGCCGCTATTGGCCGCCGCCCGGCCTTTGGCATCAACTTTGACCCCAGCCACTTTGCCCACCAGTTCCTCGATTCCGCCGCCTTTGTCATGGAGTTCGGCGACCGGATTTATCACGTCCACGTCAAGGACTCCAAGAAACGGGTCGGCGACGGCCGGCGCAGCATCCTCGGCTCACACCTGAACTTCGGCGATGTCCGGCGGGGCTGGGACTTTGTTTCGCCCGGCCACGGTGATGTGGACTTTGAAGAGCTGTTCCGCGCCCTCAACCGCATCGGCTACAATGGCCCGCTGTCGGTCGAGTGGGAAGACAGCGGCATGGACCGCGATTGGGGCGCGCCCGATGCCCTGGCCATGATCCGCCGCACCGACTTTGCCCCCTCCGCCGTCGCCTTCGACGCGGCCTTTGCCTCGGATAAGTAGGCATCGAATTCAAGTGACTGCTTAACTGGGAAAAATCACCCTTCGATATGCCTGCGGCACTCAGGGTGATTTTTCCCAGCCTTCCGAATAAGTCGAAACCCTCTAAAATCAACGGTTGACAATCCCCCCACACTACAGTATTATCTTGATTGAATTTGACTGCCTTACCTCACCGACTCTGCATTCTGCCGTTAAATAAGAGGATTAACGTTTGGCCCTGGACAAAAGCTTTGTGGGCAAAGCCTTTGCCCCCTTTACCTTTGAAGTTGACAAGAGCAAAATCAGGGAGCTAGCCCAGGCCCTGGGCGACGATAACCCCATCTTTTTTGATGACGCCGCGGCCCAGGCTGAGGGTCTGCCGGGGATTGTCGCCCCGCCGACCTTTCCGAGCGTGCTCAAAATGTGGGGCGAGGGCGGCAGCTCTCCCCATATCAAAACGATGGGTGGGAATGTGCTCCGGCTGCTGCACGGCAGCGAAGAGTATGAGTACCACACCTTTATTCGCCCCGGCGACTTTATCACCGGCCAAACCCGGGTGGTCAGCATTGAGGAGAAAGAGTCGCGCAGCGGCTCCCTGGAGATTGTCGTCCTGCAAACCGATTATCATAACCAGCGGGACGAGCAGGTTGTCACTGCCCGCACCACCATTGTCCTTCGTTGAGGCAGTCCGTGAAGGTTTATTTCGATGACGTGAACGTTGGCGACAACATCCCCAGCCTGACCACCGCCCCGATTACTGAAACACAATTGGTGCGCTATGCCGGCGCTTCCGGCGATTTTAACCCCATTCACACCGCCCCTCACCTGGCCGAAGCAGCCGGGTTGGGCGGCGTTATCGCTCATGGGATGCTGGTCATGGGGCTGGTGGGCCGGGCCGTTACCGCCTGGATCGGCGTCGCGCCCTTGCGCCAGTTTGGGGTGCGCTTTACCGGCATGACCAGACCGGGACAGATCATCACCGTGACCGGCACAGTAGTCGAAAAGCTGGAAATCAATGGCGAGCACCGCATCCGCTGCGAAGTAGTGGCCGCAGATCAGGACGGCCAGCCCAAAATGCAGGGCAGTTTTGTCGCAGCCCTGCCGGTGCGAGGCAAATAAAGGGAAGGCTGGAGGGGAGGCTAGACAATGGGTTTAATTGACGGTAAAGTAGCCATCGTCACCGGAAGTGGGCGCGGAATTGGCGCGGCGACGGCCAAACTGCTGGCTCAGCACGGCGCCCGCCTCGTCGTCAGCGATCTGGACGAGGCTCCGGCTGAGGAAACGGCGGCAGCCATCCGTGCTGTTGGCGGCGAGGCCGTCACCTTTTGCGGCGATGTGACTCAGCCCGATTTTCCGGCGGCGATTGTCCAGAAAGCAGCGGAGGCTTACGGTGGGCTGGATATTCTGGTCAACAATGCTGGCTTTACCTGGGACAGCATGCTCCACACGATGACCGATAAGCAGTGGGAGGTTATTATCGGGGTTCACCTGACCGCCCCGTTTCGCATGGCCCGCGCCGCAGCTAACATAATGCGCGAACAGGCCAAGGCCGAAATCGCGGCTGCTGGCCAGGCCCAGCCGCGCAAAATTGTCAACATCAGCTCGATCTCCGCCTTTTACGGCAATATCGGCCAGGCCAACTATGCGGCAGCCAAGGCCGGGGTGGTTGGGTTGACCCGTGTGATTGCCCGTGAATGGGGCCGTTTCAACATTCAGGCTAACGCCGTCTCTTTCGGCTGGATCGAGACGCGCTTGACCGCCGACAAGGCTCAGGGCGAAGCCATCGAGGTGGCCGGCGAGATGGTAGCCCTCGGTATTCCCCAGAGCGGCCTGGAAGCGCGCAAGCAGATCGTTGCTCTGGGCCGGCCCGGAACGCCGGAAGAAGCTGCCGGCCCCATCCTGTTCCTCTGCTCACCCCTGGCCAATTACGTGACCGGCCATCTGCTCAAGGTGGATGGCGGGCGATAGGAGCAGACTGCTACCTAAAGACCATTGCCAGGGCTGGTCATCAATGTTATACTTTGGGAAATTGAGCCGGGTTATCTAACCCAAAATTTTCTGTTTGGACTACAGGCGAAAACATGCTGAAACCGGGAGCCAAGTATGACCACAATTGCTGCATCTAAAACTGACGCGGGGCGCACCGCCAAGCATAATCAGGATTACTTGTGGCTGGACGAAGCAGCAGCTATTTATATTGTAGCTGATGGTATGGGCGGGCAAGAGGCCGGCGAACTGGCCAGTCAACTGGCCGCTACGACTGCCGGACAATTTATTGCCACTCGACTGGAGACCCAGGCTGGGCCTCTCTCCACAACCGCAGCGAAAGATTTGGTCATTGGCGCTCTTGAAGCCGCCAATGAAACGGTCATGACGGCCGCGCTGGAGGCGAAACAAGATCGCCGGATGGGCGCAGCCATTGTGCTGGCCCTGGTCCATCTCCCCCAGGTCTACATTTGCCACGCCGGAGATGCCCGCGCTTACCTGGTGCGCAATTCAAGCTTGACCCGCCTGACAACCGATGACTCCTGGGTCGCCGAACTGGTGGCCAAAGGCTTGATAACCGAGGAACAGGCCCAACACCATCCCCTGGGGCATATCCTGACCAAAGCCGTCGGCCATGAATCGCCCCTGGAGCCTGCTTTCGACGAGGTCACTGTTACACCTGGAGATTGGCTGTTGTTATGCAGCGACGGTCTCTGGAAAATGGTTGGCGATGAGCAACTCCTGGCTGCCTTGCAGGCCCCGCAGATTACCCCCGCCCAGGCTGTCGAGACGCTGGTTGAAGCGGCCAATGTCGCCGGCGGCAAAGACAACATCTCCCTGATTGTCATCAGAATAGTCTGACGCTCTACTGGACAATTTTAATTCCGTCCCCTATAATAGAACTTCGTTCTGGATAAAGAACAGGTTCAACCCTACTTGGGGGAGTTATGTCTGCGCCAGTACCAGCCATTGACCGGGCTATTCGCGTGCTCTACCTTTTCAAAAGTGGCGACAAAAAAGAGTATGGCGTGTCGGAAATCAGCCGCCTGCTGCGCCTCAACAAGAGCACTGTCCACAATATTCTCAACACCCTGACCCAACACAAGTTTTTGGAGCAAAATGCTGTCACTCGGAGTTACCGGCTAGGCCCAGCCCTGGCCGAGTTGGGCAGCCTGGTCCGCAGCCAGCTTGACGTGCGCGAGGTAGCTCGGCCTCATCTGCGCCGCCTGATGGAACGGGCCAATGCCACCTTTTTGCTGGGCGTCTTCGACGGTAAGGCCATTACCATTGTGGATAAAGAGGAACCCCTGGCCGACGTGCGGGTGGCGGCTCCCATTGGCATGAAAATTCCTTTTTGCGCTGGCGCGTTTGGCCGGGCTTTTTTGGCCTACCTGCCGCCCGAAACCATTGATCAACTCTTGATTGACCCCGGTCTCAAAGCCTTTACTCCCACTTCTATCACCGACCCTAACCAGTACCGGGCAGCTTTGGCTAACGTGAGGGCGCAGGGCTACGCGGTTGACGACAGCGAGGAGTATCTACGCGGCGTTGGCGCGATTGCCGTGCCCATTTTCGCCCAGGCGGCCGGCGAGCGCGAGGTGGCCGCGGTCATGACCCTGGTCGGCTTTAGTTCGCAGCTTTTCCCAGCCAAGATAACTGAGTTTACCTCCTGGCTGGTCACTGCCGCGCGAGAGGTTTCTGAAAAGTTGGGTGGGGCCGGCTGAGTCCTCAAGGCAACGCTATCCAGGAGGCATGGCCGTGCACCTGCCAACTCTTGACCACACTGAAAGAGTGAGGGTCGAGCACCGCCAATTCGGTCGTCGTTTGGCCGGACCGGCGGGCCAGGAGGACCGGCTGACCATCCGTTTGGCGGCTGAGCACAACTTCCCAACCCGTCAAATGGGCAATTCTCTCCAGCGTGGCGGCATCGAGCACTTCCGCCCACAGCTCCTGCTCTCCCCAGCCCTCGAGCAGCAAGTAAGCCCCATCCGGGGTGAGCCTGATCCCGCTGGCCTGCGTATCCAGGCTGGCTACTTTGCGGCCGCTCTCAACTTCGATGACCTGGAGGCCGAGTAATGTTGTGCTGCTCTGCCAGTGACCCTCAGGCGTGGGGGTCGCCTCCATTGCCTGGCCCAGCACAAAGAGCCGGGTTCCATCCGTGGCGAGGACGGCCGTTTTAAAGCCGCCCATCCCCGTCCCTTTAGCCTGGGCCACCCCTGCCGTCAGGGCCAGCAGCTCCTCAAGCCACGGCCGGGCGGCCTGCATTTCGACGCTGCGGACCACCCGCGCCGCCAGGTCAACCGTCGTTAGTTTTTCCTCATCGGCATGGACCAGGTAAAGCCGGCGGCCATCTTGGGAGAGGACTACTGCCGGCGACCAGTAAGCAAAGAGCCGCTCCTCGTGGGGAGCCGCGCAATTTTCCTCGCACCAACTGCCGCTCAGGATGCGTTCAAGCGGCTGCTCCCACTGTACTTCCAGGGTAGCAGCTTCAAGCAGCAACAGACGGGGCGAACCGGGCTTGGCGATCCCCGGGTTGGGACCCAGCGGCGCTCCGTAGAGCGCCAGGCTCGTGCCATCCAGAGCAAAGCTGACGAGAGCGGGGCGAAATTCCAGGACACGTTGGCCGATAAGTTGGCCGGTGTGGGTGTCGAACAGCATGAGCGTGCTGTTTTTTTTTAGCTCATAACTGAGGGCAAGCGTGCTGCTCTGAGGATTAAAAGCGAACAGCCCGACCCAGCCCTGTCCCGGCAACGCGGCCTTGACCCTGCGCTGGGCGGGCAGATTGACCAGCCTTAACTCATCGGCGCTGGGCCGGCAACTGCTTCCCCCGGCGAAAGGTTCGCAGCTCTGCCCGCGCGAGCCAACCACTGCCAGACGTTGACCATCGCTTGAGATGGCAGCCGGCAGAGTGTATAGGGGATTATCGCTGATGGTGCGCAGGGTGCGGCCAGGTAGATCCCGGCCCGTAGCCGGATCAACCAGATGGATTTCGTGACGCTGCTGCCGCTCGTTCCACAGGGTAAGCAGCACTCCCGGCGCCGGGGTGACAGCAGGGGTAGGGGGTCGGGGTGTTGCAGCAGCTAAAATTTGGATTCCTGGGGTTACTCCCGGCGTGGTGCATACACCAACAATCAGTAAAAGCCATAAAAAAGCGGTAACTTTCATCGCGGCCCTCCGCCATGCGCGTGATTCAAAGGTCTATCTACCTTTATATACACCACAGCAGAAGCAGAGGTTCCCATGGGAGATGAGAGGCGCTATCTTTTTAGGAGTAGAAAAGTGCACTTTTTCACTCCTCTTTCAAGGATTTTTGGCTGAAGCATCATCCCGGATTAAAAATAATCTCCGGCAGCCGGGTGTGAGAATAGATGAGCCAATCCGGGCCGGCAGCGGACAGCAAGGCCGAGTCGCCTGCACCGGACAGGACACTCACCGCCGCCATGCCAGCGGCCCGGCTGGCCCGCACATCGGTGGGAGTATCGCCCACATAGACAGCCTGGCCTGGTTCGACTCCCAGCGCAGCCGCGCATTTGAGCAGTCCCTCCGGGTCGGGTTTGGGGCGAGTCACGTCTGCCCCGGTCACAACGATCTCAAAAAAATCCAGCAGTCCTTCCTCGCGCAGCGGCTCAAATGAACCGCTCTGCGAGCCGGTCATAATGGCCAGGCGCAACCCCCGGCTTTGCAGCGTTTCCAGGGTCTGGCGTAAACCAGGCATGATCCGGCCGTGCTGCCGCAGCACCTCCGGCCAGCGCCGCATGGCTTCTTGTTTCATCGCCTCCATCAATTCCAGGCGATTGGGATGTTCAAGGGGGGTGACCAGCTCCCAAAAGGTAGGATGGTTGTTGTTCAGGGCATAGCGAACCGTCTCGCGGCTGATAAGCAGCCCATGCGGGGCGGCAGCCAACGCGGCGACGGTGTGGTAGGCGTCTACCGTATCCACCAGGGTGCCGTCCACATCAAAAATGACGGTCTGTACAGACAGCGGTTGGCTGATTTCTAGAGTCAAGCTATCGCCGTCGGTCAGACCCAACTCCTGGCGAACCGGCAAGGCAGCAATGACTTCGACTTGGGCCTCAGGGTAGCCCGGCACGTCAGGCAGGATAATTGCTCCCGGTATGCGTCTGGCAATACGGATGGGGTAGCCGCGGGCCTCGCACCAGGCCGGATCAGGTGACACGATCAGGCAGCCAGCTTGACGTTTCAAGTCGGCCCATTGGGTCAAGTCGGCGGGGTGGCGGAGGTGGAGATTGAGGGTGCCGGGGTGGGGGTCAAGGCCCAGCTTGGTCATAAACTGCGGGCGCACCCAATCGAGCTGCGTGAACGAAGCACCCTGCCCCAGGCCGGTGACAACCTGCCCGGTGAAGGTTAGCCTGGCCATGTACGCATCTCGGTATAAACGGCCTGCTCCATCGCCCGCATGCTCTCGCGCTGCTCAGGCGGCCACTCATAGCCCAGCGGCTGGACTCTGACTCCCGGCCAGGATTGGTCTTTGACTTCTGAGATGGCCAGATCCATCATGGCCACCCTAAAAGGGGCTGCTTCAATTTGCGGCTTGGCGAGCCGGGCAGCGCCTTTGACCAAGAAGATGAGATTATTCTGACTGATGATTTGCAGGGCCGCCCGTGACTCCCGCTCCAAATTGGTCAGGGTGACGCTGCCGTGGTCGGCGGCAAAACGCAGATGTGCAGCATCCAGGGCCACAGTCCAGGTGAAGGCCGTATGTGGAAAACCATCCGGGTCAACGGTCAACAACAGGGCCGGACAGCCCCGCCGCAGAACTTGCAGCAGTGCCGGGAACAGGTCAGGGTTTACACGCTGGCTCATCATCTCTCCTAAAAGTGTGAGTAGTATACTTACTTCACCCTTCGTGTCAATCGCTCGCGACCTTTCAGAGTTTGACCTTACCCTGAACTGGCGATATACTGATGAAGAGTTAAGGAGTTAAGAGATAAGTTTGGTTATAAGGTTTCGATGAAATTTGATACATCTCTCCTGGTTAGCGATTTAAGAGACATGCCTGCCTTGACTCAGGCCGCGGAGGCGATGGGCTTTGCCGGCATTTGGGTGGCTGAAACCGCCCATGACGCTTTTTTGCCACTGGTGCTGGCGGCGGAGCACAGCCGGCAGCTTTCGCTGGGGACCGGCATTGCCCTGGCTTTTTCGCGCAGCCCGGCCGTGCTGGCTTACCTGGCCTGGGATTTGGCCCGCTTCTCTCAGGGACGCTTTATTTTGGGGCTGGGTACGCAGGTAAAAGGGCACAATGAGCGCCGCATCGGGGTTAAATGGGAAAAACCGGTGGAGAAAATGCGCGAGGTTATCCTGGCCATGCGCGCTTTTTGGGACTGCTGGCAGCACGGCACCAAGCTCAACTTTCGGGGTGAGTTCTTCAAGCTGACCCTGATGACGCCCTTTTTCAATCCCGGCCCGCACGACTACCCCCACGTGCCGGTATATATTGCCGGGGTCAACCCGCGCATGTGCCAACTGGCCGGCGAATTGTGCGAGGGCTTTCATGTCCATCCTCTCCACACCGCCCGGACGATCCGCGAAGTGACGCTGCCCCATATCGAAGCCGGCCTGGCCCAAAGCGGCCGCCGGCGGGGCGACATCGAGCTGACCACCAGCATCTTTGTCGTGCCCACCGACGACCCGGTTGAGGCCCGACGCTACGAGGCTGACGCCCGCCAGCAAATCGCTTTTTATGCCAGCACGCCTGCCTATAAAATTGTCTTCGATGTCCACGGTTGGGGCGACACCGCCGAGCAGTTGAGCGCCCTGGCCGCCCGGGGCCGCTGGGAGGAAATGCCCGACCTCATCACCGACGAGATGATGGCTGAGTTCGTGGTGAGCGGTACCTGGGCCGAACTGCCGGCCAAGATCAAGGCCAAGTACGCCGGTGGGCTGCTCGATCGGGTTAGCTACTACTTTCCCTTTGTCCCCGGCCAGCATGACGAGGGCTGGCGGGCTACGCTGGCCGGGTTTGCTTAAGCATTGATATTTGGACCACGGATGGCCGAGGTCAGCACGCCCACCAGGGCCACCCCAACCGCCACCATGAACCCGGCCCGAATCCCTTCGTAAGTCGCCGTGGCCGAACCGGCAACCTGGGCTTGAGCCTGAACGGTGGTAAAGACAGCCCCGGCCAGCCCTACCCCCAAAACCATACCCATGTTACGCGCCGTGGCCATAATCCCTGAGGCAATGCCCCGCCGGTGCAGCGGCGCGGCCCCCAGCAGGGCGCTGGTGTTAGGCGAGATAAATACACCCGTCCCGAAGCCCACCGTTGCCAGAGAGAGGGCGACATAACTCAAGGGAGAGGCAGCCTGGACCTGGGCCAGGAGAAACAAGCCCAGCGCCATGACACCCATACCAAGCGTACTGAGCAAGCGCGCTCCCATCCGGTCCGACAGCGTCCCGCTTAGCGGAGCCATAATGGCCATGAGCACCGGCTGGGCGGTAAGAATCAGGCCCGCCTGGGCCGGACTCAGGCCGCGTGCCTGGATGAGGTAAAAGGGTAATAAAAACAAGCCGGTAAACAGGCAGATGTAGTTAAAGACGGCGCTGGCCGTCGAAGCGGAAAAGAGCGGCACGCGAAATAAGGTCAGATCGAGCATAGGGCTGCTTACCCGCCGCTCGATGAACACGAACACGGTCAGCAGGACAACCGCCGCTGCCAGGAGTCCCAAGATTGCCGGCGAACTCCAGCCCCAGGCGTGACCCTGATTCAACCCCAGCAGCAGCGCCACCAGTCCGGCCATAAAGGTGATCGCCCCGACCAGGTCAAATCGTTCCGCCCGCTCGGCGCCGGCATCGAGCGGGATAAAGTACAGGCTGAGCAGCAGCGCCAACAGCCCGACCGGCAGGTTGATGTAGAACACCGCCCGCCAGCCATACTGGCTGGTCAACCAGCCGCCCAAAGAGGGGCCGACCGTCAGGCCCAAATAGGTCATGGTGGCTTGCAGGCCGAGCACCTGGCCACGCTGTTGGGCTGGAAAGTTTTTGGTCAGGATGGCCGGTGAGTTGGCCAGAAGCATGGCCCCACCCAACGCCTGCAAAGCCCTGGCGATGATCAAAAAACCAATCGAAGAGGCCAGGCCGCACAGGGCCGAACTGACCACAAAAACCAGAAAACCGGAGATATAAACCAATTTATGGCCGCGCATATCGCCCAGGCGGCCAAAACTGAGCAGCAGGCTGCTGACCACCAGCAAATAAACCGTCACCACCCACTCGACACTGGCGACATCGCTGTTGAAGGCGCGGCTGACCACCGGCAGGATAATGTTGACCACGCTTCCATCCAGGGCGGTCATAAAACTGCCAACGCCGATAGCCAACAAGATCCACCATTTGGCTTCCAACCGGGCCGTTTCAACAGGCCTGGTCTCCTGAGTTACCGGCGGTGGCTGCGTCATCTGTTTGCTATCCATTGAGGCTCGATGTCCTAACCCGGACAAGCCGGAACCAAACAGGAACACAGAGTTTCACCGAGGATTCGCAGAGATACACAGAGACTTTAAAATTTCTCCGTGAACCTCTGCGCCTTCTCTGTGTCACTCTGTGTAAATTTTCTTGCTCAATGTACCAGAATCGTCTTGTTTAGGCACTAATCGGAGTCCTGCCGGAACAGGCTGAGATATTCCCCGTACCCTTCTTCTTCCAACCTCTCAACCGGGATGAAGCGTAACGCCGCCGAATTCATGCAGTAGCGCAGGCCGGTTGGGGCCGGGCCATCGTCGAAAACATGGCCCAGGTGGGAGTCGGCGTGCTTTGAGCGCACTTCCGTGCGGACCATCCACAACTTGCGATCGGTGTGGGTGGCGATGTTGTCCGGCTCAAGGGGCTGGGTGAAGCTGGGCCAGCCGGTGCCGGAGTCATACTTGTCCAGAGAACTAAACAACGGCTCTCCGGAAACTACATCCACGTAGATGCCCGGTTTTTTGTTGTCCCAATAGGCATTGCGGAAGGGCGGCTCGGTGCCCTCGTGTTGCGTCACCTGATACTGTTCCGGTGATAATTTCTGGCGCAGTTCTGCATCGGACGGCTTGCTATACTCCTTCATTTCTACCTCCTTTTCTCTTCTACTATTTTGTCTCCTTGTCTATGCTATTACGCACCTGGAAGATTGCGGCATACTCGTCACGGAAAACTTCTTGCATGCCAGGATCGGTTTCGGCCTCGTCGAGAAAGTTCTTGTGGTTAAGATCGGTCAGGACGTAATAAGCGCCAAAGGTGTCGGCAATAGTTCGGCTGGGGGGAATGACCCCGCCGTCGTTAATATCTCGCCACAAGTGATACAAGTTGGCATTATACAACTCCATGTACGTTGGATCAAGACCCAGGGTGTAAACATTCTGGGTGTTATAGTAATAAAGTTGGGTAAAATCGTCCCAATCGGTTTGGTAAATCAGACTGCCCGGCGGCGTGTTGGCTTTTAGCCAGGCTGAGGCTGAGGCATAACGTTCATAGGGGTTAGTATCGTCCTGGACACTCTCCTGGGTAGCCTGCAGGTTGTAGGCGAGCAGCGGCAGCAGCATAAGGGTCATGATCAAGGGCCAGAGCTTCTTCAGCCAGGGGTTAGATACAAACCACTCTTCCAGCGGGGCCGACCAGGCCACAGCACAGAACAAAAGCGCAAAAGCCGGATAGTATTCGATAAAACGCCGGGATTTAAAGAGCAGAAAGCCAAACAAAAGCGCAATAAAAAAAAGTGCGGCGGTATTGGTGCTCATCCGGCGCTGGCTCAGGCCCAGGGCAAATGCGCCGAGCGCCAGGACCACCAGCGCCGGCGCGGAGTTCTCGACCAGGGTCCAGGTTTGGTAGGGATACCATTCGTTGCCCACTCTGCCGCTGGCGCTGTCGGTAAGTTTGGGCAGGGCGTGATGATAAATGAAGAGCAGGTTTTGAGGGAAGTAAGGATTGATAATTAAACCCAGGCCAATCCCCAGCCCGGCATAGACCAGCGGGCTGAGCTTAAGCCGGCGCTCCAGGAGCCAGTAACTCATAACATACAGAACAATTATTAGCCCGATCAGCGGAAACGCATCGTAAAGCCAAACGTAAATGAAGGTCAACGGCAAGAGCCAGCGATACTGTTGGATCAAGGTGACATGCAGGATCAGGAACAGCATCAGCAGCGAAGCGCCCTGGACCCGGGTCATGCTCATGCGGTAGAGAAATGCCTCCGATACCGCCAGAAACCCCAGCGACCACAAGGCCGCATAGGGCACGCGCTGCCCCCGCAGCAAAATCCAACCGGCGACAAAAGCCAGAGCCGGGAATATGACTCCGGCCCACTTGGCCCCCAGGCGCAGGTCGCCGTAAGTAAAGGGGATGAGCAGAACGTGATACAGAAAATGATGATCAACGTAATCCTGGGGATTCAAGATGGTCAAGGGCAGCCAGGGAAAAGCGGGCCGTAACCCCTGTTCACGCATCACCTCGGCAAATCTGATATGAAAATAACTATCATTACTGACAAGATTGGGCGTAGAAAACTGGATAGCAGCCAAAAATATTACAAAAAAGGCCAAAAGCCCAGCTCCGGTGAGAAGGGCAGGCCCGTAAGCTTGAACTACAAGCCGCCGACGCACGTTTTCGCCGGAATCAGCCGCAGCGCTCAACGAAGCGAGAAACAGTTTTATTCCTTCAATAGTCATAAGCCCTTTTGCGTTCCACGAATAATTTCCTGGCTTTTGATTTTACCATCACTCGCCCTCAATCACATAATAGCACAAAAATTCTAAACTGCTGTTTTTTATTATACGGCTCGATGTTTCCGTGCTATAATTCTTCTCACCTGGAAAAGTTAGTTGCAATAAGTCCAGGAGTCAAAATTAGATGGGGGAAAGGCTCAATATGGGTTTCAAGGAGCTTGAAAAATTTAGCTCACCTGGATTGCCAAATCCAGGCCATAGCCGCCGGATTTGACAATCCGGCGGGAGCAACTCCTTGAAACACATTAAAAGCCTAGGGAAAATTATGAATGCAAAATATGGTTCTCATGCGGCGGGCACGCTTGAAACAAAGAGTTGGGATGAGAAAACCTGGGAGGGGCAGCCTGGAAACGAGGTTTCCGGGGCAAAACTGACCCGCGCCAGCGTGACCGCCGCCTTTCACGGCGACATCGAAGGCGAAAGCCGGCAGGAGTGGTTAATGAGCTACCGGAGTGATGTTTCCGCTGACTTTGTCGGCCTGGAGCGCGTCACCGGCCAGATCGGCGGCAGAATGGGGAGCTTTGTGCTTCAGCACAATGGAACCTATGAGAACGGCAAGCTGCAAAGCGCCTACATGGTGGTACCAGGCTCCGGGACGGGCGACCTGCACTGCCTGCGAGGTCAGGGCAGCTATGTTTTTGAGGGGCAGCACGGCGACCCCACCCGCTATACCCTCGACTTCGATTTCGAGTAACTCGCGCCCAAACTCCAGTTTGGGCGCGAGTTAAAACTTTATTACTTCGAAAGTCTGGCTGTGAAGCGGCCTCGTTTCAACAGCAGCCCGGTCGTAACCAGGCCGAGGCCAAGCACTATCACCAGCCCGATAGCCCCCACCTGCCCCGGCAGTTCACCCCCTGAAGTGGGCAGTTGGGCCGGGGCTGCCTCGGCAGCGGGCGCCTCGGCGGCTGGCGCTTCAGCGGCGGGGGGGGCGGCAGGAGGAGCAGCCGGTTCGGGTAAGGGGGTCCCGGCCTGACCGGTCAGCCCGTCGTACCTGACCACTTCCCCGGAACCAGGCGCGCCAATCCCATTAAGGGTTATATAGGCATCACCGTCGGCATTGAAGTCTATCGAAGTTGGGAACGATAAGCCGCTCAACACCACCTCTGAAGCATCCCCTTCTTTGACCCGGATAATCGCCCCGCTGTTAGGCGTAGGGCCTTGTTCGGTAAAAAG
Source organism: Chloroflexota bacterium (assembly GCA_016860845.1). The sequence continues at coordinate 29,568 of BOKF01000038.1, forward strand.
GCCAATCTGGACGGCATACAAATTGCCATCAGGGCCGCTGCGCAGGTCGGTCAACATCGTCAGACCGGTGGCATAGTCGCTCACCTGGCCGTCGGCAGTCACTCTGACCACCTTGGCCGAACCGGGCAGGAAGGGAAAGCCGGGCAGGAGCGAGACGTAGGCGTTCCCATCCGAGCCAAAGGCCACGCCGGTCGGCACCGGGTCAGCTTCCATCGCCCCCCCGCGAGCCTCATTGGGCAGCGGGCTGGGCACACCATCAAAGACCGCAACCACATCAACCTGACCGGTCGCCGGATTTACCTTCAATAGATCGTTAGCGCCGGCGTCAGTGACCCATAAGTTGCCGTTAGGGCCAGCCGCCAGGCCATAAGGGTGAGCTTCCTGGATAAATCCGTCAGGGTTCTGGTCACGCTCCAGGTTCCACAGGTTGGCGACTTCCGTAACCTGGCTGCCGTCAATTTTGGCCACAATCGCCATGTTGGGCGCCGCATCGGGGCCGGCTGCCTCGATCCAGAAACCGGTCGCGGCATAGAGCGTGTCGTTAAGTAAAGCCAGGCGATTGCCGCCGCTCGCTTCCATCCCTTGCAGCAGCGAGGGCAGATTGACCACCACATTCTGAGCGCCGTCGGGGGTGACCTGCACCACCTGGGCGGTCTCGCCCAGCTTGGCCGTTATCGCTTCGCCGGTGGCGGGGTCAACGCCAGGCACCTCGGTGTCGCCGCCCATGCCGGAATCAATCACCCAGACACTCCCATCGGGGGCCACCAGCACGCCCATCGGGCCGTTTAACCCTGTGGCCACCGTCGTGCCGTCCTCCTGGGCGCTGCTAACCCCGGCGGCCGGAAGCAAAGCTAACGTCAAAATGAACACCAGGCTGGCTACGATCATTATCTTTCTCATTCGACAACTCCTTTTTATTTTTAATTGATGAGATTTCTGAACTTCTTGGTACAACCTGACCACCAAACTGCCGCTATTTGCTCATTTTGGGCTATGGGTCTCTTTTGATCATAAACACTATCCCCTCCTTGAAGAAAATAGTAGACGGTAGACAGCCCACAGGGGGCCTTCGGCTCTAGACAGGGTAGTACATCTCTGCAACTTCACCCCTTCGGGTGCTGGCCGCGCCCCTTCGGGCGTCCCCGAAGGGGGAAAGGGTGTGCTACCTTGCTACCTTTGCTGCAGCAGCATCTGCACCAGCGCCTCAACATCAGCTTCGCTTAAATGAACATAGGCGGGCATCTGGTGCTGAGTATTTTCATACCCGGCGACCAGATAAACCTTGGGGCTGATAATGCTCTCGTGAAGATACGCCGCAGCGGTTGTCGCCGCACCCTTGTACTGGGCCTCGTGGACCCGCTGCTCGGCCCTCGTGCCGATCCCATTGTGGCTGGGGCCAAATTGGCCGGCAGTGCCGGCGGCGTCAAGCTGGTGACACAGGCCGCAGTACTGCTGCTTATAAATCTCAAAGCCGCGCTCAACCTGGGCAGGTGCGCTGGCGCTGTTAGACGCTGGCGGTATCGCCGAGGGGGTCAAAGTGGGGGATTGAACTGGCACGGGAGTAGCACTCGGCCTCACGGTGGGTGTGGTCGTTGGCGCGGGCGTGGGTGTGCTGGCCGGGGTGAAAGAGACGGTTGGCACAGGGGTGGGGGTAGCAAGTGGTGTGAGAACCAACTGCGGGATGCTGGTCGGGGTGAAAGAGGCGCTGGGTGGGGGGGTGGAACTGATTGTTGGCGCCGGTGGGAGAGGAGGGGTTGGGGTGAAGGAAGGAGCCGGCGTCACGGTCACATCGCCGGAAGAAGCCGGAATCAGGGTTGCAGGCGACTTCTCAACCGCGACCGGGGTCAAATTTGACCCGCTGGTGACCGGCACACAAGCAACACTCAAGCCAAACGGCAGAAGAAGAAGCAGCATCAGACAATTTTTCATCCCCTCTTTATTTTCCCCCTTTATTTGTGGACCGGGCAGTCGAAGGATTTGCCCCCCTCTAACTCCCCCCACAGGGGGGAGAATTAGCTTAAGTCCCTCCCTTTGGGAGGGATTTAGGGAGGGCTTTTCCACTCACCGCATAACTCATATACATCTCAACTATAGGCCACTTCAGTGGCTCACACCAGGCCAAAAAATGACCAATTTTTGCTCATTTCCTGGCCGCCCCCTTTGGCAGTCCCTACCATGCCGAACAACTTTTGTGGTTTTATTTAGTTCAGTAGGTACGAATATCTTTCAGTCGCTCAACTAACGGCTCAATCACAGTCTTTAACTGCTCCTGCGATGGGCCGACCACCTTTAAGGTGACCAGGGAATTAGAGAGATCGTCGCCGGCAATAGCGCCCAGGGCCACGATGTTCCCCCCAATCTCAAAAATGGCCTGGCTCACTTTAGCGATTTCACCCGGCCGGTTGTTCATCAGCACGCTGAGGCGCACCCCCTTCTCGCGCGCCCCCAGCAGTTCGAGAAAGGTCTTGAAAATGTCGGTCTCGGTGATGATGCCGATGATCTTATCCCCGTGCAGCACCGGCAGGCCGCCGATCTTATGGTCCGCCATCTGGCGGGCGGCTTCCTCCAGCGGCGTATCTTCCTGGATCGTGATCACCTTTGTCGTCATCACCCGCTTCACGGTGATCTTGCTGACCAGGTCGTGGATCTCCCAAACGCTGAGCGAGGTAACGGGCGAGGGAGAAGCGTTAAGCAAATCCTTTTGGGCGACGATGCCGACCAGTTTACCATCCTTGACGACCGGCGCCCGCCGGATATGCTCGCTCTCCATCAATCTGAGCGCCTCCATAATGGGTGTATCGGGCGAAACAGTAATGACGGGGTGGGACATACGTTCATTGACTAACATAGGAACCTCCTCAAGGTTAAGGTTTGCAAGCTGTTTGAGCCGTGTTGTCCCGTTGGCGTGATGCTCCCCCGGCGCCTTTGCCGAACGGGCAGCTATATTGTACCCTATTTTCTTATCTTTCTCAATAGCGGAATGTTGAAACGTCCCCCTGATAATAAAAATCCGTTAAAGCGGTTAGAGTCCAGTGGTTAGGGCGTTTTGTCGCCACAACCTGTCTGTTTGGCGATGCCGAGACTCCACCCTCAAGTATATTATACTTATTGAGGATGAAAACTTGCATTTTTGGCCGACCTGTCGCCAGAAAAATGTCACTTTTTCCCCTTAACGAGTATAAAAAATAGCCCGGTCTATGTCGGGCTGTACTATTTTCAAGTAATAGAGAAATCAGATAAACGTCATACAATCTACGTCGAAAACTCAGGGGAAATTAGCGCCACATTGTATGACTTTAATTTGTCTATCTATAAGATATCGAGTTTGGGCCGCTCACATTTTGGCGGCGGCGACAATATGAGCAGATGCGCCGAAGGCGACCGTACCGTCGGAGGTAACGAACTGCTGCAAGTCGTTTTTTGCTTCTTTAAGCAGCAATTGGAACTGAGTTTCGTCGAGCATGTCAGCCAGAGTCCAACCCTTGATTTCGGTGTAAACCCAGGCCTCAAGCGAAGGGAAGCGGGCTGTCTCGGCCTGTGTGGTGATTTGGATATCAGGCATACCAGCCTCGGCAAACAGAGTATACAAGCCTTGCAGGTCGGCTAACGCGAAGGGTGCCCAGAGTGCATTGGCCGCCTGATTGCCAAAGAGACGCTGTAACAAATCTGCCATCGCCGCGTAACCCGGCGAATGGTCCAACGAGTCCCACACCGCCACGGCCAGCCGCCCACCCGGTCGTAATACTCTCATCATCTCCTCGAGAGCAATACGCCGGTCTTCAAAAAACATCAATCCAAATTGGCTGACGACGGCGTCAAAGCTGTCACCGTCCCAGGGCAGCGCTTCGGCCCGACCCTGTCTCCATTCGAGCGTCGGGGCCTTTCGTTGGGCCACGGCGAGCATCCCTTCATTCACATCCAGGCCCACCACCGCTCCAGTCGAACCAACCCGGTCGGCCACGGTGCGGGCCAGTACCCCTGTTCCACACGCTACATCGAGCACCCGCTGGCCGGGCTGGATCTCGGCCGCACCGGTGACATGGCTTGGCCACTGTTGAAAAAGTGCCGGAACAAAAAATTCTTCATACACTTCGGCCGCATTACGGTTCACCTGGCCGTTTTCGCTTGCACTCATATTACACCTCCAATGTTAATCAGTTATTTTCTTAACTCAAGGGGTGCGACGCACTTTGATGCGAGCATATTTGGCAATTATAGCCAAGAAAAAGTATGTCGCCTTAAATAGTTACCCAGGGTCACGCCCAGTATAACCCATTCCGTGCGGGAGTTCTAGTCCAATAAATGAACTGGACTGGCCTCCGTCGGCCTGTTATAATATTTATATGCACAAGTATGGACAGTACTGCCCCATGGCCCGAGCCGCCGAGATCCTGGGGGACCGCTGGACGCTGTTGATTGTGCGTGACCTGTTGAGTGGGGCGCACCATTTCAACGAGTTAGAGCGCGGGCTTCCGGGGATTCCCCGCTCACTCCTGGCCGAGCGGTTGCGCCGTTTGCAGCAGGTCGGTGTGCTGGAACGGCAGGCTGCGGCCGGCGGCCGGCGGATCAGCTACCAACTCACTCAGGCCGGGCGGGAATTAAAGCCGGTTGTTGACGTCCTGGTTCAATGGGGGGCCAAATGGGCCTTCGGTGAACCGGAACTGGCCGAACTCAATCCGATCTTGCTGTTGTGGTGGATGCGTGATCGCGTCTATACGGAACGGCTGCCCCGGGAACGAATCGTCATCGAGTTTCATTTCTCAGATACGCCTCAGGGCCGTTACTGGCTTCTGCTTGAACGAGGCGATGTGTCGGTGTGTCTGAAATACCCAGGTTTTGAGAGCGATGTTATCGTCACGGCGGAACTGGCCGTTTTCTATCAGGTCTGGCTGGGGCGCATGACCCTGGCCGAAGCCGTCCACGAGCGGTGGGTCAAACTGGATGCGACGCCGGAGCTGATTCGCGCCTTTCCATGCTGGTTTGCCTGGAGTCAGGTGGCCGATGTTGTTCGGGCGGCGGCCAATTATTAACTGCTTAAAAAGGGGGGGAATATGGCAACATCACGACAGTGGCAGCTTGCCCATGAAGCGGCAGAACGGTACGAGCATATTCTCGTCCCGGCTATTCTTGGCCCCTTTGCCCAGGCCCTGGTCGAATGGTCTGCTTTACAGCCGGGTGAAGTGGTGGTGGATATTGGCTGCGGCACCGGCGCAGCGGCGCACTTTGCCGCAGAGAAGGTTGGCCCGGCCGGGCGGGTCATCGGGATTGATGTCAATGGGGGGATGATTGAAGTGGCGAAAGCTCGCACCCCGCAAGGCGCTCCTATTGACTGGTACCAAAAGAGCGCGTACGATCTGCCCCTGGCCAATCAAACCGCCGATATTGCGCTGTGCGCCCAGACCCTTCAATTTCTTGATAACCGGCCGCAAGCCCTGGCCGAGATGTACCGAGTGCTCAAACCCGGTGGCCGGGTCACCTTAAGTTCGTGGACAAATATCCAGGAAAGCCCCTATTTCAATAACCTGGTGGCGGTCATTTCCCACCACATCAACCACGATACTGCCGCCGGGTTGGGAGCGGCCTTTAATCTCTCCAACCCCGACGAAATCAGATCTCTGCTGGATAAGGCCGGTTTTAGGGCCATTGAGGTGGCAGCGACGCAGCTTGAATTAGAACTGCCGCCCGTGGAAGAGTTCGTACCCAGGCATATTAGCGCCACGCCCATGGCCGTTGGCTTCAATACTGCCTCCGAGGCCGAGCGACAGGCCGTACTGAATGACTTGGCGGCACGATTGGCGCCCTTCAAAAAGCCGGATCGGAGTCTCCGGGTGCCGTTTACCTCCTACCTGGCGCACGGATACAAGTAAGACGAATCTACTCAATCCGCATCTTCATCCAGGGGGCGGAGTTGTGAAAGTTGGCAGCGGCGCTGCCCGGCGGGACCAGTTCATCGCAGGCGGCCCGAACCGTCTCATCCAGGCGCATCTCCAGCACCGGCAGAAAGTGTTCAAGCTGCTCCAGCGTGCGCGGACCAATGAGCGGGGCGGTAATGCCCGGCTGGTCTTTAACCCACAGTACGGCCAATTGGGCCGGAGACATGCCGGCCGCCTGGGCCAACTGCCCAAACTTCTGGCCCACTTCAATGCCTCGGGCCGTAATTCGCTCGGCGTAGATGCCGCCGCGCAGGCTGGCCCGTGACTCGGGCGGGAAGTGGGCGGCGTCGGCGTAGCGGCCGGCCAAAACGCCCATTGCCAGCGGCGACCAGGGCAAAAGGCCCAGGCCATAAGCCTGGCACAGCGGCACCAGTTCATTCTCGATCCGCCGGTCAAGCAAATTGTAGGGCGGCTGTTCCGAAACAAAACGCACGTAGCCCTTCAACTCGCTGACCATCAGGCCCTCCATCACCTTCCAGGCCGGAGCGGTAGAACTGCCGACATAACGGACCTTGCCCTGGCGCACCAGGTCGGTCAGTGCGCTCAGGGTTTCATCCACCGGAATGTCAAAGGAGGGGCGGTGGAGCTGGTACAGGTCAATGTAATCCGTTCGCAGCCGGCGCAGCGAGTCCTCGCACGCTTGCAGCAGGTGCAGGCGTGAGTTCCCCCGCTCGTTGGGGCCGGGGCCGGTTGGATAATGAGCTTTGGTGGCGATAAGCACCTGCTGGCGGCGGCCATTTTCGGCCAGCGCCCGCCCGATAATCCGTTCGCTTTCACCTTTAGCGTAGCTGTTGCTGGTGTCAATCAAGTTAATACCGGCATCCAGAGCGCGGTTGATCATGGCGATTGACTCGGCCTCCGGGGTGGGGTTGGCCAGGTTGTCGGTACCCAAACAGAGCGGGGCTACTTTAACCCCGGTTCGACCCAAAATACGATATTCCATTCTTCACCTACCTGGCGGTATAGCCTGCATCTACCGTGATCATAGCCCCGGTCATGTAACTGGCCGCATCCGAAGCCATGAACAGGACCACGCGGGCAATTTCGACCGGTTCGGCCATGCGGCCCAGCGGCACGGCCTCGGCCAGGCGCTGCATCAGCTCCGGCGTGACCGGCTCGGAGCGCTCCGAGGCCAGCATTGGCGTGTTGACTTCGCCGGGGCAAACGGCGTTAATGCGGATGCCGTCCTTGACGTAATCCAGAGCCATAGCCCGTGTCATCTGGTGGACCGCCCCTTTTGAAGCGCAGTAGGCGACCACCCCCGCCGCGCCGACCTCGCCCCAGATCGAGCCGAAGTTAATGATGACCCCTTGACCCTGCTTTTTCATGGGGGCAAGAGCAGCCCGGCTCATAAAAAAGACCCCATTGACGTTGACGTTCAGCACGCGCTGCCACTGCTCGTCCGAGGTATTGAGCGCATCAGCCCGGACAATAATGCCGGCCGCATTGACCAGGATATCCAACCGGCCATAACCTTTCAGCACCCTTTCAACGGCCATGTTGCAAAAGACTGAGTCGCCGACGTCGCCAATCGCCGCCGCGCAGCCAAGTTCGTCTACTACCTGGGCGGCCAGTCCAGCGTTGCGATCAACGATCGCCACCTCTGCCCCGGCGGCCCTGAATTCACGGGCCGTAGCCGCACCCATGCCCGAAGCGCCGCCGGTAATTACCGCTACTTTGCCAGTAAAATCCATTTGTTTGTCCTCCTTTGGTCTGGGTACAGTATATCACCAGGGCTTTCACTTGTCATTCTCATTCAAACAATCCAGTTGATTTGGGCCATGTCCTAAAATCAAGTACAATCTTTAGATGTTTTCTCACCCTTTAAGTGAGGATCAGCGCCATGAAGAATAATGACCTGCTTGATGCAAACTTAGTTGAGGCAGTCTCAACCGAAACCACTCCATATTTACCTACCTCGACAACCAATAAACTTAGCCGCGTCACCCATACCGTTTGGAACAGGGTCCGGCCCGATAAAATCGGCATCTTTTTGGCCAGCCTCTTTCTTTTTATTCTGGCGATTATGCTGATGAAAGAGGGCGCGCGAGGATTGACCTTCCTGGTGCGCGACACTTTTGCGGTAACTAATCCTTTCAACAGCCTCGGTTTTGGCTGGTTGTTTGCTTATGTGATCATGAGCGGCTCGCCGGTGGCGGCGGTCGCATTGACCTTTCTAGATGCAGGGGTCATTGACAAGTTAGGCGCCTTCACTATGATTACTGGCTCCCGCCTGGGAGCCAGTTTCATTGTCCTGTTTATTGGCTTTATTTATGTTCTGCGGGGCCGCAACCGGGTTTCCAGCTTAAGCATGGGCCTGCTTTCGCTGACAGTTACCGGGACAACCTATCTGGTTGGTTTGCTGATTGGGCTAAGCCTGCTCCAAATTGGGATCTTCGACTCATTACAGCTTCGCTCCGGGGCTGCCCTCAACTCAGTGACCGACATGATTTTCGACCCCATTGTTGCATTTTTCACCGCTTATTTGCCTCTCTGGGCGCTCTTTGTAATTGGTCTGGGTTTAATTATGCTCAGCTTTAGCCTGTTTGATCGCTGTCTGCCCCAGATGACCATCAAAGAAAGCCAGGTTGGGCGGGTGTCGCGCCTGGTTTACCGGCCCTGGGTCATGTTTTTAATGGGGGCAGGCGTCACCCTGATCTCAATGTCGGTCAGCATTTCTCTCAGCATTCTCATCCCCTTAAGCAATCGTGGCTTCGTCCGCCGCGAGAACGTCATTCCTTACATCATGGGGGCCAACATCACCACGTTTGTAGATACCCTTCTGGCCTCGCTGCTGCTTAACAATCCGTCCGCCTTCACCATTGTTCTGGTTGAGATGATCAGCATTACCCTGGTCTCGATCGTTATTCTGACAAGCGGCTACCACCACTACGAACGGGCCATGCTCGATTTTGTTCACTGGGTTACAACCAGAAGACGAAACCTGGCTCTTTTTATGACAATTATCTTTGTAGTGCCTATCATTCTTGTACTTGTCTAGGAGGAATCTTTTCATGCGCCTACTGATTGCCACGGGGGGTTCCCCTCATTCTGAAGCGGCTGTACGGCTGGGCGCGCAAATCGCGCGCCGGGCCGGGATTATCCCGACTATTTTAACAGTTATCAAGGGTGAAGCCTACCGGGCACGAGCCGCACCGATTCTAGCCCGGGCCTGTCAGGTGTTTGGGGCGGAGCCGCCTGACCTGCAAACGAAGATTCGCCTGGGCCAAGCGGCCGAGGAGATCATTCGTGAAGCCGAAGAGGGGCGCTATGATTTGATCATCGTCGGGGAGCGGCGCGATCATGACTTGGTGACCCGCTTGCTCGGTTCAACCGCCAAGCGGGTGATTGAGCGTGCCCCCTGTCCGGTCATTATTGCTAAGGGAAAGATTGGGCCTATCCGCCGCATTTTGCTGTGTGATAGCGGCGCTGAGAGTGTCTCGCTGCTCAACCGCTGCACTGCCCGGCTGCCGGCTTTGGTTGAAGGCGAGGTAGAAGTTACCGTTTTACACGTTATGTCGCAGATGACTGCCGGTCCCGGCATCCGGGGCACGCAGTTGCGAGCGAGCGCCGAAGAACTCATCAAAGAACACACGCCCGAAGGTGAGTTACTGGAGCAGGATCTGCAAATTTTGCAGAAATCTAATCTACACCCTCAACCAAAAGTACGCCATGGCCTGGTAGTTGACGAAATCCTGGACGAGGCTCGCAGCGGCGACTACGACCTGGTGATCATCGGCGCTCACCGCGGGGCCGGCTGGGAACGGCTCTTACTTGATGATCTGGCTCATCAGATTGTCGAGCAAATGGATCGGCCGGTCCTGATTGCCCGTTAATAACGTAAAAGTAGCGGTGGGGCTTGTCCCCGCCTGGGGCGACCACAAGGGGCGCCGCTACGATTACCGATTTGGTTGTCAAAATTCATCTTACGGACTATCTCTATACCAGATCCGCGACTCAACCGGAACGGAGGCTACCTCTATTCGCCAGGGAGTGAGTTTCAGCACGCCAAAATCGGGATGATCAACGCTGTGAAAAATCGGCGCCGGGTCATAGCCCAGCGGCGGCGGCACGGCCTTGAACATTTCCCAGACCCGCTGCTTGCTCTCCCGATCGTCGGCCCATGCGGTCAGGCAGCCGGCATAGACCGGGTTGGCAATATCGGCCACATAGGCCAGAGAGACAGAAGGGTTGTGCTGCAAGTGTTTGGCTTTGGGCGAGTGACGCCGGGTGCCGATCCAGCCTGTCGAACCTTTCCAGACGGGGTGGAGAATCCGCGAGCGCACCCGGTTTTGTTGGTCCAGCGTGGCCACACGATGCGGTGAACCCGCTCGATAAATTCCTGCTCTATCTCCGCGAATGATGCGACTCGTACCCGTTGCATTATCTCCCCCTCAAGCTGCGCCAGCGCGGCTCGTTCGACTTTCCCATTCTGGGGGTGGCCGTGGCCCTGCGCCGGGCGGAGGATGGGGTGGTGACGGAAGCCAATCTTGTTCTGAGGGCGGTGGCTTCCTATCCGCTCAAAGCCGTCGAGGCTGAGGCGTTTCTGCTGGACCAGCGGCTCACCGACGAAGTGATTGAGGAAGCGGCCAGGCTCGCTTTTAGGCCGGCCAAACCGCTGGACAATACCGATATGGGCCACCCCTATCGCAAACAGATGGTCCAGGTCTACGTGGCCCGCGCGCTGCGCGAGACGGTCGGAATGGCCGCGAAGCGTGGATGAATGGCGAATGGCGGCCCTTTTAATTTTCGCCATTCGCCATTCGCCGATTCCCAAAGGGGGGAGCAATGATGCTTTACTTCGACGAAGCTACCGAAACGCTGCCGCGGGAGCAACTGGCGGCGGTGCAACTGAAAAAGCTGCAGGTCATGCTGGCCGACATCTATGGCCGCAACCGCTTTTACACCCGCAAGTTTGCCCAGGTTGATTTTTTCCTGGGTGATCTCAAGTCGCTGGCCGATTTGCAGCATCTCCCCCTGACCACAAAAGCCGAATTGTCGGAAGACCAGGTCGCTGACGATTTTGCCGGCACCAATCTCACCTATCCCCTGAGCGCCTACACCCGCTACCATCAAACCTCCGGCACCACCGGCCAGCCGCTGCGGGTGTACGATACCGTGGAGAGCTGGGATTGGTGGGGTAAATGCTGGGGCCACGTTTTTGCCGGGGCCGGCGTGACCGCCCATGACCGGATCTTCTTCGCCTTTTCTTTTGGTCCTTTCATCGGCTTCTGGGCGGCAGTGGAAGGGGCACGGCACATCGGGGCCATGCTCATCCCGGGCGGTGGACGATCCTCCTACGAGCGCCTGGTGATGATGCGCGATACCGGCAGCACGGCTTTATGCTGCACCCCCACTTACGCCCTCCATTTGCTGGAAGTCGCCCGCGAGCATAAAATAGATTTAAGCGACTTCCGTCTTCAAGCTACCATCCACGCCGGCGAACCCGGAGCGAACGTTCCCGCCACCAAAGCGCGCATCGAGGCGAACTGGTCGGCCAAGTGCTACGACCACGCCGGTGCGTCAGAGGTCGGGGCGCACAGCTTTGAGTGCCAGGCCCAGCCCAACGGCATCCACGTCATCGAAACTGAATTTATCGTCGAATGTCTCGACCCGGTTCCCGGCCAGCCTGTTGCGCCCGGCCAAAAAGGGGAATTGGTCATAACCAACCTGGGCCGTTGGGGCTTTCCCATCATCCGTTATCACACCGGCGACGCCGTTGTTTTCAACGAGGCCAGGTGCGATTGCGGCCGCACGTTTCTCCGCCTGGAAGGCGGCGTGCTGGGCCGGGTAGACGATATGATTACCATTCGTGGGGTCAATGTCTTCCCCAGCGCCCTGGAAAACCTGATCCGCATCCACAGCGTAGTAGATGAATTTCGGGTGAAGGTCGGCAAGCGGGGCGAGTTGGACGAGCTGGCCGTTGAGGTGGAACTTGTGGATGGGGCCGATACCGAAGGCATACCGCTGGAGATTGCCCACACTATCGGCAGCGCACTAGGACTGCGCCCCCTGGTCACGACGGTGCCACGCGGCACGCTGCCGCGTTTTGAGTTAAAAGCAAAACGATTTCACTATTTTGGAACGTAATAAGTTACTACTCAACCCAATGTCATTTCGAGGCCGTAGGCCGAGAAATCTCTTAAGCGACACATAGGCATTAGGGATTTCTCCCTTCGGTCGAAATGACATGGCTGAGCAGTTACCGTAATAGTTTGGACAGGAGGTTGATGCATGGCGCAAATGTTTATGAACGGCGAGTGGGTTAATGCCCTGAGCGGCAGGAATTATGAAGTTAAAAATCCGGCCAGCGGCGAGATCATTGACTCTGTTCCTCTGGGCGATGCCGGCGAGGCACGGGCGGCGGTTGAGGCGGCGGCGGCCGCTTTTAGCGGCTGGGCCGGCACCGCGCCTGACAAGCGGGCCGAAATCATGCAGGCCGGCATTGCCAAAGTAAAAGAGAATCTGCCCGAATTGGCCGCGCTGCTGACCAAAGAACAGGGCAAGCCGCTGCTGGAAGCCAACGGCGAACTGCACCATTTTTTGCACGGGATGGAGTTCTATGCCGGGCTGGCGAGCAAGATTCGGGGGGCGCTGGCCCCGCTCCCGCCAGCGATGAATCCCAAAAGCTACGGGGTCATCATGCCTCAGCCGGTAGGGGTGTCGGTGGGGATTGTGCCCTGGAATTTCCCGATCACTCTGATGGGAACCAAGGTCGGCCCGGCGCTGGCGGCGGGCTGTCCCATCATCATCAAACCGGCCAGCACGACTCCTCTGACCACACTGCGCATTATTGGTCTGCTCAATGAGGCCGGGCTGCCGCCAGGGGTATTACAATGCGTCACCGGGCCGGGCGGGTCGCTGGGCAACAAATTGATCAGCCAGCCCCAAGTACGGCGGGTGGCCCTGACCGGCAGCAGCGCCACCGGCGAGCGGGTCATGCAGGTGGCCGGTCCCAAATTCAAGCGGATCACCCTGGAGCTGGGCGGCTCCGACCCCATGATTGTCTGCCCCGACGCGGATATGGCCAAGGCGGTCAACGGGGCCATGATTGGGCGTTACTGGAATGCCGGGCAGGCCTGCCTGGCGGTTAAGCGGTTGTATCTTTTTGCGGAAATTTACGACGAATTTGTGGAGGCCCTGGTGAGCAAGGTCAAGCGGTACGAGCCGGGCGATGGCCTGACCAAGGCCGAAAAGCCGATGATCCGCATGGGGCCGCTGCACACGGAAAGCCAGCGGGTGGAGGTAGAGGAGCAACTGGCCGACGCGGTCAGCGGGGGTGCGGAAGTGTTAACGGGCGGGACTCGGCCAGAGGGGCCGGGACTGGAGAAGGGTTATTTCTTTAATCCGGCCGTTGTGGTCAATGTGCCGGAAGAGAGCCGCCTGGTGACGGAAGAAGTTTTCGGCCCGGTGCTGCCCGTTTTCAAGGTGTCGTCGCTGGACGAGGCGATTGCCAGGGCCAACGCCAGCCCGTGGGGGTTAGGCGCGTCTATCTGGACCAACAATATGAAGTGGGCCAACCAGGCCGCCCGCGAGGTCGAGAGCGGTATGTTGTGGGTCAACCAGATTCACTACGGTTATGATGAAATGCCCTTCGGCGGGGTCAAAGCCAGCGGTATTGGCCGGGAGCATGGCCCCGAGGCGTTGGATAATTATTTGGAGCCGAAGAGCGTGGTCTTCGGTGGACTGGATTAACCAAAATCCAAAATCTAAGTATGGAGATGAAAGAATGTCTGATTCTTATGTAACCCTTACCAAAGAAGCGCCGCTGGGCATCATCACCCTTAACCGGCCTCCGGCAAACAGTTACGATATTAAGTTCATGCAGGATTTAGACGCGGCCATTGAAGGTGTGGCCGCTGATGATGACATCAAGGCAGCCCTGCTGATCAGCGCGTCGGAGAAATTCTTTTCCGGCGGCGCCGACATCAAGGCTTTTCTGGCCAACACCCCGGAAGCCAATACGGAGATGGTCAACTTTGCTCATGAGGTTCTGGCCAAAATCGCTCGTCTCCCCAAAATATTTATCGCGGTTATCAATGGGCACGCTATGGGCGGCGGCCTGGAAATGGCCCTGGCCTGCGATTTGCGCTTTGCCGGGGACGGCAAGTTCATGCTGGCGCTGCCGGAGTCAACCCTGGGCCTGCTGCCCGGCAACGGGGGAACGCAGCGTCTGGCGCGGCTCATCGGGGCCAGCCGGGCGCTGGAGTTGATGCTGAGCGGCCGCGCCGTCAGCCCCCAGGAAGGGTTGGAACTGGGGATTGTCAATAAGCTCTTTCCCGGCGAGTCGGTGCTGGGAGAGGCCAAGGCATATGCCCTAAAACTGGCGAATGGTCCGACGAAAGCCCTGGCTAATATCAAACGCTGCGTCTACGAAGGTATCGAGCTGCCGCTGGCCGCTGGCCTGATGCTGGAACGAGGACTCATCGCCGAGCTTTTCCGCACCGAAGATGCCCGTGAGGGGTTTGCGGCCTTTGTGGAGAAGCGCAAAGCGGAGTTTAAAGGAAGATAGGGAACTCGTAGGAACTAAAGGAACTAAAAAGTTAAGCTGCTTTGGTTTCGAATATTTATGGGGGATAAAGCAATGGCTAACAATGGAAAGGTGCATTTTGCTTCGGAAGAGAGCTTAAAGGCTCGACTTGAGGGTGGTGAATTAGTTGAAACGCCGGACCAGATGTCGGAGGAGTACGTGCTGGGGTTAAAGCGCATTCTGACCGTTTCGGCGGACACGGAGCTGATGAGCGCCCCGGCTTACTACCACGCCGCTGCCAAAGCACCGACGATCAATGCCTTTGTCTCGGCCATGGCGATTATTCAGGACGAGCTGGGCCATGCCAATATTGCTTACCGGCTGCTGGAAGATTTGGGCTTCGACAAAGAAGAACTGTTGTACGAACGCCAGCCCCACGAATTCAAACATCCCTACGCTTTTGACGTGCCCCTGGATAGCTGGGTGGAACTGGTCTGCGCCAATGCCCTGTACGACCGGGCCGGCTATGTGCTGCTGGGCGATGTCTATAAGCATACCACCTTCGCCCCCTGGAAGCGCGGCCTGGTCAAGGTAGACCGGGAAGAGAATTTCCACCTGCGGCATGGTGAAACCTGGATGCGCAAAATTTGCGAAAGCGAGTCGGGGCGCGAGGAAGTGCAGCGTGCCGTAGACTGGATGTTTCCCATGGTGATGGAGTGGTTTGGCCTGCCGGATGACAAGAAGAAGCACACCGAACAGCTTTCCTATGGCCTGAAGGGTAGTTCCAACGACACTTTGCGCCAGGTCTGGCTGAGTACCGGCGTGCCGTTCTGTCAAGAGATCGGCTTGAAGCTGCCGGTCCATTGGACCCCCCCCTCAATCCCCCCCCTTGAAGGAGGGGGAAGGGGGGGGAAGTATGAATTGGATTATCCCTTCCCCTGCCAGTTTGATGCGCAAGAGAAGCGCTGGCTGATGGCAGAGGGTGAAATCGGCTGGGACCAGGTGTTGAAACGCTGGAAAGCGCGCGGCCCCAAAAACGAGGAGTTTGTCGAGCGGATTCAACGCGGCCATAAAGAGCTGCAAAAGATGATGAGTATTGTCCAGTAGATGGTAGACAGTAGACGGTAGACGGGGAAGAAAATGGCTGAGTTGGCTTGTGATGAAGTGAACTATCTATGGGAAGCACTACAGGACGTGCAGGATCCTGAGTTTCCGATGAGTATTGTGGACATGGGGCTGGTAGTTGATCTGCAAAAAGCAGGATGCTCGGTCCAGGTTAAAATGACCTTTACGGCCATGGGCTGCCCTTGCATGGAGATGATTATGGAAGACACCCGCGCGCGTCTGTTGCAAGAACCGGATGTGGAGCAGGTGGAAATCCAGGTGGTCTGGTCGCCGGTGTGGACCAAGCAGCGGATGACCGAACAGGGGCGGGAGATCATGCAATTTTGTGGAGTCACCCTCTAATCAGTTGGAAGACTGGAGGGCTGGAAGGTTGCGCTCTTTCCTAATGTTCTAACCTTTCAACCCTCAAACGAGGTGAGATTTATGACCAAACTATTACCCGGCATCGAAATTTATGAAGTTTTTGCCAAAGTTAAAGCAAACGACCCGCTGCGCCACTGCGGCAATGTGATGGCCACCGATGCCGAGGGGGCTAAAGTGTACGCCTACAAAATGTACGATGAGTTTCCCTGGACAGAAATGATTGTCGTTCCCCGCCGGGAAATTATCACCGTGATCAAAACGAAATGAGGATATGAAGAGGCGAGGAGGCGAGGAGAGCAGCTAAATTTTTTCGCCTCTTCGCCTCACTGGTCCTCGCCTCATCACCCCAGGAGGCATTATGCCCACAACCTACGATGTTTTCGCCCGCAAAGAACACCCCGAGCCGCTGCTGTACATCGGCTCCATTGAAGTTGAACAGGCCGAGCAGGTCGCTCAGGCCAGCCTGGAGCAGTTTGGCCCGGAGAGCGAGTGGCTGGAGATGATCGCCGTGCCGCGCCAGGCTGTGATTTTGGTCTTTTCCGAGAAAGAAGGGGTGACAGCATGAGCGAGGCCAATCATTTTCAAATGGAGGAGATTCCAGTCAGAGCCGCTACCTCTGACCCGGCCGATTTTAGCCCCAAAACCCAGGCGGTTTTGCTCAATCTGCTGCTGCAACTGGCCGACAACAAGTATATGTTGGGCAAACGCTACGCCGAATGGGTCAACAGCGCGCCCATGCTCGAAGCGGCGGTTGCGGCGGCGGCGATGACCCAGGACGAGTTGGGCCACGCCCGCAGCCTTTACCCGCTCTTTCGCACCTTCCCTGATGCGCCGCCCGTGCTCAAAAAAGAGGAAGACCGCACCGACTTGATCAATATCACCTTCCTGGACCAACCCTTTGGCAGTTGGCTCGATTTTGTTGCCGCCAATTTTCTGTTCGACCAGGCGCTCTCGGTCGTGTTTGAAGCGGCCAGGGAGTCGGTATTTGAGCCGCTCAAGCAGCGTGCTGCCAAAATTTTGCAGGAAGAGCGATTCCATACCATGTACGGGGCCACCTGGGTGCGTAGCCTGGCCAGGCACGACAGCCCGGCCAGTTACCAGTTAGAGGTCACTCTCCGCCGCATTTGGCCGGAAGTCATCTGCTGGCTGGGCCAGCCCGGCGAAAAGTACCAGCAGTACGCCCTCGACGAAGGTCTCCTGTGCGATGATGTCACTATCCTGCGCCAAAAGTTCCTGCGCCGGGTCGGGCCGGTGCTGCAAGAAGTGGGCTATACTTTGCCCTTTTCTTTTGAGGCTGCGACAGGTCAGTGGGGCATCGGCGACGAACTGCCCTGGGAACGCTGGAACCCGAAGACACGACGGCTGAATTAGATGCAAATTTAACACCCCAGCTTCTGGGGAGGTGGCTTTTGAGCATGGCTAAACTCAAAAATTTAATCGAAACCAAACCGCCTGAAGTACCCGACCATCCCCCCTGCGCCTTTTGCGGCTCGAAAAAGACCGAATTCATGGCCCTTTTCGGCCAGTTTTTACTAGTCTCACAATATTACTGCCATACTTGTCATAGTGCCTTCGAATGGTGCAAGTGGCAGGATGAAGGAGGGGACGTGAAACGTGATGCGTGATACGTGAAAAGATTTTTCACTCACGCTTCACGCATCACGCATCAATGAATTTCACCCATCTTCTTTACCATCTTTCTCCCACCGGCATCGCCACGGTGACGCTCAACCGGCCCGAAGCGCACAATGCCATCAGCGCCGAGATGCGTCACGATTTTCGCGCCCTGGGCGATCTGCTGCTGACCGACACCGCGATTAAGGTCGTGATCTTTACCGGTGCGGGCGACGAGGCTTTTTCCGCGGGCGGCGATATCAGCCATTTTGAGCGAGAGTGGCTGACGCCTGATTTTCGGGCCCACGGCCACCACCTGACCGAGTTTTTCAACCTGCTGGAAATTCTGGAAAAGCCGGTTATTGCCGCCATCAACGGTGTCGCCAGCGGGGCCGGGCTGCAACTGGCCCTGGCCTGCGATTTACGGCTGGCCTCCAGCCAGGCCCGTTTCGCCTTTCGGGAGAATTTTATCAACCTGATTCCGGGCCACGGCGGCACGGTGCGGCTGGTGCGGTTGGTTGGCCTGGGCCAGGCCAAAGAACTGATTTTTATGGGCGACACGCTCGGCGCGGAGGAGGCGCAAAAGATTGGCCTGGTCCACCGGGTTATACCGCACGAAACGCTGCCGGGGGAAGCCCAGGCGCTGGCCCAGAAGTTGCTGCAACGCGCGCCGCAGTCACTGGGGTTGGTCAAGCGGCTGCTGCTGGCGTCGAGCGAAACCGGCCAGACCACCGCCTTATTTTTAGAAAGCCTGGCCCAGAGTGTCCTGATTAAAACGGAGGATCACCAGGAAGGTATCCGGGCCTTTCGGGAGAAACGCAAACCACGGTTTACAGGAAGGTAAAGCAGAGTCCTGATTGCTAAAGTAGACATTCAAGACCTCCCTATCGCCCGCCAACTTCACGCGCTGCAACTCGCCTCCTATCGGGTTGAGAGCGAGCTGATCGGCTACCCGTACCTGCCGCCCCTGCTGGAAACCGTCGAGGACTTGCAACGCGCCGGCGAGCAGTTTCTTGTTTTTCAGAAAGAGGGGCAGATTTTAGGCGCAGTCACCTATGTTTGCGCCAACGAAACCCTGGAAATTTGCCGCCTGATTGTCAGCCCTCTCCATTTCCGGCAGGGTATCGCCGGCAGGCTGCTGGCGGCGGTTGAACAGGTCGAAATGGCGGTCAAGCGAATCGTTGTCTCAACCGCCGAAAATAACCTGCCCGCGGTAGCCCTCTATCAAAAACACGGCTACACTGTTGCCGAGCGAACAGTATTGCCGGATGGGTTGGCCCTGGTAGGTCTGCAAAAGCAAATCGGATGAACGAAGTTAATCTCCAGAGGATGGCAAGCAAATTATTGTATGATTATTGAATATACCGGCAAGCGGCCTCAAATCGCTGAGGATGCCTTCATCGCCCCGACTGCGGTTATCGCCGGGGATGTCATTATCAAAGCCGGGGCCAATATCTGGTTTGGGGCGGTGCTGCGGGGCGATGAGAACCAGATTGTCATCGGCGAGCGGAGCAGCATTCAGGATAATGTCGTCATCCATGTCAGCGTGGAGAACCCAACCATAGTCGGGCCAGATGTGACCATCGGCCATGCGGTGGTGCTGGAAGCGTGCCGGATCGAAGCCGGTGCTCTGGTGGGAATGAATGCGACCGTGCTGGACGGCGCGGTGGTCGGCGAGCGGGCGCTCATCGCCGCCGGGAGCGTGGTCCGCGAGAATCAAGTCATTCCGGCGGATACTCTGGCCGCCGGCGTGCCGGCTCAGATCAAAGGCCCCATGTCCGAAGCCGCGCGGGAACACGTGGCGACGGCCACCGAGGTGTATCAGGAGTTGGCGAAGAATTACCGAAGAGCATTGACTGAAACGTAAATCGTGAAATGTCATGATCTTTAACTAATTGACAACAGATTTGATCTTTTATCCTGAGTTCGGAATTAGTCCCAAAAATCACCCTTCGATACGGGCTAACGCCCTACTCAGGATGATTTCCGGCCTAACATCGCATCCTGAGTAGCCTTGAGCGAAGCGAGGGGCGTATCGAAGGATGCGATTACAAAAACTCCGAACTCAGGTTTTTAAGGAACTAAAGCGATGGCGACGCACTTTATTAACGGTGAATATGCCCAATCTACGGGCAGCAGCATTCATGAAGTTGTCAACCCGGCTACCGGCGAAGTGGTTGACACGACCCCGCGCGGGACGGTAGAAGATGTGAATGCGGCGGTCCAGGTGGCAGCGGACGCCTTTCCGGGGTGGTGGGACACCCCGGCGGCCAAGCGGGGAGCAATTTTGTATAAGGCAGTCGAAGCTATCCGGGCGAACGTGGCCGAACTGGCTCATCTGCTGACCTGCGAGCAGGGCAAGCCCCTGGCCGAGAGCCAGATGGAAATCCATCGTTTTGCCCACACCATCGAGCATTACGCCGGGTTGGCTAAAAATCTGCGCGGCGGTTATGTCCCTAACCTGGACGAAAAGGCCCACGGTCTGATCCTGAAGCGGCCTTATGGCGTCTGCGCGGCCATTGTGCCCTGGAATTTTCCGGTCTCGCTGATGGGCAACAAAGTTGGGCCGGCGCTGGTCGCAGGCAATACCATGGTGGTCAAACCGGCGGAAACGACGCCCTTGACCGACCTGCGGGTGATCGAATTGATGACCCGGGCCGGCCTGCCTGCGGGAGTCCTGAACTGCGTCACCGGCCAGGGCAGCGTGGTGGGCCAGGCGTTGATTGAGCATCCCCAGGTGGCCAAAATCGGCTTCACCGGCTCGACCGAAGTGGGGCGGCAGGTGATGGCCAGCGCGGCCAAAACCATCAAGCGCGTCACCCTGGAATTGGGCGGCTCCGACCCGCTGATTGTCTGTGCTGATGCCGATATTGATCAGGCTGTCAGCGCGGCCTCGGTGGGACGTTTTTTCAACTGCGGCCAGGCCTGCCTGGCTATCAAACGTATTTTTGTCTTCAAGGCTGTGGCCGACGAGTTTGCCGCTAAACTGGTAGCCAAGGTTAAAAAATTGACGGTCGGGCCGGGTCTGGAGGCCGGGTCGCGCCTGGGGCCGCTGCACACGCCCGGCCAGCGAGCCGAAATCGAGGCCCAGGTGCAGGACGCGGTTGAGCGCGGGGCGAAGGTCCTCGCCGGAGGGCGACGGCCAGAGGGGAAACAGTACGAACATGGCAACTTCTACCTGCCGACCGTATTGGCTGAAGTTGCTCCTGACTCGCGGGTGATGACGGAAGAAGTGTTTGGCCCGGCGGTGCCGATTGTGCCGGTCAAAGATTTGGACGAAGCGATTGCCCGGGCCAATAGCTCCATCTTTGGCCTGGGGTCATCCATCTGGACACGAGATCTGAACAAGGCGACTCGCGCCGCCGAGCGCCTGGAGGCTGGCTACACCTGGATCAACAGCGTGGCCAAAATCTATGATGAGCTGCCCTTTGGCGGCTTCAAGCAGAGCGGGGTTGGGCAGGAGCACGGCAGCGAGGCAATTGACCATTATATGGCCACCAAAGCCGTGGTGATTAAAACGGAGTGATGATCACTGCAACTGCCGTACAAAAAAAAGCCTCGACCTGGGCAGTCGAGGCTTTGTCTTTTTAACACAAGGTAGCTGAAGTTATCTCCAGGTAAAAAAGCGGCGCTCGCTTTCGGGGCTGATGGCTGTGCCGGAACCGTCGTCATTTAGCCGCTCGACCACCACAAACCAGTCATAGCGATTCTCAGGACCATCTATCTGGCCAAAGAGCGAAAGAGGGACAATCCACTCCGGCTCTTTAATATTGGCCCCTTGATAGGTCGGTTGTCCCTGATAGGTATATACCAAACGCACGGCATATTGCTCATCCGGAGCTAAGTCTACGGGGTTCCAACGCAACACAATGGTATTACCCTGAATAAAGGCAAACCCGTCTTTAGGTTCCACTAACTCCGGTGCAGGATATTTAAACCCGGGTGTGGGAGCAGCAGGCTCTGCGGTAGGTTCCTCCTCCACCACTTCGGGGGTATCGGTTGGTTCAGGGGTGTCAGTTGGGGTGGGAGTGTCGGTTGCTGCCGGTGTAGGCGTATCGGGGATAGAAGTCGGTGTAGCGGTATCGGTTGGCGGCGGCGTGTTGGTCGCCGGGAGCGGCGTGGACGTGTCCGTCGGGGGCAGGGTTGGCGTCGGCAGGGCCGACTCGAAGACAACGGCTTCCCCGGTTTCTTCTGGGGCTTCTGCCGTGGCTTCGGTCTGAACCGGCCCACCTGGCAGACCCAGTGAGGCCAAAATTTGGCTGCCGGA
This sequence comes from Chloroflexota bacterium, assembly GCA_016860845.1. Next base: position 51,340 of record BOKF01000038.1, read on the forward strand.
CTCGCTCTGTCCAATGAACCACCCCCCGGCGAGGCAAACGGCGCAAATCAGCACCAGGGCAATGATTCCCGGCATGAGCAAACGCGACCGCTCCGAACGCAGAGGCGGCATCTGCTGAGCTGTGGGTCTACTCTTATTGGCTGCCAGCGGCGGTTGAACTTTTTTAACAGCCAGCGGCGGCTCAACTTTGGCTTCTTTTTTAGCCGGAGCCTCCGTGGTCTGCTCCTTCGGCTTTTCAAGGGGAGGTGTACCTTGATCCCCCGGTTTTTTTGCAGCTAAGATGGTTTGATCCACCTCGGCTGTTTGTTCAAGCGTGTCCTTTTTACCCGGCGGGGTAGCGCCGGGTTGATCCTGGCTCGCCGCCGACGGCGGTGGTTCCGGCCGGCTCATGGGTCCCGAAGGCGGTCTTGGCGAAGCCACAGGTCTGGAAGGAGATGGCGGTGCGGAAGGATCAGGCGCAGAGGTGGGCAAAGGGATACCGGCCGCCTCTTCTGCTTCCGGCATGGTCGGGGGTACAAAGGCAGCCGGGGCAGCCCCGACACCGGGTGGCGGCGCACCCATTTCCGGTCGAGAAAGGGGCCTGACCGGCCTGGAAGCTGTGGCCGGGGGCGGTACTTCGGCGGCGGTCGGTTCAGCTTCAGGGGGTGTGGTCGGCACAGGAGAGGTAGAGGCGGGGCCAGGAGCGGAAGCTGAAGCTTCGGCTTGTTCAAGGGCGTGTCGAATTTCTGCCGGACTCATCGCTTCACCACCACTGCCGGGGAACAGGAAATCGCCGGTCGAGTCGGGCCGGTTGACCAGCCAACTGACCAGGGCCCGGTGTGTATCCATATCCAGGACGACGACTTTAGGCTCCTGCTGACCTTCAGGCGTAAAACTAATACTCGGATTTTTTCCCGCCAGGTGCAGATGAGAAAGACGTAACTGGGCCACCTCTTCCGGAGTCAGGTGATTCTGTTGGACCAAGGACCACAGCGTCTTATTGATAATGATGTCTTTATTATCAGCTTGATTGCTCATAAATATTGTCCTGGCTTCCAGCCAGTTCTCCACTCTTTCGAGACAAAGTATTTACCAATCCCGATTCTACCGACTTTTAGCAATACGAGCAAACCCTATGAGCCGCAATTTATCACTGAGACGCTATCAAGCCAGGCTGAAGTAACAGGAGGCGCAGTTTGTCAGCAGGCGCCATCACTATATAATCATCCCGCGTTGACTCATAGCGGCGCAAGGCAAGCTATGCGAGTAGTTTAGTATACAAGCCAGGGATCGTCAAATGTTAAAAAGGGGCAGAATACCTGTCTTCTATACCGACATGCACAGATTGCACGCAACCGACCAGGCCCACCTCGAAGGTTATCCTCTAGCTGTGGACGAGGTACCGGCGCGCGCGGAGATTATTTTGCAGGCGCTAGAGGCAGCCCAGCTTGGGGAAATAACCGCGCCCGTTGACCAGGGCCTTGAGCCGATTTTGGCGGTCCACCCGGCCGATTTTTTAGAATTTTTGCAAAGCGCTTATGCCGAAAGCGCCCGACAGCCAAAGGGCAGCCGCCTTTTCCCCGATACCTTTGCCACCCGGCACACCGGCTCCAAACCACGCACCTTTCCAGGGCTAAAAGGCTATTACGCTTTTGATCCGTACAGCCCTATTTTGGCCGGAACCTGGGATGCGGCCTACTGGAGTGCCCAATGCGCCCTTGCCGCTACCGCTGCGGTGCGGGCGGGCGAGCAGGTCGCTTATGCCCTGTGCCGTCCGCCCGGCCATCACGCCGCTGCCGACCTGTATGGCGGCTATTGTTACCTTAACAATGCTGCGATTGCGGCGCGTTTTCTCCACAATAATACAGTGAGCAGTGGCCAACGGACAGCAATCGCAATTCTGGACATTGACTATCACCACGGCAACGGCACACAGGTCATTTTTTATAACGACCCGTCGGTGCTATTTTGCTCCCTCCATGCCGACCCGGATCATGAGTATCCCTACTACTGGGGTCGCGCCGACGAAAGAGGCGAAGGGGCAGGCGCAGGCTGCAATCAGAATTGGCCGCTCCCCCCAGGAGTTGATGATGCAACCTACCTGGCTGCATTGGGCGAGGCAGTGGCCGCAATCCGGGCCTTTGCTCCCCAATACTTGCTTGTCTCTGCCGGATTCGATATTTTTGCCGACGATCCTGTAGGCGGCTTCAGCCTGACCACTGCCGGCATCCATCAAATTGCCCTGCAAATTGCAGCACTCGATATGCCGACCGTCATTATCCAGGAAGGAGGGTACCTGCAGGAGCATTTGGGTGAGAATGCAGTCGCTTTTCTGCAAACGTTCCTTTGACAAATTGTTGTATTGACATAATAATTTTGTGGGAAGTCTAAAGCTTGCGTTTTGAGCTAAGATAATGTACAATGGAAAAAGCTCAAGGCAGGCAGTTAATTTCAACTCAATTTGTGCATTGAGACTAATATGAGAAGTATTTCGCGACAACAACTTTTAATTCTAGCCATTTTGTTGTTCTTTTCGGTGGTGATTTTGGGTTGTTTATGCATGTTGGTTGTTCCCAGCCCAACTACCGGCGGCCCACCTTTTGCTTTTTAGGCAATTGGTTTTTACAAACTTATAACCGTCCTGGTATGGCCCGTTCGGGGATACGCAGTTGCTTTTACCTCGGCAAGGAATTTCAGCTTGCCGATTTTTTGTTTTATGCACTTGACGGTTCTGTTTGTTAGCCGGGGTAGAATTGGCAAAAGCTTCTCGACATTGCTATAATAGCTCAGCCGTTACCGGTTTTCCTGCTCCGGTTTTCGGGAACAAACTGGAGATTCCTCCCACTTGCATCACGGCTGTCTTAATGAGGAAGGAGTTTTTGAGTCTATGAGCCGACCGGCTCCGTTTCGTTTGATGAAGGCTTTTCAAGAAATTCAGCCGCACCGCTTGGCCTCCGCCTGGATTCGTATGGGGCTACTGCTGACCGCTGCTATAATTTTGAGCTTCTGGCTGGCCGCTCCTCACGTTGACGCCGATATATTGTTTCAATCGCCGGCGTCGCCGCTGGTCCAACCCGGTTTCGAGCAAGTTTCTCCTCTCTCGCCTATTGACCAATTCCCTGTCGAGCAGGTTCCCGTTCAACCTGCTCCCGCTGAACAAGCCCCAGCCCAGCCAGTTACCCCGGTTGAGGCTGCCCCGGGGGCAACTCCCCCAGTAGTCGAAGGTGGCGCTCCTGCACCTCCCACGCCTGAGCCAATCTCCCGGCGAGAGAGAGAAGAAACGCCGGTTGATGAGGAAGGTGGACCTTCCAATTTTATTCTGGATCAAGCGGAATTAATTGATACGGTCGTTGTTTCCGGCGCTTACATCTGGCTCTGCTGTGGGGTCAGCTTGTTCTTGCTGGTGCCCTTGTTTTTACTATTTGTCTACGTTCGAGGAAGAAGTAAAATTATCCGAGAAGAAGGTTATTAAACCCTCAGAGCATCTTCTCAGGCACTCGGATTCTGAGCAGGTGGAGGGGGAAAGACGATTGCCCAATCCAGTTTTTTCCTCAAGCATCCTAAAATCAACTCAAGCGACGCGGGCGGTGCTCATGCTCATCACCTGGGTCGCTTTTTTGTTGCGCACGGTGAATCTGGCCGGACAAAGTCTGTGGCGTGATGAAGTTGATGCGATTCGCTTTTCCAATTGGCCGCTGCCGCAGTTGGTTGCCGGTTTGTTCCAAGAAGGGCACAATGGTCCCCTCTTCTTTTTAGGGCTGCGTTTCTGGCGCAATGTTGGCGGTAACTCTGAGTTTGCGCTGCGCTATCCCTCGGCGCTGCTGGGGGCGCTGGCTGTGCCCCTTGGTTTTGTGCTGGCCCGCCAACTCGGTTTTGGCCGGCGGGTAGCGCTGCTGTTGGGGATATTGCTGGCTACCTCGCCCTATCTAGTTTGGTATGGGCAAGAGGCCAAAATGTATACCCTGCTGCTGGCGCTTGTCGCTTTGGCATTTATAGCCTATCGCAAAGCCTTGACCTCCTCCCCAACCCTCCCCCTTGAAGGGAGAGGGAGAAAAAATTGGGTTTGGTGGCTGGTGTTCGTCGTCGCCACGACCCTCTCTTTTTACACCCACATCCTGGCCCCCTTAATGCTGGTTGTCTATGGTTTGGTCGCCTGGCTGCACCCAGCCGAATGGCGGCGCCACTGGCGGGGCTGGCTCGTGAGTATGGGTTGTTTAACCCTGCCCTATTTGCCCCTGGCGCTGTGGCAAGCACCGCTGTGGTGGAACACTTTTCAGAGCGGCCATCCTTTTTATCCCCTTGATAAACAGATTTATACCTTGCTGCAACTCTACAGCAGCGGCCTGGTGCGTTTTCTCGGCTTGACCGCCATCATCCTGTTCGTTTTTCTATGGCTATGCGGTCTTCTATTACCCGGACCGCTGACCTCTGGCCGCCGGCCGCCGGCGAATTATGCTCGACGTTTCACCTTTAACATTTCACGCCTCATCCTGGCCGGCTGGGTCCTTCTCCCCCTACTTATCGTCTATCTCATCTCGCTCCGCGTCGCCGTTTTTGAAGATCGTTATCTGATTTATATCGTGCCCGGTTTTTACCTGTTGGTTGCGGTGGGACTGGGCCTGATACGGCGCTATTCACCGCTGCTGGCCGGATTATGCCTGGGCCTGGTGTTGGTTATCAATCTGCTGGGCATTTGGCAGCAGCAGCGCCAGCCCATCAAAGCCGACTTCCGGGCGGCGGCGGCCTATTTAGCCAGCCACCCCCAACCCACCTCACCGATTATGCTGCAAATGCCGTACTTACGCTATACGCTCAGGTATTACTACCCCGGCAAGTACAAAATCCTTGAAGGGTTATGGACGAATAACGGCAAAACAGAAGCCCAGGTTGACGCCGAAATGACCGCCCTGACTGCCGATTTGAGCGACCTGTGGCTGGTCGTATCCGAAGAGGACGCCTGGGACAGCCGCCGCCTGACTCGTGCCTGGCTCGACACCCACGCCCACTTGGTTGACCAGGCTCACTTTACCCGGGTGGACGTGTACCATTACCAATTTCAGCCCGGCGTCATCGAAACCCAAAGTGTGGGACCAGGGATGAAGTGAGATGGAGCAACGAGTCACCCTGAGGGGAGCCGTCGAACGCATCACCTATACCAACCCGGAGAATGGCTACACCATCGCCCGCTTTCATGCTGACAAGCAGTTTGGCCTGATTACCATCGTCGGTGCGCTGGCCGAGGTTCATCCTGGCGCCCGGCTGAAAATCGAGGGACGCTGGAAAACGCACCCCAAGTACGGCGAACAGTTTGAGATCGAACGCTATGTCGAGGAGATGCCGGCCACCGTCGAGGGTATCAAACGTTACCTTGGCAGCGGGTTGATCAAGGGCATTGGGCCGGTGATGGCTAAACGCATCGCCGAGAAGTTCGGCCAGTACACCCTGGAAGTCATCGAAAATGACATCGAACGGCTGGCCGAAGTTGAAGGCATTGGCTCCAAGCGGGTCAAAATGATCGCCCAGGCCTGGGAAGCGCAAAAGCAGATCAAAGAGATCATGCTCTTTCTGCAAAGCCACCAGGTCAGCACCAATCTGGCGGTTAAAATTTATAAAACCTATGGTGATACGGCTATCGGCGTGGTTAAAAATGACCCCTACCGCCTGGCCCGCGATATTTTCGGCATCGGCTTTGTTACCGCCGACAAAATTGCCCGTAATATCGGGATTGCCGCCGATGCGCCCGAGCGCGTCGCCGCGGGCATCGAGTACACCCTCAACCAACTGGCCGACGAGGGCCACGTTTTTGCCCCGCGTGACCACTTGATCCAGGCCGCTGTCAAAATTTTGGAGCCTTCAGCCCAGGATTCCGCCCCAGGAGTTTCCCCAGAGCAAATTGACGCCCAGATTGAGGTACTCCGCCAGGCAGACCGGGTTAAAGTGGAGACAGTTGGAGAGGAGAAAATTGTCAATGCCCTGACAGGCACAAGCAATCAACAGCCAATAATCAATAGTCAATGGCCCCCGGAAGCAGTCCCTGGTGCTCAAGGAAAAAAATCGCAAATCCAAAATCTAAAATCTAAAATCGACGCGGTTTACCTTCCGCCCTTTTACTACGCCGAAATTGGAGTGGCCCGGCAAATGGGCCAACTCTTGCACAGCGATCAGAGCCGGCTGGCGACATTTGCCCATGTAAATTGGGATAAAGCGTTTGAGTGGCTGGCGGCTAACCGCAGCGATGGGGTCATTTTAGCCGAGCAGCAGCGCCAGGCCGTGCAGACAGCCCTGACCAGCAAAATCAGCATCCTGACCGGCGGGCCGGGCACGGGCAAAACCAGCACCGTGCAGGCCGTTCTGCGGCTGCTGCAAGGCAAAGGCAAGAATGCCTTGCTGGCTGCTCCTACGGGCCGGGCGGCCAAACGGCTGACCGAAAGCACCGGCCATGAAGCCAGAACGATCCACCGGCTGCTGGAGGTCAGTCCCGGCGAAGGGTTTAAGTTCCAGCGCAACCAGGATAACCCGCTGGAGTGTGACCTGCTGATTGTGGACGAGTGCTCGATGGTGGATTTGATGCTCATGAATAATGTCCTTAAAGCCATCCACCCGGCCAGTCACCTGCTGCTGGTTGGCGATGCCGACCAGTTGCCCAGCGTCGGCGCGGGCAATGTCCTGCGGGACATTATTGCCAGCGGTGTAGTGCCCGTTACGCGGCTCGACGTGATCTTTCGGCAGGCCGCCGGCAGCACGATTATTACCAACGCCCACCGCATCAATAAAGGCGAGATGCCCTTCTTCCCCCCCGACAGAAAAGATTTCTTTTTCTTCGGCAAGGAAGAGCCGGAGGAGGCGTCGGAGTTGGTGGTGGATATTGTGGCCCGGCGCATCCCCGAAAAATTTGGCGTTCCAATGACCGATGTGCAAGTCCTCAGCCCGATGCATCGCGGGGCCGCCGGAGCGCGCATGCTCAACGAAAAACTGCAAGCTCGTCTGAACCCCCTGCGCTACGACCAGCCCGAATATCGCAGCGGCAGCCGTCTGTTTCGCAAGGGTGACCGGGTACTGCAACTGCGCAACAACTATGATAAGGATGTCTTCAACGGCGATATCGGCCGGATTGAGCTGATTGACCTGGAAGAGGGCGAAATCCAGGTAGATTTTGAAGGGCGCAGTGTGACCTACGATTTAAGTGACCTGGACGAACTGACCCTGGCCTACGCTATGAGCGTCCACAAAAGCCAGGGCAGTGAATACCCGGTGGTGGTGCTGCCGCTGCTCACCCAGCACTACATGCTCTTGCAGCGCAACCTGCTTTACACCGCCATTACCCGGGCTAAGAAGATGGTGGTCATTGTCGGCACGCGCAAGGCTATCGCCATGGCCGTGAAGAATGACAAAATTGCGGCTCGCTGGACGGCGCTGACCGAACGTTTACTGACAGCAGTGAAGCAGTAGGTTAAAAATCTCGAAAATTAGCTTTAGCAGTCTTGACAGATATAACAACCTGTGCTAATATTGCCCCCATAAATTTGACCGTCGAAATCACAGGTTATCCATCCAAATGTTAAATCGCGTTGTGGTAGTAGTAGTACTTGGCGTCCTCCTTATTAGTTATAAGGGGGCGTTTGTCGTTGGAAGTGCTACGTAAGCCACAGCCGCACTTAGTTCGTTCACAAACGCCTCCCACACCGGGAGGCGTTTTTGTGTAATAACCCAGGTGACAGGTAATTGGCTACTTGCTGCCTAACTCTATTAACCGTTTATCTATTTTACAAGGAGAGAAAAATGGGAAAATTACTAACCGGCGCTGAAATTGTGTGGGAATGTTTGCTCCTGGAAGGCGTCGAGGTGGTATTTGGCTATCCCGGCGGCGCGATTCTGCCCACCTATGATGCGCTTCACAAATACCAGGATCGCATTCACCACGTCTTGACCCGCCACGAGCAGGGAGCGACCCACATGGCCGATGGCTACGCCCGCGCCAGCGGCAAGGTCGGTGTGGCCATGGCTACCTCCGGCCCCGGCGCGACCAATATGGTCACCGGCATCGCTACGGCCATGATGGACTCCTCGCCGATTGTGTGCATCACCGGCCAGGTGGCGACCACAGCGATTGGCGGGGACGCCTTCCAGGAAACCGATATTACCGGCATTACCCAGCCCATTACCAAGCACAACTACCTGGTCACCGACATCAACGATCTGGTTGAAACAATGCGTGAGGCCTTTTATATCGCTCGCACCGGACGGCCCGGCCCGGTGCTGGTGGACATTGCTAAAGATGTCCAGAACGCCAAGATCGAATTCGAGGGCTACTCTGATGAGCCTATTGAGCTGCCCGGCTACCATCCCCCGGAGAAAGCCCCGGACGAACAAGTCGCTGCCGCGCTGGAACTTATCAACACCGCCAAGCAGCCCATTATTCTGGCCGGCCACGGGGTGTTACTCGCCGGTGCGATGAAGGAGCTGAGAGAACTGGCCGAAAAAGGCAACATCCCGGTGACGACCACTTTACTGGGGATCGGCTGCTTCCCGGCCAGCCACCCGCTGAACCTGGGCATGATGGGCATGCATGGCGGGGCATGGTGCAATTATGCCGTGCAAGAGGCCGATTTGATCATTGCCTGTGGTATGCGCTTCGACGACCGGGTGACCGGCAACCTCAAGACCTATTCGCCCAATTCCAAGAAAATCCATATTGAAATTGACGCCTCCGAAATCAACAAAAACGTCAAGGTGGATGTTGGCATTCACGCCGACCTGGGCACGGTGCTGCGCCAAGTTAACCCCGGCGTGGAAAGAGGCCCCGACCGGACCGGCTGGTGGGCTAAAATTCGTGACTGGCAGGAAGATGCCAACGAGCGCGATGTTCTCCAGTTTGAGACCCCCACCCTGCTGGCGGCGCAGGCCATCCGTAAAATCTATGAGGGTACCGAAGGTAAAGCCTTTGTGGTCAGCGATGTCGGCCAGCACCAGATGCTGGAGTGCCAGTATTACGGCCACGAGGACCCCTACACCCTCAGCACCTCCGGCGGCCTGGGCACGATGGGCTTCAGCCTGCCCGCAGCGATTGGGGCCAGCTTCCATGTTAAAGATCGGGAAATCTGGACGGTTGCCGGCGACGGCTGCATCCAGATGACCATTATGGAACTGGCGACTGCCGTGCAGGAAAAATGCAATATCAACATCTGCATTATCAACAACGGCTACCTGGGCATGGTTCGCCAGTGGCAGCAGATGTTCTACGAAAGCCGTTATGTCGAAACGCCGATCTACAGTCCCGACTATGTCAAACTGGCCGAGGCTTACGGCATGCCGGGTTATCGGGTGGAGAAACAAGAAGACATCATCCCAACCATGCGTAAAGCCCAGGCTTACCAGGGGCCGGTTTTGATTGAATTTGTGGTGGAACGCTTCGACAACGTCTACCCCATGGTGCCTGCCGGCGCCGATTTGCACAATATGATCCGGCGGCCCCACCCCCGTTTTGAGAAAATGGAAATGTAGGGAGTAAGGAGTAAGGAGTAAAGAAGAGCCTTACTACCTACTACTTACTACCTACTACCCAATTACTGCTAACTGCACAGAAAAAGGATAAACAATCATGAAACAAACACTTGTTGCTCTTGTGGAAGATAAACCGGGTGTGCTTAATCGGGTGGCCAGCCTTTTCCGCCGCCGTAACTTTAATATCGAAAGTCTAACGGTCGGCCACAGCGAAACGCCGGGCGTTAGCCGCATGACTATTGTCACCGATGAGTACGAAAATATCCGGCGCAATGTCATTCGGGCTAACCTGCTCAAGCTGATCAATGTGATTGACGTGCAGGATGTCACCGACCAGCCTAGCGTTATCCGCGAAACCGCCCTGATTAAAGTAAAAGCTGATGCGACCATTCGCGGCCAGGTGATGGATGTGGCCGAAATGTACCGGGCGCGCATTGTGGATGTGGCCACCGAGATTCTGATTGTAGAAGTTACCGGCGAACCCGGCAAGCTGGAGTCGCTCGTCGAAGTTCTGGAGCCTTTTGGGGTGTTGGAAATTATGCGCAGCGGCAAAATCGCCATGACCCGTGGCGTGGTCAAACCTCGACCCGATCTGGCCCCAGCTATGAAATCCAACGGCAAACATTAAACAAAGTAGCAGGGTAAAGGTAGCAAGGTAACAGCTTGTAGATTATGACCACTCTGCTACCCTACTACTTGCTACCCTGCTATTCTGCCACCTTACAAATTTCTGAGAAGGGAATCTTATAACAAATGGGCTTAGATTTTCAAACCAAAGTTTTTGAAAAAGAGAAAATCGTCCTCGGTGATACCGAAGAATATATCGTGCGCGGCGGGCGGCATCTCTTTCCCCTGTTACCCAAAGCGTTTGAGGGGATCAAACAGATTGGCGTGATTGGCTGGTCATCCCAGGGGCCGGCGCAGGCGCAAAACCTGCGCGATTCGCTGGAAGGGACCGACATCCGGGTTAAAGTCGGGCTGCGGGCCGGCTCGTCATCCATGCAAAAGGCCGAAGCAGTCGGCTTTACAACGGCCAACGGCACCCTGGGCGAAATGTACGATGTCATCCGGGAGTCAGACATGGTGCTGCTGCTCATCTCCGACGCCGCCCAGGCCGAGAATTACAAGCGAATTTTCGAGGCCATTCGACCCGGGGCCACGCTGGGGCTGTCACATGGTTTTTTGCTGGGCTACCTGACCAGCATCGGCGAGAAATTTCCGGAAAATATCAATGTTGTCGGCGTCTGCCCTAAAGGGATGGGGCCGTCGGTGCGGCGGCTGTACGAGCAGGGCCGGACGGTCAATGGCGCGGGTATAAACGCCAGCTTTGCCGTGCAGCAGGACATCAACGGCAAGGCCACCGATTACGCCCTGGCCTGGTCGGTCGCCCTGGGGTCACCCTTTACCTTTATGACCACGCTGGAGTTGGAGTACAAATCCGACATTTTTGGCGAGCGCGGCATTCTGTTGGGCGCGGTTCACGGCATCGTCGAAAGTCTCTACCTCTGGTTCAAACAGCACGGTTACAGCCCGGAGGAAGCGTTCGACAATTCCGTCGAATCCATTACCGGGCCGATCAGCAAAATTATCTCCAAAAAAGGCCTAATGGCGGTCTATGAGTCGCTGGACGCAAAAGACAAAGATCTGTTCCGCCGAGCCTATTCCGCGGCTTACCACCCCGCCTATGAAATGCTGATGGAGGTTTACTACGAGGTCTCTTCCGGCAAAGAACTGGCCAGCGTCATCGCCGCCAATGCGCGCTTCAAGCGTTATCCCATGGGCAAGATTGATGGGACGGAGATGTGGCAGGTGGGTGAAAAAGTCCGGGCCAGGCGCGACCCGAACAAAATTCCGCTCAATCCGGTGGCTGCCGGTATCTACATCGCTACCATGATCGCCCAGGTAGATATATTGAAGGCCAACGGCCATCCCTATTCGGAGATTGCCAATGAGACCATCATCGAGGCGGTGGACTCGCTCAACCCCTATATGGATTTCAAAGGAGTGGCTTACATGGTGGATAATTGTTCCACCACTGCCCGGCTCGGTTCGCGCAAGTGGGCGCCGCGCTTTGATTACATTCTGCGGCAGCAAACCTTCACCGCGCTCGACCAGGGCAACCAGGTAGATGAAGAGCTGTTCGACAACTTCATCCATAGTGACATCCACCAGGTGCTCGCAGTTTGCGCCGAGCTGCGGCCGTCGGTGGATATTTCGGTGGTGAGTTAGAAGTAGGGAGGCGAGGGTGCGATGAGGCGAGGAGGTGACGGAATTTCTTGGCTTGCTTCGCCTCATCGCTTCGCTCAGCTTCGCGTCCTCGTCTCCCAAAAATCCCAATTTTTCCTGGCGGTTGAGGCTGGTCTGGAGGCACCCCTGTCATTCGCGGCTGATTGTTATCCGAAAATTAAGGTTTTTGTTAGAAAACAGGTATAATATAAGAATGTGAGAGGAGAGATTATTGGCCCGTAGGACAAGCTAAAGCTTAGCCTACCTTAGATAAGGATAATTGAATGGCAGATCAAAACAAGGCGCGTCGAATCGAAGAAAAAATCCGGCAGAAGCTGGCCCAGTTGGGCGAAGCCCTGGACGAGTGGTTGAACAAGCAGCGCTTGCAACCCCAACCCATCCCGGTTCCGGTAGACCGTCCCTACCGCAAAAAAATTAACAATTAACCGTTGGCTATTCACAATTGGCAATTAGAAAGGTGGTGATGCCTGTGACAGGCGATGCCCTCGCTGACCTTAGCGACCTTAGCAAACAGTACCCAGAAATTTTGTCTTTAAGCAAAACAACCTTATCATGCAACCCAACTGGGGGTTGGTGATTGGCAATTGTTAATCTGGTCCAAACCTTAGCTTAACCGCTACTTTGCGACTTGTTACCAGTTTCCAGTCACCAACCTCCGCCCAAATTCAGGAGGACAAAAATGACTGAGAACAGTGACGTACCCGTAAAAAAAGATAAGCTGATTATCTTTGATACCACTTTGCGCGATGGCGAGCAATCCCCCGGCGCTACCCTGAATATTGAAGAGAAATTGGAGATTGCCCGTCAACTCTCCCGGCTGGGTGTAGATATTTGCGAGGCCGGTTTTCCCATCGCCTCCCCCGGCGATTTTGAAGCCGTCCGGCGTATTGCCGAAGAAGTTGGTCCGTTGACCGAGGGTCGCAAAGGCGGCAAGCCGATGGTCATCGCCGGCCTGGCCCGGGCCAACCAGCAGGATATTGACCGGGCCTACGAAGCGGTCAAATCCGCTCCCCGCCACCGGATTCACACCTTCCTTGCCACCAGCGACATTCACCTGAAACATAAATTAAAAATTGACCGGGAAGAATGTGTCGAACAGGTGATCAAAGCCGTCAGCTATGCCCGAAGCCTGTGCGGCGACGTTGAGTTTTCGCCAGAGGATGCCGGCCGGAGCGACCCGGAGTTTCTAACGGTTGTCCTGGCCGAAGCCATCAAGGCCGGAGCCACCACCCTCAATATTCCCGACACCGTCGGTTATACGACTCCGGAAGAGTTTGGCTGGCTCATCAAATATCTGGTTGATAATACGCCCGGCTCCGATAAGGTTATTTGGTCAACCCACTGCCACAACGACCTGGGCCTGGCCACGGCCAACACTCTGGCCGGGGTGCAAAACGGCGCGCGCCAGGTTGAAGTGACCATCAACGGTATCGGCGAACGGGCCGGCAACACCAGCCTGGAAGAAGTGGTGATGGCCGTTCACACCCGGCCGCAAAACTTCCCGGTTGAGGTTGACATTGATACCACCCAAATTATTCGCAGCAGCCGCATGGTCAGCGCCTATACCGGCATGCCGGTCCAGCCCAATAAAGCCATTGTCGGGGCGAATGCCTTTGCCCACGAAGCCGGTATTCACCAGGATGGGATGCTGAAACACCACACCACCTACGAAATTATGCGGCCAGAAACAGTCGGGCTGAGCGCCAGTGCGCTCGTGCTGGGCAAGCACTCGGGGCGGCACGCCTTCCGCGCTCACCTGGAAGCGATGGGTTACGATAATCTGAGCGAAGAAGACCTAAACCAGGCTTTTAAACGCTTCAAGCGCATCGCCGACAAAAAGAAGGTTGTCACCGACGCCGACATCGAAGCGATCATTACCGACGAATTTTACCAGCCCAAAGAAATCTGGAAACTCAACTATATCCAGGTTTCCTGCGGCGACCAACTCCGCGCAACCGCTACAGTCAGTCTGACTGACCCCAACGGCGCGGAGTTGGTTGATGCCGCTATTGGCACCGGCCCGGTTGACGCCGTTTACAAAGCCATCAACCGCATTGTCGAGGTTCCCAACACGCTGACCGAGTTTGTGGTCCAGGCCGTGACCGAAGGGATTGACGCCATTGGCGAGGTCACCATCCGCATCCAGCCGGAAAACGGGCACGGTTATATTACCAACCCGCAGACCGGGGCACAGGTGGTTCGGACCTACAGCGGCCATGGCGCCAGCACCGATATCATCGTCGCCAGCGCCCGCGCCTATATGAGCGCCCTCAACAAAATGCTGGCCGCGCAGCAAGAAGAAGCGGCGGTGGTGCATACCAAAGCAACGGAAACAGTAAAGTAAGGGCTCGGAGTGCAAAAGTGCACTTTTGCACTCCGCATTTCTGGTAAATTTCTCCACCTGTGCTATAATAACAGCGTCATTGACTGGTCAGCGCCAGCAGTGAACGCGAACTTAATTCAATAGTTTTCAATTAACGGCGTGAAGTCGCTTGGACCTCCCTACAGGCCGAGACGACGCTCAAAACACCCTAAAGGATATGTTGAACGTTGAACATTCAACGTTTAACGCTGTGTACCCCCTGGGATCTGAGCCTCGCGGCTTCCGTCGCGAGGCTTTTTGTTTGGTATGACTACCGACGAATGACCGCTGACCGCAGGCCCTCTCCCCTTCCCTCCCCCTCAGAGGGGGAGGGTTAGGGTGGGGGTCCGGTCGGCAGTCGGCGGTCGGCGGTCATCAAAAAGGAGGTACAGTGACAACATCCCCAAAAGTTTCAATCCTTGATCTTCAGCAAAAAAAGGCTGAAGCCCAGCCCATTACCATGCTGACCGCCTACGATTATCCCGGAGCGCTGCTGGTGGACGAAGCCGGGATTGACCTGATCCTGGTGGGCGACTCCCTGGCTATGACGGTCCTGGGCCATCCCAACACCGTTTCTGTCACCATGGATGAGATGCTGCACCACTGCAAGGCCGTTGCTCGCGGAGCCAGGCGGGCCTTTCTGATTGGCGATATGCCTTTTATGTCCTACCAGATTGAGCGCAGCGAGGCGGTGCGCAATGCCGGGCGTTTTTTGAAAGAAGGCAACATGGATGCGATCAAGCTGGAAGGCGGGCGCGAAGTAGCCGAGACCATCCAGGCCATTGCCGCTGCCGGCATCCCGGTGATGGGCCACCTGGGACTGACCCCTCAGACAGCAACTAAGCTGGGCGGTTTCAAGGTTCAGGGTAAAACCGCCGCCGCCGCGCAGCGGCTGCTGGAGGATGCCCTCATCTTACAGGAAGCTGGCTGTTTCGCCATCGTCCTGGAAGCCGTTCCCGCAGTCGTGGCTCAAACAGTCAGCCAAAAACTGACCATCCCAACAATTGGCATTGGCGCTGGCCCCCACTGCGATGGGCAGGTCCTTGTTTTCCATGACCTGCTCGGTCTGTTCGATCGCTTTACCCCTAAGTTTGTCAAGCGCTACGCTGACTTACGCCAACCCATTTTAGAAGCGCTGCGAGCCTATCGCCAGGAAGTCGAGGCCAGGGAGTTTCCTGATGCTGCCCATAGTTTCAACATTAACGAAGCCGAATTGCAGCTCTTCCTCTATGGAGGCCAAGCATGACAAAAAAGTCTACCCTCAATATTGCCATCTTCGGCATCGGGGCGATGGGGTCACTGTTTGGCAGCCGCCTCAGCGGCCTGGCTCAGGTCACCCTCATTGGTAACTGGGCTGAACAGATTGAGACTATTCGCCGGGACGGCTTGACCACCTCCTATCCCGATGGTCATCAAGCCCATCATACCCTGCCTATCACCAACGATTTAGCCGAAGTGCCCCCCGCCGACCTGGCCCTGGTCCTGGTCAAGAGCTATCAAACTGACCGTGCTGCCCAGCAAGCAAGGCAAGTGCTGAAACCCAACGGCCTGGTTGTCACCCTGCAAAATGGCCTGGGTAACTTGGAGATATTAGCGGAGGCTGTCGGCCCGCTGCGGGCTGGCTTGGGTATCACCGCCCAGGGAGCGACGATGCTTGCCCCCGGTCACCTGTACCACGCCGGCCAGGGACCAACCCACCTAGCCCAGATTCCCGGCCGGGAGAAACGATTAACCGAAGTCGCCGCGCTGTTCAATGCAGCCGGATTAGAGACAACCGTGGTAGACAACGCCGATAGTTTGGTGTGGGGTAAGCTGGCGATCAACGCCGGGATCAATCCCTTGACCGCCCTGCTGGAACTGCCGAATGGGGCACTGGCCGAAGATGAGAGCCTGTGCCAGGTGATGGCCGCCGCTGCCAGTGAAGTCGCCCAGGTCGCCGCGGCACAGGGTATCCACCTGCCTTATCTGGATGCCGCCCGCCGCGCCGCCGAAGTATCTAAAGCGACGGCCAGCAATCGCTCCTCGATGCTGCAAGATGTCAGCCGGGCTGCTCCCACCGAAATTGATGCCATTTCCGGAGCGGTCGTCCGCTTCGGGCAGCGCTTGGGTATTCCCACCCCGGTGAATGAGTTTTTGCTCCGCCTGGTTAAAGCCAAAGAAACCGGGCGCATGTTTGATCCGCAACAAGTGCGCCTGCTGACCCAGGCTCTTGGCCGGGCCTATTCGCTGGCTTGATACCCATGAACGTTTTTACCGAAATTAATGACATCCGTGCCCAGCGCTGGGCTGATCCTTTGACTACCTGGGGCCTTGTTCCCACCATGGGCTACTTGCACGAAGGCCATCTCTCCCTGGTCCGCCGCGCCCGCCAGGAGAACGACCGGGTGGGGGTCAGCATTTTTATCAATCCCACCCAATTCAACAACCCCAATGACCTGGTGGCCTATCCGCGCGATATGGAGCGCGATTTGGCATTACTGCGAAAAGCAGGCGTGGATTTGGTCTGGACGCCGACACCGGAGCTGGTTTACCCGCCCGGCTACCAAACCTACGTCGAGGTGGAGGAGGTGACCCGCCCGCTGGAAGGCGCAGCCCGGCCCGGCCATTTTCGCGGGGTGGCCACGATTGTGGCTAAACTGTTCAACGTCTTTCAGCCGCAGCGAGCCTATTTTGGGCAGAAGGATGCGCAACAGGTCGTCGTCATTAAGCGCATGGTCGAGGATTTGAACTTCAATCTCGAAATTGTCGTCGGCCCAACCACACGCGAAGCCGATGGACTGGCCCTGAGTTCGCGCAATGCCCGCCTATCCCCGGCGGCGCGGCAGTCCGCCCCCTGTCTCTACCGGGCACTGCTGGCGGCCAAGTCCGCTTTTGAGCAGGGCCAGCACAGCGCCGACTCCCTCCGGGCTGCTATGCGCACCGTCATCGAGTCTACGCCCCTGACCCGCCTGGATTATGCCAGTGTGGCCCACCCTGATACCCTGACGGAGTTGGACATGGTTGAAGACAAAGCCCTGCTCTCGCTGGCCGTTTTTGTGGATGAGGTGCGGCTGATTGATAATATGATGGTAGACAGTAGACGGTAGACGGAAAAACTTTTCTTTGCAGTCAGGCCGTATCTTTTGCAGGGATGACAAGACATCTTATCGGCAGGCGTTTCTTTTGAGTCATCCTACTGCAAAAGGAGGCCACTTTGAACAAACAAAAATTCTTTAGATTCATCCTCACGCTGACTCTGTTGTTACCCCTGACCGGGATCGCCATTTTTGAAACCCACGCGGCGGGTAATTACTACGTCGCCACCACCGGCAGCAACACCACCGGCGACGGCAGCGACGGCAATCCCTGGGCCACCATTTCCTATGCCCTTGACCATGTGCCTGATGATAGCACAATTATAGTGAAGCCTGGCCAGTACAACGGCGAAGTTCAGCTTGATCAAGCCTTCGTCCAGGGTGTTACCATCCGCTCGGAAACTCCGTATCAGGCCCGGTTGCGGCATAGCAGCACCGTGATAAAATGTTATTACGGCAAAAATATTACGCTTGAAGGTTTTGATGTTGCCCACAGCGGCCCCGGCGCGGGGGCGCTGGTCATCCAGATTCAAGACCTGCTCGGCCCGCAGCCGGGCTGCGCCGACGGCAACTGTGTCAGCCGCATCACCCTCCGCAATAATATCCTGCATAATAGTTACAACAACGATGTTTTGAAGATCAACAACGGGGCCGACGACATCACCGTCGAAGGTAACATCTTCTACAACCAATCCGGCAGCGACGAGCACATTGACATTAACAGTGTGACTGATGTGGTCGTCCAGGATAACATCTTCTTTAACGACTTCGCCGGCAGCGGGCGGACCAACGGTAACAACACCAGCAGTTACGTTGTCATCAAAGACAGCAACGGCAGCGACGACGCCAACCAGGGCAGCCGCAACATTACCGTCCGGCGCAATATTTTTCTCAATTGGGAAGGTTCCAGCGGCAGCAACTTTGTCCTCATCGGCGAGGATGGCAACCCCTACTACGAAGCGCAGAATATACTGGTCGAAAACAACCTAATGCTCGGCAATGCGAACAACAACATGCGAGCCGCCTTTGGGGTCAAGGGCGGCAAAGATATTACCTTCCGCCACAATACGGTGGTGGGTAATTTACCGGCGCTGGCTTACGCCTTCCGCTTGAACCGCGAAGGCCAAAATCCGGTTAATGACAACATTCGTTTTTACAACAACATCTGGTCCGATCCCACCGGCACAATGGGCGCGGAATTTAGCGGCGGCAGCAACGACTTCTCCGACGGCCTCCCGGCTGAAACAACTAATCTGGTTCTCGACAACAATTTGTACTGGAATGGCGGCGCAGCTATCCCCCCCGGCGATCAGGTTAATCCAAATGTTAACGACGTAAACCGGGTCGTGGCTAATCCGCTGCTAGGCAATCAGACCGGTCTGGTGCTGCCCCATTGGGACGGTTCGGCATTTCCAAGCGGCAGCAGTACAATCCGGCAAGAGTTTGAACGACTGGTCAATCTATACGGCAATCCGACGGCGGGCAGTCCTGCCGTCAATGCCGCTGCTTCAGCCCAATCCCCCACAGACGACATTCTGGGCAATCCTCGCGGCCCAAATCCCGATCTCGGCGCGTATGAAGACGGCTTCACTTTGACGGCCACACCTGCCCTGCAATCCATCGCAGCCGGAACAGGCGCCACTTACACCGTCACCATCTCCGGCGCTGCCAGCGGTCTGGTCACACTGACCACCAGCAGCCCCTCACCCGACCTGACCGTGCAACTGGCCTCCACCACGCTGACACCCCCCGACCAGACCACCCTGACCGTAACCGATACGCACCCAACCGGGCCGCTGGTACCGGGTCAATTCTACACCATTCCACTGCTAGCCACGGATGGCCTATTGACCCAAACCGTCAATGTCACTCTCCTCGTCGGTGGGACACAAAACTACCTACCCCTTATTGTGAAATAACCAGGAAATCAAGAATTTATGAAAATTCAATCCTACTTTCTCACAGGTTCGATTCTAGCACTGACTCTTGCCAGCCTGACTCCTTCTGGCCTGGTGACACTTATTTTAACCGATACCCACCCCAGTGGTCCGCTGACTCCCCCGGTGTTGCACAACCTCACGATCAGGGGAGTCGGCGGTGGCTTCACTCGGACAGCGACGGTGACTCTACTCGTCGGTGGAACCCAGACCTATTTGCCCCTCATTTTGAAATAAGCCACATCCCTATCTTTCCAAGGAGAAACTTCCATGAAGGTAAAAACCCGCCTCTTTTATGCTGCCGGATTGATCCTCTTCCTCTTACTGGCTCAATTCTCCCCTCCCACCCAGGCCAGACCGCTAAATGCCATCACTGCCACCCAAAAATGGGCCTATGGCGGCTGTTTTAGCTCCTGGTGCCAGACCGGCTGGTACGCCTCGCCGGCGGTGGCCGATTTGGATAATGACAACCAACCTGAAGTCATCTGGGGTTCGTATGATGTGGTCGCCTTAAACGGTGCAGACGGCAGCCCGCAATGGCGAGCCTCGAATGACGAGCGAGTTTGGCCCAGCATTGCCGTAGCCGACCTGACCGGCGATGGCGATTTGGAAACTATCGTCGGCCGGGGCGGTGATGATGATAACAATGATGAGTTAACCGTTTATAATCATTCAGGTGGGGTGGAATGGATAGCCGACCCCTTTGGCAACAGAGAAGTCCGCACTCTGGCGGTTGAAAATCTGGAAAACAGTGGGACGATGGAGGTTATTGTGGGCCGGGCCAGCGGTGGGTCCTATGAGCAGCTCAACGTCTTCGAGGCTAACGGCTCGGTCCGCCCCGGATGGCCCGCTCGACGCAACGGCGAATTGGGCTATGGGTGGGGCATGTACAACGAGAACGTCACCATCGCCGATCTGAACAACGACGGTTTCAAGGAAATTATCGGCCCTACCGACACTCACTACATCACGACCCTGGATCGCAACGGCAACCAACTGCCGGTCAGCTCGATCTACAGCCCGCGCACCGTCTGGAGCGAGGTCGGCGTCCACGTGGATCAGGCGGCCGATTTGCGCGGCTATGCCAACTGCGGCACGGAGCACCGGCCCAACTTTGCCAACAGCGCCCCGGCCATTGCCGATGTGGACGGCAACGGCAGCCTGGAAATTGTTGTCGTCGGTGATGTCTACAACTGCGCCGTGGGCGACCCGGACGGCGACATGTACCACCTGCCCTGGATTCTCAAGCTCGACCGGACGCGCTGGAGCGGCAGCGGCTTCGATTGGACGGTCATCCCTGCCGCCGAACCAGGCAGCGGCCCCCTTTCCCAGGATTATAATGTTATCCAGAACAGTGTGACCAACGCCGTTGTGGCTGATCTGGATGGCGATGGTCGCAAAGAGATTCTTTATCCCTCTTACGATGGCCGGCTGCATGCCTACTGGCTGGATAAAACCGAACATGGCAGTTGGCCCTACAAAGTGCCTGGCAGCGGCTACCGTTTTGCCTCTGAACCGATTGTAGTTGACCTGGACAATGCCGGCGACGGCCATGCCGAGGTTATCTTCACCTCCTGGCCGCAAAACGGCGGCAACCGGATTGGGCAGCTCCATATTCTCGACTACCTGGGTAATCCACTCTTCGCCATAAATTTGCCTGCTCCCCGCGACGACGACTGGAACGGCAGCCTGGGCGCGCCGACGATCGCCAATATTGACAGCGACGCCGATATGGAACTGGTTATCGGAACGGTTTCCAGCGGCGTCGTCGCTTATGATTTACCCGGTTCAGCCAATGCGCGTATTTTGTGGGGCACAGGGCGGGGCAGCTTCAAGCGAACCGGCCTCTCGCCTGTAGATGAGAGTTTCACCTTAAATGCCATCCCTTCTAGCCGAGTCATTGAACCCGGCAGCGGGACCACCTATCTCCTCAAGGTCCAGAGTTCCGGTCTCTTTACCAAGCCAGTCACCCTGAACATCACCAATCCAGCGCCGGCTTTTTTGAATATCAGTCCAACCTCGTCTACTTTCTCTCCGCCCGGCCAGGTTACCTTGACCATCACCGACCTGCATCCACCCGGCCAACTGATACCCGGCGCGTGGTACGCCATTCCCGCCACTGCCAGCGGCGGCGGCTTCACCCGGACGATTACAGTGAATCTGCTCGTTGGTGGAACACGCACCTACTTGCCCCTCGTTTTGAAATGAGGTCCAGGATGGACATGTGACTCGCCTTCAGCCACAACTTATGTTAAAATCAGCCAGCTTTGCCAGGTTATTACGGCATAAATAGCTCTCAGTTAACAGGAGTTACGCAGTCATGTCATTTCGAGCGACGAAGGAGCGAGAAATCCCTCAAAGCGGCTCTTGCAAGACCAGGCATTAGGGATTTCTCCCTCCGCCCCGCTCGAAATGACATACTTAGGCTCACCGTGTGACTCCTTCGTAAATAGCTTTGCCGGAGTCCAAAAGCTATGCTTTTGGACTCCGTTTTCATCATCGGTGGTGTGCTGTAGCTCGTGAACACTCCTATCAGTTAACTGGAGTGAAAAAGTGCACTTTTTCACTCCGCAAGTGAAATCATGCTTAATTACCTCCTCAATACGATCAACTTGGCTCGCGGTCAGCACGTCCTGCGTCCCCTGGTGGCTGTTTTTCATTTGACCGGACGCTGTAATCTCAACTGTTCCTACTGCGAAGATTACGGAGCGCGCCGCCCCAACGATGAGTTGGCCGAATTAGGTGTTCTCTCGTTGGCTGAAGCCGGGCAAGTCCTGACCGTTCTACGACAGGCCACCCCCAACCTGATTCTTACGGGCGGTGAGCCGCTCCTTTATCCGTACATTGACGATTTGGCTGTCCAAGTCAAAACCAGGTACCGCTTTCAGCAGCTTACCTTGCTGACCAACGGACTGCTGCTATCCAAACACACCGGCCTTTTACCCTACCTGGACCGGCTGGTCATCAGCCTGGACTCGCTGGACGTGATTCGCTGGGGTCAAACGATTGGGCTGGACAGCCGGGCCGCACAGACGATTATCAATACGACCGTGGAGATGGCCGGCTATCAAGCCAAATACGGCTTTGAGCTGATCGCCAATTGTGTCATCACCCCTGAAACCCTGCCGGGCGTGAATAACGTCCTGGATTTTTGTGTCGAGCACAATATTACCTTTGCTTTTTCGCCCCAATCCTTCAACAACTGGCCGCGCTATGAGCTGTTGGTAGCCGACGAATATCGTACATTTGTAGACAAAGTAATCCGTTACAAAAAACAAGGCTGCAAAATCGTGGGCAGCCTGGCCTATCTCAAACTGGCCCGCGATTTCCAGCCTTACAATTGTTACCCGACCCTTGTTCCCCGCGTTTTGCCCAACGGCGACCTGATCTATCCATGCCGCCCCATCGAACGCAGCCGGACTTCGCACGGCGGGCGTCCCTGCAACCTGACCCGCGTCGCCTCCTGGCAGGAAGCGATGAAGATAGCGGTCAACAAATTCGGGCCGCCGCCGCGCTCCTGCGTCAGTTGCTTCCAGCAGTGCTACGCCGAACCGTCGTTAATGCAGGCCCAGCCGCTCTCACTTTTACAGGAAATATTAACCTACAAGCCCTCCTACCGGGCCAAAATACACACCTTTGCCCCGGGCTGACCTTGAACTGCCGAATTTGTAAGCCAAGCACCTAAAAGAATTACGTTTAACAATTTTGGGGTTTATCCATGCAAAATCCCCCCGATTCTTTTTCTGTCGAAGCAAATCCAATCCAGCATCTCCCTGCCACTTCACCGCTCATCATTGGGGGCGGGATTGCCGGCCTGATGGCGGCTGTACACCTGGCCGAACGCGGTCTCAAGCCGCTGTTATTGGAAGCTGATCCGGCCTGGCTCGGCGGGCGGCTGAAGGGGGGGCCAGCCGTAGAAATTGAACATCAGGGCCAGACCTGGCGCTTCCCCGGCGAACACGGGGTCCACGGCATCTGGTCGCCCTACCGCAACTTTCAGGCGGCCCTGGCCCGGCACAACATACGGCCGGTGTTTGTCCCGGCCCGCGAGGAAACCTGGATTTTTGGCCGGGGTCGCCTCATCCGCAAAGCCGCCATCGGTAGCGCGATTCGCCACAGCCTTGTCCCTGCACCCTTTCATTATCTGCACCTGTTTTTGCGGCCTCGCTTCCTCAATATCTTGACCCTGCGCGACCTGGCCGCGATGTTTCGGGTATTTGGCGGCCTGATATCGGCCATGGCGATTGACCCGATTGCCGAACACAAATCGCTGGCCGGCCTGTCCCTGGCCGATTTCACGGCGGGCTGGTCACCCACGCTGCGTAGCTTTTTTGCCGGTCTGGTCCGCAGCGCCCTGGCCGCCCATCCCAAAGATGTGCCGGCCTCCGGTTTTATCGCCTTCCTTCGATTTTACACCCTGCTTCGCCGCGACGCCTGGGCTTTTTCCTACCTGCCCGGTTCCGGCGGTGAGTGTGTTTCGGAACCACTGGCCCAGTTAGTGCGACGGCTGGGGGGAGAGATTCGCCTGGGAGTGCGGGTGGCGCAGTTGGCAGGTGGAAGGTTAGAAAGTTGGAGAGATGGAGGAGCAGGAGAGAAATCAATCCAAAATGATTGGCGGATCACGTATAAGGCCGATGATCACATCCACACCATTGAAGCTGACCACGTCATTTTGGCCGTAGACGCTCCGGCAGCCAAAACGTTATTGCAAGCGAGTCCGGCTACAGCAGAAGCGGCGGGTAAATTGCGCTTTCCTACCGGCGTGCCGACAGCCATCATCCGGTTGTGGTTCAAGGTCAACCCCAAACCTATGGCCGAGGCGGGTATCTATACCGGCGACTTTGTCATGGATAATTTCTTCTGGCTGGACCGGCTGCAAACAGCTTACGCAGAATGGAGCCGGGCCACTGGCGGCAGCGCCCTTGAGATGCACATTTATGGTCCGCCGGACTTACTGGCCCAGCCTGACGCCTCGCTGCTGGCTCGCGTTTTGATTGACACCTACCGGGTTTTCCCGGAACTGCGCGGCAGCCTCCTACACTCCGTTCTGCTGCGCAACGAAGCTACCCATACTCTTTTCAGCGTGGGTGAGCCGGGCCAGCATCTGGGTATCGAGACACCCTGGCCTGGCCTGTTTGCCTGCGGCGATTGGGTCTATCATCCCGCCCCGGCGTTATATCTGGAGCGGGCCACCACCACCGGCATCGCCGCGGCCAATGCCGTCCTGTCCAGCTTGGATTTGGAACCCTGGCCCATTCTGCCTCACCCGCAGCCGGAATGGTTAGCCGGAAAAATGGAGCGGGGCTTACGGCGGCTGCGGCTGGCGATGTTAAAGCGGAAACGAGGCCAGTAACAGCCTCTACCAAAAGCGCTGAAACAAAAACTCTTTGGCCGAGTCGAGTTTGGACAACTTATTGGACTCTTTCAGTTTGAAGCCCAATTCATCAGCCAGGGGTTGGACCAATTGCAGCAAAAGCGGCGAGCGCACTTTGATTTCTTTGGGCACTAAACCTATCCGGTGAAGTTGTCGAACAAGATGCAAGGGGATTAGCCCCCACATGTCTGTCAGCGTGGATTCGGGCTTCAACATTTCAGTGCCGAGAATCATGCCGCTCTGCTGCTCGACCACAAGCAGCATATAAGGGTAATAGGGCCGAGCGCTTCGCTCCTCC
This sequence comes from Chloroflexota bacterium, assembly GCA_016860845.1. Next base: position 76,112 of record BOKF01000038.1, read on the forward strand.
TGGGTGGCCATAGGCAGCATAAAAAAATCTACTTCCAGGGTCTGCCGTCCGCGGGGGGCGCTTTTGAGCGCTGCTAGAGCTTGCATATCCATTCGGACTGAGATGGATGTCTCTTGTGGCGGGGGTACGGTCATAAGCTGATCACTCCAAACCAAGCCGCTGCCGGCCGGCTGGGGGACACGCATCAGGTAAGTTTCATCGTCGGGCGGCTCTAACAGCTCCGGGTCAGCTTGGCTGCGCTGGGCTACGTCAATAGCTTGCTCTAAAACATGAGTTAAAAAACGGGCTTCAGCCGCTTCCAAAAACCAGGGTACAAAACCGGGCCGAAAACTGCGAAACATCGGCCAGGCCTGCCGTCCCCGGAATTTGAGACCCAACTGCTTAATCAGATCACGATCCTGCTCGCGTAACTCGTTACGATCCTCAAATGAGGCTTGCAGTTGAGGGATTTCGAGCACCTGCTCGGCGTTGCCAAACGGCCCGGCCTCTTCCAGATCCCAGAAGCCGTACAGCCCCTCCGAGCCAAGATAAACAGAGATGGCAAAATGCTCGCCCAGGGTGCCCATGACACTGACGAAACCAAACTCGCTGGTTTCGGGATTTTGCACGCCAAAGAGGTCATCTTCCATCAGCCACTCCCACGGCGCGATTTCTTTGATGCGAGCCGCCGCTTCGTACAGCCGCCGCCACTCCTCCAGGGTGGGTTGATTTTCAGCCATAACGGTCTCCTTCATTTAAGGTTAGCTGAATAATAGTCTATTGGCAACCACAAGACAAACTAGCTCTACCAGGTTGGGTGGGCTGTTCGAGTACGCGGAAAATAGGTTCCTGTGGTATAATAGCCCCAAACAGGGACAGGGCTGACATTTCCTTTGGTTCAATTTGAAAAAACAGAACGACGATGCTTTTAACTATTGACATCGGCAACACCAATATTACCTTCGGCGTTTACAACGACAGCCAGGAATTGCAGCACCACTGGCGGCTGAAAACCGACCATGACCGCATGCCGGACGAGTATGGTATCATCATGCTCGGCCTGCTACGCCATGAGGGACTGAATTTTCAGCAAATCAGAGGGGTAGCAATGGCCAGCGTGGTCCCACCCTTAACCCACGTATTTGAAGAGATGATCGAGCGCTTTATCAAGCAGAAGCCGCTGGTCGTTGGAGCCGGGGTCAAGACCGGGGTGCAGATTCGCTACGACAGCCCGCGCGATGTTGGCGCGGACCGGATTGTGGATGCGGCCGCGGCTTATAAATTGTACGGCGGTCCGGCCTGCATCGTTGATTTTGGCACGGCCACGACCTTTGACGCCGTGTCGGAAAAAGGAGAGTATCTGGGCGGGGCCATTGCGCCCGGCATCGGTATTGCCGCCGAGGCCCTCTTTAGCCGCACCTCCAAATTGCCCCGGATTGACCTGGTCCGCCCGCCGAAGGCCATCGGCACCAACACCGTCCACGCCATGCAAAGCGGGCTGATTTTTGGCTACGTCGGCCTGGTCGAGGGTATGGTCGCCCGCTTCCGGGGGGAATTGGGCCAATCTATGCGGGTTATCGGCACCGGCGGCCTGGCCGAAACCATCGCCCGTGAGACGGATGTCATCGAGGTCGTCAATCCCTGGCTTACCTTGGAGGGATTGCGCATGGTTTGGGAGATGAACCAGTAGAGCGTGTTGCGTGTTGGGTAAGAAAACGAAATACACAACACGCAACACGGGTCATCATACTATGCCAACAACTATTAAAGTTCTCCACAACAAACATATTCTCCTCGGCGTGACCGGGGGAATTGCGGCTTACAAGGCGGCGATGGTCTGCAGCCAACTGGTGCAGGCTGGGGCGCTGGTAGATGTGGTGATGACTGAGGCCGCCCAGAAATTTATTACCCCGCTCACCTTTCAGGCGCTGACCCATCGCCCGGTCTACAGCGATATGTTCGCCATTCCTCCAGGTCAAAACATTTCCCACATTGCCCTGGCCGATGCCGCCGATTTACTGGTCATTGCCCCGGCGACAGCCCATACACTGGCAAAATTGGCTAATGGCCTGGCCGACGACCTGCTCTCGGCCATTGCCCTGGCCACCCCGGCGCCTTTGCTGCTGGCTCCGGCTATGGAAACCGACATGTGGCGGCACCCAGCCACTCAGACTAACATGGAAAAACTACGCGCCTGGGGAGCAAGCGTGGTGGGACCGGCAGAAGGACGGCTGGCCTCGGGCGTGCTGGGTCAAGGACGGATGGCCGAGCCGGAGGAGATTATCGGCGCGGTGCGGGTGGCGCTGGGCCGCCGGGGTGATTTGGCGGGCCGGCAGGTGGTAGTGACTGCCGGCGGCACCCGCGAGGCGATTGACCCAGTTCGCTTTATCGGCAACCATTCCAGTGGCAAAATGGGTTATGCTGTCGCCATCGCCGCTCGTGACCGGGGGGCAGCCGTTACTCTTATTACCACCGCCGCTTTACCCGATCCGTTTGGAGTGGAGGTAATCCACCTGGACTCTGCCGAACAGATGCTGGCCGCCGTGCTTGAGGCGACCCGCCAGGCTGATCTGTTGGTCATGGCTGCGGCCGTAGCCGATTTTCGACCCAGGAGCGTAGCCGAACAAAAAATCAAAAAAAAGGGTGATAGCGAGGGGTTAACGCTGGAGTTAGGGCGCAATCCCGACATCTTAGCCGAGGTAGCCGCAAAAAAGATGGCAGGATATGGCCCTCAGTTCACGGTTGGATTTGCCGCCGAAACTGAGGATTTGCTGGCAAATGCCAGGGGCAAGTTGGAACGCAAAAAGCTGGATTTGATTGTCGCCAATGATGTATCAGCCAGCGACGCCGGTTTCGCCGTAGACACAAACCGGGTCACGCTGCTGTTTAAGGATGGGCGGATCGAAGCGCTGCCTCTATTGAGCAAAGTGGAAGTGGCAGAGACGATTCTGGATTACGTTAACCGCCTAACGTTTAACTGACAGCGCTGCTGTACCCCAATTCATCCATCGCCTTGAGCATATCTCGCAGCCCGGCCAGATGTTCTTGTAAGTTCTCGTCCAGCCGCTGGAAGCGATTATCGTTAAAATCGCCTTTGGCTACGATGAGTAACATTTCGGCATGGGTGGTAGCCAGGTCACTGGCAATTTTGTGGATTTTCAACTCGGCCTGGGTTTGAAAACTTTTTAGTTCTTTCAAAGCCGATTGATGCTGCTTTTTGCTCTGCATCAACTCGCGCAGATATCTGACCTCGCCATCCACAGCCGTGAGCGAGCGCCGCCGCAAGTCGTCAATTTCAAATGCTACCTGGCGCAATTCCCGATCCAGATTACGCTGGCTGTACAACTTGCCCAAGCCATGTTCCAAGCGGGTTAAACTCTCCAACCAGCGATCTACAGGTCTGAGAGTCAAATTAAGGCGATCACGCATGGGGCCGGGAGGATATTGTTGAGCTACCTGCATAATACGCCGCCCATAGTGCCGGGACTCGGCCACAGATCGGGCAACTGAACGGGGCAGGGAAGCCGTTTGAGCCACTTTAACCAATTTGCCTGCGCCCAGGATTGAAAATATCACAAGCGTCAGCACGGCAATTACGAGTAAAATTAGCGCAAAGAAGGCTAAAACGAACGGCAAGCTTGGCGTAAAAAAGAGGAGCAAAGCCACCGGCCCGAACAATGCCAGAACCGAAAACTTCAGCAAAGCGATGAAAAAAGCGCGCATGGTATTGTCCCTTTCGTCTCGGCTAAGGAGCGAGGCATTGAAAATTATAGCACAAAACTAGATTAACTAAAATAGCGGTGATCAGCATGAAGAGTCCTGAGTCACTTCCAAACACTTGTGGGTTAAGCGCCGGTTGGATCATTGGGGAAAAGTGGGCGAGGGAATGGAATGCTGGCATGACCCTACCCCAATTTTCGGTTATGATTAATTACTCTACGCTAAATGGGGGTCAAAGTTTTGTAAAAGTTGGGTCAAGTGGTTTAAAATACGATTCCTTCGAAAATTATTGTTAGCCTTAAAAAGTGATGGGACCTATGGAACACAAAATAAAAATCTTTAAACGCCTCCTTTGTTCGCTATTTTTAGCAGCCGCAGTTTTAACCGGTCTACTTGTGATAATTGAACTTGCCTTTCCCTCGCATGCGGCTGCCCACAATTTAACCAGTAATTACCCGGTATCAGGCTATCAGGATCCACTGTTCACCTTCGCTTCACCCCATGTAGATTTTATTCAGGCGACCAGTGTGGCTACCTTGTATCTACCTATCATTTATAAGAATCCAAAACTACTATACTCGGATGATTTTTCGGATAATGGGAGTGACTGGCCGGTGGGCGATGATGGAGTCTGCTCTTCCAAGTATGACTCGGGCCGCTTCCGCCTTGACGTGGACAAAGGGGAATTTTGTTTCCGGTTTGCCCCCATTGATACAGACAACCCGGCCGCAAGAACTTACGGTTATTTTGAAGTGGCGGCCTACCACAGTGACGGCCCAAGCAATTCAGCTTTTGGTATTTATATTAATGGGGAAGGTGGCGATAACCAGTACATCTTCAAAATCCGGCCAAATAATAGCTGTGGTTCTGGAGGCGGCTGGGAACTGGTCCGTAATCGAGAGGGAACCAAAACAAGTCTGGGGAGTGGCTGTCACACGAGCATCAAGCGAGGCTATGGTTCAGCTAACATCAACCTGTTACGGATCAACCATACCAGTGACCGCAAGTTAACCCTTTTTGTGAATAACGTCCAGATTTTTGTCTTTCAGGAGAGTACAAACCGTGAACTGTTAGGCAAGGGTACGGGAGTCTATGCAGAAGCGGCCAATGATGGGGACAATATTAAGGTATTTAAATATGATAACTTTAAGGTTTTTGCCCCTAATGCTCAGTTAAATTAGATTTTACTTAATTTGCAAAAGGGCATAAGCTTATGCCCATGAGCACCCATAGAAAAGTTACTTTAACAACCGAAGTCAGAGAACGTCTGGAAGGGATCATCCATAGTG
>BOKF01000039.1 GCA_016860845.1 Chloroflexota bacterium
TATGGAGCTGGCCGATGATGTGGAAGCGCAGGATGTCAGCATTGAGTTCGAGCGGGCCGGTTCGGGTGAGCGGCAGAAGTGGAAAACGCAAATCAAGCGCACCACCTACTCGGTTGAAGAAGTGGCCGAGGCCATGCGGCAAAGTCTGGAAGACGTGCCAGACGCCGAAATATATCTCAAACAGTTTCCGCCAGAGCGCTTACAGGAAATTGTACGCAACTCTTTGCAGCGCAAAAAAGTCATCAGGGCCACCGAGACCATAAAGCAAGCGTTTCTGCGCAGTCTTAACGTCTTACACCGGGACGAAGCCACCTTTGTCCGCTGGGTGATGACCGAGAAAAGCCAACGGATGGTTTCTACTCGCGAGCGCCAGACCACTCACGTCAGCGCCTTTGAACTGCGTGGCAAAACTTACTTTTGGACTGACCTGACCCGAGACAGCTTGCAAGATGAAGAGTTGGAGTTTTTTGATGAGGTCAGCGAGCAAGATTCCCTTTATAGCAAATACCACGTTAGAAACCATTTTCACTTCAAAACTCCCCTCAATGCCGTCATTGCCGACTCGTCCAACGAAAACAAATTCATCAAAAACCTTATTTCAACCGATAATCTACCCTTCATTACAGCCTGGATTAAAAACACGGCGACTCGCTTTTATGATATTGAATATGCCTGGCGCAAGGGCAAACACCAGGTACGGGCCTGGTTTAGCCCGGACTTCTTTATCAAACTGGTTTCGCCTTTAGTGCTGGTGGTCGAAATCAAGGATGATGATGAAACCAAAGAGCCAGCCGAAGAAAATTATGCTAAATTCAAATATGCAAAAGAGCATTTTGATCGTATTAACGCCAATTTGGAAGCCGAAGGCAACCCTCTGCGCTATCAATTCAACTTTCTTACACCTGAGAATTACCTTGTCTTCTTTCAGAAACTTCGGCAAGATCAGATTCAAGGGTATGAATCAGCCTTAGACATAAAGTTGTTGGAAAACAGCTAAGATGTGGCCTGTCGCAGTCGCCCAAGATGAGACTCGACGGGACGAGGGGGATACCGGAATATGATTTACATGGTGGTTGAACATTTCAAACATGGCGATGCCGTCCCCGTTTACCGCCGCTTCCGGGAGCGGGGGCGGCTGGCCCCTGATGGGCTGACCTATCTGACGAGCTGGGTGGACGACAGGCTGGAGCGCTGTTTTCAACTCATGGAAACGCCGGATCGCCGCCTGCTGGAGGAATGGATCGCCCAGTGGAGCGACCTGGTCGAGTTTGAGGTGTTCCCGGTCATCACCTCGCAGGAGGCGTTGGAGCGGATCACGCCGTATCTTGACGGCGCGGCTGCCGGAGGTTGCCCCCCTCTAACTCCCCCCAAAGGGGGGAGAACTAAAGCAAGTCCCCCCACTAGGGGGATTTAGGGGGGCTGCCGCCAACCAGTGAAGCCGCCTGGGGTGAGGCTCGACGGGGTGGAAAATCGTTCGAATAACTTTAGCCACACAAACCTTAACTTTAGGTTATCAAGCATGCCTGCTTACACCGCCAAACAAGGCCAATACCTGGCCTTTATCTATTATTACACCAAGCTCAACCGCCGCCCGCCGGCTGAAGCGGATATACAGCGTTACTTTCAAGTCACCCCGCCGACAGTGCATCAAATGATTTTGAAGCTGGAGGAACTGGGTTTTATCAGCCGCATGCCGGGGCAGAGTCGCAGTATCCGGGTGCTGCTGCCGTTGGAGCAGTTACCACCGCTCGAGTGAGGAACCTGTAATGTCACCATCCAAACGCTACCCATATCCCCATCCTGAAATGATCGCACGGGCCAGGGAACTACGCCACCCACTGACTCCGCAAGAAGCCAAGTTATGGCATCGCCTTAAAACCAAGCAATTCTTTGGCCTCAAATTCCGGCGGCAGCATCCTTTACACCAGTTTATTTTAGACTTTTATTGCCACGAAAAGCATATGGTAATCGAGATTGATGGAGACAGCCATACTGAACCGGCTCAACAGCGCTACGATCAGGCGCGGACGGAATGGCTGAAGCAGCACGGGCTGTGGGTGATCCGTTTTCACAATCGAGACATTGATCACAACCTGGCCGGGGTCCTGGAGGAAATTGCGCGGCAGTGTGGGGTCTCGCCCCCCTCTAGCTCCCCCCAAGGGTTGCCCCCCTCTAGCTCCCCCCAAAGGGGGGAGAACTAAAGCAAGTCCCCCCGCTGGGGGGATTTAGGGGGGCAACCGCCAACCGACAAAACCGCCTGGGGTGAAGCTCGGCGGGGTACTGTTTATCCTTATGAAAAGGAGCGGCCAGAATGGCCCAAATAGCAGCGCAGTGGCGTGGATTGAGGCCGTGGATTCGTTGGCTCCTGGTAGTCTGTGCTTTCGTTGTTATCGCCAGCGGGGTATTGTTCTGGCGCTTTCAGCGGGCGGCAACGGCGCTGCCACCGCCTGCATTTTATACTCCGCCAAATCCACTCCCGCCAGGTGCGCCCGGAACAATCATTCGCCAGGAACTGCTCAACGATAATCTGCCCGAAGGCGCCGTTGCCTGGCGCGTCATGTACCTTTCTACGGGTATGAACGGCGAACCCATCGCGGTAAGTGGAACGGTAGTTGCGCCGAAGGCGGCAAGCCCAGCGCCGCGCCCGGTCATTGCCTGGTCCCATGGCACCGTTGGCGTTCTCCCGCAATGTGGGGTCAGCCATACCCCAGATCCCTATAAGCAAACACCGGTGGTAGAGCTGATGGTCGGTCAAGGATTTGTCGTGGTGGCAACCGATTACTCAGGTCTTGGCACACCCGGCGTTCATCCGTATCTGGTCGGTAATATCTCGGCGTACTCCATCCTTGACTCGGTTCGCGCCGCACGCCAGTTGGATGTGAATGCAGGCGATCGCTTTGTTGTTTGGGGGGCTTCGCAAGGGGGCCAAGCCGCGCTGTGGCAGCCCAGTTAGCCGCCGAGTACACGCCTGAATTGGAACTCGTTGCGGCAGCGGCTTCAGCCCCGGCGATTAATCTGGCGGGAATTATCGGGGCCAAAAAGGATGATCAGGGCGGCGGCGTCTTTATAGCGGAAGCGCTGTATGCCTGGAGTCATACGTATCCGAAGGCAAACCTGGACAGTATCATCAAACCGGATCAGCGCGCCCAGTTCGACCGGATGGCGACGACATGCGTTTCCACTCCGGCCGCGTTTCTCACGATCGGCCCGCTCTTGAAGCCGTCCGAATACCTGAGCGCCGATCTAACGACAACCGAACCCTGGCGAACAATTATTGAGGAGAATACACCCCGGGCGCGCTTAAACGTACCCCTGCTCATTACCCACGGTACCGCCGATACGCTGATTCCGCTTGAATTGAATGAGGCAGATGCGGCGCGCCGCTGCGCCGGCGGGGAAAACGTTCAGTTCACCCGGCTTCCCGGCGTTGGGCACGATGCGCGGAATGAATCGGGGATCATCACCGTGGGCTGGATTGAAGATCGCTTTGCGGGACGTCCTACGGGAGCGAACTGTGGAACTCAATAAAACGAACCCCATATTAAAGAGGAGGCGACTTGCCTATATCAGAGGGAACAAAAGCAGGTTTTGCTGCAATCAACGGCATTAATCTGTATTTTGAAACGAAAGGAGAGGGGCAACCTCTTTTGCTGCTTCACGCCGGCGTGGCTGACAGCCGCATGTGGGACAGCCAGTTTGAAGAGTTTTCGCAAACACATTTTGTGATCCGCTGTGATTTGCGCGGCTTCGGCCAATCCGGCCACTCAGCCGGTCTATTTGCCCATTACGAAGATATAGCCGCCTTATTGGATTATCTAAAGGTTGAGCAAGTCAGCGTTATTGGGGCTTCTTTTGGCGGCTATGTCGCCCTTGATTTTGTGGTAGCCTATCCCCAAAAGGTGACCGCTTTGGTGCTGGCAGCGCCTGCTTTGGGCGGATATGAGTTCGAGTCGGCGGAAATGCTGGAGTTTTTTACGGCTGAGGCCGAAGCCCTGGAACGAGGGGATGGGGTCGCGGCCACAGAATTGAACCTCCAACAGTGGGTAGACGGCTTTCAGCGGCGTCCCGAAGAGGTGAGCGCCAGCATCCGCGAACGGGTCAGAGAGATGCAGTTGAACATATTCTCTCAGCCGGAAGTTGCCGGGGTGACCGAGAAAGAGTTAGCGCCGCCGGCTATTGACCGGTTAGATAAAATCGTGATGCCCACCCTGGTTATTGTAGGGGACAAGGATGTGGCCGAATTTCAAGCCATTTCCAGGCTGATTGCGGAGAAGGTTCAGCATGGCCGGCGGGTGGTGATGACCGGAACAGCTCACCTGCCTAGCATGGAGAAACCGGCAGAATTTAACCGGCTGATCCGGGATTTTCTTAAGCTGCTTTTTTCCAATTCTTGAAGATCTGGAGCAGTTCAGCCTGGGTCTGGGGCGCGATGGTCTCCTCGGTTAGTTTGCCCAGAACCTGGATGGTCTGCCGCATTTGCTGCAGATAATTGGTGCAGCCCGAACACCCGCCAAGATGGGCTTCAAAGCGCTCCCGTTCCGCCGGGGGCAGGGTTCCCTCAAAATACTCGGTCACCAATTCGACTAGTTCCTGGCAGCTCATTTCATTATCATTCAGACTATTCAACATCAACCTGACACTACCCTTCCCCAAAATATAATTCTAAAGCCCGCCGCACTTTGGAGCGCGCCCGGTGCAGCAAAACGCGCTGGTTCGCCTCGCTCAAATCCAAAACGGTACAGATTTCAGCCGAACTCCAGCCCTCGATGTCCCGCAGCGTGATAACTTCGCGTTGGTTTGGCGGCAAGGAGGCAATCGCTGCCATGATCTGCTCTTTAGTTTCCTGAGACAGGAACTGCTGTTCAGGAATCTGCTCCCAGCTCCGAGGCCCTGCGGCCCAATGGCCGGGCCAGGCAGGATCATCAGGCGGATTAAACCGGCTGGGGTCCACCGCGGGTTCATCTGCCTCTAACTCAGCAGCGGCTAAATCAGAGAAAGGCACACTGCGGGCTTCACGCTGGCCGCGTGTTTTGGCGCGGTTGGTCAGAATGCGAAAGATCCACGTTTTCAGCGAGGAACGCCCCTCAAACCGGTCAAGTCCCTGGAGAACGCCGATCCAGGTTTCCTGAGCAACCTCCTCGGCCACAGCCCGGCTTGAAACGTAAATCGCGGCCAGGCGGACTAATGAAGCGTGGTACTGTGCCAGCAGCGAGGTAAAAGCGGCCTCGTCGCCGGAGCGCAGCGCTGCCAGCAGACGCAAGTCGGCTGCGGAAGCTGAGGAACCAGCCGGCGCAATTCCCCGGAATTCATGCTCGGTTGTCGTCATGCTGGCAAGGCTCCGGATCGGTCTACTGCCCTCATCGGTGGCCCCCTTGAAAGGATCAACTCACCCTTTCACCTTTGCGGACCGTGAGAATGGCGTACAGGGCAATACTCAGGAGCATACCCCAAGATGATGACCATGTCAAGCGTAAATTTATTAGAAAACCAGGTGACAGGCACTTTTTAATACTAAATAGAGGCAGGTTTTGTTCAATAAGTGCCTGTCACCTTAATCCACCTCAGGAAGGTCTCCACCCGGTTGATATTTTTGCCAATCCCGAAATAACCGTTGATGATTAGTCCCGGCAATTTCGAAAACGTTACAGGTGCCGCTGGGGTAAGGACTTCGCAATAAGTAACAAGCCAACCCCTACCCTTGACTCGCAAATCAAAACTTCCTACAATGACACTCAAATCACCTGTAAAACACAGGCGTCTATTCAACAGGTCAACTCCGGGGGAACAGCATGAACAACAAAGAGGCCGTGATCAAAGCAATCCGTGAAGCGTTTGGCCCGAACGAGTATCCGGGAGATCGTTTTCTCCAGGGCAGCTTCGAAGGTGAGGAACCCTACACAGAGATTGAGCCTTTCAAGGGGAAGGTTGATTGGCAAGCTATCCCTGCGGCGCTGCTCGACGCTCACTACTCAGCCCCAAACTTTTTTTCTGAGGCCGCTTTGCGATTCTTCCTGCCGGCCTACCTCATTGCCGATTTGCAGGATGAACTGCAAACAGCCGAGCCTCTCTATCTGTTAGTGCATGGATTTAGTGATCTCGCGGTTGAGCACCCATTGAAAACCCGCACATTCGTGCGCAAGACAGGTAAAACCACCTTCATCAACCCCAGGCGGTACGGGGCCATGACTTTTTACGATTATGCCCGCAGCCGTTTGTCCATCTTCACCCGCGAAGAGGCGCAGGCCATCGTTGCCTATCTAAAATACAAGAGCGAGGCTGACCCCTATCATTTGCACCAGGCAGCGATTGAGGCCGCTCTCAATTTGTATTGGTTGGAACGGGCAGCCCAGGCGCCCGCGGCTGAAAGCCTCAAGCAGCACCTCGCCGAAGAAGCAGAATACTTGGCGGCCCTGACTTCAGAGGCCGAGGGTAGGGGCTAGATCTGTCCAGATTTTGGGCGGTTCTGTAGGACAAGTTGGCAACTTGTCCTACGTTACCCCACATTTGGGACAGACCTGCCATTAAAAAGAAGATTTGCATCGAGGGCGAGATAGGGCTATTATTTATAATTTGAGGGAGCAATTGGGGCTATGCACGACGTCGTTATCGTGGGGGCTGGCCCAGGGGGATCGGCAGCCGCCTATTACCTGGCCAGGCAAGGACTGGATGTGCTGCTGCTGGATAAGTCCAGCTTCCCCCGTGACAAAACTTGTGGCGACGGTTTGACGCCACGGGCGCTCAGCGTCCTTGAAGATATGAGGTTGTTAAACGACCTGCTGCGGGTGGGCTACCGTCTCAACCGGGTGGAAATCGCTTCGGCCAGGGGCCAGACTGTCGAAGCACCCTTTCCCGGCAAAAATGGCCGCCCTGGCTACACCTTGATCGTTCCTCGCTTCACCCTCGATGATACCCTGCGCAGCCATGCCGTAGCCCATGGGGCCAAATTTCAGGACCAGGTCCGCGTGACCGAGGTAGCACCCAGGGGTGGGGGCATGGTGGTCACAGGCAAGCAGGCTGGCGGGTCATTCTCAACGGCGGCTCGCGTGGTCGTTGTTGCCACCGGCGCCAGCATGCCCCTGTTACAGCAAATGGGGCTGCTCAAAAAGATGCCGACCGTGGCCCTGGCGGCCAGAGCTTATTTTGAAGGAGTCGAGGGGCTAACCGACCACATGCAGTTGAGTTTTGCCGGGGTGCCCCTGCCTGGTTATGGCTGGATTTTCCCCTTGCCCAACGGTGCGGCGAATATCGGCGCCGGTATTTTTCCGTGGGGGTGGGCCGGGCGCTGGATGTCGCGCAATGCCCGGCAGGCTTTTGACCGTTTTATCCAGACGCCGCTGCTGCAAGCCATGCTGGCCGGGGCGCGACAGGTAGGACCGGTCAAAGGCTATCCTTTACGCATGGACTTCCTGAGCGCCCCCACCTACAGCGAGCGGGTTTTGTTGGTGGGCGAGGCCGCCGGGCTGGTCAACCCGCTGACCGGTGAAGGCATTGATTATGCGCTCGAATCCGGCAAAGTGGCGGCCGAACATCTGCTTCACCTTTTTGCCAGCGGCGATGTGTCAATCCATGGTTTAGCCGAGTATGATCACCTGCTGCGGCAGCGTTTTCAGCGGCTCTTCCGGGTGTGCAGTTTGACCCGCGACCTGTTTGTGAATTCACTCCTGATTAACCCCATGATCAGCCTCGCCGCCCGCCGCCCCGACCTCAAATTGCTGCTCATCAAAATTGCCTTTGGCGAACAAAACACCCTGAACAATATTACCCCTCAACGGATCATACGCCGCGTGTTTGCCGGATAACTCCCTCTTGTCGCATTAAAAACGCGCCCAGATTGTCAGGGCATGGGCCAGTCGGGCCTGATATTCCTCGCGGGGAATTTCAATGGTTCCGAAGCGCCGCAGATGGTCGGTCATAAATTGGGTATCCAGCAAGACAAACCCGCCCCGGCGCAGCCGTTCCACCAGGTAAACCATCGCCACTTTACTGCTGTCCCTGGCCCGGCTAAACATACTCTCCCCCGCAAAGAGTCCTCCCACAGCCACCCCGTATAAACCGCCAACCAACTTCCCTTCCAGCCAGGTTTCGACGCTGTGGGCAAAGCCCAGGGCGTGCAGTTCACAGTAAGCCTCGATGATCTTGGCACTGATCCAGGTCACTTCCCGGCCAGGGCCTGGTTCAGCACAAGCCTGCATCACGGCGCGAAAAGCACTATCCACCCGAATTTCAAACTTACCCTGCTTGATCGTTCGCGCCAGGGAGCGGGACACATGAAAATTCTCCAGGGGGATAATGGCGCGGGGGTCGGGATCATACCAGTAAATGGCGCCATCCTCATCGGCCATGGGGAAAATACCCTGACTATAGGCATTGAGTAAAAGGTGGGGGGTTAATTTCATCTTGGCTAAGATTATAGCCGAATTGGAATGAGGATAAAAAATTCCAGGATTCCCTGGCAGCGGGCTGAGGTCGTTAATAGCCCTGCCACCAATCCTTGCGCGAGCGGGGGTCCATAAAAGTGCCTCGATCACGAATGGCCACGGGCATTTGGCTGCCCAAAGCGGTACCCAGAGCCTGATTGTTCTTCAAAGCGGGTAGTTGGCCGGTGACGTGCCAGCCATCGGCACTTGTTTGAGCCTGGTAGAGAGCCAGCAGGTTTGGGTCAACGCAGATGTTTTCGAGGTGAACGGAATAACCGCTGGCGACGGTATCGCGGCGGGTATAGCCGAGGGTAATTTGGTTCTCGGCCGCGTACAATACCATCGCTTTGTAATCACCGCCAAAAATGTTGGGGCTGCGCTCGGGGATAAAAATCGGCTCCCCAGGGGTGGTATTCAGGCCGGCCAGGGTAACGGGCGGGGTGGTAATCAGGGGGCCACGGCAGCCGTGCGGTCCGCAGGCCCAGTTCCAGCCATAAACCTGATAAACCGCAGCGACACCGGGGAAGCTATTCGGCTCAAACAGCCCGGCCAACTGCGGTGCGCCAGGGTCGGTGCTGCCGCTGTAATTGACCAATCCCAGGAAGCCGCTGGTTGACTCGTATCCCCGCAGCGAGAGGTTCAAATCGCCGTGCAGGTAATCGGGATGGTCGGCAGGCGCTCCCTCGATGGGAATGAGGGCGAACTGCGCGGTTGAAGCCGTGGGACATGCAGGCTTGAAGATGATAGGCAAGAAAGCGCGCCAGGTGGCGGTCACGGTAAAAGTAGATGAGGGTGTCACGTAGCCGCTGGCATTGCCGGCGTCATCGTGGGCCTGCACCGTCCAGGTGTAAACCCCATTAGACAGGGCAGTGGCCGGCGTGTACATCGAGTCGGTGGTGGTGACGCTGATTGTTTGGGCCAGACTCGTCTCGATGAGTAACGTGTAACTCACGACTGCTTGATTGGGGTCGGTGGCATCCGCCCAATCAAAGGTGGGCCAGAACGTCTCCACCGTTTCACCGCCAGCGGGAGCCAGGAGCGGGTTCGCCGGAAAGATGAGCGGCGCTACCCCGGCTTTCCCGGTCACTCCGCCGGGAGAAACTTCGGCGGCAGATCCAGGGGGTAAGGCGGACAATGGATGGAGGGGAGGGTGCGCGTGAGCGGGCAGCAGCAGCCAAAAGGCCAGGCCCGCGAACCAGATCAGGGTGAATAGCAGTGAAACGAGGCGTCGAAAATATCTCATTGACGCCTATTTTAGCCGATTTTGGGTTATTTTATCCCTGTACTTAAGTCCTTCTATGACTTATTAACTACTCAGCGACCTCAAATGTCTCAACTTTGTTGGGCTGCACAAAAATATCGCCGGAAAGCGTGCGCGGCCCCGCGTGGCTTGTGGTGAAAGAATCGGCTTTAACCCAGACTTCAAAATGAGCCTGCGACTCCCAAATGGTGAGGACGACGTAAGGATCAGCCGAATTTTCGGGACGTAATAACTGTGCTCGGACAAAGCCGGGTTGTTGGTCCACTTGCCGGGGGCGATTCTTGAGGCGCGTTTCAAACTGCCCGGCAAATTCAGGTTTAACGAAAAAGCGATTCATGACGATAAACAAATTGGGACTCCCTCTATTTAAAGGCTAAGATTCTTTCTCAGCCTTAGCCTTAGACTCACCCCCTCAACCGCCAGCTAATTTAACTTTATACCCCAGCGCCTTGAGCTTCTCGGCCACCTTCTCGCGGTGATCTCCCTGGACCTCGATAATCTGTAAACCTTCCTCATTTTTCACGGTGCCGCCCGCGCCGCACAAATTCTTGAGGGTTTTGGCCAAATCGGTGAGGTCGGCTTCGGTTAAGGCAAAGCCGGTAATAACGGTGACGACTTTACCGCCTCGCCCCTTTTTATCCCGCATAATCTTCAAATTCTGCTGGGCGGGCGGCAGCGAACTGCGCCGCCCTGGCGGGGTCTCATTCTTCTTGCGCTCATCCCCGCTGCGGGTCGAATAGACCAGTTTGTTCTTCTTATTATCTGTCATCTCATAAAAAAAGAACGGATATGTCATTTCGAGCGACGAAGGAGCGAGAAATCCCTACAGGGTCACGCTTTAGCCAAGATTCGAGAGATTCCTCGTTCCGCTCCGCTCCACTCGGAATGACATGAGATTATTGACAATTAGTACGCGCCCAGTTCCCGCAGCCGGTCGTCGCTGATGCCAAAGTGGTGGGCTAACTCATGCTTCACCGTGCGCTGGACGCGCTGTATCACTTCCTCGGGGGTGCGGCAAACCTGCTCGATGCTCAGGCGGTAAATGGTAATTTTATCGGGCAGGACCATACCGTAATGGCTCGACCGCTTGGTCAGGGGGATACCGTGGTACAGGCCAAATAAGAGCTGGCCCGGCTTTAAGCCCACCGAACGCAGTTCAGCCTCACTCGGCCAATCGGCCACGACAACATCAACGTTTTGCAACTGCTGCTTGAAGAACTCCGGTAAATCTTCCAGGGCCTGTATGACCAGTTGCTCAAATTCTTCAAAGCTAAATTTTGGAGGCATGCCAGTTATTATGCGTTATTGTTTCTTTGCTGGCAATTGAAGAAACGCTTTTTTCATGCTACACTGCTGGTCCACTTTTTAATGCACGAATGAGAGGCCAACAACCCCTAAGAGGATACCCATGAAATCTATATCAGAGCGACTCCTCGACTTTTTCAATGAGCTGCGCCACCATATCGCCGGCGACCTGCGCACCGACACCTACAGCCGCATCCTCTACAGCACCGACGCCAGCAACTACCAGGTCATGCCTTACGGGGTACTCATCCCCAAAACAGTGGAGGATATCCAGGCCGCGCTGGAGTTAGCGGCCAAATACCACGTGCCCATCCTGCCCCGCGCTTCCGGCACCAGCCTGGCCGGGCAGGCCGTCAACGAGGCGCTGGTCATTGACATGACCCGCCATCTGGACCGGGTGCTGGAGGTCAACGCCGAGGAGCATTGGGTGCGGGTCCAGCCCGGCGTGGTGCTGGATGACCTCAACGACCAGCTCAAGCCGCTCGGCCTGCAATTCGGCCCCGACCCGGCCAGCAGCAATCGAGCTGCCCTGGGCGGCATTGTTGGGACCAATGCCAGCGGCAGCCACTCAATTCTGTATGGCATGACCGCCGACCACGTGCTGGCCACGAAAGTCATCTTAAGCGATGGCAGCCAGGCTGACTTCGGGCCAGTGGAAGCGGCGGCCCTGGCCCCCTATCAGCAGGGCGGCGGCCTGGAGGGCGAAATTTACCGGAACATCGCTGCCATGGTCCAGACTCAGGCCGACACTATCCGCGCCGGGACGCCCCGCCACTGGCGGCGCTGCGGCGGCTATAACCTGGATCGTTTTGTCGCCGGGCCGTCCTTCCTCTACCCGCAAGACCCGCGTTTCAACCTGGCTAAGTTGATTTGTGGCTCGGAGGGCACGCTGGCGGTGATGACCGAGATTAAACTCAACCTGGTCCCACGTCCTCGCCAAACCGGCCTGGCCCTGTTGCAGTTCGACAACCTCTACGAAGCGCTCACGTCCGTAACCACCATCCTGCAAACTGAACCCTCAGCCGTGGAGCTGCTCGACAACCTCTGCCTGGTTATGTGCCGGGCAGCGCCAGACTATGCCCGCCTACTAAACACCTTCATCCAGGGCGATCCCTTCTGCATCCTTATCACCGAATTTTACGGCGAGAGCGAGGCCGAATTGCAGGCCAAAATCGAGGGTCTGACGGCCCATTTGCAGCGAGAAAAGATTCGCTGCACCGTCGTCCCGGCCCTCGACCCGGCGCTGCAAAACAACGTTTGGACGGTGCGTAAGGTCGGCCTGGGCCTGCTGATGAGCCTCAGGGGCGACACCAAACCAATCCCCTTCATCGAGGACGCCGCCGTGCCGGTCGAGCAACTGGCCGAGTACATCACCCGGGTGGAACAATTTTGCCATGAATTGGGCACCAAAGTGACCTACTACGCCCATGCCAGCGCCGGCTGCCTGCATATTCGCCCTCTCATTAACGCCAAGCTGGCCAGCGAGGTGGGCAAGCTGCCGCTCATTGGCTCGTTTGCCATGGAACTGGCCGGCGAGTACGGCGGGGCCATTTCCAGCGAGCACGGCGATGGCCGCTCCCGCAGTTGGCTCAACGAGAAATTCTTCGGACCGGAACTGTACGGCCTGTACCGGCAGGTCAAACAAACCTTTGACCCGCACCATTTGCTCAACCCCGGCAACATCGTTGACGCCGCGCCGATGACGGCCGGCCTGCGCTACGGCCCTGCTTACACGGTCATTCCAGTTAAAGAACACCTGGACTTTAGCCAAGACCAGGGCTTTCACCGGGCGGTCGAGATGTGCAACGGGGCCGGCGTCTGCCGCAAGCGAACCGGCGGGACCATGTGCCCCAGCTTCATGGTGACGCGCGACGAGGAGCACAGCACCCGCGGCCGGGCCAATGCCCTGCGCGCGGCTCTCTCCGGTGCGCTCCCCGCCGAGGAATTGACAAGCCCGCGCATGTACCAGGTCATGGACCTGTGCGTCGAATGTAAAGCCTGCCAAACGGAATGTCCTTCGTCGGTGGATATGACCAAAATCAAGTTTGAGTTTCTGAGTCACTACTACGAAAAACACCCGGTTCCGCTGCGGGCCAAAATCTTTGCCGACATCGCTTTCTGGAGCCACCTCAGCAGCGGCCTGACCGCCCCGCTGGTCAACGGGATCATGAAAAACAACCTGGTCCGCTGGGGCCTGGAAAAATTTCTCGGCATCAGCCGCCAGCGCAGCCTACCGGAATTCGCCAGCCAGCCATTTACTCACTGGTTCAAGCAGAGGGAGCGAGGAGGCGAGGAGGCGAGTGGCGAACCCACAGGGCAAGTGTGGCGAAATCGTAAATCGAAAATCGAAAATCGTAAATCCCAAAGGGTGGTCCTCTTCAACGACACCTTCAACACCTACAACTATCCCCAGGTCGCCATTGCCGCCACGGAGGTTTTGGAAGCCGCCGGGTTTGAGGTCATCCTGCCGGGCCATAAGTGCTGCGGCCGCCCCATGATGTCGAAGGGACTGGTCAACAAGGCCCGCCGCGCGGCGCGAGACACCATCGCCCGGCTGGCGCCTCTGGCCGAGCAGGGGCTGCCCATTATCGGGCTGGAGCCAAGCTGCCTGCTTTCGATGCGCGACGAGTACTTTTCGCTGATCCCCGGCGATCCGAGGGTTAAGCTGGTGGCCGACCACTGCTTTACCTTTGAAGAGTTCATCGCTCAGTTGGCCGAGGCCGGCCAGTTAAAGCTGGATTTCGCGGCTGAACCAGGCGCGGTATTGCTGCACGGCCACTGTCATCAGAAAGCGCTGGTCGGGACCGGCCCCAGCAAGCGGACCCTGGCGCTGCCCGGCCACACCGTCACCGAGATTGACTCGGGCTGCTGCGGCATGGCCGGCGCCTTTGGTTATGAGGTTGAGCATTATGATATTTCGCTGGCCATGGGCGAGCGGCGTCTGCTGCCCGCCATCCGGCAGCAGGATCAAGACACCATCATCGCCGCCACAGGAGTCAGTTGCCGGCAGCAGATCAAACACGGCACGGGCCGCCAGGCGCTCCATCCGGCGGAGATTTTAAGAGCAGCATTAAGATAGTGGAAAACAGGAAGATTGGAAGGCTGGAAGATGGCTAAACCAACCTTTCCAACCCTCCATCCTTCCCCTCTTCCCGACAAATTCCCTATTGACGGGCTGGTTTATAGTATGGTATATTCGCAGTAACTATCCCAACGATTTTATAACCGAGAGGAATAAACCCCATGCAACAATACGAGATGCTGCGCCGGGTTAGCCGTACCTTTGCCTTATCAATTGAACAACTCCCCCAGATTTTGCGCGACTCCATCACCGTTTCCTACCTGCTTTTGCGTGTTTCCGATTGCCTGGAAGATAATGAGGTTATGGAGGCTGACCGTAAGGCCGAGCTGCTGCGCCTGTGGGCCCAAGTTCTGAGCGAAGCGGCCCCGGTCGAAAAATTGACGCACCATCTGACCCATCTTGACAGCAGCGATCCTGAACATTACGTGGCCCAAAATGCCCAGGTGGTCATCGAACAACTGCACCAACTCCCCCCTGAAATCCAAGAGGCGATCATCGAGCGGGTCAACCGCACCTCGTTGGGCATGGCCCGCTGGCAGGAGCACGGCCCCTTCGTGGATAATGAAGAGGAGATGGACGATTACATGCACCAGGTTGCGGGGCGGGTTGGCTACCTGCTGACCGACATCTTTGCCTGGTATTCGCCCATTATCCGCGCCCGCAAAGAGCAGCTCATGCCTCTCTCGCGAGAGTACGGCCTGGCCCTGCAAACGGTCAATGTGATCCGGGGGATGCGCAAAGATTATGAGCGCGGCTGGGTCTTTGTGCCGCGGACCTTCTATGAAGATGTTGGCCTGACCCGCGACAGCCTGTTCGCGCCCGAAAATCTGGATAAAGCCATGCAGGTCGTTGACATGCTGGCCGACAAAGCCGAGCGCCATCTCTGGCATGGCATGAGTTACATTACCGCCTTCCCCCGTCACCAGCACCGTATCCGCCTGGCTTGCATGTGGCCCCTCTTTTTTGCGGTCAGGACTCTGGCCTTCAGCCGCAATAATGCCAACGTCCTGCTGGCCGAAGCCAAAATGGGCCGGGACCAGGTCAGCATGATCATGCGCCACACCACCTTTTTCGGTTGGTCAAATCACTGGCTGGTCCGCTACTACAAATTCCTGGCGCGACCGCCCAAGCGGTTTATGTCCGTCAAAAAACCTTTAGCTACCTCGGTTTAAGTCATGGAAACCTATGATGCTGTTGTCGTTGGCGGCGGCCCGGCTGGCGCGACCGCCGCTTATTTTTTGGCCCGGGCCGGGGCTAAAGTCTGCCTGGTAGACAAACAAACCTTTCCCAGGGATAAAGTCTGTGGGGATGGGGTGGTGGCGGCCAGCCTGACCCGGCTGGAGCGGATGAATTTAGGCGAGTGGCTGGCTCAAAACAGCTTTAACGCCCCCGGCGAACTGCTTTTCTCCGGCCCCAACGGCGAAGCTGTCCGCATTTTGCCGGATGACCGCGAGCGCTGTTATGGCCGGGTCATTCCCCGGCTGCAACTGGATGAGGCTATTCTGCGGCAGGCGGTCAAAACCGGGGCCACGTTAAGGGAAGAAGTTAAGCTGACGGGCATGACCCGCCTGGCCGCCGACCAGCTTCAGCTCTCCGGGGAATGGAAAAATGGCCAGGCCCACCTGCAATTACACGCCAAAATGCTCATCACCGCCGACGGAGCCCACGCCAGCTTTACCCGTACCCTGGGCCTGGTCAAGGGGCAGCCTGATTTGGTCGCCATTCGAGCCTATTTTGAAGGTGTGGCTGGCCCGGAGTCGCTGCTGGAAATCCATTACGACCGGCATGTTATGCCTGGATATGCCTGGATTTTTCCTATGAAAAACGGTGCGGCCAATGTTGGCCTGGGGACGCAGGTGAGCCGGTCTCGCCAGCGTGACTACGATTTGAAGGAGAATCTGCGCCGGTTTATTAAAAATAATCCCTACGCCAAGCTGCGTCTGAGCCAGGCCCAAATGATTGGCCCTTTGCGCGGCCATCCCCTGCGCTCGCAGATGAAAACCGTGGCGACCGTGGCCGATAACATCCTGGTTGCGGGCGAGGCGGCCGGACTGGTCAATCCCTTAAACGGGGAAGGCATTGGCACCGCCATCATCAGCGGCGAGCTCGCGGCCCGGCAGGCTGTCGCCGCCCTGGCCAGCGGTAACTTTTCTAAAGGGTATCTCGGCAACTACGCCAGGGCCTTGCAGCAACAGATTGGCCGCAATCACTTGATCGCCAGTATCTTACGCCAACTGCTCGCCGTCCCCGGCCTGATGAATCGGGCAGTGCGCCGCGCCCGGCACGACCACGATTTTGCCCAAACGCTGTTCAGCGTCATCGTCGAAGTCAAGCCGCCCAGCGCCATTTTAGCGCCGGGGTTTATGCTCAAGCTGCTGGCAGGGTAAGACGGGTAGACAGTAAACGGTAGACAGTAGACAGGGTATTTCCCTCTGGTTACTGACTACTGACCTCTGACTTCTGGCTACTGGCCTCTATTCAGAACGTACTTCTCAAACGCCTCCGCCGTCCAGGGCAGGGCCGGCTTGAGGAAATGCTCGTAGATTGCCTGGGCGTAAACCCGGATTTCCTCCTGGGCGTCGGGGGCCATGCGCAGGCTTAGAAAGTGCAGCAGGTTGTGAGCGTCTACTTTGGCCACCCAGATGTAGTACACCGAAAAGCCCGACAAAAATAGGCGGGCCTGCTCCTTAGCGACCCCCGCCGCCAGGGCTTGCTCATACAAGACATACCCCTGCTCGTAATGGGCCAAGAGGGCCTGGCTGAGACGCTCGGCTTCAGCCAGGTCAATCGTCCCTTCGCTGCCCTGCTTGTTATCCTGCGACTGCTTCCGCCACGTCTCCGGCACGTAAAAATCATTTTCGGTGAAAGGCGTGTACCGCCCGGACTGGGCATTCACATGCCAGGTCCGATGGCGCACCCACTGCCACCAGACCACCAGGGGCGCTTTGACTCGAAACTTGAACTCGACCTGTTCAAAGGGGCTGGTGTGATGATGGCGCAAAAGATAAAATAACAACTTTTTATCCGCCTCAGTCCCTTTGCTTTCTCCCAAAAATGACACCCGCGCTGCGTTGACAATGGCCAGGTCATCCCCCATCATGTCTTGCAGTTCAATCCAGCCTTTATCGAGCACTTTGACTTGCTTGCCTAACAGTTCACTTTTTTCCGGCACTGTTTCCTCCCAGTTTTTTATTTGCGGCTCATTATACACGTTAAATCAACGACGCAGCAAAGCCCATGGCCGCCTTTCGGCCTGTTTTAACAAGGGAACCAGTGACAGCGGAGTGGTGTATATATGGTAAATGAACCTCTCCGGAGAGGCTCGCGTGAGCAAAGCAAATTTAGTCCGCAGTCCGTCATGAGTGGTTGAATGCCGATGAGTGACCTACAACTAACAACGGACAACGGGCAACCAACACTTATCACCCAGGCCCGCCAGGGAGACGCGGGCGCGTGGGAAATATTGGTCGGCCAGCACCAGGAAGGGGTTTTCCGGCTGGCTTATCTGCTGCTAGGCGACGCCGACGAGGCCCAGGATGTGACCCAGGAGGTATTCATCCGCGCCTTTCGGTCCCTACACCAGTTCGACCCGGCGCGCCCGCTCCGCCCCTGGCTGCTGCGGATTACGACCAATCTTGTCTATAACCGCCGCCGGGCGGTGGGGCGATATTTGGCTGCTCTGCAACGGCTGGTCCGGCTGACCCCGGAGCCGGTGCTAGCCCCCGCGCCGGATGAGGCCCTCCCACAAGTAGATAGCCACCTGCTGTGGCAGGCAGTCCGCCGCCTGAATTCAACCGACCAGCAGATTATCTACTTACGCTATTTTCTGGAACTGTCGGTGGCGGAGACGGCTGAAGCCGCCGGCATTGCCCCGGGGACGGTCAAATCGCGCCTCAGCCGCGCTCTGGAACGGCTGCGCCAGGTGGTCGAGCGGGAGTTTCCGAGTCTATGGAAGGAACGTGTCGCATGAGCCAGCGGTTTTTTAGCCGCTCTGGCGGCGCTAATCAAAATGAACCGTGGGAAGCCAGGCTGCAGCAGCTAGCTCGCCGCTTCCCTTATCCCGCCACTCCCGACGTGACGAGCGCCGTCAGAGCACAACTGGCCGCAGGATCGAGAGGAAAGCCTGGACTCCCGCCGAGACGGCTGGCCTGGGCCGCGCTGCTGGTCCTGCTTATCCTGGCTGGACTGCTCGCCGTGCCCCAGGTCCGCGCCGCCCTGGTCGAATATTTGCAAATCGGCGCTGTGCGTATTTTCCTGGTCGAACCGACGCCAACCCCAACGCCGACTCCGGCGGCAGCATCCCTGGAGGAAAAGCCAATCACCGCAACCCCGCGCCCTACCCCGACCCCCTTAGCTTCGCTGCTAGACTTGGCCGGGGCAACGACCCTGGCCCAAGCCCAGGCTCGGGTTGATTTCCCCATTCGTCTCCCTGCTTACCCGGCCAACCTGGGAGAGCCGGATTGGGTCTTTCTGCAAGATTTCGGCGGGCCGGTCGTGGTCTTGGTCTGGCTGGATGACGCCCAGCCCGGCCGGGTACGTCTCAGCCTGCATGAATTGGGGCCGGGCACGTTTGCCGAGAAAGGCAATCCCGGCCGCGTTGAGGAAACCCGCGTCAATGGGCAGCCAGCCATCTGGGCGGAGGGGCCTTATGTCCTGCAATTCCGGCGCGGCAATCGAGTGGATTACGATCTGCGGCGGCTGGTCGCAGGGCGGGTCTTGATTTGGGCGGAAGGAGAAGTCACCTACCGCCTGGAAACCGACCTGTCCCTGCAAGAAGCGGTACGAGTGGCAGAATCACTGCGATAGTTAGGACTGCCGGTGTAAGGAGTCGGCGGTAACGGTTAAGTAGCAAACGAGAAGAAAGAGAGCAAAAATCAAACTGACTCCAAATGTAGCCATGTATTGGAGCGGGTTGGTAAATCGAATGAGGATGTCGGTCAACACGGCTTCGGGGTGGATAAACAGGTCCCAGCTATTCCAACCCAGGAAGCGCCCGATATAAATACCTAATCCACTCAAACCCATGACACTGACGACAAACAGCCAGCTCAGCACAGGTCCAACAGCGGTTTTGACCACCCTCTGCATGGCTCGCAGGGAAAAAACAGCCAGAAAAAGACCGGTCCAGGCAAAGATAGAGATTAGCCCCATATCGTACCAGACGGGCACAGGCGGGCGATGCTGCAAATGTAAAAAATCAGTCACAATGTAGGGAGCGTTAGGAAAGAAGGCAAGCCAGACCAGGCCGGGCAGCAATAAATACCCCCAGCGCCGGGATTGGCGTTGGTAGACCGAGCTTGTCCATAAACTTGTTAGATAAGGGATCCAAGCCAGAAACAGATTCCAAACCAAAAAGAGATACGTCCACTGCCTGCTCAGATAAACCCGGCCCGCCAAAAGGGTGCAGGCCAGCAGCGTAGACAAGACAACGGGGTACAGCCCTTGAGACAGGGCAAAACGATGATATTGCTTAAAAAGGATTAACAAGGGGACCTCCAAACCTTATCTCTCAGGGTAATCCAGATCTATGTATAGATAAATCTTATACCTAGCTTATCTACACAATATTATAGCGCATTATCAAAAATTAGTAAAGGGGGACACTACGATGTGGCAGAAAGCCTACAAACATTCTCTAATTGGATTAGTGTTGTTGTTCGGTGTGCTGTTCCTCGGGGTTCCGGCTACTTTAGCCGGGGGTTGGACCGTAGTTACACTCGACCAGCTACCTGCGGATGTGGTTACCAGAAAACCAATCCGGCTTGGCTTTATGATCCGCCAGCACGGGCGGACACCCTGGGTCTACGACCAGGTGAGGGTGCATGCCGTTCATATCGAGAGTCAGGAAAAAATATCGGTGCAGGCCGAGGCCGAAGGAGCAAAAGGGCATTATGTGGCTGCGCTCAACTTTCCGCAGGCCGGTGCGTGGCGCTGGGGCATCGAGTCGGGCCTTATGCCGAGCCAGCAGCCGATGCCTGACCTAACCGTAATCGCTTCTCCCCAAGCGGGCAACCGGGAAGTCAGCACTTCCGGCGACGTTCAACAAACTCTGGCGGGTGACAGCGTAACAGGGGGGTCATTTCCCCTGTCTCTGGGGGCCGGGCTTATCGGTAGTATCGCTACGGTCGGGACTCTGCTTTTTTGGTGGCGCAAGCACACGCCCCTGGCCCTGGTTTCGCTGACAGCGGCAGCAGTGATTGGCGTTATCGGGTTTAGTCTGGCGGCTCAGGCCTCGGCTTTCTCCCGCGAGACGCCAAAGTTGCCGGACCAGCCCACCCTAACGGCCTCGGCGGAATTGGGGCAAAGGCTATTCGTGGCCAAGGGCTGTATTGTCTGCCACCGGCATGCGGCGGTCGCCGATGTACGGCAGAGGTTTGGGAGGGAATTTGTGGACTTTTGGGTTGGTCCCGATTTACCCACCCTAATCACTGATCCCAAGCTTCTCCACACCTGGCTAAAGGATCCGGCAGCCCTGAAACCCAATACCGATATGCCTAACCTGGAATTGAAGAAAACTGAAATCGAGGCGCTGGTGGCTTTCCTGCTTGCGCCAAGAGAAACAGCCAAAGAGGCTGGCGTCCCCGACTAATAATTCAAGCAGTTATCTCAGCAGTCTCAGCTCGCCAGTCAGCTTATCAAGCTCGTTATCGCTGGCAGGGCCAAGCCCCAGGCAGGTGAGCGTGCCTTCCGGGACAACGGTTCTGCCAGCATCTTTTATTAATCGGGCCGGGATATTTTGCTCCAGGGCCAGAGTATACAGCCTGGTCAAGTCGGCTTCGTAGTCAACCTTTAACACAATTTTAGGCATGCCGCTGTTTAGCCATGCCTGCTGCGCCTCGGCGCTGGCGGCAACAAACGCGCCCACGGCGGCATGCGCCACCTGAGCGGCTAATTTCCCCCGTGGTAATTTTAAAGCCTCGTTAACCACCACAACTTGTTTCATCTGCCAAATACTCAAGTGGTTGGCGCTTTCCTCATTAACCCAGCGCCAGTCACCTTTAACCTTATTCCAAAGTGATTTAAATCACAGCTCTCCTGTGGCGAAGGGCACAGACAAAGGGCCTGGAAAAGCTTAAGCTGGAGATAGTCCTTTACCCGACATCCTCAACAACTTTCCCAGCACTGTAAAAATTGAGTAGTTGCTCAGGCGCGATGCATTTTCCTGGCCGAAATTGCCAAATTTGCTCGTGTTAAAGGTGCATCGCTCCGCTTGGGCTGAGTAGTAACAAATTTGAACCATCTCAACCGCTACCCCTCGGCGTTAACCAGGCGGTTGGCGATGCAGAAAGTGAGGACTCATGAGTATCAAGGAGGATATTGAAACTATGTGCCAATTAAGCAATGCCCAGGAAATATTTTATCAAACCTCGCCCTATATTCCCAAACAAGATGGAATGGGCCAGGAAAACTTTTCCAAAATGAAGGTGGATAACGTTTTGGAAGTCTGGCTGATGCACCCTGATTTACTGCCTCAATTTGAACAAACGGTGCGGAATGCCGGCAAAAATCTGGTTGAGTTCGATCTTGAGCAGTACCTGAATTTTCCCAAATCCAATAAGCAGTACCAGCTTTTCTTCGATTAACTCTGCCTGTCAGCCATAACGCCCGGTGATATAATTTTCTGTTTGTTCTTCCCGGGGCCTTGTAAAAATTTTACCCGATTTACCGTACTCCACCAGCTCCCCCAACCAGAAGAAGCCCGTATAGTCAGATACCCGCGCCGCCTGCTGCATATTGTGGGTCACAATGACAATGGTATATTTCTCTTTCAGACTGCGCATCAGGTCTTCAACTGTTAGGGTGGCGATAGGGTCCAGCGCCGAGCAGGGTTCATCCATCAAAATAACCTCCGGCTCTACTGCCACCACCCGGGCAATGCACAGGCGTTGCTGCTGGCCCAGCGAGAGTTCGAGTGCATTCTGCTTGAGGTGATCTTTTACTTCATCCCACAATCCCACCCGCACCAGGCTGTCTTCAACCACCCCATCCAGATGGGCCTGGTTCTTCTGGCCTAAAACGCGGGGGCCAAAAGCCACGTTATTGTAGATGGATTGCGGAAACGGGTTGGGGCGCTGAAAGACCATGCCGACCCGCTGCCGCAGCATCACCACATCCAATTTGGGGTCATAAATATCCTGCCCGTCGAGCAAGATTTTGCCCTCGGCCCGCGCGCCGGGAATGGTATCGTTCATGCGGTTGAGACAGCGCAAAAAGGTACTTTTGCCGCAGCCGGAAGGGCCAATTAAAGCCGTGATTTGGCGTTTTTTGATGGGCAGGGTAACATTTTTAAGCGCCTGTTTCTGGCCGTAGTAGAAGTTCAGCGATTGGACATCTATTTTATTTTTCATTTAGGACCTACTCAAGTGACTGGCACTTTTATTCTTCAGCTAACCAAGTGCCAGTCACTTTTAACTCCGGCGTTACAGGTCAAAATTTTACCATAAGCCTCGCCATCTTGCGAAAGGCCGGTGAGGATGTTATAATGCCAGCCGAAACTGAGGGATGAGTAATTGAGCAACGGGGACTCAACCAGGGTGGTCCACATATCGTGGAAAACCGACGGGGTAAGGCTGGGTTTCAGCCTGACCCTTTTTGTTTTTTTAGCGGCCCTGCTGTTAGGCTGCCGCAGCGCTTCCCCCAATGCTCAGGCCGCCCCGGCCCCTTCTGTCGAGACCATTGAAAACAAAGGGTCCGATACCATTGTCAACCTGGCCCTGGCCTGGGCCGAGAATTACATGGCCCAGTATCCCAACGTGCGAATTTCGGTGACAGGGGGCGGCTCCGGCACCGGCATTGCCGCCCTGATCAACAACACGGTTGATATTGCCAATGCCTCGCGGGCCATCAAACCCGAAGAGGTGGCCGAAGCCCAGGCCAACGGCATCGAGCCTTATGAAATTACCATAGCTCAAGATGCCATCGCCGTGGTCGTCAATCCCGAAAATCCGGTTAGCCAGCTCACCATCCAACAAATCTCCGCTATTTACACCGGCCAGATGACCAACTGGAAAGAAGTGGGGGGGGAAGACCGGCCGATTGTACTGCTCTCGCGCGAGTCCAACTCCGGGACGTATATCTTTTTCCTGGAGGAGGTGGTCCGGCAGGGCGAGAGCGAGAGTGATCTTCTGTTTTCGCCCGACACCCTGTTATTACCCTCCTCTGAAGGCATTTCCAGCGAGATCCGCCAGAATCCCAATGCGATTGGCTACGATGGCCTGGGCTATGTTACTCCCGATCAGAAAACAATAGCCATTGCCGTCTCTCCCGGCAGCCCTTACGTCGGGCCGAGTATTGCCACCGTCGTTGACGGCAGCTATCCGATTTCGCGGCCCCTCTTTATGTATACCTCTGGCCCACCCACCGGCGCGGTTAAAACCTACCTCGACTGGATTTTGACTGAAGGCCAGCAGCAGGTAAGAGAGCTGGGCTTTGTGCCGCTCCCCAACTCACAAACGGAGTGATGACCAACACCCTTGATGAAAAAATCGGCCAGTCTGCCCGTTAGCGAATTTTTAGTCGAAAGTATCGTCAAGGTTTTGGGCTTTTCGACCATCGGCTTTGTCGTGCTGATCTTCTTTTTCCTGCTGCGCGAAGGAGTACCCACCTTTATTGAAGTCGAATGGAGCAATCTCTTTGGCGTGCGTTGGTACCCCACCTTTGACCTTTTTGGCTTGACCCCGCTGCTGCTCGGCTCGATTGTGGTGACGGTGGTGGCGATTGTGATTGCCCTGCCGTTGGGAGTTGCCAGCGCCGTTTTTGTGCGCGAGGTTGCCCCCTCCTGGGTGCGGGATATTCTCAAACCCCTCATCGAAGTGTTGGCCGGGATTCCCTCGGTGGTGCTGGGCTTTTTTGGCCTGACCACCCTGGCCCCGCTGGTCCGCGTTTACCTGGATGCGCCGACCGGGCTGACTGCCCTGACCGGCGCCCTGCTGCTGGGCTATATGGCCCTGCCCACCATTATCAGCGTGGCCGAAGATGCCCTGGATGCCGTGCCCAAAAGCTACCGCGACGCCTCGCTGGCAATGGGAGCGACGCACTGGCAAACCATCTGGATGGTGGTAGTTCCGGCGGCCAGGGCGGGGATAGTGACGGCGGTAATGCTGGGCATGGGCCGGGCCATCGGCGAGACGATGGCGGTGATGATGGTCACGGGTAACGCCGCCCGCTTGCCGCTAGAACTGGATGCAGTACTGCGCCCGGTGCGCACTATGACCGCCACCATTGCCGCTGAGATGGGCGAAGTGGCCCAGGGAAGCACCCACTACCACGTTCTCTTCGGCGCGGGAATTATCCTCTTTGTGCTGACCTTTCTGATCAACCTGGCCGCGGCCTCGGCCCTCTTTCAACGGCGCGGCGGGCGGGGGTTGCGCTGATGAGCCGCTGGACCGTCCAACGCCTGGGTTTTGGGCTTTTAGCCTTGACCACCTTGATTGTGGTCGCCCCTATTTTGCTGGTCATCGGCCTCATTGTGGTCCAGGGGCTGCCCGCCCTGAGTTGGGAATTTATCAGCACCGCCCCCCGTAACGGCATGAAAGAGGGTGGCATATTTCCGGCCATCGTCGGCACCATCCTCTTGACCCTGGGCACAGCTTTGGTGGCTATTCCGGCGGGCGTTGGCGGGGCAGTTTACCTGTCCGAATATGCCCACGACACCAAGCTGACCCGAGCCATCCGCCTGGCGATTGTGAATCTGGCCGGGATTCCCTCGGTGGTTTATGGCCTCTTTGGCCTGGGGCTGTTTGTCCTGTTCCTCCAGTTCGGCACCTCGATCATCGCTGGCGCGCTGACGCTGGCCATTATGACCCTGCCCATTATCATCAGCACGTCCGAGGAGGCGCTGCGGGCGGTGCCGGTCGAGTTTCGCACGGTCAATATCAGCCTGGGCGGGACCAAGTGGCAGGGCATCCGCCGCATTGTTTTGCCGCAGGCACTGCCGGGCATTATCACCGGCATCATCCTGGGGATGCTGCGGGCCGCCGGCGAAACCGCGCCGATTCTTTTTACCGTGGCCGCTTTCTTCCTGCCGCGCCTGCCCAACTCGCCCTTTGACCAGGTCATGGCCCTGCCCTATCATCTTTATGTGATCAGCACCCAGGTGCCGGGCATGCCGCCCCAGCAGCAGTACGGTACGGCTCTGGTCCTGCTGATTCTGGTGCTGTCGCTGAATGTTTCGGCCACGCTAATCCGCAGTCATTTTCGCCGCCGCCGGCAGTGGTAATTCGCCCCGAATTAACCCATAGGGTGCTTCGCTTAAATTCAGGGCTGATATACAAAGTACGCTGAAGCGCACTGTAATAACCAAAACACGCGCCGCTGGAGTCGGCTTGAGCCGACTTAAGCTTTTAGCCTGCGAATTAATTCGCAGGCATCGCCGGGGTAAAAGACTGATGGGTAATAAGATAACCTCATATGGTTGGTAGGATAAATGACCAATCCTTTGCCCCCGAAAATTTCTCTTGAACACGTTAATTTTGCTTACGGCGACAATGTTGCCTTGCAAGATATAACTTTGGCCATACCGCCGCAGAGTATCACTGTACTGCTGGGTCCGGCCGGGGGCGGCAAAACCACCCTGCTGCGTTTGATCAACCGGCTCAACGACCTGGTCGAAGACACCCATCTTTCAGGTCGGATACTGATTGACGGCGAGGATATTTACGCGCCCGGCCTTGACGTGACCCAACTGCGCCGCCGCGTCGGCATGGTCTTTGCCCTGCCCCTGCCGCTGCCCGGCACGATTCGCCAGAATTTAACCTACGGCCCCACCCTGGCCGGTATCAGGCAGCCAGCCCGCCTGAACGAGCTGGTGGAGCAGAGCCTGCGCCAGGCCGCCTTGTGGGATGAGGTCAAAGACCGGCTGGATGATCCCGCCGTGGCCCTGTCCGGCGGGCAGCAGCAGCGCCTCTGCCTGGCCCGCACCCTGGCCCTGGAGCCGGATATCATCCTGCTCGACGAGCCAACCTCCGGCCTGGACCCCATCTCAACCGCCAAAGTGGAAGATTCGCTGCAAGCATTGAAAAACCAATACACGATTGTCATTGTCCCTCATAGCATCCAGCAGGGTATCCGCGTCGCCGATTATGCCGCTTTTCTGCTCTCCAGCGAGCTGATCGAGAGCGGTCCGGCCAGGGATGTCTTTGACAATCCCACTGATAAACGCACCGAAGATTACATCACCGGACGTTTTGGTTAGTCCATGCTGCCGCGTATAATAAATCTATGTTGAATACCGTTTATTCAACCCAATGAGGAGAATATGACGATACGTGTCGCTTTTGATCAAGCCTTAAAAGAGCTGCGGGATGACGTGCTGCAAATGGGCAGCAGGGTTAACACCGCGATAGACGATGCTGTCCGCGCCCTGAAGGAGGGCAACCTAGCCCTGGCCGGGCAAATCATTGCCGAAGACGAAAAAATCAATGAACTGCGCTTTGACATTGAGGAGCACTGCGTTAAACTGATTGCCCGCCAGCAGCCGATGGCCGGCGACCTGCGGACTATTCTGACGGCGATGAACATTGCCCTGGAACTGGAGCGAATGGGGGACCACGCCAAAGGTATCGCCGTCATCGTCCAGCGTATGGGCGGCGAGCCGCCGGTTAAACCTCTGATTGACATTCCGCGTATGGCCAGTATCTCGGGCGAGATGCTGCGCCAGAGCCTTGATGCGTTTTTGAGCGGGGACATCGAACAGGCTGAGGCGGTAGCCAAGCGCGACGACGAAGTGGATCAACTCTACACCGAAATTTTCCAGGAATTGATCGAGATTATTGCCGCCGACACCACCCTCATTACACGGGCCATGTTTTTGCTGTTTGCCGCCCATAACCTGGAGCGCATCGCCGACCGGGTGACCAACATCTGCGAGCGCGTGATTTTCCTCAGCACCGGCCGCCTCAGCGAATTTCACAGCGAAAATGAGCCAAACATTTAAAGCACTAGAGCCTGTTGACATTTCATCAACTTACCCCGAAAACGCATCCTTCGATATGGCTGTTGCCTACTCAGGATGCGTTTTCGGGCCGATTTCGCACGCTGAGTGCCTCCAAGGCGTATCGAAGCGTGCGAAATCGGCAAATGCCAACAGAACCTAATACATTATGCCTCGCATTGCTCTTGGCGGTATCATCCACGAAACCCATAGTTTTGTCGGCGCGCCGACCACCCTGGCCGATTTCCAAACCCAATCGCTGCACTATGGTGATGAGGTACTGCGCGCCATGGCCGGCACGCGCTCGGCCATCGGCGGGATGATCGAAGGAGGCGAGGCTCGCGGCTGGACGCTCTTGCCTACCGCTTATGGCGCGGCCATGCCCGGCGGCCTGGTGGCCGAAGACGCTTATCAGACTATTCTCCGGGAAATGCTCCAGCGGCTCAATGAGGCCATGCCGGTAGATGGCGTCCTCCTGGCTCTCCACGGAGCGATGGTTACCACCGGCCAGCTTGACCCCGAAAGTAACATTTTGGCCGAGGTGCGCCGGGTTGTTGGCCCGGACACGCCCATCGTGGTCGAGCTGGATATGCACGGCAACCTCAGCCCGGCCACCGTCGAACTGGCCGACGTTCTGGTCGCCTTTGACACCAACCCCCACGTAGACCCCCACCCCAAAGGACTTGAAGCCGCAGCGATGATGAAGCGGCTGCTCCGGCGAGAGATCAAACCCACGGCGGCTTATGCCCACCCGCCGCTGCTGCTCGCGCCCCAGGCCACCGGCACGGCAGACCTGCCCCTGCGCCTAGTTCACGAACGGGCCGTGGAAATGAAGGCAGATGCCGAAATTATCTCTATCTGTGTTATGGCCGGCTTTGCCTACGCCGACACCCCGTTCAGCGGAACCAGCCTGGTTGTGACCACAAATGATAACCCCGGCCTGGCTCAAGGCTATGTCCAGGAATTGGCCGATACTCTCTGGCAGCAGCGCGAAGCCGCTTTGCCCCAATTTTTGCCCGCCGAGCAGGCCGTCGCCCAGGCCCTGGCCCAACCCGGCGGGCCGATCATTCTGGTGGACTCGGCGGACAACATCGGCGGGGGCACGCCCGGCGACGGCGCGGAAGCTTTGCGGGCCATGCTCGCCCTGGGCGTAGAAGAAGGGACGATTGTGCTGGCCGACCCGGAGGCCGCGGCTGCCTGCTGGGCCGCCGGCAAGGGCGCTGAAGTGACTCTGGCCGTCGGCGGCAAAACCGACCGCTGGCACGGTGCACCGCTGACGGTGACCGGTACGGTCCAGGCCTTATCGGACGGCACCTTTCAGTGCGAGCTGCCCGACAACCACTTTGCCGCTTTCTTCGGCCAGACCATCCACATGGGCCAGACGGCCTGGCTGCGCGTGGCCGGGGTCAACATCATCCTGACCGAGCGCAAAATCCCCCCTTTTGACCTGGCCCAACTGCGCGGCGTCGGCGTCAGCCCCGAAGAGCAGAAGATGATCGTGGTCAAATCCGCCGTGGCCTACCGCGCCGCCTACCTGCCCATCGCCGCCGGGGTCATCGAGCTGGACACGCCCGGCCTGTGCAGTGCTAATTTGAGCCGGTTCCCCTACCGGCATTTACCTCGCCCCATTTTTCCCCTTGACGAGGCCTCGTTTGTGCCGTAAAATTGGGGTGAGGTTTCGATCCTATGTCATCGGGCCGAAAGGGCGGTACGATGTCATAGCCTAGAACCTTCGGTCTACAGATTGTTATATGGCTAAAAAACTTTACGCTTCAACGTTATTCTTGATAAATGGACAAAACCAAAACATTTCGTACTGTTGAAATTATTGCCTACGTTGCATTAGTTGTTTTAGCAGCTCTTGTTCTATTCTTGTCAACCAGAATCCCGCCGGAAGACCCCATTCAAAGCTGGTTAGAAAATATTGCTATTGCTCTGTTTGGTGCTGTGTTGGTGAAAATCATTGCTTCTATAATCTTCCGTATTTACCAGCAACATACAAATGAAGTGATACAGCAGATAAGTATAACTACTATTTGGGAAAAGTTAGGGATTTTGGAGATGGCTATGAACTGGGGGAAGTTTCGCGAAGAATCCGCAAAAGGAAAAGAACTTCGTGATTGCCTCGGCCATTTATATCAAGACTCAACTTGGTATATTGTGACCATTAATCCGGAAGGATTCTTTTCTGATGGCTTTTTTGAAAATGTAATTCATCCAGCAATGAGAAACGGCGTTAAGATTAAATGGTTGTATGTTCAACTCCCAGAAAAAAACGTTTCGGCGGGGAGAACTTTGCGGAATTGGTGGGCTATACAATATGCGATGGCCGAGGCTGATGTAGATGAGAAATTACGTTATGCAAGAACAAACCTGAAGAATAAGTTGGACGAGTTGATTAGAGAAATCCAGCAAATAAGCAAAACGGGTGTTGTCCCAAACGTTGAACTATATGAATGCAATATACCCATAACCTTTCTGGCGCTACTAGCCACCTCAGATAAAAAGAAATCTGGTGTAGCTCTTGTACATCCATATACCATAGCTCCATCCACAACAGATGGTCAGTGGGGGATGATTCTTACAGAGCCAGGCGAATTGTATGAGCAATACAAGTCTTCGATCATTTATCTGTTCGATAACGGGGAAGCACAAGGTTATTTGCGTCGCATTGAGCTTGAAACACAAACTAATTTGAGGCAAACAAAGCCATATAACAATGCAAATCAAGCTGACGCCTAGAGTTGCGTTTTATTGGGGTTGATTTCGCCTGTGGGGTCGTCTTTGATTGAGGGGCATTTTGCTAACCCGGCGCAGCTTATTTGCGGCGTTATATGGCTCGAAAAACGCATTACAGAATACACCAAGCTGATAGATGATTAGTGTAGCAAGGAAATAGGTAATGTTTCGGTTCCTTTTTATTATGTTGTGGTATCTTGCATTATGTAATTTATTCATGTCTATCTGTTTTCTATTTCTCCCAAAAGAATTTCAAGATGGCATTAATCCTTTGGTTGTACTGACCATTTGTTCACTCTTTACCGTATTGGGTTTCCCTTATGTAAGAAAAATATCCCGTGATGACTATGAGCATAATAAAAGGTTTAGCCATATACCTCGTGACCATGACAGGCCTCAAATTGTAAGTAGAACAGAATATGAATGGTATCAAGGGGAAAAAGCAGAAGGAAGAAATCCTTATCCGGGACGTGATGTCAAAATCGATTCTCGCGATAGATAGTAATCAATACGTAGTAAGGGCGAAGTAGAAGAAGGAACTGTAACTGTTATGGACGATATGGGGCCTTTTGAACGAGATCTTATTTTGCGATATATCTACTATGAGATTTTAACCGATTCACAGAGAACCATTTTTCTCTACATGGTTAAAGAAATTGAATGGTTGATAATAATTTTAGTTATTTTAGTGTGCCTCTATTTTGTTATTCTTCGCCATTGGAAATATTGGGGTCTTACCAGTTTTCTTACTAACTTTCAAGTAAATATGATAACTATCAGTTTTTTTGCGATGGTTATTATATCTTGGCACATCACCCCTTCTACAACTTACGATTATTTAACCCAATTCTCTACAACAACTGATGTGGGATTCGAAAGACTGTTTCTATTAATGGACCTATTTCTGTCACCAACTAGCGTGATTATTTATGGGGGAACAATTATTTTGGGTTCTTCAGATTTGCTTCATACAAAAATTGTTGAACAACATCGTCCTAAGTGGGGCTGGGGTCTTGGGATATCAGGTATAGTTTTTGCCCTCAGTTATGCAATAATGCCTGTTTATGTCCTGGTTGATAGCCTACATGTCAATTTTTGGAATGCCTTCAATCTTGACTTGAATGGAATGGTTCAATTTGTGGGTCTACGTATTGTATTTTTTGTTTGTTCTTTTTCTCTTGGTTATGTTTGGTACGATGGTGATATTACTCCCGAGCCCAAAGTTGAGTTAAAGATCAAACGTCGAAAACAACAAAAAGAATTTCGAGAATTAGTTAAAAGTATTGAATGGCGAAAAAAGTGGTGGGCAAGGAAGTTCCGTCAATCTACAATTCCCCACCCAAATTATATAAATACCGAAATTGTTTGGTTAGTAGTGGCTGGTATTCCTATGTGTAGTTTTATGACTGGACTGCTAGTGCTGAAACCGCTATTTGATTGGGATTTTACCGCATCTCTAACCAGAGGTTGTTTTAGTATTACCGGCCTTGTAGTGACCATCATTGGTTCTCTGATTTTTGCAAAGTGGGTGCAGACTTCATTAGAGAGTTGGCAAGAAAATAAAGCTCTCCAGATGGAAAGATACGAAACTCGACAAAATCCAAAAACATTTTTTCCTGAAATTCGGTTGATTAGCCAAAATGAACGCAAAAGAGAATGGGTTCGTGACGATCAAATTTGCCTAATTCATAAATATCGCGGTGAAGTAGATTTACGGGAGAGAAATTTATGCAAAGGTAAAATTTGTCCGGCAGACAGGCAAATCTGGGTGGAAATCAAGTGTCTCCCCTCGTCACAAATACTTGAATTAGCCATAATGGCTGGTTTGATTGAACCGTTTGATTGAACAATATAAATGAAAGCCATATAACAAACCGCTTGCTGCCGACCCATTAAGCTGGGTTTTTGGCGCAAGGCTAGTTGGTAATTGAGGTTGACTTTGGGCGGCAGAAGCGGGGCGTTGGACGGCTGAAAGGTTATTTTGCAGAAGTATTTTCATCTGCCTTTCATAATTAGCTATTTAGCAGATAGAGAGCACTCACTAGTGATGAAGGTGTTCACTGAAATCGGTCAAATGCAATTGGGACAACGAGTCCGCGTGACTAGAGTCAAGGATCTAATCGCGTACCGTAACAATGACAAGAGTCAAGTCGTAGTCATCGAGCCAGCCGGCACAGTGTACGAAGGCGTAGTAGATGACATTTATGAACTTGAAGACTCATTTGGCATTCTCCTTGAGGGTGGCAGAAGATGGGGTTTTTATTTTCCCAGCGAGACCCTGCAGGTTAGCCTAATTTCATAAGCTAACCGTCAAACGACATTAGAAAGGGTATATTCGGGATAATTTAAGAGTTGGCCGGGAGCGGTCGCCAACACCGATGTAGTACAGTGTCAAGTACCAGAACCTTAAAATTGTGAAAAGAGATGGGGGTAAAGGCAGAAAAAAGAGACAGAATAAACTAAACCGACCTCAAACCAGGGGTTGAGCGGCTACTTTAGCAGGGCATGTCCAATTATACGTAGCACTTTCTCAATCAACCCTCTGGTTTTGACACGGTGGGTTGAATAGAGTAATGTTTCAGTATGAAGCCAAAAGTTTATCTCGAAACGTCCATTATCAGTTATCTAACCTCTCGCCCCAATCGTGATTTGATCATCGCCGCCAACCAACAAATCACTCAGGAATGGTGGCAACTCCGCCGAGACACCTTTGAACTGTATGTGTCGGAATTGGTCATTCAAGAGGCCGGTGCCGGAGATGAAACTGCGGCTCAACAACGTTTGCAGGCTTTAGAAGGCATCCCGCAGTTGAGGTTAAGCGAAGAGATTGTTGTTCTGGCTGAAAAATTGATCAAAGATGGGTCATTACCGCAAAGCGCCGTGGAGGATGCCCTGCATATTGCCATTGCCACTCTTAATGGAATAGATTATTTGCTAACGTGGAATTTCAAACACTTGGCCAATGCGACAATGCGTTACAAAATCGAAAGTGTATGTCGGTTATTAGGGTATGAGCCACCGGTCATTTGTACGCCCCAAGAATTATTGGAGGAATAAGAATGTGGCAAGATACGATTGTAGCAGAAGTACGAAAGATAAGAGAAGCGCACGCGGCTCAATACAATTATGACTTGCGAGCCATTTATACAGCTTTGAAAAAGGCCGAGGAACAAAGTCAACGTCCCAAAGTATCTTTTCCGCCCAAGCGTATTGCCGGAGCGGAAGAAGTGAAACCGGCCTTGTCCGGTCAAAAGAGATAAGGTTTTGGGCGTGGGCCGGACCTAACCCCTCTCCTCACTGCAACGCCCCTCGCGCCGCCACCGGCCAGATCACCTCGACCTTATCCCCGCGCACGCCGACCACCTGATTGAATAAATTGCTGACCACGCAGCAGTGGTTGGGAATGAGCGTCACCCGCTCGCCGATCTCCGGTTTGCGGGCGCAGCGGGAAAAGTCCACGTGGCCGTGCTCCTCCGACTGGCCGTAATAGACCGCGTCGGGATATTCCAGGATCAGGCCGTAACCTTCCAGGCCCAGCAAATCCGAAGAGAACGTTTTGCTGCCGCCGTCGAGAATGCCGCGATCCGCAGTCGGGCGGCTGACGACGGTACAGATGACTTTTAAGGAGCAATCATCCTGGCTCATCGCCCCATTCTTCAGCGTATAGCGGTCGCCGTAGATGTACATGCCGGCGCGGTGTTCGGTCACTTCGGGGTGGGTGTGGGCCTGCCACATGCCCGGCGTGCTGCCGCCGCTGACCCGCGCCACCTCCAGGCCGTCTTTCTGAAGTAAAGCTTTCGTTTCGACCACAAAGGGATCGGTCTTCTCATTGCTGGGGTAGGTCATCAGCCCGCCAAAACGCAGCCCCGGCGAGCGGGCGATGATCCGGGCCAGCTCCGCTGCCTCCTGCGGCGACTGCACCCCGCACCGGCCCAGGCCGCTGTCGAATTCGACCAGCGTTTCCAGTTCCAGCCCTTCTCGCTGCGCCGCGCCGGACAGCCCGCGTAGGGTGAACTCGGAGTCGGCGGTAACGCTCAGCTTGACCCGGCGGGCCAGGCGCATGAGCCGTTCCAGTTTGCTCTCGCCGATGATATTGTAGGGCAGGAAAATATCGGGGATACCGGCCTGGGCCATCACCTCGGCCTCGCCGATCTTCTGGCAGGTAATGCCCACTGCCCCGGCCTTGAGCTGCATGTGGGCAATCTCCGGGATTTTGTGAGTTTTGATGTGCGGCCGGTTGGCAATGCCGTGCTCGTCCAGATAACGCTGAAACCCGGCGATATTCGCTTCCAGCTTGTCCAGTTCAACAATTGCTACAGGCGTATCTAATGTTTCTCTTTGCATGCTGTTACCTCGCTTAAAATAGTGTGAGGGAAAGGTGGTGAATCTTTAGATTTTGTCATCACGCAGTATAATAAGGCCAAACTGACGGTTGCCAGGAGAGCCATAGCCTATGTTTGATGACAGCCATCAAAAATTTCTGCGGCAGGAATATACCGCTCGAATTAACCGGGTTATTGATTACATTGGCGCCAACCTGGATCGAGATCTTAACCTTGAAACCCTGGCTGGTGTAGCCAACTTCTCCCCGTT
Organism: Chloroflexota bacterium; assembly: GCA_016860845.1. Next base: position 34,329 of record BOKF01000039.1, read on the forward strand.
TCATTTTCATCGCATTTTCCGGGCGATGGTCGGCGAAACGTTAGGGGGATTTATTCAACGAATCCGTATTGAAAAGGCCGCCTCGCAACTGATCTACAATCCCAAAAAGAGTATCACGGCCATTGCGCTTGATTGCGGCTTTTCCGGGTCGGCCACCTTTGCCAGAGCCTTTAAAGAGATGTTTCACATGAGCGCCAGCGAGTGGCGTTCCCGTGTGCGGCAGCGACAAGAAAGCAAGATTCGCAAAATAGAGCGCAAAGAAGGTCAAGCGCCCGGCAAGATGGGACAAGATTTCGCTGCGATTTCAATGTATATTGATCCTGTCACCAATAATCCAAAATGGAGGATCAAAATGCTTAACAAATCACAAGTACAAGTCGAAGTCAAAGATATGCCGGCCTGGCCTGTGGCGTACGTGCGCCATATTGGCCCCTATCAGGGCGATAGCGCGCTCTTCGAGAACCTCTTCAACAAACTGGTGGCCTGGGCGGCGCCACGCGGGCTGCTGCGTTTTCCTGAGACACAGGTTTTAGCCGTTTATTATGATGATCCCGAAATCACCGCCACAGAGAAGCTACGGGTTGATGCCTGTATCACCATTCCGCCAGACGCGGTTGTTGACGGCGAAATCGGTAAAACCGTCATGCCTGGCGGCAAGTATGTGGTGGCCCACTTTGAATTGGCGGCCCAGGAGTACCAGGAAGCCTGGGATCTGGTCTATGGCGAATGGCTGCCCCAAAGCGGCTACCAGCCGGATGATCGTCCCTGCTACGAGCTTTACCTGAACAGCCCGGAAGAGCATCCGGAACATAAACATTCTGTGGATATCTGCGTGCCGGTCAAACCGCTGTAAACACAAATCCTTTTGACCGTTGATGGACGACCCCTGACCGGATCATAACTTCGGCCGGCGGTCGTCCGCCCCGGTCTGGATTTATAAAATTCCGTACTTCTCAAACGCCTCTGCCGCCAGCATGCCCTTTTCCAGTTCGATTTTGATCACTTTTTCGGCGCGGGCTTTTTCCAGGGCCGCGCTGAAAACTTCAACTTCAACCGCCCGGGGCACCACGACCACCCCATCAATATCGCCGATGACCATATCGCCGGGCTGGATGCGCACCCCGCCGATCTCCACGTCAACGCGGTAATCAATCACCCGGCCGCGACCCTTCTGGTCCTGGGCAAAGCGGCCGACGCAGAAAACGGGAAACTCCATCGCCAGAATTCCCTGGGTGTCCCGCACATAGCCGTTGAGCAAGGCCCCGGTCGCCCCGCGCGCCCTGGCCGCGGTAGACATCAGCTCGCCCCACATGGCGTAACGCGCCGAAGCGCCGCTGGCGACATAGATTTCACCCGGCTTCAGGTCGTCCAGCGCGGCAAACATCAGGCCATACGAGTCCTTGGTATCAAAAACATTGGCTTCCAATACCGGCATCGCCCGCCCGACCAGCAGCATCTGGGGGTCCAGCGGTTGAATTTCCGGCGGGAGAAACTGGTTGGTATAGCCGCGGCCATCCAAAATATCGCCGATTACGGCAGTATACAGCTCCGCCCGCAGCAGGGCCATCAACTCTTCATCATTTTGCCATTCCATAGAAAGTCCTCACTTTGATTTATATTTCTGATTTACAAGGAGTTACGCAGTGAGCCTAAGGATGTCATTTCGACCGGAGCGGAGCGGAGGGAGAAATCCCTAATGCCGCATCTTGCCAGAGCCGTTTCGAGGGATTTCTCGCTCCTGTCGTCGCTCGAAATGACATGGCCGCGTAAGCCCTGTGAGTTTAGGCGTCTTCTTCGCCGCCCCAACTCTGGCGCAGCAGGCGCAGCCAGTTGCCATGCATAATCGCGGCGATGTCTTCCTCACGGTAACCCCGCTCGGCCAGCAGGCCGGGCAGCTTCTGCAAATCGGCAATCGTATCGAGGTCAGACGGCGACTGGTCCCGGCCAAATCCACCATCAAGGTCCGTGCCGATGGCCGCGTGGCGAGCATTGCCGGCCAACTGGCAGACGTAATCAATGTGATCCACCACGTTGGACAGGGTAATCTGGGCGTTACTGCTCCGGCCAATGATCCAACCCGGCTGGAGCATCCAGGTGTCAAACGCCGCGCCAATCACCCCGTCCCGTTCAAAAATGGCCTTAAGCTGGTCATCGGCAAATTGGCGCTGGTGCGGCACGAGGGTGCGGCAGTTATTATGGCTGGCCAGCACCGGGCCATTGTAGGCTTCGATGGCCTGCCAGAAAGCCTGGTCTGAGAAGTGGGTCAGGTCCAGGATCATGCCCAGCCACTCCATTTTGGCCAGCAAGTCCAGGCCCAGCTCAGTCAGACCCTCTTCGGTGCTGGTGCCGCCAGCGTACCGCCCAGGGCCATAATGGGCTGGCCCGACCACCCGCAGCCCCAGCTCCCACCACTCCGGCAAATCATCGGGGACCAGGATCGAGTCGGCGCTTTCCATACTGATGACAAAGCCAAGCGGTGGTAAGGACGCGGTCAGGTCACCCGCTTGGTCCCAGGTTTCCCATTCGCTCATATGATGGTCCAGTTCCACCTGGTTCGTAATGAGCCGCACGTAACCGGCTCGTTCCAGGGCGCGATAATAGGCCAGTTGGCCGCGGGCAATGCCAAACGCCTGGGTGGGAGAAGCGTAATCAATATGCGGCGACGACCTGCCGGTCGAGCGGACCAGCAGGGTGGCAAAACAGAGCGCCACCCGTCCCTGGGCTAATTCAGGCAGAGCCACCGTTCCCTGTGCCCGCCCTTCGCCCTGCGTCCGGTTCTCCTGGGTGCGGATGGTATAAACCGAAGCCAATAAGTTCCGATTCCACTGCAAAGCATTCCAGGCCAGATCAAGATGCGCGTCAATGATAAGCATTAAAGTGCATTCCTTTCCACAACTTGGAAGATTGGAGGGTTGGAAGATTGGAACATAACCAAGCTTCCAGTCTTCCAACCTTCCATTCCTCCACATTGCCTACGGCAAACTCTTATCGTGCTTGGTCAACACCTCAGCCCCATCGGCGGTGACGAGCAACCCATCTTCAAGGCGCACGCTGGTTTCACCCGGCAGGTAAATACCTGGCTCCAGCATAATGACCATGCCCTCTTGAAGCCTTTCCTCATTATAGGGCACGATGCGGGGCGCTTCGTGGCCAATCACGCCAATGCCGTGGCCGGTATGGTGCGGGTAGACCGGGTAGCCCGCGTCGGCGATGAACTGGCGGAGCTTTTGGTCAATCTCTCTGGCCACCGCCCCCGGCCGCACCAGCGAGATGCCGAACTCCAATGCTTCTTCCACCCTGCGGTGCATAGCTGCCTGCTGTGGCGTCGGTTCACCGGCGTAATAGGTGGCGCAGCCGTCGCTCCAATAGCCGTACAAAATAGTGCTGAGGTCTACAATCAACGAATCGTGCGGCCTGATCTCATACTCCAGCGGCCAGCCGCCGATATTGTTCTGCCGGTAGCCGACCACGCAGTCGTTGCCCAGCGGGACGCGCCGCCCTGCCGCCTGCTGGACGGCGCTGTGAATCTCGGTCCAGACATCAATTTCCCGTTTACCCGCGGCCACCGCCCGCCGCGCCGCCGCCTGCCCGATATCGGTCAGGGCGAAATTCTCACGCAGCTTGGCCAGTTCCTCGCCGGTTTTGATCATCCGCAGCGGCTCCAGCCAGCCATCCACCGGCGTAAAATCGGCCCCGGCGGGCAGCGTCTCGCGCACCACCCCCAGAAAATAAGCCGGTATGTCGCGCTCTTCAACTCCAACCTTGCCGCCCAGAGATTTTTCCATCACCTGGCGCAGGGCCGCCGTCAAATGATCGGCCCCGGCCAGCGGCTGCTCGATGGTGTAACCCAGGTGGGTGATGACGGCCCCATCTGTCTGCTCGGCAAAGGCAGCGGTATCGGCAGCATAGGCGTCTACCACCAACAGCGTAAAATGACCGTCCTCGTACCAGACCAGCGGCGGGCCGCCGGCGAAGAAGTTGGAGCCGACCTGCACCGGCGGAGCAAAGCCGGTCAGCCACTTGACCGTATAAGGGTTAACCAAAAGCGCCCGCCCGATCCCCTTAGACTTGAAATGGGCATGAGCGCGCTGGCGTTGTTCTTGATGCATGGTTTTTTGTCTCCTTTAGTAATTACCCGACCCACTGTCATTTCGAGGCCATAGGCCGAGAAATCCCTGGAGCGTCACGCAGGTATGAGGGATTTCTCCTTTATGCCCTTTGGGTACTTCGGTCGAAATGACACTGCTTGCGCCCTGTGGATACCTGACCGACTTATCATTAAGTCTGGTCGGGCCTGCGCACGCCCAGGGTAAAGCCGCCATCAATGCGCAAAGCCGTGCCGGTCATGTAATCGGCATCGTCGCTGGCCAGGAAGACGGCGGCCCGGCCAATATCGCGCGGGGTACCCATACGTCCCCAGGGAATGAGTTTGGCTCCCGCCTCCAGTTCCTCGGCGGAGGCCAGTTTGCGCTCGCCCGGCGTATCAATCCAGCCCGGATTGATGACGTTGACGTTGACCCGGTACTGGGCCAGCTCGGCTGCCAACGTGCGGCCCAGGTGGTTGATGGCCGCTTTGGCCATGTTGTACGGTGCGCTCGTCGGCAGGGGAATTTCCGACAGGACGGAACCGATAATGATAATTTTTCCGCCGAACTGTCCCTGGCTGGCCTGAGCAACCATCTGGCGAGCCGCCATCTGGCAGGTGTGAAAGACGCCAAACTGGCTCACTTCCAGGGTCCGCAGGACATGCTCCCACTCAGCCTCGACCACCCACTCTCGGATTGTCATGGCTGCGTTCGCCACCACAATGTCAATCCGCCCGAAATGAGCCACAGCGGCGGCAACCATGGCCGCTACCTGCTCCCGATTGGAGACATCGGCGTAGTGAACCAGCGCCCGGCGGCCCAGCCCCTCGATGGCCGCAGCCGTCTCGCGGGCATCCTGCTCGCCAGTTGGCGGCAGGTCGTTGACCACTACATCCGCGCCCTCTTCGGCCAGGCACAGGGCAATCCCCTGGCCGATGCCCCGCGCCGCCCCCGTGACCAGGGCCACTTTCCCCTCAACCCGCTTCACTCACTGACTCCTTATGCCCGATGGCCGCTACATAGGAGTGCAAAAGTGCACTTTTGCACTCCTAAATTTTTATCCCTCACCTGGCCTCGACAAGTTTCAACGCTTCCTCTAGCTTCTGCAAGAACGTTCCCACATCGGCCATCGTGTTATAGCCATGCAGCGACACGCGCAGGCGGCCGGCGTGGGTCATAATGTGAACATTCTGGCTGTGCAGGTAACGCTGGATTTCTTCTGAAGCCGGGTGACGAAAGGCGAGGATCCCCGCCAGCGCGTCCGGCTCTTGCGGCGTCAGCAGTTCAACCGGCAGCCGGGCCAGACCCTCCAGGCAGGCCAATACCAGCGGCCGCGCCGCCGCATCAATCGCCTCGACGCCCACCCTCTGAATATACTCTAACGCCGCCCGAATGGCATAAATCGCCGGGTAATTCGGCATCCCAACCGTAAAACTCGCCGCCCCCGGCAGGCTGACCGCCCGCTCAAAGCGCTGGGGGCCAAAGGCGTCCTGCAAATTGAACCAGCCGCCCGCCGGCACGGTCCATTCCTGGGTTCGTTCCGCCGGCACCCCCACCAGGCCGCCGCCATGACAGGCCAGAATCCATTTGTGGGTACTGCTGACAATTAAATCAACCCCGGCCAGGTGCAACGGGATTCGGCCCAGAGCCTGGGTCACGTCGAGGGCGAGCAAAGCCGGGGAATGGCGGCGCACCGCCGCCACGACCTCTGCCAGCGGAATCACAAAGCCGTTAAAAAAGCTGACCAGCGAAACCGTCACCAGCCGCGTGGCCGGCCCCAGGAGAGGGACCAAATCTTCAACCCGCAAGCCCCCGCCGCGTGCACGCCACACTTTGACGGTGGCCGGGCAGGTGGGCTGCAGCCAGGGGGTCGCCCCCGCCGGAAAATCCAGGTCATTGATGACGACTTCATCGCCGGGCTGCAATTGCAGGGCCAGCGCGGCCAGATTGTAGGCTTCGGAGCTGCAAGAGCTGAGGCCGATTTCGTCAGGCGTCAGGCCGTAAAACTGGGCCGTCAACGCCTTGACCACCTCTCGCTGGGCTTGATGCCGCTCCCGGCCATCCATGCCCAGTTGGTGGTCATAAAAATACTGCTGCAACGCCTCACCTACCGCCAGCGGCGGAATCCCTTCGGCGGCGGTGTTGAGATAGGTCATGCCTTCGAGCGACGGGAAGGCTTCACGGCGGGTTTGGTCGGTTAACATCTCGTTCCTCAGAAAATAGAATTCAGTAGCCAGTAGCCAGTATCCAGATAATTTTCTACTACTTTGCTACTTTGCTATCCTGCTCCGTTACAGACTCACCCTAACCTCTCAGAGCGCCCGAACAGTGGCTAATCCCGCCTTAGCCTGACTAGCGGCGAGCGGGTTGCGCAGCGAACGGCCAAAGGGTGGAGCGGAAATTTCGAATACATCACCCGGTTGGAGGGTCACTCCGGCGGAAAAGCTCAGCGTCGCCGCGCCGAAAAAGTGGCAGTGGACATCGCCGGGCCGGCGGAAGGCTTCGTATTTGAAGTGGTGGTGTTCGAGATTGGCCAGGCTGTGAGACATGTTAGCCTCGCCGGTCAAAAATGTATCCGACCAGATGGTTTCTCCCTGCCGCAGCACCCGCACCGTTCCGGCAATGTGGGCCGGCAGTTCCCCCACGAGCAATTCCGGCCCGATGGAGCAGTTTCGCAGTTTAGAGTGAGCCAGATAGAGATAATTTTGCCGTTCCAGGACATGGTCTGAAAACTCATTGCCGAGGGCAAAGCCCACCCGCAGTACCGCCCCCGAGGACGCAATGACATAGAGGCCGACAATCTCCGCCTCTTCGCCGCCGTCGAGGGCAAAGGGCGGCAGCTCTAACGGCTGGCCAGGCGGAACAATACTGTCCCCATCGCCTTTGTAGAACCACTCCGGCGAGACGCCGACCTGGCCCGGCTCCGGCTTGCCGCCTTCCAGACCTAATTTGAACATGCGCATCGAGTCGGTCAGGGCGTTTGGGTCGCCGGCCAGTTTAGTGTGCATCGCATCACGCGCCTGGGCGCTGCCGAGATGGTTCAGCCCGGTACCTGTCACGTAGCAGTGGGCCGGGTCGGGATGGTCAAGCGGGGGGAGCAGCCGGTTTTCGGCAATTACTTGCTCGTAATCAACGACTTCCCCACTCAAACGCTCCTTGACCAGTCGCTCCAGTCCTATCCCCAGTTGGTCAGCTTCCAGAGCCAGCTCGTAAATACGGGTTATCCTCTGCAAAACCTGCAAGGGCTTATTTTCATCCACCAAACCGACCTGCCGGACACCATCCAGCGTTTTGAATTGAACTAATCTCATAATCTTAGTTCCTCAATATACCTGATGCTGGAAGGTCGGAAGGCTGGGGAGTTGAAACAAGATGGTTCCAGCCTTCCAATCCTCCAGTCTTCCAATCATGGTTACTGAATTTGCTCATCAAAGTCATTGGGAGGCCGCTGAGGCTTCCAACTGCTCCAGCCAGCCTTGAATCCGCAGGGCATCGGCGTAGCGCGCCCCTAACGGCGGTTCAGCCTCACCTCGAACCACCCGGCAGAAGTGGCGCAGCTCCTCGGCCAGCCAGCCGGACGGGGCGATGGGGTCGGCGTAGACAGCCAGCGACAGCGGCCATTCGGCCCGCTCGCCCCAAATTTCCAGCGGCTGTGGATTCAGCCGCAACTGGGCCGCCCAGCCCTGCCCAAAAAGCTCGATCCGGTCGAAGCCGTCGCTGCTCATGCCCGGCGGAGTCAGATAGGAGGCGGTCAGTGATCCCCAGACGCCGCTGGGCCATTCCAACTCGGCCCGCGCCAGGTCAAACCCGCCGCCCTCTCGCGGATGCAGGCGGCCCCAGAGACGAGCCGGTTCTTCCCCACCCATCAGAGCAAAAGCCAGGTACAGATCGTGGACCATTAACAGCCGAAAGGGCGTCTCCCGGTAAAATTCCCAGGTCGTGCTGGGCCGGTGCCGCACCAGGTGGAAGTGAATTAACCGCCCGCGCTGGCGCACTTCTTGCAGCAGGCGGCGGAACTCTGCGGCAAAGAGCAAGATGTGGCCCAACATCACCCGTTCCGGGTTGGCGGCGACCAGCGGCTCCAGCCGCTGCGCTGCGGCCAGGCTTTCGGCCAGCGGCTTTTCGATCAGCACGTGCGCGCCGCCGGCCAGAATTTGCTCGGCCAGGGGCATGTGGGACTCGGTCCGGGTGGCGATGACCCAGGCGTCGGCCTCGACTCCGGCCAGGGCGGCCGCGAGGCTGGCCCAGCCGGGTACTTCGGGCAACTGCTGGCGCAGTTCGGCCAGCGCCGCTTCCCGCGAGTCCACCAGGGCGACCAGTTCCGCTTCGGCCAGACCGGCCAGGGTCAGGGCATGCAGCCGGCCAAAACTACCCAAACCCACCACTCCCATACGGATTTTGGAATTTTGATTTTGGATTTTAGATTTTTGAAATTCCACTTTGCCCGTAAACAACCCAAAATCTAAAATTGAAGCCCCCACCATTTGGCGTAAATACCGGCCATTTTTTCCAACTCGGCGATGGTGACCCATTCCTCACTACCGTGAGCCTGGTCAATGGAACCCGGCCCGATGACGACACACTCGCGGGCCAGGCCGCCGTAAGCTGAGGCATTGGTCCCGTAAGGCACCACCGCCGGCGCCCGGCCCGACCATGCGGCCAGTTGGCGCAGCCAGGGCGTATCGGGCGGCTGCAGAAAGGCCTCGACAGCCAGGCCGGTGGTCGTCTTCACCGGCAGCGGGCAGGCTTGCTGGGCCAGTTCTTGCAGCGCTGCGGCTACATCCAACGATTTCTCACCGTCTACGATGCGGCGATCAATGAAGAGTTGGCATGACTCCGGCACGACATTTTCCCCGATACCGCCGTGAATGATCGTGACGGTGAGGGTGGGCGGGCCGAGACCCTCACCCCGACCCTCTCCCTTCCAGGGAGAGGGAGAAAGAGATTGGAGGCGCTGGTGTTCCTCGTCCAGGGCGAGGATGAGCCGCGCGGCGGCGGTGATGGCGTTCTGCCCGAGTTCCGGCTGGGAGGAGTGTGTGGATTTGCCCTGCACTTCAAAACCCATGCGGAGCGCTCCTTTGTGGCCGTAAACCGGCCCGCACAGGGTTGGTTCGGCCACGGCCAGTTGGTCGAGCGGCAGCCCCTGCTGGCGCACCCACTCGGCAAAGGCCAGCGCCCCTTGACCGCGCATCTCTTCATCCATCGTCGCGGCGATGAGCAGGTTGGTCGGCGGAGCCTGCCCGGCCTGGTGCATCGCTTCGAGCAAGGCCAGGACAACCGCCAGCGAAGCCTTGGTATCCACCGCCCCCCGGCCATACACCCGGCCCGCCTGAATTAGCCCGCTGAACGGGTTGCCCAGCATCTGCTCGACGCCGACGGTATCCATATGGACATCTACCGCCAGCCAGCGATCACTCCGGCCCCGCCAGAGGCCGTAAATATTAGGACGCTCGGGCAGCACTTCATGCCGATGAACTTCCCCGCCAAACGCCTGAAACCAGCGCGTCACTTCGGCGGCCAGACGCGCCTCGCCGGGGACGCCGGCGCGCGGCCCGGCCTGCTCCGGCGAGACGCTGGGAATTTGCACCAGCCGGCTCAGCCACTCGGCCAGTTGCTGTCCTGTAACCATTTTGACCTGCGGCCCTACTTGTCGCCGATATAGGCGATAGCGTCAATTTCGACCATAATGCCGAGCAACTGGCTGCCCACCGTCGTCCGGGTTGGCTTGGGGTCGGGGAAGTAGGTCGAGTAGACTTTATTATAGCGGTCGAACAGGCTGAGGTCGCTCAGATGGGCCGACACTTTGACCACATCGGCCATGCTGGCTCCGGCGGCTGCCAAAATGGCTTTGACGTTTTCCAGGGTGCGAGTGGTCTGCTCCTCAATCGTCTCGCCGACGACCTTACCCGTGTCGGGGTCCAGCGGTCCCTGTCCAGAGACAAAAACAAAATCACCAGCCTTCAATCCCTGGGAGTAAGCCCCCATCGGAGAAGCGCCTTTTTTGGTTGAGACTTGTTGTTTGGGCATAAGATATACTCCTTGTTTTGAAAAATTGTGAATTGTGAATAAAACAGGACTTACGCAAATCATGTCATTTTGAGCGACGAAGGAGCGAAAAATCCCTAAATACGTACCCTTGCAAGCGTACCTTCGAGGGATTCTTCACTTCGCTGCGCTTCATTCAGAATGACATGCGTAAGTCCTATAAAAATAATCTTTATTAGACGGGCGCGGCCCGCACCAGCAGAACCGGGCAAGAAGCGGCTTGCAAGACTTTGTCGGCGACGCTGCCATACACCCAGCGGGCCAGGCCGCTGCGGCCATGGGTACTCATCACAATTAATGAGACACCATTTTTGCTGGCATAATCAACAATCGTCTCGGCCGGCAGCCCCACCTCGACCACTGCTGTTACCTTATACTTGCGGAGCTTCAAATCTGCGGCAATTTCATTCAGAGCCTGAGTGGCTTCGTCTAGCCAATGCTCCTGGCGCTTTTCGGGATCCAGCGCACCCTCCTGAATATATTCGACCAAAAAGTGGTTGTCTTGAACAACCCGGAACAAGATCAATTCGGCTTGATGCATGTCAGCCAGGGCCAGGGCATGGGGCAAAGCCTGAGCAGCGAGGGTGGAACCATCCAGGGTGACCATAATTTTTTCGTAGGTAACTGCCATCCTAACCTCCTTTTCAGTGAAGCAATATCTTGGCAACCGGCCCGGGTTCAGCCAGTAATCGCTCAAAGCAGTCGCGACCAGAGGCTAAGGGCGCTTTCAAGAGCCAGGGGTCAATCCGGACCTGACCGGCAGCCAACCAGGCGAGGGCATCTTCAAAATCGAGCGGGGTGTAGGCAAAGCTGCCCAGCAGTTTCACCTCTTTGCGGATGACCAGGTTGGACTGAATCTGGCTTTCCTCGTCGTGCAGACCGACCAGGATCAGGCTGCCCCCCGGCCTGACCGCTTCGATGCCCTGCTGCCGGGTAACGGCCAGCCCCACGGCATCAACGGCCACATCCGCCCCCAGCCCATCCGTTTCCGCCCGGACCGCCTCGACCACGTTCTCCGCCAGGGGATTTAACACCCGCACCCCAAACTGCTCGCCAATGGCCCGCCGGTGGGGGTCGGTGTCGGTGGCCACAATTTTGGTGACACCAAAAGTTTGGGCGACCTGTAAAACGAGCAGGCCAATCGGGCCCAGGCCAGTAATCAGCAGGGTATCCAGGGCAGTAACATCTGCCAGCTTAACCGCCCTGACGGCGCAGCCAACCGGCTCGGTTAAAGCGGCATGTTCAAGGCTGAGCTGGTTCGGCACGGGGTAGACCTGTTGGGCCGGAACTTTGATCATGTCGGCATAACTGCCCGGCCGGTGCGCTCCCAGGAGCTGGCGCTGCCGGCACAAATTATGGCGACCGGCCAGGCAGGCGCGGCACGAACCGCAGTAAATCAAGGGGTTGGCTGTCACCCTTTGGCCAACGGCCAGACCCGGCTTGAAGCGGGCAGCTTGCGAGCCAAGCTCGACAATTTCACCCGAAAATTCGTGGCCCATGACCAGGGGCGGCTTGCGCAGGCTGTTTTGCCCCAGGTAGCCGCTCAATTCCGAGCCGCAAATGCCGGAGTAGACCACTTTAATAAGCACTTCGTCCGGCCCCGCTTCCGGCTCCGGCATATCGCGGATGTTCAACTGGCGCGGGCCTTCGTAGACTAACGCTTTCATAAATTAGAACTCCTTAAAGATAGTAGCCAGTAGTCAGTAATCAGCAGTCAGTAATCAGATAGATAGAGGCGGGTAGGCCAGTTGGCCCGGAAGAGCCAGGTTGATGCGATAGAGAGAGCTGGAGGCGGCGATGTAGAGCGTGCGCAGGTCCGGCCCGCCAAAGGTGCAATTGCCGGGTATCTCCGGCAGGGGAATAATGCCGACCAGTTCCCCCGCCGCGGAGAAGATGTAAATGCCGGCCTTTTCGCCCTCACCGGCGGTCAGGTAGATATTGCCTTCGACATCCAGGACCATGCCATCGCCGCCGTAGCCATCGCCGTGATCATACAAAATTCCGCGCCGTTTCCAGGAACCATCCGCAGCCAGATCATAAGCTACCAGGAAGCGCGCCCCGCCGGGGTCCGGGTTGTGATCCACCAGGTAGAGGGTACGGTTGTCGGGGGTGATCAGGATGCCGTTGGGGAACTGCATGTCGTCAATGACGCGGGTGAGCGAGCCATCCAGCTCAATCCGGTAGACTGCCATGCAGTCCTGCTCCAAATCCCCGCGATACCCATAACGCGGATCGGTAAAGTAGATGCGGCCCTCGCGGTCAAAGCAAAGGTCATTGGGCGCGTTGAGCTTTTTGCCGTTGTAATGCGAGGCCAGGGTCGTGATGGCGCCATCCGGCTCGTACCGGCGGACGGCCCGCGCCCCGCCATCCTTGCCGTCACAGCAAACGACCAGGCGGCCCTGACTGTCAAAGTTCATGCCGTTGGCCCGCTCGCTCGGTTCCTGCCAGACTTCTGTTTTGCCGCTGCCGGGGCGATAAACCAGGATGCGATTGTTAGGACAATCCGAGAAATAAACATTGCCCTCGGCATCGGCGGCCGGCCCTTCGGCAAAGGCGCAGCCCTCAAACACTTTTTCCAGCCGGGATTCGGCGAGGATAATATCGCTGAGTTGAGTCACCTCAATTCTCCTTAGATTTGAAAAATGTTAGTGTCCAGATGGCTTTGAGAACAGACCGGCTTTGGGCCGGGATTTGGAGATTTGGGGATAAAGTAATAATAAAAAATCACCTAATCACCTAATCCCGGCAAAATCTCTTTACTTTGCCAACTCCAACAGGCCGAAGCGGGCCGGTTTGTGAAAATCGGCCGGTTCGGTCATAGTCGGCGACCAGCAACTATACTCCGGCGCGGCGTCGCGGGGACGCTCGATGCGGTAGAAGTTGGCCCGCCACAGCCACGGCAGTTCGCCCGGCGGAGCGACTGCCGCCCAGGGAATAACCATAATCCCCCACCAATGATTGGCAGCATCATCTCGGCCTGCCCGCCAGCGAATGCCGGGGCAATTCCAACCGGTATCCACTTCTAATTCCGTGCGCTGCGAGGTGGGATTGTAGATACGCGCATCCAGCAGCACCTCGTTGGGACTCACCTGGAACTCAAAATAACGCGCCAAATCGGCCTCACGAGGGCCAAAGAAAATCTCAACGACCTCTTCGTCATAGATCGGCTCATCGCGCTGAGTGTAGGTACCCCAAATATCGCGGTCGTCGCAGTCATACCGGACATACAAAGCCTGAGCATCATAGCAAACACGGGCAACGGTCTGTTGCACCGCCGGGCCACTGCCGTCGGCCAGAATGAAAGGCGGCAAGACCGGCACACTTGCCCAGTTCCAGGTGGCCGGATCGGCCTGGGTGTCCCAATCTTCAGGCACATGAGAGACACGCCAATGGGGAATGCTTTGAGGATTAGCGGTTAGGGTCATCGGCCGGTAATGTAATTTTCAAGCTGGGCGATAATAAATTCTTGTTGGGAGATGACCTCCTTAACCACATCGCCAATGGAAATGACCCCCACCAGGCGGTCGCCATCTATGACCGGCAGATGGCGGATACGCTTGTTGGTCATCAAGGCCATGCAGTCCTCCACCGTCTGTTCGGGACGGATAAAGACTACTTTTTCGGTCATAATCTCGCGCACAGGGGTGGTTTTGGATGACTTTCCCAGCAGGCTGACCTTCCGGGCATAATCCCGCTCCGAGAGGATGCCGACAACCTGATCCCCCTCAAGGACCACCAGGGCGCCCACTTCCTTTTCGGCCATCAACTTCAGCGCCTCGATAACAAGCGCATCCGGCCCAATGGACCATACTCGTGATCCCTTGTTTTGCAAGAGTTGATTGACAGTTTTCATCCTTTAACCTCCTTTCGCACACCCGTGTTTATTGAATAGCCCGTACAAAATCTCTGACCCGCTGGGAGTCAGTTACCATTCGGAAAAATTCAGGCGGCCGCAACTCACCGCCCATAAAGGAGCGCAGGTTGCGATAGGTCATCTGGCTCTCTAAAGGGGTGCTGGCGGTGGTATGAATTTCTTTGACGCCGCTCTGGGTTATTATTTTCTGCACATTCCGCTCGGAAATCGCTCCGGAGAGGCCCGGCATAATAATAATCCGGTCCGCTGCCTGCCGTACCAGTTCCGTGATCAAATCCAGCCCCTCCAGGGCCGAGCCTTCCTGCCCCGTCGTCAGCACCCGGTCAAGTCCCAATGAGATGAGCGTTTCCAGCGCCGCATGGGGATCACGCGACATATCAAACGCGCGGTGGAAGGTGACGCTCAACGGGCGGGCCAGTTCGACCAGCGCGGCGGTGCGGGCCGTGTCCACCGATCCGTCCGGGTTGAGCAGCCCAATCACCACGCCGTTGGCCCCTAACCGCCTGGCCTGCTCGACGTCATACTTCATCACCTCGAACTCGACGTCAGTATAGCAAAAATCGCCCCCGCGCGGGCGGATGATAATGTTCAGATCAATGCTGATATTCTGGCGGGCCAGGGCAATCGTGCCTGCGCTGGGGGTCGTGCCGCCTTCCAGCAGGTTGTCACACAGCTCCACCCGGTTGGCCCCGCCCTGCTGCGCCGCAATGGCCGACTCAACGGAATCAATACAGATTTCAAGGACGACAGGCTGGCTCATTTAACCTCGACAATCATTTCAATTTCGACGGCCCAATTGTGGGGAATGGTCATGCCGACGGCGCTGCGGGCATGCCGGCCTGCCTCACCAAACACCTCGATCAGGAGATCGCTGCAGCCGTGAATGACGGCCGGGGTGTCGTCAAAATCAGGGGCCACATTGACCATGCCCAGCACTTTGACCACCTGGACCACGTTATCCAGGCTGCCGGCTAGAGTTTTGACCGCGGCCAGGCAGTTGAGTGTGGCCAATCGCGCCGCTTCGTAACCTTCTTCGACGCTCACATCCCGGCCCACTTTGCCCTTGATGGCCCGGCCCTCCCGGTTCGGCACCTGCCCGGAGGTGTAGATCAGGTTGCCGGTCCGCTTGGCATGCATCAAACGGCCGGCATTGATTTCGATGGCTTCAACCCTGTAACCCATATCCCGGAGTTTTTCTTCAAAAGACATAGCTTCATCCTTTCATAATCTGAATAGGTTCGGTGATCCGTTCCGGCTGGCGGCCATACGGCTCGCGCAGAGCGCGGCCCGGAGTCGCGCCGCTTGGCTGGCCCTCTTCCACCACCAAAACCCCGTTGACAGCAACATAGTGAACCCCTTCAGGGTAACTGATGGGGTTTTCGTAGGTGGCGGTATCCCGGAGCGTATCAGGGTCGAAGACAACCAAGTCGGCCATGAAGCCAGGCCGGACAATGCCACGATCCATGCAGCCAATCCGCCGGGCCGTCGCCGAGGTCATTTTGCGGATGCCTTCGGCCCAGCTCAACAAGCCCAAATCGCGCACATAATGGGCCAGAAAACGGACATGTGTGCCCCAGCCGCGCGGGTGCGGCCGCCCGCCGACCAAAATGCCATCACTGCCGACCACGTGGGCCGGATGCTGCAGAATCATCTGGACATTTTCCTCGTTGCCAATATGGGCCAGGCAGGAAACGCCCAGGCGAGTTTGAAGCAGCAGGTCAACAAAAAATTCATAGGGGGTCTGGCCGGCCCGCGCCGCCGCATCGGGCAGAAACATGCCGACCAGAGCCGGGTCGTGCTCGCCCATAATCCCGCCAATTTGCAGCATCTCCCAACCCATCGGCACCCCGCTAAAGCCATCGGAGCCGATGACTTCCATCTCGTGGCGCAGCCGCTCGTGAATATCGGGCGATTGCAGCCGGGCCAGGGTCGCTTCGATACCGCCCTCATGCATCCAGTAAGGCAAAAAAGCGTGGAGATAAGTGTTCCCGGCCAGATAGGGATAGGTGTCCAGCGTGATTTCAAGCCCATCGGCGCGAGCGTGGTCAATCGCGGCCAATAACTCTGGAGCGCGGCCTTTATTGATCGTGTAACCCAGGTGGCAGTGGGTCAGATGCACCGGCACACCGGCCCGGCGGCCAATCTCAATCGAGTCATAGTAGGCTTCGAGCGCCTGCATGCCGTAGTTACGATGGTGAGGGCAGTAGAAGCCGTTATAAGGCCGCAAAGCCCGGCAGAGTTCGACGACCTCATCATCGCTGGCGAACATAGCCGGGGCATAGGTTAGCCCGGTCGAGAGACCAATGGCCCCTTCGCGCATGCCCTGGTCAATTAGTTGCTGCATCTGGCGCAGTTCAGCGGGCGTGGGTGGGCGGTTGTCCATGCCCATGACGGCCATACGCACCGTGCCATGCGGCACATGGGTGGCCACGTTAACCGCCACCTGATTTTCAAACCGGTCCAGGTAGGTGGTGATTGTGCCCCAATCCCAATCCAAATCTGGCCGGCCGTTCCAGCCGGCCAGTTGTTCGCGCAGTTGGGTGGCTGTTTGAGGCGTCACCGGGGCCAAGCCCAACCCATCGTGGCCGACGACTTCGGTGGTCACGCCCTGGCGAATTTTGCACTCCATCAACGGGTTGTACAGCGGATACAGATCGGAGTGGGTGTGAATGTCAATAAAGCCGGGGCAGACTATCCTGCCATCTACTTTGATGACCCGCCTGGCCGCAGCCCCAGCCAGCAGTCCCATGGCGACAATCCGGTCCCCTTGAACGGCAACATCGGCCCAGTACCAGGGCGTGCCGGTCCCGTCAATAAGCCGGCCACCAGTGATTAATAAATCATACATTGGCTCTGTTCCTTGGTCCACAGATGAACACAGATTACCACAGATAATGTTCTGAACTTTTATCTTTTTAGGACTTTCGCTTGGATGTCATTTTGAGCGACCGTAGGGAGCGAAAAATCCCTGGAAGGCTGGCCTGCAATCGAACATCTCAGGGATTCTTCACTCCGCTGCGCTCCGTTCAGAATGACATGCGCAAGTTCTGATCTGAGTCTATCTGTGGATTAATTTACAGTTCGACCCACTGGCCTGTTTCAGCCGATTTGTAGGTAGCCAGCACCAGGGCAACCGAGGTCCGGCCCGCTTCCCCAGACGGTTCGGGCTGCCGTCCCTGGCGCGCCGCCTCGACCATTTCGGTCAATTCGGCGATCATTCCGACCATCACCCGCTCCGACAGGCCGGCATCAGGATGATAGAAATGCTGGGTGGTCCGCTTGCCGGTGGTGAAAAGCTCCAGCGAGTCCCAGGAACGGACATGCAGCATGCCGGTTTCACCAAAAACCTGCATTTCGCACGATACGGTTCGATACGGTCCCCAGTGCTGGAAAAAAGTTCCCTGCGCCCCACCGTCGAAGCGGGCCAGCACCGAGCCATAATCCTCAGCATGAGCCACCTGGGGCGGTTCAACCAACGCCGTGACCGCCGCTACCTGCTGGCCCAATACCCAACTCACCCGATCGAAGCCATGCACGGCGTTACACATAAAAACGCCGCCGCCGGCAATTTCTTTATCGCGATACCAGGGCAAAACCAAGCTGTGGCTGATAGACATCGAGTCCAGCACGGTCAGCGGCTGGCCGATCACGCCGCTCTCGATCAGGTGTTTGGCTTCGCGCATTTCCGGGTAAAAGTGGTGGGTGAAGCCGGTCATCAAATAAATCCCGGCTTTGCGGCAAACCGCCAGCATCCGGTCCGCCTCTTCGACGGTGCGGGTGATGGGCTTTTCCATCAGAATGTGGACGCCGGCCTGGGCGGCCGCTTCCGCGGCGGGTAGATGGAGGCGAGGCGGCAGGCAAATACTGATAAGCTCTACCCCGGCTTGCAGCAAAGACTCGTAATCATGGAAACGCCTGCAACCCAATTCCTGTGCCAGAGGTTCGGCCCGCTCTGCGGCCGGGTCGGCGATACCGACCAGTTCCACTGCGGGGATTTGTTTGTAGGCCCGGGCATGAACCGCGCCAATAAACCCGGCCCCGGCCACACCCACTCGAATTTTGGCCGCCATTATCTTCTCCTAAAAAGAGACGAGGAAACGAAGAAACCCTCGCCCCCCCGCCTTATTGAATTCAAGTTGACCTGACTTTAACTATTTGATTGGTCCCCACCCCGAAACCACCTGCCGCCTTCCGCGTTCTCCATGAATTCAAAGACCGCCCCATCCTGGAGAACAAAGACAACCCGCAGCGTTTCGGTTGGGTTAAACGGTCCCAGTAAAATTTCAGAGTCACCCATTGCTTCTTCAAGATTATCTACCCGAAAAGCAATGTGAGGCAGGTTTCGCACCGGCCCGATCACCGGGGTATCAGGTTCAAAGCGCAAATATTCAATCTTGTAAGGATGCGTGGCCGGGTTCGTGACCCAGACTTTGGTCGCCGGAACGTACATTTCTTCGGCTTGTTTTTCGTCGGTGACAACACCCACATGATCGAACTCACGCATGGACCCAACCCCCTTAAAAATAGTGCTTGGGGAGTGTCAAAGTGCATTTTGACACTCCCCAACTCTCTCAAACCTTCAACGCGCCTTCGGTCAAACCCTTCATATACCAGCGTTGGGCAATAGCAAAGCCGATCAGACCGGGCAGGATCGCCATAATATAAACGGCGGCAATGCGCGGCCAGGCCCACTCGCCGAAACCGCCGAAGGTGGTCGCCAGCACCACCGGCAGCGTCCGCACCGATTGATCGTTGGTCAGGGTGACGGCCAGCAGGTACTCGCCCCAGGCGCTTACAAAGTTGACGATGATCAGCACGACAATCCCATTGACGATCAGCGGCAGCATAATCTCCCACAGAATCCGCCAGGAACTGGCTCCGTCAATTTTGGCCGCGTCAACAATTTCGTGAGAGATGGTTTCAAAGATGCTCCGCATAATCAGGATGCTGATGGCCAGGTTTAGAGTCACGTAGGGCAGGATCAAGCCGGGCAGGGTGTTAATTAGCCCAACCGCATTCTGGATTTCAAAAATACCGATCAGGGAAACCAGGCGCGTTGGGAAAAAGAGAGTGCCTACCAGGAGGCTGACCACCAAAGGCGCCCCCGGCAGCCTGAGGTGAACCAGGGCATAACCAGCCAGAATGGCGCACAGGGTGGTAATAACAACCGTGGCTGAGGTGACGATGATGCTGTTGGTGTAGTTGTGCCAAAAGGTGGGGATATGCTCAAACACATAACGGTAGTGGGTAAAGTCGAACTGTTCAGGCCACAATTTGCCGGTATAGGCATCAGGCACGGATTTGATAGACATCAAAAATACCCAGACAATGGGTAGTACAATGGTTAGGCAAAAAAAGATAATAATGGCATGTTTCAGAATCGTGCCCAATTGAATCCGGGGCCGCGGGCGGGGCATGGTGGATGCGGCTTCACGCACACGAGAAGAGTCAACAGGTTGAGTCAGTTCCATCGCTAATTCCTTTAAAAACATCCTCTCCCCAAATCTAGGGAGGGGACGGGGTGAGGGTCTAATCTTGATTGCGGAAAATATAAAACAGGGCGACCACTACAACCAGCATACTAATTGCGCCGAGCCAGCCAATCGCGGCAGCATAACCCTGCGGCCAATCGCCTAACTGGAAACCGAGATGCCACATGTAAACGGTCCAGGTATAGGTCGGCAGGGAGCGGTTGAAGCCGCCCATAATCAGAAATTCATCAATTACGGCCATGGCGGAGCCAAAGCGGAGGACCACCAGGATCAAAAAAATGGGCCGCAAACGAGGTAAAGTCACGTGCCAGAACATCTGCCATTCATTCGCGCCGTCAACCCGCGCCGCCTCGAATAACTCTTTGGGAATGGCGGCCAGTCCGGCCAGGAAGAACATGGTATGATAGCCCAGTCCCCACCACCATTCCATAATAGAAACCGCTGGCAGCGCGAGGGGTGAGTCGCCCACCCACTGGGGGGCGTTGCGAAAATTAAACAGATGGAGGTAGTTGACGAGGATGACATTAATCGGGCCGACTTCAAAATCATACAGCCAGCGCCACAAGACAAAGATCATGGGGCCGGGGATAACTGCCGGAATCAGCAAGATCAGCCGGTAGAGCGTAGCCAGAATCGTGTTCTGTACCCGATCTACCAAAATAGCGACAAAGAGAGGAATAAAGATAACGCCGGGCAGGAAAACTGCGGTAAAGATAGCGGCGCGCCACAGGCCAACCAAAAAGACCGGGTCGGCAATGGCATCAGAAAAATTCTTCAATCCGACAAAATTGGGCGGCGCAGGGTTGAGATAACGGTAATCGGTGAAGCTTATGTAGAAAACCTGGAGCAGTGGATAGAGTTGATAGCCAAGAAAGAAAATAAGGGCAGGGATAAGATAAAGCCAGTTAACACTATGCTTCAGCTCGCGCCAACGCCAGCGGCTGGCTCGAGCTGCGCGGGTGGGAAGAGTTGTACTCGCCATCGTGCTCCTCGTAAAATCAAAATCCCCCTCCTTCAAAGGGAGGGGTTAGGGGAGGGTGGGAATCGGGCAAAAAGTTACCCTGATTTTTGAACCCGACTCCACCCCCTCCCCAACCCTCCCCCTCACAGGGGGAGGGAGGATATGGCTTCTTAACCGGCCTTCTTCACTTCAGCCGCAACAGCATCCTTAGCCGCCTGCATCGCTGCCTTTGGATCTTTTTCCTCACCGGTTAAGTATTTTTCCCAGAAAGGCTTTCCAAGCTGGAACTGAGATAGGCCAAAGGCATGGTTGGGAATGGCTTTGGCTACTTTTAACTGCTCAAAGACCAGCGGTACCCAGGTCTCTTTTTGGAGCCAATCCGGGTTCTCCTTTTGCAGCTTCTCGTTGACCGAGAGGAAGGGCGGTAACTGCCCCGGCTTGCCGGAGGCGCTACCGGCGATGGAGTCTTTCCAGATCTGATCGTTGAAGGTGAGCGACCGCATATACTCGGCCGCTTTTTCCTTATTCTGGCCCCACTTGAACAAGCAGGCGCCTGTTGTCCAGAACACGGTCGAGCCGGCGCCGCCTTTGGCCTTGGGCAGAGCGCCCAGGCGCAGCGCCGAAGGATCGGTCCAGGTGCCGGCCATACGCAGCGGCGCGTTCTGGTACTTGATATAGTAGGCGACCTGCTGGGCGGCAAAAGCCACTTCGTCCGGCGTCTGGTTGACGCCGCCGTCGGTCGCGCCGGGCTGCAAGGCATTGGCCGAGGAGAGGTCAAGCATCTGCTTCATAATTTCCAGGGCTTGGATGGCATTTTCGTTGGTAAAATCATACAGCGGCACGCCGCTCTCATCGCCATCCAGCATGTAGTAGACGTCGGTGTTGATGCTGTGGGTGATGGGGCAGAGCGAGCGCCAGCCGTTTGAGTCGAACGTGCAGCCGTAGCGGGCCGCGCCGGAATCAAGAACGGTTTTAGAGTTCGCCAGGTATTCATCCCAATCCGCCGGCGGTGTGTCGGGCAGACCTGCCTTGGTGGTAATTGCTGAATTATAACTCTGCACAATGATGTCGAGCAGGAAGGGCCAGGAGTAAAGTTTGCCGTCAACCGTGCATTCTTCGCGGATGGAAGGAATGATGTCATCAAGGACATCCTTGGGGATATAATTGTCCCAGGGTTCGATGACATCGGCTTTGATCAGCGAGGCCATTTCCACAAAGGGGGTCATGCCCACATAGACATCCCAGGTGCTCTGCTTGTTCTTGCCTTCGGCCACAAAGCGGGCGACATCAAAGCCGGCTACCGGGGCAATCTGGTAGTCCACCTCGCCAAAGGCTGTGTTGACTGCCTGGATGCCGGGGTGAAGATCATTGATCCATTGATAGAAGGTCGGGGTCAAGGGCCGCGTGCCGGAGGCGGCGGCAGCGGCTTCTTCGGTAGCGGCGGCAGGTGCTGCGGCTTCGGTAGCCGGGGCGGCTGGCGCTTGAGTGGGGGCAGCCGTCGGAGCGCCCCCGCCGCAGGAGGCCAGGACACTGACGCCGCCCAGGCCCATGCCCGCCATAATCATATTCTGTAAAAATTGGCGGCGGCTGATCTCGCCCCGGATGAGCTGAGACCGCAACAGCTCCTGAATCAGAAACTCCTCGTCTTTGCGTTTCATAGCAATCTCTCCTCTTTTTATATATTTAATAAAATTTACTTCAACACCCAAGCCTCCTGGGGAAGGCAGGTGCAAAGTTTCCACTTATGAAGAAGAGCTGACCCAAGGGGTAAAGCGCAAAACTTTAAGAACGGGGATAAAGCTGTCCAAACGTTAACCTCTTTGTCAACTCTTTAACAGCAAATGGAGCTTGATAGCAACACCAGGTTGGCAAGACGATGCCGGAGTTTGAAAATTAAATGAGAAAGTGCAGCAGTCGGTAGATGAATTGATGATTGTTTCCACTATACTGCTAATCCAAGACGCTGTCAAATTATTTTCTGGATTGCAGCTAACGGATACTTTCTTTCTGGAAGAAAGAAGATACTATAAAAAGAGTATACTGTCAAAACTGCCCGCCCCTGGACTCCTATTCGGTTCGAAACAAGCGGGCCGTACCCCATGCCCGGCACTCCCCCCGCTCGTGACGGCGGGGGAGCCGCTTCTGACCACCTAATTTCTATTTATCATCGTCGCTTTTGTCGCCGCCCCCGCCGCCGGAGCCAGAATTATCGCTGCCACTGCTGCCAGAGCCGGAATTGTCATCCCCACCACTCCCGGAGCTGTCGCTGCCACTGCCGGAGTTATCTCCCCCACCACCCCCGGAGTTGTCGTTGCTGGAGTCATCACTGCCATTATCATTACCGTGGTCGTCGGCATTATCATTGCCATCATCGGCATTATCGTTGGTGTTAAGGCCCTCGTTGCTGTTCTCGTTAGTATTGCCGTCATCACTGCTCACCGTAGGAGGGATGAGCGGCGAAGCCGGCGGTGGGGCGGTGGGCGGTAACGGAGTGGCCGTCGCCTCCGGCGGCGGAATGGTGGGCGTGTTTGTCGGCACGCTCGTGGGTGTACTGGTTGGGGTAAAAGTCGGCAGTTGCAGCGTGTCGGCGTCACGGGCCAGGCTCCGCGTGGCCGTAGCCGTTGGGGTAGGTGTAGCGGTGGCCGTTGGCGAAGGGGCCGGCGTTGAGCTTGAAGTTGGGCTGGGCAAAGGCGTTGGCGGGGCCGGCTCAACCACGGTGACAGTCAGGGCAGACAGGCGGTCAGGCGGCTGGGTCAGGGCTGCCACGTTAACCCGCGCGCCCACAGCCAGAATTCCGCTCACCTCCGTCTGGGGGGTCAGTTGAATTTCCAGGCCGGCCACGGTCAGCGAGGAGCGAGTGGCGGAATCGACCCTGCCAGAGAAGCTAACGGCCGCCACCTGATTCTGTTCCAGCAGCAATTTTGCTTCCGTTTGGCGTTGTTGGTTGAAACTCTCCAGCAACTGGCTGCGCCGGTCCGGGTCAAGGGTCAGGTTCAGGCGGAGTGTCTCACCGGCTCGTTTGAGCGCGTACAAAGGCTGTCCCGGTAAACTGCGTTGAGCCAATATGGTCAGCGTACTGCCCAGCAAAACAACGATGAATAAAGCTGAAACCAGTCCCGCAGCCAGCCGGGGCAGCCACCCGCCGCTGAGCAGACCCCCCAGGAGAATTGACCAGTTGGAGGGGGCGGGAGCCGCCGGAGAGTCAGCGGCCAACTTTTGGCCATAGGCTAACATTCGTTGCAGGCTGGCTTCGGGCGCAGGCACAGGGATGGCCGGGCGTAATTCTTTAACTTCCGCCGCCACTTCCAAAAGGGGGCGCAACCAGCCGGCAGCGTCCCCGGCGTCGGCCAAAATATCGGCGACAGGTATACCGGCGGCCAGCATGGCCAGGGCGTCTTCCAGTTGATCCTCTGGGGAGGGCGTAAATTGGTCCTGCATAGTCATTCTTCGCTCAACGCGCCTTCTAATGAAAAATCCTGCATCAGTTCGGCCAAAGCACGCAGCGCGCGATATTGCAGCGCTTTGACCGCGCCGGGGGTTTTATTGATAGCCTTGGCGACTCCCTGAATATCAATACCTTCCATGAAACGTAACAGAATTACGTCCCGCTGCTCCTCGCTTAACTGCTGAATGGCTTGTTCCAACAGCCGTTTCCGTTCATTCAATCCAGCTTGATGGGCCGGGCTTGTCTCGGAGGCCGCTGCCAAGCCCTCACTCAGTTCCACTTCCGACATCCGTTCTTTCTGGCGATAATGGTCGGCCACAACGTGACGGGCAATGCCCATAATCCAGCCCTGGGGTGAATCTTGCCAGGCCTGGCCTCGCTTTAAGCCTTGGAGTACCCGCACAAAAACCTCACCAGAGAGATCTTCCACGGTGTACGGATCGCCGACTTTGAACTGGATGTAGCGCGCTACAGGTTCATAAAAGCGTTGGTGCAGCACACGCAAGGCAGCCGGGTCGAGTTGTTTCGCCTGGGCTAGCAACTGTTGGTCGTTCATCATTATTCGTTACTTTAACATGTCGGGGTTTTTGGGAAAAAGGCTCGCACCAAACCTTAAAATTTTGATAGACCGCCGACCACCGACGGTAGACCGCTGAAAGCCAATCTCTGGCGGTCAGCGGTCAGCGGTCGGCGGTCACAATGGGTGAGAGATTTCTGAAATTTAAGACGAATTAAAAGACTCTGCGTAACTTTTGGCAAATTTCTGCGACAGTATAAGCGTTCAACGGTTCAGACTAATTTTTGCCCAGAGAAGGAGTGCTATGAGAACTCAACCGATGAAGACCCTTTCCATGCAGTTAGCTGGGATTTACCCCCAGCACAAAAGCAGCCGACTGCTCCGCACTTTCCCCCAAGTCAACTGGCGGCTTGTATTCAGCGGCGTTGTTCTGTTGGCTATCTATGTGACCCTGTTTACAGCCATCCAATTTGCTACCCCCAACATGGTTGACAACGACGGTTACTATCACATCAAGCTGGCTCAACTGATGCGCGAGGAAGGTTTGCGGCCCGCTTTCCCCTGGCTGCCCTTATCCGTACTCAATGCGAGCGATTTTGTAGACCACCACTTTCTCTACCATGTACTGCTGATCCCGTTTACCTTTGGCGATTTGCGCGAGGGGGCCAAGTGGGCCAGCGTTATTTTTCCGGCCTTCGCCTTTTTAGCCGGCTGGCTGTTGTTACGCGGGCAGCACATCCCCTATGCGGCGTTAGGGTCACTGGGTTTCTTCATCGTCTCCGAGGCATTTCTCTACCGCATGAGTATGCCCCGCGCCCAGGCCGTGTCATTGATGGTGCTGCTGCTGGCCCTGCACGTGACCTTGACGCAGCACTATCGCTGGCTGTTGCCTTTGGCGTTCCTGTATGTCTGGTTTTATAACGCCTTCCCGCTGATCTTGATGGTAGTGGGCGTCTATGTGGCGGCCCGCTGGCTGCTGGAGCGCCAATTAGTCCTCGCTCCCTTAGCCTACGCGGCCCTGGGGCTTGGCCTGGGGCTGATTATCAATCCCTATTTCCCTCATAACCTGATCTTCATCTATCACCACCTCTTCCCCAAGCTGACCGACGCCACCGCGATCAGTGTTGGCAATGAATGGTATCCCTACCAAACCTGGACCCTGGTGGAAAACTCCGGGCCGGCGCTGCTGCTCTTTGTGGCCGGAGCTTTTGCCCTGGGCCTGCGCGAGCAGCGTCTGGATACCAAGACGGCGACCGTCTTCCTGCTGTCGGTCCTGTTCGGGCTGATGCTCTTCAAATCACGCCGTTTTGTAGAATATTTCCCGCCTTTTGCTTTGATTTTTGCAATTCTGGCCTGGTCGCCTCTCCTGAGACAGTGGCAAGAGGGTAAAGCGTGGCGGGCCAATTTAAGCTTGTCGCTGGAGCAGGCTGTGGCCAATCTGCCCCGATTAAAGCCGGGGTATCAGTGGCGGAGCGGCATCCTGGCCGGGCTGATGCTGGTTATCCTGCTGCCAAGCGCCTGGTTCACCGTTCAGGCAACCCGGGAGAGCATGCAGAACGCCAAACCTTACCAGCGCTATGCCGCCGCCTCGGCCTGGCTGCAAGCCAACACGCCTGCCGGCAGCCCCGTCTTCCAAACCGACTGGGATGATTTTCCCCGGCTATTTTTTTACAACACCCATAATACCTACACTGTCGGCCTGGATCCCACCTACATGCAGTTGTACGATCCCGACCTATATGAGCTGTGGGTCAACATCACCCGCGGGCGGGTCAAGGCCCCGGCCCAGGCCATCGCCGAGACTTTTGGCGCTCACTATATCATTACCGACCTGGATCACAAGGGCTTTCTGCGCCAGGCCAAAGCCGACCCGCAGTTGGTCGAAGTGTACCGCGATGAGTACGCCGCCATCTTTCAGGTGCAGGATAAGTAGCAGATGGTCTCATGAACGCAAGAAAGGAGAAAAACCTAACCCTAAATCTTAAGTGCTCAAATTCTTAACTCTATTTACTTTTAATCATCAGCTAAATTTATTTTCAATCTTAAGGAGAACAACGATGAAACGCATGCAAAGATTTTACAAAAACTTCATTCCAGTCTTTATTCTGGTGATAGCCGGGGTAGCATCGGCCTGTGCGCCGGCGGCAAGGCCAAACTCTGCCGTAGATAATGCCAATACCAACGTCAATACCAATGCTAATTTAAATGCTAACGACAACAGCACCAATACCAACGACGACAATACCAATTTAAACGACGACACCGGCAATGTCAATGAAGATAACGCCAACGATGATGCTGCCAACGGCAATGACGACGCCGGCAATGCCAATGAGGATAACGCCAACGATGATGCTGCCAACGGCAATGACGATAATGCTAACGACGACAATCTCAACGGCAACGACGACAATGCCAACACCAATGATGATAACCTCAACGGCAACGACGACACTTCGAATACCAATGATGACAATGCCAACGGCAATGCCAGCGACACGATTAACGGCAATGGTAATGACAACCAGGCGAGTGACAACATCAATGGTAACGAAAACGACGACAACAGCAATGCGAACGCCAACGCCAATGAAAATGACGATAATGCCAACGGCAATGAGGACAATGCCAATGGGAACATCAACGAAAACGACGACAACGGCAATACGAACGCCAATGATAACGAAGCGAATGCCAACAGCAACGATGATAACACCAACGGCAATGTCAATGCCAACGAAAATGAGAACGAAAACGACGACAACAGCAATGCCAACGAAAATGACGCCAATGTGAATGACAATGCCAACAGCAACGATGATACCGTTAACGAGAACGATGCCAACAGCAACGACAACGGCGGCGATGATAATTCCGGCTCTGGCAGTAGTGGTGGGGATAACTCCGGGAGCGGCAGCGACAACTCCGGGAGCAGCAGCGGGGATGATCACTCCGGCAGTGGCAGTGGTAGTGGTGGGGATGACAATTCTGGCTCTGGCGGTGGCAGCGATAATTCTGGTTCCGGCGGCGGGGATGATCACTCCGGCAGCGGCGGTGGTGGCGGTAACGATGATCGCTCCGGCAGCGGCGGTGGCGGTGGCGATGACCGCTCCGGGGGCGGCGGTGATGATGACTCCGGCCACGGTGGGGGTGGTCGCTCGGGCGGTGACGATGACGACTAATCTTTAAATCAACTTCCACCAGGACAAACTAATACTCTAAAAGAGAAAAGGCTCCCATAAACGGAGCCTTTTCTCTTGAATGTTTACACTCAATTAACCGGGCCAATTTTCATCCTGACCCATTTCCACACTATAATAGAGCTTGATTGAGCTAACTTTACCCGTGATGAGTTATGGAGGAAAGCGAGGAGTATATGCAAGCGATGTTGGTCATTATCCAAGCCCAAGATACCTCAACCGTACTGGACCGGCTAAAGGGGCTAGACCTGCCCTGTCTCTTGCCGATTGCATCAGCCGGGGGGTTCCTGCGGCAGGGCAACACTGCCCTCTTGATGGCTGTGCAATCCGAACAGTTGCCTGAAGTGATGAGCATCCTGCGCGATACCTGCCAGCAACGCACCACATTTATGCCTGCTTACTACATCGAAGCGGCGCCCACCATCTCGGCCTTCCCAATCGAAGTGGAAGTGGGCGGAGCGACAATTTTCAACTGCGAGATTGAACACTTTGAGGTGTTTTAGCCATGATCAAACTCATTATTGCCATCATCCGCGACAGCGACGCCAACGCTGTCACCACTGCCCTGGTCGCCGAGGATTTTCGGGCCACCCGGATTGCCAGCACCGGCGCTTTCTTTCGCCAGGGTAACACCACGCTCATCATCGGCGTCGAAGCCGAGAAAGTGGAGCAAGTCATTGCCGTCATCAAATCGGCCTGCGGCCCTGCCCCCAGCGACGGCAGTCACCAGGCTACCTTCTTTGTGTTAAACACGACCCGGTTTGAACAGATTTGATCGTGACCCTGAGCGGCCAAATGCCAAAAAAGCCTCACTGAAAATCAGGAGGCTTATTATCGTTTATTTGGCAACTTCCAGGTAGGTTGGAAGGCGGTTGAACCCGGTCATCAGGTGAGTTTATCGGGGGTGGACAAAGCAGCTACCACCTGCCGCGCCTCGGTCACTAATTCCGGCACAGCATCGAAAACAGCCTGACCCTGCCGATCAGCATCAATAACCCGTGGGTCGGCTGATAAAAAACCGATGACCGGTAAATCCGGGAAGAGACTGGCGCGAATAAAATCGCGATCGGCCTTGTCGCGCACCTTGTTGCCCACGACATAACACCGGACCACCCCAATATCCTGCGCCAGATGGTGAATCGTCCGGGCCGTACTTAAGCTGCGCTGCCCCGGCTCAACCACAATGATAAAGGCATCTACGGCGCTGGCTGTGGCTCGCCCCAGGTGTTCTATCCCGGCTTCCATATCCAAAATCATCACTTCGTTCCGATATAAGATCAGGTAAGTGACCAGGGTTTTGAGCAGGGCGCTTTCTGGGCAAATGCAACCACTCCCGCCTTTGCTAATGGTCCCCAATTGCAACAAACGAATGTCCCGGTGCAGCACGCTAAAACGGTCGGGTAGATCGTCCACCCGGGGGTTTATCTGGAAGAATCCGCCCGTGGTGCCGGGTTTAGCGCCCGTCCGCTCGTAGATCAGTTCATCCATCTGGCCGATCGGCGTTATCTGAGCCAGGAGGTCTGGTGGCAGGCCCAAAGCATAGCCCAGGCTCGCGGCAGGATCGGCGTCAATGGCAATAACGGGGTGGCCGGCCTGGGCATAAATATAGGCTAACAAGGCGGCCAGCGTGGTTTTACCAACACCTCCCTTGCCGGTAATCGCTATTTTGGGCATCTACTTCCTATCCTTTCACAGTTGAATGGCCTGTCTAATCCAGCTACTCGCTCCGGCTTCCCGGCGCAATATACTGAATCTGTTTGAACGGCTTGACCTGCTCGCCGACATCGTCTTTAATGATATTGCCCGAAATATGCATGAGGGTATCACCATAATCGCCGTCAATACCCATGCTGGCCAGGCATGGAAAGTGGTGATGCAGCATGCCGGCCTCTTGTTCCGCCTCGTCTGCCCCGATGCCGACCAATCCCTGGGCCACGTGACGGCCACAACCGCAGACCGTATCGCGCAGCACCTCGACGGCGGTAATTTGCCGTGTTTGAGGGTCCAGGGTGAGGTGCAGCCTGGGCTGGCCAAAATAGCGGGCGAACTCGGCAATGAGGGGATCATCATATTCAATCCAGTGGCGACGGGCAATATTATAGCGCCTCTCCGTCAATGAGCACAAAGGCTTGGGCGTGGCGCAGACGATGCCCATCTCCTCAAGCCAGCCCCGCAACTGGCGGGCCAGGCCCCGCGGCAGCCAGGCCTCGTTATCAACCGGCGCAATCACCGCCTGAGCGCCGCTGATGCGGGCTATATCGGGTATCAGTTCGGCAATACCCCGCTGCTCGCCAAAGGAGAGCAGCAAATTGGCTGGCGGCAGGGTCGAGGGGAGGTAATCCTCGGGGTAGTCTATGATGGGCGGCAGTATGGCCGGCGCTTGCCAGACTTCAACAGTCCATCCAGGCGGGCCGTGCTCCCGGATGTTGCCGACGTGGCGGCGGCCGTACTCGCCGGAAATAATCGCCAGAATCTGCAGCTTGATAGGGGTCATTCTTGCCTCATTGCGAACATACTACCTTACTCAAGCCCGCCTGTTTGCAGAATTGACTGCAATTGCAGCCTGTCCTCCGGGTCCAGCGGCAGCAGCGAAAGCTTATGAATCGTATCCCGAGGATGATAGTGCAGATGATGAATCTGCACCCGGCCATCCTGCCAGGCCGCAAAGGTGGGGTCGGGGACGCCGTAGCGGGGCTGGCCCAGGCTGCCGGGGCAAACAATCAGCCGGCCATCAAACTGGCGCATGGCCGGTACATGCGGCCCGCCCAACAGAATGATGTCGGCCTCGATAGGGCCAAACAGTTCCCGCAGCCGTGACTGAGGCAGGGTGATGAGCAGAGACGTTTCGGTTTCACCGTCGTCAGGGGCGAGGCGGGTCAGGTGGAAGCGTGTCCCGGCCATCTCCACGGTCAGTTCTGCCGGCAGTGCAGCCAGGTAGTCACGGTCTGCCCCGGACAATACCGAGCGCGCATGCGTCCAGGTTGAGGCCATGACTCCGGTCTCTCGCCGCCCGGTCTCCGGCTCGGCCACACTCCGATCGTGATGTCCTCTGATCACGCCGGTCGCACTGACCCGAACCGCGTCCAGGCATTGCTTGGGATCTGGACCATAGCCCACGCTGTCTCCCAGACAAAAGACTGCATCTGGACGGGGTTCAGCCTGCTGTAAGGCCAGCAGGCTTTCCCAATTGGCATGCAGGTCGCCAAAGATAACAATGCGCGTCATCAGACTACCACCCGTTTCGGCGCGGCCAGCGCCGCGATCACACCCGCAGATAGGAATCGGTGTAAATAATATCGTTGTAGAGAATTTGCACCGTCTTGAAGACGGCCACCTGTTCGGGGTCGGCCAGATCCACGTCGGCGGCGGTGAGTTTCTCCATGGCGGCCGTCTTGTCGTAAAGAGTCAGGAGCAGCTTGCCCAGGCAGGTGCTGTCATCGCGTTCCTCGACGATGCGGATAAAGGCTTTGAGCTGTTCATCCAGGGGATTGGCAATCGCGTAATCCACACCGGCGGCCAGGAGCATGACGGCGTAGGTCCGGTTGAGCAGGGGCCGCATCTCGTTGGGAACCCGATTGGAGACATTGCTCAGGCCCACATGGAGCATCGGCGGCGGGTCACCGGCCATCTTGAGGATGCGCACGGCTTCGACACATTCCGGGCAGTACTCCTGGCAGCCGCTGACGGTCAGCACCAGCGGGTCAATGAGCAGGTCCGCCATCGGCATGTCAAGTTCTATGGCCCGAGGAATGAGCTTCTCCAGGGCAATATTGACCCGCTCCTCGGCGCTGACCGGGATGCCGGCCTTGCCCATAGTCAGGGCAATCAGCTTGGCCTGGTACTGCTTGGCCAGGGGCGGGACCACTTCCAAGCGTTCCTCCTCGGCGGAGGTGGAATTGATAATACACTGGTTTCTGGCTACTTTGAGTCCCGCCTCCACCGCGGCCAGGTTGGTCGTGTCCAGCGCCAGGGGGACATCTACAACGGCCTGGACGCCCTTCACCAGCCAGGGCATAATTTCGTGTCCGGCTTTTTTTTGCGGGCCGATGTTGAGGTCCAGGGCATTGGCCCCGGCTTCAACCTGCTTGACCGCCAGCTCCTGGAAAAATTTAATGTCTTGCTGCTCGAACGCCTCCTTGACGCGGGGAGAGATAATGTGAATGTTTTCGCCGATGATTTGCATAGAAGGTCTCCTGAGAAAATAGTAGACGGTAGACGGTAGACGGTAGACAGGAATAATCCATCCCTGCTATCTCACCCCTGCGGGTGCGCCGAAGGGCATGCTACCTTGCTACCTTTTCATTATGGGTGACGTGTCACTGGTTTGTGAACACTATTTTAGACCTGAAAATATTCTGCTACTCTAACACCTGTCCCATCATGTGGGCGACGGCCTGGTAAACGGGTGACTCATCGCTCAGCTCCAACAGGGGCTGTCCGCTTAACTCAAAGGCCAGCAATGTCTTGTCTTCGGGGATAATCCCCAGCAGCGGCGCCCCGATGGAAGCTACGAAAGGTTGGAGCGGCGCTGGAACTTCATTGCCGGCAACACGATTGACGATAAGATAGGTTTGTCCGACCTCGATCTTTAATTCCTTCACCAGTTCGACCACCCGCCGGGCGGCAATAATTCCCCGCTGGCCCGGATCAGTGACCACCAGGAGATGCTCGACGTTGCGGGTGGTGCGCCGGCTGAGATGCTCTAACCCGGCTTCGTTGTCCATGACCACAAACTGGTACTGGTTACTGAGGCGATCCAAAACGAGGCGCATGGCATTGTTAGCCGGGCAATAGCAGCCCGGCCCTTCGGGCCGGCCCATCGCCACCAGGTCCACGTTATCGCCTTCGACCATAATGGAGCGGATGTGGTAATCAAAATAATCGGGCTTGGTTAAGCCGCTGATCAGTCCGCCCGACATGACCCCGGCGCTGCTGTCAGCCTGAACCTGGGCCAGCATCTCTTCCCGAATGTACCCGACGGTTTCCTGCTCATTCAAAGGCAGCCCCAAAACCAGGTTCAGATTGCTGCTGGGGTCGGCGTCAATGGCCAGCACCGGGCCGAAACCCTGCCTGGTCAGATAGCGAATAATCATGGCGCAGACAGTGGTTTTACCCGTGCCGCCTTTGCCGGCAACGGCGATGGTTGTGGTCATATAATCTCCTAATCCCGGCCCGACTCAGTCCTAATCAAGTATTGCCGCTACCGTCGGGAACTTATTAATGTCGGTATGGGGCAAGAACAGGGCCGAGGTAAACTGCTCGTAAAAGGCATTATCAGCCGATAACTCCAGATATGTCATTTTAGCGGCGACCTCAGTCACCTGGGCGCGATAATCGCGGTTGAGCAGGGCCAGCAAAGCCCCTTGGAGGGCTGTGTTACCCAGGAAGTGAAACTTCTCCCAGGGCAGGTCGGGCAGCAGCCCAATTTGAACTGCCTTTTCCACATTGATATACTGGCCAAACGCGCCGCCGATGAGCATCCGCTCTACGGCGGCCAAGTCAACGCCAACACTTTCGGCCAATACCGTATAACCGGCGTAGATGGCCCCTTTCGCCCGCCGCAGATTGTCAATGTCCACTTTGGTAATAACAATATCTCGCCCGTGCTCGGTTTCATCGGCCCAGGCGACGACATACTCAGGGCCGTGCGCTCCCTGGCGGATACGCCCCTGTTTTTCATCTTGCTGACAGGGGGGAGAGAAATTCAAATTACCGGCTTTGTCAATCACATCCGTAATAAACATCTCCGCCAGGAGCGAAATTAACCCCGACCCGCAAATCCCCCGGGGTGGCGTTGGCTTGCCTTGAGCCTCAAGTTTAGGCTGGGGTATCACCCGGTAGGTGGGTTCAAGCGTTTCGTTGTTGATCCACACCTCCTCGATAGCGCCGGCGGTTGCCCGCATCCCGTCCTGTACCCCGGCTCCCTCAAAGGCGGGGCCGGCAGAGCAGGCGCAGCTAATCAGCCACTCGCCATCACCCAAAACCATCTCGCCGTTGGTGCCGACGTCCAAAAAGAGGGTCAGGCCCCCCCTTTCATCCCCCTCAATGGGGGGGATAGAGGGGGGGACACACATCTGCGAGCCGACGACGCCGGCGGTGATGTCAGCGCCAACGTAGCTGGCCACGCCAGGGAGGCAGTCAACCGTGGCCTGGGGATGGATGTTTAGCCCCAACTCACCGGCTCGCACCGGGGGTGGCTGATTAATGGCCGTAATAAAAGGCTCCAGCCGGATGGACGCTGGCGGCAGTCCCAGCAAAAGGTGAATCATGGTGCTGTTGCCGGCGACGGTCATTTTGTAGATGTCCAGCGGATTGATTTTCGCCCGCTGGCTGGCTCGTTCAATTAATGCGTTGATTGTGCCGACGACCAGGGCCTGCAGTTCCTCCAGACCATTATTTTTGCTGGCGTAAATGATGCGCGAGATGACATCCTCGCCGCGCTTGATCTGGCCGTTGTACTCAGCCGCCTTAGCTGCCACCTCGCCGGTGAGTAAGTCTACCAAGTACAGGCTGACGGTCGTGGTACCGATGTCTACGGCAGCGCCCCACAAACTGAAGGGTGAACCCCCATCCGGGGGCAGGTGGTGAAGGGTGAAGGATGAATCATTTAGGTGAGTCTCCTCCCGATCTTCCGTCTTTTGCCTTTTGTCTTCATCCTTCTGCCTTCCGCCATCATCCTTTCTTCGGAGGTCTATCAAGCGGGGTGGCCCGTTGGGGCGATCCCAGGTATCCATCTCGACGACGGCAGTGACAGCCCAATTGAATTCGCGCAAGGTGGTTCCTAAGCGGCGCAGGGTGGGCAAATCGGCCGTTAGATCGGCCAGGCCATAAGGGGCTGCCAATATCCGCTTCAAGTGTGCCCAGTCTTCGGTCCGGTTAGCCAGCAAATCAATGGTAAAATCGCCAGCGCCAAAGGTGGTTGCCAATATCCGCTTCAAGCGTGCCCAGTCTTCGGTCCGGTTGGTCAACAAATCAATGGTAAAATCGCCTGGACCAAAGATGGTTACCAAAGCCCGTTTCAGGCGCGACCAGTCGTCCGTCTGATCGGCCATACTGGGCGGGTCGAGGGTCAGCGGGAACAAGCGCAGCGACTGCTGCCCGTTGGGATCATAAGTGAAGGGAAGGGTAACTTTGGCCGCGGTTTTGTCGCTCACCAGGCGCCGTTCGATTTTTTCCTGCGGGGGAATGGTCAGAACCGCATCCCCTTCAATCACCGTCTGGCAGGCCAGGACATAGCCGGCAGCTAAATCCTCCGGAGAGAGACGCACGGTTGAACGGCGCCGCACCTTGCTCCCATTCTGGGCAATGACAGCACAACGTCCGCAGCGCCCCTGACCGCCGCAGGGCATGTTCAGCTCTAGCCCGGCCTGGCGCATAACTTCGGAGAGGAGCAGGCCGGTAGGGACCTGGATGGTCTCACCACCCGGTTCAAAGTGGATGGTATGGGTATTTCGGTTTTGGTGATTGTGTTCTCTTTCCATATTTCTCAAAGGCTTGCTGTTAAGAGCTTGCTGCTGCCATCTTCAGTTGCCCCGAGCTGAAGCTCAGGGCTGAGAGCTAAAGTACGCTCAAGCGCACTTATTTAGCCAAAAATCGAGCCTTTTGAGTCGGCTAAGCCGACTTGAGCTTTTAGCCTGCGAATTAATTCGCGGGCGACAGCGGCATAAAAGCTTGATGGGTAATAGATAGCTCTCCCCTTACCCAATC
Source organism: Chloroflexota bacterium (assembly GCA_016860845.1). The sequence continues at coordinate 69,655 of BOKF01000039.1, forward strand.
AGCCCCCAGATTTTCTCCATTGCTTCGGCGGCCCGCAGCGGCAGCCGGTAGGTCACGATGTCCGAAATAGTGGTCTCCGCCGGATTGATTTCGACCGTGGGAATCCCGCGCTGGCTGGCTTCAATCACCGGCCTGATGATGTAGGGAAATGAACTGGACGTACCAATCGCAATCACCAGGTCCAGGTTCATCAACGACACCTCGATCAGGCCGCGAACTGCATTCTCCGGCAGCCGCTCGCCAAAGAGAACCACAGCGGGCCGGATCAGGCCGCCACAGTTTGAACATCGAGGGGGTAATTCCGGCTTGATTTCATAGTTGGCAATCAGTTCCGCCGCTGAAAACTCGGCCTGACAGCGAATGCAGTACAGGTCGAACGCATGGCCATGCACCTCGATCAGCCGGGTTGTTCCGGCGGCTCGATGCAGGCCGTCAATGTTCTGGGTTAAGACCACCGTCTCCGGTTTGCGCTGTTGCAGCAGAGCGATAACCTCGTGTGCCCGGTTGAACCGCGCTCCGTGGCAGGCTGCGCCGATTTGCCATAAGTACTTCCAGGTGATGTCCGGCCGCCAGGAAAACATCAGACCGCTCAGGGCCTCTTCGATGCTGTACCCCTCGGCAGTAGCCTGGTCCTGGTACAACCCGCCCACGCCCCGGTAGGTCGGCAGCCCGGAGTCGGCGGAAATGCCAGCCCCGGTGATAAACAGAATCCGCTCCGCCTGGTCAATGAGTGCTGCTACCGCTTCGATAATCTGTGCAGAAACCATGTCTTTTGTACTAAGAGCGTGTTTCTTAAATAAAGTCTGACTCGTTATGTCATTCTGAGCGATAGCGAAGAATCCCTACGAGATCACAAATTGAGGCAAGGTGGTCGGATCAAGCCCAAATTCCGACCGTAGATGTCTTTTACCCGATGGATGATGTCGCCAGAAACGCTTAGAGGGATTCTTCGCTCGTTCCTCGCTCAGAATGACATTTAGGGAACAGATTCTAACCTACCCCCACATCGTCTTTAAATAGTTCGGCAAATCTACCGCCTCGCGCGGGCCGACATTGATCTCCCAGCCGGGCAGCTCTTCCTCCAGCTCGCCCAGCAGCACAGCCACGTGACCGGGGATGATCAGGCGTTTGTGATTCAGCTTCTCTACAAACTCACCGTTCTTGACGCTCTTGGCGATGCGCTCGGCGTCGAACTTTCCGGCCGCCCAGGCAGTCAGCACGCTCATGCCCTCGGCATCGGCCACCAACAACCAGCCGGGTAAACCGCTGCTTTCGACTTCGTTAGCTACGGAGAAGTAGGTGATCGAGAAGTTGGTCGTGACCATCAATGGGTCGGCCGGGCCGGGATGGTTAATCTCGTACAGGCCGGGCTGGACCTGGATCGGTTTTTGCGGATCGGTGAAGAGGTTGGCCCGCAAAACCAGCAGCGGATAGAGGGTCGCCGGGCTGAAATGGTCGAGGATGATGAAGCCGGCATACTTGGCAATATGCTGGCCGGCCAGGAGCGGATCATCGCCGGCAAAAGCGATGAGGGGATACCCGACCCGGCGCTCGTTCTGCTTCAGCGCCAGCCGGCGCAGTTGGGTGAAGCCAGTCAGGCTGTGGCTGTAATCGCGCAGACCCGGGTCGAGCACGACGTCTTCCACCCCTGCTTCCTTAATCTGCTCGGCCAGGGCAGCCAGGGCATTCACATCGCCATCATTGACCCGCACTGCTAACGAAGCATTGTACTGTTTAGCCAGGTTAGCCATCGTCTGCCAGTTGTCGGGGGTAGCAGCCCATAACAAGGGCCGGACTCCCTGGGCCGCCTTAAGGCCGGCCTCGGCAGTAGCCGGGTCTTCGCTCAACAGGATGAGCGGCAGGACGCAGTTCGCCTTGACCGCCTCGACCGCCGCCGCAAAGTCGCCGCCCGCCGCCTCGACGGCAATACCGTCCGGGGCCAGGTCCATGCCCACATACTCCACTTTATACTGGCCGACGGCCTGGGCAACTTCGGCCAGGTCGGGCTGGGTGTCCTTGACCCGAATAAACAGGCCGGGCTGGTGAAAGAAGGTCTTTTCGTGCCGGAAGAGCACGGTCTCGTTGCCCACCTCCAGCTTGCGCCCGTCGGCGGAGAGGGTGATGAGCCGGATCGGCGGCGCCGCCGAAGCTTCTAGCTGTCCCTTGGCCTCTTCTTCCACATAGGGACACTGGGATAATTCGGCCTGTTTCTGAGCCAGCTTCATGGCAAAGGCCAGGCAGGTGGGAAAACCGCACTCTTTGCAGTTGGCATGCGCTTTAACGGTTGGATTGGCGCTGCTGCCGGGTAGAAGTTTATAGATTTGAAGGCCGGAAAGAGCCATAATTTACCTCCGATAAGGTAGACAGTAGTCGGTAGACGGTAGACAGGGGTTTCCACATCTACTGTTTACTAATTCATTAACGCTTCAATCATTCTCCGTATTTGTTTGATCGACTCCGGATGGCGCAGGACGACAATATCGGCCCCGGACAGGAGCAGGGTGCTGGCAGTGAGCGTCTCCCAATTGACGGCCCGCTCGGCCCAGTCGCCCCAGGCCGGAGGGATGCCATCATCGCTGCGAGCTTCTTTAGTGCGCCAGGCTTCCTCGCCGGGAGTGACCAGCATCGGCTGCTGGGTCATGCTGTCTCCTTGCAGGGCCGCCAGCCGCAGCCGCTCCATAACGCTGTAGCCGTACTCCATGCCGTAGCCCAGCGCTCCCGTGGTCGGGTCCATGACGATGCGCTCCAGCGGCAGGCCCACGTCACGGATGAGAATAATCAACTGCTTGCACAAGTTGACATCCATCGGGCTACGGGCGTTGACCAGATGGCCGTGGGCGATGGCCGCCGCAACAATCGTCCGGTAGTTTTTATCCTCGCAGATGCCCAATACCAGGCGTTCCCCTTTGCCCTCTTCGGCCACGGCCACCAGAATTTCGTTGTCTAACTCGGCCTGGCCCGGTCCAAAAACGACGAGCGGCAGGCCGGTCGCCTCCAGAACCCGGCGCAGCGTTTTGCGGGCGTAGTCGGGTTTCAAATCGGGGTGGGGGGCGAACTTGAGCAAGAGGATGTCGGCCCCGCTGGCTTCAACCGCCCTGGCCCAGGCCACCACATCGTTTGTAACCTCTCCCCAGGCCTGCTGCAAGAGCGGGGGCCAGTCGGCCGGCGGGCGATCCTGGACCTCGACGGCAATAACCGGGGAATGAGGCATCTTTCCTTCAAAGTGGAGGAAAGGCAGGGTGGTTTCACCGCCCACGGTGACAGTTTTGGCCCGGGTCCCCCCATTCGCCGGGGTCGCGCCCAGTGTGATTTCGCGGACCTGGCCGGTCCACTTTTCGGTAGGAATTTCGATAACTGGCATTGATGATCTCCTTTATTCCGTTGGTTTTGAATGTCGTTCCTTGAAGATGTCAAGGGGTGACTTGCGCGCCGCGCCGGAACCCATCCCAACCAGGTCCGCCTCCGTCCTGGCAGACACAAAACGCAGCACATCCTCAAACCGTAATACGGCCGCCGGATAGTGGGTGCCGCCTTCGTGATGCATCACATAGATTTCCCGCACGTTTTGGTCAAGCATAAGTTGAACAGCGGCCGCTGCCGGGATGTCGGCGGGCACATGTGGGATGTCGGCGCGCATCACATCGGCGGCAGCTAGAGCCTCTAAACCGTACACATTGATGCCCGCCTGACCATAAGCCACTGCTACTTCCCGGCGAGAAAGCAGGCCAATCGCGTGACCATACTCGTCGAGGACAATGAGCGCCTCAAGTTCCTTGGCCAGCAAGGTCCGGGCTGCTTCAACCAGCGGCGTTTGGGCCGGGCAGGTCGGCACGCCGATATGCATCAAATCACGAACTAACTTGTCAGGCATCCGGGATCCTTTTTTAAGTTCCTATGAGTTCCTTGAGTTCCCAGGGAACTCGTGGGAACTCATAGGAACTCTGGAAGACCACTCCTTAAAACATGGGGTCCATCAGTAGAGCCGGATGGCCGCTCTGCTCCAGGAAGGCCAGGAGTTCTTCCACTTCGGTGCAAACGGTCTCGTCGGCAATTTTTTCGATTAACCCTGGATCGCCTTCACGCTCGGCCACCTGCTGTAACTCCTCGGCCATACTCTTCTTGAGAAAGCTGCTCATCCAAACCACCCGCTTAAAGCCGCCATCGGCGGAAATGAACTTGGGGCTGGTCAGATAATACTTGCCTACACCCATCACCCCCGGCGTTTGCAGGCCGCCGCCGGCGATACCGGCCAATGTGCTGAAGGTCATCCCGGCGGGAGTCATGCTGGTGTCTTCGCGGGAGACCACCATGACCCCGTTCGCTTCGGGGATTACCATCACAATGCACTCGAAGCAGCCACAGGCCGTCATGGGATTTTCCATGATGGAGTACATGCTCACTTCCTGAACAGCGCCGTGAGACCCCTGCCCGGCATAGGTGTTTGTGCCCTGCCAGTAACCCTTGGTGGTGTCAAGCGCCCGCCCTTTATGGATGGGCTGGTTGGGGCCGGTCTGGTTGATCTCGTAGCTGGCCTTGCAGTCCAGCCAGTTGTAAGCGCCGCACAATCCCAGCCGCTCCGGCGAAACAATGCAGACGTGATTGGGGGCAAAACTCTGGCACAGGGTACAGGAGTAGAACACTTCTACCTTATCGTCGGTCAGATCGGCCAGGCGGCGGTTACGATAATCATAAGCGGCCCGTGCTCTGTCCAGCCATTCGCTGTACTGGGCCGGTTCGGTGATGATTTTGACCTGGACCTTATCCACGATACTGCCAAAGTCGGCGTGGAAACGGGCGTGCAGGATGTCGCCGAAGTGGCGCAGGGTAAAACCTTTGTCGGCGGCGGATTTGCTGATCCGAATCCAGGCAATGTCGCGCTGGCCAATGTGCTGAATGCCCGACGCGCCGTTGATAAAGTAGTGGATCTGCCGCTCCAGCACCGGCTCAAAATCCAGTTGCATTTTGCGGCCGGCCACCTCGACCAGGATACCCATATCCAACGCCCCGCCGGCTTCGATCTGGTCGAAATCAGGACCGACGACCTCAATTTTCCCATCTTCCACCTGGTCCATATCCACCATGCGCAGATACTCAAAGGCCCGCGAGTATTTGCCGCCAAATTCGATGCGCATATCAGCCTTGCGCACCACTTCCCCCTCAAAGGCCGACCCATACGGCACAGGCACCGGCACGTCGGCGATTTTGACCTTCACCCCGCGCACTTCGATGCATTTTTGGACCAGCCGCTCCGCCTTTTCCATATCGTCCCGGCCCGAAATCTCGTTCCAGGGCATAGAGATGACATGCTCATAGGTGGTGATGCCCGTCGGTAAGATCTGGGGGATGACCGTATCGGCAATCACCGGAAACCCAAAGTTGATAGCTCCCGCCGCCGCCGCATATTTCAGGTCGTCCACCTCGCCCAGGGCTATCACAAAGGCAAAGACACGGTCCTTGTTATAAAGCAGGATATCGCGGGCCTGGCCGCCTTTAAGGCCGCCAAAGGTGAGGGCTGAACGCGTGGCAAAGCCCAGGGCGTAGATGGCGCTGATAGTATCGGTGCCGAAGGGGACGATATAGGTATCGTAGCCCATCTCCACCCCTTCTTCCTGCAACTGGTGAATAATGGAGCGGCCGTTGGTGTTGCCGGAAAGGAAGGTCAAGATGTTGCGGCGCTGTAGTTCTCGGACAATTTTGACCGCCACTTCGTTCGATTTGGCCGCGCCGACAATCGCCGCAAAGCCGGGCATGCGCCCATCCACCAGTTGGATACCCCATGAGCGTAACTGGACATCGTCAATCGGGCCGTTCAGGTGACCGGCCGCCCGGCCGTTACCGTCCCCCCGGCCATCGTCGGGGCTGGTGAAAGCGGTGCCGCCCGCCAGGTGAAAGCCGGGCATTGGCTCCGGCTGCAGGTCATAAATGAAGCGAATTGCCTCAATCGTTTCGGCGGCCAGCAGGGTGGCCATGCCGCTGTCAAGGGTCTCGCCCAGGTAAGGCGTCCAATGGCTGGCCGCTGGAAGCGGGTGCAGGAGCGAACGGGACTGTTTGAGCACACCTTCCAGTTGGCCCAGCGTTTTTACCTGGATCCCGGTCATCCCAAAAATGAGGGGGAGATAGTAAGCCGTATTGGGGAAAGCCACCGGCGCATCTGGCCCTTTCTCCGCCAGAGCTTTCTGGACCATGACTTCGGCCTCGGTGACCAGGGCATTAGCCCCCCGAATAGCGCGTGTAGCAATATATCGAGACATGGGTGTCCTCCTTTTAGGCCGATACGCCGTATAAGGCCGCCTGCCGTTCGGCGAGGGGCAGAGCTTCCAGTTCAAGCACGCGAGCGTCGCCGCTGCGGCCAAAACGTGACGGGTCATAAGCTGGCAAATTCAGAGCGGCTCGCTTTTGGTCAATGTGTTCCAGGGTCTTGCGGATCATTTCGTCCGGGTCGGCGATAAACTCCATCTTGCCCCCGTATAACTTCTCCCAACCCTCGCTGAGATAGTTCAGCACCAGGTCGCTGTCAGAAACCCGGTCAGGCATACCGCTCACCGGCGAAGAGCCGCCAAAGATGACGTAGGCGCCGGAGGCGACGCAGTAAGCCCCAATGGCCAGAGCCTTCTCGCTCATCCACTCCGGGGCCAGACCGACCGCCGGGATCTGGTCAATATCGTCGCCCAGGCCGCCATCTTCAACCATCTGGGTCAGCACGGTCAGAATGCGGGTATTGTCTACGCAAGACCCCATATGCAGCACGGGCGGGATGCCGACGGTTTCGCACACTTCCCGCAACCCCGGCCCGACCTTGTCCAGCCCGGCCTCGCCCAGCAGCAGTCCCAGCTTGGCGCTGGCGATAGCGCCGCAGCCCGTCTCGACCACCAGCACGTCTTGCTTGAGCAGCTCCTGGGTTACGTGGGTATGCAGGTAATCGTGGCGGCTGCGCGGATTATTGCAGCCAACGATGGCGGCGACCCCGCGAATCCGCCCGGCCATGATGGCGTCATTTAGCGGGCGGAAGGAGGCCCGGTAGGTGCCGCCCAACATGTAGTTGATGTACTCGTGAGAAAAGCCGGGAACCAGGCTTTCGCGCACGTTGGGGATCTGGATCTGGCCCCGATTCTTGTAGTTGTCAATAGCGTGGCGCAAAATATCTTTGGCAATGGTCAGCGCCCGGTGTTCGTCAAACTCGATGTGCAGGGCGCCCTTGATTTTGACCTTCGGAGACGTGGTAATGACCTGGGTATGGAAATTCTCGGCCAGGCTGACCAGGGCCTGCATGATGCACTGGACATCCACAACCATGGCCTCGACCGCGCCGGTCAAGATGGCCAGTTCCTGCTGCAAAAAATTGCCCGCCGCCGGGACGCCCTGGCGCATCAGGATTTCGTTGGCGGTGCAGCAAATACCGGCCAGGTTCACCCCTTTAGCCCCGGCCGCCTGGGCATACTCGATAATTTCCGGGGCTTGCGAGGCGGCCACGATCATCTCACTGAGGGTCGGCTCATGCCCATGCACCACCACGTTGACCATATCCTCCTTCAACACCCCCAGATTGGCCTGCCCCAAAATTGGCGCGGGCGTGCCAAACAAGATGTCGGCGATATCGGTGGCGATCATGCTGCCCCCCCAGCCATCGGCCAGGGCGGTGCGAATGGCATGGTGTAACAAGTGGGCTACCTCCTGGTCGTCGCCGATGTGGGTGCGATGGAGAGCCTCGACGACCTCGCGGTCAACGCCGCGCGGGATCACACCGTGTTCTTGCCATAACTGTTGGCGTTTTTGCGGCGCCCGGCTGGTAACAACCACCTGACCCTTTTGCTGCCCAAATTGGGCCAGGTACAGGTCGGCCAGGTCGTTGGCAATCTCAGTGGGAGAACGCCCTTCCGTAGGAATATTGTATTTGGCGGCAATGGTCCGTAATTTTGCCACATCGCGGATCATGTAACCTTCGGCCTTGTTTTCCACCACGGCTTTGAGGGTAAAGGCCATATCCCGGCCATGGTCGGAGTGGGCCGCCGCCCCAGAGGCGATGGATCGCACCAGGTTGCGCGCCTGGATGGTGTCAATCGTCGCGCCGCAGACGCCGGTCAGGCCATCTTTGGTCAGCCGGCAGGGACCCATCCCGCACAGCTTACAGCACAGCCCGGCCGAACCGATATTGCAGGGTGGTAAGGCATCGGCCCGGGTAAAGGCCGTGCCCAATCCCAACTCGTCTGCCCGGATCAACATGGCCTGAGCTGCCGGGTCAATCGAATACTCTTCAACATTTCGTTTTTGTTTAGTCATGAGGGACCTCCT
>BOKF01000040.1 GCA_016860845.1 Chloroflexota bacterium
TTTTGAGTTGTAGGATGTGAAACACAGATCAGTTCCTCCCTTGATCAATTTCAAATCCTACATCTTACTGGCTTTGCTCCCTGGTCCAAATTCAATACTTAAATCTTTTGTCGTGTACTAAACAAATCGGCATAAAAGGGAGCCTCCTTCGCTCCCGTAGAAAAGGTTAATAAAGCACAATGTTCAGATTTTAACCTTAGAAAGCTTAAAAAAACACCCTAGGAATTGGGGGTTTTGGGGTATAGAACCTGAACCACGAAAGAGCGAAGTTGGATAGAAAGGCACGAAAAAATTATCAGAGGCGCTGAAAAGAAACCATTTTCGTGCATTTCTCACTTTCGTGAAATTCGTGTTTCTAAACCTGCCCCAAATTGAAGGCACTCGAAAAAGTGAATCGCTGGCAATTGGGGGGATAATTTTATATAATGGCTTTATGGTCATTCAGGAAACCCTGGCCTATCTTTTTGATCATAAACCCCACGTCTTAGCGCCGCACCTCACCGACTGGATGAGTGAACTGCCTCGCTTCGCCGGCTTTGTGGCCGCGCACCGTGACAAGATCCGTAAGAAAATCAGGGGGAGCCGCAGCGCCGACGGGTTCCAGGACCTGCGGGCCGAACTGGAAACAGCCTATTTATTCCTCCGCGAAAAGCGCTTTACCCTGGCCTATGAGCCTTACGGCCAGGGCACAGGGCGAGGGCCTGATTTTGCAGTGACCTTCAGAACCCGGCTCACCTTTAATGTCGAGGTTACCCGCATGCGGCGCTCCGTTCGGGAGAATGAAGGTGAGGAGCCATCTCTCTTTGACCCCCAGGTGGAGGGCCGGCGGCTGGCCGAAATTGTTAGCAGCAAGCTGAGCCAGATGTTACCCGGCATGATGAATCTCCTGGTGATTGTGGCGGATCAGCCGGCGCTGTGTGAGCTGGAGGTGGGCCAGGTAATGAACCAGCTCAAGCAGCGGGCAGAACAAAAGGAGCCGCAGTTATTCCAGCGGCACAGCTTTCGCCACACCGCCGATTTCTTCAAGCACTACCAGCGCCTCAGCGGCGTTTGGCTCAGAAGCACGGGCCAGCATGAAGCCGGAAAATGCCCCATTTTATGGCTAAACAACCAGACCAAACACCCGCTGCCTGCGCCTGTTTGTACCATCCTTCAGCGATAATTCCCAAATCCGAAAATACCCTGTTTTTTAACAGACTTGCCCCCACGCTCACTCTCGTATATGATATTGCACGTTGAACGTTCCAACGTTCACCATTAAACACCATGCCCAACTCAGCCGAAACCATTGTCAATTTTAGCGCCATGTCCTTTGTTTACCCCGGCGGAGCGACCATCTTTCAGGATTTCTCCTGGCAGGTCAAGCGGGGCGAAACGTGGGCCATCATCGGGCCGAGCGGCTGCGGCAAGAGCACCCTGCTCACCCTCATCGCCGGGCTGCGTAAACCCAGCAGCGGCCAACTGCTGGTAGATAACCAGCCCATCACCCGGCCCCGGCCCCAAACCGGCCTGATATTGCAGGATTACGGTCTCTTACCCTGGGCCACGGTCTGGGACAACACCGCCCTGGGGCTGGATATTCGCCGCTTTTATGGGCCGGACGGCAGGCACACCCCGCTGGACGAATCCTTTGGCGACCGGCAGGCGCGGGTGGATTACTGGCTGGACCGCCTGGGCATTCGCCATGTGGCCCGGCAGTATCCCAACCAGATTTCGGGCGGCCAGCGCCAGCGCACGGCCATCGCCCGCACGCTTGTCCTCAATCCTGATTTGCTGTTGATGGATGAGCCGTTCGGCGCGCTCGACGCCCTGACCCGCGAGGATTTGCAGCGGCTGACCCTGGAACTCGGCGCAGAGCGCAACCTGACCACTATCCTCGTCACCCACAACATTGACGAGGCTGTCTTTATGGGCCGGCAGCTCATGGTCCTGACCCAGCCGCCCACCCACCAGCCGGTCATTGTCGCTAACCCGCAGGCCGGCGCGACCGGCTACCGCCAGCAACCGGAGTTCTTTGAACAGTGCAATAAGCTGCGGGACATGCTGGGGGAGAGTGAGGCGTAGGACGTAGAGCGTGATGCGTGATGCGTGGTGCGTAAAATTTACGAAATACGCAATACGCACCACGCACCTCTATGAGGATATAGTTGAGAGGAACAATTTTCCACCCAAAGGACTTCCCATGAAATGGCGTGACGCCCTGCTTGGCTTGATAGCCACGATCATTATCTGGCAGTTGCTGGCCCTGCTGCTCAATCGCTCGGTCTTCCCCCCGCCGACGCAGGTGCTGGTTGTTTTCTTCCAAACCATTGGGGGCGAGTTGGGCCGGCACTTTCTTGTCTCGGCCTGGCGGGTGATTGCCGCAGTTGTTCTATCCGTGGCCCTGGCCGTGCCGGTCGGCCTGGGCCTGGGCCAGACGCCGCTGCTCAACCGGCTGTTTTCCCCGCTCATCTACATTGCCCACCCCATTCCCAAAATCGTCTTTCTGCCGATTATTTTGATCCTCTTTGGCGCGGGTGATGCCAGCAAGATTTTTATCATCGGCATCATTCTCTTCTTCCAAATCCTGGTCGTCGTCCGTGATGAGGCCGCCGAACTGCGCCCGGAGCTGATTATGTCGGTCCGTTCCATCGGCGCGGGCCGGCGGGCGCTGTTCCGTTTTGTCTACTTTCCGGCGACCATCCCGGCGGTGCTGACCGCCCTGCGCATCAGCGTCGGCACGGCCATTGCCGTGCTCTTTTTTGCCGAAAGTTTTGCCACAACTTCCGGCCTCGGCTACTATATTCTGGTTGAAAGTTGGGGCGCGCTGCGCTATGCCCAAATGTACGCCGGCGTGCTGGCCATGAGCCTGTTGGGGCTAATCCTGTATTTTGTCATTGACACCCTGGACAAGCGGCTCGCCCCGTGGCGGGAAAGTTAACAGATGAAATCACTCCGCGTTTTTCTCAATATGGTCAGGTTCGAGCACACTATCTTCGCCCTGCCGTTTGCCTATTTGGGCATGCTTATGGGCGCGCGGGGCTGGCCGCCGGCCGAGAACGGCTGGCCGACCTGGGGCCAGTTCTTTTGGATTACCGTGGCGATGGCCGCTGCCCGGACCGCGGCTATGAGTTTCAATCGTTACATTGACCGGCAGATGGACGCCCACAACCCGCGCACGGCCATGCGGGACATTCCGAAAGGGCGCATCAGCGCCAACACGGTGCTGTTCTACGCCCTGTTATCGCTGGCCGTGCTGCTGCTGGCGGCCTGGATACTCAACCCCCTCTGCTTCATCCTGGCCCTGCCGGCCATGCTTTTTTTGGTCGGCTACAGCTACACCAAGCGCTTTACCTGGCTGTGCCACTGGATTTTAGGGGCCACCGATGGCCTGGCCGCCGCCGGCGGCTGGATTGCCGTGACCGGCACGATTGACCCGCCGGCCTGGACCTTGTGGCTGGCCGTGACCGTCTGGATTGCCGGCTTTGATCTCATTTACGCCTGCCAGGATATTGAGTTTGACCGGGCTTACGGTATTCACTCGTATCCGGCCCGCTTTGGCGTCGCCGCGGGGCTGCGCATGGCCCAGGCCATGCACCTGCTGACCGTCGTTGCCCTGGCGGCGACGGGCTTCCTGATGGGCCTGGGCTGGCCGTACTGGCTGGGCCTCCTGGCCGTGGCTGGACTGCTTATTTACGAGCACTCGCTCATTTCGCCGGCAGACCTGTCCAAGCTCGGCTTTGCCTTTTTTAATGTCAACGGTTATATTGCCGTGACGATTTTTGTGGCGACGCTGCTGGCCGTAGCTCTTTAAAAAGGGAAGATTGGAAGGTTGGAAGGTTGGATTTTCTACCAACCTTCCAATCCTCCAACCCTCCAGGAGATGTTTTGTGCTAACATTTGCAAGCACTATTGAACTCAAAACCTGGCTGGAGTCAAAAGGCATTGACACCACCCGTTGGGGTATAGACGGAGCCAAGACGGTCGAAAACCTGTGGGCCGAATTGATCGAAGGCGAGTCCCAGCTTCAAGATGACCCGCCGCAGCGGCAGGTGCGAGTTGTCAATGTGATGATCCGTGCTGGCCAGCGCCTCCTGGTGGAAGGGGAACAGGAATTTGGCGCAAACCAATCCCGCTATCGCGGCCAGCCGCCGGCGGAAAAGCTCAAGCCGGGAGAGAGTCCGGTTGAAGCGGCCATTCGCTGCCTGCAAGAGGAAATGGAAGTTAACCCCAACCGGGTGCAAGTCCTATCCTGGACCGAGGAACCGGAGCAGATACTGTTAGACTCCCCTTCCTATCCCGGCCTGGCGACCTGCTACACGCGCTATGAAGTTGAAGCCAGGGTGACGGGTCTGCCGCGCCGGCCCTTTACGACAACGGAGACGGCTCACGACGACGGCGATCCGGTCAAGTATCATCAGTGGCTGTGGGCAGAGTTGTAAAGGAAAAACCAGGTGACAGGCACTTTTTGTTCGAATAAGCCCAATTTTTAGCCCGATAAGTGCCTGTCACCTTAATCCCGATAATGTATATGGACGACGAATTAAGGACCCGGCTCAAACAATTCCTGGCGGCCCACACCACCCTAACCCTGGCTACGTTAGCCGAGGATGGCCGTCCGCAGGCCGCGCCGCTCTTTTATGCCGAGATGGACGACCTGTCGCTCATCTTCATCTCCGAGCGGCGGGTCCGCCACAGCCAGAATGTAGCCCGTGACCAGCGGGTGGCCGCCGCTGTTTACGCCGACGGGCAGCAGTGGCAAACGATTCGCGGGGTTCAGCTTGAAGGTGTTTGTACTGCTCTCGCCGGTCAGGCGGCCCGGGCAGCCCAGGCAGTCTACCTGGCCAAGTACCCTTTTATTACCACCGATCTCCTCCTGGCCCGGCTGTTCCAAAAAGTCACCTTTTATAAAATCTCCCCTACCTGGCTGCGCTTCATAGATAATTCGCGGGGATTTGGGTATAAAGAGGAGTGGGAACGCGAAGCAATTGAAGGAACTCAAGGGAACTCATAGGAGTGTTCACGAGCCAGAGCACACCACCGATGATGAAAATGGAGTCCAAAGCTTGCTTTGGTTTTTTGGCACGCAAGCGCAAGGTTTGCACTCCAGTCTGGCCAGCTCGTTCCTAAACTGAGTTTGGGAACGAGCTGGCTACTCCCTCAGTTCCCACGAGTTCCTACAAGCTCCTTTCTGTTCTCCCCCCACTTTTCCCATTGTTTTGTTAAATAACTATGTTATAATCAAGCATGCAATGGCTTATTGACGGGCACAACCTCATCGGGCAGATGCCGAATCTGCGGCTGGATGACCCGGATGATGAGGCGAAATTATTGGAGCATCTGCAGGGCTTTCGCGCCCGCACCGGCCATCAGGTAACCGTTATTTTTGACGCCGGGCCGGGCTACCGCCCCGCCAAAACAAAAAAAACGAGGGGCATCACCGTTCAATTTGCCGCGCCCGGCCAGACGGCCGATCAGATCATCAGCCAGCGCATCAGGCAGGTTAAAAATCCGCAGGAATTAAGAGTGGTCACGTCAGACCGGGCTGTCCAGCAGGCCGCCCGGCAGGCGCGGGTCCGCGTGCTGACAGCCCAGGAGTTTGTGCAGCAGTTGCTCCAGGCATCGCCCGCCGCAGGGGAAGATGATCGGGGCAGCCAGGCTGAAGTCAACCTCTCGGCGGATGAAGTTAAAGAATGGCTTAAGCTCTTTAAAAAACAAGGCAAACCATGATGACCCAATCCACGCCAAACTCACGTTCCAATGACGGCTCAGTTTCAGCCCGTCCAGCCCCCCAGACCAACTTGGCGGCTGCGAGGCAACGCATTACGAGCCTGGAAGAAGAACTGGCCCAAACCAAACGCGAGTTAGCCGAGGCCAGGCGGCAGTTGCGCGAGGCCGATAAACTCAAAAGCGAGTTCATCGCTACGGTTAGCCACGAGTTGCGGACACCCTTAAACTCGATCATTGGTTTTGCCAAGTTGTTGCTCAAGCAAAAAATTGGCCCGCTCAACTCGATCCAACAGACCGATATCTCGGTTATTTACGACAGCGCCCAACACTTGTTGAGCCTGGTCAACGATATTTTAGATCTGTCCAAAATCGAAGCCGGCAAAATTCGACTGGATCCGGCTTGGGTGTCGGTCGAAGAGATCATCGTCGGGGTGATGGCCTCGACCATTATCTTGATTGAAGGCAAGCCGATTGAGTTAAGAGACGAGATCGAACCCCATTTGCCTAAAGTGTTTGTAGACCGGGGCCGGATCAGGCAGGTGGTGATCAATATTCTCTCCAATGCGGCCAAGTTTACCGACGCCGGCAGCATTACCATGCGGATCGGCAAAATAAGCAAAAACGAGCAGGAATTTATCTGCTTCTCGGTCAAAGATACCGGCATTGGCATTGCCCCTGAAGATATGGACAAAGTTTTTGAAGCCTTCCGCCAGATTGATAGTTCTGTGGCCCGGCGGGCCGAAGGCACCGGCCTGGGCATGCCGATCAGTTATCGCCTGATCTCGCTGCATGGCGGCGAACTTTGGGTGGAGAGCCAGATCGGGCGTGGCAGCACGTTTTCGTTTACCATTCCGCTGCAGCCGCCGGCTTCACTTTTGCATCGAAGTGCTTAGCTCATATTGATTCTTCTGGTTCCCAAACCGGGTTTGGGAACCAGAAGATCACACTGATCCCGGTTCAATTAATGAGCAAAACTATCCTCTATGTTGAAGATAATACTGCCAATCGCATGCTGGTGCGCCAGGTGCTTGAGGGCGTCGGCTATCAAGTGATCGAGGCCACCGACGGCTTAAGCGGTATCAAAACGGCTCAGGAAACCAGTCCCGACTTAATTCTGATGGATATCAATATTCCCGGCATGGATGGCTATGAAGCGGCCACCCGCATCAAAAGCCTGCCGGAGTTGAGCAACATTCCCATCATCGCCCTGACCGCCAAAGTGATGGCCGGTGATCGTGAGCGGGCCTTGGCGGCCGGCTGCGATGGCTACATTGCCAAGCCGATAGACATTGACGCCTTGCCCAACCAAGTGGCCGAATTTCTGGGCGGGATGCGCGAGAGCATTACGGTTGAACAGGAAAGCGCCTATCTGCGCGAGTACAACGAGCGCCTGGTGGATCGCCTGGAGAAAAAGGTTCAGGAATTGACCAAGGCCAACGAAGCCTTATCCCACACCGATGCCATGAAATCGCGCTTTATCAATCTGGCCGCCCATGAACTCCGCACGCCGCTGGCGGCCATCCACGGCTATCTCAGCCTGCTCACCGCCTCGGACAGCCCGGTTATCGTTCATGCCGATGAAAAGACCTTGCAGGTTATCGAAGGAGTCGTTACCGGGGTGGACCGGCTGCGGGGGATTGTTCAGGACATGCTGGATGTGACCCGGATTGAGGCGGGCACCCTGCAACTCCGCTATGCCCCGATTGGCCTGTCCTTTATTTTGGATAAGATCCAAAAAGATTTCAAGAACGTCGTGGCTAAACGCCAGCAAACTATGATCGTAGCAGACGCCAGCCAAATCCCTACGATGTGGGCCGATGGGGAACGCGTCACCCAAATTTTGCGGAACCTGGTCAGCAACGCCGTGAAATATACCCCGGATGGGGGTACCATTGAAATCACGGTGGATATGCTGGGTGGGGTCCAGACCTTTGTGGCAGAGAAACCGGTGCAGCAGCAATTTGTCAAAATTACGGTAGGTGATACCGGGGTAGGCATTGCCCCTGAAGATCAAGAACGCATTTTTGAGAACTTCTACGAGGTCCGTGATCTTGAGCGGCATAGCACCAGCAAAACCGAATTTATGGGCGGCGGTGCGGGCCTGGGCCTGGCGATTGCGCGGGGCGTCGCCGAGGCGCATGGCGGCTCTTTGTGGGTGGAGAGCGAAGGTCATGATCCGGACCAATGCCCCGGCAGCAAATTTCACCTCATTTTACCGCTGGGCCAACTGACCACAGATTAAATCCGTGCTTTTGACAACCCATCTTGATGAATTTATCATGGCGGCATGATTAGCAGGCTTGATTTCGCCTTGAAATCAGGTCAATTTTGGAGCGATTGTTGAAGGTCCAGTGGCTGGACGACTTACCTAAAGAAAAGCGAACCGTTTATCTGGTTCTGCTGGCAATCATTTTTCTAACGATACCCTGCTATTGTTTGGGCTTGGCAACCTTAACCTCAGCCCCGGCCACTGAAGCGGGACCAACCCCGACCCGTTTGATTCTTACCCTGCCCAGTCCAACCCCCACTGTGTCAGGCTCAACTCCAACAATTCCAACAGAAGTTAGCTCACCTACGCCCACTGCCAGCCGGGTCGTCGGCCCGCCGACAGCAACCCTGGAACCGACGCCGACCCAATCCTTCCCTACGGTCGTGACCACCGCAACGCCGACACCGCTGCCCCCAACGGCAACGCCCACCCCGACTTCTACTTCCTTACCGCCAACAGCGACGCCAACCTCTACCACGGTGCCCCCAACGGCAACGGGTACGGCAACGTCAAGACCTACTCAGACACCCACCAGCACGCCCACAGTAGACGCCACGGCCACGGCTCAGGCCGGAATAGATGCCACCGCCACCGCCCAGGCAGCCATAGACGCCACCGCTACGGCCCAGGCCGGAATAGATGCCACGGCCACGGCTCAGGTCGGAATAGATGCCACCGCTACGGCTCAAGCAGCCATAGACGCTACCGCTACCGCTCAGGCCGGAATAGACGCTACCGCTACGGCTCAGGTCGGAATAGATGCCACCGCTACGGCTCAAGCAGCCATAGACGCTACCGCTACCGCCCAAGCTACACAAGCCACTCCCTGAGCCAGATAAGCTGCCTTTGGAATTGTTAATTTTTTTGGTGTGCGATTGACTCAAAATTTTAACGGAAGTATACTACTTAGCCGCAGTGAGGCTTGAATAAAAGGATTTTCCAAAACAATCAACGTAAACGCTCACTACCTGTCATTCCTACTTTTCACACTTAGTTTCAGAAAGGAAACTCCTATGCAACTCATTCAACGGATTAGTCTATTAATTTGCTTTTCTTTATTCGCCGTAGCCTGTGCATCTGAACCGCCACCCACTCCCTATCCGACTTACACCGTCTATCCAACTTACACGCCATACCCGACCTACACACCTTTTCCAACTCAGAGTGCGCTCCCTTCTGACGAAAGGGAGGAGTTGGTCTGGCCTAAAGGTCCACGCGACGATGTGATTCCGGCGGAAGATGCCGCCGCTTTTATGGGGCAAAAAATTACAGTTGAGGGCACTGTCGTGCGGACCCATAATTCCGGCAGCGCCGTTTTTCTCAACTTCTCAGCGGACACCAACGACGTGTTTACCGCCGTAATTTTTCCCGACGATTGGCCCAAATTTCCAGCCCCGCCGGAAATTCTTTTCTACGGCAAATGGGTCAGGATCGAAGGCGTCGTTGAAGAATACCAGGGCACTCCAGAAATTATCATCAAGGACCCCTGGCAAATTGAAGTAGCGCTGACCCTGGGCCAACCGGTTATCAGTAATTGTGATTGCCAATCGGCCCAGGCGCTGCAGCCGCCGACAGTCACCCCGACGATGCCGGTAGTGGAGACGCCTACCGCCGAGGTCGCGCCCACGGTAGAACCAACAGCGGCAGTGGCGGCAACTCCGGCTGAACCGGCACAGGCAGCACCGGTGACGGCAGCCGGTTCACCGATCATCCCCTGGGCCGATGCCGCCGCTTATGAAGGCCAAACGGTGACGGTGGAAGGTAAAGTGGTAGATGCTTACAATTCGGGCAAGGTAGTCCTGTTGAACTTTGACAAAGATTTTCGCTCTACCTTCAAAGTGGCTATTTTTGCCGACGCCTGGTCGTTGTTTCCAGCCCCGCCGGAAACGTACTACCGCGACAAAACGGTACGGGTGACCGGGCAAGTCCAAATGTATCAGAATGCGCCAGAAATTATCGTGGACCGGCCTGAACAGATCGAATTTGTGGAGTAATATAAGTGGTCTCTTTGCCAGCCATTTTGCTTATTTTGGCCGGTCTCAGTATCGGCGCTACGGTTATTGCCGCTCTGATTGCTTTGCGTTCAGCCCGTGAGGCCCGCAGCGCCATCTTCCCCATTGTGCGCGAAGAAGAGACCATCCGGTCGCAGCGAGCGCGCCTGGCCACTTTTTTGTTAAGCGCTCTGACTGCCCTCTTCCTGGGCGGCTGGCTGGCTACCCTGCGGCTGTTCCCCACGAGCGAGCCGGCTGCGGTGGCCGATGCGGGGCCAGCCCAGCCGGCCAATCCTCCGTTGATCACGTTTGTCACGGAAACGCCGCCTCCTGCTGTTGAGCCGCCGGTTACAGCCCCAACTCCCACCCAGGTTCAGCAGGTTCAGGTTGTGGCCACTAACACCCCGCTTCCACCGCCAACGCCGCTGCCTGTATCAACACCGGCGCCGGCTGTCGAAGCGGCTGCGGCTCCCGCTACCGTAGCCCTGGTATCGCCAACGCAGCCACCAGCGCCAACCGCAATTCCACCCACAGCCACGCCTGTCCCGCCAACAGTCGTACCTACGGATACCCTTACTCCGCTGCCGCCTACCGTTACTCCAACTTCGGCGGCTATCGCCGCCCAGGTGCCCACGACCG
Source organism: Chloroflexota bacterium (assembly GCA_016860845.1). The sequence continues at coordinate 10,609 of BOKF01000040.1, forward strand.
CTCCGCGCACCCCGGCCCCGCCCGGCACCAGAATGGGACCAATCCAGTTTGCGGCTGATATTACGCCAAATATTGATGCCATCAATCCAACTGACTTTTTTCCCCAGGGGACAGAGTCGGTCTATGCCGTTTATCCCTATAGCGGTATGGTTAATGGTGTGGATTTCGCTGCGGTGTGGTATCAGAACGGGGTTGAACTGTGGCGCGACGAGCAGAAGTGGCGCTGGGGCAGTAAAGCCCAGTTTTATAGTTTTCTCAACCCGCCCGGTGAGGGCCTCTACAAGTTAGAGCTTTACGTCAACGACTCGGTTGTCGCCACCGGCATCTTTGAAATTCGCTAAATCTTTTAATCCCAATGATCGGTCAGCCCAACAACGCAAAAAGTTAAATAGTCGCTCAAAGATCAAAAAATGCACCAGACTTCCGATCTCCAACCCCCCAACAATTTCCATTTGAACTACACAGGATACCCCCATGACTCCACTTATCCGTTTTGGTCTCGCCTGGCTGGCCGGCATTGCGCTGGCGCGCTGGCTGAATTTGCCCTGGTTCATTCTTGTTTTGGCAGCCCTACCCGCGCTGGGCGCGCTATGGCTCTACGGGCAGAATCCACGCACCCGCACGGGAGCCGTCATCGCGGTGGGCTTCCTGGCGGGCGCCTTTCGCCTCCTCTTCTTCCAACCCATTTTTAGCGAAGGCGACCTGGCTTTTTATAACGACTCGCCCGCCCCGGTCAAAATCACCGGCGTCGTCGTTGACGAACCAGATGTGCGCGATGCCTACATTAATCTCCGGCTTAAAACTGAGTCGCTTCAACTTAAAGGGAGTACCCAGCCTGTGACCGGCCTGCTCCTTGTCCGCGCGCCGCGCTACCCGGAGTATTTTTACGGCGACCGGCTGACAGTCAGTGGCAAGTTGGAAACACCCCCGGTCTTAGAGGACTTCTCCTACAAGGATTACCTGGCCCGCTTTGGCATCCATTCGTTGGTGCGCCGGCCTCACCTTGAACTGATCGAGAGCAACCAGGGCAACCCATTCTGGGCCGCTATGCTGGCCTTCAAAGCCCGCGCTGCCCAAACCATCAATCGCATCCTGGCCGAACCTTACGCCTCTCTGCTCAACGGTATTCTCCTGGGCATCGAAACCGGCATCCCCAAGGGCTTGTACGAGGCGTTCAACTTGACCGGCACCTCCCATATTATTGTCATTTCCGGCAGTAATATCTCACTGATTGCCGGGATTTTTTTACTCCTGGGACAAAAAATTCTTGGTAAACGGTACGCTCCGCCGCTGGCGATGACCGGTATTATCGTCTACACCTTCCTGGTCGGCGCAGATGCGGCGGTCAGCCGGGCGGCGGTGATGGGCCTGGTTTGGGTGCTGGCCATCTGGGTGGGACGGCCGGGTCTGGCCCTTAACTCGCTCATCTTCTCCGGCTTTGTGCTGACCCTGCTCAATCCGCTCATCCTCTGGGATGTCGGTTTCCAACTCAGCTTTGTGGCTACTCTGGGCCTGATCCTGCTGGTGCCGCCTCTGGAGCGCGGCATCTTTGGCCTGCTGCAACGCCTGCTCAATACCGAGCAGGTCGGCCTGGCGATGGCCCTGTTCAGTGAACTCATCATCGTCACCCTGGCTGCGCAGATTATCACCGGGCCGCTCATCGTCTACCATTTTGGCCGCCTTTCTATAGTCTCCCTGCTGACCAATCTATTGATCTTACCGGTCCAGCCGCCGATTATGATTGGCGGCGGCCTGGCGACCCTGGCCGGAATGCTCTGGCTGCCGCTGGGAGTCGCGCTCGGCTGGCTGGTCTGGCTGCCCCTGGCCTGGTCGGTCTGGATGGTCGAGTTGACCGGCCGCCTGCCCTACGCCTCGCTTGACCTGGGCACGTTTCCGCTGTGGCTGCTGATCTTGATGTACACCGCCCTCGCTGCGGGTATCTGGTCGGCTAACCGTCCGCGAGCGGAAAAAGAAGCGCAGCCCCGTTTTCATCTCCCCGAAATCGGTTCGGCGGCAACACAGCTGTGGGTCGGCGGGGTGGCAGTCGGCGCGCTGCTTGTCTGGCTGGCCGTGCTCTCCCTGCCCGATGGCCGCCTGCACGTGGCCTTTCTGGATGTCGGCCAGGGCGATGCCATTCTCATCACCACTCCCGATGGCCGCCAGATCCTCATTGACGGCGGGCCTACTGCCACCGATCTGGCCTGGCGGCTGGGCCAACAGATGCCGTTTTGGGATCACTCGCTGGATATGGTCGTCAATACCCACCCTGATGCCGACCACCTGGCCGGCCTGCCGCCCCTGTTAGACCGCTACCGGGTGGAGCAAATCCTCATCCCCGATGTCGGCACCGACAGCGCCCTGTACCGGGAGTGGGAAACCCAACTGGCCGAAACCGGGCTTACGCCGACCATCGGCCAGGCCGGGATGGAACTCACCCTGGGCCGCGGCATCACCGCCACCCTGTTGAATCCCGGTCCGGCCGCTGTCCGTGAAGATGACCCCAACAATCATTCGGTCGTCATGCGGCTGCAAATGGGCCGGATCAGCTTTTTACTACCCGGAGACATCGAAGAACCCGTCGAGCATAGCCTGGTATGGCAGCAGGCCTCGCTGGCCGCTACTGTGTTGAAAAGCGCCCACCACGGCAGCAAAACCTCCTCCAGCGAGACCTTTCTGGACGCGGTCAATCCACAGGTGGTGGTCATCTCGGTGGGCAAGGATAATGATTTCGGGCATCCCTCGCCGGAGGTGCTGGAGCGTTACGCCGAGCACGGCCTGACCGTGTTCCGCACCGACGAGCAGGGCACGGTTGAGTTCAGTACGGATGGCGAGCATCTGTGGGTGGAAACCGGACGGTGAGCTCATATACGCTTTACCAACCGGCCATGAATTACTGCGTAATTACTATTTTCTTTTGGTAGGCTTTGACCATCGCGATAGAGCAGGTACATTCCTTCACGGAATCCCCAGAATAACCGCAGGGACAGGGTTTCATATTCGCAATCAAAGTAAAATTGGCTGGGTACGTCAGTGAGCCGGCCGAGCGGCTGATGGCGACAATTTTATCTTCCAGTGGCTGGCGGAGCATTCCCAGCATTCGTGTCCCGAACTCTGGCGGCTCGTCTAAAAAGAGCATACTCCGTTGCGCCAGGTTGATCTCGCCGGACTTGGGTGACACATGTCATAGAAAGAAATGACATTTGCCACTTCAAGAAATTGAGGGAGAAGGTATGATTATACAAGGGTCAGTGGTCGTTTATTTGCGCTATTTGAGCGCCTTACAAATTCCCTTGACCTTACAGCAGCGCACCTTTTATGTTTATCCGCAGGTTTAAATACTACCTACGCTTCACCTCTTGTCCTCGTTTGTTTGCTACATGAACTAAACCAACACGTACGTCGAACAGTACCTGAACGCGGTGCCTGAACAATTTAAAGCCGATTTACGGTCACAAAGCCTTTAGGCAACTTAGGTGGATTGCTATGCGTGTACATTTATCTCAGCGCTATCATCCTCCTTTTTATCCTGTCCAGCGTGAGCTATGGCCGATGCGGGTATTCACGGCCTTGATGCGCACCATCAAAGGCTTTCTCTTCGGTTGTCGGATGTGTGGCAACTGCATTTTGCCAGAAACAGCCTTCATCTGTCCAATGACCTGTCCTCGAAGTCTGCGCAACGGCCCCTGTCGAGGCTCTACTCCTGGTCGCTGTTTTGTTGATCCCACGTGTAGTTGTGTTTGGTTCCATATTTGCCAACAGGCTGAACAACGAGGCAGGTTGGAAAATCTGTTGGAAGTCAACGCCCCACTAAGTAGTGACCGCTTGGGGTGCGAGTCTCTCCTGAGCGATTATCAGCTTTGGCGCAAACGAGGTCGAGGACCGCATTTGCGGGACCTGATAACAAGCCGGGCAAAGTTCAACGCTGACTTGGAAGCATTTCGTTACAAGTTGCGGCAACCCAACTGGTGGCAGGGTGACAGTCAGTATCATCCGCCAGCCTATATCGAGCCGGTGTCAAAACTTGAAGAAATGTTGCGTAAAGGTCAGTTTGCCATTTCGGCCGAAGTTGACCCGCCAATGGAGCCTACCGGTGAACGTATTGCCCAAGTTGCCAACTGCCTCAAAGGTTGTGTAACCACAGCCAACTTCACCGATAATCCTATGGGTGTGCCCCGTATGAGTGGCCTGGCTTGCGCGCTTTACAGCCTTGAAAACAACCTGGAACCGGTTCTACAGCTTCAAACCAGGCATAGAAGTCGTTATGATATCGAGGCTGAAGCAGTGGGGGCGGCTGCTGTGGGTGTGTATAATATACTGTGCCTCTCCGACGACATCGGGCGACTAGGCCCCGGGCCGCGTCCCCGGCCCCAGTTTAATGACCTTGATGCTGTGCAAGCTATTTGGATGCTGCGACGCCTGCGAGACGAGGGAATTAATGTAGATGGTGAAACTATCCAGGACCGCCCTCGTTACTTTTTGGGTGCAATTGCATCACCCTTTGCCGCATTGCCCCGCTATGAAGCTATTGTCACTGAAAAGAAGATCAACGCTGGAGCCCAATTTTTGCAAACACTGCCCGTCTTCGATTTAGCCCGTTTTGACGAATGGCTCGAAGCGCTCGACAAACGCAGCTTGCTGGGAAAAGTTTATCTGATGGCCACCGTAGCCTACCTTAAGAGTCCCCGGCACGCCCACTTTATGGCCAATGAGGTCCCTGGCGTATATGTCCCCCCTGCCATTATGGCTCGTATGGAGAACGCTGTTAATCCCAGAGAGGAGGGCATTGAAATTGCTCTGGATCTTCTCACTCAAATCAAGCGCAAGCCTGACATCCACGGACTGCATATTTTGGCCCCTGGTGAGGAGGAAGTGGTGGTGCCGCGCTTGGTGAAAGGGTTAAACTTCAGAACCGCTGTTACAGGCACAGCAACCTTCCCCAGCTCGAATAACGGCCACAACAAAACAAGCTGCCATCCAGCTATGAACACCTATAACTTTTTGGGAACAGAACATAACAAGAACTTAAAAATCTAAGGAGCCGTTATGAGCTAACGCTCACCGCTGAGGTTGGCAATCGGGGAAATGAGGGGACGCCCCCAGGCCTTTCCCCGCCTTCAAATTTTACTTTCAGGAGAGAGCTAAGTGTTTGTAAAAGATCAGATGACCCCTAACCCTCTAACAGTCAGGCCTGAGACCCCCATTATTGAAGCCCAGGAGAAAATGAGACAACATAATATCCGGCACCTGCCCGTTGTAGAGGACGATTTTTACCTTGTAGGTCTGCTGAATCGTGAAACAATCCTACAAGCAATGCCCTGGTCGGCGGCACACCTCAGTGCCTTTGAGACCCAGTATATCCTGTCAAAGGTCAAGGCCCGTAACGTGATGTTGCGCGATGTCATCACGGTGGTGGAGGACGAGTTGGTGGAGGAGGCGGCTCGCATTATGGTTGACCATAAAATGACATGCTTGCCGGTTATGCGAAACAAAAGGTTAGTCGGCATTATTACCGATATTGATCTCCTGGCCATCACTATGGAGATGCTGGGCGCGCGCCGGCATGGCCTGCGCCTCTCGGTATTGGTCCCAAACCGGGTCGGGGAAATAGCGCGACTATCCACCGCCATCGCCAGCATCGGCGGCAATTTGGCTGCTTTTGGTACCTGGGAGGGTGAACTGGACCCGATTTCTGGGTCTCCAAAACAAATAGGGATTGTTTTGAGAGTAGAAGAGGTTTCTAAAGAGCGGGTGATTACTGCGGTGGAAAAACTGGCAGACGTAGAGATTCTGAACCTACGCGAGGTGTGACAGCGTAACGGTTTTGCCAAAATTTTACCCCGACAGGGCAAAAGTGTTGGAAGCCAGAACAGATAGCGGAGTATATTATGATCGAGCCTCAAACAGTTAGTATGCCAATCCGTAGAAATGGGGACGCTTTGCCTGACGGCGCGGTGCTGGTTGTTGGCGGAGGTGTGGCCGGAATGCGGGCCTCTATTGATCTGGCAGAGGCCGGCCTACGGGTCATTTTAATTGAATCGCTGCCCTCCCTGGGCGGGCGGGTGGCGCAATTAGGTTTTATGTTTCCTACGCACGATTGTGTGCTGTGCCGGGGAACATCAGATCACGGCTACGGTTGTACCCGGCCAGCTATCTCACCCGGCTTTTTGGATCACAACCTGCACCCCAATATTAAGATACTGACCAACACCGAAGTCATCGCGGTTGAGGGGCAGGCCGGAGACTTTACCGTTCACCTCCGTCAGAATCCGCGTTATGTGGATCTTTATCGCTGTATCAACTGCGGCCTGTGTACGGCAGCCTGTCCAGTTTCTCTGCCTAGCGATTTCCAAATGGGACTGTCGCGTCGCAAAGCTATTTACAAAGTAGCGCCGCGCGCCATCCCCGATGCTTATGTAGTTGATAAAGGCCCTTACTGCCAGGATTGTAAGCTGTGTGTTGATATTTGCCCCACGGGTGCGGTCAATTTAAACGAAAAAACCCGGGAAGATATGATCCACGTCAGGGCAATCATCCTGGCCGTGGGTTATAGCCTGACTAATCTGAATGAGTATGAGGAGTACGGTTGGGGACGCTACGCCAACGTGTTACACAGCATGCAGTATGAACGCTTGGCCAGCCGCTCCGGCCCGACAGAAGGGATTGTAGCCCGTCCATCGGATAAACAATTGCCCCGGCGCATTGCCTGGGTGCAGTGTGTTGGCTCCAGGGATCAGAAATATCCCTACTGTTCCTCTATTTGCTGCATGTATGCCGCAAAAGAAGCAATGCTGGCCATGCAGTGCTTGCCCAACGTCGAGTGTACCATTTTTTCAGTGGATGAACGCGCTTTTAACAAGGAATTTTACGCTTATTATCACCGGGTGCAAGAGCAACACGGGGTCAGGTACGTTCGCTGCCGTATCTCCGGCCTCAAAGAAGACCCCCAGACTAAAAACTTGAAAGTGCACTATCTGAACTCTGAGGGCGAGTTGGTTCAAGAGGAATTTGATATGATTGTGCTTTCGGTGGGGACGCAGCCGCCTGCCAGGGCTAAAGCTCTGGCTGAAATGCTGGGGATTGAATTAAATCCCTATGGCTTTTGCCAGACCGATAAGTTCAGCCCGCTGGAAACCTCTCAACCGGGCGTTTATGTTTGTGGTACGTTCCAATCGCCCAAGGAAATCGCTGAGACTTTTCTTGATGCCACCGGCGCCGCCGGTGAGGTCATCCGCTTGATGAACAGCACTGTTCGCGCCGGCCGGGTCGAGTCGAGTCGAGAATTTTCCTTCCTCTCGGCTAATGGTTTTGGCCCTGAATGTAACGGCGGCGATGGACAGGAACCACGGGTGGGTGTCTATGTTTGCCGCTGCTCACCCAGCATTGATGGTATTCTAGATACAGGCCAGATCATCGCTTTTGCAAAGGATTTGCCGGGCGTTGTTCACGCCACCGGATTGAACTATAGCTGTTTTGAAGGTGAACGCGCCCAAATCAAAGAGTTTATCAAGACCCACCAGCTAAACCGGGTGATTGTGGCCGGTTGCAGCCACCGAACTCACGAGTCGCTGTTCCAACGTACCGTGCGAGAGGCCGGTCTCAACCCCTATCTGCTGGAGATGGTCAATATTCGTGAGCATTGTGCCTGGGTGCACCATAATTATCCTGAGGCGGCCACCCGCAAAGCCAAAGAGCAAATCCGAATGGCCGTTAGTCGTGCCCGCACGCTGACTTCAATTTACAAAGAAACGCTCACCCCAGCCCGGCGGGCGCTGATCATTGGGGGCGGTGTGGCCGGGATGACTGCGGCCCTGACCATTGCCGATAGCGGTTTTGAAGTGACTCTGGTAGAACGCGCGGCTGAACTGGGGGGCAACCTGCGCCACATTTACTACGTAGCTGAGGGCGATAATCCGCAGCGACTCCTGCGTAATCTGGTCAATCGGGTGCGGGGCCATGACCGGATTGCCGTCTTGACTCGCAGTGAAGTTATTGCCCACGAAGGGTCGGTCGGTAATTTTCGCTCGGTTGTTCAAACCCGGCCACCGCACTACCTGTCTGCCGTAGGGCCAACGGAAACCGATATCCACCATAGTGTGATCATCGTTGCCACCGGCGGCCAGGAATGGCGCGGCGATGCTTATCTGCTTGGTCAAGATAAACGGGTGATGACGGCGGTTGACCTGGAAGAGCGCTTGGTTCATCGTCTCGAGGAAATTACGGGCCTGAAAGAAGTGGTTATGATCCAGTGTGTGCGCGATCCGGCAGGCCCCGACTATTGCAGCCGCATTTGCTGTACCAACACTATGAAAAATGCGATTCGCATCAAGCTGCTTAATCCCGACTGTAGGGTGACGGTGCTTTACAAGGACATCATCACCTATGGTTTCCGGGAGCAATACTACACCGAAGCCCGCCGGCGGGGGGTGATTTTTGTGCGGTATGACGAGGCGACCAAACCGCAGGTGTCGGTAAGGCAGAGTGACGGCCAGCTCCAGATTACCGTTTATGAGCCGGTTTTGAAAAAAGAATTGAATCTCAGCCCTGACCTGCTGGTGCTGAATATGGCTATTGTGCCTGCCGAGGGCATTGACCGCCTGTCTGCACTGCTAGGCGTGCCCCTTTCCAGTGACGGCTTCTTTATGGAAGCTCATCTCAAAATGCGGCCCATGGATTTTATGCGCGAAGGCATCTTCTTGTGCGGTATGGCCCACTACCCCAAATTTCTGGAAGACGCCATCGCCAATGGTCAGGCTGCCGCCGGGCGAGCCATCTCCATTCTCTCCAAAACGCCGCTCTATATTGGTGGGGCCATAGCGGTTGTAGACCAGGAAAAATGTGTCGGCTGCCTGACCTGCGTGCGGACCTGCCCCTTTAGTATTCCCCAAATTCAGTCAGATCACACCGGTGTTGGCAACCTGATGGGCGCGGCTTATATCGATCCGGCGCAGTGCCAGGGATGCGGCACCTGCACCGCCGAGTGTCCCGCCGAGGCCATCCAATTGATGAATTACCACGACGAGCAGATTTTTGCCCAGGGGTTGGGTGCGTGGCAGGTAGCGGTATAAGGGGAGAATGAGAGAATTCTGACCACACCTTACGCATCACGCATTACGTATCACGTATGAGGATATTATGAGCAACAATAGACATCACAACAATTTTGAACCCGAAATCACCGCTTTTACCTGCATCTACTGCGGGTATATGAGTGTGGATACGGCAGGGGCGCTGCGGATTCAATATCCGCCCAATATCAAGCTGGTTAAAATGCCCTGCACCGGCAAAACCGATGTGCGCTACATTCTTGAAGCCTTTGAACAGGGCGCCGACGGGGTGTTCATCACCGCCTGTGCGTTGGGCAATTGCCATCACGTTCGCGGCAACGAACGGGGTCTGGCCCGGGTAGAGCGGACAAAACGGCTGCTGGAAGAAATCGGCCTGGAGAGCGAGCGGCTTGAGATGCACTTTGTATCAGGGGGAATGGGCAACACCTTTGCCCAGGCCGCTACCGCCATGACCGAGAGGATACGGGCGTTAGGCCCAAATCCGCTAAAAAGCAACTATACTTCGGAATGAACGCTGTCCAAGGCAAGAAGGCAAAGTCATGAATTTTATGGGAGCAGATGCAAAGATAGCCAGGAGCCAGACCCTTTGGAAGAAGAGGTAAGTATGGCTAGCAACGGGCGCGGAAAAGAAAACGGAAACGTCGTTGGCGCCGTCATGGTTGTTGGCGGCGGCATCGCCGGCATGCAAGCCGCGCTGGATCTGGCTGAGTCCGGCTTTAAAGTACACCTGGTTGAGACAAAATCGGCCATTGGCGGACATATGGCCCAGCTTGATAAAACCTTCCCCACTAACGATTGTGCCATGTGCACCATTAGCCCCAAACTGGTAGATGTTGGCCGTCACCCCAATATCAATATTCTGACCCAGACTGAGGTTGAGCGCATCAGCGGGCAGGCGGGCGACTTTATGGTTACGGTACGTCGCCAGCCGCGCTATATTGACATTAATAAATGTACCGCCTGCGGCGATTGCGCCCAGGTTTGCCCGGTTGTCATTCCATCCAGGTTCAACGTGGGTCTGGAGCAGCAACGAGCCGCTCACAAACTCTACCCTCAGGCTATTCCCAACGCTTACGCTATTGAAAAGCGCGGCATCGCTCCCTGCCGCGATGCCTGCCCGGCCCACCAACGGGCGCAGGGCTACATCGCCCTCATTCGCGAGGGGCGCTACGATGACGCGCTGCGGGTCATCAAAGAGGACAACCCCTTCCCCGGTATCTGCGGCCGCATCTGTAACCATCGCTGCGAGGATGCCTGTAACCGGGGCAAGGTGGATGAGCCGGTCAATATTCACGCCCTTAAACGGTTTGTGACCGATAAAGTTTACGCCAAGCCTCGCGTCCCGCCACAGCCCGTTCCGCGCCAATACGAGGAACGGGTGGCAGTGATTGGCGCAGGACCTTGCGGGCTGACCGCTGCCCAGGATTTGTGCAAACTGGGCTACCCGGTAACCGTCTTTGAGGCGCTGCCGGTGGCCGGGGGTATGCTGCGGGTGGGGGTGCCGGAGTATCGCCTGCCCAGTGCGATTGTGGATCGTGAGGTGCAAGATATTATTGACCTGGGCGTCGAGCTACGCCTCAACACGACCGTCGAACATCTGGACCACCTCTTTGATGAGGGATTTAAGGCCGTGCTCATCGCTGTGGGCGCTCATGAGGGCATCCGGCTGCCGATTCCGGGCAACAATCTTGATGGCGTACTCATCAATACCCATTTTTTGCGAGAGGTTCGCCTGCACCACTCCCAAAACGGCGATTCGCCGTTTCCCGATCTGCCCCAAAAACGGGTGCTGGTTCTTGGAGGAGGCAACGTGGCTATTGATGTGGCGCGCACCGCCGTCCGCCTGGGGGCAAAAGAGGTGGCCCTGGCCTGCCTTGAAGGGCGCGAGACCATGCCGGCCCACGAATGGGAAATCCAGGAGGCCATTGACGAGGGAATCAAGCTTTATCCAAGCCGCTCCTTTACCTGTATTAGCGACAACGGTCGCGGCGGCGTGGCCGGGGTGGAATGTGTCAAGGTGCGCTCTTTCTCATTTGACAGCCAGGGGCGGCTGGAACTGGAAACCGAACCGGGCAGCGAACATGTGCTTGAGTGCGAAACGGTCATTTTTTCGGTGGGGCAGCGCGCCGGTCTGGCCTTCATCCCCGCGGACGCCGGAGTAGGCTTAACCTCGCGGCGGACGATTGCCATCAACCCCAATACCTTTGCCGCCACTCGACCCGGTGTTTTTGCTGCGGGTGACAGCGTCAGCGGAACGGCCTTTGTCATCGAGGCGGTAGCCAGCGGTCACCAGTCCGCCGGGTCGATTCACCGCTATCTACGGGGTGACGCCCTGGAACCCAGATCAAAGCCCGAATTGCCGGTGGTCAAGCTGACCCAGGCCGAACTCGAAGCGCGCCAACAGCGAGGCGAAATTCGGCTCACCCCGCGCGTGCCGGTACCGGAATTACCGCTTGAGACGCGAGTCCGCAACTTTGCCGAGGTGGCGCAGGGCTATACCGACGAGCTGGCCCAAGCCGAAGCAGCTCGCTGCCTGGCCTGCGGTATTTGCTCTGAGTGTCTGAGCTGCCAGTACGTTTGCGGGGTTGGGGCGGTGCTGCACGATATGGTTGAGCAAATTGAAGAGATTAATGTCGGAGCAATTATTCTGGCGCCGGGCTACCAGGTTTATCGGGCCGAGCTATCGGAGGAGTATGGCTTTGGCCGGTACCCCAACGTTGTCACCAGCCTGCAATTTGAACGATTACTCAGCGCCTCTGGCCCGACAATGGGCCACGTCAAGCGGCCTTCTGATGGTAGAACAGCCAGAAAAATTGCCTTTCTGCAATGCGTCGGCTCCCGTGACCAATCGCACGACTATTGCTCAGCGGTCTGCTGCATGTACGCGGCCAAAGAGGCCATTATGGCTAAAGAGCACGAGCCCGAAACCGACATCCACGTCTTTATGATGGATATGCGCGCTTTTAGCAAGGGCTACGAGGAATATTACCGCCGGGCGCGCGATAAGTACGGTATTAAGTATACCCGCTGCCGCATCTCGACAGTCAAGGAGGATCCGGTCACCAGGAAGCTGATTTTGAGATATACGGTGGATGATGAGCCAACAGCAGGTGAGGCAGCGATACAACGTGACTCACTCCTTGCAGATTCGCGGACTCGCCCTTCGTCTCTTCTTCAAGAGGAATTCGACCTGGTTGTCCTCTCGGTCGGTATGGAGATTTCAGAGAGCGTGAAGGCGCTGGGGCATCGGCTGGGGATTGAGTTGGACAGTTACGGTTTCTGCCACACGGTGCAGTTTGACCCGCTGCAAACCAGCCAGCCCGGCATCTATGCCATCGGCCCCTTCCGCGAGCCAAAGGACATTCCTGAGTCGGTGGTCGAGGCCAGTGGGGCGGCGGCCAGAGTTGGGGGGCTGCTGGCCAAGGCCCGCCACACGCTCACCCGCACCATCGAATACCCGCCGGAACGGGATGTGTCGCCGGAGGAAGTCAAAACCGCTGTTTTTGTTTGCCACTGCGGGACAAATATCGGCGGCTTTGTTAACGTGCCGGAGGTGGCCGGCTACGCTCGGTCCTTACCCAACGTCGTCCACGCCGAGGACAATTTGTATACCTGTTCGCAGGACAGCATCGCCCACATCACGGCGAAGGTGAAAGAATTAGGCGCTAACCGGGTGGTCGTGGCTTCTTGCACGCCTCTAACCCACGAACCCCTGTTCCAGAGCAGTATCCGCGAGGCGGGGCTTAACCCTTACCTGTTTGAAATGGCTAATATTCGGAACCAGTGTTCCTGGGTCCATTCCGCTGACCGGGAGATAGCGACCCGCAAGGCCAAAGATTTGGTGCGTATGGCCGTGGCGCGAGCATCGGCATTACAACCTTTACACACAACTGAGTTGGTTGTTGAACAGAGTGCCCTGGTCATTGGCGGTGGGGCGGCTGGGATGAGTGCGGCCCTGTCCCTGGCAGAACAGGGGTTCCCTGTCCATTTGGTAGAACGTACCGCCGAACTGGGCGGCAACCTGCGCTATGTCCACTATTTTGCCGGAGAAACTGGCGGGTCGGCGGAGCCGCAAGCCGACCTGTCCAACCTGATAAAGCAGGTCAAAGCCGAGCCGTTGATTACCCTGCACCTGGAAACCGAGTTCGAAGCGATGGACGGTTTCAAGGGTAATTTTAGTTCGACGTTGCGCCACAAAAATGGCCCCTTCACGGTCAAGCACGGCGTCATCGTCGTAGCTACCGGCGGGGTGGAGTACAAGGGCCATGAATATGGCTACGGCAGCCATCCGTACATCCTGACCCAATTGGAATTCGAGCAGTTGCTGGCCGAGGAGCAGGGGAGCACCCCCGTGAACTACCGGGGGCAGGTGGGAGCAGGGGAGCAGGGGCCTGCACAAGCAGACGAAAAATCCAAAATCGTAAATCGTAAATCCAAAATCGAAAATGTGGTGATGATCCAATGTGTTGGCCCGGCTGAACGTTTCTGTGGGCGTATCTGCTGCACGACGGCCCTAAAAAACGCGCTCAAGCTAAAAGAATTAAATCCCGACGCCCAGGTTACGGTCATCTATCGGGATATCCGGACTTACGGCTCCAAAGAGCGGCTGTATACGCAAGCACGCCAGGCGGGTGTGCTCTTCGTGCGCTATGACTTTGACCGGAAACCGGAAGTGATCAGCAACAGCACCGCAGGGGGAACGAATAGCGAATTAACGGTGCGTGTCTGGGAGCCGGTGCTGGGCAAAACCCTGACGCTGAAACCTGATTTGTTGGTATTGAGCACACCGATGGTGCCCTCGCCGGGCGCACGGGAGTTGGCCACCAAGTTGAAGATAGCGGTGGATATGGACGACTTTTTCCTGGAAGCGCACGTCAAGCTGCGGCCGGTTGATTTTGCTTCGGATGGAATATTTATGTGCGGTCTGGCCCACTATCCCAAATTTCTAGATGAAAGCATCATCCAGGCCCAGGCCGCAGCCGCTCGAGCGGCGACCATCCTTTCCCAACAGGCTATAACCTCTAGCGGCCGGGTTGCCGTGGCCAATCAAACTCGCTGTGTGGGTTGTTTAACCTGCGTGCGGATTTGTCCTTACCATGTGCCCAAGATGGTCGCTAACCTGACCGGGGTCGGCAATATTATTGGCGCGGCTCAGATTGAACCGACCATTTGCCAGGGCTGCGGTATTTGCGTGGCCGAGTGTCCGGCCAAAGCCATTCAATTGATGCACTACACAGATGCCCAGACGTTGGCCAAGCTGGATGCGCTATTTGAGCACGATGAAGTTTTAGAGGAGAAAGTTCTAGCATGACAACTTCAAAGAATGGGGGTGACCCTCAAATTGTGGCCTTTTGCTGCCGCCATTGCGCGTATGCGGCGGCCGATATGGCGGGCGGAATGCGTCTGACCTACCCGGCTGCCCTGAAAGTTTTTGAGCTGCCATGCACCGGCAAGCTCGACGTGCTGTATGTTCTGCGCGCCTTTGAGGACGGGGCCGACGGCATCATTGTGGCCGGTTGACTGGAAGGCGACTGCCATTACCTGGAAGGTAATCTAAACGCCCGGCGGCGCGTGGAGTACGCCCGCAAGCTATTGGAAGAAATCGGTCTGGAAGGTCGGCGCATCCGAATGGTCAACGTCTCGGCGGCGATGGGGCCTCAATTTGCCCAGGCCGCTACGGAGATGACAGCAGAAATTGTCAAAATCGGCCCAAATCCATTAAGGACAGATTATGGAGGCTAAGTTATGATAGTAGCAGAACAAAAACCCCTGGCGGAAATTAAATCAATGATCGCCGACGCCGAGCGGGTGCTGGTAGTTGGCTGTGGCACGTGTGTTACGGTTTGCTTTGCCGGCGGCACCAAAGAGGTGGATATTTTGGCCTCCAGCCTGCGGATGGCGACCAAGCTCGATGGCAACGGCAAAGTGGTTGATGAATTTACCGTGCAGCGCCAGTGCGAGTGGGAATACAACGCGCCACTTGCGGAAAAGCTGGCTAACTACGATCTCATCCTGTCGCTAGGGTGTGGGATCGGGGTGCAGACGCTGGCCGAGCAGTTCCCCCAAAAGCGGGTTGTCCCCGGCCTTAACACCAAGTTTATGGGCTTACCTACTGAGCAGGGAGTTTGGGAAGAACGCTGCGCGGCCTGCGGCAACTGCATTCTGGATAAGACCGGTGGCATTTGTCCGATTGCTCGCTGCGCTAAGCAGTTGCTCAACGGCCCCTGCGGTGGCTCGCAAAATGGCGTCTGCGAGATTAACGCGGAGGTACCCTGCGCCTGGCAGCTCATCTGGGAGCGAATGACCGCTCTGGGGCAGATTGATCGCTTGCTGGAACTGCAACCGCCCAAGGACTGGCGCACCAGCCGCGATGGTGGGCCGCGCAAAATTGTGCGGGAAGATTTACGTTTACCCCTTACTCCGCATCAGTAGCAGCAGAAGGAGCACACCATGATAACAGCACCGCTAACATTGAATGGTCACAAAGTGGGCAGCAACCTGGAACGGGTGATTCGCTCCGGTCAGTTTGTCGTAACCGGAGAGTTAGGACCGCCCAAAAGTCACGACGCCGAGGTCATTCGCTCAAAGGCCAAACTGCTGAAGGGCTACGTGGACGCCGTCAACCTCACCGACAACCAGACGGCCATTGTCCGCATGAGCAGCATTGCTGCCGGAGCCATTCTGGTTCAGGAGGGGTTAGAGCCGGTGATCCAGATGACCTGCCGCGATCGCAATCGCCTGGCGATACAAAGCGATTTGTTGGGCGCAGCCGCGTTGGGCATCAAAAATCTGCTGTGCCTCTCCGGCGACCACCAATCGTTTGGCAACCATCCTGGCGCTAAAAATGTCCACGATGTTGACTCGCTACAACTGGTGCGGATAGTCAAAGATTTGCGTGACGAAAATAAATTTCAGTGTGGTGAAGAGATTAAGGGCGGCGGGCCGCGTTTCTTAATCGGGGCGGCAGCTAACCCCTTTGGCGACCCCTTTGAGTGGCGGCCCTATCGCCTGGCCAAAAAAGTTGCCGCCGGGGCCGACTTCATTCAAACCCAACTCATCTACGACATACCGCGCTTCAAGGAGTTTATGAAGCGAGTGGTAGACATGGGCTTGCACCAACAGATCGCTATTCTGGCCGGGGTGGGACCGCTCAAGAGCACCGGCATGGCCAAGCACATGCGCGATAACGTGCCCGGCATGCGGCTGGAGGACAGGTACATTGACCGCATGGAAGCCGCTATTGGCGATATCGAGCCGCTCAAGGAGCTTAACAACCGGGCCAAAGCATTGGCTGCTCAATTAAAGGCATTGGAAGCCCCAACCGGTAACGGTCACCGTACCGAAGTTGAGGCTGAATTGGCTGAACTTAATCAACGTATCGGTGAAGTTAAGGCCGCCCAGACCAAAGCTTGGCGAGGCGAGGGTATCAAACTCTGCATCGAACAAATTCAGGAATTGCGTGAAATAGAAGGTGTAGCCGGAATTCATATTATGGCCATCGAATGGGAAGCAGCGGTCGCACCCATTGTCGAGGGGGCCGGTCTTTTGCCCCGGCCGAATTTTTCTGACTCCCCTAACGGGTCGGGACAGCCAAACGGAGGATGAATATGGCCAAACGACTAGCTCCAACTGAGACCCTGGCTCAAACGATCCAGCGAGAGACAGGGGAAAATGTTTTTCTTTGCTACCAGTGTGTCAAATGTACCAGCGGCTGCCCCCTGGCCGAGCATTTTGATTTGACCCCCAACCAAGTGATGCGTTCGGTGCAGCTTAATGAGGAGTCTGTGCTGGAATCAAATACTATTTGGCTCTGCGCCTCTTGTCAAACCTGCACAACCCGCTGTCCCCAGGGGCTGGACATCGCCGGCGTGATGGATGCCCTGCGCATTGAGTCCCAACGGAGAGAAATCCCCGCCGCCATTCCCGAGGTAGCCAAATTTAGCCGTCTCTTTCTGGGAGATATTGGTATTTTTGGACGGTTATATGAAGTGGGCTTAATGGCCGGCCTCAACCTGGCCACCGGCCAGTTGACCAAAGATATGGATATGGGCCTGAAAATGATGAAGCGGCGCAAACTCAGGCTGGTGCCTGCTTTTGCCCGTCCGCCCAAAAATGTTGAACCGGTCCAACCGGCCGACAATAGAATTGCCTACTTTCCCGGCTGCTCCTTGCATGGCTCCGCTGCCGAGTATGACCACACCATCCGGGCCGTTTGTGAAACGGTGGGCCTGGAATTGGTTGAGCCGCCCGGCTGGATTTGCTGCGGTTCCAGTCCCGCTCACAGCACCGATCGCACCCTGGCCACGGTCATGCCCATCACCAACCTGGCCCTTATTGAACAGATGGGCCTAGATGAAGTGACCGCTCCCTGTAGCGCCTGTTTTGCCCGCCTGAAAGCAGCTACCCACACCCTGGCTCACAATGGCAGCCTGGTCGCTACAGTTAAAGAGCAGGTAGGCTATGATTATCAGCACACTGTTACCGTGCGGCACCTGTTGGATACTCTGGTTGATAGGGTGGGTCTGGCTGTTATCCAGAGCCATGTTAAAAAGCCGCTAATGGGCTTAAATGTAGCCAGTTATTATGGCTGCCTCATCACCCGACCGGCTCAGCTTACCGGAGCCGAACACCCGGAATATCCTGTGAAGCTTGATAATTTAATGCGGGCGCTGGGGGCTGAGGCTGTTGATTGGTCTTACAAAACCGATTGCTGTGGGGGCAGTCTGGGGTTGACCCAAACGCCCCTGGCCCTGGAAATGACAAAACGCATTTTAGAAAATGCCCGCGCTTGCGGCGCTGATGTGGTGACGACGATGTGTCCGCTCTGCCACGTCAACCTGGATGCCCGGCAAAGCCAACTCAAACTTGATTTCAAGCTGCCCATTCTTTACAGTACGCAACTGATGGCCCTGGCTTTTGGCCTGGATGAAAAGATCACGGCTTTCCAGAAAAACCTGGTGGACCCCCGGCCCGTTTTGGCAGAAAGAGTCGCCCGATTTAATGCTTGAGCAGCAGGGTTGAAAGGCAGAAACTATGAGGATAATCTACGTCAAACCTGTTGAAATCATTGGCAATTGCCGGGCCAACCTAACCCTGGAGGATGAGTTTCGAATTAGGGGGATGAAACTTGAAAATCCCAGGCAAAGCAACCTTTGTTTTTTGGCCCTGGGCCATTTGCCGGCCATTGTCGCCCAACTTCAACAGGATAATCATTTTTATGCCCACGTCATCTGCCCGGAGTGCCTTTCTCACCTGGGTTTAGCGAATAGTGTTACCTTTCTATTAGGCCATGCAGATAAATGGGAGCTGTGCCAGGCAATCTCAGAATACCATAGACTATGGAAACAGCGCCCGGAATCACAAATTGCCGGACAACTGAGGATAGAAGCAACCCAGCATCAGAACCAAGGTGAGTACGCCGAGGCAACCCAAAAGATGAAGGCAGCCCTGGCCGAGTTGAAACAACTTCAAGAGTGAGCTGCTCCTGTACCGTCTTGTCCAATCTTGAGGCTATTGTCTTGGCCGAGATTTTTTCAGCAGCCCGCTCCCTTGACCCTGGCAAATTGGGGTAGCGCGATAGGGTTGATCGTCCATAAACTGCTGTCACTCAGCTCTGGGCCGGTGGGGCGGCTGTCGGCGCGCTGTTCGTCTGGCTGGCCGTGCTGTCTCTACCCGATGGCCGCTTGCACTCAGGCATTATGGTGTGCTTAATTGATTTGGCTTCCTTCTCCAAGCATGATCCATCATCTAACCCAACAACCCTGTTTAAATCCACAAAATAAAAGTCAGCTCTCATTAAAATAGCTCCTTTTAAATCCGCTTCACCTAAATAAAACCCAAAAATTATTCGGAATGGTAGGGACGCCCCTTGCGGTCGTCCCGAGGGGCAGGTGCAGGGCCATGCCCCTACCTACCGGAATTAATATATGGTTTGATTTAGGTCGGTATGGAACAAGCCAACCCTAATTCCTTAATACGCTTGCGCTCCGACCGGAATAGAGTAAAATAGGTTTGTGATCTTTTCCAGGTATCATCAAAGTAATTGACCACTTACCACCTGTACCCATGGTTTTGATTATTGAAATGAGGCATGCTCTTGACCGGCGAGAAAATTAAATTGACCGCCCTGGCCAAATGCGCGGGCTGAGCCAGCAAAATGGCCCCCGAGGCTTTGACGCAGGTGCTGCGTCCTTTACACAACCTATTTAACGGCAACAGCCCGGCCAATCTGTTGGTTGGCTTGGGCATGGCCGACGATGCGGCGGTCTACAAGCTGAACGAGCAGCAGGCCATCATCAACACCATAGATTTCTTCACGCCGGTGGTGGATGATCCCTATGATTACGGCGCGATTGCCGCAGCCAACTCCATGAGCGACGTGTACGCTATGGGCGGGGAAGTGACCTTTGCCCTAAATGTCGGCGCATTTCCGGCCAATATGGAACCGGCCCTCATCACCGAAATCCTGCGCGGCGGGGCCGAAAAGGTGATCGAGGCCGGGGCGGTCATCGCCGGCGGGCATACCGTTACCGACGATGAGCCGAAATATGGCCTGGCCGTGACCGGCCTGGTCCACCCGGAGCGCATCTTCACCAAAGGGGGAGCTAAACCGGGCGATGCGCTGGTGTTAACCAAGCCGCTCGGCACAGGCACCATCAGTACGGCCCTCAAGCGCGGCCTGGCCGACCCAGCCCACGTTGCAGGAATGGTCGCCTCCATGAAGCGGCTTAACCGGGCGGCAGCTCAAGCTGGACAGGCCGTGGGCGGGATTAAAGCAGTGACGGACATTACCGGCTTCGGCCTGCTGGGGCATGGGATGGAGATGGCCCAGGCGTCAAACAGCAAACTTTTGCTTGAGTGGAGTCGGATGCCCCTGCTCGACGGCGCTGTGGACTACGCCGCCCAGTTCATTTTTCCAGGGGGGGCGTCGAATAACAAAATGTTTTTTGAGAAAGATGTTACTTTTGCCCCCGCCATCCCCGACGACCACCAGTGGTTGCTGTGGGATCCCCAGACATCCGGGGGGTTGCTGATGGCTATCCCGGCCGAGCGATTGGCCGATTTTCAAAGTATCTGCGCCGAGCGGAACCAACCGGCCTGGGTGGTCGGACAGGTTATCGCCGGCAGCGGCATCGAGGTTGTACCCTAAATGACAGAACCTTCTACGCCCAGCAGCACCCCACCGCCTCACCCCCATGACAGCGACGCCCATGTCGTCAACCCCATCAATATTGCCCGCGCCCGCCATGCCAGCGCCCAAGCCCAGCCAGCCGTTGATAGAACCCGCCAAATCTCCACAGTAACGAAGAGCCAGGCCAGTCCGACAAAGTCAGGTTTTCTACCGCTGATGGGCGGGCTGCATTGGGGTGGATCATCCAGCGGCTGCTTGTTGCTATCTATGCTGGGGGTAGTTTTTGTCCTGGGCGGCATTCTGGGGGGGATGATGGGCGGCGGGCTGATTCTGTGGGCCAACGACTCGGAGGTGGCCTTCTGGCGCAGCACACCCACCCCGACCCCCTTACCTACGCCAACGCCGATGCCCGTAGCCACCTCAACCCCTAGCCCCACCCCTGAACCGGTCGCCACAGCCTCAACGGAGGATCTTATTGCCCAAATTATTCCCTCGGTGGTGACGGTCATCAACCAGCAGCCGCAAACTTTTTCGGCCAATCCCGCCGACGCCCGCGTTGTCGGCTCCGGGGTGATTGTGGACAGCCGGGGCTTTATTGCTACCAACCATCACGTCATCGAAAATGCTGGACTACTGAGTGTGGTTCTGGCTAATGGCCAAATGGTCGAAGCACAATTGATTACGTCTGATCCAACCCAGGATTTAGCTGTTTTGAAAGTCGGCGTGACCGATCTGCCGGCCATCATCTGGGGCGACTCAGCGGCAGTCCGTCCAGGACAGGGGGTGTACGCTATTGGCAGCCCTTTAGGAGACTTCCCCAGCTCGGTCAGCTTTGGGATTATCAGCGGCTTAAATCGAGCGCTGGAGATCAACCAGCATGTCATTGACGGCCTGATTCAAACCGATGCCGCTATCAATCGGGGCAGTTCCGGCGGCCCGCTGGTGAATAACAAGGGTGAGGTAATTGGGATCAACACCTTCATCATCCGCGAGAGTGAGGATCGCGGCGTAGCCGAGGGCATCGCTTTTGCTATCCCGGCGGCGGCCGCTCAAAACCTGCTCAATCCCTGGATTGCCGCGGCCAGCGGCGAGACTGTCCCCATCCCGGTCTCCGGCCCGTCCGGGAATTAACACCTAACAGCGAGGTATAAATGAGAAATGTCTATGAGTCCTCTCATCCTCTGGTAAAGCATAAACTGACCATCTTGCGCGATAGAGAAACCAAACCCAAAAAATTCCGCGAATTGATCCGCGAGATTGCGATCCTGCTGGCCTACGAAGCCACTCGTGATTTGGCCCTCGCGCCGACCACCGTAGAAACGCCGATGGGCCAAGCGCCGGGGGCTTTTTTACAGGAGCAGATTGGCCTGGTGCCGGTCTTGCGGGCGGGACTGGGGATGGTTGAGGGTGTATGGGAGATGATGCCCGGCAGCGAAGTCTGGCACATCGGCCTGTTTCGAGACGAACGCACCTTAAAGCCGGTGCAATACTACAACAAACTGCCTGTCTCGCCCACCGTGCAGGTCTGCATTGTGCTCGACCCTATGCTGGCAACCGGCGGGTCAGCCTCGGCTACGGTTGATATTCTGAAAAAGTGGGGAGCACAGCGGATCAAATATATGGGCATTATCGCTGCGCCGGAAGGCATCAAAACTTTGCACGACGCCCACCCGGATGTAGATATTCATATCGCCGCCGTGGATGAACGCCTCAACGAGATTGGCTACATTGTGCCCGGCCTGGGTGACGCGGGCGACCGCCAATTTGGGACGGGTTGATTTGGTAGATGCTGCCCCTCAAAAGAATTTCACCTGGGCCGATGGGCTGCTCCTGCTGACCATCCTCTTTTGGAGCATCAACTTTTCCCTGGTCAAGTTCGCTTTAGCCGAATTACCGCCACTGGCATTCAACGGTTTGCGCATGGCTCTGGCTGCCGGGTTGATGCTCGCTCTGGTTCCAACCCTGGGCTATTCCCTTAAATTCCAGCGCCACCATCTTGGTCGCCTGATTATTTTGGGATTGTTAGGCAATACCTCGTACCAACTCTGCTTCATTTTTGGCATTGCTCGCACCAGCGCCGATAATGCTGCCTTGATTCTGGCGACCGTCCCGGCCTGGGTTGCCCTGATTGGCACCCTGACCGGAACCGAAAAGGTTACGCCGGGCGGCTGGCTGGGCGTGGCTCTCTCTCTGGCCGGGATTGGCTTGATCATTTGGGGGGGCAGCCACCAAACTCAGCTTCACTTTGGCGGGGCAACATGGGTCGGCGATGCGTTGATCCTGGGCGCAACGCTGTGCTGGTCGCTCTATACCCTGATCAGCCGGCGCATGCTGCGTACTTACCCCTCTATCACCGTGACCAGCTTCACCACTGCCATCGGAGTTATCCCACTGGTGCTCATATCCATCCCGCCGCTGGCTCACCTGGAGTGGGGAACTATCTCGCTGACAGCCTGGAGTTCGCTCATCTTCTCAGGCATTTTTGGCATTGCCCTGGCCTATTTCTTCTGGAATTATGGCGTGTCCCGTCTGGGCAGTACCCGCACCTCGCTTTATTCCAACCTGACCCCACCCCTGGCGCTGCTAATGGCCTGGCTCCTGCTGGGCGAAACCCTGACCTTGCTCCAAATCGGGGGCGGCTTGCTGGCTCTCGGCGGGGTGGCCCTGGCCCGGCGCTACACGTATGATGTGACAAAAGCATAACTGCCAGGAGTTATCTCCGTGTCTGAACTCTCTACCCTTGTCCAGCGAGTCTGGAACTACTGCCACATTTTGCGCGACGACGGCGTATCGTATGGCGATTATTTGGAGCAGTTGACCTACCTGCTCTTTCTCAAAATGGCCGAAGAGGGCGGACAAATCGAGGCCATTCCGCCGGAGTTGAGTTGGTCCAGCTTGATTCCCCTTAAAGGAGAGGCCCTGGCCGGCCACTATGGTCACATTCTGGCCGAATTGGGTCAGGGGACAGGGCTAATCGCCACTATTTTCCGCCAGGCCCGGAACAAAATCACCGACCCGGCCAAGCTGGAACGGCTGCTGGCCTTGATTGACCAGGACTCCTGGACCGGCTTCGGCCTCGACATCAAGGCGGCGATCTACGAAGGGCTGCTGGAAAAGAATGCCCAGGACACCAAATCGGGCGCGGGCCAGTATTTCACCCCCCGGCCGCTGATCCAGGCCATTGTAGAGGTCATGCAGCCCGCTCCCGGCCAGTGCATCGCCGACCCGGCCGCCGGCACCGGCGGCTTTTTACTGGCCGCTTACGACTATATCCTCAAGCAGCATGGCCCGCTCGACCCTGAACAGTTGCATCACCTCCGCCACGAGGCCCTGCACGGCCGGGAAATTGTAGACAACACTGCCCGGCTGGGCGTGATGAACCTTTATCTGCACGGTATCAGCGCCAACAGCGCTGCCAGTCCGATCAGCATTGGCGACAGCTTATTGGCTGCCCCTGGCGAGCAGTTTGATATCGTGCTGACCAATCCGCCTTTTGGCAAAAAAGGCAGCGTGACCTTCACCCCGGCTGCCGGTGAAACGCGCCGCGAAACCCAGACTATCGTCCGTGACGATTTTTGGGCCGCGACCAGCAATAAGCAGCTCAACTTTGTCCAGCATGTCAAAACCTTGCTCAAGCCGGGCGGCAGAGCGGCCATGGTGGTGCCTGATAACGTGCTGTTTGAGGGCGGCGCGGGTGAAACCATCCGCCGCAAGCTGCTCCACCACACCGACATGCATACGCTGCTGCGCTTGCCGCCGGGTATTTTTTACGCCCAAGGGGTTAAGGCTAACGTGCTCTTTTTCAACGCCAAGCCGGCCAGCGAAAGACCCGGGACGGAGGCGTTGTGGGTTTATGATTTGCGCACCAACCAGAATTTTACGCTCAAGCAAAAACCGCTCACCCGCGCCGATTTGGACGATTTCGTGGCCTGCTTCAACCCGGCCAATCGCCAGGAACGCACCGCCACCTGGTCGGAGGCCAACCCGCAGGGGCGCTGGCGCTGCTACCGTTATGAGGAACTCTTGGCTCGTGACAAGGCTAATCTGGATATTTTCTGGCTGGGCGACCACAACCTGGCTGATCCTGCTACCCAGCTCGATCCCGACCGGCTGGCAGTCGAGATTGTCGAGGAGCTGGAAACCGCGTTGGAAGAATTTCGGGCGATGGTGGTTGATGAGGAGGAGGGGTTGGCATGAGCCTGTGGCATGCCAGCGATGATGAAAACTTTTAACCACCGATTTCACAGATTACACGGATTTTGATCTTTATCTGTGAAATTGTGTATCTATGTTACAACGAAAAAGCCCTGCCATTGTGGCGGGGCTTTGGTTCTTTGGATCAAAATGGATCAGGTGGGCAGTACAAGACTCGAACTTGTACTGTCTCAAACCACGTCGCCGGGCGCTTTGAGGCGATAGGCGGCCCGGCGCTCGGCGTCTTCGACGGCCAGATAGATGGCGGTGGTGGTGATGTCGGCATGGCCCATTTGCCGCTGAATAATGTCTAACTCTATGCCTCGTCTGATCGAGTGGGTGGCGTAACTGTGGCGAATTTGATGCACGGTCATCTGGATCGCGGCGCGGTCGCACCATTTTTGGAGAGCCTGATAGATGCCGTTGCGGGTCAGGGGGTTGCCAAGTACGTTGAGAAAGAGCCGGCGGCCGCCGGGGTGCAGCTCCAGCCAGGCTTGCAGAGTCCGGACGCATTTTGGCCCAAAATAGACTTTTCGATCTTGCCGGCCCTTGCCTCCCCGGATCAAAATACTGTTATCTTCCAGCTCGAGATCCACCAGGAGCAGGCCGGCCAGCTCGCTGGCCCTGGCTCCGGTGTCGTAAGCCAGGCGAAAAAGCGCATGATCCCTGGTAGCCAGGTCATCACTTTTTAGATGGTCCCTAATGGACTTAAACAGCCGGCGCATGGTCTCCACACTCACGGCTTTGGGCAGCCGGCGCGGTTTTTTGGGCCGGTCCAGGCGGTCGAGCGGATTTTGGGGTAAAAGCTCCTGCTGGTCGCACCAATTGAGGAAGGCGCGGACGCCGTGAAAAACGCTGTCCAAGGTGGCCTCACTGCAATTTTCACGCTTGTGAGAGAGGTAGGCCCGGACGTGGGCCGGGGTCGGCGGCCATTCGGCGAACTGCTTAAACTCGCCTAACACGTCCTCGTAATAAGCCAGCGTGGACTCCAGCCGGCCCGCCGCGTGCTTGGCCTGAATAAAGGTGCTGATGTGGTGCGCAAGTTCTGGTGACATGTGTCCTCCTAAAAAGATAAAATGGGACACAATTTTATGGATTTGGTGACTTTCGTCACTGGCAGGACCAGGCCAGAGGGGGTATAATCGGCCCTATGGAAAAGCAAAAAAGCCAGTGTGGACAATGCTACTGGCGAAATTCAGTGACCGGCATGTGCTGCCGGGCGGGTGCGCCCTCCCAGGGCGAACACACCCACTATCAAAAAGAGCCGTGCCCGTTGTTCAGGACTTTTGGGGCCGGCGGGATAGGTAGCCCAGGGCGAGGCCCAACCCTGCCACGAATAACGATAACGTCCAGGGGTTTACGGTGACAAGCTGGGCGCTCATTTGGCCCATGCTGAAGCCCACCACCAAAAGGACCAGGCCAGAAATTAACTGGTTCATTTAGAAAATCCTCCATTGTACGAAAACCAAAAACCAAGCAAAAACAGGCCGGCCAGGATTGGCCAGCGCCATGTAAGCTGACCGTTTGCGGTCAGATCGGCGGCCATGCCAAAGCAGCAGGCCAGGCCGACGACGTACAACAGCGTTTCGCTGTTACGGTTGCCAATCATCGGCCAGCCTCCGGCCTCCCGCGGGAGATGCGCCCTCTACTCGCTCAAGGCGCACCCGGACGGGCATACCGGGCAGGCCCCGGCCTACCCAGACCCCCACAAAAAAGATGGCCAGCGGAGCCAGGCAGAACATGCCAAAAATGATGGGTAAGGGATTATCCATGTTGACCTCCAATCAATCCCAATAAACTGTAAGCGAAGCGGCCCACCCAATAGCGGGCCGGGCCGGGTATCATCTCCCAACCCTGCCACAAAATAAAAGCCCAGCAGGGCGTAGCGACTAACGTAAATTCGGCCCATGTGCCTGTTCGCAACGGCGAACAACTAAAATCCTTAGTCCATAAAGGGCCAAGCAACGGCACGCCAGATTTTGTCAGAAAATCGCCCAGGATGTGCCAGAGATAGCCCCAGGCAAACCACATGAGCCAGGGCCAGCCCAGGTTGAGGCCCAGGGCCATCATGATCAGCGCCCACACGGGCCAGTGAGTGGCGTTTCTATGGCCCAGGATCGAGCGGACCAGGCCGGAAATAAACAGGCCGATTTGATCGAGCAGCCAGGCCAGCCAGCGGGGGAGCAGCCGGGCCAGGAGCGAGCCGGGCCGGGCGATGGTGCCGCCGCCGCTGTCAATGTCGGGAGCCAGGCTGCCGACGACGACGGCGATCCAGCCGGCGGCGTCGGGAGAGTGGCCGACAGCCAGGCTGTAGGCAACGGTCGCGGCGGCGGCAATGGCGACGTGAGTCGAGCCGGTCATGATCTAACCCTGTCGCTGGAGTCAGGCTTAGAAGCGCCTCGGTTCCACCACCATGCCAAGCCATCTTGAGCCAGGTGAAGGCCAAATGAGGCGATAGCCAACGTCACAAGCATTTGCTCTCCGTGTAGGCGCATGGTGGCCAGCGTGTCGGGCTGCTGGGTCACGGCCCAGGCTCCAGCTATCGCCATCAAAATAGACCATAAAGACAGGTCTATGACATAAAGCACATCCAGGGTGAGAGACTTCCAATTTGGTTTTTGAAACTTCCAGGTGAATTTCATAAGTCATTCCTTTCACGAGATAGAGCTATAAAAAATATAAAACCGGCTCCCCAAATGTGGAGCGGTTCGTCAACTAAAGACCATGCGCCGTAGGCGGCAACCAGGGCAGTGGCCCAAACGGGTAATTGTGGCCAGCGCCGGGCGACGGCCCAGATCAGCCAGGCCAGCGCCGCCAGGCCGATCAAGCCCAGCTCGGCGGCAGTGGTGGCCACCAGGTTGTGAGCGTGAGGCCAGTTATTCAAGGTGAAATATTGGCCCGGTCCCAACCCGACGAGCGGCGCGGACCAGAAGCCCCGCCAGGCGTCGGCCCAGAAGTGGAGCCGCCAGGCGTAGCCGGCGGGATTGAGCCACCAGCCGGCCAGGATCAGGGGGGAGCAGAGGAGCAGAGGAGCGGGTGAGCGGGGGCGAACAAGAGCGACCAGGCCGGCCACGATACCGCCGATGCTGGCCAGCCAAGCGCCGGCAATCACGGCTGCCGGCGCAATCAAAAGCGGCAGGCCGGTCAGCAGCGCCAGGCCCAGCAGGTTGAAGGCAATGACGTTTTGATTTCCCCAATTGGGGAAAAATGAAAATAAGGCGTAGGGGATCAGCGCCCACAAAGCGGCGCGGTGGATGGTTTCATCTGGCCAGCGGTGAGCCAGGCGGTACAGCCCCAGGTAGCCCAGCCAGACCCCGATTTTGATTAGACTGTGCTGCCAGGTTTGATTGACCAGGGCGCTAACCAGCATGGCGGCGATCAGGAGCAATAGTCCCTGCTCTATCCGATCAAATTCAAAATTTGAACACTGGTGCAGTAGCCAAACCATCAAGCCCAACCAGGCCAGCAGGTTGA
Source organism: Chloroflexota bacterium (assembly GCA_016860845.1). The sequence continues at coordinate 38,473 of BOKF01000040.1, forward strand.
CCAGCGTTAGGGTCGGACTTTGCCAGCCGGCGTATCCGCCGGTGAGAGCCAGCCAGAGCAGGAGCAGAGCCAGGGTCAAGGTCTTCATCAGTCACGCAGCCAGTCGGGTAAATCGTCGGCGTAGACCGGTTCGGGTTGTTTGCCGTTTGTCCGTTTGGCTCGTTTTGCCTTTGGCGCTTCCGGCTCGTTGGCCCTGATGACCTCAATCGCTAACGGCTCATCAGGCGTTTGCCACAATTCTTCAAACCACTCATTTTCTAATTCTGCTGATACAGCTTCATCGGTTTGCAGCTCATCTGGCTCATCACTGCCTTGAGCTTTCAAGGTTTTTAAATTTTCAGGGTCTACCGAGTTGGCGGATTCCTCGGAACGCGGAACGCGGAACGCGCTCACATAGTCAGGGTGAGGATGTTTGCCGGCGACGTACTCATCAGCCAGGACCAGCCAGCGGGAGATTTTGCGGGGGATGTCAGCCGGAGCCAGGTAGTATGGCAAGCCGTTAATTTCTATCTCAGGCTCAAGTCCAGGGTGCGTCCCTCTGACTTCATAATTTTCTAAAATGGCCATTACTTCAGCCCTGGCAAAACCTTGAGGTTTTAGGAACTGGTGCAGCGTTTTGGTGTTGCACTCGCCCTTGAGATTGTCCAGAGCAAAGGTGAATAGAAACTCCGCCTTTTGCGCTCGCTCGGCGCTGCGGGAGTCGGTCTGTGCGCCGGCTTTGGCGTCGGCCACAACTTTCTTGACGGTCGTATCGGCGATCAGCGGGGCTTGCAGCTCGATCATTTCACCCCCCCACTTCCACAAAAAGCGTCCGGGGATGTTGGGCAGCTTGGCCGCCTCGTATTTCCCATCTCCTAACAAAATACCTGAAGCGGTGCCCGAGCCGCAGCGGAACGCGGCCCGGCTGTCCATGTTGTTGGCGATCTGCTGGGGCACAATAGCGCTGGATGGCGTTTGAGTGGCCAGCACAACGTAGATACCGACGGCGCGGCCTTTTCTGGCCAATTCGCTGAGCGAAAGGGTGGACTTGAGAGCGTATTTTCTGTTTTCCATCAGGCTGGCCAGCTCGTCAATGACCACGATCCAGTAAGACAAAGGCTCTGATTTAAATCGCTTGTTGTAAGCAGATATTTTTTTAGCCTTACCTGCCATGAGCTTGGCGCGGCGGTCCATCTCGGCCTCAACGTAGCGCAAAATCGGCCCAACCTGGTAGGGTTCGGTGGCGATCTGCTGGCCCAGGGGCGGGCGCAGCTCCTCGCCGGGCTTGGGCCGGTAGTTGTCATCAACGGCTTTGATCTTGGGCGGGGCTTTGCTTTCGCTGGCGGCCTCGGCATCGGCCTCAGAAACATAGTTGACATCTCCCCCAAGATGAGGCAGGCCGGCATAGTCAATAAACTCAAGTCCTCCCTTGAGGTCCGTGAGAAACAATCTGAGTTTGGCCGGATCGTTGCGGCTGATGAGCGTGCAAAGCATGACGTTGATGAGGTTGGATTTACCACCGCCTTTGGTGCCGCCGACGAGCAAATTAATCATTTCGTCCATATCGCCGAAATAACTTTTTTGATTGGCGCCCATGCCCAGGGGAAAGCTGAGCGGGTCCGCAGCTTCGGCCATCTGCTTCATCATTTCGCCGTAACCGACTTGAGTCGGGATGGCTCCCCGCCCGTGCTTGGTCTCCACTGAGTACCAGTGACCGGCCGGGCTTTCATGAAACTCGACTTTTGAGCCACAGGCAGCGGTCAAGGTCTCCAAAGTGGCCTCATCGCGCAAGTGTTTGAGATACACCCCACGCGGCAGGCGCTTGGTGTCAATGTGGAAGAAGTAAGCGTCTTCGCCGATCTGGATTTTGTCGAGACGGACCGGCCAGACATCAGACTCCAGGAAGTCTTTTTCAGTCTTCTTTTTGCGGTAGCAAATATCCATGTTGGCCAGGTAAACCGGGATGCGCTTTTGCAGGTGGGTGGCTTCCTGCTTCAGCCGCTTTTGCAGCTCGCGTTGATATTTGGCTTCAGCGCGGGCGCGTTCCCGTTCTTCGCGCTCTTGCGGGGTCAGGTGGGTGTAAATGTTCAGGCCGGGGATGAAGGGCTTGAAAAAAAGCATGGTTTAGCCCTCACCCTAACCCTCTCCCGGAGGGAGAGGGGATTCCTCGGTTGGGGTGGCGATGGGTGAAATGACGGTGGTCGCGGTCGCGGTGGGGGTCTCAGTGGGGGTACTGGTCGCGGTCGCGGTGGGCGTCTCTGTTGGCGTGCTGGTGGCGGTCGGCGGGATGGTGGTAGCGGTAGGTGTGGGGGTAGGCGTCACGGCAATCCATTGAATTTGTTGGGCGCGGATGGCCATGCCGCCACAGGCTTTATCCGCCAGGCCGATGACCAGGGCGGTGTGCTGGGTGGGATCGCCGGCGGGCATTTGTGCGCCTTCAAAAATGAGAAAATAAGGGACTCCAGCCCAGATAGCCAGGTTGCTTACAGAACAGCCGCCCACGGCCACTACAGGCCCGCTGAGCGTGATTTTAGCGGGGGTGGCGGTCGGCACGGGTGTTTTGGTCGGTTCCGGTAATTTGATCGAGCCGCCGCCGCTCGATGCCGCCGGCGCGGGTATCTCAACCCGAGGCGGGGGAATGTAGGGCGTGGGGGTTGGGGGTTGGGGGTCGGGGGTCAGGGTGATAGTGGGCGTGACCAGGCCGGTGTAGTAGGGGCTGTTGGGATCGTTGCGGGCGTCATACACGGGCGCTTTGTTTTTGTCGGGTGTGGGCAGGCCGTAGGCGGCCAATCCCTGGCCCCAGGTGGCCGTCGCCGTGCCGGTCAGGATGGGCTGATACTCTGGCAGCAGCGGCGCGGGCGTGGCCGTGCCGTTGAGCCAAAAGATTTCAGTGACCATCAAAATGGGGTAGTCACACTCTTTAGGGAATTTTTGAATATAACCCTTGAGCTGGACCATCTGCATGAACGGATCGCGGTCCAGCGGAGTTTGCAGGTAGAGGTAATACGGCGTGCCGTTCAGCCCGGCAGTGGTAAAGCCAAGATTGCTCATGGAGCAGCCCTGCTCATAGGTGATGACCCCAACGAGGTAGGGCGCGGCTTGCGGATCGCCGGCGGGCCGGTTCAAGGCGGCCTGCATTTGGGCGGTGGCTTGAAGTTGGGCCGGTTCCAGGGCGGGGGGCTGACCCCCTCCCTGGCCTTCCCCCTGAGAGGGGGAGGGGAGAGGAGTCGGGGTCAGGGGTTCGAGGGTGCGGACTACTGCCGGCTGTTCGGTTGGCTGCTCGGCGGCTTTGGCTTTGCCCAGCCTGCCGCCGCCCAGCACCCAGGTGATGCCGTAGCCGATGCAGAGCAGAAATAAGATGCCGATAACAACAATTTTGATGAGGTCTGATTTTTCCATAGTGTGCTTGTGTCCCCGCTGGCCGCGTTTGTCGCGGTTCAGCGTCATTGGCTCCTGGCCGGGTTCGAGAAATTCAATCTTGGCCATAATTAAAACCTGAATTTCTTGCCGCGTTTGAGGGCGTATTGGCCGGCCCGGATCGCTCGCCGCCAGTTGGCGTCGTCTACAAATTCATCGTTGAGATCGCCGGCCAGGCCCAGGCCGCCAGAAACATTCAGGGCCGGGTTTACGGGCCGGTCGGTCACAAAGCTGTACAACCACCACAGGGCCGACAGGCCCAGCATGATGACCACGAAAATTCCAAGCACCTGGTACTTGTCCAGCAAGCTAAAGACGGTCAAAGCGTAGCTACCCAGGGCATTGATAAATGTGGGAGTGGTGACAGAGGGTAAGGGCAGCTCCGGCGCGGCGTTTTCGTCGAAGTCAACCGGCTCAAAGTGGTAGGGCAGGGGAATGGGCGTTGGTTCTTGAGCCAGGGCGGGCGTGGTCAAGGCTAAGGCTAAGGCTAAGGCTGAGAGCAAGGCAAAGAGTTTCATAGGGTCACACGAAGGGCAGTAACTTGATGAGTTGGAGAATGAAGCCGATGACATCCAGGATAAAGTTAAACAGGCGGATGACCAGGCCCTTGAGAAATTCAAAGATTTTGAAGAAGAGGACCAGGGGCAGCATGATCAACAGCCAGGCGACGAACAGGCCGAAGGCTCCCAGGAAACGGAACAGGTCAAACACGGCTTTGATGAGCTGCACGGGCAGACTAGCAATGTAGCCGGTGAACGAGGCCCAGGCGGTCAGGCTGTAGCGTTTGCCATCGTCTATGCCGCTTTGCATGGTCTCAAAGGTCCAGCCCACGTTGGCCATTGGGCGCGGCAGGCTGGGCGCGTACCACTCCGGGGCGGCCACAATGGTGAAAGTGTCGGTGTAGGTGATGGCCTCGATTTCGCCGGACAGCCAATTAGTGTAAGAAATGGTGTCACTGATCCAGCCCTGGGTCGTGCCCACCATGCCGCTGATCTGCTCGGTGCTGGTGATGGTGCTGCTACTGGTCATGGTGGTGGTCAGCAGCGGCGCGGGGGTGATGCTGTAAGAGACCGGCGAAGGCAGGGCCAGCGGGGTGGGCGCGTAGCCGTTGGGGTTGGGCTGCGGCAGGGTCAGCAGCGGCAGTGAGGTTGGCTTTGGATACTGCGGCGCTTCAAAGGGCTTGGGATCGGGCATGGGCGCGTTGATCGTTGCCGTAGCCGTGCCAGGCATGGGCGTGGGTGTCGGGGTGGTGGTGGGCGTGCCAGGGCCGGGCGTGGGTGTCGGGGTGGGGCTGGGTGTCCGGGTGGGTGTGGGTGTGGGCGTGGTAAAAACGCAGGGATCGCCGGAGCAGCCGCTTTGAGCCAGGGCCGGGTAAGCCAGGCTAAGGCTGAGGCTGAGGCTGAGAAACAGGGCGATTTTTAGCGAATGTTGATAGAGAAAAGCGCCCATATATGCCGCCAGAAAATAGCTATTGTGGCCAGGATGATGCCCACAATGACGATTGGATAAAGAACGGTGTGGCCAATCGTTTGATTGACCAACTGCGTGCCGGCCAGCAGGCCGCACCAGAAATTTGTATCGGCGCAACCCATCAGACCGGCAAAAGCGGATGTCTGCACACCGTCATTGAAAGCATAGTAGAAGGTGATCGGGATCGTGACCGTGACAAAAACATTGGCCCATATCCAGGATAGCAGCATCCAGAACAAGTCCCAGATGGCTAACACCAGATCAACGAAAAGGCGCAGCGGGGAAATGTAGTGCAAAACGGCCTGAAAGAAGGGCAAAAGCCAGGCTAAAACGCCGTTGACCAGGCCAACCAGGAAGTTATAGAGCGAACCGATGAAGGCCAGGACGTTGAGGCCGCTTTGCCAGAGCCAGGCCATGATATTCCCCAGGGAAGCCCACCACCAGGCCATAATGTGGCCCACAGTGGCTAGCGCCCAGGTCCACAGGGCTGAGATGAAAACGAGAAAATAGCGGCCCTGGCGCTCGATCCAGGAAGCCACATTCAAAAAATTGTTAATGCCGTACTCGATGACCCGGATGACCCAGGCCAGGGCGGTGAGCAGGAAGCAAAGCAGCGCCTCTAACATGACCCAGAAGCCGGCCATGAGCCAGTTCCACCAGGAGCTAAACCAGCTATCGCCTGATGTGCCGGTCCCGCCATAAATCTGGTGATAGAGGTTCATATTGATGCCCCAGCTCGCCAAAATGCCGGCAGCGTCGGCGCAGCCAAAGTTGTAGTTAAACTCAATTGGGCCGATGGCTCCCGGATCGGGGTTGTTGGTGGGACCCGGCAGGCGCGGGCCTCGGTCGGCCAGGAAGATGCAGACGTTATCCAGGAAGATGTCGTCTTCAGCCGAAAATTCGGTCACGGGATCAACGCCGGCGTTAGCAAAAGCGACGGCGGCCCCGGTCTCGCCGGCCAGCGTGGACAGGTCCAGCTCGAAGGTGTACATGTCGGGGTAGACTTCAAAATAGCCGGCGGAGCTGCTTGGGCCGTTGTCTACCGTGGTCGCAAGCAGGGCGCTTTGATCGTTGGCGGTTTCGGCCTCGAAGGAAAGTAAAATGTGCTGCTCGCCGGTGATGACCGGCATGGTGTAGAACGAGGTGGACATGAGCAGGCTTTTGGTAAATTCGTCGCCCTCGTTGAAGGGTAAAAAGGCGTTTTCGGCGGCCTCGTTCCAGCGGGCATCCCGGTACCAGTCCCAGCCGGCAGAGGTATCAAACGTGCCGTTGACCGGGGCAAGGCATGCCCCTTGCTGCTGGCCGTCTTCGCCGGTGTCCAGCGAAACACAGGCATAATCCAGGGTCAGCGTGCCGTCGCCGTCGTTTTGCAGGCCGAAAATGATCGGGCCGCCCATCGTGGGCGTGTCCAGGGTGGCGGTGTATAAGCCAGGCTCTTGAATGTCCAGGGCCTCGTTTTGAGTGCCTAAAAAGACGCTGAGCGAAGCCGGCGCGGTCACGCCGGTGGCGGAAATGACGGCGTTATAGGTTTTGTTGCTTTCCAGGGTGGCCAGGTTTTGGGCGGCGATGTCACCCGAAGCCAGGGTCAGGGTGTCGTCGGTAATAACCGCCGTGCCGTCGAGCAGCCAGCCATCGGCGGCGCTGAAGCCGGCGTTTTGGACCAGGGGGCAAGATAGATAAACGCCGGGCTGGATGTTACACGAGGCCATGAAATAGGATTGATCCACCAGGAAGGTGAAACTTTCATCAAAGGCGGCCCCAAACGTTGTGGCGTCAAGGTAAATTGCAACCAGTTGGTCATTGTCGTTTTCGCTCGAAACACCAACAGTAATCCAGTCGGTGTTTATCGCTGTCCAAGTCCCGGTAATCATCTCCCCGTTTGCTAGCTCGAGCCTGCCCCGAAGGTGAGTACCATTGTTGAACGTGTGACGCTGGATCAGTATATAAAGGGTATCTCCGGTATGAAGCACCCCGGAGTAAGGCGCTTTTAGAGTGGCTTTTAGGTTAGAACTATCGAGGTTGTTGCAGTTGAAGTGATCGCAATTTAGGTTCCAGTCATCGCCAGATTGTGACCAAACCAGGCCGGGGTCTACATTCTCGACAATCTCAAAATTATCAACCAGGTAGCGCGGTTCAGCCTCTCCACACTCCTGAGCCAGAACCAGGGCAGGCACAGCCAGAGCTATATAAGCCAGCAAAAACGGAACTAAAAAGCGAAAAAACCGAGACGTAAACCCTCGTGCTATAAATTTGGAGCCAAGACAAATGCTTTTCATAGTGCTATTTCAACGCTCCCGGCTGAGGTGGGTTCAGCCGGGGCTTGTTGTTTTCCTGCCTTCCTCAAGGCGATAAAACGGACGGGGCGGATCAATTGAAGCCGCCAGAGAACAGGGACGCGATCTTCCGGGCCAGGTAGAAGCCGAAGGCGAGGCCGGCGGTCAGCGCGATGATGGGCATCAAGGCGTTGACGATCTGGCTGGCATAGCTGAAGATGGTGTCTACGTCAATCGAGAATGACATGGTTCAGGGACTCCTTTCTAAAAGATGATGATGGGGCGGCTTATTTGCCGAAGCCGCCAGAGAACAGGGACGCGATTTTCCGGGCCAGGTAGAAACCAAAGGCGAGACCGGCAGTTAGCGCGATGATGGGCATCAAGGCGTTGACGATCTGGCTGGCGTAGCTAAAGATGGTGTCTACGTCAATCGAAAACGACATGGCAGTACCTCCTTTCGTCGGGTTAGTCCTTGTCCCGGTCCCACCCTGGTTCCAACTTGATGCGTTCCGTTGGTTTCCAGAAGCGGGACAAGGGCATTAGCAGGGCCAGGAGAACCCCGGCCGCGATGAAAACAGGCAAGAGGATGTTTTGGATGAACGGCCCCAGGGTGATGAAAAAGGTTTGTTGCAGGTCAGTCCACATCTATTTACCCGTAATATCGTCAATAAAGTTGTTTACGGCGGCGCTGGCCACCAGAGCAATAAAAACCACGGCCAACACAACGCTGGCAGTGGTCAGGAGTGACATGGTTTCAGCGGTTACGTCCATAGCTCACCTTGACAATGAAGCTGAGAACCAGCACGACCAGCAGCGACAGCAGCAGCGCGGCCATGATGGTCTCGCCAAAATCGGCGCTGGTGGCCACGGTCAGGGTTTGGCCGGCCAGGGTGGTGGTGTAAACATCGGTACTCATCGTCTAAAAACCACTCCAAAGGCCATCTGCAAGGCCACAACCGCAACAGTGGCCAGGACCAGGCCGGCAATGATGATTTGCCCAAAGCTGACCTGCACGGGCTGGGTCAGGGTTTTGCCGCTGTCCAGGGTGTCGGTGTAAACGCTGAGGTTAGGCAGGTAAGTGGTGCCGGTCATGGTTTGCGGGGTGGCGGTTGGCTGCGGCGTGATCGTGGGGGTCGGGGTCGGGCCGCCGACGCCGGTGTAGATGATGAAATTCAGGGTCAGATAGGGTTGTAGGTTGTTGTGGGGCTGGCCGCCGCCGGTGTTTTGATTGGTTGCGGTGGCTGGGTTATTGGTGGCGGTCGTATCGGCCGAGATAGAATTATCGTTCCCGGCAGCCACGCCAACCAGGGTTCGCCTGGCAGTGCCAGCGGCTGATGTTAGCGTGCCGTAAACGGTGTGGTTGTGCGGGTTCTGAGAGTGGTTATGGGCGTTCTGGATGTGACTATGTGACGGCATCTCGTTGATGGTCAGGGTGTGGGAGATTTCGCCGCCGGTCTCGCCGTAGCCATCAAATTCCGATTTTGAGGCGTCCCAGCCGACCGGGACGCGGCCTCGAAAGTCGGGAATTTTGAATTGATTTTCCTCGCCGGTGTAGCCGCCATAAATCCAGTAAATTGTTTGAAATAAATATGGGTACTCATCTGTATACAGCGTTGAGCCGTCACAAATGAGCCAGCCGGGAGGCGGGTTATCGGTAGGCCATAGGCGGATTTCACCTATAATCGGCTCATCGGCCAGCGCGGGTAGAACCAGGAGCAGGCAGAGCAGCAGGCCAAGAACCAGGCTGAGAAAAAGGCGTTTTTTCATCGGGCGGCCTCCGCTACATTGCACGCGGCGCGGGTATCCACCAGCCAGAGGCGGGCGTCTACCAGGCCGGTTTGTTTGATGACGGCGTGCTGTTCGCCGTGATTGCGGGCCAAGAGGTCGTTGAGATAGGCACGCTCGGCGGGTGAGGTCGTCGGGTTTGAGGCGGTGATGATCCACCAGCGCGGGCGCTGGCATTTGACGGCCTCAAAGGTGGTTTGCTCCATGCCCATTGCCGCTTTGGTGGGTTCGGTCAGGGATTGGCTCAAATCGCCGGCCTGTTTCCAAACCACTTGGGGCACGTCGGGCAGGTAATAGCGCATGGTGATGTAGCTGGACAGGTTGCCGTGATAAATGCCGTCGCCGGGTTCCAATTGGAAACTTTCGAGACCTTGAAGCGCCGATGAACGGCCCACCTGGTCGCTGAGCCAGTAAGCGCCCAACCAGGTGGCCACAGTGACCAGGGCCAGGGCCGCAATGAGGCGCGATCGCGCCAGGACTGGAGCAACCAGGCTATACAGGACCGGTGCGAGCGGAGCCATGACCCGCACAATCAGGACCGGGGTAATCAGCACGGAGAGGATGCAGGCCAGGCCCAGGCAGACCACAACCAGGCCGGTTAGCTCCACCTGGCGCTTGATGTCCTGCCAGGCTAACAGCAGGAGCAGGCCGGAGAGCATGCCGGCATTGATGGCCAGGAACGCGGCGGACTCGCTGAACAAGAGGGCGTTGAGGATGTACGCCGGCGTGCCAGGGTTGGGAGGTCTCACCCAAAAGCCGCTTTGCACGTCGCTGACCTGGTGCAGCAGGCCCCAGATGAGCCAGGGCAGCCAGATCATACCGATTAGGCCGAATGAGCCTAACATGCGCCACTCTAGCCGCCAGCGAAATATGCCTAACCAGACCAGGGCAGCGACGTACAAAACCGCTAAATTGTGAAGGTAGAGAGAAAATGAGCCAGCCAGGACCAGGAGCCACCATTTACGCTCCAACAGGCCAACCGTGGCCAGCGTGGTGGCCAGCATCAAGAGCGAGTAGGGCCGGGCCTCCTGGCTGTAGTAGATGGTGAACGGAGCCAGGGCCGTGACCAGGGCGGCGGTGTGTTGCGTGTTGCGTGTTGCGTGAAAATGACCGGATAAGCGCCACACGGCGGGGACCAGGGCAACGCCGGCCAGAGCAGAGACGAGGCGCAAGCTAAATTCACCTGTACCAATACTGTGGGACACGGCCCACTCAATCAGGTACCAGGTGGGCGGGTGAACGTCGCCCAGGGTGGCGGCCCATAAATTGCCAATCGGCAAATTGGCGAGCCAGGCGGTGAAGGCTTCGTCATACCAGAGAGACTCCAGGCCCAGCGTGGGCAGCCGGAGCAGGGCAGCCAGGGCGGTGATGGCCAGCAGCGGACGCCGGCGCAACCAATCAAGCATGGCCCTTGCGCTCCTCCCAATAGGTTGGAAACTCGATGACCTCAATGACGGACTCGAAGGGCATGCGCCCGTAGCACAAAATGAGCGTGGGTCCGATACGCTCAATCAGCTCTAAAAAGCCGCGTATAAAGTGGCCTTTTGATTGGCTGCTTCTCATCCCCACGGTGCTAATGGCGACGGTTGACCCCCACTTGATGCCGGCAAAGGCAAACTTGAAACTTTCCGGGCCGGCCCAGGAAACAGAGGGGATGACGGTAAGGCCCTGGCTCATCCAGTAAGCGCCTATCCAGCGGTTGCGGTAGGTGTTCCACTGCTGGGCGGCCAGCGGCCAGTGGTCCCAGATGGAAAAATCGGGGGTGAGGGCGGCGCTGAAACGCTGGACGTAGGACAGGGCGCGGCTTGGCCGGGTCCAGGCCACTTCAAATTGGTAGTCGTCGAGGAAGAAATGGACGGCAGCGCGGCCTAAATTCTTCTCCGAGCGGGTGCGAATGTTGTAGGGGTGCAGCCGGCGCGGGCGGATCGTGCCAGCGTTGCCGATGACCGGCAGCCCCAGCGGGTTGTCGCTGGCGAAAATTTGGCCGGTGTGCAGGGCGTCAAAGTTGCCCGGTAGTTTGGTCCAATCCTCTGCAGAGCGGACCAGGAAGGTGGGCATGGTCAGGGTGTCCATTAAAAGTTGGTCTCCTTTGGTTGGGCCTGGCGCTCAGGGGCTTTCTGGCCGGCGCTGGGCGCGGGCCGCTTCAGATCTCGCTCAAAGTGGGCGATAAGCAGCCGTAAGGCGGCGATAGTGCGCTGGGGGTCTTTGTCGCTGTTGGCAACACGTTGAAGTAGGTTCATGGTCAAAACTCGATTTCATCAGCGCGGGCCTGGCGCTGCTGCTCAATTTTGGCCCTTTGGCCCTGGTCGGGTTTGAGTACATAGTCCGGGGCGTCGTTTTCTCCCAGATCGGGTAAATAGCCGGGTTCCTGGCCGGCCTTGATCGTGGCTTGTTCGTAGTAAGTCCAGGTCTCCAGGCCCTGGCCGGCGCGGGGGTTTACGGCGATGGCGCGGGCGGTCATGCGGTCGCGGTCGGCGGTGGAGCTGATGACCCGTTCCCGTTCAGCCAGGCTCACGCCGCTGATCCGGTTGCTCTGGGGCGCTCCCCAGCCAATCTCGGAGAGCAGCCGGCGGCGCTGCTGGTAGTCCAGTTTTTCGACGGTTTCCGGGCTGTAGCCGTATTTGACAAGCTGCTCGCGCATATAAACGGCGGCGCTGGCCCTGGTGCTTTGGTTGTAGGATTGGGTGACGGCGCGGGCTTCGCGGGCGCTGGCTCCGCTGCGGACTAAGCGGGCCTCTCCCCCCACTTGCATCCAGGTGTCGGCTTTGCCCCGGAGCTTGTCGCCGGCGGCGTCCCGATCCATCTGGCGGGCGTAGCGGAGTTCGTCATGTGCCTGGCTCTTGAGTTCGTCAGCCAGGGCGGACCAGTCACGGGGGGACATGCGGCCGGGGACGTAACCATGCTTGCGGGCTACGTCGGAGATCTCTTTTTCCTCTTCGACGTGGGCGCGGGCCTCGGTCAAGGTGCGGCGGTCGCCCGCGGAGAGCTGGCTTTCGTCATACTTGGCCAGGGTGTTACGGACAAAGGCATACTCTTGGACGGCCTGCCAGTATTCCGGGGTGTAGTCGCTGCGGTTAATGATTGGCTCAGGCCGGGCCGGGGCGGTGCGGGCCTCGACGGTTTTGGTGCGGCCTCGTTTGCCGACGATGACCCGATGGCCGGCCGGACCGAAGGTTGCTGCTACAGCCGCCATAGTTCGATCACTCCGACGACTAAGAGGGACAGGTGAGCGACGGCGGCCAGGCCAGCGGTGAGGCGCTGCGCCCAGGTGGGCAGGTAAACGCGCCACACAAAGAGGCCGGTAGCGGCGAAGAAGAAGAGGCCCAGGAAGGTTAGATCACGCTGCTGGATAGCGGCGTTCCAGGTGGCGAGGGTAATTTCTGTCATGGATGGGCAGGCTGTTGCGCAAGATAGGGTTGTCAATTTGGAGGGCGACGGCGATGGTTTTCCTTTCGTCGGCGGTCAGGTTTTTGTCTACTGCGGCCTGGCGGCGGACGGTCCAATCCTCACGCACCAGGTCGGCGGCGGCGAGCATGGCGGTCAAAACCTCCTGGTGGTTGAGCAAGAGGCGCGGGTGACTTTCCATCTGGTAATTAAGAAAGTTGGTCAGGTACTCGGTGAAGGTCATCATTTTGGGTTTCTCCGGTGGTCATTGGTTCGGTGGCGGCGCGGGCGCGGCCTAGCAGGGCAAACTTGGCGGCCTCGGTGATGGGCATGTCCTCCATCAAATCGGCCTGTTCAATGGCGCTTTTGAGAATGGCTTGCCGGACGCGCCACATTTGCCAGGCCACAAAGCACATGGGGATGATGACGAGCATGAAGATGGTGAAGGTTTCCATAGGTTTGACCAGAAAAGAAAACGGCCCCAGCCAGGCAGAGTAAATCTGCTGAAATGCTGGGGCCGTTCTCCGATGCTAAAGGGTTACACGATGAAGTAAGGAGACAGGCCGCAAAATGCGGTATTTGCTTGGAGTCAGTCTACCACGAATGTAGCAGCGGCAACACCCCAATTTCTGGGGGTTTTTGTCAGGAGTTTGTCAGGGGTTAGACTTCCTGGGTTTCCAGGCGGTCACGGCGGGGCTGTTTGTGGCCGTGATCCAGGGTAAGCAGGGAGGCGGTGAACCACTGCGCGGCGATACTACGCAGGGTGGCCGGGTTGCCTTCGTAGCTATCGAGGGGGACCATCCAAAGGGGCTCCACGCCGTTGTGATCCTGCCGGCAGCGGTCCGCTTTGTAGGAGAAGAGATGGCCGAACACAAACAGCCGGACCGGGCCGGCGTGCTGCAATTCGGCCATCATTTCATACTGGCCCAGGCCCACGGTGCTGATAAAGTAGTGATGCCGGTCATATTTGACGGTAAACCGGGCGGTTTGCTTGTCGGGGTTGAGCTGGACCGGGGAGCAGATGACTACCTCGCCCGCAAAAATGGGCCTCATGGGTCATTCCGGTCCTGCCGCGATGGGTGTAGGTAGGGCGTGGTTGCTTTGAGCAATAGGAGCAGATCGGCGAGATGGCCAGGGGGATCGCACTCCAGGAGGCGGTCGTTTTCGTCGGCTTCGGGGGGGATGGCCAGGGCACGCATGGGACAGTCCCAGCGTTCACAGCCGGCTTTGATGGCCTGGGGGCGGCAATCGGTGACGTAGAAGCCGCCGGCTAGCATAATCTCCCGCAGGAGTTGGCGTTTTTGGTAGGGGGTCATGCGTTGAGTCATTTGGACTCGACTCCCGGCTCGCCGCCGTCTGAGGGGAAGCGCATGAGGACGATGATCCCGGTGTCGGCGATGTCAAAGCGGATAGTCATATTGACTTTGATAGTGGTGCCGTTGACGACAACGGAGTCGGCGGGGGTGTAGATGAGATGGGCGTCTTTGGTGCCCCGGAGCAGCCAGACGCCTTCAGCGCCAATTTCGTTGGCGAGATCGGCAAGCTGTTGGAGCTTTGCGGTTAGTTCAGCGGTCATGGGTTATCTCCTTTTTGGCGGGTCTAATAATATGGCCATCAATCGGTTTACCTGCTACCCCACAGAGGTATAGGATACTCCCACATTTGGAAGCCATCAAAAGGTTTGTCTCTTTGCCCTTGCTCTTTCCGTAAATTACGGGGGTGCCACTTGCCACACTTGCGGCAGTAAACCTCTAACTTGGGCAGCTCTCTTTTGAAGAAATTAAACAAGATCATAGGCGGCCCCTCGGCTTTCCACGGGGAAGAGCGCGGCCTGCTGCGGGTTGCCCTCTCTGCCCTCCCCCAACCCCTCCCAGGGGGCGGGGAGAGCTGACCATTCTTTGATCCATTGGGAGAGGGTGACGGACCAGTATAGCTCCTGGTAGTCGTGATAGGTGGCCTGGATTTCGCCGGTGGGCAGGCACTGCCAGGTTGATGGGACGGCGATGTTTGCGCCGGCGGGAAAGACGATTGTAATAGGGTATTTGTTCATTTACGGTTCGCTTTTTATCACATGGCTCACATGGGCCATGTGATAGGGGGGGGGTCAAATTTTCGGGGGGGGTACTATCACATGGGCCATGTGTAGCCATGTCGTATGAGTCTATAAGACTCAAGTTTGCCATTTTTGGGCCATTTTCGGGCATTTTTGGGGTGTCGAGCCATGTGATCGAGCCATGTGATCCGTTCGAGCCATGTGATGCCATGTGATTTTCGGGGTCATCTGGGGGCTGATACAAGGCCCATTTGTTGCCCTTGATCTTCACTCCGAGCGTGTCTATTACCTGCCAGTCGAGCTTGCGGCGGGCCTCCTGGAGCATGGTTTCATTGTAGCCGGCTTCGGCGGCGGCAGTGCGAAGGTCGAAATAACTCAGCGGGCCGTCGCTGAGCAAGTCGAGCAGCCAGCGGGCACAATCGCCGGTGAGAGTGTCGGGGATAAAGGGCTTTTCGCTCACTTCATAGCTGAGCATGATCACGTCGGGATTGTGGGGGGCGGGGGTGTAGGACATGACCAGGGGCCGGGGATGCTTACAGAGGTTGGTTTTGACCATGTGCAGCCGGCGCGGGCCGTTGGGATCGAGGCCGGGGATGTAGAGGCCCAGAATGGAGCGAGCCATATAGGTCAGGTGGCTGGTGCCGCGTAGATCGTGCTGGCTGACCGGGCCGGCTCCGCTGTTCTGGCCATTGGCCGGCTTGCGGAGGTGGTGAACCAGGAGCAGCGCCAGGTTGAAGTGATTGGCCAGATTAGCCAGGAAGTTCAGCAGCTCGCGGGTGTCCTCGACGTTGTTTTCTCCCTTGCTGCTGATGGTGGAGAGGGAGTCTATGGTGAGCAGATCGGGCTTGAGGTCGTAGCACATATCAATCAGGTGGTCCTGGTTGCGCTTCAGGCCGAGGTCGAGCATTTCCCGGTCCGGGCGCTGGACAGGGTAGAAACAGTCGAGGCGCATGTCCCAGCCGGCCAGCCGGTCGTAGATGACCGGGAGGAAGCCTTCAGCGTCTACATAGATGATGTTGCCGCTTTGGATGTTTAACGGCACGCCGTCCGGGGCGGGCAGGTCCATGATGTTGCGCCGGGCCAGGTCAAGGGCGACGTTAGTTTTACCGACGCCGGCATCGGCGGCCAGGACGGTGAGCAGGCCACGGGGCACCCAATTGGGCCAGTACCAGGTGACTTCGGGGAGGTTGGGGCCAAGATGGGCCAGGGTTTCATAGTGCTGTTTTTGTTGGGGGCGCAGCTCGGCGATGGTGTCAATGGTGGCGGCCAGGTCGGGGTACTCCGTTTTGACGGCGAGCAGGGCTTGAATGGCCTCATAGCGGTCGGGGAGTTTGGCGGCCACCACTTGCCAGAGGTAGTCGTAAGGATCGGCAAGCTGGTTTAGCTCCAGCTCAGGCTGCCCCCCATTGAGCAGATCACAAATTGCCTGTTGCTGGCGGCGGTCAGTCAGCATCGTTCTGTCTCCTTTGACGTGTGTTCTCGCTTGAGCTGCTGCAAGCGGTCAATGGCTTTGAGGCAGCGCCGATAGCGGACCAGGGCATGGCGGTCCACGTCGGCACCGGGGTGGAGTTCGATCATTTTGGCCATGAGGCGGTCCGGTTCGGATTTCTCCCGCAGGAGCGTGATGGCCAGGTCCAGGGCCTCGGCCGGGGTCATTTCGCCGTTGAGGGTGTAGGTTAGGGCGGGGTCAGTCATGGGCGTGTCCATTCGTGCCGTGCCGCTGGGCTTTGTAGGCCAGCAGTTGGGTTAGGTAGTCACGGCTGGAGTCGTAGAGGGTTTCGGGTTCGTCCGGTAGCTCTGGCTCCGGGAGGGGGAAGTCTTCGTCCAGGTCCAGGTCAACCCGCTTTAGGGCCTCGAATAGCGTGCCATACACGGCCCGGCCTCGTTGCTTGATCTCTGCCAGGCGCTCCTTATAGGCGTCAATCCGGGGTTGGAAGTCTCGGATTAATTCGGCGAAGTCCTCACGGACCAGCTTGAAGTCATCCAACAGCACGCCATAGTCATCCTCAAGGGACTCCAGGTCGTCGCGGTGGTCTTCGATGACGGCTTGCCGTTCACTGGCTAGGGCCTGTTGAAGCGCCTCTTTTTGCTCCATCGCTCGCTGGGTCAGGGTGGGATCGTGGTAGTGAAGGATGGCAGCGGTGACGATCCGGGCAAGCTGGCCGGGGTAAAGCGCCTCGAGCGCGTCAAGTTCCACTTGCCCTTGACCATAGGCTGCTTCAAAGTTGGCCTTGCGGAGATCCGAGTCCTTGACCGGGACGCGGGGCAAGGTGAAGTGGGCTACCTGGTCGGCGGTCAAGACGATGGGATGTAGTCGGATATCCAAAGCCTCAAAGCCTTCGTTGCGCTGGAAAAACTCGATCTTGCGGGCCACGCTGATGGGCATACCCAGGCCGGCAGGGTCGAAGTCGCTAATGTAGAGGATGCGGGCCGGTTTGTTGGCTTCCTGGGCGCGGCGCATGAAGTCCACCACGGCAGTGATAGACATCTCGCCAGCTCCTGTAACCAGGTTGATCGAGTAGCGCCGGCAGAGGGGGGTTAGCACGTCGTTCATAGTGGTTTTCTCGCACCATATTTCCAGGTGGAAGGGCTGCGGGATGCTTTCGTAGCCGCTGACCTCGAAGGCGGGCGGATCGGGCAAGGCATAGGGCAGGCTGTCCAGTTCGGGCAGTTCGGGCAGCTCGTAGCCGTCCTCATCCCAGCCGCCGGTGAGACCATAGCCGGGGGTGGGGTCGTCACCCCAATAGTAGGCATTGATGGCCGCTTCGGGGTTGCGCCGGTCCACAAAGGCGCTGGCTTGGACCAGGCCCAGGTAACGCGCCCACTTGGAAGCGTTGTTGAGGTAGTCCCAACAGGACTCGGTGTTCTCGTAGGGGCGGCCATCGGGCCGGGCAATGGGCGGGTTCTGGCTGACGATCTGGTAATGAACGCGGCGCAAGTGAACGCCACGGCCATAACCGAAGCTGCGCCAGAGGTTGGTAAACCATTCAGCGGCGATGATCTCCGAGGGCCGGCCCGTGTAGAAGGGGTCATTGGCGGGAGCCAGGGCGCACAATTCAGTGACGCTGATACCCTGGCTGGCTGCGAGTTGTTTGATGATGTCGTAGTTGATCATGGGGGTTATCCTTTCTTGGGTTTGAGTTGTTTGAGGATGCGCCGATCCTGGCCAACCGTCAGGGCGGCGACGATGTAGGCGATTTCCTGGCGGGTGAGGTTGGCGTCCCGATGGCCGCCGGCAACGGCCGCTTTGAGGGTGTTGTCTGCGGCGGCGATGACGGCGGTTTTGAGTTCGTCGGGCTTGGGAAAAGAGAGGTTGAACGATTTGTGCAGCTCGTTGGCCAGTTCTTGGATAAAGTCAGTCATAGTCCTTCCTCCTAAATAGGTAAAGCCAATTGTTTTGAGTTTTCCGGCCGGATGGCTTTCCGGGCCGGGATGGTGTAGCGGTCAACATCGGGATGGAGTTTGCCGTATTCTTCCATCCACTTTTCGGCCAGGGCCTCGGTGTTTTCCATTGCCTGCTTCTGGCCTTTGCCGTGATTGGCTCCGCCACAGATGCAGGTGCAATCTGGGTGTTTGGCGTCATAGCAGTGTGCGTCACATCTGCCAATCAGTCCTTCGCTGTTGTAAGCGGCGATCATGGTGGTCATGGGGCTGCCCTTTCAATCCCAGAAGCCCACGTCATAGGCTTCAAATTGTCCGATGAAGGTTTCTGAGGGAGCTATACTGGTAAATGACAAGCCTTCCTCATCATCAAGGTAAATGATTCTTGCTGGCCCTTCTAGGGTTTCGCTGGGTGGTCGGGCCTGCACTCGCCGGATCAATTCACGCTCGGCCATGAGGCCGTCGCCATGCTGCTCCCCAATATCCATGACCAACCAGACCAGGCTTTTAAGGCTCATCTTCTGATATTTTTGATTTATCGTTATGGTGGTGGCTTCTGTTTTGGCTTCCTCTATTCGCCGCTTCAAGTAATTTACGTGGTTGGTCCAGCTATCAATCGTCTCAGGGTGTGCTTTTTCCTTTTTGAAGCCCTCCAAAGTCCGTTGAGCATTGTTTAATTCATAGGTCCAGTGATAAATGGATTTGCGCTCAATAACCCTGGTGGTCTCCCGGTCAAGGTAAGGGTCCGACAACTCCCCCACGTCATCCCCTAATCGCTGGTACTCCCGCAGGATGCCTCTGGATTGAACAAAAGCGGCCTCCTCTGAGGCGCATTTACCCTCACCTATCAAGGCGTTGTCACTGCTGCCGGGTCCACCCCTGATGATGCGATAAACCCAGGTTTTTTTGTCGCTATTGAAGATTTCTCGAAAGATCATGGGTTAATCCCTCCTGCTGATTATTGTTTTGGCCTCATCAAGAGCCTTGCTTAGAAGCTCCTGCACTCGCTCTTTGTTGCTGTGTGGCGTGCCGGCGTGGTATCTGATCTCGCCCAGATAGCGCAAGGCCCAATGATGCAAGTCCTTTAGGGCCTGAAACATGTCAGGCTCATCTATCGGGGTGGCGCTCAAACGCTGCCAGGCTTCCAAGTCAATGCCGGTATCCTGTAGGGCCTGCTTGAGATTGGGGGCCTCAATGATGTGATCGTAGCCCCGCCAAAATTCGGGAGCATCGGCGGGGAGGTTCTCTAAGGTATCCTCCCAGCCACAATCACAATGTCCCCCTTGACGAATAAAGCAGCCATCGTCATGGCCATCGTGATTGAGTAGATACCAGTCGTATCCATCAAGGGGCACAAGGCCAGTAATTCTGAATTTAGGCATAGGTTAATCCTCCTCGTCATCATCCATTCTGGCCAGAGCGTCCAGGGCGCACGTGACGCGCTCGGTTTCTCTGGCAAATTCACGCTCTAAGATAGGGTCAATCTCGCCGGTGGTGAGGACGCGGCGAATGAAGCGGCTGCGCTGGCCGGCGGTGAGCTGGTCTAAGCGGTCCATTAAACTGTCCTCTGCTTCAAAGCGGCCTCGCCGTAGGCGAAAGGTGATACGTATTTCCGGGCCGTCTGCGCGGGGGCGGCCTCTGGATCGTTTTACGTCTGACATTTATTGCTTTGCCTCGGTTAACTGTTTTTCGTCGGACGTTTTTTCCCTCCAGATGGGGCGCTGGGCGAAGTAGCAAAAGCCGATGGCATTGGCCAGGGCCGGGTGCGCGAGCAGCACGCCGTTGCGGGGGAACGCGGCCCGGATCGCCGGTCCTAAGATGGCTGCTCCGCCGCCAAAAATAAGAATACGGCTCATGCGCTCGCCATTGCCCCACAGTCGAGTGGCGGCGGCGGTCACTTGTTGAGCCAGGGCGGTCGTGGCGGAGTCAATCAGGTCGCCGATGTCCTGGTACTGGCCAAAGACTTCAATGCGGCGCTGGTGGATGGCCTCATCAATTTCGTGGGGGGTCAGGATCAGGCCAAAGCGCCGGTTGATGGCGTCGCCCACAATTTCAATGACGTTGCGGACGCCGACCCGCTCACCGGCACTCCACTGCTCGACCGGCTCCAGGGCTTTGATGACCGATAAGTCCGTGGTATTCCAGCCCACGTCCAAAAAGGCGAAGGTGCGCAAGATCTCGCTTTCGGGGATGGTTGAAAGGCCGGTCTGGTCAAGCACGTGGTTATAAAAGCCACCGAAGGGTTGGGCCTGCACCACAACCTGGTGAATGGTGATGGTGCGCTGCTGCTTGCCCCAGGTGAAATGGTGTTCGCCCTTGAGGGACCGGGATAGTTTTTTCCAATCGTCAAGCCAGAGGACGGGTAAACCCGTCACTACATAGGCGTGTGAGACTTCCAGCCGGGCCAGAGCAGCCAAGGCCAAAACGCGCTCCTCATCGCTGCCGATCCGGGCGCGGTCTTGCCGGCCTGATTGGGTGCGGCTGTGCTTCAGGGCGTCGTCGCCGATGTAGTATTCCACGCCGTCATAGATCATGCGGGTGGCGCGGCGGCGGGTGGCTCCTCCCAGGCCGGTGCCGAAGTGGGTCAAGTCCTGGGCCTGGCCCAAGATGCTGGGAAAAGCGACGGTTGACAGCTTGCCGTCTGCGAGTTTGGCGGCTTTGACATCGCCGAAGCCAACGTCAAGGCCGATGCGTTCAATGGTGGTTTGGGGTGCCATTACCCTACTCCTTCTATAAATTCGTAATTACTCACATCATCGCTTGCGTGCGTGTGCGTGCGTGCGTTCACGTAGGCCAAAAACGAGAGATAGCCCGCTTTTGTCAGTTCCCGGCCTTGCGCGGGGGCCGCTTTGTTGCGCCAACGGATCACTTCAGCTTTGGTCAAATCATCAAGCAGCCGGGAATATTCCCCTTTGCTAAACAGTTTGCCCCGGCCTGTCCAGGTACTTTCAGCCAGGCTCCGCTTTTCCAGCGTTATGCCTCTGGAAAATTGGTAAAAATCATCCTGGCTAATCCCTTCGGGCAACTGGAAGCGTAACATATGCTTGACCGAGCCGCTTTCGGTTTTGTGGATGATTTCCAGGGTGATAGGCTCTGGCTCCGGCGCTCCGGCCTGGCCGTCGCCGTCAAAGTCTCGATTGATGATTTTCTCGACAATCCACAAAGCCCTCTGGTGGTCGGCTGAGATGAGCCACCAGGCCAGCGACGTGGACAGGATAAAGGCCGGGCCGGGCGTCCACCAGGGCCAGCCGTTGACGAAGGCGGGCAGGCCGATAGAGAGCAGGCCGCCGATCAAGCCCCAGACGGCGCTTTGAGCCAGGGGGACCAGGACATCGGACTCCCACGTTGCGGGCCGGGCCGGTTGGCGGCGCTCATAGTTGCTGTAGGTGGGGGCCAGCGGCGCAGGTTCAAGCGGGGTCTGCACGGCGTTTTGAAACGTGGCCGGCTGGCTCCAACCGTGATAGGTTGGGCGGGCGGGGACGATGGCCAGCGGGTGGCCGCAGTGTGGACATGGTTCCATGTCAGCCTCCTATGGCCCAAACGAGGGCAGTAGCGACAATAACCACCATTGTCAGGGTAACTACCCAGCGCGGCGGCGCTGGGGCGTTGATAATGCGATAGTGAGACTTGGGCAGGTCAATGATTTGGGGTCTGGTGAGTTTCATGATTGCATCTCCTGAGACCTCACCCCCTCCCCCTCTCCTGGGAGGAGAGGGGAAAAGAACTCAAGCGGAAAGCTCATTTGACGGATGGGCCGGTACTTGGGTGATGCGCCATTTTGCCAAGTGGCCGACTCCTCCTGCCTGGCTCGGCCATTATCCCTTAGCCGTTTTTGGGCCGCTTTGATGTCGCCGCCGAAAAATTTGTCAGCCAGCGCATGCAGCCCTTGATGACCAATCCAGGCCATCCAGGGCGTTAAAAACGGGTAGAGCTTGCCGCACCTGGGACAAGGATGGGTGGGCGCGTATTTCTGAGCGACGGCTTTACCGCCAAGCTGTTGAGGGGTCAACATGCGGGCCTCCCTCGCAAAATCTGCTCGATTTGCGAATGGGGCACATCGGGGACCAGCTCGGCAATGAGGTACTGGCCATCCTCGGACTGGACAAATTCGACGGCGGAAAGCCGGTGCTTTTTGGGCAGCAATTGGGGCGGGTAGAGGTAATCCAGCACGGCTTGAGCCACGTAGCCGGCAATCAAACGGCGGGCCGGATCGTAGACGGCGGGCAAAGTCTTTGTTTTTTGGGGCCGTTTTTGTGGTATAATGTGCTTACTGCTCATGGTCTTTCCTTTCGCTTGGGTGGGCTATGAGTTTAATTTCATCAGGGCCGTATCGGGTTCAGGCTCCCGAGCGGCCTTTTTTTGTTCTTCCTGGGCGCAGGCGACAATCTGGGCCGTGAATTGGCGGGGGCCGTGGGGCGTGGTGATCGCGGCGATCCGTTCTACGGAAAAGCCGGCGGCAACCATGCGCCGGATCATTTCGATGATGTCAGGGTCGAGGGGGGGCATGATAAAAAATCCTTTCTTTGTGATAGTTTGAATGGTCATTTCAGGACCTCGCTAAAAAATTCAGCGAATTGGGACAGGATCAGCAGCAGGACCAGCACGCCGATCAGGGCGGCGAGCAGGGCCAGCCAGATGTTGTCATTGGGCCGGGTGAGCCGTCGCCACAGGGCGCGGAGTTTATCTTTCATTCATCCACTCCTCGACGATCCGCCTTTGAACACGGTCCCACTTGACGCCAAGAGTTTCTTTGACATATCGGATCGTTGCCGAGGGGTCATCAAGGATGGCTTGCTGAATGGCCTTTTTGAGACAGCGGCTTTTGCCTTCGTAACCGGCCAGGGGGATGCCAAGTGAATGGTTGTGATTTTCGCGCACCAGGTCGCGCAAGCAGACGATTTGCTCATAGGTCCAGTGCTGGGGAGCCAGGCGCAGCGCCTCGTCAATGTACCAATCGTAATCAAGGCGAAGATACTCTTCTCCGCGAATGAGGATGGTTTTAGCGTTCATCGTTTTACCTCGTTCTTTTGGGGCATTTCAAAAAGGGACAATTGCTTTGGCGCGGATGGCTGCGCCTTGAAGGGGTCAAGCTGGACGCTTTGGGCCACCCCGCTGAAAAGGGGCAGGTCATTTCCACGTGGAAAAAGGGAGATTTGGACGGGTTTCTGTTTCTTCATTTCTGGCCTCAAGTGTGGCGAGCGGCGGCGCTCGCTGGGTTTGAGTCCAGTATAGCAGAAGTTCTTGCACGTGTCAATACCCTTGCAAGAACTCGTTTCAAAAAAAAGCGGCTTGGGGCCGCTTAATTTCGAGTTTTCTTTTTGCGCCGGTACTCGGCCACGTCGGGCCGTTTTAGCTCATACGGCAAGCCGTTCTCATCCAAAAGAGGGGCTTTACTGCCCTTCGTTCTGCGGTTCTTGTAGATGTCAGCGCAGTAAGCTATGTCGGCCTCGTTGACTTCCATCGGGTAGCTCTCCCCGATGATTTGGATGTAGCGGTTACGATAAATCCAAGACTCTATTGTGGCTCTTGGAATGTCGTATTTCTCGGCGGCTTCAGTCAGGGTGATAGGCTGGCCAATGAGATGGCCAAAGCGTTCCTTGAGGATGTCGTCTTTGGTTTGCATGGTGGGTTCAAAGGTTGTGACCATAAACTCCCCAGTGTGTAGTTTAGTCAGTTCTATCTTATCACCTGGAGGCATGTTGGTCAATAGATTTTTTGTCAGGTCAAACGAGACTACTTTGGTCACGTTTCCTCATCGTCTTTCCTGATGATGCGGTACATCGTAGAGCCTGGCTGCACGTAATGAGCCATCATCGCCTGGGCGCGGGCCGGGGTCAAGGTGGGTTCGGGCTTTGGCTCTTTGGGCGGCGTTTCTTCAACGTCTATTTTTCTCAGGTCAAAAGGTTCTGGTTGAGGCGGCGGCGGGGGTTCGGGTTGAGGTGTCGCGGCGGGTTTTGGCTCTGCTTTGGCCGGCTGTGGTTGTGCCGGCACAACGCCATGGATGGCTCCGCATTTTGCACAGTAAATCACGGCAAAAAAGCCAACGGTTTTGGCCTCTAAATAGTTAATGCCTTGCGCGTTACAGAAAGGGCAGCGCATGGGGGTCGAAGTAGTAGTCATGGGAGTGATCCTTATTCAATTGGCCAATTGAACCAGGTGGGCAGTACAAGACTCGAACTTGTGACCTCCTCGGTGTAAGCGAGGCGCTCTAACCAACTGAGCTAACCGCCCGGAACTGCTAAAATTATACCAAAAGAGCGCAAAATCAGCGAATCGATGGATGGGCGAATGGCGGATAGAAGATAGAGGATAGAAGAGGGAGGATTTTCATGGCAAAGGACGTTAAGCTTTCGATCCACTATCTACTATCTTCCATCTACCATCTTCCTTCTTCCCACTTTTGCCCCTCTCTCACCCTTACAGTAAAATCGGAGGCGTGAAACCTCAAACACTCATCGCCGGCCTAATCATTCTCCTATTAGCTGCTGGTGCGATCTTTTTTACCCGCGCCTGGTGGCACGAAACATTGTTCAACCTCACCGGCGAGGAGGCGACCCTGCCCCAAATATCCGGGGTCATTCAATACGGGCTGACTCGCCTCCAGCCGCCCCTGCAAACCGGCGCTGACGTGCCGGTGCAGTACGCCGATCTGAACCCTTATGGCGTCAACACCTTCCTGCAAAACGAGGTCGAGCCGGAGAAGCGGGAAAAGGCCCTGCGCATGATTGCCGAGGCCGGTTTTAAATGGATCCGGCAGGAGTTTCCCTGGCAAGACATTGAAATTCATGGCAAGGGCGATTTTGAAGATCGCCGCCACGAGCCGTATCAATCGGCCTGGAACAAGTACGACCAGATAGTTGACCTGGCCGAAAAGCACGATCTCAAGATTATGGCTCGCCTCAGCACCCCTCCAGCCTGGTCGCGGGCGCTGACCGACACGGTCGGCACCTTTGCCCCGCCGGACAACTATCGCGATTACGGCGATTTTGTCGAGGCAGTGGCAAGGCGCTACCAGGGGCGGATACCGGCCTACCAAATCTGGAATGAGCCAAACATCTACCCGGAGTGGGGCGTCTATCCCATTAATGCCGAGGAGTACACGGCGCTGCTCAAAGAAGGCTATACCCGCGTCAAAGCGGCTGACCCTGAGGCCATTGTAGTGATGGGGGCGCTGGCCGCAACGATTGAGCTGGACCGGGTCCGCCGCTACGATACCAGCGGCCAGCCGACCAGCCCCGGCGGCCTCAGCGACGTGCTTTTTTTGCAGCAGCTCTACGATGCCGGGGCCGCGCCCTATTTCGACGTGCTGGCGATGCAAGGTTACGGCCTGTGGAGCGGTCCAACTGACCGGCGCATGCAGCCGCGCGTGCTCAACTTCTCCCGTCCTCTTTATGTGCGTGATGTGATGGTCCGCAATGGCGACGCCCACAAAGCGATCTGGTTGAGCGAGTTGGGCTGGAACGCCGTGCCGCCGGAGAGCGGCATTCCGCCCGTGTATGGTCAGGTGACGCCGGAGCAGCAGGGTCGCTACGCCGCCCTGGCTTATGAACGGATGGAGCAAGAATGGCCCTGGCTGGGCGTCGGTTTTTACTGGTTCTTCAAGCAGGCCGACGACCGGGAACGGGCCAGCAACCCCCAGTATTATTTCCGCATGGTCGAGCCGGATTTTACACCCATGCCGGTTTACCAGGCTATGCAAGCGCAAGCGCGCAAGCCCCCGGCGATGTATGCCGGCTGGCATCAGGCCAATCACTGGGCCGTTATCTACCGGGGCGATTGGCAGCCTGTCAAACAGCCGAAGGCCACGTTTGATGATGCGCTCCGTGCGGATCAAGTTGGAGCTACGGCCGTTTTTACCTTTGCAGGCAGCAGCGTGGACCTGGTGTTTGTCCCGAGCGAGGGACAGGTACGGGTTCAAATTGACCAGGCTGAACCCCTTGAGATTGACCTAAGGGCCAGCAGTCAAAAACCAACAGATCAGGGGTCAACCGTTAATTTGGCTCACACGCTGCCGCAAGGCTTGCATCAAGTCAGGCTTGAAGTCACCCAAGGGCCGGCGTTGCTCGACGGGTTCATCGTCGAGAACCGGCCCAGCCTGAGCTTCAATCGAGCCGGCAGCACGCTGATGGTGCTGGCGACGCTGGCCGGACTGGGGCTGCTCTGGTGGCAGCGCAGCCGGAAAGGAGAGGAATAAAATACTTATATAACGTTTACGAAACACTAACACAACGTAAATGTTCGGGCCTTGTTTGTATGATAAGATGTTAATCAAGTACAAATTTGGGCATTTAACAACCATCAAGGCAGTATGATTCCTTTCTCCGACATCGGCCCGTTCATTTTGATAGATCAACTATTTCCTGATTTACCTCGGATCAGCCCTTGTCTCTTGGGGCGCCTCTTCAACTTTTCGGTATCTCCCTTTAAAACGAATCTAATAGACGAAAAACAGGTGGCAACTCTATGCGCGCGATGAGGCCTGAAGAGATCGAAAAGATCGAATTATACCTGTTTCTGGAGACACTGTACCAACGGTATGGGTATGATTTCAGACACTATGCCCAGGCCTCGATCAGGCGCAGAGTGTACCACCTGGCAGCAAAAAACGGTTATGCCAGAATTAGCGAGATGTTTCCCCGATTACTGTATGACGAAGCCTTTGCTCAAGCGGCGATTTACGATTTTTCTATCACCGTAACCGAAATGTTCCGCGATCCTGAGTTTTACTGCTCCCTCAGGAAAAATGTCGTCCCTTACTTGAAAACTTACCCGTTTATTAAAATCTGGCATGCCGGCTGTGCCACCGGCGAAGAAGTCTATTCCCTGGCTATTGTCTTACGGGAAGAAGGTTTGTATGACCGGGCTACAATCTTCGCCACAGATTTTAATGAGGCAATTCTGGAAAAAGCCAAAGAGGGGATTTACGCCTTCAAAGACATCCGCCAGTATACCACTAATTATCAAAAGGCAGGCGGAACCCGCTCATTTGCCGATTACTACCATGCCCAGTACGAATCGGCGATTATGGACCAGTCTTTAAAAAAGAATATTACTTTTGCCAGCCATAACCTGGTTACCGACGGCGTTTTTGGCGAAATGCATCTTATCTTTTGTCGCAACGTGCTCATCTATTTTGATAAAACGCTGCAAAATCGGGTACTCGGCCTTTTTTCCGACAGTCTCCCCTATAATGGCTATCTTTGCCTGGGCAGCAAAGAAACGCTGGATTTCTCAAATGTAGCCAACCGTTTTAAGGCTGTTGATGCGCCGGTCAAGATCTATCAGAAGCGGAGCGTATGAGAGGGTAATGATGTTGACCAGGTATCGGCTTATTGTGATCGGGGGATCGGCTGGAGCCACGGCGGCGCTGAGCGAACTGTTACCCATTTTTCCGGCAGCTTATCCCTTACCGATCGTCGTCGTTCAGCATTTACACCCTTTACAGGACCGGTCTTTTATCGAGCGTTTTACCGGTCAGTGTGCCTTAACTGTCAAAGAGGCCGATGACAAGGAGGTCATCAAGGCGGGTCATATTTACTTTGCCCCGCCAAATTATCACTTACTGGTTGAGGAGGACAAAAGCTTCTCGCTGTCCATTGATGAAAAAGTGAATTACACCCGCCCGTCCATTGATGTGTTGTTTGCCAGTGCAGCGGACGCTTACGGGCCGGGGCTGATTGGGGTGATTTTAACGGGGGCAAATCACGATGGGGCGCAAGGATTACGATTAATCAAAGGTCGAGGGGGGCTGACCATTGTTCAGGACCCCAGCACGGCTGAAAGCGCTTATATGCCCAGGGCTGCCCTGGAGGCGACGGCGGTGGACCATATCCTCTCGTTGCAGGATATTGGGCGATTGTTATTAGAGACACCCCAGAAAGGAGTTGTGTGACGACCAGAACTTCTTTCTGAACTCCAATGAATTCCATAAACCTGTTTGTAAAATTCAAGTCACAAGGAGATTTAAATCATGACCAAAAAATTCATTTCTGTTTACGGTAAAGTTATTGCTCTGGTAGTTATAGCCGTGATGGCTATGGGGTGTTCAGCGTTCGCTTCTTCCGGGAACGGCGTAGAAAAGCCTTTGCCCGCGCCCCAAGAACAGATAAGCGAAGAAAGCGTCCAGGCTCCGGCACAAAAATTTAAGATTTTGCATATTATGAGTTATCACTCACCCTGGGAATGGACCGACAACCAGCTCAATGGCTTCAAGGCGGCGTTGAAGGAATTAGACGTCGAATATAAAGTCATCCAGATGGATACCAAGGGCCACAGCGACGAGGAATCGAAACTGAAAGTGGCGCAGGAGGCCAAAGATTTGATCAATACCTGGCAGCCCGACCTGGTCTATACCAGCGACGACGATGTTCAAAAGTACGTGGTTCAAGACTACCTCAACAAAGATATTCCCTTTGTCTTTAGCGGCGTCAATGCCGATCCCGCGCAGTATAACTTTGTCGGCGTCAAGAATGTGACAGGGGTCATCGAACACCAGCACTTTGTGGAATCAGTAGACTTGCTTAAGAAGATTGCGCCAGACGTAAAAAAGATCGCCGTTGTTATTGATGACAGCCCCTTCTGGAACGGTGTAACCGAACAAATGAAAAAAGAGGAAAGCCAGCTTCCCAGTGATGTCAAGATTGTCAGTTGGGACATGCTGAAGACCTATGAAGAGTATCAGCAGAAGGTAAAAGAGTACCAAAGCACGGTAGATGCCATTGCTCTTCTAGGTATCTTTAATTTCAAGGATGAGCAAGGCAAAAATGTTCCGTACCAGGAAGTGCAGCAGTGGACAGCAGAGAACAGTAATTTGCCTGATTTTAGCTTCTGGGTAGACCGCGTTGCTTATGGAACCCTGAGTTCGGTCACCGTCTCGGCTTACGAACAGGGCTTAGCCGCCGGCGAGATGGCCAGGGGCATTCTGGTAGAAGGCAAAAGTCCCGCCGACTTTCCGATGAAAGCGACGGTTAAAGGAGAGCCTGTCATCAGCCTGGTCAGGGCCAAGAATTTAGGGCTGAACGTTGATAGCGAAATCCTTTTAACCGCCAGGGTCATTAACACATATGCCTGGGATGAACAAAAATAGGTTATTTCTCATTTTGGCGTGGGTTCTGGGTGTCCAAACTGCTAAGAAACTTCCTGTTTCTTGCCGAGTGAAGACCCTAAAGGTCTTTGAGACCTTTAGGGTCTGGATAGCTCAGTTTGGACACCCGGCCCACACTCTGGGAGATACCCCGTAGTTACAGCCAGGGCCGTTGAAAATTTTGCCTAAGAGGAACAGCATGGCCTTCAGTTTACGGTTCAAGATCATTTTTATCACAGTGGCAATTTTGGTTTTTGCGATTGGGGCAACCACGCTGGCCAGCGGCTACGTTTTTTCCCAAGAATATTCAAATGTCCTCCAATCCAGAGCGCTGATTATCGCCAAAGGCGTCCAGGCTCAACTAAACCGGCTATTGGAATTAGGGATACCGCTGGAAGATCTGATAGGTTTTGAAAAACAGATGCGGGGTACCGTTGATACGTATGAGGACATTTCCTATGCCATGATTGTTGATCTCGACGGCAAGATTCTTTTTCACAACGACCCTGCCCAACACAACAAAATATTGACAGATACGGCCACGTTAACAGCCATAAAGAGTGGTAAAGAGATCATTCAAATCTATGCCGAGCAGGCTGGACAATTCTATGATGTCTTCGTTCCAATTATGGATAGCAACGGCGCTCATGTTGGCGCAGTAAGGCTAGGGTTTCCGGCAGAACTCGTTACCGAGAAAACAGGGCGACTGACAACTTTCTCGGTAATAGTAGCCTTAGTTTCTCTGAGTGTTGCCGTAGCTCTACTGATTTTCCTCCTTGCGGTGTGGGTGACCAAGCCTCTCAGGAAACTCCTGGCCGCCATCGAGGACATCAGGAACGGAAGTACAGGTTTGACCCGGAAAGTTGAAATCGAATCCGGGGATGAAATCGGCCACCTTGGTTCCGCTTTCAATACCATGACCGCTCAACTACACGACTTGATTGACACCCTGGAAGAGCGGGTTGCCGACCGCACCCACCGCCTGGGGATTGTGGCCAGCCTGGGCGAACACTTGAATGCTATTCTTGATCCAGGTGACTTGTTGCGTGAAGTCGTCAATCAGGTCAACAAGAACTTTAATTATTATCACACCCATATCTACCTCCTCAATCCATCAACTGAAACTCTGGTCGTAGCCGCAGGTACGGGTCGGGCTGGCCAGGAGATGGCCACTAACGGTCACAGCATTGCCCTCAACACGGCCAAAAGCCTGGTGGCTCGGGCGGCTCGTTCCCGAACAATCGTAACGGTTGATAACGTCCAGGAAGCCGAGGATTGGCTGCCCAACCCGCTTCTACCCGAAACGCGCGCTGAAATGGCTGTGCCAATCATTCAGGAAGATAAGGTTATCGGCGTGCTTGATGTCCAGGCAGAACGGGTCGGGGCCTTGGATGAAAACGATGCTAACCTGCTGCGATCACTGGCTAACCAGGTGTCAGTGGCCCTGGGCAATGCCCGCCTCTTTGAACAGACGAACCGAAGTAAAGAAGAAGCTGAAGTTGCCAAAGAAAAAGCCGAACAGGCGCGTCTCGAAGCGGAACAGGCCAGAGAAGAGGCGGAGCAGGCCAGACAGGCCATAGAAACGGTCAACAAAACCCTGGAAGTACAGATGTGGCAGACGGCTGGGCTGGCCCAGTTAAATGACACAATGCGAGGGGAGCAAGACACTTCGACCCTGGCCGGCAGTATCATCCAGCAGTTGTGCCAATACCTCAATGCCCAGGTGGGGACGCTTTACGTGCGGGAAGAGCACTCGCTTCGTCTGGCCGGCAGTTATGCCTACACACCGCCCCGGCACCGCACCGATCAATTCCGCCTGGGAGAAAGCCTGATTGGGCAGGCCGCCCTGGAAAAACGCCCTATTGTGCTCAATGCTCCCGATGACCATCTAACCGTTACCTCCAGTCTAAGCCAGATTCAGCCACGACAGGTTCTGATTGCTCCGTTTATTTATAATGGACAGGTGGCCGGGGTAGTTGAACTGGGCAGCTTGACCGAGTTCAGCCCGGTTCAAATTGAATTTTTGCATCAGGCTCTGGAAAGTATGGCCATTGCCTTTGTAACGGCCCAGGCTCGCCATCGAGTGAATGAATTACTGGCCGAGACTCAACAGCAGGCCGAGGAGTTGCAAGCCCAGGAAGAGGAATTGCGCGCGGCCAATGAGGAATTGGAAGCCCAGACCGAAAGCCTGCGCACCTCGGAGGCCAAGTTAAAAGCCAAGCAAACCGAATTGGAAGAAGTAAACACCCAACTGGAGGAAAAAGCCGAGGCATTGCAGAAGAACAGCGCCGTGCTGCACGAGCAGCGGACGACGCTGGATCGGCAAAACCAGGAGTTGAAAGCGGCCCAGCAAGCGCTAGAACAAAAGGCCGAAGAACTGGCCCTGGCCAGCAAGTACAAGTCTGAATTCCTGGCCAATATGTCACACGAACTGCGCACTCCGCTCAATAGTCTGCTCATCCTGGCCGGCATGTTGGCCAAAAATGAAGGTAGTAACTTGACTCCGGGCCAGGTCGAGTCAATCCAGATCATCCACAATGGTGGGACAGATTTGCTCAATCTCATCAACGAAATTTTGGACCTGTCCAAAGTTGAGGCAGGCAAAATGGAGTTCCACTTTGAGCCAATGCCGCTGGAACGGCTGCTGACGACCATGCGGGCGCAGTTTACACCGGTAGCCGAAGGGAAGGGGCTGGTTTTTGAGACCAGCCTGGCCGAGGGTTTGCCAGAGACAATTGAAACCGACCAACAGCGGGTGGAACAGATTATCAAGAACTTGCTGTCGAATGCCTTCAAGTTCACTGCCCAGGGACATGTCCGCTTAAACATTTCCCGGCCGCAACCAGAGGTAGACCTGAGCAAATGTAGCCTCGACCCTACCAGGGTCATTGCCTTCAACGTAACCGATACGGGGATTGGGATGACCCCCGAACAACAGAAGATCGTCTTTGAAGCCTTCCAGCAGGCCGACGGCAGCACCAGCCGGCAGTACGGCGGCACCGGCCTGGGGCTGACCATCTCCCGCGAACTGGCAACAAAGCTGGGCGGGCAGATGGGCCTGATGAGCCAAAAGGATCAGGGCAGCACCTTTACCCTGTATCTGCCGCTTGAACGAGCAGACTCACGGGCACTCCAGCAACCGGCAGTCAAAGTGAGTAGTAATGGCAGCCATAAGATGCGGACCAAAAGGTCGCCTCTATCGCCTCAACCGGCTCCGGTGGCTGCTCCGTCCCTCCCCGCCAGTTTACCTGATGATCGGGCGGTGTGGCAGGCTGGTGACCGGCTGCTGCTGATTATCGAAGACGACCCCAAGTTTGCCCGAATAGCTTATGATTACGCCCACCAGAAAAACTTCAAGTGCCTGGTGGCCGGCGATGGCGAGACGGGCCTCCAGTTGGCTCAGACCTACCCCGTTGATGCCATTATCCTGGACCTGACCTTGCCCGGTATGAGCGGTTGGGAAGTGCTGGATACCTTGAAACAAAACTCGAACACCCGGCACATCCCGGTTCACATCATCTCGGCAGCCGATGAAGACCTGGACGCCTACAAGCGGGGGGCCATGGGCTTTCTGACCAAACCGGTCAGCCCGACCACGTTGGAGGAGTCGTTCCAACGAATTGAGCGGTTCATCACCCGCCAGATCAAAAGCCTGCTGTTGGTCGAGGACGACGACAACCTCCGCCTGAGTGTGCGCAAATTACTTGAAGGCAACGATATTCATATCAGCGAAGCCAGCCTGGGCCAGGCAGCGCTGGAGCAATTAGCCAGCCAGCATTTTGACTGCATGATCCTCGATCTGAGCCTACCGGATATGAGCGGCTTTGAGCTGCTTAACCGGCTCGATGGCGACGAGAGCCTGTCTAAGTGTCCGGTCATCGTCTACACCGGCCGGGCGCTGAGCGAGGAAGAAAACCAGGAGCTATTGAAATACGCCGACAGCGTTATCGTCAAAGGGGTCAAGTCGCCGGAACGGCTCCTGGACGAGACCGCGCTCTTTTTGCACCGGGTTATTGCCAACATGTCCGAAGACAAGCAGCAGACCATCAAACAACTGCACAATTACGAAGGAGTGTTAGCCGGCAAACAGATTTTGATTGTGGACGACGATGCTCGCAATGCCTTTGCTCTATCCAAACTGTTAACAGCTAAGGGGCTTAACGTCTACATTGCGCCCAGCGGCCCGAAGGCGCTGGAGTTGTTAGACAAGGTGCCTATTGATCTGGTGTTGATGGATATTATGATGCCGGGTATGGATGGTTACGAGACGACCGGGCAAGTACGGGCACAGGAGCGGTTCCGCCGCCTGCCGATCCTGGCCCTGACGGCCAAAGCTATGCAAGGTGACCGGGAAAAATGTCTGGCTGCCGGGGCCAACGATTATCTGTCAAAGCCGGTTGATCCCGATCGCCTGTTTTCGATGCTGCGGGTGTGGTTAAGCCGGGAGTAATAGTCCGGCTAGAAAAAGGTAAGGACTATGACCGAAAAGCCTAAGATCTTGATAGTTGACGACAAACCGGAAAACCTCTTTGCCCTCAATAAGCTGCTCCAGGGCCTGGAGGTAACAGTGTTTCAGGCGCAGTCCGGGGTGGAGGCGCTGAACTTGAGCCTGGCCGAGGAATTTTGTGTGGCGGTGGTGGATATCCAGATGCCGGAGATGGATGGCTACGAATTGGTCGAACTGCTGCGCAGCAACAAAATGACCGCCACTCTGCCGGTTATCTTTGTCAGCGCCATCTATTCCGATGAGTACCACCATCGCAAAGGCTACGACGCCGGCGCGGTTGATTTTTTGAGCAAGCCGTTTGTGCCGGAAATTTTACTCAGCAAAATCAAGGTCTTTATCGAGCTGTACCAACAACGCCAGGCTCTGCAAAAGGCTAACCTGACCTTGACCAGGTTAAATGCTGACAAGGACAAGTTCTTTTCAATCATCGCTCATGACCTGCGCGGTCCCTTTAACGCCCTGCTGGGCAACGCCCAGTTACTGGCTGCGAGACCTGAGTACCTAAAACTGGATGAAGTCCAAGAAATGAGCCAGAGTATCTATCGCAGCGCCAAGGCCGTCTACCAGTTGCTGGACAGCCTGCTGATCTGGGCGCAGTTGCAACAAGAGGGCGGCGGGATGCAGTGCCAGCCCGAGCCAATCGAGCTAAAAAGTCTAACCGAGGAGACGCTGGCGGTATTGGAACAGACGGCTGTCCAAAAAGAAATTGTCTTGAGTAATACCATCCCGGCCAATTATTGGGTTCAGGCCGACCGGCTCATGTTGGAAACGATTATTCGCAATCTGGTGGGCAATGCCCTCAAGTTCACTCCACGAGGGGGGCAAGTGACGGTGATCGGGAAAAACGGCCTGGAGAGCCGAGCTGGATGGGTCAAGGTGTCGGTACAGGATACCGGAGTTGGCATGAGCCAGGCCGACATTGATCGGTTATTCAGGCTCGACGCCAGCCACAGCACACCCGGCACAGAGAAGGAAAAAGGCAGTGGTTTGGGGTTGATGATCTGCCAAGAGATGGTCGAGCGGAATGGAGGCCAGATTTGGGTTAAGAGCGAGGCAGGCCAGGGTACGACGGTGGAATTTACCGTTCCTATGCTTGACTCTTCTTAGCCAACTATACCCGATACTCTTGTTGGCAAAGTTCGGGTCGAGCGCAGCGCAGTTGATGCTCCTACGAATACAGGGGCTTACCTTAAAACAAAAGGTTGCCACAACCGACAAATTATTGAGGAAAAACAATACTCTCAGAAGAACCGGAAAAGGAAATGCCATGTTACACCATCACAATTCCTTAAATCGCACCAAAAGTAAATGGATCCTCCTCATAGGGATAGCCGTCGTTACCGTGCTGTTGAGCGGCTGTGTCGCCCAGGCCGCGCCCAGGGTATACCGGGTGGGTATTTTGTCGGGGCTGGATTTTGTTGCCGATATAACTGATGGCTTCAAGGTTAAAATGGCCGAGCTGGGCTACGTCGAAGGGCAAAATGTTACTTATGACGTACAAAAAACGAACTTTGATAGAGTCGCATATAAGAAGATTCTCCAGAAATTTGTAGATGATAAGGTGGATTTGATCCTCGTGTTCCCCACCGAGGCTTCTCTGGAGGCAAAGCTAGCCACCCAAGGAACCGGGATACCGGTAGTTTTTACCCATACCCTGATTGATGGGACGGATCTGATCAAGAGCAAGCACGAACCAGGTGGGAATATCACCGGAGTACGCTTCCCCGGCCCGGATATTGCCCTCAAACGTCTCGCGATCATGCGTGAGTTGGCCCCTCAGGCCAAACGAATGTGGGTTCCCTATCAGAAAGATTACCCCACTGTAAATCCCCAGTTAGAGATCTTGCGCCCGGCCGCTGCGGCGGCGGGAATAACCTTGCTCGAAGCTCCGGCTAACAATGCGGCTGAACTTGAGGCGGATCTGCAGGCGCGCGTGAAAGGGGCTGATCCCGGCCTGGATGCTATTTTATTGTTAGCCGAGCCTATGGCGGTAACGCCTGATTCTTTTGCCGTAATGGGTAAATTTGCCCACGAACACAAGCTGCCCATTGGCGGCAGCCTGGTGTCGGCGGGGGGTTATGAGTCTATTTTTGGGGTAAATGTTAACACTATTGAAACGGGCAAACAAGCAGCATGCCTGGCCGACAAAATCTTTAAAGGAACTCCAGCCGGCGCCATCCCCGTCGTCTCGGCCGATAGTTATCTACAGATCAATTATGATGCTGCTCCCTGAACTTTCATTGCCCCAAATAAACTGCCACATTCTGCAAATGTTCCTCGTAGCTCATGGCAAACACGTGCTGCCCCCCTTCACATTGAGGCCGCTGGCAGACAAAGAAGAGATAGTCGGTTTGGGCAGGCTGGAGCACGGCCATGATTGAATCCGGGCCAGGACTGGCAATTGGACCGGGGGGCAAACCGGGATAAAGATAGGTATTGTAAAGCGAATTGACCTGGGTATACTCCTCCAGGCTGACCGGTGTTTTCCACCATTGACCGCTGGCAAATTGGTAGCCCAGAGCATATTGGACTGTCGGATCGGCCTGTAACAAAGGCTGGGTGCTGTCAGCTTTGAGCCGGTTCAGATAAACGCTGGCAACAAGAGGTTTTTCGGTCGGGATGGCCGTTTCCCGCTCAACGATAGAGGCCAGAGTGACCACCTGATAAAATGTTAAGCCGCGTTGTTGGGCCAGGGTAAGAACACTAGCCGGTAATTGGCTGGCCATGTTCTCCAGCATCCGCACGATTAAGTCTGCTGGAGTAGCTCTATCTGGCAAAGGATAAGTCCCCGGAAAAAGATAGCCTTCATAAGATTGGCCGGGGGGGCGGTCATGAAGCAGCGAGTGTCTGACTACCGTACCCTCACGCGCTGCCTGCAAAAATAACTCCCCATTCATAACTTCATTCGCAGTCAAATGATCCGCCACCTGCTCCATGCGCCAGCCCGGCGGAACCATGACCACCAACTGGGCTGAGCGGCCCCGGTAGAGCGCTGCCCCAATTTGGCGCATGGTCATATTCCGGCGAAGCTGGTACTCCCCGGCGCGCAGCCGGGTATCCAGGCCGTTGTAGCGCAGCAGTTGGGTGAACAACTCGGCCTCGCTGATCAGGCCCAACCCATGCAATTTATCGGCTACATCCACAGCAGTCTCGCCCTCGGCAATGGTCAAACCCACCAGGCTTGAGTCATTGGAGAGCGGGGTGTTGATCTCGGCGGTGCGGGCTTCCAAGAGCGGATAGAGCGCCCGCGCTTCGGCATTGAGCGAAGGAAAAGGCCAGGCTGAACCGGCGTCAATCAACAGCGGGTTCGCATTGGGGCTAAAATAAGTGGGTAGATTGGTGATAATAACCACTACCAGCACTACGCCGGCGCCCAGCAGAATGACTTTGAAGATAAATTTAATCAGGGCAGCAAGCCAACTCATAGCTCAGTCTCAAGAGGAGCGACGAGTCATTTTGGCCGTTTTTAGACCGGCCAAGTGCGTCGCTCCTGAACAGTTACCGTGTCTGGACCTATTGTAGCATAAATTGTTTGACATGCACCTTAATACTGACTATTATAACTCCACTCAGGTTTAGAGGACAGGTATGGCGGTTAGAAAAGTTATCACCCTTAACGACGAACGGCTCCGGCAGAAAGCCAAAAAGGTTAAACAATTTACCCCCGCTCTGAAACAATTAGCTGAAGAGATGCTGGAAACCATGCGCGCCCATAATGGAGTCGGCCTGGCCGGGCCTCAAATTGGGGTGATGCAGCGCATTTTTGTGGCCGAAATTCCAGCTTCCCGGAACGGTACGGATGAGCCGCATCCCCAAAGTGGGACCAGCTATGTGCTAGTTAATCCGGAAATCAGCCAATGTGCCGATAATCTCGTCGAAGGTCGCGAAGGTTGCCTTTCAATCCCAACCTGGTATGGCCTGGTGGAGCGGCCCGAATGGGTTGAGATCAAAGCCCAGGATCTGAACGGCAAGAAGATCAAGCTCAAAGTTGACGACCTCCTGGCCCGGATTTTCCAGCATGAACTGGATCATCTGAACGGCGTCTTGTTTATTGACCATGTTAAAGAGCGGGAGAAGTTGTGGCAGATTTTACCCGAGGACGAAGTAGCCGGAGAAAAAGAGACGGCAGAAGCAAGCGTTTGAACTTAGAGGCTGTCAAAAAATTCAAATATCAGGCTATAAGTAGCCAAAACTGACCAAAATTGGCCTCAAATTGATGCCGAAAGGCCCATTTCTGTGACAAAAATGGCGGCCAAGGGGTAGTTTAGGTA
>BOKF01000041.1 GCA_016860845.1 Chloroflexota bacterium
AAACACGGACGTTTGGCCAAAAGCCTTTTTCGCTATGGCTTAGACCATTTGCGGTCCATCGTTTTTGATATTCAACTCAAAATGGATGATTTCCTGTTCTCTCTGAAATTTTTGTCCTGTACATAGATTTTGACCAGTTTATTCAGATTAAAAGGGCCATGCGCCGCCCACGGACGGTCGAGTGGTATATGAACACGTATCGGTACTACAAAACAGCCAGCGCCGGCTTGGGGCCGGACTGGCCGCCGACGCCAGCCCACGGGCTGGCTTTTTTTGAGATGTTCAACAAAAACGAGCTGAGTGATTACAGCCGCAGCAATTATTATCGGGGGATCCGCGGCTTCTTTAACTGGCTGGTCGAAACCGGCGCATTGAACCGCAATCCCCTCGATGCCTTGGGCCGGGTCAAAGCGCCGCGCCCGCTGCCCAAATCGCCCGACGAAGAGGAGGTCGCCGAATTGTTGAAAACGGTCAGCGATATGATCCGGGAGGATAAAGAAAACAAGAGCTGGCAGACCGTCCGTGACCTGGCAATGTTCAGTGTGGCCCTCGACACGGGCGCCAGGCTGAATGAACTGGTCAACATGAGCCTGCCCGATCTCAGCCTGAAAAGAAAGCAAATTCAGGTGTTTAGCTGGAAGGATAAAGAGGAGCGAGTGCTGGCCTTGAGCGATGAGACGATAGGCGATTTGACCCCCTGGTTCAAATTGCGGGCCAAACTCAAACCGCCCAAGTCGTTGAAATCTCTGTGGCTCAGCGACTACCAAAATAAAGGACTGCGCCCCTTGACCGGCAACGGCATTGCCCAACGGCTGCGCTACTGGCTGCAAAAAGCCGATGTACCGCATTTCAGTATGAACCAGATGCGTCATGCCTTTGCCGTGTTCAGCTTGCGCAACGGGGCGGACCTGATAGATATTCGCGACCAGATGGGTCACGCCAACATCAAGACGACCGCCATTTACCTGGAGGTGGTGAACAAGGGCCGGGGCGAGCGTCACCAAAAAACCAGCCCTCGCAAAAATTTGCCTTTTGACTCTTGAAACTGATTGTGATAGCATGATGACCAACTAAATAAAAAGACCGCTGCTTAACCGCAGCGGTCAGATCAAAAATTGCCCCCGTAGCTCAGTGGATAGAGCAACTGCCTTCTAAATAGTTGCTCTATGGGGGAAAGGCCGGGCCAGCGCACGTTTTTTGTTGTCTCGAATCTATTCGGTTGTTAAATTCGCGCCCACGGGCCAGGCTCTCAATCAATGGGTTGGGGGCCTGGCCCGCGCGCCCGAATAGGCGGACGGATTTAAATAAAAAAAGTGGGGCAGACGTTGCCCCACGGAATCAATTTAATTTTGAATCAGGACCGGGTCCGGCGTGTTTTGCTGTTCGATCTGCTTGATGTAAGCGCGAACGGCAATTTCGACAAAATTGGAATCGACCGACAGGTTCGACTTTTCAAGCCATTCGGTATAAACGCCCACGGCCCTGGCGACGAACTTTGACTTTGTATCTCCGGCGCGCTCCACCTGGACGTTCACCCGACTATCGAGGCCGGCCGGGAGTCGGGTCATGACCGGCACGGACTTTTCCGAGGTTTGGGTGGCCATAAATCACCTCCTTGCCTATTACATCTGTAATGGACAAGCCTAGTATATCATTAATAAAAGGTGGTGTCAAGTGGAAAATTCAGAGAAATTTAAAAACTGGCTGACAGAGGAGTTAAGAAAACGGAATTGGTCTTATGGAGAGTTGGCCCGGCGGGCCGGAAGGAATGCCTCTCAGCCTCTGATCAGCCTGACCCTGGCCGGCGAGCGGTCTGTCACCTGGAATTTCTGCCTGGCCATCGCCGGGCCGCTGGGCTACCAGCCCGAAGAGGTCTTCAGGATCGCCGGGCTGCTGCCGAACGGGAGCAACGGAAATGAGGCCAAAGGGGGAGAATAGTCTATGCCATTAGGAAATAGCGCAGACAAAGAATGGACCGGCTGGCTGGTAGACAACCTGGGGAGCCGGGAGCAGGAATTCCAGCAGGCCCTTATGACCGCCCTGGAGGCCCGCAAAATCCCCAAAAGTAAAATCACCGCCGGCACGGTCAACATGTGGTGGCGCAAAGACAGCCGCTGCATTGACGTAGTGAGTGACCTGGACGGCAATATTATGGCCACGATCCACATCCAGGAGTACGGCTCCGGCTTGATGATTGGCCGGGCGGTTGATCCCCCAGCCCAGTGGAACTATTACAAGCGCATGGCTGCCGGCGCGTTCACCGAAACCATAGACCGCTGTATCCGGGAAACAATCCTGAGTATGGCTGCCGAGGAGGAGGTCCGCACCGTAACCGACAGCCGGCGAGTTATGAAATAGCCGCAACCAAGCCCCCAGGGCCGCTTTTCACATGAAAAGCGGCCCTTTTTTATTTCCCCCACGAGTTTTGACATTATGGCAACTGCCTCTTGACAAAAAATCAAATACCCATTACAATTGTAATTAGCCATTACAAATGCAATGACAAGCCAACCCAAGAAAGGATTATCAAAAATGCAAGTCAGACAATGCCCACAGTGCCAAAACTAAAATGTAGTCAGTACCAAGGAGCGCGTCGAAGGTCAGCCGATCTGCAAGTGTCAAGATTGTGGCCGCACCGCCATAATCGCCGACTTTGACCTGGCCGATTTTCGACAGCCAGCTATCACCATCAAGAGCAAGCGATAAGCCACCCCCTCCTGCGGGAGACGTGGCTTTTTATTTTTCCCCACGACAGCGGCATCGTCGAAGCCGATGCAAAGGAGTAATGTGGAAAAGGAGTATGTGATCGTCCGCACCTACAGCGCCGGGGTTTTTGCCGGCGAACTCGAATCCCGCGAGGGGAAAGAGGTCACTTTGACCAACGCCCGGCGCATCTGGTATTGGGCCGGAGCGGCCTCGCTCAGCGAATTGGCCCAGCGTGGCACATCAAAACCGAAACAATGCAAATTCCCGGTGGCCGTTGAAAAGGTGATCTTGACCGAAGCTATCGAGATTCTATCTGTCACCCCGCAGGCCCGTGAGAGCATAGCAGGAGTGCCGGTATGGACAGAGTAGACGACGGCTCCGGCTACGGCGACGGCGACGGCTCCGGCTCCGGCTCCGGCTCCGGCTACGGCTCCGGCTACGGCTACGGCGACGGCTACGGCGACGGCGACGGCTCCGGCGACGGCGACGGCTCCGGCTACGGCGACGGCTACGGCGACGGCGACGGCTCCGGCGACGGCTCCGGCTACGGCTCCGGCGACGGCGACGGCTCCGGCTACGGCTACGGCGACGGCGACGGCTCCGGCTCCGGCTACGGCTACGGCTCCGGCGACGGCTACGGCTACGGCCAGGTTGCTTAAACCTCTCATAGAAAACAGGAGACCCCCATGCCAATCTTCAAAGAAATCAAAATTGAATACGGACTAACCTTCAGCTACGGCAAGACCTACGTCAAGCCGACGGTCGGCTTCACGGTCGAGCTGGCCGAGGGCGATAATGCCGACGAGGTTATCGCGGCCACCCAGGCCACCGCCCGCCGGCTGGTCCACGAGGAAATTGACCGCGCCCTGGTCCTGGACGGCCAGGAGCCGCGCTTTGGTACGAGTACGAAGGCCGACCCATCAGATACCGTGGCGTTTTAAAAACAAAGGCCCTGGCAGCGTTTGCGGCGCTGCCAGGGCCATACTCCCGGAAAGGAGCAGTGTCAAGTATGTTAAGTTTAGCTCAAATCCTTAGAAAAATCAAGACCGCCCTTGGCAAAAATCAAGACCGCCCGCTCCGGCCCGTCGCGGCCCCGGTCAAAAACACGCCCTGGCGCGGCAAGGCCGCAAGGCCCCAGGACAGCACCCGCTCGATCCTGTGGACCGTGGGTAGCCATACCCGTGTTTTGTTGTATCCTGAGCCTGTCGAAGGGCAGGTGGCCCTATGAAATCACAAGTCGTTCTTATCAATACCCTGGCCGATTTTATGGCCGAAGTTCCCTTCCCCGGCCCGGTCCGTCTGAATCTGACCAAGCGGCGCGACGCGCGCACGTTTGGCAGCGGCAGAATAAAGCACCAGATCCCCACGCTCCATGTCCAGCTTGATTTGCAGGGCGTGAACGAGCGCGGCGAGATCGTCTGGCTGCACGAATCCCATGAACTACAAAAGACGCCCGGCGGCGGCGAATTCTGGGGGCCGACCGACAAGAGCCTCTACGGGCAAATGCCCCGCCTTCAGGAGATCGTCAAGGCCCACCTGGAAAGCCGGGGCTACCAGGTGCGCGGCGGCCAGTACGGGCTGCCCAAGACGGTGCAGCCGGTGCGCGGCGTGTTTGAGTGCGCTCGCTGGGAGAAGATCGGCGAGCGCGAACTGCGAGTGTCGGCGGAGGTGGCCCTTCGTGAGTCTCAGGACGCAGCCCCATGACCCGCGCCGAAGCCCTGGCCCTGGGCCGGTCCAAAGGCGGCCAGGCGGCGGCCCAGAAATACGCGCCAACCGCCCCCTGCCCCCGCTGCGGTAAGGTCTACCCATTCCTGACGCCCTGGCTGGCCTGGCTGGGCCACCTGGGCCTGCACGGCCTGGCCGACCGGTATTTTGGCGGCGACATCCGGGCCGCCCAGCGCCGGCTCGGAGAAAACGGCCGGGCCAGGCAGGAGCAAGACGCGAGCTGGCAGAACGGGGCCAGCCCCACCTATCGGCCCGTGACCGAAGCGTAAGTAACCAACCCGGCCCCACCGGGACAAACAACTCAGGTATTTTATGACAGGAGGTAAAATGCGAACCAAAAACCCCATTCAAAAACTTATCGAGGATTTTGATGCCGAACGGCTGCACGCCCGCCGGCTCTCGGACGGCATGCTGATCGAGGACCTGGGCAACCTGGTCGCGGCCATTTTGGCCGACGACTGCGTCATCGGCCCGCGCTCGAAGTTTGAGCAGGCCCGGGCCGAGTTCCTGGCCGCGCGCGAGCAGTTCGCCGGCCAGGTCGAGGCAGCCGCAAACGGCACGCCGGCCCGGCCCTTCGACACGGCTCAGGACAGGCCCTTTAGCCGCATCCTTATCCCTTCCGCGGAGGACCCTCGTGGAAACCCGTCTTTGTAAGCGCGGCCACAAAATGACCCGCGTGGGCCGGGGCGACAAGAAGCGCTGGGTCTGCAACAAATGCCGATCCGCGTCGCGGCGGGCGAACGCGAGCGGCAGCCGGCGCGGGCGGCGGTTGAGCTACGATGTAAGCTGGTCGGCGGCGGCCAGCGTGCCCGCGGTCAATGCGTCCTATTACGACCGGCCGGCGG
This sequence comes from Chloroflexota bacterium, assembly GCA_016860845.1. Next base: position 5,277 of record BOKF01000041.1, read on the forward strand.
CTGAAGAGGAGGAAACCCGGTGAACGCATCTTCGCTCCTGGCCGATTTGCCCCTCACCCCGGCCGCGTCGCTGCCCCAATTTGACCTAGTCATTGCCAGTAAGAAAGCCTACGGTATTTCCAGCCAGGCCGAAGCGCCCATTTTATGGTGGAAGGTGGCCGGGCAGGAGAAGGAGTACCCGCCCAAGCCGTGCAGCTGACCCACCCGGCCATCCAGAAGCGGCTGCTCGACTACGACCTGGCCGGGACCGAGGCCCGGCAGGGAATGGTTATCCGGCGTTACCGGCGGAAGGCAGGCTGAGATGGAGATCAGGCTGATCGGGACATTTGAACAGGTAGAAACGGTGACGCGAGAACTGCGGCGGCAGTTCGTGGTCATAACGGAGCGAGACAGGCCGGCCCGGAACGACGATCTGAGACGGTACTTGATTCTTGACCTGGCTCCGGCCCCGGCCCAACCCCGGCAAGAGAAAGAGGCAGATCAACAATGAGCGCATGGCCCCAATTTGACCGATGGATGGCCGAACAGAAGGAATTGATCGCCCAGACAGGGAGGGATTACCCCCCCCTGGCCCTGGACATTGTAGAAGACCCCGGCCCCACCGGGGACAACAAAAATCAAAACGGTTTTATTGCACAGGAGGCAACCATGTTTGATTCTGATTTGACCGAGGTAATTTCTACCCAGGAGAAGCCGCCGCAGGGGCCGCACTGCGAATACTGCGGCACGCCCCTCAAAGAGGCCAAGCAGGCCCGTGCTATCCACCTACGGCACTGCCAGGCGTACAAGCTGGCAAAAGTCGACCAGGACGCGCCGCCTTACCCGGCTGCCGGGACCAACGGCCAGGACGTGATCCTGACCCCGGAGCGGGCCTCGAAGCTGTGGCAGGCCGTCACCGGCGGCACGCTGGTGATGACGATTGAGGCCGGCCAGGTCGTGTGCCGGGTCAGCAAGTCATCCTTCGACAAGGCCCTGCCGGTCCTGTTGGACCTGCTGTAAGGAGGCCGACGATGCTCCAGCAAATAACCACCAGTAAAAAGCGGCCGGCCCGCAAATCGGCCCCGCAGGGCATCAAGCGCGGCATTCTCTTTTTCAACCGCAAGCACCAGCCGGCCGCGATCGCCGTGAGGATGGCCCTGGCCGAGTACCGCGCGGCCCCGCACACCCAGGGCTACGCACCCAGGGAAGTTTATTTCCACCCGGACGAGTGCCCCGAAGCGGCCGTTATCACCGGTTTGACCGTCTACACCGACCGGCAGATCAGACCCGGCCACGTCCGGGTGACGACCAACGTCGTGGAGTATGTCGAGGGCTTATGAATGGGACGCTCGACTTCCTGGGCCGGGGAAACATCCCGCTCCTGGCCTTTCTCAAACGGTGCCGGGGGAGCGGCGGGCGGCCCAGCCCGGTCATAATGGGCCTGTACGTGGTCCGCTACGAGTGCGCCCACTGCGGCGCCCGGTTCGGCGTGGCCGAGGTGGAAGGCAACACAACTCCCGACCATGAGGCCGCAGAGAGCCGGGCCAATTAGGAGAATGATGAAACGCAACCGTTTAGGCCACCCGACAGGGCCGACCATGCGTATCGGCGGCAAAGTGGTCAGCAGGATCACGGCCCGCTACGACTACCGCTGCGCCGAATGCCTGGGCGCGCTGGAATACTGGAACGCCGGGGTGCGCTGCGCTACAAGCAGTGCACACCGGGGATTCGTTCACAAGAGCGAGGCGGCCCGGCTTCGGGCGGCCCAGCAGAAAAATATCAAGCAGTTGAGCGAGGTCTACGAGATCGTGGACGGAAAGGTGAGAATCAAGAATGAGCATCAAGGGACTGACTGATTTAAGCGCGGCCTTCCCGCGCATCGGCGAACTGCGCAAGGGCGAGAAAAAGCCGGAAACCGGCAACCGCCCCGGCAAGGACCTGACCTATTTTCGTTTTACCAGCGACGATTCGCTGGCTATAAAGAAATTCAACGAGGCGTACCCTGACCAGGAGGCGCTGCGCAACATCAACGTTTTTTTGCCGCACCGGACGACCGACGAAAATATTGACAGTTGGATCGAGAAATGGGTCGCCGGCGGCCTGGTCTACCGCTCCGACGGTGAGACGCTGGTCCTGTGGCGCAACGAAAAAGGCGGCTATTCGCTCGAACCCAGGCCGGACCCGTATCGGGAACTGGACGCAAACGGCAAGCGCAAGGACGGCAGCGGCCAGGTCGGACGGCTGGCGGTCATCATCCCCGAACTGGGCCGCTTCGCCACCGTGACCATCCTGACCACCAGCAAGCACGACATCATGAACCTGACCCGCCAACTGCGCAGTTACGAGGCCCTGCGCGGCGACCTGCGCGGGATCCCGTTCGTCGTCAAGCGCCGGATGTACAAAATCAGCACGCCCGGCCAGGGTGGCGAGCGGCTGCGGCGCGAAAAGTGGCTGCTCTCTATCGAGACTCAGCCGGCCTGGACCATGGCCCAACTGGGCGCAATGGAACGAGCCGCGCTGCCGGCGGGTGACATAGTGGAGGCGGAAGAGGCCGAATTTACCCTGCCTCAACTACCCGCCGGCATCTCTGACCCGTTTGACGAGCCAGAGGAGGAAGCGCCGCCGGAGCAGCCGACCCGCAAAATCCTTTCACCGCGAGAATTAAAAGAGGCTATCGAAAAAAAGACGGCTAAATCCACCCTGCGCGACAGGGAGACCGGCGAGTTCCTGCCGGTCGCGCTCCACCCCTTTGGTAGCAAAACGGCCAACCTGGTCAGCGCCAAATTCGAGGAGGCGTTCAGGCCCGATCCCAGGGCCGGCAAAATGTACCATGCCGCCCTGAAATGGTTGACCGGCCAGGAGAGCGCCACCCAACTAACGGCGGCCCAGGCCGACGCGGTGCTTGACTGGCTACTGAACGGCAACAAAGAATTGAAGTGGAAAGCGGTTGTAACCATGCCCGCGCCGGAGGAAGCCCTGGCGGTTTACCAGGAGGCGGTCAGGACAGAGGTGGCGACCCAGAAGGAGGCCGGCCAGCAGGAACTATTTGGCGAGCCGGTCCAGGACGAGATCGAATTTTAGGGAGTTGACTGTAAACCGTTTACAGTCAGATTGTTGACAAACCAAACCGCCGGGCGGCCCTACCCCCGCCCGGCCCATTTTTACAGGAGGCTAATTGTGAGTGATTATTACAAACCCGACGACCCCAACCTGGTCTTTATCCAATCCCGGGCCGAGATAGACCTGGCCCTGGTCGAAGAATACGCCCAGATGATGCGCGACGGGGTCCAGTTCCACCCGGCCAGGGCCATCGCGGAGGGCTACACCATTTACGTCTTTGACGGCTTTCACCGGGGAGAGGCGGCCAAATTGGCCGGCCAGCTTCTTTTTGTTTCATCCCGGCCGGGGACCCGGGCCGAGGCGGAATGGGCCGCCCTGAACGCCAACCAGGACCACGGCATGCGGCGAAGCAACGCCGACAAGCAAAAGATCGTCAAGCTGGCCCTGACCCACGAGTTTGGGGCCAAGCTGAGCGACCGGCAGATCGCGCACCATTGCGGGGTGCATCATACGATGGTGGGCAGAATTAGGGGCGAGCTTGAAATGACTGGTGCATTGCACCAGTCAGATACCCGTGTCGGCGCCGATGGCCGGGAGATCAACACGGCCAACATCGGCAGCAGCCAGCCGGACTACGTCACCATCTGGGAATTGGGGCAGGGGGTCAAGGCGTGGGTCACAGCCAAATACAGCAGCTACCCCCGGGGCCAGATCGAGACCCTCCAGGCCATCAAGCAAAAGCGGGACGAAGGGCCGGCCCTGCTGGAGGAGCTGCTGACCGGCGATGTCCTGCCCGGCCCGCGCCGCAAGGGCGATGTGGTCCAGGCGGTCAACAACGTCCTGGCCCAATTGGAGGAGCAGGAGCGGCAGGCGCTACGGCAGGCTCAGGACGTGGCCGCGCCGGCGCCGGAAGAATCTGGCGCAGAAGAGACCCAGCCGGACTGGCTCGAAGAGACCTCCGCGCCACCAGGCGGCCAGGTCGAAGCGCCGCTGGAACAGGAGGGTACTCCCCTACCCCCGGCCCCCATCCCCCAACCCCTGTCCCCCGCTCCTCCTCCCCCACCTCCCCCTCCGGCCCCAAAGCCGGCGGCGACGCCGGACTGGCACCTGCACATTACTCTGAAATCTACCGGCATCTGCCTGGTCACATTGGCCCAGGCCGGGCAAGCCGAGCCGGCGGCCAACCTGGTCACGCACGTGGACCAGGTGCTCGACCAGGTCGAGCAGGCCCTGGGCCGGCACGTGCCCAACTTCAACGGCAAAGAAAAGGAGATGATTTACTAATGGCTACCATTTACGAGCACAACGGCAAGGAACTCTTCAAGGACGAGGCGGACGCCTACGAGATCGAGGATATCCGCACCCATTACGCCCAATTCAACAAAGAGTTACTTTCGGCTACCTACACGGTCATTCCGGCCGAGAAGGAAGGCGAACCGCGCAAGGTCGTCTTCGCCAAGAAGACCGGGACGAAGGGAGGGCAAGACCCGATCATCGCCGCACTGCTCTCCGTACCCCCGGCCCGGCCCGAAGCCTTTGGCCTGCTGGCCGAGCTGCTCTCGGACCCGGAGAAGCTGACCCCGGAAATATTGCTCTTTAAGGGCGCGGAAATCTGGGCCGCCGAGAATGACCTGTGGGAACTGGCCTCACGGAGCCATCTCGCCGTCCAGCGTGTTTTACAACTGAAGCCGGCCCCGGCCCCGTTCGTGCCGGCAGGATTCTAATGCTCGCGCAAGCCGAGGGCCGGGTGTTACGCCCGGCCTCCCTCCTGCGGCCGCTGCGGCTGGATAAGGCGGCCAACCTGCTGGGCGACTTTGGCCGGCAGGCGCGGGTGCTGGCCCTGATCCAGACCAACTTCCCGGACGACTGGCAAGGAGAGTGGGCCGTCGAGGCTAAAGATTGGTTCGAGCACTACTGCGAATTCCTGCGGGCCGTCGAGGCTAAAGATTGGTTCGAGATAGACTGGCCCACTCTCCAGATGTGGGAGCAGAACTGGATGGAGACCGGCGACGACGAATGCGCCGGCTTTGACATCCCGAGCGACTATTTGCTGGGCATCCCGGTCTACTGCTTCGGCTGGGACGTGACCGAGCCGGAACTCGAAATGGGCGACCCGGCCACCATCCAGGATTACCCGGCCCTAGAGCTGCTGCGCTTCCTGGTCCTGGGCACGGAGAAGGGCCGGGTGGTGAGCGATTACATGGAACAAATGCTGGAGACGCTGGGCTTTTACCGCCTGGACTATTACAGCCGCAACGACGCCCGCGCCCGGCTGGAGCGGGCCGGCCGGCGGCAGAAGCCGCCCTGGAAGTGGCTGGCCGAGATGGCCGATTTTGCCTGCGACCGCTCCGGCAACATTATTCTGGACACGACGGTTGACAGCCATGACCCGTGGCCGTGCCGGTGGACCTGGGACAAGGACCTGGAGACGATCAAGGGCGCCTGGGCCAGGGCGAAGCCCACAGTCGAGCATTTTAGAGAATTCGTGGATCGGGTGAACAGCAAGGACGATCTGGAGTACATCGCTGCTGTGGCGATGGGTAAACGGAGGCGAAAGTGAATCTACAAGACGACACGATAGACCTGGCCCTGCCGGTCTATCCCCAGTTTGAATTCAAGGAGGACGACTACGACAGCATCAAGTTGCGGCTTGACCTGTACGGCTCAATGATCGCCGCGACCAGGTTCAACGGCCAGGGCCGGCCCGTCGAGACCTATGCCCTGGACCCGGCCGACGTGGCCACGGCCCTGGCCAACGTTCCGCTGGTGTCCGGCCTTCTGCCGCGCCACTGCCTCTTCTGGGGTAAAGCCAATGGCGGCGAGCGGCTGGCCATCTTTGTCGAGCCAAAGGTCTGGCCGGTCAGTGTCGAGCGGGAAAAGGAGACCTGGTACGTGCCGATGCCCGGCCTGGTTTTTATCGGCCAGGGCGGCAAATACACCCTGTACGCGGTCAAGGAGCAGTATTGGCCCGTGGCCGACACCCCGCTGTACCACGCCCCATGCCCCAACGTCTGGGGCAATACCGGCATCTGCCAGGGCAACGCGCCCTTCCCGGAGGCGCGCGCGGCCACGATCTGGCAGGCAGTCGAGGTCTTTTTTGCGAGCGGGTTCAACAACCACCTGGCCCAGGGCAAGAGCAAGGCGCACAAGGACAACATCCTGAAGATATGGCGCGCCCTGCACGAGGCCAATGCCGGCGAGTACCCGCTCGACGACCTGGTCGAGACCGGCCGGACTCTGGCCAAGGTGGTGACAGAATGAAGCCGCTGCCCAACCCGGTTGATTATTATATCTACACCGGTCAGGAAATCCCGGCGCCCACCCTGTACGCCTACCTCATGGCCGGCAACGGCGTGATCAAGCTGGCCGAGACGGCGCATTTCCGGGCCGCGGCGCCGGTCTATCCCTACTGGGCCGCCGTGGCCGGCCTGCCCGACTACCCGCCGGGGATCGAGCTAAAAGTCCCCAAAATCCCGGCCCGCTGGCTGTATCTGGTTCTGGACCACGCCCGTAACTGCGGCCGGCATATCGAGCAGATGTACCATTTCCACTGGTGGCCGGTCTCGTCCGGCCCCGGCTTTGCTCCGCTGGGCCGGGGGGAGTGGCGGGTGAGCATCCCCCGGCAGCAAGCCAGCGCCGGGCGGGTCAGTTACCACGGCGGCGGCGATCCGACCATCGTGCTGGATCTGCACTCCCATCACGCGATGTTGTCGTTCTTTTCATCAACCGACAACGGCGACGAACAGGGGCTGAGGTTTTACGCGGTGATCGGCCGGATCTATGACCAGCCGGAGCTGCGGCTGCGGGTGGGGGTCTACGGCGATTGGCTGGAACTGGACCCGCTGGACTTATTTGACGGCCTGGGGCCGTTTGTGGAGGCGTGATGTTTCAGGTCGGCGACCGGGTTTACTGGCAAGGCTGGATCGCTTATATCCTGGCCTTTCGCTGCTCCGGGAGCCGCGTTGTCATCAGGCTGGTCATCGGCCAGACCAAAACTGTTTCGGTAGAAAATATTTCGAGGTACCCTTAATGAAACCCATCAAAACCCACCGCCTGGAAATCGGCGCGCCCAGGCGCGTGACCATCATCCTGGCCGGCTGCGGCGGGACCGGTTCCTATGCCGCGCTGCACCTGGCCCAACTGGCCTACGCGGCCCGCGGCCACGAGATCGAGGTCAGCCTGGTCTTTGTGGACCCGGACACCGTCGAGCGCAAGAACGTGGCCCGGCAGAATTTCGCCCCGGCCGAGGTCGGCCAGCCCAAAGCCGTGACCCTGGCCCGCCGTTATTCGCTGGCTCTGGGCCTGGCCATTACGCCCATCGCCGGCAAGTTCGAGCGGGCCGTCCTGAACCATTACCGGCAGCAGACCGGCTGGAACGAGGATGGCCTGACGGTCGTTGCCGGCTGCGTGGACAACATCGCGGCCCGGCAGGACATCCGGGCGGCCCTCCTGCCCGACATCGAGGACGGCTATTCGTGGCAAAAAGACCTCTTCTGGCTCGACGCCGGCAATCACTACGCCCACGGCCAGGTCCTGCTGGGCAACTCGACCTACCCGCGGCCGCTCCTGTCGCCGCTGGGCTTTGCCTACGGCCTGCCACTGCCCTCAGTCCAGGAGCCGGGCCTCGTGGCCCCGGAAGCGCCGGAAGCCGGGCCGGCCCTCTCCTGCGCCGACCTGGTTGAACGGGACGTGCAGGCCCGAACGATCAACAAGATGATGGCGGCCTGGATTGACGTGTTCTGCGAGCGGCTGATTGTCTCGCGCGATTTGCGCATCATGGGGGTCCGGCTCGACCAGCGCGGCGGCGCGGCGGCCGGCATCCCTATCGCCGGCGGTGTTGTGATGGACCCGGCGAAGGGCAAGATCAGCCACCCGGATAGCTATCCCGCCGGCTACCCGGCCAATGAAGATGACGAGGAAGATGACGACACACTGACCGGCCCGATGTGCCCGGAATGCGGCGGCGACATCATCCGGGGCCGGGACATCATCGGCGGCGCGGAGACCGAGATCTATTTCTGTCTTCACTGCAACTGGCAGATGACCGCCGAGGAGTTCAATGAGATACAGGCCGGCGAGGCCCTGGGCCGGTTGATGGAGTGAATCTACATAACACAGAACGTTTGTTCACATTTGCCGTTTTTTGGTATAATATGCTTACAGCAGCGACAGGAGCGCTGCCAATGGACCAATTGCTCATTTACAAACGAACGGTGACGGGTAAGGGGGGCCGGGCGTATATTTACCAACTCCAAACAAGTGGCGCGCGGAGCGGTCCGATTATGGATTCTCCGCGCTTTTATTTAACTGCCTAAATTGACAATTGAGTGACAATAGCAGGTATGGTAGAGTGGAGGCAATGACACACGGGGCGACCACGAGGTTTTACCAGCCGGCGGAGGGCTTCCTTCGCCTGAGCCGGTCGCAGATCGGCGAGATCCGGCGGCTGTACGGCCTGCTGCACGCCTTTCTGGCCGAGCAGCCGGAGGCCGAGGCCCGGCTGATCATCGTGGTCAAACGCGGCAAGGTCCGTTTCGGCGAGGTGGAACTGCCGGCCGGGAACATTCCCCGGCGCGGGCTGGGCCAGATGCCGGACGCGCTCCTGCTCCAGATAGACGCCATGCTGTCCAGCCTGTGCGGCTTCACCGAGCAGGTCGGGGGCGAAGCCAGGCTGGTCCTGGCCTTCTCAACCCGGAGCGCGGTCAGAATGAGGATGGTCCTGAGCCACGAGCTGGCCCCGGTGCGTTAGTTAGCCCTCCACGGGAGGGATTAAAAATTGAGCAGGCCCGACAGCGATTTCGATCCGGGGCAATCCACAGACGATGGATTGCCCTTTTTGATTTCCAGCCGGCAGCAGGAGGTGCTTTACCTGGCCGCGATGGGCCAGACCGACCGGGCCATCGCCCGGAATCTGGCCATCGCCCCGCGCACGGTCCGGGCGCACCTCCAGGCCATCCGCGAGGCCCTGGGGGCGCGCAACACGACCCACGCCGTAGCCATCGCCCTGAGCCGGCACATCCTGGATGTAGAGGAGGCGCAATGGACAACCCCGTGACGGCCAGGACCGGCCTGGCCGTGGAAATAATCAACGGTAAAAGCATCCCGACCGGCACGCTTGACGAATTTAGCCGGGCCATCTACCGCAAGAAGTTGACAGGCGACGACGGCAGGCTGTCGGGACTGCCTGGCGAGCCGGGCCTGGGTATCGAAAAGTTCAAAACGGCCGGGCTGAAATTCTACCGCCTGGTCTGGGTCGGCCTGGCCCGGGCCTGGCTGGCCGCCGAAGATACCACGCCCTACAGGTCCAAATACCTGGCCGTAGCCGGCGGTGAGCTGCTGGCCGGCCAGACAGGGGCCGGCTTCAGCGAGGCGACCCGCTAATGCCGGCGGCGCCGATCCCGATCCTGAGCGACATCCACGATTTTTGCGCCGCCCTGCAAGCTGACGGTTATTTTGACTGGCTGCTATGGGATCTGTGGTATGGCCGGGAGGCCCGTCTCTGGCGGGTGGCAGTTCCCGCCCGGCTGCCCATCCTGAGCAGTCGAAGGGCCGGGAGGCCCACAACTAACAGGAGAGACCATGAGCGAATTCTTTAAGACCGCCTTCAGCCGGGCCGCGCTAAAAGCCTGGGCCGCGCTGCTGATCGGCTATTTCGGCCCAATGCTAGCCCCGGTGCTGGATCGGGTTGTTGCCGACTTTACCCCCGCCAACCTGGTTGCCGCGCTGGGCCAGGTTGGCATAGACCTGCCGTATCAGGCGGCGGTCCTGATCGTCGGCATCGCCGGCTATCTGTTTGTGTACTTTACCAAAAACCGCCAGGCTTAAGCCGTTGTGCCGGACAATATTGATCCAGGCCTGAGTCAATTGATCCAGGCCCAACTTGACGCCAACCGCCTCAAGCAGAGCGAGTTGAATATCAAACGGCGACAGGAGGCGGCGGCGCTGGAGACCATTTCCAGCACGGAGGCGCTCAAGCAGGATGTCAGGCAGCTTATTGTCGAAACCCGGCAGCTTCTGGACTATCTCAGGCAAAGCGCGCTCAAGGACGACGCCTTGCAGGACTGGTTTGAGCAGTTGGCCCACCGCGTCGAGCGGCTAGAATCGGGCATGATGCTGGTCCTGATGGGCAAGTTAGAAAGCAGTCAGGTACGGGCTGCCGCGACCCGGATCGTGGACGAGACCGGCCGGGAGCACCGGCAGCGGCTCAAAAGCCAATATCTGCGCAACCTGGCCGTACTCGAAGAACAGGCAGCCCAATATGGGGCCGGCAATGTTCCGCTTGACCTGCAAAACCAGATTGACGCCGAGCACGAAAGGATTCTGGAGCTAAATGACGATTGAGCATCTGCTGGCCTGGAATACAGCCTGGATACTCTTGTGGGGGCTGATGACCCTGGGCGGGGTGATCCTGCTCTTTTTTGGCACGGGCAACGGTATCTACCGGGCCATGCGCATCCATGGCACTTTTGTGACCGCTTTCCTATTCCTGACTGCCGTTACACAGGCGGTGAACGTGGTCATAAATCCAGACGCCCGCTACATCCTGGCGGTGCTGCGGGCGGTGCTGACCCCCCTGGCGGCGGTCAGTGTTATTTATATCGGCTTCGAGTTATGGAAGGTGAGAGGAAAATAATGATTGATTATTTCGGGCCGATCCTGAGACGGCTCTTATCCGTGACCGCCGAAGTGCAGGATCTGGCCCGGGTCATCGGCGACGCCCGCCAGGCCGGGGACACGGTCAGCGCCGACATTGAGCAGTTTATGAGCGACCTGGATGCGGCGCACCAGGCCAATATGAAAGCGTACGCGACCGGATTAAAACTCAGCGCCGGCCACGATAAGCTGGCATTGGAATTGGCCCGGCTGCAATCCGCGCCGGGGGTAGCAGAAAAAGCCGGCGATCTGGGCAGCATGGCCCTGATGATGAAGGATGTCATCAGCCAGAACTACATCGAGGCGGCCATTACTTTGGGCCAGCTTGACATCGCCCTATATGAGTTGATGTTCCGCGAGTTGGCCAGCTACGACGGCTGGCCCGAAAAGCAGGCCGCGCTCCGGGCGGCGCTGGAGAAAAACAAATGATTGACCTGGCAGATGATATCTGGCAGGAAACCAAGCCGCCCCTGGAACGGATGTACGACGTGTGGGTGCCGGGCCATGACGCCGTTCCCGGCCCAACATTCCGCCTCTATGGGCCGGACGGCCAGGCGCACCGGTGCAAGCTCTGCGGGCAGGACGACCGATGGCAGCTTGAGCGCGACGAGCCGCTGGTGTTCGTCTGTGAGCATGAGCCGGTTACAGCCGGCCATTGGGGGATTCGCCAGATTGACGACCGGGCCGGCCCGGCCATTGCCCGAATCGAGGTGGCCGGCGATCCGATGGGATTCGCCGGCGGGATGGGGGATTGATGTTCAATTATGACTGACCAGGCTGCTTCCAAAAAACCCACCAGGAAACAGCAGGTGTTTATCGAACACTACCTCCAATGCTGGAACGCCACCGAGGCGGCGCGCCTGGCCCAATATGCCCACCCCAACAAACAGGGGCCGCGGCTGTTGGTGAATGTTGGTATCAAGGCGGCTATCGAGGCCCGGATCAACGAATTCAAGATGTCGGCTGACGAAGTCCTGGTCAGGCTGACCCGTATGGCCCGTTCCAACATTGCCGATTTTGCCCACATCGAAAACGGCCAGGATCTAGCCGAGTTGGGCAGCGCCGGGCAGGTCATCAAGAAGTTCAAGCGCAAAATTATCGGTCCGATAGGTGGTGAACACGATGAGATCGAATTGGAGCTTTACGACGCCCAGGCCGCCCTGGTCCATCTCGGCAAGCATCATGGTCTCTTTACCGAGCGCATTGAAATGCCCGACCTGAAGCCGCTGCCGGAAGCCATCCGCGAACTGGCCGCCAAAGTTTACGGCCAGCAGGAGGAGGCCGCCGATTGAACGAATCCTGCTAACCTTTCTGTTTATGGTAACAATAGCCATTGACCCCCTGGAGCTATTTTTCCGGCAGGCCCGCGACGCCGGCTGCCCCCTGGAGCAGGTCGAACGCTTCGTCCAGGCCCTCTATCTGCCCCAGCCCAAACAGCTTGCCATCCACGCCGCCGCCCGCGAGTGCGACCGGGAGGACGGGCCGGAGTATGTCGGCTCCGGCGGCACGCGCGGCCAGGCCAAGAGTCACGCCATTTTGGCCCAGGCGGCCATTGACGACTGCCAGCGCTTCCCCGGCCTGAAATGGCTGTACCTGCGCAAGCTCCAGCGCAAGGCCGGCGAACAGCTCGACGACCTGGTCCGCAAGGTACTGGTCGAGGTGCCTTACGAATTTCCCCAGGGAACGCTCAGGTTCCCCAACGGCAGCCAGATCATCATTGGCGGCTTCAGGAGCGAGTCGGGGATTGACAGCTACATTGGCATCGAGTACGACGGCATTATCGTCGAAGACGCGACCACCATCACCAAGACCAAGATTGACCAGGTCTTCGGCAGTTTGCGGACCAGCAAGGCCAACTGGCGGCCAAGAGCTTACCTGAGCTTCAATCCGGGCGGCGTGGGCCACGCCTGGGCCAGGCAGATGTTCTATGACCCCTGGATCGCCGGGCAGGAAACCAGGACCCGCTTCGTCCACGTGATGATGGGCGACAACAAATTCATCAACCCCGGCTACGAGCGCTATTTGAACTCCCTGACCGGCTGGCTGCGGCGCGCCTGGCGTGACGGCGATTTCTCCATTTCAGCCGGCCAGTTTTTTATCAACTTCAACCCCCTGGTCCACGTCATTTCGCCCGTCCCCGTGGACCCCCACGGGGCCACCTGGTGGCTGGCGATGGATTACGGCTCGGTCCACTGGAACGTGACCTATCTCCTGGCCCAGCAGGGCGAGCGCATCTACGTGGTGGACGAGCACGCCGCCCGGCGCCAACTGGTCAAAGAGAACGCCGCCGGCATCCAGGCCATGCTGGAACGCAACGGCTCGCCCTGGTTCCGCGCCTTTGTGGCCGGCCATGATGTTTTCGCTCAGCGCGGCACCGAGCTGACTATTGCCGAGGAGTATGCCCAATACGGCTACGGCCTGACCCCGGCCAAAACGGACCGGATCAACGGCGCGAGCCGGGTGGCCGAACTGTTGGGCCGGCCCGTGCCCGCCGCCGGCGAGACGACCGTCGATCCGCGCCTGTTTATCTTCAACCGCTGCGCCAAACTGATCGAATGTTTGCCGCAGATGCAGCACGACCCGGCCCGGAGCGAGGATGTGCTCAAGGTGGACTGTGACGCCGATACCGGCGAGGGCGGCGATGACCCCTACGACGCCCTGCGTTACGGGTTAATGGAAGCGCCGGCCCAGAGCGGCTGGGGGGCCAATCCCCTGGTCGGATATCGAGGCTGATTATGGCCAATTTATGGAGCAGGCTTATGGCAGCATACAAAGCGTTCAGAGAGCCGTCGCTGATCAGCGACCCACTGGAGGCCGGCAATTTCACCGACTTCGAGGCCCGCCGATTCCGTTATGCCCTCTATTGGGCCTTTTACGAGAACGACATTTATCGCAACATCCAGGACTGGGCCACGGGCTACAAAACCCAGTACGGCCTATATCGCTACATCCGGGGCGTTTACAACCCGGCTTACCGCATCGGCGAATTTTGGAAAAGCCACCTGATGGGCGGGGCGCTGGACCGGGAGGCCGGCCCGATCGGGGCGCTGCCCATCGAGACAGCCACCGAGGCGCTGCGCCCGGCGATTGCCCAGCTCTGGAGGTGGTCCAATTGGGCCGTCAATAAAGATGTCTTCACCATGCACGGCACGATCTTTGGCGACGTGGCCTTGCGAATAACGGACGACGACGAGCGAGGCAAGGTCTATCTGCAACTTGTCCATCCGGGCATTATCAGGGAGGCCGAGCGCGACCCTTTCGGCAACGTTAAGGGCTATCTCTTTCAAGAGAAGCGGCCCGACCCAACCGGCAGCAAGCGGGCGGTTGAGTATGCCGAGGAGTGCCGGCGTGACGGCGATATGGTCGTTTTCAAGACCTATCTCAACGGCAAGCCCTACGCCTGGTCGGAGCAAGGCGAGGAGTGGCAGGAGCCGTACGGCTTCGTGCCGCTGGTCGTCGTCCAGCACAATAATGTCGGCCTGGAGTGGGGCTGGTCGGAGTTCCACCCGGACCGGGAGAAAATTCACGGCGTAGACGACCTGGCCAGCAAGCTGCACGACCAGATCAGGAAGTTAGTAGACGCGCCCTGGCTGTTTGCCGGCGTCTCCAAGAGCAGCTCAACACCGACGACCGAAATGACCCAGCTCTCAGGTGAGGCGGCGGCCAAGCGGCCCCAGCCAGGCCGGGAGGAAATCCCGGCGCTGTACGGCCCGCTGGGAGCCACGGCCACGCCGCTGGTGGCCTCGCTGGACATCGCGGCCACTTCGGCGGAGATCAAGGCGATGATCGCCGAACTGGAGCGCGACTACCCGGAGCTAAAGGTGGACATCATGCGCGCCTCCGGCGAGGCCAGCGGGCGGGCGCTGCGCATCGCCCAGGGGCCGGCCGAAGACAAGGTTAACCAGCGCCGGGCCAATTACGACGATGCCCTGGTCCGCGCCCAGCAGATGGCCGTGGCCATCGGCGGCTTTCGGGGCTATGACGGCTTTGAGGGCTTCGACCTGGACAGCTATGCCGGCGGCGCGCTCGATCATTCGATTGGCGAGCGGCCGGTCTTTGCCGAGGACCCGCTCGACGACGGCGAGATTGAAAAGGCGTTCTGGGAGGCGGCCAACAGCGCCATCCGGGCCGGCATCCCGCTGCCGGTCTACCTGAAGCGCAAAGGCTGGACCGACGAAGAGATCGCCGCCCTGACTGACGACCCGGAATGGCAGCAGCGGGCCGAGATGTCGCGCCTGGCCCTCCAGGGCCAGCGGATGATGAGCCAGATTGGCGAAGGCCGGGGGCAGGAGGGCGACGTTAACGATTCGGGCGGCCAGGTAGATAATGCCTGACCTCCGGCCCATCGAGTCTTTTACCAGCCAGATGGCCCGGCTGGAAACGCGCTATCTAAAAGAGATCGGCCAGCCGCTCAAGGAGGCCCGGCTGATTTTGTTTGAGGCCCTGATGCGCGACGCGGCCAACCTGGCCGTCGTGGCCCGGCGCGAGTTCGGGGCGCTGCACGGCAGCGTCAGGGCCGTCGCCTCCGGCTACTTGACACCGCTCGAAGAGACGGTCCTGGCTCTGACCGAAAAAGAGTTTGATTTGGTCAGCCGGTTTTATCCCGACCAACCGGCCAGCGTGGAACAGGCCCGCCAGGTCACGGCCGGCAGGCGGCGGGAAATCCTGACCGGCTTCGGTCAGTATGCCGATGCCTGGCTCGATACGGTCGAGGCCCAGTTCCTGGTGGAGCTATCCCGGCTGCTGGGTAGCGGCGAGGACCCCCAGGCCATCGCCGACCGGCTGCTGGCCGAGGAGATCGCTGCGGGCCGGGCATCGGTCTGGCGCAACGGCCAGAACCTGGCCGCGTTGGAAAGCCAGCGCGGCCTGTGGGAAGCGGGCGCGGCTTTGACCGGCGTGTTGTACCTGGCCGGCCAGGCCCAGATGGAGGAGCGCTGGCGCAAGCAGGCTATCGCCGCGATTGACGAGCGAACAACCGACTGCTGCCTGCGGGTCCACGGGCAGATCAAGGACCTGGATCAGCCCTTCGTCCTGACCGGCACGCCGCGTTTTGCCGACGAGATGCAAAGCCCGCCCTTTCACCTGTACTGCCGGACGGCCCAGGCCCTCTGGCTGGAACGGTTCGAGGCGGCCGGGATCACCACGGCCCGGATGCGCGACGCGGCCAGGGCCGAGCTGGAGGCCAGGGAAGATGGCAGCCGGCAGGAGATCCACCCGGCCCACGCGACCAGCCGGCGGGGGTGACTGCCTAAATTGACAATTGAAATTGCAGCCGGTTTCAAGTAAGCTGACTGTAGCCCGACAGAGCAACGGCCGGGGCTGTCCTGAGTTTATCGAAGGGCGGCCCCGGTTTTATTTCCCCCCAGGGCAGGGGGACATGACGCGACGCGAGCGGCAATCGCGGGGAGAGACCCAAATGTTAATCAACCTATTCAGGCCCCGGCCCATCTTCCTGTGGGACGATGACGGCGGCGGGGCCGGCGGCGGTTCTGGCGATCCTGCAAAACCCGGCGAATCAAGCGGCGACGGGGCCGGCGGGGACGAGAAACGCAGTTTCACCCAAAAAGAATTGGACACGCTGTTTGCGGACCGGGCCAAGCAGGCCAAGCAAAGCGCCCTGGCCGATGTCTTGAAAGAGCTGGGCGTCGAGAACCTGGACGCGGTCAAGGCCACCATTAGGGCGGCCGAGGACGCCAAAAAGGCACAGATGTCGGAGCTAGAGAAAGCCCAGAAAGAGGCGGCTGACGCCCTGGCGGCCAAAGAGCAGGCCGAGAGGGACAAGGCCGACACCATGGCCAAGGCCCAGGAGAAGCTGCTAAAAGCGGCCATCCTGGCCGCGGCGGCCCAGAAGGACTTTAATGACCCGGAAGACGCCTGGCGCTTTGTGGACCGGGCGGCGATCAAGGCCAAAGATGACGATAACTTTGACGGCGTCGAGGCCGCGCTGGACGCGGTCGTGAAAGCCAAGCCGTACCTGGTCAAGGCCCAGCCGGGCGTTAAGCGGCCCGGCGGCACGCCCCGGCCTGCGGCCCAGAAGCCGGCCCAGGGGGGTACGCCAACAGAACAGCCGCGCCCGATTGTCAGACTTTAACAGGAGTTTTTTATGACCGATCTAACCGTAACGGCGGCCCAGGTGGGCGTAGTTGACCCCGCCAAGGCCGTTATCAAGACTTACATCGCCGCCGCGGCCATCACCGCGGGCCAGGCGATCTACCAGAACACGTCGGGCAAGGCCGACCTGGCCGACGCCAACGGCTCCGGCACGCTCCAGTTCCGGGGTGTCGCCCTGAAAACGGTTGGGGCCGGCGACGCGGTGGACGTGTGCGAGGACGGGGAGGTATACGGCTTCGACCTTTCGGGGTTGAACTACGACGCCCTGGTTTACCTCAGTAACACCGCCGGCGCGCTGGCCGATGGGGCCGGAGGCACGTCCGTCGTTTGCGGCCGGGTTAACGCCCTGACCGACAACCCCACATTAACCAAAGTCCTGCGGGTTTTTGTCCGCCGGTCGGCAGATTGGGCCTAGGAGGAGAACATGGCAGGAGTATTTGGACATCTCAACCTTGCCGCGACTGAGCGCGCTTTTAATGCGACCATCGGCCAGCGGCTTATATTCGACGCGGCGACCGAGTACATCAACCGGGCCAACGCCGAACTGGCGGCGGCCCTGGCCATCTTCGTGTCCCGCTCTACCAGCGACTTCAAACTGCGCTACAAGCTGCCCGGTGGCGGCTACCTCCAGGAGCGCGGGCCGGATGGGCGCTATGGCGCGGTCAAGGCCCAGGGGTCCTGGGATGTGGCCTTCCCGCTGCGCGACTACGGCGCGATGATCGCCGGCAACGACGTGGCGATGGCCTATATGACTATCGCCGAGCTGGATAACCACATCTCGACCATCGTGGCCCAGAATGTTAATACCGTTCGGCATCAAATCCTGCGCCGGCTGTTCAAGAACACAACCGACACCTTTGTGGACGACATCCACGGCTCGTTGACCATCCAGCCCCTGGCCAACGGCGACTCGGTCACGTACCCGCCGGTGATCGGCTCGGCCTCCGAGGCGACCGAGACCCATTACGCCGAATCGAGCTATGCCGAATCGGCCATCAGCGACACCAACGATCCCTATGAGGTCATTGTGCCCGAGCTAGAGGAGCACTTCGGGACCCCCACCGGTGGCAGCAATATCGTGACCTTTATCAACGACAGCGCGCGGGCCGAAACGCAAGCCCTGACCGATTTCTTCGAGGTCAACGACAACTACATCCGCACCGGGGCCAACACCGACGTACCGATTAACCTGCCAAGCACGCCGGGCCGGATCATCGGCCGGCACAAGGCGGGCACGTGGATCTCGGTCTGGAATTTCATCCCCTCCAACTACGCCCTGGGCGTGCACCTGGAAGCGGACCCGCCCCTGATCCGGCGGATTGACCCGGCCGACACCGGCCTGGGCGACGGCTTGCAGCTCGTGGCCGAAGATATGGAGTTCCCCTTCGAGGAATCGGTCTGGCGGCACCGCTTCGGGATCGGCTGCGGCAACCGGCTCAACGGCTATGTGATGGAATTCGGCGTTGGGGGAACTTACACCATCCCGACCGCGTACCAGTCGTAAGGAGCGGGTATGGCCACAGACAAAGCGATCAACGTCCGCCAACTGAAAGCGACCCAGGAGCTGGCCGCGACCCTGGCCGAGATCGAGCGGCGGCTGGCCGGCATCGAAGCCGGCCTGGCCGAGATCAAGGCAGCGCTGGCAGCCAGCTCTATGTCAAGGCCGTCTTCCCCCACCCAGGCGGCCCGGAAAGCGGGGTGAGGGGCTAACCCCTCACCCCACCTTTAAGGAGTCCCTTATGCAGAAAAAACTGCTTCTCTTGCTTGCGGCGCTGGCCATTATTGCCCTGGCCGGGTTCGGCCCGCTCATGCAGGGCACCCAGCGCTTTAGGGAGATCATTACCCAAAATCTGACCGTTCAAAATGGCGCCACCTTCCAGGGTGCGGCTACCTTTTCCGGCGCGGCCACCCATACCGGGGCAACCACCCTGGACGATGTGACCCTGACCGGCAATATTGCCAATAGGGCGCTTTATCTGCGCTATCAGGACGTGGCCGCCGCGCCGAGCATCTACGCCGAGGCCGAGGTGGTTTCGACAACTACCTCGATCACGACCAGCATCCTGGGCATCGGCACGCCGCGCAACGTGGTCCTGACCTATGTGACCGTCACGACGGCCACAGCCGGCAGTGTGACCGTGACCGGGACAGACGCGCGCGGCAACAGCGCGACCGAACTCATTGCCGTCGCCGCCGTCAGCGGCACGCAGACCCTGACCGGCGTCGTGCCCTGGCAATCCATCACCTCGCTGGCAATGCCGACCCGGACCGAGGCCGTGACCCTGACCATAATTGGGGGTCAGAAATTCGGCCTGCCGATCATCCCGATCGCGGCCGGCGATGTCTATCACCTGACCGTCAACGCCACGCCCCAGGCCGCGCCGACGGTGAACGCCACTTACGGCACATTTGACCCGGTCAGTACGCCGGCCGCCGACGTTGATTACAACGTCTGGATGAAACAATGAGCTTGAGCCGGGCCAACGTCGAGGCCCTGCTGGTCCGGCGCGTCGGCAGCCTGCTAACCGAAGCCGGCCTGGACGGGACGACCGTCAACGGGACCAACGCCGACCTGGCCGACCCCATCGGTTGGGCCGTCCGGCAGCTCGGCGGAGCAGTGGCCAATATCACCGCCGTGGCCGATGCGGACCTGGCCGGAGTGGCCGCGACCGGCTACGACCAACTGCTTGACCTGGCCGAGTACCGGGCGCTGCAAACTATCAGCGGCAGCCCGGTTTTTGTCAATATCCAGGTCGGCCAGCGGCGCGAGGATTTGGGCAAGCTGGCCGAGACGGTGGACAAGCGGCTGGAACGCAAGCTCAAGCAGCTCCAGCAGGACCACGGCTTTGGTCTGGGCGCTTTGCAGGCCGGAGTGGTGGCCCTCGACTTTATGGCCAAGGGTACGGACGATGAGTAAGGCGTTTGAGAGGCAGGCGACCGTGACCGCTTCGACCAAACGCAGCCCGAATGTGTCGGGTGGCAAGCGCGGCGCGCCGGCGACGAATATCGCCACGCTGGCCTGCACCCCGCTGGACCCGGTCCAGCCGGAGATCGCTTTCCGGCAGGGGCTGGAAAACCCGTTCGAGCTGCTGGAAACTTTTGTGGACGGCGGCCTCGACATCCGGGAGGGCGATATCCTGGTCGTGGGCAGCACCGAATACGCCATCAAGGCCGCGGCAGAATGGACCTGGCGAGACAGCGAGTACCTGCGGCTGCTGCTGGAGGAAAATAAATGAGCGACTACTCGGTAACGATCCGGGGCCTCCAGGAACTTAACGATCTCAACGTGCGGACCATCGCCGCCCTGAAGCCAACCGGCGCCATGGGCCGGGCCGTTAAGTACGCGGTCACTGAGGGCCATCGCTTCCTGGTCTCCATTGTTCACGTGGACACCGGCGCGTACCGGGCCAGCAACCGCATGGAGGTGACAGCCGACCGGGGCCAGATTTACGTGGACCCCGGCGCGCGCAACCCACGCAGCAAGCAGCTCGTGGCCGATTACGCGCCGGAAGAAGAGGCGCGCGGCGGCGAGCACGCGGCCTACGCCCGGACCGTGGCCGAGATCAATAGCCGGGTTCTGGACCGGGCCGTGCAGTATCTCCAGGCGGAGCTGCCCTTATGACCGTGACCGTGACCAACCCCGAAACTATCCGTGACGAGGTAGCCGCCTTCCTGGAAACCGACCTGGTCGGTTCCGGCAAGCCGGCCCAGGCCGTCTACAACTACGAAAAAAAGGATTTCAGCGGTCAGAGTCCGGTCGTACTGGTGGCTACGGGCGGCGACAACTTCAACCGGCACAGCAACAGCGAGCGGGTCAAGGGAAGCATCTACCTGGACGTGCTGATCTTCGTCCTTTACAGCGACGATGCCAGTGGCTGGACCGAGGCCGACTGCGAGGATGCGCTTAACCTGGTCAAAAAGACCACGCTCGATTCAATTTTTAATAACCAGTTCACCCCCAGCCGGTCCATCTTTATCGAGGGCCGGAGCAACATCATCCCGGCCAACGTCGGCGGCCAAAGCTACCGCCTGGAACGGGTCGCGCTGCGGGTCGAACTCTTCAACGGGTGAAGCCTATGCTGAAATATATCGGCCAGGGCGCGTTTCTCCCCGGCGTGCCGGCGCGAGACCTGAGCGCCGAAGAGGCCAAAGAGTACGGGGAGGCCCGCCTGCTTAAGTCCGGCCTGTACAAAAAAGTCGGGGACCGGCCGGCAGGGGAAAGCCTGCCGAAGCCCAGAAAGGAGTAACTGATGACAGTAGGAATTATCGGCTTACGCCAACTCCAGCTTGGCAAAGAGACCGAGCTCGGGACCGGCGTGGCCTGCACGACCTTCTTGCGAATGGAGGGGGCGATCAAGGACGAATCGAAGCCGGAATACCCCAAGGAGGATGTCGGCTACGTGCGCGGCGTGGGCCGCCTGTTCGTGCCCAAGTCGGACGGCACGATTGAGATCAAGGGCACGCCGGTTACCTTCGAGCAGCTTCCCTATTTCGGCAACATGGGCATCCACGGCGTGGCCGGCAGCCAGGACGGGGCCGGATCGGGCTATATCTACACCCATCCGTTTCCGACCACCTCCCTGCTGACTCCCTATACCTACACCATCCGCCACGGCGACAACAGCCAGGCCGAAATTATGACCGGCGTTTTTGCCGAGGAGCTGACGATCAAGGGCGAGGCCGAGAAAGCCTGGGGGCTGGACGCCAAGCTGCGCGGCTGGCCGGGCGGGCCGACGACTTTTACCGGCAGCCTGAGTATCCCCACGGTCGAGGAGGTTATCTTCGGCCTGACCGCGCTTTATATTGACGAGCCGGGCGGGACTATCGGCACGACCCAGATCGAGGATGGCTTCCGGGGCTTTGAGCTGAAGATCAGCAAGGTCCACACGGCCCGCTGGCAGGGCAACGGCGCGGGCAAGACCTACACCCGGCTGGTGATGTCAAGCGAGCCGGAGATCACGCTCAAGCTAAAGCTGGACCACGACACCAGCGCCGTGGCCGAGCGGGCCAAGCGGCGGGCCTTGACCCACCGCCTGATCCGCATCGAGGCCGAGGGCAGCAACCTGGTGACGCCGGGCACGGTTTACAGCAAGAAGACGGTCCGGCTGGACCTGGTCGGCAGTTATATGGAGCCGGAGCCGTATGACGACGACGACGGCGTGACCAGCCTGGAATTTTCGATGGCTACGCATTACAACGCCACGGCGGCCTTGGGCGGCCAGTTGGTTGTGTGCAACGCGCTGAGCGCGCTGCCCTAGTTTAATGTTTGGGCGGGTCAACCCTGGCCCGCAATAGAGTTTGGCCGGGGAGATCCTTTTAAGTCAGGATTACCCCGGCTTTTTTATGACATGGCGCGATCAATTCTTGAAATTTTAATCCAGGCCAGAGACCAGGCATCCAGGGCGCTGATCCGGATGAACAAGGAATTAAAAGACCTGACCGACCCGTTGGGTAAGGTCAATAACCTCCTGGCCGGCTTTGGCCTGGCCCTGGGCGCGCGCGAGGCGTTTGAGCTGGGCCGAGAACTGACCAACGCGGCCCGCGCGGCCAATAACGCCCGGACCACCCTGGCCGCGGCAGCTGAGGGGGTTGCCGATTACGAAGAGACCATGCGCCTGGCCAAAGAGCAGACGCGGGGAATGATTAGCGAGACCCAGCTCGCGGCCAGCCTGGCGACGATGTTCGGGGCCGGCCTGGCCAAAAATTCCCAGGAAGCGGCCCAATTATCAAGCGCCGGGTCGGTCCTGACCAATGTCTTTGCCGCTGCGGGGGCCACCCAGGACCTTTATGTTCGACTTCTTTCGTCCGGCTCGGTCGAGTTGTTCAACAACTTCGGCCTCACTCTGCAAATGGTCCAGGCCAAGCAGCGGGAAATCGAGGCGACGACCCAGTTGACCGGCCAGGAGGCCCGGCTGGCTGCGGTTAAGGCGGCCCTGATCGAAAACGCCCAGAAATACCAGGCGGCCCTGACCGACGACGCCGTGGCCGCGGCCCAGTTCCAGGCGGCCATAGACGACGCCAAGGCGGCCCTGGGTCAACTTATCCTCCCTGAAGTGACCCAGTCGTTGCAGAATATCGGCACGGTCATTCGGGGCGCAGCCGACAGCATGAACGAGCTGCCGCCGGCTGCCCAGGGGGCTGTTGATGGCCTGATCAGTGTTACCAACCCACTCTCGACCCTGAACAGCCTGATCGAGGAGTACCAGCGACTGACCGGCACGGCTGTTGAATCAAGCGAGGCCCTGGGAGATTCGGCGGCCAACGCGGGGGGCGCAGCCGAGACCGAAGCGGCGGCGCTTGGCCCGGTTGTCAGCTCGCTTGACGCGATGGGCTTCAGTGCCGTCGGCGCAGCCGAGGCCCACGACCCACTCATTAAAAAGATGGTCGAGGCCACCTTCCGGGCCAGGGAAGCAGCCAGGGCTTACGAGCAAAGTGCGGCGGCCTCAATGTCGGCCTCGCTGGCTACTACTTACGGCGGCCAGCAGGATAGCTTTACCCAACGGCGGCAACTGGCCGTGATCCAGGAGATCGGCAATAAGCGCCTGGCTTACCAGGACGACCAGCAGCGGCAGGAAGAAGAAGCAGCTCGCTCCAGCGAGCGCGTCTTCAAACAGCAGACCCAGGCGATGGTCAAGGCCACCAGCGAGTTGGGGACGCAAATCTCCAGCGCCGTCTCTGGCGCGATCTCGCAAAACAGCCAGGATGTCATCTCGAAGCTGCTGGGGGTAGACACGGCCGATCAGAACGCCGGCGAGGCCGTGCGGCGCATGGCAGCGGTGGCTGCCGGGGGGATCAAGGACCAATGGGCGCCGCAGTTGGCCGCCCAACTGGCCGGGGTCAAGGACCAGACGGCCCAGGCGTTCGTCCAGGCGTTTCAGCAGGGCGACGACGCGGCTCTGAAGGCCCAGGCCCAGAAGCTGGCCCTGAACCCCATCGTCGAACTGTTCGACGCCAACGCCATCGCCAACCAGATCGAGCAGCAGCTCCGCGCCCAGCAGCTCCAGCAGCAGCTCAACGAGCGGGTCAACGCCCTGCTGGGCGAGCGCGGCCTCCAAGCCGTGGCCGGCGTGACCCAGCAGGTCGGCCAGGCGGTAACGACGACTGGCCAGGCGGCGGCCCAGGTCGGGGCGGACCTGACCGGCGTGGCCACGTCGGCCGAGGGGGCCGGCAACCAGATCGGCAAGGCGTTTAACGGCGCACTGCCGGCCGTAGACACACTGAACCAGCGTTTCGACCTGATGCTGGGAAAATTATCGGAAATCAACAAAGCGGCCGGGCTGGCCTCGGGCAATATCGCCGGAATGAACCCGCCGGCCGTGGGTGCCGGCGTGCCCGGTGACGCGGCCCGCAAGATGGGCCCGCCGTCGCCCCTATGAGAGGTGGTATGGAAGATACGTTGTTTCTGAAAAAAGAGTGGGTCATTTTTAAGCACTGGGTTCACTACCGGCAGTTCCTGGGCCGGACCGTGTCTCACCCGCTGCTGTGCCGGCTGCCGTGGTGGAGGCCGGAGCGCGAGCCGGAACCCTACGCCATCGAGCGATTCGAGGGCAATGTGGTCCTGAACGACGGCATCACCGTCCTGTGCGACCTGATCGCCGCGACCGAAGGCGGGACCAGCGGCCTGTTTGACGAGGCCAATGCCGAGCTGGGCGTGGGCGACGACGACACCGCCGCCGCCGCAACCCAGGATGATTTGCAGGCCGCGACCAACGTGGCCTGGATCGCAATGGATACCGGCTACCCCCAGCGCAGCAACCAAACTATTATCTGGCAGGCAACCGCCGGCACATCAATTGCCAACTATGCCTGGAAGGAATTTGGTCTCAGGAACGGGGACGCAGTGCTGTTTAACCGGAAGGTTGATTCGAGGGGGACGAAGGATAGCTCGATGAGCTGGACGGTGCAGCTCAAAATAACGCTGGCCTAGGGGTGCACCGTGCCGTTTCCGACGACCTCTATTCTGGATAATTTCAACCGGACCGATTTCCCCCAGACGCCGGTGCTGGATGATTTTGATCGCAGCAATGAAGGCCCACCGCCATCGGCCAGTTGGAATGAACCCGTCGCTACCATAGACAGCATCAAGGTTGTTTCCAACGAGTGCGCCAGCGAGAACACGGGCGGGGCGGGGCTGGCCTTCTGGGGGACCAGCCTGGGGGCTGACTGCGAGGTTTATTTTACCGTTGCCGACATCCAGAGCGGCGGGACTTTTGGCATCTGGGCCAGGGCTGACAACACGGCAGGCGGCATCACTCAGGGTTATCAGGTTTTTATCTCTACATCTGCTATCAATTTATATTCGGTTGTTGGTAGTTTTTTGGCTGGACACAGTATTACTCTGGCGGCGGGGGACAAAATTGGATTGCGTTGCCTGGGCGATGCGATTGGGGTCTGGTACAAACCGGCAGCGGGGAGTTGGTCGGAGGTTATCAGCGTCACCGATACCGATACAACCAGCGGCGGCCTGATCGCTCTTCAGGTGGCTCACGGCGACGCTCGTGCGGATGATTTCGGCGGGGGCGAGATTATTGACTTTGGCCCGCCGCCGTCCGGCAACTGGACTGCATTTGGCGAGGGAGGCGGGCTGAAGGTTGTTGATAATCAATGCGCTGCCGACGCCGCCAATGGCGGTGCGCTCTGGTCGGCCGATACATTTGGGCCGGACTGTGAGGTTTATGCTACCGTTGCCGTACTGCCAGATGATGGCAATCATATTTACCTTTATTTTCGTTATGATTCACCATGGGGTTATTTGGTCGTTCTGACCCGCGATGATAGTGGCGGGGACACCATTGAGCTATTCGAGGAGGGGGCCGGCATGCTCGATGCGGCCACGATCACCCTGTCGGCCGGCGATAGCTTTGGGGCGCGGGCAGCGGGAGATAAATTGATGGCCTACCATAAGCCCAGCGGGGGAAGCTGGACAGAGGTGCTGTCTATAATCAATAGCGCCTTTCCAGATCCAGGTTCGCTGGCAGTAATAATTGAGGACACAACGGCCAGAGTGGACGATTTTGGCGGGGGTGACATTGTACCGATTGTTTCGACCATCGTCATCACCGACAACCTAACCTTTAGCGACACTGAGACCTACCCGTTGGTGCAGCTCGAAGAGGCCCTGACCCTAACCGAGCAGATCGTCTCGGTCATCGAGGACACGCTAACTTTCGACGACGGCGAGATCGTCATTACCATGCCCGATCCAATTATCGTCGAGGACACGCTGAATTTTTACGAGAATCTGGACGTTACCGGGCCGGCGGTGCCCGACCCGGACAGCCCGGCCACCGGGGGATTGGACAATAATCACGTGCTAAGACTGCTTTACGGCGACGACCGCAGGAACCCCGTCCGCACACTCGACCTGGCCGAGAGCGCGGGCGGCCATATTTTTCTTCAGGAGAGCGGCTTTGCGCCCGGCGCGGGCGAGGTCATCGAGCTGTGGACCGACGAGAGCATCCGCCTGGAGGGCCAGAAGCTCCTGGCCGAAAGCCGGGGTAACAGCCGGCTGGCCGTGACCTACGATCTGGCCAGTGGCTCGATGGCCGGGCTATTCAACCTGCAAATGCAGGTCAACGCCTTTTTCCTGGAGGCCAAAATAAAACAGACGCTCGGCCAGGGCCAGCGGGTCTGGCTCGAGTACCGCTGGTCGGACGGCCTGAATGGATTGGAGACGCCGGCTTTTGGCCAGCTCTCGCACTATTACGAGGTCTATTCGGCCAAAAGCCCGCGCTGGCCGGAGAATCTGCACAAAGGCGACCTGGTGGCCGGCAACATCCTGGGGGTGACGGTGGAACTGACCGCCTCGCCGACGCCGAAGGGCCTGAAGCAGGAGGCGGCGATTGCCGGGGGAGATGTCTTGATGGTGTCCAAAGGCGTGCTGATCGAATCGGGTGCCTCGTCCAAACTGCACTGGGGCAGCTACGGCAGGACAGGCAGCTATACCTACCAGAGCGCTGGCGTGGCCGGTGAATTTACCGTGACCATCTGGATCACCCTGAACGCGAGCTGGGCCAGCGGCCTGAAGTACATTTTTGATTACTACGTCAACGCCAGCAACCGGATCAGCATTATCTACGACGCCAGCAACGGCTACTGGACTATTACCAAGATCGTCGGCGGCACGACCTACACCGACAACAGCGCCGCCGACAGTGTGGCCGTGGGCGACGACGTGCACCTGGTCCTGGTCCAGGACGCGACAACGCTTTACCTGTACGTCAATGGTGTCCTGGCCGCCAGTTGCGCGGCAACGGCCACCATGACCGACAACGGCACGATTGCCCTGGGCTGCCCGGCCACGGGCACGGTAGATGGCGTGGATGTCATCCTGGACGGCTGCCGGATTTTGCCCGATTCGATCACCAGCACCCAGGCGGCCCGGATTTACACGGCCGAATTGCCGGTGAAACAGGCCGGCAAGGCGGTTGGACCGCCACCGTACTGGTGGACGAAGGACGGCGACGGCCGGGTGGACAATGCCGACGACACGAGCCGCGACAACTGGGGCATCCTGGGCGGGATCGGCGGCGATTTGGAGGCCGAGACCCAGATCATCGTCTCGCCGTCCACTCCAGCCGCTTACCATTTCTACCTGGGCCTGCGGGCGGTTGACCCTGGGGCGACTTACGACCCGAACGATTACCACTGGCTGGACGTGCCAGATGAGGCGACGGCGGATGCCGGCTCGAGCGGTGGCAATTACTACACGGCCAGCGGGGCCAACCAGGAGATCCACAACTACCTTCTCCCGGCCGATTACAGCCTGCTCTTTGGCCGCTACCGGCACCTGGCCCGGCTGAAGGTCAGCGCGGCCAGCACTCTCACTTACGGCTGGTCGCTGACCAGCGAAAATTACAGCGTTTTGAGCCTGCTGATGGACGCCCGGACGCTGGCCCTGTCCAATACCGCATTTAAAGTCATTGACCTGGGCGATATTTTTATTCAGGGCGAGGCCCCGTCCATCAACGACGATACTGTTTTTGTGCTCAAGTACATCTTTGGCGGGACAGTCACCAGCGGCCTTGATTTCACCATGCTCCTGCCGTGGCCCTACGCCCGCATCCGCCACGGCGTGGCCGGGGTGCCTGTATCAAGCCTGTCCGTGGAGGAGGGCCGGGCCTATGGCGCAGTCAACCTGGGCTACAGCGAGGCGTTTGAGTACGCTGGCGCGCCGCTGCGGGCCATCCCCGGCAAGAACAATTACTTCTTCTTGCTCCTGGTCCGGGAATCGGGTGGGGACATTACCATCGTCGACACGGCCAGGGTGCAGGTTTTTGTCACGCCGCGCTATCTGCTGCCGGGGGGGATGGTGGCCTGATGGCCGAGCGGGTACAGGTTTACGACCTGGCCGGCGTGCCGGTCATTGACCCGGAGGAGGCGATCAAATACGCCACCGGGATCAATTTCGAGACCCGCTGGCCGCAGGGCTACGCCGTCTGTACTTTCAAGGTGCGACGGTCCGATGTGTTCGCCGATTGGGCCATCCGAGAGGCGTATGGGGTCAAGGTCTTTGACGGGGCCACGATTATCTACCAGGGCCGGATTGAGACGCTGTCGCGCAGCGCCGGCGGGGCCGACGAATACATCACCGTCGAGTGCGTGGGCTGGTACGTCGTTCTGGCCGAGCGGACCGTCCAGAAGCGCTGGATTGACCATGCCGCGACCAAGTTCGTGGATTGGCCGGCCAACCTGGAAAACGACCATATTCAAAACACGTGGATTTACAATAAGACCGACAACCGCATTCAAGTTTTTGCCGGATCCGGCGACATCCTGCGCAACGACGGCGACTCATTCCAACTGCGCTACGACCTGCACCACGGCGGCGTGATCCGGCGGGTCAGGTGCAATTACATCGCCCGGACCGGCGAGGTCATCAACTTTCAGTTTCGCAATACTGACAACGATGCCCACGAGGCCGGAAAAACGGCCACCGGGGGCGCGGTGATGAAGGGCACGATTAATGCCCTGTTTTCACATGGCGATACGCGCGGGATGATGCTGCGGTGGGTGGCGAAACGGCGTGACCTGTACGACCAAAACGACTTTTTTCACATTATGAACCTGCGGGTTGAGGCCGCCTATGAGACCGGCCACCGGACGGCCGCGCCCACCTACACCCAGGGCCAGATCGTCGAGGATATCCTGCTCCTGGCGGCCCAGAAGGGCCAGCAGTTTTCGGTGGATTTCGGCCAATTGGGAGATCCCGGCCAGATTCTTGATCCGTTCACCATCGAGGAGCCGGAATACGCCGGGCCGGCGATAGACAAAATTGCCGCCTATGGCGACACGAACCTCAACACCTGGGGGCTGGCGGTCTGGGACGGCAACGACACCAGCGACGGCCTGCCGCGCGTGGTGTTCGAGGCGCGCTCGATAGCCGATTACGAATACGAGGCCAGCCTGGCCGACCTGACCACAGGCCGGCTGACCTACGCCCGTATTTCAGAGAAGCTACGTAACAGCGTTATTCTCGGCTATGAGGACGCGAAGGGGATGGTCCGCTACCGGACGCCGGCCGACAGCGCTGCCCTGGCCGATGCCGCCTCGATTGCCGCCGAGTACCAGCGGGACGAATACATCCGGCTGGGCCAGGGGGACACGAGCCGGGCCGACATGGTTGGCGGCCGCTTTATCGCTTACCACAAAGACCGGCTGACGCGGGCCACGCTGGTTAAAAAGGGCTGGATCAAAAACAAGGGTGGCGGGATCACGCCGGCCAACCGGGTCCGGGCCGGGCAGCGGGTCAAGCTGATCGAGACCGGCGAGATTCTCTTTATCCGGCAGACATTCTACGACGCCGAATCGCAGACGGTGACGATCTCACCTGACGCGGCCGAGGATAATATTTCAATGCTCTTTCTCCAACGCGAGCGCGGATTGGGGAAGTTGGCATAAATCCACTGCGATAAAATCGCAGTGGCAATAAGAAAAAGGAGTGATATATGGCTAAATGGGCAAATGACAGCATGATGGATGCGGCGCTGGCCTACGTTGCCGACAACGGCGACCGGCTGGATGTATGCAGCGGCCAGCCGGCCAATTATGCCGGGATTGCGGCGGTGACGCTGGCCACCGTGGCCCTGACAGCGGGGGCCGGCAACGGCGATTACACCCTGGCCAACGGCGACACCAATGGCCGGAAGCTAACCGTGGCCGCCCAGAGCGGGCTTAGTGTCACCGCGTCGGACACGGCGACACATATCGCCATCAGCGACGGCAGCGCCACCCTGCTGTACGTGACGACCTGTACCAGCCAGGCACTGACCAGCGGCAACACGGTCAACGTACCGGCCTTCGATATCGAGATCGCGGACCCTTCCTGATTGACCCCTTCGGGGGGCCATTGGTTGTCAGTGACCTCAACAGCCGGTATTTTGAAAACGGTTTTGGGCAGCCTGTCATCCTGACCGGATTCCATACCTGGTACAATATCCAGGACGGCGGGCCGACCGACCCACCCGGCGCATTTGACTGGGATGAATACCTGTCCGCCCTGGTCAGTTACGGCTGCAATTTTACCAAACTCTGGGCCTCGATGGAGACGGCCCAACTCTGGGCTGATCCGTTTGGCGGCGTAGCCAACCCACAGTATTTTAGCCCGCCGCGTTACGAGCGGACCGGGCCGGGCAATGCCGCCGATGGCGGGTTAAAATTCGACCTGGACCAGATCAACCAGGATTTCCTGGATCGGCTCTATGACCGGGTGGCGGCTTGCGCCGCTAACGGTATCTATGTCACCATACAGCTTTTTCAGGGCTGGCAAATCGAGGATAAGGGGGGCAGTGACCAGCCCTTTGACTATCACCCATACAATGCGGCTAACAACATTAACTCGATTGATGGTGATCAGGACAATGATGGGGATGGGACAGAGACGCACCGCAGCGGGGCCGGGAATGTGACCCTGAGTTACCAGGAGGATTTGGTTGAAGAAATTGTCACGCTGCTCAACGGCTTTGACAACATCATCTGGGAGATTTCCAACGAGGACACCGGCCACGCCGACAATACCACCTGGCAGGAGGCGATGATAAGCCACATTGCCAGCGTTGAGGCCGGGCTGTCCAAACAACACCCGATTGGCCGGACGGTTAGCTATCCAAACGGCTCAAATGCTGCTCTGGATGCCAGCGCCGCGGCCTGGGTCAGCTACTCGAATCGAGACGAAGTGGACGGTACGAAGGTGTCAATGTCGGACACAGACCATATCGAGGGTATTACCAGCGACCACGAATGGGTGTGGATTTCACTATGTAACGGACACGGCGGCCTGTGGTATATGGACGAGTGGGCCAATGAGGTCTACGGTACAGGGGACAGGCGCAACGATGCCACCTATCAGACTATCCGGGCTAATCTGGGCTACGCCAGGGAATTGGTTGATTTGCTGGATGACCTGGCCGGAATGACCCCGCAGGCGGCTTTGTGTACGACCGGTTACTGCCTGGCGAAAGATCACGCCACTCAGGCCGAATACATCTGTTTTCAGTCGGGCAGCGGGGCCTTTGATCTGGACCTATCAACCGCAACCGGCACACTTAATATCCGCTGGTTGCGGTGCAGTGATGGCACGATTGATACCGGCTCGACGGCCAGCGGTGGCGACGTGCGCACCCTGACCCCACCCTGGGCCGGGGCGGTGGTGGCCTATGTTTTTCATTAGGGTGAAATCGTGACAATAGCGGCTGTTTCAGGACAGGCAGGCGGCAATAATGCCAACAATGCAACCAGTGTCAGCCGGGCATTTGGTTCAAACGTCCAGGCCGGCAGCCTGATCGTTGTCGTGGGGATGAAATATTCCCCATCATCCGATGCGTTTGTCGCCGGAGACTGTACTAAATCGGCCGGTACGGCCACACTTGGCACGATCAGTCTGGACAGGCAGGTGCAGGTTGATACCTCTGATGCCGATTTTGCCTGTGTTGGCATCTGGTCAGCCGTTGTGACCGGTGGCGGCTCGCTGACCATGCAGGTCGGCGGGGCGGTGTCCGGTTCTTACCTACTAATCGCCACTCACGAATTTACCGGAAATTGGGGCAGCAACCGGGCCGAGACGGGCAATTCTGGCTCTAATGCCTCTAATGGAGTATCGCCTGCTGTTTCCGGCAACGCCACCTCTGCCGGGGCGGCGCTGTTTGTCGGTGGCTTGAACGTCAATAGCCTGGCCGGGGTAACGATCACGCCCGATGGCGCCTTTACCCAGATTTATGAGGACGAGGCCAGCACCGACGATAATGGATCGGCGATTTTCCGTATTGTCTCAACGGGTACGACCGATCAGGCCGAATGGACAATTGCCTCTGGGACGTGGTATGGCTGGGCGGCGGCGGTAGAGGTTTATAAGGAGGAAGCCGGGGCCACGAACCTCACGGTACAGGACGCGGCCCAGGCCCACGCAGTAGACAGCCCGGCCCTGACCCAGGTCCACACTCTGGCCGTGCAGGACAGCGCCCACGCCCACGCCGCCGATAATGTGACCCTGAGTACGGCCATAGATTTGGCCGTGCAGGAGGCGACCCACGGGCACACGGCTGACGGCCCCACGCTGACCCAGGTCCATATCCTGATAGTCAGCGACGCCCTGCACGCGCACCTGGTCGAACACCTGGTTATCAGCCTGGTCTTTGGCCTGCTCGTGCAGGAGGCCCTGCACAATCACCTGGTAGACGGCCCGGCCCTGACCCAGGATCACAGTCTTGTCGGTCAGGATAGCACCCACGCCCACACAGTGGACAATGTGGCCGTGGGGGTAGACCTGGCCGTACAGGACGCAACTCACGGCCACGCCGCCGATAATGTGGCGTTGACCCAGGGCCACGAACTGGCGGTTCAGGACGCTACCCACGCCCACGCGGTAGATAGTCCCACGCTGACCCAGGGCCACGAACTCGCGGTTCAGGACGCTACCCACGCCCACGCCGCCGATAGCCCGGCCCTGACCCAACTTCACGAGCTGGCGGCGGCTGATGCCCTGCACGCCCACAGCGCCGATAATCTCGACCTGACTTCCGGCCTTATTGCCGAGGATACGGTTCACGCTCACGCGGTGGATAATGTAGCCTTGACCCAGGTCCACGAACTCGCGGCGGCTGACGCTCTCCACGCGCACAACGCCGATAATGTAGCCTTGACCCAGGTCCACGAACTCGCGGTTCAGGACGCGCTTCACAGCCACGCTGCCGACAATCTCACTCTATTTGTTGGCCTAACCGTACAGGACACGCTTCACGGACACACGGCTGACGGCCCCACGCTGACCCAGGAGCACGGCCTGGCCGTGCAGGAGGCCAGCCACGGTCATACGGCAGACAACATAGTACTGGCCCTGGACACAACAGACCTGGTCGTCCAGGATGCCACACACGGACACACGGCGGATATATTGATCCTGGTGATAATGGCCTTGAGGCGGGGGGCCATCACCGGGCCGGATAGCACCGGCGCCATCACCGGGCCGGATGGGGCCGGGGCAATCAGCTAGGAGGATAAATGGCGCTTGAAAATGCAATCCAGGGGGCCAGGCATACAACCCAGCGGATCACCTGGACCCGCTCGGACGGCACGGCCCAAAACCTGACCGGGGCCACCCTGAGCGGGACGATCACGCCGGTGATGTCGCCGGCCACCGCGGCAAAGGCCATTGACGGCACATTGAGCCTGGTTACGGCAGCCAGTGGGATTTTTGATTGGGAGTATGGCGCACAGGACGTGGTCCAGTGGGGGGTGTTTTTGGTCCAGTTCAAGGCCGACTACGGGGTCGAGGGCTATGATCTGAGCGACCCGGCCGAGTGGACGGTCGGCAAGGCGGGGTAAAAAAGCCCCCTCACGGGGAGGGCTTTTGACTGTAACCGTTGACAGTCAAACTTGTCATATCGGCCCCCAGAAGACCCACCGGCCAATAAGGAGCAGCCAGGCCGCCTCGGCCATCAGGGCCAGGTCGGCGGCCAGATCGGCCGGCAGGGCAAAGCGCCGGCGAAGCCCGGATATCCGAACCGGCAGAGCGTTCAGCCACAGCAGAATCGCGGCCAGTAGATAGGCCAGTAGGCCGGGCAGGGTCACAGCCCAGTTGACCAGGGCAAAGCTGGCCGTCTGGAGGTGGTTATCCTGCTGGAATTCCAGGCCGATAGCCAGGGTAAAGCGGACGTGGTGCTGAAGGCGGATCATTCAGATTCCTCGTCTTCCAGATACATGCGGATAAACGGGTTATCTGGCCAGGCGATGGTTGCGTGTTCCATCAGACCAGTGAAGAACTCAAGCAACTGTTCCGGCGACTCAAATCTCAGGCCGATGGTGTTAGGACCAATGTGGATCACAACCGTGACAAAGCCAGGGCCGGCCTCGAAGGTGACAGGAATGGGGCCGGTCTTGGGGATTTTGCCCATGCGGTTTCTGCCGCTTTGGTTGGCGTAGGACATCGTTGATTTATCCTTTCGTTATTTGCCGCTCGCGCTTTTGGGGGATCATGGCAGCAGCTCCATTTGCCCGGCTCTTACCTTTTTTTGGCGGCGCGTCCGGGCGGCATTTTGGGCGTGCTCGTCCCGGTCGTAGTTCAGGTGGCACGCCTGGCAAAGCGCGGCCAGATTCTCCGGCCTCACATCCAGCTTGTCGTGTTTGTCGCCGGGTGAGCCATCCGGCCTGTCCACGCCCAGATGGGCCACCGTCAGGACGACGATAGAGCCGGTATGCGGGTTGGGCTGGCCGTTCTCGGCGCCGCAGAATTTACAGCGCCAGCCGTCGCGCTCGCGGATGGCCCGGCTGATTTTTTTCCAGTCTTTCGGATAACGTGAATAGTCTACGGGCATCAGTGGCCCCCTTTGCCGTTGCGGACGGCGGCCAGCCAGTTCCTGCCGGTGCGCTCGCTGACGCCGGCGGCAGCGGCCAGCAGGTTGCCGGTCAGTGTGGCCGGATCTATTTCGCCGGCGGCAACCATCCGCCGGAACTCGTCCAGGTTGCCCGGCGCGCGCGGCAAGCGGGCCGGAAGGGGAGTGATCTGGACAGGGGGCTTTTCCGGCGGCGGGCCGGAAGGCTGCCGCTCCTTCCGCCCGGCCTGCCGCTCCTGCCGCTCCTGCCGCTTACGCTGCCACTCGCGTTCCGCTTGTTCAGCTTGCCACTGTCGCTCTGCCGCTTCCCGCTGCCGCTGCTGCTCCGCTTCTTGCAAACGATACAGATACGCTTGCCGGTCGGCTTCCTTCTGCCGCTCGTGGGCTTCGGCTTCCTTCTGCCGCTGTTCGAGCCAGGCGGCGCGGCCTGCCTGCCAGGCGGCGACGCGATCCTGATATTCGCGCAGTTCGTAGCCCAGGGTCAGGCTGACAAAGGCCAGCGCGGCCAGCGGACCGAGGGCCAGGGTGCCGAGCTGCCAGGGGTTGAAGGCGGGCGCGACCGTCGCGGCCTGGATGTAATTGTATGTGCCGGAAACGACCAAGCTGACGGCCACGGCGATCCAGATGTACCAGACCTTGAACCGCTTAACCAGGGCCAGAGCCTCGATGATCAGCCCGGCCTCAATCAAGGTGGCCGCAAAAAACGCTTGAGCCGACCCCGCTACCTGGAGGAAGGCGTGAAAGGCCGCCAGCCAGAGAGCCAGCAAGCCGAAACCGGCCAATCCGGCCAGCAGATAAAGTTGAACCGGCGCTATGGGCCGGGGATGGGGGTAGGTGTTATAGTTCATCGTCATACCATTCTTCATCGTCATCATCCTCCCATTCATCGGCAATCCGGTCGTCTTCCATGAAGAGGATGCTCGAATAATTTAAACCCGAATCCCGGCTGCTCACCATCACATCGGCGGCCAGGACTGGCACGCCTATCCGGTCTATCTCGGCCCGGACCTCCTCCGGCGCCAGGTTGAATTGCCGCGCAATCGAAGCAATCAATTTCTCTTTCCGCTCCGGGCCAATTGCCTTCAGGTCAAGCGGATAATACAACGCCTCCACACCGCCGGGAAATTTGCCCACGAGCGGGATGATGCTCGTGATCGGGACGACGTTGCTGCCGAATAGGTTTTGCCATTCTGCGGCCCGCTCTGGATTGGTAACTGTGGCCGTAGTCAGCCATTCATTCACGGTATTCATCTTCTAACATCCTTTCGTGTCGTTTAGATTCACTGATTGGCCGCTTTTTTCCACTGTCTGGAGCTGTTAGAAACTGCCGGTTTTGGGCCAGAATCTTCTAACAAAGCCCTGGAATCTTCTAACGGAGGCTCAAAATCTTCTAACCGGGCCAGAATGATGCCTTTCAGGAGCCAGATCAGGGTATCAATGCGCGCCCGATAGTTGCCGGCGTCACGGATGCCCAGCGTCTTGGCGATGCGGTTGCGCGCACCGTAAAGCAGCTCACCCTGGCTGTTGATGAGCTGGTGCCGGATGGCCGCGACGGCGTCAACGTCCTCATAAGCTTGCAGGATGGCATCAACACCGGGGACCTTGTAGCCCTGGCTTTTGTAGAGCTGGGCGATGGCCGCGACGACATCCGGCGATGACCGGGCAAAGCGGCGGACAAAAACGGCGAAATCGTGGCGCGGATCGCCGTTCAGGTCGGCAATGGTCGGCTGCCGTTCCGGGCCGGCCGGTGTCCGGCTGATATGCCCCTGGTCGTTGTCGGCGATGGCCTTTTCGACCAGGGCCAGGACCTGGCGCAGCACGGCGGCGGCCACGTCGGCGGCGGCCAGGAAGGGGATGTTTACGCCGTCACCAGTGAAGGCCAAATAGATTCCGCCGCCATGCTTGAATATCTGCGGCTGAACGGCGACCTTGACGCCGCCGCCGCGAAGCAGGTAAAGATTATTGTCCATCACCGGCCTCAATTCAGCCGGGCGGCGGCCAGCGCCGGGGCCACGGCAGTGATCTGGATATAGAGGACGCCGCGCCACTTCTGGACCTCGACGATCTTCCAGACCTGGCCGGCCAGGGTCAGGGTCTGGCCCAGCCAGGCATTTTTTTCGGCGGGGGTGATGTCATTGCAGGGCAGCGCCTTCGGAGACGCGGAGAAGATGGCGTAAATGCGGTTCATAGCCCCTCCTCGCCGCCAGATGACTGGTGCATTGCACCAGTCAAAACCGGCTGTATTGTGTGGGCCATCTGGCTGAGCAGGAGAATAGCCTGCTCGACATCGTCCGGTTCAAACGTGGCCGGGTGGGGCTGGCCGGTCAAGAGATACTCCAGGGCGCGGCCGGCCAGGTGCAGGGCGGCCCTGGGGGTGAGCCGCTCCGAAGTCGGGATCTCCAAACGGCGGTGTGATTGTTGGCCGTTTCCGGCCGGTTGGGGTATATTTTGTTTTGCCACGGTAATCTCCTTGTTAGATTGCGTGTGGTGGCCCGGTGTCGTGCTTGCACCACGCGCCGGGTATTTTTTTATGTTAAAACAGCCTCTCTAAGCCGTTTTGCGGGCCTCGGACCCCCTACCGATTCGGCGGCAAAGGCCCTTTCTTGCGCCATTATGGGCCGAATCCGGGGCGATTTGCGGGCCGGTCAGAACTACTGTTCTGCCTCTGGGGAGGATGTCATCTGTGATTAGTTAAAATGGTCGCTGGACAGGCCCTCGCCCGGCCAGTACAGATCAACAGGGTCAAAAGTTTCTTCAGGCGGCGGGGCATCTATCTGGTAATGATTACCAGATGCGGCTCTGGCCGCCGTGACGATGCCGGCGATCTCGTCGAAGATGGCGGCTACGGTCCCATCGCTCAGCTTCGGCCAGGGATTGCCGGCGGCCAGATTGACCCCGTGCCGGGCCAGGATTTCGCGCCACCGCTCCAGGCTCATCCCCGGCGCGACGTGGGCCTGGCTGATGCGCAGGATTTTGCGCTCGCGGGAAATCACGGGGTTTCCTCCCCTTTTTCTGTACTGAGTTTGCTGGCGGCCATCCCCTTGACCACCTCCAGGGTCATCAGGGCATCCCCGACGGCGCCGTGAGCGCCCTGGGTGGAAACTCCAAAGTAACGGGCGGCGGTGGTCAGTTTTTGCCAGCGATAATTGCCGCGGTAGTCGCTCCAGTCGCCGTAGAACTTGGCGAACCATTCCATCACGCAATGCCAGCGGGCCTGGTTGGGGTGATGTTCCCGGCCTATCCCTGACCAATCATGCGGCGCAAACCAGGGGGCCTCGTAATCAATCTCGCAGGCGCGGGCGGATTGCAAAATAATTCGCTGGTCATAGTCCTTATTGTAAATCAGGACGGTTCGAGGATGGTCCACCATGGTGTTGAGTTCGACCAGGATGTGCCCGAAATTGGGCGCGTCTTTGACCATCTCGTTGGTGATACCATGCAGGCGTGTGGCGCTGTCGGGGATGGGGCGCTGAGGCTTTACGAGCTGGTCAAGCAGGATTTCGCCGGCCTTGCCGACGATACCAATCTGGCAAACTTCGGCGTCATACTCCAGGCCGGTCGTCTCGGTGTCGAGCACCACGAAATCAGTTTCCAAAATTTGCCGTGCCCAAAGAATAGCGCGGTCGCGGGCGGTTGTGCTCATTGTTCCCCCAGGGCCTCATTGGCCAGGCGGTATAGTTCGGCGGCGGAGAGGCTGCCGGGCTGCTCCGGGGCGCCGATGAACAGGGTGATGTTGGCGGTCAGGCGGCGGGCGTAGTCGGCCACCCTGAGCAGGGCCAGGACGTGGGCGCGCTCGGCGGCGAGGTCTTCACGTAGCTCCTCGATCTGGAACAGGCAGCGGTTGATGGTGGCCGTCAGTTCCTTGTTGTTGGCCTTAAGGGTGATCGCCTGGTGAGCCAGGTCGCCGCGCTCCAGGTCTAGCCGGCCAATCTGGGCCAGGGCCGTGGCCAGGCGCTGCTCCAGGACGGCGGCGGCCCGTTCCACAGGAAGGTCATTGACGATGTACGGCGACTGTCGCTCGCTCATGGGGACACCTCCGCACCTCTGGCCAGGGCCCTGTGATAGCCGCAGGTGCAGCCGGCTTCGGCGGTGGGGGTTTTGAGCCGGGCGCAGCCGCGCTGGTGGTCGCCGAACTCCCACAGGTCGGCCCGCAAGCTGCGGACGGTGATCTCCAGCTCGGCAATGCGGGCGCGGGCGGCTGCCCGCTCGGCGGCCAGGGCGGCGACGATCTGCTCGCTGCCAACCAGGGCGCTGTCCAGCTCGGCGGCCAGGGCGTAGTATTTTTTGGCCGCGGCTTTCCAGAGCGGGGCCAGGGAGGCCGGCGGGCCGAGGCCGGCGGCGGCCAGGTCGGCCTGGATTTTGGTTTTGGTTTCCAGGAACCACCTGGCGTCGTCCTGCCATTTCTGGACGACGGGGTCTGAAATGTGAGGCATAGCAAAAATCTCCTTTTCGGTTAATGCTCATTATCGAGCAGGGTTAATTGTTTGATAACATGGGCGTCCGGGAGGCTGGTCACGGACGGACGGTTGTAGCCGTTGACCTGGGGGATAGGCGTCGCGCCCCAGTCGGGGGTACGGCGGGAGCGGATGCGGACCTGCTCCCAGTAATCGCCGGCCCAGACGACGAACTCGCCCGGCAGGAAGCGGCGGAGCCGGCTGAAGCTGCGATAGCCGGGCGGCAGGTATTTCTGGATGGCCAGGTAGTCTGACTCCAGGCTGAGCTTGCCAAACAGGCGGATGTTGCACGGGCTGATAACGGCCTTGCTGATTTCCTGCGGGCGCTGGGTGGCCAGCGCGGCCAGCAGGCCCAGGCTGCGGCCCTCGCTCATGACCAGGTCGAGGATAGCCAGGCTTTCAACCTGGTCGCGGGTGGCCCGGCCCTGGGGGGCAAAGTTGTGGGCCTCGTCCACAAGGAGCAGAACTGGCCGGGGGTCAAGCTGGGCCAGCTCGTAGACGGCGGTGATCAGGGCGGTAAAGGTCTCGACGGCCAGGCCGCGCTTCTGGCCGCTCAGGTCGAGGATGAGGGCGTAGTGATCGCGCAGGAGATGGACGGCGAAGCGGCGCGGGTGGTTAAGCACCTCGGACCGGTCGAGATGGGCGCGGCGGGCCGGGAGGGGATGGTTGGGCAGACCCAGCCGGAGCACGTCGTCACCCAGTTCGCCCAGGCTGGACAGCTCGCCCTTGACATCCACGACCAGGAAGGGCAAGCCGGCGGCATGGGCCTCCTCGGCCAGGACGGCCAGGAGGGTGCTTTTGCCGGCGCCGGGATTGCCCAGGGCCGCGAGGCGGAAGCCGTCCTGGGCATAGGGCGGGCCGGCCAAATTAATACGGTAAGTCTCGGATAAATTCAGGTACATGACACTTCCTTTCCGAAAGAAAAAGCGATTTAAGAAATAACCCTCTTCTTTAGTTGTTTATAAGTAATTAAGAGTCTTTAAAGAATCAATTTCACCAGTGAAATTAGATACAATTTCACCAGTGAAATTAGATACAATTTCACCAGTGAAATTAGAGACCCTCTCTGTTTTCACCAGTGAAATTAGAGGCCCTCTCTGTTTTCACCAGTGAAATTAGAGGCCCTTAATTTTGCCTCATCTTCGGGCGTCAGCGGGTCGTCCAGGCGTATCCGCCAGATTGTTTTATCATTCACGGTGCCGCTCCTGGTCGACGAGTAGCGCCGCTTAGTTTCCGAGCGAAGGATGAACCTGGCGATCAGGACTTTTCGTTCCGGCTCCTGGGGGTTCAGTAACCGCCATGCTTTCAGTCCGCTGACGCCGATGCTCTCTCCCAGGTCCTTGTAGGTGGCCTCGAAGGTGTCCCGTTTGATGCCGGTCTCTTTGTTCCAGTAGCAGCGGGTCCGCATTTCCCAGATCAGGAGCCACAGCTCCGGCCCCAGGAGCGGTAGCCATTTTTTGTGGTAGTAGCGCGACGCATAGTGCTGCAAGTCGGGCTGGACGATCTCGTTGTAGGCATCGCGGTACGTGCCGCTAAAAAACAATTCCGGC
The DNA here is from genome assembly GCA_016860845.1 of Chloroflexota bacterium. The sequence goes on from BOKF01000041.1 coordinate 45,909, forward strand.
TGGCCGGCCTCGGACGGCTCGCCGGGATCAAGCTCAAAGACGATCTCCAACTCGCGCCCGGTGACCCGGGCGACGGCCTGCTCGACCTGGGGCCGGAGGCGGTGTTCCAGCCAGTCGAGAGCATAAGGGCCGGGGGCCAGTACCTTGAGCGAGCCGTTTTGCTGGATGGCCCGCGTAGCCTGGAGGCAGGTGTCGAAGGTGGCGCGGGTGATGCTGCCCTTGAGGTCGGCCAGGACATCCGGCCACAGTGAAGGTGATGATGACAAAATTACCTCCTATCATTTGTTAAAACAGGACCGGCGTACTACAATAGGAGGTGACGAATGGGTGGGGCCTATCCGTCAAGCCTCCTGAGCGGCCAGTCCTTCTGGCCGCTTTCCTGTTTATACCCATGCTGCAAAAAAATTACATAAGGGGTGGAAAATGGAACTTGTTTTTGTTGTCGCCGAAGACGACATGAGCTGGCACATGGACCTCTTTCTCCGAGTCAAGCGGGCGGCCCGGCAGCCGCGCACGGTCGAATGGTACGAAGCCGCGCTGCGATCCTTTCAGGACGTGGCTGGCGGCGAGTGGCCGCCCGGGCCGGCCCACCTGCTGGCTTTCCTGGAAACGTTCGAGATACGGAAGTTATCCGACGCCAGCCGGAACACCTATTTCCGGGCGGTGCGGGCCTGGCTCAACTGGCTGTACCGGAACCGCTTTATCCAGCACAACCCGCTTGATTTTATTGACGGCCCCGGCGCGGCCCGGCTGCTGCCCAAGGCTCCGCCGCCGGCCGACGTGGCCCGGCTGCTGGCGACGGTCGAGGCGAGAGCCGATAGCTGGCAGGATTGGCGCGACCTGGCCCTGTTCAGCCTGGCCCTGGACACCGGCGCGCGGATCGGCGAGCTGGCCGCGATGGACCTGGGCGATATTGACCTGGGCCAGCAGGAGATCATGGTCTACGGGGCCAAGGACAGGACCGAGCGCGTGGTGGAGTTTGACGATTCCGCCGCGCGGGACCTGGGGCGCTGGCTGCGACAGCGGGCGGCCCTGAAGCCGGCGCGGACGCTGCGGCGTCTTTTTCTGAGCAACTACCGGGCCATGGGGCTGCGGCCGCTGACTCACTGGGGCATGCGCCTGCGCTTGAAGTTTTGGCAGATGCGGGCGGGAATTGCGCCGTTCCGTTTCCACGGCTTTCGCCACGCCTATGCCATTTACAGCCTGCGCAACAACGCCAACCTGCTGGACATCAAGGACCAGATGGGCCACGCCTCGATCAAAACGACGGCGATCTACCTGGAGGTGGTCAACAACAACCGCAAGGAGCGGCACCGCCAGACCAGCCCGCGCAAGAACCTGCCCCGGATTGACGGGGAGCAGACTTTGTGCTAATATCCCGGCCAAATAAAAACAGCCATCGCACCTGACGTGCAATGGCCTGGTAAGCCCCCGTAGCTCAGTGGATAGAGCAACTGCCTTCTAAGCAGTGGGCCGCCCGTTCGAGTCGGGCCGGGGGTGCTGACCAAGATGCTCAATACAAAGAAGCTCCATTTGAATTTGATGGAGCTTCTTTTTGTCTCATCTGCCAGCAATTTGTCAGAAGATTGTCAGAAGAATTTATTGACTTACCCGTCTACTTTGTGATATTCTGCACAGTATATTCGCATTAATGTCAGCCTGCTATAGTGACTCCTGCTCATAAGGTGTGGCTGCGGCTTGATTTTGAGCGTCTGCTTGGCCAGACTCCGGCGATGACAATTAAATAGTCTGCTGTCGCAAAGTTTAAACCTAACCGTTCAGCACTGTTCACCAATCACTACTTCCCGGAAAGGATTTCCCATGCCCCGGTTTGAACTCATTATCCGTCTCGTTGTTGTTGCAGCCTTCTTATTAGCCTCGTGTCCGGCAGCCGTTTCAGCCAATCCTGGCAAACGCCCGGTTTACCTAATCCAAGAGCGACCCGCTCCCCTTGTCGCGCCTGCCCCATCAGCAGTCATCCCTGCGAAAAAAACTGTAAACCATCCTGCCGGTATATCTGCGCCTGCTCTCGCTGCGACGGCTTTCGTCTCGCCAACCGGAACCATTACCCCCACCGATTCTGTTTTTCTACCTCTTATCAATAAATTAGCCACCTATCCACCAATGGAAGTTCCCCGTAGCCTGCTAATCATCAATAAGACCGCCCCGGCCACCACTACGATGGGCGCGCCGATTACCTATACCCTCAGGATTACTAATATCGGGCTTGCTCCGGCGGAAAATCTGGTCATTACCGATGCCATTCCCGCCGGAGCCACCTATGTGAGCGGCGGGATGGCGGCCAACGGCGTGGTAAGCTGGGTCGTACCCGTGCTGAACAGCGGCGCTGCCGTTCAGGCCAGTTTCGTGGTCACAGCAACGACAACGATTACCAACAGCGACTATCGGGTTTCGGCCAGCGACGGAGTCTCAGCTAGTGGAGCAACACCCGTGGTAACGGTTATTCAGCGCCCCCCTGAAGCTCACTTTACGGCTGACCCCCAAACCGGCCCCATCCCTCTGACTGTTACTTTTACCAACACTTCAAGCGAAGCGACCAGCTTTCACTGGAATTTTGGCGATGGCATCACCAGCACCCTGCTGAGTCCTACCCATACTTATACCCAAACCGGGGTTTATACTGTCACCCTGAATGCAAGTGGACCGGCAGGCAGCGCTGCGGCTGCAACGGTCATAACCGCGACCGATGAAACCATTAATGGCTTGAACGTTACTACTGACAGCCCTACGATGATAAATCAGGCCACTACATTTACGGCAACAACCGTAGCGGGTCGCCCTACCCTCTATGCCTGGGATTTTGGCGATGGCAGCCAGGTGGCCGGCAACGAGCGGGTCGTAACGCATACCTATCCGGCCATCGGCAGCTATACCACCGTGCTCACTGCCAGCAACTCTGTCAGTGTAATCACGGCGACCACCTCGGTTTCCATTACCGGGGCGGCTGACCTGGCCATTGGCAAGAATGCGCCGATCAGTATTAGAGCCGGCGACCCCATTACCTATACCCTGACCGTCAGCAACAACGGCACCCTGACGGCGACCAACCTGGTCATTACCGATGTTCTGCCTGCCGGGGCAAATTATGTCAGTGGCGGGACGCCAGCCGGGGCTGCCGTAAACTGGACGATAGATACGTTAGCGCCGGGCAGCAACGTCGCCCTGGAATTGATCGTGACGGCGACCGAGACGATCACCAACAGTGAGTATCAGGTTTCTGCGGATGGGGGCTTGGCGGCAGTGGGCCAGGCAGCGGTTGTAACATTGGTTTATCCGCCGGTTACGGTTGACTTCGCCGCCGCACCTCTCAGCGGGATTGTCCCCCTGACCGTTACGTTTGCCAACAGTTCCACCAACGCTATCCATTATCTGTGGGAGTTTGGCGACACTCTGACCAGCACCGAGGTCAGCCCAGCGCACAGTTACACCCAGGCCGGTATCTACTCCATAACATTGACTGCCACCGGCTTAAGCGGCAGCGAAACTTTGACCCGCCCGAATTATCTAACTCTTTATGAACCGCTCGTGGCCGAATTTATGGCTACCCCCCTCACCGGTCCAGTCCCTTTAACTGTTACCTTTGTCAACAGTTCAACCGGCGCATCCGGCTATGTCTGGGATTTCGGCGACGGTATAACCGACACTGCTGTCAGTCCTACCCATGTCTATACCCAAGCCGGGGTGTATACGGTCACTTTGAACGCCGGCAACGGGATATTCACAAACTCCTTGACTCAGAGCAGCTTTATTACTACTACCCTGCCGATTACGAGGGCATGGACACAGATGGCTCCAATTACGCCTTCGCCTCCTATTATCGACGAGCACAGCATGGCCTACGACAGCGCCCGGGCCAGGGTAGTGCTCTACGGCGGCAATGCCGGCGGCTGGCCTTATGAACAGACTACCTGGGAATTTGACGGAACTGGCTGGGTTGCCATCCCCACGACCGCCCAGCCAGAAGCCCGCTACGGGGCAGGGCTGGCCTATGACCCGCTGCGCCAGGTGACAATCCTTTTCGGCGGCAGTGATGAAACCGATACGGCTCTGAACCAGACCTGGGAATATACCCGTACCGACTGGGTCCAGGTCTTCCCCACGACCTCGCCCTTGAGCCGCACCTATCACAGCTTAGCCGCGAACCCGGCCAGCGGCGCCGTTTACCTTTTTGGCGGCAACCAGGGGGACATCCATCTCAACGATCTGTGGGCTTATCAGAACGGGGCTTGGCAGGAAATCCAGGGTAGCGGAAACCGTCCGATCAGCCGGACCCTGGCGGCTATGACTTACGATCCAGACAAGAACCGCTTATTACTCTTTGGCGGGCGCAGCGCCGCCGGGACCCTGCTGGCCGACCTGTGGAGCTTCGATCTTGTGGCCGAAACGTGGCAGGAACTGGCGACTGGAGGCGAAGGCGGCCCGCCCGCCCGCATGGCCCATACCCTGACTTACGATGCCGCCGCCGGCAACGCTGTCCTGGCCGGCGGCGTGAGCGGTGACGGCGACAGCTTGCTGGACGATACCTGGCACTACCGGGATCAGGCAGGCTGGACGGAAGTTACCGCGACAACAGGTTTGCCGGAGTCGGATTATCACCAGGCGGTTTATGACGGCCATGCCATCCTCCTGTTCTCGCACGGAGAGGTCTGGAAGTATGAATAGCCTCCGGAGCCGGCAGCCCGGCTTTCTTATCTCCCCATTTTAAGCAGCAACCGAGGTCCAAAGATGAAGCACCTGACCCCCTATACAACTTTGCTCAAACTCTCCCTGGTCGTGTTGAGTACCTTGCTCCTGGCCGGGCTGGCTCTCCTGACCGTTCCTGTAGCCAGGGGTGCGGCTGAGAACCCATCCGCGCCCTCCCCTGCAAACCTGGCAGGTCTCGCAGACCTGCCAGGTTTAGGGATAGACTTTAAGGAACGGGGGCCTGTTCACGCAGAGGATTTAACCCCAAGAGGAAGCGCCAACCCCCAGCCGCTCAACCTGCTGGGCAACCAACCCTCCCCGTCGGATAAGCCAGGGGCGTACCTCCCCCTGACCCAGGGGACAATCTATACCGCGCCCATCATCATTGATAATACCGGCAATACCTCGGTGCTGACAGACTACCAGGTCTCGATAGCACTGGATACAACCAGCCTCATCTCCCAAGGACGGATGCGCCCGGACTGTGGCGATATGAGGTTTTATGACAGCAGCCAGGCGATACCGCTGCCCTACTGGCTGGAGTCGGGCTGCGCTACTTCGTCCACTCAAATTTGGGTCAAGGTCCCAACGATCCCCGCTGCTTCCGCAGAAAAGATTTATCTGACATACGGGGACAGCAGTAGGATTTCGGAAAGTAACGGGGATGCGGTCTTTGAGTTTCTTGATGAATTTAATGGTACAAGTCTACTGACATCGAAATGGGAGGTTCTAAATAGTGAAGGGACAGTTACTGTCCAAAATGGATACTTGGAAGTGTCTAGACCCATAGGTGGAATCGTAGTTGACATTGCATCTACATCTATCATCAGCAACACCGCCGGTTTACTCATTGAAACAAGACAAAACCGATCAGTAGGATCATACTATTTTCATTCTGTATATTATGGACCTGAGGATTCTAACTACAGTAGCGTTGGATTCGTGGCTTGGAATGATTACGAAAGCAGTCTCTATACAGGGGCTTCAAAGTATCCCCATAGGACAGGTGGCTATGCTTTTACTGAAGGAGATATAATCAATGATCCAGGTGAGAACTGGTACATCTCACATTTTTATATACCAGTAGGAAATTATCTATCACACCAATATAATGCTGACAATTGGGAAACAAGCACTCGCTATCAGGGGATTAATACTGGCAGAGTTGGTCTCATCTTGTATTCTAGTGTAAGTTCAGGCATGACGACCTTCTTTGATTGGATCCGGGTCCGCAAATCTTCTATCCCCGAACCTACAGCTCTTGAAGCTGGCCTAGTTCTGAATCAAATCGGATCACCTACGGCTCCTTTAGGTGGTGTTGTTACCTACAATTTAACCATTCAAAATAATGATGTAGTCACTGCTACAAATGCAATTATTACTCATACGTTACCAATCAGCATTGCTTTTGTCAGCGCTTCAATTGCCCCCCACCAAACCAATCCCCTGGTTTGGCAATTGGGTAATATTCCTCCCTTAGCCAGCACAAATCTAACTATTACCGGCTCAATAGGATCAGCAACTTCCATTGGTACATCTCTTCTGGCTACAGCTACCGTGACCTCAGATTTAATCGAGGCAAATCTAACGAATAACACCACCTCATTTACCTCGACTGTAGTGGCTGGATCGGGAAACTGGTTGGCTTTAACTGTAGTTAATGAAATAGATATGTTGATCCCTTTCAGCGCAACAGTAACAGTTTACGATAAGTATGGCAATATCGCCACTGGTTACACCGGCACCCTGACCTTGACCAGCACCGACACTTTAAGTAATTTTCCAATCACTCATCAATTTATTACGAGTGATCAAGGGGTCTATACTTTTACTAATCTTGTTTTGCAGACTGCCGGAGTACAAACCATAACAGCTACTGATGATATCTTAAGCCAAACTCGTACACTTATGGTTGATGATGCTGTTGTTGTTGATCAAAACACAATTTGGCGTGGCACCCGTATCAACTTAAAGAGTTTAGTTGTCACTGGAACAGGTACAGTGCTAACCTTAGAAAGACTGCCAGGAATTACAACTCCAACATTGATTACATTAGCAGAAAGTATTACCGTAGGAAGGGGGGCTTTCATTCAAGCGGATGGACAAGGATACACTGAAGGAGAGGGGTTGGGAGCAGGAAATTATTGCTCTTGGTGGGCGTGTGCAAATGTTAATGGAGGAGGTAGTGGGGGTGGCCATGGTAATTTTGGAGGTATTGGGGTTAATAATGACAATGGTGGAACCTCTTATGGTTCTGTACTACAACCCATTGACCTGGGTAGTGGTGGAGGTGGGAGGCAGTATGCAGGTGCAGGAGGTGCAGGTGGAGGAGCGATTAAAATTGTTGCTGCTTCTTTAACCAATAATGGTGAAATCAGCGCCAACGGCCTTAATGGTGGTACAGGCGCCGGCGGCGGTTCTGGAGGAAGTCTCTGGATCGAAACAGAGACACTGGCGGGTAATGGAATTTTCAAAGCCAACGGAGGTGCAGGTGGAGATACCCAAGCTGGTGGAGGAGCAGGAGGACGCATTGCTATCTATTACGAGATCAATAACGGTTTTACCTTCGATAGCAATCATATTCAGATTTCGGGCGGCTTAGGTTATCAAGGTGGGGGCCCAGGTACCATCTACCTCGGCCATGTCGACCCCCTGGCCTCCACTGTCGAAATTAGCCCATTATCTATCCCGGCCAACGGTGTCGCTGGTGGCACTGTAACCGTCACTCTGCGCACCACCACTGGAACACCTGTTCCCGAATATCCCGTTTCAGTCTCTCTGAAAAACGGCAACCAATCAAGTACTTATATCAATGGCCAACCAACTTCAGTTGGAGCTATCAGTTTGGGTGAAACTAATGCCGATGGGGTGGTGACAACCACCATTACTTCAACCTCCTCAGAGACAAAAACTGTTGAAGCTACCAGTGGTGTTGTACGTCTAGTAAATCCAGCGACGGTCTTCTTCGATCCGGATTTTGTTAGCCCAATAGCCTCTACAGTGTCAATTATAGGTCCTTCAACAGTGGCAGCTAATGGTAGTGAGATCGAGGTGCAAGTCACAGCGAGGGATAAGTTTGGCAACTTAGTGCCCAACATTCCAACTACATTAGAAACATCTCCAGAAGTGACTCTTACCGGGGTTAGTACAATAACAAACCAATTGGGTCAAGCCACTTACCGAATTAGTCACGATCAACCTGCCCATGTCGTTATTTCGGCTGTAGTGAATGATCTCCCGATCAGTAATGTCGTCACGGCCACTTTTGAAGGGATTGACTTGAATGTTAGCCTCAGTGCTTCTTCTGCGGTCGTGACAGCTGGTTATCCGATTACTTATTATCTAGCAGTGGCCAACAATGGCTTCCTAACAGCTACCAACATAGTGGTAACGGACACCCTACCCACCGGAGTCGAGTTTGTCTCGCACGTTGGTAATTTCACGCCCACTAAAATCGGTAATCAACTTGTCTGGCAGGTTGGCGAACTAGGACCGGGGCAGGCTACTGACAGTTTTAGTCTGGTGGGCACAGTCAATCTGACAGCGCCGACGACGCTGATCAATCAGGTAACCGCAGCGGCAAGCGAAACTGAACTCAATCCGGCTGACAACATCGAATCGGTGTCAACCACGGTGGTTCCGCCGGTTCCCCTTCTGGCCGTATCGCCGACCTATCCCACCTTGCCGGTTCTCCTGGGACAGACTGGTGTGTTGACCATCACTGTGGGTAACACTGGCACTGGAATGATGACCAATGTCCAAGTTGTCGCCGCCCCAACACTGCCCTCATGGATTACAGTGAACCAGACATATCTGGAGAACATTCCGCCAGGGCAGGCCGCTGTTTTTACCATTGCGGCCAATACTGCTGAGGTCAACACCTCAGGCCATTATCGAGATATCGTTACGGTCAAGGCCGATAATGTTGATGAAGAATACATCCTGTTGGATGTTCACGTGCAAAGGCCAACACGAGATTTACAACTGAGTGTGACTAATAATACGGGAGCGGTAGTAGCAGGCGCAAATGTAACCTTGCGAGAGGATATTTTTGTGGTTACAGAGGGCCAGTTTGGTACACAGCCTTACTATCGGCAGGGGGTCACCGACCAGGCCGGCTATCTAACCTTCACTGGTTTGGAGACTGACAAGACGTACAACTTCAGCATTAGCGCCTATAACCATGATCCTAAGAGCGGCATCGTCACCGTTGACGATGGAACAGGTACTCAGGCCTGGGCTGAAATCCTAACCGGCTTACCTCGGCTGACTGTTTCACCCGGCACCCTGGCCTTTGGCATGGCTCGTGGCGGTCTGAACCAACAGACACTAATCCTGCACAATCCTGGCGCGGTCACACTGACCAACATCAATCTAACCAATCCCGATAATATCCCCTGGGTTTACCTGAGTCAACCGGCGGCGGGTACGGTTATCCCACCGGGGGGTGAGTTAGCTGTTTGGGTCAATGCCGCTCCTCCATTAACCGAAACAGTTAGCCAACATCAGGACAACATTGAGATTACAGCATCTAATGGCAATTCGGCCACGGCTGCTTTGGACATCACTCTGAATGATGGTCTCACCCGAACCCTCTGCATTAGCGTACAGACCGAACTCAACAGCCCACTGGCAGATGGCCTGGTACGCTTGGTGGATCAAACCGGGCAGGTGGTCGCCACCGGCGGCGTTACCGAAACTGTGCAGAAAACCCTGGTTCAAGCGACCGATAGCAGTGGTCAGACTTGCTTCGCCGAACTCAAGCCCGGTCAATACCTGGCCACAGTAGGTCAGGGTGAGCTAAAGCTGGGGGAGAAAGAGATTGAGTTAGCGCCAGGCGAGGGCATCCAAGAGGAAGTTATTACTGTAGATGAGTCATCTGTCATCGTCAACTGGTCGGTAACGCCGACCCTGATTGATGATGTTTACACCACTGTAATGACCATGACCTTTGTGCCCGAGTCAAAACCGGCCCTGACCCTATCCCCACGCAGCATCAGTTTATGCCAACCTGGGTCAAACGGTATTATCTCGGAAACCGTGACGATCCATAATTTCTTCCCGGTCGCCTTTACCTTGCCGGTGCTTGAGTTGGAAACGCTGGGTAACATCAGGGCCACGATCACCACGACCAACGGTAGCGCTTTCAGCGTGCTGCCCGACGGCAAAACCACCTTACCGCTAGACGATATTCCGCCTTACGCGCATATCCCCTTGACTCTTTATGCCAGTTTGGCCGAGGATCCGGGGCAGTGTCTTGCCGGAGATGCAGGCACGATTCTGCTCAAGCTGTCGGCCAATTACGTCCATTATACACCCAACTACTCCTGGTATGACGGAGCCTCAGTCAGCTATCCCCGGCTTACACTGAACCAGACAGCTACGATTCCGCTCAAGTTGCGCAACAGCGGTTATCCCACCGCAAGTAATCTTAACGGCGCGGCCCCGGCGATGCAAAATATCACCCTGAGTCAGCCCCAACAATTGACCTGGATGATAATTACCCCGACCAATATCATTTCCTTGCCGCTCCAACACGAGGCCGGCCTCACGCTAACGGTTAATCCACCTCAATGGCTGGCGCATGGCGCCTACTACGATCAGGTGTTGGTCAAAGCGACCAACGGTGTGACGGCTATAATTGGCCTCAAAGCGGAAATGTCGGCGGATGGGCTGAAGGTTGAAACTCAACTGGTCACACCGTTGAATTCCAATAACCCGGATCAGCAGGCAAGTCTGACGCGACCACCCGGCCTGGCTTACCCGCTCACCTACCTGCCGCCCGGTCAAACCGCCGGTGAGCCGCAGGTAAGCGTCTGGGGTCATCTCGTCGCCAGCCAAAATGCCAAAATCGGCGAAGTGATAGACATTTTTGGCGATGTCTGGAACTTACAGGTGCTCAACTGCGACTGTAGCCAACCGGGCCAGCCGCCCAAGCAGCGACCTTCCTGGAGCTGGCTGGGCAACCAACTGGTTGCGGTTAAAGTTGGTGATCCCAGCCCGCCGGGGAATGGGGCGGCCTTTGCTCCTGAATTCAAGGATAATCTGGTGCGCTTGCGAGTAAGCCAACGTTATGCCCTGGAGCGGGAAGCCTTCACTGCTCAACTTGAGCTAATTAATGGCACGGCAGCCCCGATTAATAACATTGAGGTAGATATTACGATTACCGACGAAGGGGGCGCTCCCGTCCTGATGCGCCAACCCGGCGACCCACTGACATCCACCCAAACAGTCACGCCCAACTTTCCAACTAATTCACTCATCCTAACCTCAATTTTGGCTATCAATATACCCTCAGCCTGGCAAGAAAATGGGGATGCCAATTTCATCATTGTCCCTGATTCGCCGACAGTGCTGGGTAATCTGGACGAGGCTGGGGAACGCCAACTGGCCAGTTGGACCATTATTCCTGATGCTTCCGGGATTACCAGCTCTACGGGTAAGAATTACTTCGTTTATGCTACGATCAAGTACAATAACAATAAGGTCATTGTCACGACTAAAGAGATGATCACCGTCCGGCCCCAGCCCAAGATTCTGCTGGACTACTTCATCCCGCGCTACGTTTATGCCGGCCAGCCGGTTGATTGGCAGGTCATTGCCACCAATGTGGGCTATGGGCCGGCCAACAATTTCAGCATGGGCCAGCCGAAAATCGAGATCCTGAAGCAGAGCGACCAATATCCAACCAACTTTACGGTCAGCGGCCAGTCCACTTTGAATTTTGCCAGACTGGAGGCAGGCCAACAGGTGACCGGGACCTGGCAAATTACCGCCGATCACGACGGCTACTTCCGTGACATCGAAGCGGCCTGCCAGCACCAGAACTACCAGGGCGTCGAGCTGCCGCCGCTGATTTACTGTAAACCAACCATCCACATCATCGAGAACGTCCCGCCGGACGACGCCGGCCAGTGGGGCAAAGATAACGCCTGCACCATCGGTAGCTGGCAGGCCTTTGACAGCGACCCGGTCAATACCTACTCCGGCAACTTTACCTACAGCCGCCTGGACGTCACTATTCCTACCTGGGGCCTGCCCCTGGCCTTTGAACGGGCCTACAACTCCCGCGACTCGGAGGACGGCCCGCTGGGCTGGGGCTGGACCCACAACTACAACGTCGAGTTGATCCGGGAAAGCTACATCCCGGCTGTTACCCTGCCCCTGAGTGAGACCCAGGTACTGGGGGGCAGCAGCGGTGACAGTTCAGCGGGCAGCGGCCAGTCTGTTCTGACCCGCACCCCGGCCAGGATTGGCCAAATCGCCACCCCGCCGGGGCTGACCCTCTTCGGTCAGACCCAGGACATCATGACCGTCCGCCTGCCGCACGGCTCGCGGGCCTACTTTGAAATCCGGGATAACGGCGCTACCTTTGTGCCCTTCCCCGGCGTCAAGGCCGAGTTAACCCGCCAGGGCGATGTTTACCGGCTGACCCTGCCCCAGAAGCAGATCGTCTACATTTTTACCCTTGACCAGAAGTTAGCCTACATGGAGGACAGGAACGGCAACCGCCTGACCTTTGCCTACAGCGAAGCGGCGGTCCCTTCGGAGCAGCGGCTGCTCAGCGTCACCGACCCGGCCGGGCGCAGCCTGACCTTTGCCTACGATGCCGATAAACGCCTGGTCAGCCTGACCGACCCCCTCGGCCGGACGATGGTCTTTGCTTATACCAATGGCTATCTGACCTCGGTGACGGATTTCCGCGGCCAGGCGGCAACTTATGTCTACACTCCGCCCAGTACGGAGGCAGCTAGCGGGGAAGTCCTGCCCGGCCAACTCGTCACTATCACCGATGCCAACGGCCACGTGCAAGTCACCAACCATTACGACGGCAAGCGCCGGGTGGACTGGCAGGAGGACGCCGGCCATCACCGGACCACCTTCGCCTATGCCGGCGCTGATAATGCCGGGACAGTCACCACAACCACCACCGATCCGCGGGGACAGGTAACCGTTGACCACTACAACGACAGGGGCCAACTGGTCAGGCAAACGGATGCTTACGGCTTCTTCGAGACATATGAATACGACGACAGCTACAACATGACCCGGCTGGTGGACAAAAAGGGCCGTGAAACCCGTTATGACTGGAACGACTGCGGCTGCGGCTACGAGCAGGTCGCCGACCCGCTGGGCTATACCACCCGCATGACCTACAACAGTCAGGGCCAACCGACCGGCATCACCGACAAGCGCGGCTATGTCACCAGCATGACCTATGACAGCCATGCCAACCCCCTGACCGTGTCTGATCCCCTGGCCGGGACGGTCGCCTACAGCTACGGCTCGCGCGGTGAATTATTATCCAAAACGGATGAAAACAATCACTCCACCTTCTACGGCTATGATTTGTACGGCAATACAACGGTCATCACCGGTGCCCTCGGCCAGACGACCCGCATGACCTACGACCTGGCCGGGCGGCTGTTAAGTACCACCGATGCCTTGGGCCAGGTGACAAGTTATAGCTACGATCCCGGCGACAATCTTCTCCGGGTGGTTGATCCGCTAACCGGTACCACAACCTTTACTTATGACAACGCCGGCAACCGGCTAACGATGGTGGATGCCCTCAACCGGTCCACCCTCTACACCTACGACGCCCGCAGCAACCTGACCCAGGTCACCAATCCTCTCGGCGGCACGCGGGCCTTTACCTACGACGCCAACCGCAACCTGATCAGCGAGACCAACGAGAACAATCAGGTCACCACTTACCACTACGACAACCTCAATCGGGTCCTAACTATAACCAATGCCCTGAGTGGGACCATCAGTTACACCTACGACGCTGTGGGTAACAAACTGACCGAGCAGGACGGCAATGGCAACGTGACCGGTTATGTCTACGATGCCAATGACCGGATCGTCGAAACTATTTATGCTGACGGCAGCAAGATGGCGGCCAGCTACGACCCCGCCGACAACCTGCTCAGCCTGACCGACGCCGAAAACCGCACCCTCAGCTACGAGTACGATGCCCTGGGCCGGGTCACTATCCTGCACGATCCTCTCACCGGCACGGTCGTCTACAGCTACGATGCCGTCGGCAACCAGACAGCGGTCACGGATGCGGCCGGACGCACCACCACCTATACCTACGATGCGCTTAACCGCCTCATTCAAACGACCGATCCCCTGGCGGGCGCAGCCACGTCGAACTACGACGCGGTGGGCAACATGGTCAGGCTGACCGACGCCGAGGGGCGAACGACCACCTTCAACTACGACGCACTCAACCGGCTCAGCCAGGTTACCGACCCTTTGAGCGGCACGACGGTATACAATTATGACGCCGCCGGGAACAAGCGGCAGGTGCTTGACCCGCTGGACCGGCTGTCAAGCTATGATTACGATGCCCTCAACCGCCTGGTCCAGGTCACTGATCCCCTGGGCGGCGCAACTCGCTACACTTACGATGCCCTGGGCAATCTGACCCGTACGAGGGATGCCGAAGGACGGACGACCACCTATACCTACGATGCCCTCAACCGGCTCATCGAAATCGTAAATCCGCAATCGCAAATCCAAAATCGCTACACCTACGACGCCAACGGCAACCTCACCACCGAAACCGACGCCGCCGGCCGGGTCACCCGCTACGACTACGATATCTTCAACCAGGTCATCACCCTGACCGACGCCGCCGGCGATGTCACGGCAATGGCCTACGACAAGGTCGGCCACCTCATTCGCCTGACCGACCCCGAACAGCGAACGACCCATTACCAATACGATCCCCTGGACCGGCTGACCCGGATCACCGACCCGCTGGGCAATCTCGTCCACTACACCTACGACCCGGTTGGCAACAAGCTGGCCGAAACCGACCCGGAAGGCCGCACCACCCGCTACTTCTACGATGCCCTGGACCGCCTGCTGACCGTTAGAGACGCACTGGACGGCGAGCTGACCTACACCTACGACCGGGTCGGCAACCGCCTGGGGATGGTTGACCCCACCGGCAGCGCCACTCACTATCAGTACGATGCCCTCAACCGGCTGGTCGGCGTGACCAATGCCCTCAGCCAGACCACTGCTTACACGTATGACGCCGTTGGCAACCAACTCAGCGTCGCCGACCCCAAAGGCCGCGCCTCTACCTACCAATATGATGACTTAAACCGCCTGATCCGCAGCAGCGACCCGCTCGGCCAGACCACCGCCTTTACCTACAGCCTAACCGGCAACCTGACCACCATCACCAACCCACTTAACCAGACCACCCGCTACACCTATGACGCCCTCAACCGGCCTACCGAAGTTCAACGTGGAACGTTCAACGTTCAACATTTCACCTACGACGCTCTGGGCAACCTGCTCAGCCAAACCGACGCCAACAACCACACCACCACCTTTGGTTATGATGCCCTCAACCGGCTGATTACAACCACCAACGCTCTGAACGGGGTCACGACCTACACTTATGACAAGGCCGGCAACCTGCGCCAGAGCGTCAACCCCATGTCACAAACCGTCAATTACACCTATGATGCCCTGGACCGGCTGGTCGAAGTGGCTGACCCGCTCAACGACGTGACCGCGTTCAAGTATGACAAGGTGGGCAACCAGATCGAAACCATTGACCCCCTGCTGCGCTCGACCCGCTACGGTTATGACCTGCTGAACCGCCTGACCGTCATCACCGATGCCCTTAACGGCGTGACCACTTATGCCTATGATCCGGCCGGTAATCAAATCAGCCGCACCGATGCCGAAGGCCACACCACCACCACCGAGTATGACGCCCTCCACCGGCCCATCAAAACGACCAACCCGCTCTCCGGCCTCACCCACTTCAGCTACGATGAGGCTGGCAACTTGGTCCAAATCCAAAATCCCAAGTCCCAAAGTCAAAATTTCGAGTACGATTCCTTGAACCGCCTGGTCGCTGCTACTGATGCCGTCGGCGGGATAACCACCTACAGCTATGATGCCATCGGCAACCTGACCCAAACCCAGAATCCCAAATCGCAAATTCAAAGTTTTGAGTATGACACCCTGAACCGCCTTACCCAAACCACCAACGCTCTCGGTGGTGTAACCCGTTACGAGTACGACCTCGCCGGCAATCTCATCCGCCAGACCGACCCGCTGGGCCTGGCCGTCGCCACTACGTACGACGCCCTCAACCGGCCCACGCAGGTTCAACGTGGAACGTTCAACGTTCAACATTTTACCTACGACGCTCTAGGCAACCTGCTCAGCCAAACCGATGCCAATAACCACACCACCGCTTATGACTACGACGCTTTGAACCACGTCAGGCAGGTAACTAACCCGCTCGGCCAGAGTACCCGCTTTGAATACGACCCCCTGGGCAACCTCAAGGCCGTGATTGACCCACTCGCCCGGCGCATCGAATATGCTTACGATGCCCTGGGCCGCCTGGCAGCCGTGACCGACCCGCTCAACCGGATCACCCAGTATGCCTATGACAAGGTGGGCAACCAGACCGGACTGACCGACGCCGAAGGGATAATGACCCGCTATGAATATGACGCCTTGAACCGCCTGGCTCAAGTGACGCAAAATTACATCAACGGCGGCCCACAAGATGCCAGCACCAATGTTGCCACCCGCTTTGAGTATGATGCCCTGGGCAATCTGACCAAGCTGGTTGACCCGCTCCAGCATGAACAGACCTTTGCCTACGATGCCCTGAACCGGGTAGTTGCCAAGCGGGACACCCTGCTCCACGAAACTACATATGATTACGACGCCCTGGGCAACGTCGCCCAAATCGTAAATCCGAAATCTGAAATCGTAAATCTACACTACGACGCTCTCAACCGTCTGACCTCACTAACTCGTCCCGATGAGACGGTCAGCTTCAGCTACGACGCCGCCGGTAACCGCCTCTCGATGAGCGACTCTATCGGCGCTACCACCTACGAGTATGATGACTTATACCGCTTAACTCAGGTCACTCAACCCTCGCCAACCGGCGGCCAGCCCTCCGTCGTCGGCTACAGCTACGATGCCAAAGGCAACCGCACCGCCTTAACCTACCCCGACGGCACTCAAATAGCCTACACCTATGACAACGCCGACCGGCTAACCCAAATCGCGGACTGGAGCGGCAGCCTGACCCGTTTTAACTACGATGACGCGGGCCAGCTTACGCAGAAGATTCTGCCCAATGGCATCGCTTCTACCTATGAATATGACACCGCCGGCCAACTGGTCCTGCTGACCCACACCCGGCCCCAGACCTCCGGCTCCCCGCTGTTAGCCGGCTATGCCTACACGTACGATGACGCCGGCAACCGCATCCAGGCCGTCGAGACGGTGCTCAGCCAAATCTTCACCCCTACCGCCGTCTTTACCGCTGCGCCGTTGAGCGGCGTTGCCCCCCTGTCCGTCACCTTCACCAGTACCTTCACCTACGCCGCCAGCCTGACCTGGGACTTCGGCGACGGCATCACCGAAACAATCCCCATCACCTCCCCCCTCCCAGGGAGGACCGAGGGGGGTCTAACCACAACTCACCTCTATACCCAACCCGGCCTCTACACCGTCACCCTGGCCGCCGCCAACGACGGGGCCGCCTACAGCTTCACCCGTACCAGCTACATCGCGGTGCTTTCTGCCGGGACTTTTGTGGAAGTGAACGGCCTGTTGGTCATAGAGGCCGAAAACTTTGCCCGGCGCAGCAGCGGAACAACGCACGACTGGCTGCTCAAAACCGGCCAGGCCGGCTACACCGGCACATCGTACCTCCAACCCCTGCCCGACATTGATACCCTCTACCCTTCTGAGGCGATTAGCAGCAGCCCGCAGGTGGATTACCCGCTCTACTTCACTACCCCCGGAACTTATACCGTCTGGCTGCGCGGCTTCCCGGCCAATGCCGCCGGGGATTCCGTTCATGGGGGGCTGGCTCCTTCTGCTACCCCTTCAGATCTCCAATTAATTTCAATGACCGGTTTTACTATCCGAAATTGGAATTGGGCGAATGCCTCTACGAATAGTGAACAAGCGACCTTAGTTGTCTCCACGCCCGGCCCTTACACCCTGACCCTCTGGATGCGCGAAGACGGCCTGCGTCTGGATCGCCTCCTGCTCAGCACCGACCCAACCTACCTCCCCAGCGGCGACGGTCCCGCCGAGAGCCAGCAGACCGGCGAAGGCTTCCAACTCTTCGCGGCCCCAGTCTCGAAAGTACAGCAGGCGTTGGTCGTGGGAAGATTGGAAGGCTGGAAGGCTGGAGGGCTGGAAGATAGAACTCAGCTATCCTCTATCCACTATCTACCATCCTCTAACTTCACTCACTCTCCCTTCGCCCAAGATCCGACTCTCCTCCTCATGTCCCCGCTGGCCGCCGCCGCACCCCTGGCTGGCCGGCGCAGGTGGCGGCGCTCGGCCTGGTTGGTCCTGCTCATCCTGCTGGCCCTGGGCCTGTTCGCCACCGGCACGGCCATTGCCGCCGATATGACCCCTCCCTATGCGGCAGAGAAGAGTCTTCTGCCTCGCCCCCCTGCCCCCCTGCCCCCCCGTAGCTTGGCCTCGCTCCCCCAATTCCAGGTCAATTCTGCGGGCACGATCACAACCACCTACAGCTACGATCCGCTCTACCGCTTAACCGGCGCAAGCGGCAGTGATGGCAGCGCCTTCCACTACACCTACGACGCCGCCGGCAACCGCTTGACTTATAACGTCAACGGCAGCCAGGCAGCCGCCTACACCTACAATGCCGCCAACTGGCTGACGGAGGTCAGGGACCAGGCGTCAGTGAACAGTTATCAGTACGACGCCAATGGCAACCTATTGAGTGATGGGACGTACGCCTACAGCTACGATAGCGCCAACCGCCTGACCAGCCTGACCTCACCGGCTGACACAATGAACTTCGTTTACAACGGCGCAGGCGTCCGGGTGGCCCAAATCGCCAACGGTCTCCAGACCGCTTACGTTCAGGACGTGGCGGTCGCCTTGCCCCAGGTGCTCATCGCTCAACAGGGCGATACCGTCTCCAAATACCTGCGCGGCCTCGGCCTGATCGCTGAAGAGCGCAGCCAGGCCGGTCCCAACGCTCTCCCGGCAGCGTGGCAGTACCACCTGCCCGACGCCCTGGGCAGCGTGCGCCAGATCACCGATCCAACCGGCCAGCTTCTCCTGACCCAACGCTTCGACCCATTTGGCAATCTCTGGCAGCGGTCGTCGGCCGGCGGGCCGCGATCTGCCTACGGCTTCGCCGGGGAGGAACAAGACCCGGCCAGCGGCCAGATCTTCCTGCGGGCCAGGAGCTACAACCCCACTACCGGCCGCTTCTTGCAAGCCGACCCGGTGCTGGGCAGCCCAACCGACCCGCGTACCCTTCATCACTACGGTTACGCTTTCAACAACCCGGTCAACTACACCGACCCCAGTGGGTTGATGCCGCCGGGATTGGGGCAGTTCGACAGCCAGGCTCTTACCCAGGTTGGCCCCAGCAGCTATGCGCCGGTCCCGCCTACCCAGGGGGGATCAGGTTACTATCACCCCTTTAACGCCGGCGTTCCGGCGCGGTCGGTCAACGGGGCAGATGCTGGAGGCTGGCGCACTCGCAGCGATGTCTATGCCCGCCAGCAGAGTCAAGGCTTCCGGCCAAAACAGTGCGGCTTCAGCGATGTCTTATTTGGCTTTGGCAACTCGGCGCTGAACGGCAACCTGCTCAAAGACAGCTTTGAGTTTGCCCAGCATGGCCGCGAAATCGCCCTCTCCATCATGCCCATGGCCATGTGGGAGTTGGGCTTCCAACTGGCGATCGGTTTCAGTCCTTTCGACTGGCTGTACGATCTTGGCTCGCTCGTGACCGGCCGGGATATCGTCAGCGGCGAGGCCCTGAGCCAATGGGAAAAAGCAGCTATCGTGGCCGGCTTCCTCACCCTGGGCTTCGGGGATGATGTGATTGAGGCGGCCAATGCCCTGAAGAAGCTCAAAGCATTGGATGAGGCGGCCGCGGCCAGTAAGGCAGGCAAGAAACTGCTTGGCAATCTGGCAGATGTGTCCCAAACGAAAGGGGTCCGGGATAATCTGGGCGAATTATCCAAACGGGGGCTGAACTCGTTGAGTGGGCTGTCTGGAGGTGCGGATGAAGCAGCCGAGGCTGTGGCTGATGTTGGACGGGGAGCCAGTCACGCCGATGAAGCGGTTGATGCCGTACTTGATGCCAAACGCAGCTTAAGTGACTTGGATGAGGTTCCAGCCAGCCGCCTGGACGATCTGGACGCGTTGATGGGCAAGCGGCCTGTGTTCAGCCAGGCGGAGACGCGCCGGATGTTATCCGGCGGCTCTGACCAAGCATTGAGCCATCGTCTCTTGAAGGATAGATATTCAAAATATCAAGAGAACCTGAGCCTTTTGCGCCAAAGAGAAGCAAAATACGGCGGGAATGCGCCGATGGCTCTCCTTGATCAAATCCACGATTACGAACATGCCATTGCATCGGCTGAAAAGGCATGGGCCGGTAAGATCAGTGTCCAAAGATTTACCGATGAAACCAGTCACCTTGGGCTTAATGTTTCTTTTAACAGATGGGCCGATACTCTGCAAACACCGGATGATTTCCGTGGCGTCCTTAAGCAGCTTCATAAGAATCATGGCATTTTGGAAGAAAAGGCAGCAAAATATGGCGGATTAGCGCCTGTTGAACTCGTCAATCAAATTGATGACTACAAATCCGCTATAGGCTTAGCCGAAGAAGCGCGGGCAGGCAGGCTGAGTATTCAAGAATTCGTTGAGGGAACCAAGGACCTTATTCTTGATCTCCCCTCACCTTCAAAGTTAAAGCGACTGATGCGGACCCCGGATGATTTTCAGCGGGAACTTATACAACTTCAAAAGAATCTTAATATTTTGAATGAAAGAGAGGCTAGTTTTGGCAGGAATGCGCCGTTACAATTGTTGAGTCAAATCGAAGATTATAAATCAGCGATTGGCTCGGCCAAAGAAGTAGTGGCAGGCCGGCTGAGTATTCAAGAATATAGAAAGGGAATGGTAAATCTTAATCTTGATCTCCCCTCAACATCCATTCTTACGCAACCGTTGAATACCCCAGGTGATTTCGAGCAGGTGCTTAAACAGTTTCATAGGAATCAGGGCAATTTACTGGAGAGAAAAGCAAGATTTGGCGATATTGACGTGCCTTTACCCTTACAGAATCAAATCCGGGATTATGAGTATGCCATTAACTTGGCCGAAGAAGCGCGGGCGGGCCGGCTCAGTGTTCAAGAATTTAGAAAGGGGGTCATGCCGTTAATTCTTGATTATTAAAGTTAAGTATATTGGGCCGCCACTCTCAGGATCGCCCCTAAACTGCGCTCGATGTCGGCCTCGGTAGTGGCCCAGGAAGAGACGCCGAGGCGCAGGGCGGGCCGGTCCTGCCAGAGCACACCGTCGCACCAGCAGGTACCCTCCTCCCGAAGCGCGGCGATGACCTGCCGGGTTGTTTCGGCATCGCCCACGGAAACCAAGACCCGGTTCAGCACGACCTCGTTGAGAACGGGATAACCGGCGGCAGCCAGGCCCTCGGCCAGGCGGGCGGCGTGGCGGCAGCAGCGCTCAATCAAGTCGGCCAGGCCGGCCCGGCCCAGCGACAGCAAGGCCGCCCAGACCTCGACTCCCCGCGCCCGGCGGGACATCTCCGGGGTGTACATGCCCGGCTCCCGCTGCTCCCCCAGGGTGAGATAAGCGGCGCTGAAGCTCATGGCCGCCCGCAGGTGAGCTTCTTCACGGCAGATGACCAGCCCGCTGTCATAGGGCACGTTCAGCCAGTGGTGGGCAGCCAGCGCCCAGGAGTCGGCCCCGGCAAAGCCGGCGGCCAGGTGAGCGCGGGCGGGCGCGGCGGCGGCCCACAGGCCAAAAGCTCCATCCACGTGGACCCAGGCCCCGGCCCGGCGGGCGGCGGCGCAGATGGCCGGGGCGGGATCAAAGGCGCCGGTGCTGGCGTGGCCGGCTTGCAGGCAGACAATCGTTGCCGCCGAGAGCGGGGGCAGCGCCTCGGCCCGCATACGACCCTGCCCGTCCACGGGCACGCGGGCGAGACGCTCGCACCCCAGACCCAGCAGGCTTAACGCCTTGAGCACGCTCTCGTGAACCTCCTCGCCCACAATCACCCGGATTTCCGGCGCGCCAAATAGGCCGGCCGCCTCGACATTCCAGCCCAGGCGCTGCAGCAGGGCGTGGCGGGCAGCGGCCAGGCCGGCAAAGTTGGCCATGGTCGCCCCGGTCACAAAGCCGACCTCAGCCGCAGGGGACAGGGCCAGCACGTCGAGCAGCCAGCGGCCGGCCACTTCCTCCAGCCTGGCCCCAATGGGTGAGGCAGCGACCATATCAGCCGGTTGGTCCCAGGCTCCGGCCAGCCAGTTAGTAGCCAGGGCCGCCGGGAGCGATCCACCCACGCTGGAGCCAAAGTGACGGCCACCAGCCGAGGCGACAGTAGCCGGCGAGCCAAGCTCGTCCAGCCGGGCCAGGACCATTTCAGGCGAGGTGGGGCCGGCGGGCAAGGGCTGGTCCAGTTCGTCCAGCCGGGCCAGCGCTGCCGCCGCAGGGACTACCCCGCGCCGGTCGAGGCTTTCCAGGTAGGCGCTGGACCGTTCAGCGGCCAGGGTGAGTACCTCTTTGACATCCATCCTTTTAACCCAGACCAGATTGGGGTACCGAGTGTTCCCAATCATACCACACTCGCTTTCCGAAATCCACTACAACACCCAAATCTGCCCAATCTGTGACGTCTTCCAGGCCCTCATAAACCAAAAGGCTGGCCTTGTGCAGCCAGCCCTTGCAGGGTTCGTCTATGAGACTCCAGGGGTTTTGGAGACCCCCGGAGTCTTTTTGTGGACTAATTGATCGTTACTGGCTGGACAGCCGTGTTAATCAAGCCATCGTTGTCGGTCAGGGTTAAGGTGACGGTATAAACGCCGGTTTGAGTGTAACTGTGAGTTATCTGTGGCAGGGCGCTGTTTTCCACCAACCCATCGCCGAAACTCCACGAGTAGTTAACGATCTGGCCGTCAGGGTCGTTAGAACCAGCGGCGTCAAAGGTCAAGCTTTGCCCCACTGCTCCGGCGCTCGGCGCGCTCAGGGCCACATTGGGCGGCAGTTGCAGTTGAACCGGCTCCTCAATCACCACCACCTGGCTGGCCTGGGCGCTCAAGCCGTCGTTATCCACCACCGTCAAAGTCACCTGGTAAGTGCCGGAGACAGGGTAGGTGTGGCTCACGTTGAAGCCGCTGGCGCTCGCGCCGTCGCCAAACTCCCAGGTGTAGCTAACAATCTGGCCATCCGGGTCCTTGGAACCGGTCCCATCGAAGGGGAGCGGCTCGCTCACCATCCCGTTCGCTGGCCCATTGATTGCGGCAACGGGCGGCGTCTTGACCACGTCACTAATCTGCACGGTCACGGTCGAGCTGCCGGTCGCCCCACGGTTATCCGTCACCGTCAGGGTGACTTCGTAAGTCCCGGCCTGGCCGTAGCTATGGCTGGCATTGATCCCATTGGCCGTGGCTCCGTCGCCAAAGTTCCAGGTATAAGTACTGATACTGCCATCCGTGTCGCGCGAATTGTGGCCGCTGAAATCCAGGGGTTGGCCCGTTTTGCCGCTGGTCGGGCCACTGATCACGGCAATGGGCGACTGGTTGCTGCCGGTGACCTGAACGGTGGCCGTATCGGCGACCTGTGCTCCATCTTTGTCGGTCACAATCAGGCGGGCCACATAGCTGCCGGCCTGGCTGTAAGTGTGGCTGACCAGCAGGCCATCGGCCGCCGCGCCGTCGCCAAACTCCCAGCGATAGCGCAGGCTGTTTTGGTCAACCGGGCTGGGGTCGCTGGCCGTGCCGGCCAGGGTGATTGGGCTGCCCACCTGGCCCGCGTAAGGCCCGCCGGCCTCAGCTTGCGGCGCGAGGCTGAGCACCGTCACTTGCGTAACCGCCACCTGCCTGGCCCCCTCGTCATCGGTGACACGCAGGGCTACGGTCAGGGTGGCCGGGCCGTCGGCATAAAACGCCGCCGGAGTTTTTTCGCTGGCATCGGCGTTGAAGCTGCGCCCGTCGAAGTTGAAGTCCCACTCGTACTTAACAATCTTGCCATCGGGGTCCTTGGATTTGCTGCCATCCAAAACCACCTGGCTGCCTTCGTTGACGATGTAGGGGCCGCCGGCATGGGCCCGTGGTATTTCGTTGCTCTGTTCGTTGAGGCGTTGCCAGCGGAGATCAATCAAGGCCCCGCCGCTGCGCTCGTAGTACTCGATGCGGATGTTGTGCGTCCCCTCGGACAGCCGGGCTTCAGCCACATAGGTGGTCGGCGAGCTGTCACGCCACTGGTCAATGATTAGGTTGTTATCTACCCAAACCCGCACCCCATCGTCAATGGTCAGGGCGAAGCGATAGAGACCGGCCGGAAAGCTCAGGCTGCGGGTCCAGCGGGCGGAGAAGTTGTCTACCGGCAGGCCAGCGGCCGGAGCACCTGCGCCCCAGTTAAAGCTGACAGCCACGTCGTTGCGGACCAGGGCCGGAGCGCCGCTCAGGTTCGGGTTGTTGTAGTACTCCCCGCGCCAATCGGTGATGACCACCGAGGTGGGTGTGGGGGGCATGGGTGTTGCGGTTGCGGGCGCGACCGTTGGCAGCGGCGGCGCTTGCACAAGCGGCACGTTGCCGGTGTTCTGGCCGGCCACATATTGCGCCGACAGCCAGCCGCGCTCGCCGGCCACGCCGGAGAACTTAATCTGCCACCAGCGGCCATCGGCGCTGCGGCCGGTGATTTCGGCGGTTTGGCCGGCCTTGAGCAGGCCCAGGACCGGATAACCGGTGCCGGGGCCGCCACGAACGTTCAAATCTGCCGTCGTTGCCGCCACGGGCGCGCCAGGTTGGGGCGTGGCCGTCGGCAGAGGTGACGCCGCCAGGGTTGGCGTCGGGCTGGGCGTCGGCGTTACCGCCGGAGTCGCGCTTGGCGGATTAGCCTCACCGGCAATATTCAGGGTGGCCTGGGCCGACTCGCCGTTGTCCTGCGTCTTCGCCAGAACCGTAGCTGTGCCGGGAGTAGCCCACTGGCTGTCGAACGGAATGATTAAGTTGGTACTGAAGCGCCCCCCGGCATCGGCAATGGCGCTGGCCAGGGCGTAGTTGGCTGTTTCGCTGCCCGCAGACAGGTAGAGCAGCACCATGCTGCCGGGTGTCCAGCCCTCGCCCCGCACGGTCACGGAGCTGCCCGCAGAGCCGGTTGCCGGTTCTAAAACAATAGCTGCTGCCCCTGTGCCGGGCGTCGGTTGGAGCGCCTGGCTGGGGCTGGCAAACAAAAGAATGCCCAGTCCCAGGAAGCCCACCACCACTACCGTCCAAATCAGCCCCAAAAGGCCGATTAACAGCTTGGTGATCGGAGAACTTTGTTGAAATTGGTCATAAAGATCATTGAATCTCATCGTAATATCCCTCTAGTCTTCTGCCGTAACCTGATGGATCTAAAAAGTTGGTCTTTATGCGTCCCAGGTTTTTGGTCGAATTAATTGTATAATTTGGTCCCTTATTAGACGCAGTGACATGCGTTTTTGTTCCCTCATTGGAATTTATGCTGATTATAAAGGAATTTTGTCGTCAAAGCTGGTTACGGAGGCAATTGATTTCTGGCGATCAAAAAGATGGCTAACCGTCACCAAACCGTCGCTCGGCGGGCGTTAAGTAGATTTTTGAAACAATGCCCTAACTTTTGATAGGTGACAACTCCCCGAAATTCAGATACTCTGGACTCACAAATTAAGTGTGTGGGTCAGGGGGAACAACAATGAAGAAGAAAGCACTTGTACTGGTCGTGCCGGTGATTGCAGGTGTCATTATCCTGTTTCTAGTTGGCCCCAGAGCCACAATTGATTTGAGCCTAAAACCCATTGAGCTGCCTGAAGACCTCGATCACTACTTGGCCGAATCAGAGGCCCACTTTTCAGACATTATCCCTGAGACAGAGAAAACAATTATCTGGGCTAATGCCGCCAAAACCAAAACGCCGTTGGCCGTCATTTATTTGCACGGATATTCAGCGACAAGACAAGAGGCAGCCCCGCTGTGTGATCAGATCGTTGCCCACCTGGGCGCCAATCTTTATTATGCCCGTTTGACCGGGCATGGGCGCTCTGGACAGGCATTGGCCGAAGCTACAGTTAACGACTGGCTGAACGATACCATTGAAGCGGTAGAGATTGGCAAACGCCTGGGGGATAAGGTGATCGTGATTGGATCATCAACGGGGGGGACATTGGCCACCTGGCATGCTCTCCAGGCCAACAATGATGAGGTTCTGGCCTATGTCTTGATGTCACCTAACTTTGGCACTAAAGATTTGAGCGGAGAAATCCTGACCTGGCCTTGGGCCGAGTACTTTGTGCCTTTGGTGGCGGGGGCGGAATACGAATGGAAACCTCTCAACCCCAAACACACCTACTATTGGACGGAGAAATATCCAGCTAAAGCACTTATCCCGATGATGGCTTTGGTCAAGTTCGTACGCGAGTCCAAGCTGGAGAGCATCGAAAAACCACTATTGGTCATCTATTCGCCCAATGACCAAGTGATTAACCCACGGGCGGTAGAACTGGCCTATGCCAGATTTGGTTCCGCTGTCAAAAAGATGGTGGCCCGCCCTGAAAGTGAAAATCCTGAACATCACGTACTGGCCGGTGACATTCTAGCTCGAGGTGATACCGGGGATATTGCCGACATCATTTTGGAGTTCATAGGGCAAGTACAATAACAGCCGATGATGAAATCGGCGCAGTCAAAACAGCAGTTTGCCGCTCTCTTACTTTGGCGGGGGGGCAATGCCCATCAAAATCGTCAAGCGCTCCGTTCCCCGATTTTCGACGCCATGTGGTATGCTCGCCGCGGCCCAAACCACGTGGCCGGGGCCAACTTCGATGACCTTTTCACCCACGGTAAATAATCCGACGCCTTCCAGCACAAAGTAAAACTTATCCTGGTCGGCATGCTCATGCACATGCTGCACCTGGCCTGGCTCCAAACAGTTGAGGCCAATCATCAGGTTTTCACCCTGAAATAAGGTGGCTTTGTAAAACTTATCGGCCTTCACCCCGACGAAATCCCTGTAATTAGCCGCATTTGTCGCCATAAGACTGATTTCCTCCAAAAAATGGCCGAGATTAGGGGATTAGGAGATTTCTTAAGACTTAATCCCCTAATCCTCCAATCCCGGCTCTGATGATCGGTTCCGATGATCTAAATTTCCAAGGGAATGTAATTATCCCCATACGCGCCCAAATTCGGGCCGAGAGCGGCCTGGTAATTGGGGCGGAGCGCCCATTCCTCGTCGCAGGCGTGGCATTTGAGGCAGCCGGCCGGGGGGCAGGCCTGGGTCAGGTCATCGCGCAGGGCGCGGCGCAAATCCCAGCTAAAAAAGGCCTTGCTGACGCCCGTTGTGACCGACTCCCAGGGTAACTTCTCGTCCATGCGGCGTTCGCGCAGAAATTCGTCCTGGCTCAATCCTTCGGCTTCCAGCGCCCGCGCCCACTCACGCAGGTTGACCTTGCGCATGCGGGCCAACACCCGGCCCAGCCGCCGGTCGCCCCGGGCCAGGGTCCCTTCGACCGCGGCCCAGGCCGGGCTGTCGCTGCGGACGGTCACGCCGTTGGGGTTGAGCCGGTCCTGCAGGTATTTGATGCGTGTTTCCAGCGTTTCAACCGGCAGCATAGCCGCCCACTGGAAGGCGGTATGGCTCTTGGGGACGTAGGGGGTAGCGTTGATGGCGATATGGCGCGGAAAAACCTGGCGGGCGGCCAGCACCATGTGGGCGATGGCCTCGACATCCTCTTCCGTCTCCGTCGGCTGGCCGACCATAAAATACATCTTAAGCTGCGGAAAGTTATACTTGGCCGCCAATTCAACGGCATGCATAATCTGGGCGTCGGCCTGGGGCTTGTTGATGGCTTTGCGCATGCGCACGCTGCCGGCTTCGGGGGCGATGGTCAGGGTTTGGTTGCCGCTTTCGGCCAGCCCTTTGATCAGCGGCTCGCTGATCGGGTCAACCCGCATGGAAGAAGCGGTCAAGCGCGCGCCCATTTGGCGTAGTTCGATGGCAATCTGGTCAATCCAGCTATGGTCGCTGACGGCGGCGCTGACCAGCCCAATCCGGTCACGGTGTTTCAGGCCGTGCCGGGCCGCCGCCAGCACTGTATCCAGGTGCATCTCGCGCATAGGCCGGTAGACATAGCCGGCCATACAGAAGCGGCAGCCCCGGCCGCAGCCACGGGCAATTTCGATCAGGGTGCGGTCGCCAAATTCGGTGTTGGGCGTGTAAATCTGGGTTACGGTGGGTTGGGTCTCGATATCCTTGACCCACACCCGGGGTACCGGGCCGTCATGGTGAAGCGCGGGTAGATACATACCATCTACCTGGGCCAGCCGTTCGTAGGCTTGGGGCCGAGGCATTTCATTAATCTCCCACAGGGCATCAATCAGCGGCGGCACAATCGCCTCACCCTCGCCGATGGCAAAGGCGTCAAAGATTTCGGCCAGCGGTTCCGGGTTGGTGTAAACGGCCGGGCCGCCGGCAATCAGCAGCGGCCAGTTCTCGTCGCGCTCGGCGGCAAACAAAGGAAAGCCGGCCTGGCGCAGCATCTGGATCACATTGAAATAATCCATTTCATAGGAGATGGTAAAGGCCACGGCCGCAAACTCGTCCAGGGGGCGCTGCGACTCCAGCGACAAAAGCGGCTCGTCGCGCTGAGAGAGCTGTTGGAAGCCGTAAAAGACACGTTCGCAGACGACGTCGGGTTCATCGTTGAACAGGCGATACAGGATGTGCAAAGCCAGGCTGCTCATGCCCACCCGGTAACTGTTCGGCCAAACCAGGGCGATGGGTAACTTGCCGCCCCAATTCTTGAGAATGGTCCCCTCTTCCTGGCTCAATATTTTCTTAGCTTGATCAATAGTACGATAGTTTTGTTTCATTCAGTTATTGGAATTTTTATAATAAATTTTATAAAAATCATTATACTTTTGGCTTGGTCTAAATCCAAATTTTGCCAGTCTGAAACTTGGCCCAACTCTCAAGCATCGCTCGAACGTTACGAGGGAGGTCGGTTCGGTGACATTTGTCCTGCTTCTTCGTGACAAATATCACTAGATATGGGAGAGTTTTTATAAGATAATAAAGAGTTGGGAGAATAAATTACTGTTTTCCCCCTATGTGCAGGACAAAAATTTCAGAGAGAACAGGAAATCATCCATTTTGAGTTGAATATCAAAAACGATGGACCGCAAATGGTCTAAGCCATAGCGAAAAAGGCTTTTGGCCAAACGTCCGTGTTTTTTGAGTT
>BOKF01000042.1 GCA_016860845.1 Chloroflexota bacterium
ATGCCGCGGCCGCCCTGCACTTGGTGCGCTACTATCAAAAACGCAATCATGTCGCTTATCTGTCTCATCGTAAATCCAAATTGGCTCAACTTGGTCTCTCAGCCGTGGTCAACATTGCGCTGTAATAATAGTGCTAAAGGGGGATTGGTTGTTAGTCAAGCCTCGGTTATAATGAGCAAGACGAGACACGGGGGGAGGAACCGGTCTCGCTTCTCTCTGCCTGGCCGTTTCTCGCCAATTTGTCAGGATACCTATCATTGAGGAGGCAAGTTCAGACCATGCCAGATCCTATTCCCTTTGCCACCGATGCCTGGATCAAGCGTTTGGGGGAGGAGTGCAACAACAGCGAAACCTACCGCCAGGCCGCTAAAAACTGGGAGGGGGACTTGTACGTTATTGTCGAGCCTGAGGGCCGGCTGCAGCAGCCCGTGTATATGTATATTGACCTGTACCACGGGCAGTGCCGCCAGGCTTTTGTGCCCGCCAACCCCGCGACCCTGACCCCGGAGTTTCATATCAGCGGTCCGGTCAGTGTCTGGAAGGCTATTGCCGAAAAGAAACTCGACCCCATGAAGGCTCTCTTTACCCGCCAGATTTCCTTGAAAGGCAATATGGCCAAAGTAATGAAAAATGTAAAAGCCGCCAACGAGCTGGTTAATTGCACGACCAAGTTTGAAACCGAGTTTCCCCTCTAAAACTACTCAAACTGCATCACATAGGCCCGAACTGGAAAGGTCGCCCCGCCGACCCAGGCAATCGGCACGGCGTGTAAGAAGCCCCCGTCAGGCGGAATCGCCGCCAGGTTGGTCATATGCTCGCAGATAGGCACGCCGGCCCCCAGCAGTTTGGTGTGCGCCGGGCGGGCCAGGTCCTGGGTATCATCAATGTTGAGCGAGTCAATGCCCACAAATTTCGCCCCCGCCTCCAGCAGCCAATCGCACGCCTCTGCCGTCAGAAAAGGGTTCGGCTGGAAGTAATGCTCGGTTCGCCAATGGCGCGACCAGCCGGTATGGACCAAAACAGCTTTATCCCGCACCTTTAATCCCCGCAAGAGGTCAGGACCCATCCCGCGCTGGTTATATCCGGTCGCATCTACCACCACTACAGGTAAGTGTGCCAGGCTGGTTAAGGGCAGACCGGCTAGATCCACCCCGCCCCGGTGGCGGTGGCAGGGCGAGTCGACGTAGGTGCCGGTATTGCCGCATAGGTGCAGCGAGGCAATCAGAAACTCCGCCTGGCCGCCGTATCTTTCCCGCGAACCTTCGTAATCCAACAGAACTTCGGCCTGCGGCTCCGGCAGGCCCGGATAAGTTTTCATGCCCATCTCAATGGGATGGCTGACTTCGATAAACTTGGGTTGATTTGTGGTCATTTTGCCCCCTCAAATTGTGCCGGTCCCTGCCGGCCGTTAAAACGTGTTGATCGTTGAGATTACACACGATAGGTCATTACGCCAAATAAGCCGCCATCATTTTTTGGTATACCCCTTTCTGCTGCCGCAGGGAGGCATGCGTGCCGGCCTCCACCACCCGTCCCTCGACCATTACCAAGATCTGATCCATAGTGGAGACCGTGTTCAGCCGGTGGGCAATGATCAGGGCCGTCCGGCCAGGCAGCAGCCGGGTCAGGGCCTCCTGCAAACACGCTTCGTGTTCAGGATCGAGGTGAGCCGTCGCTTCGTCCAGGATGAGCAGCGGCGCGTCTCGCAGAAAGGCTCTGGCCAGGGCCAGTCGTTGGGCTTGACCGCCGCTTAACCGGGCGCCGCGCTCGCCGATGAGGGTATCGTAGCCCTGGGGTAAAACTTCGATAAACTCAGCGGCACAGGCCTGGCCAGCGGCCCACTCAATCTGGTCTTGGCTGGCTTCGGGCCGGGCCAGGCGGAGGTTGTCGGCGACCGAGGCGTGGAAAAGGTAAGGGGTTTGGGGCACCCAGGCGACCTGAGTTCGCCAGGCGGCCGGGTCGAGTGCGTCTAAGGGTTGACCGTTGATGGTAATGAGACCTCGACTTGGCTCGGCAAAACGGAGGAGTAAGTACGCCACCGTGCTTTTGCCTGCGCCGCTGGGGCCAACCAGAGCGACTCGCTGGCCGGGAGCCAGGTGAAACGACAAGCCGTTGAGTGCCGGAAGCCCGCCGTTCTCGTAAGTATAATGGACATCGTCGAAGTGAATGGCGGGAGGAGCCATGAGGGGTGGAAGAGGCGAGGAAGCGAGGACAGGCTTAAGGAGAGGGGTGTCGAGTATTTCAAAAATGCGGCGGGCGGCGCTGGCGCCGGACATGGCGGTGTGGAAACGGGCGCTCAAGGAGCGCAGCGGCGCGTAAAATTCCGGAGCCAGAATCAGCACAAAAAATGCCTGCTCAAAGATTAACCGGCCATATAACAGCCGCAGGCCAACCTCGACTGCCACCACAGCGGTACTGAGAGTAGCGATCAGCTCCAGGACCAGCGCCGACAAAAACGCCACACGCAGCACACCGAGGGTGGTCTGGCCAAAGCGTTCGCTGATGCGGGCAATGATCTCAAGCTGGTCGCGGCTGCGATTCAACATTTTGAGCGTGGGCAGGCCCTGTAAGACATCCAGAAAGTGGGCGCTCATCCGGCTCAACCCGGTCCATTGGCGCTGGGTCATTGTTTCGGCCTGGCGGCCAATCAACACCATAAAAACGGGGATGAGGGGAGCGGTCAGCAGCAAAACCAGGCCGGTCAGGAAATCCAGGGGAAAAACAAAAGCGAGGATGGTCAGGGGAACCAGGGCCGCCAGGGCCAGTTGGGGCACGTATTGGCCAAAGTAAGTATCGAGCGCCTCGATGCCCTCGACGGCCGTAGCCGCCAGCTCGCCGCTACGCTCGCGCCGGGTGTAGCTGGGTCCCAGGGCCAGCAGGTGCTCAGTGAGACGCTCCCGCAGCTCATTTTTGATCCGCCCGGCAATCCGCTGGGCCAGCACCTCGCCGCTCCAGATTAGGCCGGCGCGCAGCAGGGCAACAACGAGCCACATGAGCAGCAGGGCCTGCACATCATGCAGGCCCTGCCCGTTGAGAAAGACTCGGCTGATAACGCGGCTTAAGAGGTATGCCTGCGCTACCAGCAGTCCCCCCACCAGCAGCCCCAGCCCAATCACCAGCGCCAGTTGGAGGCGCACCGGCTGGGTCTGGCGGAGGAGACGTTTATTCACGCTCATCAATATTCAAGGTGCGAATCCCGGCCAAGCCGATGCCGGAAGACCCAGTAAGTCCACCCCTGATAGATCAGGACCACCGGCACAAAGATAAGGGCGACAATCGTCATGACTTTGAGGGTGTAGGGGCTAGAAGAGGCATTGTAAATGGTCAGGCTCCAATCAGGGTTGAGACTGGAAACGATGACGCGTGGATAAAGCGACATGAAGATGGTGATAGTTGAAAGGGCAATGGTCACGGCGGTCATGATAAAGGCCCAGCCGGTGCGCTGCCGGTGAATGAACCAACCGGCGGCCAGCAGCGCTGCCCCGGCAGTCAAAGGGATGATACCGGGGTCGGCGCCGAGCCGGGTAAAGGCGTCGGTCATAAAATAACCGGCAACGACAAACAGGAAGACAAGGACTGTAGCCACCGGTCCAACTTTTTTGGTCGTAGCCGTAGCCCGGTCGGCAACATCGGTGGTGGTTTTGAGGTTGAGGAAAATAGCACCGTGCAAGATGAACATCGAGAGAGTGGTCAGGCCGCCCAGCAAGGCGTAAGGATTGAGCAGGTTAAAGAAGCCGCCGACGTAGTTCATATCG
This sequence comes from Chloroflexota bacterium, assembly GCA_016860845.1. The sequence continues at coordinate 3,756 of BOKF01000042.1, forward strand.
GCGTCAATGGGCACGCCGCGCAGCAGGTTGCCGAGAGCCACACCCCACAGCAAAGCGGGGACAGCGCTGCCAATGCAGATCAGCCAATCCCAGGTAGCTCGCCAGCGGGGGTGTTTATCCTTGCTGCGAAATTCAAAAGCCACCCCACGGACAATCAAGGCCAGCAGCATCAGCACCAGGGCCAGGTAAAAGCCGCTGAACATGGTCGCATACCAGTTGGGAAACGCCGCAAAAATAGCTCCACCGGCAGTGATGATCCAGACTTCGTTAGCGTCCCAGACCGGGCCGATGGTGTTAATGATCAGCCGACGTTCCCAATCATTTCGACCCAGGAAGGGCAGCAGAATACCCACGCCAAAGTCGAACCCTTCCAGGATAAAGAAACCGATAAACAGGATGGTAATTAAAATAAACCAGAGTGTATTGAGATCCATAAGAAGCCCTCCCTTTTCACTTCAAAAAAGCGCCGGCCGGCACACCGGCCGCACTTTCAGCCGGACCGGGTTGCCCGGCCTCACCGGCTCCCATGCGGGCATACTTGGCCAGGAGATAAATGTCGGCCACCATTAAAACACCATAGACAACGGTAAACAGGATCAACGAGGTCAGCACCATACCGACCGTTACATTGGGCGAGACCGCATCGGCGGTTTTTTGCAGGCCAAAAACAATCCAGGGTTGGCGGGCAATTTCAGTAAAGAGCCAGCCGGTTGAGTTTGCAAAATAAGGCAAAACCACTGCCCAGGTCAACAGCCTTAGATAAACCGGCTGCCGCTCAACCTTATTGGTCAACAGTAGATAAAGGCCGTACAGGGCGAGCAAGAACATCCCCATGCCCGCGCCGATCATCAAACGAAAACTCCAGTAGCTTACCGCGACCGGCGGGACATAATCGCCTGGGCCATACTTTTGCTCGTATTCGGCTTGCAGATTCTTGATGCCCGGCACTTCACCCTCAAACTGATTCAAGGCCAGGAAACTTAACAGGCCGGGCACGCGAATGGCAAAGACATCGCGCAGTTCCGGCTCATTGCCGACGGTGAAGAGCGACATTGCCGCGGGGTTTTCACTTTCCCACAACGCCTCGGCAGAAGCCATCTTCATCGGCTGGATTTTGAACATGTACTGCGCCTGGCTGTGGCCGACCAACATCACCAAAAAAGTGGCAATGACCGCATAGATAAGACCCATCTGGAAGGAACGCCGGAACAGGTTCAGTTGGTTCCCCCGCAGGAGGTGGTAGGCGCTGATGGCCAGGACAAAAAAGCCCGCCGTCGCCATGGCCGAGGTGATAACATGGGGGAATTGCACCCACACGTGCCCATTGGTGATTAAAGCAAAAAAGTCGGTCATCTCGGCCCGGCCATTGCGCAGGGTGTAGCCCAGGGGCTGCTGCATAAAGGAATTGGCAATCAAAATCCAGAGCGCCGAAATATTGGAACCGATAGCCACCAACCAGATCGTCGCCAGATGCAGCCGGGGGGAGAGTTTGTCCCAGCCAAAAATCCACAGCCCAATAAAGGTTGACTCCAGGAAAAAGGCCAGCAGGGCTTCAATCGCCAGCGGCGCGCCAAAAATGTCGCCCACAAAGCGAGCGTACTCTGACCAATTCATGCCAAATTGGAACTCCATTACAATACCGGTAACAACGCCCATCGCAAAATTGATCAGGAACAGCTTACCCCAAAACTTGGTCATCCGTTTGTAAACATCGTTACCTGTCCAAACGTAAAGCGTCTCCATCAGCGCTACCAGGAGGGACAGGCCCAAAGTCAGGGGTACAAAGAAAAAGTGATAGGTTGTGGTGATGGCAAATTGCCATCGTGCCAGAATTAATTCCATCACACCCTCCAAAAAACTCGATTTTAGCTTGCTTACTCTGGAGTATACAGTATAGGACGGAACCCAGTTAGTGACAAATATCACAACTATCAAGGAAATATGACCCGTTTTTGGTATCTTCTCAAAAGTTAGGGGCGCACCCTTGCGGTCGCCCCACGGGGCAGGCCTCGCGCCTGCCCTTACCCCAAGTTATTAAGAAGATGCCCATTCTGGGCAACAAAAAACCCGCAGAGTGTAAAAACTCTGCGGGTCTTAAGTCTCCTTAGAGGAGTGAGGTACTCCTACAGCGTATTTTGCCGGCGCATCATCTTGCGCCGGGCTTTGCGAATTGCCCGTTGTTTAGCCAGGCGGCGCTGCTCGCTTTTGGAAACAAACCAGCGCTTTTTGCGGTAGGTGCTTAACACGCGAGCCTTGACAATTTCTTTCCTGAATCGCTTCAACAAAGAATCTTGAGACTCACCGGAGCGTAGTTCGACACTCATCTCACCCTCACCCCCTTTCACTCGGGAATTTTATCAGCGAATAGACCATTAGGCAGAAAGACCCAGTTCATCAATAGAGCCGATTTCACTCGCCCCGTTTCCGCCTGTGGCAAGATCAATGGCCTCACCGCTGCTCACTACCGGTTGTTGACCATCCTCGGCCACGCCGCCGTTCCCATCTGTACCGTGATAGTGATGGTAGCCGGTGCCCGCCGGAATGAGCTTGCCCAGTATAACATTTTCTTTTAAACCGAACAACTCATCACGCTTGCCTTCGATGGCCGCCTGGGCCAACACATTGATAGTGTGCTGGAAGGACGACGCCGACAGGAAGCTGTCGGTATTGAGTGCCGCCTTGGTAATACCCAGCAGAATGGGCCGGCCCGAAGCCGGGCGCTTGCCCTGACCCATCAGGTCCTGATTCATATTTTGGAACTTCTGGTAATCCAGCAATTCGCCGGGCAGGTACTCGCTGTCGCCGCTGGTCACAATCCGCACCTTGTTGGTCATCTGGCGGACAATGACTTCGATGTGCTTATCGTTGATCGGCACACCCTGGGAGCGGTAGACCTTCTGCACCTCTTCCAGCAGGTAAAGCTGGGCCGCTTCACGGCCCAACACCCGCAGAATGCGGTTGGGGTTGAGCGAGCCTTCGGTCAGTTGCTGCCCAACGACCACCTGGTCGCCGTTAGCCACGCGCAGGCGCGCCGCCGACTCAATTTGATATTCTTCTTCCTGGCGGGCGTCCCAGTGAACGACAACCTTGTTCTCCTCGCGCTGCACCCGGCCGCCATTCTCGGCCAGAATTTCCTGCTCGCCCCGCTTGGCCAGCTTGGTCTTGGCGGCAATCTCCTCGCCATCTTCGACCAAAATAGACCAGTTGCCGGGCACTTCGTACTCATCCTTGCGAACTTCGGACGAGATAACCTTGAGCACGCGGCTGCCATCCTCGTGGGTAATCAGTTCGACCCGCCCGTCGAGGTCAGAGATGATCGCTTCACCTTTGGGATTGCGGGCTTCGAACAACTCCTGCACGCGCGGCAGGCCGTGGGTGATGTCCTCAACACCGGCGACGCCGCCGGTATGGAAAGTGCGCAGGGTCAACTGCGTGCCCGGCTCGCCAATGGACTGCGCGGCAATAATCCCCACCGCTGCTCCGATTTGCACCGGGCCTCCCCGGCCCAAATCACTCCCGTAGCAAAAGCTGCAAATGCCGTGCTCAAGCTGGCAGTGCAGCGGCGAGCGCACATGCACTTTTTCCAGGCCGGCCTTGTCAATAGCCTGAAATTCAGGCTCGCCGATCATCCGGTTCTTCTCAACCAGCACCTCGCCGGTCTTCTTGTCCACTATTTTCTTCAGCGAAACACGGCCCAACAGGCGCTCTTTGAAACTCTCGCCCAGGCCAGGGCTGTCACGCTTGTCAATGGTAATGCCGGACTTGGTCTTGCAGTCGTTCTCGTTGATGATGACATCCTGCGCCACGTCCACCAGGCGGCGAGTCAGATAGCCCGCGTCGGCGGTGCGGAGAGCGGTATCGGCCAAACCTTTACGCGCCCCGTGCGTCGAGATGAAGTATTCCAGTGCGGTCAGCCCTTCACGGAAGTTGGAGCGAATGGGCAGAGCGATGATGCGCCCGCTGGGATCGGCCATCAGGCCGCGCATCCCGGCCAACTGGCGGATCGGTTGGAAACCGCCTTTGGTCGCCCCCGAGTCAGCCATAATCTTGATCGGGCTTTCGGGATCAATCGCCGCGCGCACAGCATCCGTCACCTCGTCAGTCGCCTCGGTCCAGAGCTGCACCGTTTTGATGTAGCGCTCTTCGTCGGTAATCAAACCCCGGCGATACTGCTGTTCGGCCTTGGCTACCTGCTCAGTAACCCGGTTAAGGATATCTTTCTTCTCCTGGGGCACGTTGATGTCGGAAACGGAAATGGTAGTACCGGATCGGGTGGCATACTTAAAACCGATGCTTTTGATGTCGTCCACCAGTTTGGCGGTAATATCAGGTCCCATCGCTGCGTAACTGATGCCGACCAAATCCTTGAGCGAACCTTTATCCAGCACTTTATTGACAAAGCGCAGGGATTCAGGCAGGATTTGATTAAAGAGCGCACGGCCAACTGTCGTCTCAATCGGCGCCGTTTGCTTGGAGTTAGGCGCATAGTGCAGTACCTTGATTTTGGCGTGGAGGTCCACCTTATCCAGGGCATAAGCCAGAGCGATTTCGTCCAGGTCGGTAAAAACTTTACCCTCGCCCTTTTTGCCCGCTTCCTCCATCGTCAAATAGTAGACGCCCAGGACCATATCTTTGGTCGGCGAAACCACCGGCTCACCGTTGGAGGGCAGCAGGATATTTCGGGTTGACAGCATCAACTCGCGCGCCTCTTTGACCGCCTTGTCCGATAACGGGATATGCACCGCCATCTGGTCGCCGTCAAAGTCGGCGTTGAAGGCGGAACAAACCAACGGGTGAATCTGGATAGCATTGCCCTCAACCAGGATCGGCTCAAAAGCCTGAATACCCAGGCGGTGCAGCGTCGGGGCGCGGTTGAGCAGGATGGGCCGGGTGTGGATAACTTCTTCCAGCACCTCCCAAACTTCAGGCCGGCGCTGTTCGACGATGCGCTTGGCCCCCTTGACGTTGTTGGCGTAGTTGTATTCAACCAACTTCTGGATGACAAAAGGCCGGAACAGTTCCAGGGCCATGCCCTTGGGCAAACCGCACTGGTGCAGTTCCAGGGTCGGGCCGATGACGATGACCGAGCGGCCGGAGTAGTCCACGCGCTTACCCAGCAGGTTGCGGCGGAAGCGGCCCTGCTTGCCCTTGAGCATATCGCTCAAGCTCTTGAGCTGGCGGCGGCCCCGTGACGAGACGGCCTTGCCCCGGCGGCTGTTATCAATGAGCGAGTCGACCGCTTCCTGGAGCATGCGCTTCTCATTGCGGACAATCACATCGGGCGCGCCCAAATCCAGCAGCCGCTTGAGCCGGTTATTGCGATTGATCACCCGGCGGTACAGGTCGTTCAGGTCGGAGGTGGCGAAACGACCCCCGTCGAGTTGAACCATCGGGCGCAGGTCGGGCGGGATAACCGGCAAAACGGTCAGGATCATCCACTCCGGGCGGTTGTTGCTCTTGCGCAGGCTCTCCACCACACGCAGCCGCTTGATCGCTTTTTTCTTGAGCTGTTTGGAGCGGGTGCTGCGAATCTGCAGGCGCAGGTCGGCGGCCAGCTTATCCAGATCCAGGTCTTTGCAGATGTCGTACAGCGCCTCAGCCCCCATACTGGCGGTAAACACGTTGCCCCAGCGGTCGGTCAAGTCACGATACTGGACCTCATTCAGAAACTGCATCCACTCGATGCTCAGCAGTTCCTGGCGCTGCTCCTGAACGCGAGCGATCAATTCACCCAATTCTTGGGAGTTGTCGCCGCCCCGCGCATCAACTTCCTGGTCAGCCAGGTAGCGAATCCGGTCAATTTCGGCGTTAATGCGGCCCTGCTCGCGGTTGAGTTCTTCCTCAATTTCGGCCTTGATTTCATTGAGCCGGCCCTCAACCAAATTATTCAAGTTTTTGAGGTGGCTGCGGTCGAGCGTTTCACCGGCATTGGCGATAACTTCACTGCTGCCGCTGAAGGTGATCGGCGCTTTGAGCACGGCGCCGACCTGGTCTTCCAGCCGCTTTTGCAGTTTTTGGGCTTCTTTCATCGCCTCTTCGATGAGCGAGTTTTGGCGCTCGTTCAGGGCGTCCACCAGCCGCTGCTCTTCGTCGCGGAGCGCGGCGATCTTCTCGTCCCGCTCGCGGGTAATCACGTCAACCCGCTCCTGGCGGATTTCTTCCAGACGCTTTTCTTCACGGCCAACTTCGTCGTCCAGGCGCTTTAGAGCACGGGCGCGGGCCGGCTCGTCCACTTTGGTGATGATGTAGTGGGCAAAGTACAGAACGCGGTCGAGGTTGCGGCGGGAGATGTCAAGCAAAAGGCCCAAATAGGAGGGCACCCGGCGGGTGTACCAGATGTGGGCGACCGGCGCAGCCAGTTCAATATGCCCCATCCGCTCCCGGCGCACCGACGACCGGGTCACCAAGACCCCACACTTTTCACAGACAATGCCTTTGTAGCGGACCTGCTTGTACTTGCCGCAGTAGCACTGCCAGTCTTTGGTGGGGCCAAAAATAGCCTCGCAAAAGAGACCGTCTTTTTCGGGCCGCAGGCGGCGGTAGTTGATCGTTTCCGGTTTGGTCACTTCACCATACGACCAGCTCCGGATTTCATCCGGCGAAGCCAGACTGACCCGCAAGGCACGGAAATCTTTTACTTCCACAATAAACCTCCTTAGCTTAAGTACAATAAAAAAAATTAAGAGATGAGAGCTAGAAAATAGAAAAAAGATAAAGTGTATTTCCCTTACTTCTTACTCCCTACTTCTTACTTCCTGCTGATGATGGTCATGCACCGCCAAATATTGCTCGGTGATGGCTTTGGTTTGATGGCCTAAGCGCTCCGAAACGAGTCCAAGATCGTGGGTTTCCGAGAACAACTGCAAGGCAAAGGTTCGCCGCAGAGATTGCGCCGAAACCCCTTCCAGGCCCACCGCCCTGGCGCAGTCGCCGATAATTCGCTGCACGGTGCGGTTGGAGATGGGCCGGCCTTCCTGGCTGAGAAAAAAGTGGTCGGTGGTCGAGGTCTGGGGACGAACCTTCAAATATTCGTGTAAGGTCTTGCAAACTTCCCCAACGAGCGGCAAGTACCGGGTTTTCGGATCATCGTGCCACTCCCGGCAGACCTTGAGCTGAACTCCGGGATACTCAAATACCAGGTCATCTTTTTTGAGGGACACAATTTCGCTGACCTTCAGGCCGGTGTGCAGTAATAAGTGCAAAATTGCCAGGTCCCGCCGGGCCAGCCCGGCCCGCGACCCCTTCTGCGCCGCCGCCAGCAACTCCTCAACCTCTTCTTTTGAAAGAGGTCGCGAGTTAGCCTGGCCGTCTTCCTGGACGAGGGCTATCTCCGTCGTCGGATCTTCCGCTAGAAGACCCATTTCTTTGGTCAGAGCAAAAAACTTGCGCAGGGCCATCAGATGGCGATTAACTGTCGCCGCCGCCCGGTGAAGTTCCTGGGCCAGGTAATGCCGGTACAGCCGGACATGGTCTGAACTCACCCGGGCCAGTGAAAATTGCTCGCCTATTTCACGCTTGCCCCAACGCAAAAAAACCCGCAAATCAGCCAGGTAGTTCACAATCGTCGAGGCAGACAGTTCCGCCTGAGTCAGGCTTTCCTCAAATTTTACCAGCATTAGTTCATCTTGGTCTGAACCAGACACCTGACTCAAGCTACCCACCCTTAGAGACAACAAAAATTGCGCCAGTTAGACCAGGGCGCAATCTTTCACAGATTGTTATGTAGTTGGGCCTACAAGAGGTGAAACTTCTAACGCATTAGACGAAGTTTATTTTATACGCAACAATTATAGCAGGGGGAGGAAATCGTGTCAAATTTATACCAAATATTCTGCAAGATTGGAGGGCTGGAAGGCTGGAGATTTTTCCATCCTTCCAATCTTCCATCCTTCCAGCTAAGCTCTGGCCCCTTCACCTTCGCCAATCGTATAACGTAGATACGCTTCGATAAAGCCATCGAGCCGGCCATCCAGCACCGCTTCAGCATTGCCGACCTCGTAATCGGTGCGGTGATCTTTGACCATTTTATAGGGGTGCAGGACATAGGAGCGAATCTGGTTGCCCCAGCCGGCCTCGACGTGCTTGCCTTTGAGCCGGGCCTGTTCTTCCTCCTGCTTTTTTAGCTCGATGTCATATAAGCGCCCGCGCAGGATACGCATGGCGGTTTCCCGGTTCTGAAGCTGGCTGCGCTCGTTCTGGCAGGTGACCACAATCCCGGTCGGCAGGTGTTTGAGGCGGATCGCCGTCGAGTTTTTCTGCACGTTTTGCCCGCCGGCCCCGGCTGATTTGTAAACATCAACTTCGATGTCTTCAGGCTTGATTTCGATGTCAATATCGGTTTCAATATCCGGCACCACTTCGACCAGGGCAAAGGAGGTGTGGCGGCGGCTGTTGGCGTCAAAGGGCGAAATCCTGACCAGCCGATGCACGCCTCGCTCGGCTTTGAGGTAGCCGTAGGCGTATTCGCCTTCAATTTCCAGGGTTACACTCTTGAGACCGGCTTCTTCTCCCTCGGTCTGATCCACCAACGTGGCTCTGTAGCCGCCAGATTCAGCCCAGCGCAGATACATGCGCATGAGCATTTCGGTCCAATCCTGGCTTTCGGTCCCGCCGGCCCCGGCGTGGATCGAGAGCAGCGCTGCATCCTTGTCGTGCGAACCGGACAGCACCAGTTGAAATTCCAGCTTTTCCAGCAGACTCGCCAGCGAGTCCACTTCGGCGGTCAGTTCGGCCAGCAGCGAGTCGTCCTCTTCCTCTGCGGCCATCTCGAGCAGGTCAAGCGCATCTCTGCCCCGGCGATTCATGCCCTGCCAGGTTTCAACCTCCTCGCGCAATTCCGACATGCGGCGCATTTTCTCCTGCGCCCCGCGCTGGTCGTTCCAAAAATCCGGCTCACCCGACTCTTTTTCTAAGGTTTCAATCTGTTTCGCTTTGCCGGCGATGTCAAAGACGCTCCAAAATTGAACCGATCCGCTCATTCAGATCGGTAAGTCGGCTACGTAGTTCGTCCATAAATTATTACCTCTTAACTCTTGCAGAAATTTTGATAAGGGAATTGCCATCTGTAAGCCATAACCAGCATGTTTTGACGACACTCCAGGTTAATTCTTACGAAATCCAAACCGATATTATAGCATCTTCTTAGCAGATTGGCGAAGTGATAACGCCAACGCAAGAGCCGATGCTACCAGCGCCCCCCCGCTGACCCACGCCCCCATCCTCACCGAACGCGGCTTAAATTCAAACACCACCGTATGCTCCCCCGCCGGAACCTCCACGGCCCGGAACATGATATTCACCGGCAAAATTTCGATGGGATTGCCGTCAAGGGCTGCCTGCCAGCCGGGGTAGTAGGTATCGGTCAGGACCAGCCAGCCGGGTGAGGCGAGAGTAGCCACAATTTCGACTCGCTCCGGCTCGTATTTGACGATCATGGCCTGATCATTAGCCGAAGGCTGCCCCCTAGAGACCTTTGAGGTTTCCAAAACCTCAAAGGTCTTTGCCTGGGCCACTAGAGTTTTGGCGGGGTCAAAGGCTGGATTTTGCAGCGCGGCGATAGCTTCGTCCTCAGTCTCCACTACCTCGGCTTGGTGAACGATGAAAGCGCGCGGCAGCACCGCTCGATTTTCGTAAATCTTGACATCCCCGGAGTGAACCTGCCGGTAATCGCCCTCGGTAGTCAGCAGGACCGAGCGGCTGGTAGTCGTCGGCTGGTGAATGAGACTCGCCCCGCGCAGGACAAATTGGCCGGTTGGCAGTGTGGCCGTAACCGAGATACGATTGACCCGGCGGCTGGCGGCCTGGGAGTCAGTCAAGGGATAAACGGCGATGTAATCTGCCCCGCCGGCTTCGTACGGCCAGGCCACGCCAATCTTGGCCTGGGGATGAGCAGCGGTGGCGGAGTAGACGCCTTCCGCGGTGTCGCTTCCGGCCCTTAAAATGAGGGTTATGCTGCCGCCATCGGCAAAGGCCAGGCTGACCTCGGCAACCGACACGCCGGCCGGCAAGCTGGCGGCTCCTTCCAGGTGAGAGACTAAGCCAATGGCTGTCGCCGGAAAGTCAGGGATTTCCTGACCTCCTGGCAAAGCTTCGCTTTGGACTCCTATCTCCCCTGCCCCCCTGCCCCCCTGCCCCCCTGCCGGGGCAGAAATAGTTTGGCCAGACGCCAGCCGCGCCGAAAACTGCAAGTCATAAAAAATATCGTCAATCCAAACATCAAACTGCTTGTCGGTAATGATCCAGCGGGTATTGAGCAGCGACAGCAAACGGCCCGGCGGCACAAAGCGCAGCTTTTCGCGCAGGCGGCCATCTATGGACAGGTCACCGGGGGGCAGGAACAATTTTTGTAAGGTGACAAACTGCTTGAGCGGCAGCAGTCCGCCGTCGTAGCCGTCTACGCTATACAACCCATAAACCAACGGCAGGTTAAAAAAGAGAACTTCTTTCTCTTTGGTCGCAACAATCAAGTTGTACAAAGCCTTTTCGGACAGGCTGCTGCCAAAAATTTGATTCAACTCGCGCAGGTCGCCGGGATCGTAGGTGATGCCGGACAGACTGAGGAAGCGGCCCGGCGGCGTCTGGCCGGCCGGCGGGTCGGCGGCTAATAAATAAGCGGGCGCGTTGCGCAGGGAGGAATAGGCTTGCGGGGCGGTCGGATGGTTGTAGGTGAGGCTCTGGGCGGAGAAGAAGAGTTCGGAAATGAGCACGATGAAGAGGATAATGATAGGGAGGCGTGATGCGTGATGCGTGATGCGTGATGCGTGAAACGTAAAGCGTAAAGCGTAAAGCATGATGAGGGCTAAAGCTAGCCAAGTTGTAAGGGTGAGGATGGGCGGCATTCTCCAGGCGAGCAAAACGAGTAAAAGAACGAGGGGCAAACCGACGAAAATCGCCAGCCGCCACCAGCGAGTCCGCAGCCAGCGCCACGTAGCAGCAAGCCGAGGGCGTGTTTGGGCCGGATGCAGCAGAGCATTCAGGCCAAACCCTGCCAGTATGGCAGCGGCGAAGGCGTACAGCAGCAGCCAGCGAGCCGGCACGCGGAACAGGGCAAAACCGGGAACAACGTAATAGAGCACCGGGTACGGCCAGCCCAAACTCAGCAGCAGACCGCTGCCGGCCAGCCACAGGTAGCGGCGAATTTCGGGCCGCCAGAGAGCGCACCAACTTCCCAGCAGCGCCAAAATCAACCCGCTTACCCCCACGTAGGCGACCCACTCGCCAAAGGCTTCGCCCAATACTTGCGACAAATCTAAACCCAACGGCGGCAGCAAGGTGTAGAGCAGCATGCTGGGCTGCAAGCGGAAGGAAACCGCTTCGCGCAGAGTCAACCCCTCGCTGCGAATGGATAAACCAGACAGTTCGGCGGTGGGGAGAAGCTGAACGGCCGCCAGGGCAGCGGCGAGGAGAGCGGCGAAGGCGAGGGGGGTGAGGTGGCGAAAGAGCGAAGAAGCGAAAGAGCGAAGAGAAAATAGTGAATTGTGAATTCTGAATTGTGAATTCCATTCGCCATCCGCCATTCGCCATTCGCTGCTTCGCCAGAAGGCGTACAGCCCCAGGCCAAATAGGGAGATGAAAACGGTCTGGGTATGTCCGGCCAGGAGAGTCAGGGCAACGGCCAGGGCTAACAACAAAAACCAGAACCAGCGGCGCTCGCGTGCCAGGCCAAAATCATAGAGCAGAAACAGGAGAGGCAGCCAGGCGGCGGCGTTGAGCTGGTTGATGTGCTCGACCTGCGCGCCCAGGTAGCCGCCGAAGGCAAAGAGGATAGCCGAGACCAACGAAGCCGGCCAGCTCAATTTCAGCGATTGGCGGGCGTAGGCCAGCATAAATCCTCCGGCCAGGGCAATGTGCAGCCCGATGGACCAGGTCACCTGCCGGGGTGGGTCGAACCAGAGGAAAAGCCAGTTGAGCGGGTAGAACAGTCCAACCTGGCTGTTAGCCAGCAGCGGCGCGCCCATAAACAGGTGAGGGTTCCACAGGGGCAGCCGGCCCTGGCGCAGCGCCTCGCTGGCATAGGCTTTGTAGGGGTAGAAGTAGAGAAAGGTATCCACGCCGGCCAGGATGAGGTTGGTCAGCAGGATTTTCCAGAAAAAGAGAAGAGTGAGGGTAATGAGGGCAATTACGGCGAGCAGGTAGGTCAGCCAGGATCGAGTCATCTGGTCACCGCTAATCACCTTTGAAGGTAGACGGGAATTTTCACCACAAAGACACAGAGACACAAAGAGTTACGTTTTCCCCGTGTCTTTGTGTCTTCGTGGTTTAATGGGTTCTGAGATAGTTTGGCCAAGCTAAGGATTTGGGAGATCATTGCCGCAAGTATAACACAGCCGGGGATTTGATGAAAAAGAAGAATCTTAGCCTTAGACTACGCCTTCACCAACTTCCGCAGGGACGAGCACGCCACCCGCGCCGCTGTGCAGACCTTTGAACACGGTTGGATGCTCTGGCTGGAAACCGATACCGTGCTCAACGTTGACCCGATCTACGTCTTCTACGAAGACAACGGCTCTTACCTCCGCTTTGGCGACCAGGTCTTGACCGACGCCCACAAGTACGCGCCGACCGACCCCGGCTTCTTCAAAGTCGGCGACCGCTTTGCCAAAGTGTACTGGGAATACATCGGCTGAGAAGGCCGGGCGCGGTTGGGCCGGGCGACCAACGAAGCCAGGGACAGCCAGGGTGCTTTCCAGGAATTTGTCAACGGCCGGATGTTCTGGGCCGGCGAATCCGACACCATCTACGTCATCTATCGCGGCACCTACGACTTCGACCGCAACGGGCAGAGCACCTGGCAGCAGGGCTGGACGAGCTTTGAGGATAAGTTTGAGGACAGCAGCAGCCAGTAGCCAGTAATCAGTAGTCAGAGTTCAGAGAAATATTGAGCCTGGCAAAATGAAAAGAGTGGAGGTTGATGGTTCTTCCTCCGCTCTTTTTGATTCGGGCGGCGGTGGCGCAAAAGACTACTCGTTCTTCACAATCTCATACAGCACCATCGAAGGATACCCCGCCGGATTGTAGGCGCGGGTCAACTCCTTTAACGCCAGTCCCTCTTCGGCCAGGGCCAGCCGAGCCTCGGTGTCGGACTGCCAGGAAGGGAAGGCGATCAGGTGGCCGGGTTTGGCGTTGGCCGCTAATTGCTGGGGCGAGGCCCAAACCTGCAAATCGTAGGGATAGCCCCACAGGTAAAAGCGCCAGTGCGTGCCCAGCCAGCGATGGTAGAGGGTATGGTTGGCCCCGGCGTGGCCCTGCAAGTAGGCCACAATCTGCTCGATGCCGGCCAGGGCCTGGCTGTGACTGCCCAGGGGATAGCGCCCGTTGACCGCATCCTGCACCGGGCGGGCCAGGGTCAGCATAAGCAGGGTAGCCAGAGAAAGGCCATAAATTGGGCTAATCAGGCTTCGCCAGGAGATTAAGCACAGAGGCACAGAGACACAAAGAAAATCAAATTTAAAAAATCTTTGTTCCCCTACGTCTCTACGGTGAAAAGTTACCCAACTTTGGACAATCTGAGGTAAGATTAAGCGGGGTAGCCACAAAATCCGAGCCAGTAACAAGGCCAGGAAAGGTATCAGGCCCAACAGGTAACGATCCCACACTTGAAAAGAGAAAAGCGCGTGGCCGAGGAGGAAGGCGAGGGTGAAGAGGGCCAAGAGCCAGTCGGTGATAGACGGGAAGGTTGGAAGGTTGGAAGGTTGGAAATTCATCCCGGCCCCTAACCCCCGACCCCTGGCCCCTCTCCACAACCCGTACCCCAACAGCAGCGGCAGCCCGGCGATAAAAATTCCATTCAACAGCGGCGAAGCGGTGCCGTAGGCCAGCAGCTCGACAAACCCCCACCAGCGCTCGCCGAAGCTGGCCGCGTCGGAGGTCAGGCCGCCGTAGTTGGCAAGACTGTAAGTCAAGAAATTAGGGGCTTGAGCACGGGTGAGAGTCCAGACGAGGAGAGACAAGAGGGTAAGGAGGGTGGACAAGATGAAGTGTGAAGCGTGATGCGTGATGCGTGATGCGTGATGCGTAAATACCCCTGGACGGGGCACAGGTCGTAAATCGTAAATCGTAAATCGTAAATCGTAAATCGTGAGCAGTCCCAGCACGAGCAGCGCAAAAAAGAGGCCCTGTTGTTTGGTAGCTATGGCCAGCCCCAACGCGACCCCGGCCCAGCCGGCTCGACCGTGGACGGCGGCCAGGCAGGCGGTCAAAACCAGGGCGACCATTAAAGGATCGGTGAAGGCGGTCGGCGCAAAAAGAAGGGTGAACGGGGATAAGGCTACCAGCCAGGCCGCCAGAACACCTACCCCTGGGCCGTACACCCGTCGCCCCAGCCCGAAGGTCAGGCCAACGGTGAGCGCGGTCGCCAGGAGCGAGGGTAATCGCACCGCCGCTTCGGTTGCGCCCAGCAGTTTCATTGTCCCAGCGATGACATAAATGAACAGGGGTGGCTTGTCAATGGGCGTGACAACCAGCCAGGGGTCCGTACCACTGGTGATTTGTAAGGCCCAGGTGGCATACAGGGCTTCGTCGTGGTGAAACCGTTGGGTTGCCAGCAGGTTGGCCGGGAGCAGCACCACGCTGAACATGGCCAACCCTACGGCCGCAGCCAGCCAGCGCCACCCGAATTGAGCGAAAAGACGTGAAAAGAGAGCAGCCAGGGATCGGAGCGGCGAGGACGACGGAACAGGTGAGTTTGAGGCCGGAGGATACATCGTAAAGACTATGATTTTTAACTTCGTTTCAATTCGTGAAATTCGTGACCGGCCTTTAGCCCGTAACCGTCCCCTCCAAAGCAACTTTCGACCGGGTCGAGCGCAAAAAGAGAACCAGCGCCAGGGGCACCAGCGCCGCGAGCAGCCCCAGCCAGCTCATCGTAGTAAAACTGGTGGCGGCAAAGACAAACCCGCCGCCCAGGCTGCCCACCCCGGAGGCTACATTGACGACGGCGTCGGCCAGGCCCTGCACCCGGCCCTTTTCATGCGACCGTAAGATATCGGCTAACAGGGTCGAACCGGCCACAAAACAGCAGTTCCAGCCCAAGCCGAGCAAAAATAGGACGATCACCAGCCAGTAGACCTCGGCGGACAGCGGCGCCAGCAAACAGGAGGCGACCAGCAGCAGGCTGCCAATGATAATCATTTTGACCCGCCCCAGGCGGTCCACCAGCCAGCCCACCGGAAAGGACAGGCCAAACATACCCAGCGTGTGGGCCATAAACACCCAGGAAATGGCCGCGATTCCGTGGGCGTGATGATGCATATGCACCGGGGTAATGGTCATCACCCAAACCATCGTCAATTGGCCAAAGACCATGGCCGCTACCGCCAGCTTTGCCCGCGGCTCGTTAAAAAAGACCTCCTGGAAACTGCGTCCTTCTTGAGCTGGCAGCGTTGGGCCAGGTTCGAGCGCCGCCAATTGCCGGCCGATCTGCTGCGGATCGGGCCGCAGAAAAATGGTAATCATCACCAAAGAAATTGCCAGGAAAAGGGCAGCGGCGAACCAGGGACCGCTCAAACTCGGCGCGTTGAACCGTTCGGCGGCCACGCCGGTCCATTTGATCAGGGCCGGCCCGCTGATCGAGCCAACCGTGCCCCCCAAGACCACCAGGCTGATCGCCCGGGCCCGCTTGCTGACGATGTTCGCCTCCGCCGCCGCGTAGCGCCCCAAATCAATCACACCTTTAGCCAGCCCCATCAGCAAAACCCCGCCCAAAAAAAGCCAGAGCGACTCTTGGATAACGGCAGCACCGGCGATCAGCGCGCCCCCAATCCCAAACAGGTGGCCCACCGACAGCCCGATCCGGCGTCCAAATTGATCCATCAGCCGCCCGATTGGGTAGGCCACCAGCGCCGCCCCTACCAAAATTAAGGTTGAAGGGACTCCCGTCCACTGGCTGTTGTCGCCGGCCAATTGCACGGCGATGATCGAACTGATGGTGAAAAGCATAATCACCGATGCCGAAAACAAACTCTGTGACACCAGCAATGCCGTGGTAATCTTTTGCCCGGCTTTTTCCAAACTACTCATCCTTGTTCCCCCCGACTTCCTTTTACGAGACAGATGCGAAGATAAAGGACTATTATACCGTGTTTGCCGATTTCCAACTATTTTCAGGGTTTCAACTTTTTAGACAACCCTGGCAAGAGTGTGTATAATCATACCGTCGCGTCAGACCGTGAAACTGTCGTGACCGGTCCAAACCCTCTTTATCCCTGGCTGCACAGACAAACGCACATGGAGGCAACGCTGATGGACGCCCAGGAATTTTTGGCCGCTCTGGCCCAAATTTACCCGCCCAAGCGAATGTTGGCTCAACCCGCCGAGCTGGCCCCTTATGAGTCCGATGCCTTGACCGCCTTTCGGGCGCGGCCGCGCGCCGTGGTGCTGCCTGAAAGCGCTGCCGAAGTCATCGAGACGGTCAGGCTGTGCCACCAGGCCAGCGTACCCTTTGTGGCTCGAGGCAGCGGCACCAGTCTGTCCGGCGGCTCCCTCCCGATACAGGATGGGCTGGTCATCGGCTTGAACCGGCTGAACCGCATTCTAAGGCTAGAGCCCCAGGAACGGCTGGCGGTGGTTGAACCGGGCGTCGTCAACCTGGACGTGTCCAAAGCTGCCGCTCCCTACGGTCTTTACTACGCGCCCGATCCGTCCAGCCAGCTTGTCTGTACCATTGGCGGCAATGTCGCCTTCAACTCCGGCGGGGCGCACTGCCTCAAATATGGAATGACCAGCAATCATGTGTTGGGTATCAAAGCGGTTCTGCCGGATGGCGAGGTGGTCGAGTTTGGCGGTGAGAGCCTGGAAAGCGTCGGGCCTGACCTGGTCGGCCTGTTTGTCGGCTCCGAGGGCCTGTTTGGCATCGCTTTGGAAATTACCCTGCGCTTGCTGCCCAAGCCAGAATTGTACCGCACTGTCCTGGCCGCTTATGACAGCTTGGGCGCGGCGGGCAACGCTGTAGCCATGGTGGTGGCCTCGGGGCTGCTGCCGGGGGCGATGGAGATTATGGACAAGCTGGCCATCGAGGCCGCCGAGGCCGCCGTGCATGCCAACTATCCCCGTGACGCCGCCGCCCTGCTGATTGTCGAACTGGAAGGCGAAACCACCCAGGTTGAAGCGGAATTTACCAAATTGCTCGAAGTCATCCAGGAGTCGGGGGCCTACGAGGTGCGGGTGGCCCAGAATGAGGACGAGCGCCTGCGCATCTGGAAGGGACGCAAGAGCGCCTTCTCAGCCGTAGGCCGGCTCAGCCCGGATTACATTGTCAACGATGGGGTAGTGCCGCGCGGCAAATTGGGGCATGCTCTTTCCGAAATTGAGCGCTTAGGGAAGGCTTACAATATCCGTGTTGCCAACGTTTTCCACGCTGGCGACGGCAATTTGCACCCGTTGATCCTCTACGATGGGCGCGAGCCGGGCGCTCTGGAACGGGCTGAAGCCCTGGCCGGAGAGATTCTGCACCTGTGCATCCAATTGGGCGGCTCCATCACCGGCGAGCACGGGATTGGCATGGAGAAACGGGAATATTTGCCGGAAATGTTCAACGAAACCGATTTGGCGGTAATGAAAACAATCCGCCATGCCCTGGATCCGCAGGAGTTATCCAACCGGGGCAAAATGTTCCCCGGCGGCGAGGCCCCGGCCCTGCACATGCACGGCCCGCATCCCCTGGAACGTGAAGGGAGGATTTCCCGCGAATGAGCCTACGACCGGCCTCACCCGAAGAAGCGCAAGCCATGGTCCGGGCCAACCCTCGGCTATTACCTCGCGGTGGGGGCAGCAAGCCGGCCCTATCTACCCCGCCCGAGGCCGTGCCTGCTCTGGAGCTGTCCGGCCTGTCCGGAGTGCTGGAATACGAACCGGATGAATACACCTTTACCGCCCTGGCCGGAACTCCTGTGGCCACGGTAGAGAATTTATTGGCCCAGCACGGCCAGTACTTACCTTTTGACCCCATGCGAGCGCAGGAGGGGGCGACGCTGGGCGGGACCGTCGCCGCCGGGGTGAGCGGTCCCGGCCGACAGCGCTACGGCGGGGTGCGTGATTTTTTGATTGGGGTGCGTTTTATTGACGGCCAGGGCCAGTTGGTGCACGGCGGGGGCAAGGTGGTCAAGAACGCCGCCGGATTTGACCTGCCCAAGTTGATGGTCGGCAGTTTGGGCCGCCTGGGCGTGCTGGTCGAGCTGACCTTCAAAGTTTTCCCCGGCCCGGCCGCCTACACCACCCTCAAGCTGACCTATCCGCACCTGGAAATTGCTTTAACCGACATCTATCGCCTGACCACGTCCTCGCTGGAACTGCACGCGCTCGACCTTGAGCCGGCAGGTGTGGGAGTCAACAACTGGACGTTGTGGGTCCGTTTGGGCGGTCTGGCCGAGGCGCTGCCCGCCCGGGTTGAACGAATGCGCGAATTTCTCCTGGCCCCCAAAGGAGGAGCGACCGTCACAGAAATAATCGAAGCGCCGGCAGAAGGAACGTTGTGGCAGGAGGTCAAAACGCTGGCCTGGGTTCCGAGGGATTGGGCGCTGGTTAAGATCCCGCTCACCCCCAAGCATATCCCGATTCTGGAAGCACAGTTGGCTAAGCTCGAAGCCCGGCGGCGCTACAGCGCGGGTGGCAACGTCGTCTGGCTGGCCTGGCCCGTTAGTGAGAACTGGGCCGGCAAGCTGGACAGCCTCTTGACCCAGCTCGACCTGTCCGGCCTGGTGCTGCTCGGTCCGCCGGGCGTGACCCGCCTGGGCGTCAATCCGGGTGCATCCCTGGCCCGCCGCGTTAAGCAAGCCCTGGACCCGAACGGCCGCTTTCCGGATTTATAACTAACCGGAAGAGGTTCAGCCGGGATTAGGGGATTGGGGGATAAAAATTAAAAATCTCCTAATCCCCTCATCCCGGCCAATTCTGGCTTGGAAATAACTTTCGACTCACTGCAGTCTGGAGGATTTTGAATGCAGCATCACATTCCTGTCGAGTCGCTTGGCCCTCAGGGCGAGGCCATGGCCCATGCCGTTGCCAGTTGCGTCCACTGCGGCTTTTGCCTGCCCGCCTGCCCCACTTACAAAGTTTTGGGGGAGGAGATGGACTCGCCGCGCGGGCGCATTTTTTTGATGAAAGAAGTCCTGGAAGGCCATCTGCCCCCTGAACAGGCGCTGCCCTACATTGATCGCTGCCTGGGCTGCCAGGCCTGCGTGCCGGCCTGCCCCTCCGGCGTGCCCTACGGCGAGCTACTGATCCCCTTCCGCGCCCACGCCGAAGAGCGGCGGACTTATTCTGCGCTGGACCGGCTGGCGCGGCTGATGGTGCTGCAAACCCTGCCTTTCCCCTGGAGCTTTCGCTGGTCGGTCAACATGGGCAAGCTGGCCTACCCTTTCCGGGGACTCCTGCCCGGCAAGCTGCGGGCGATGCTCGACCTGCTGCCGGCGCATTTGCCCAAAGCCCACCCCCTGCCCGAACTCTACCCGGCCAAAGAGCCGCGCCGGGCGCGGGTGGCGCTGCTATCCGGCTGCGTCCAGCAGGTGCTGGACCCGCAGATCAATTGGGCCACGCTGCGCGTGTTGGCCGAAAATGGAGTGGAGACGGTCATCCCCAGGCACCAGAACTGCTGCGGGGCGCTGTCCATGCATACCGGCGCAGGCGGCCAGGCCAGGGCCTTGGCCCGGCAAAATCTGCGGGCCTTTCCCCAGGATGTAGATGCTATTCTGACCAACGCCGCCGGCTGCGGCTCGGGGATGAAAGAGTACGGGCTTCTGTTCAAGGGTCTGGCCGAAGAAAAAGCGGCGGCAGCCTTTGCCGGGCGGGTCAAAGATGTCAGCGTCTTTTTGGATGAGCTTGGTTTCAAAGCACCTGCCGCCTTGCCCAAACCGCTCAAAGCGGCTTATCACGACGCCTGCCACCTGGCGCATGCCCAGGGCATCCAGGCCGCCCCGCGCAAATTACTGAAAAGTATCGCCAATCTGACCCTGCTGGAAATCCCTGAAGGTGACATGTGCTGCGGTTCAGCCGGAACCTACAACCTGGAGCAGCCCGCCCTGGCCCGCGAACTGGGCCGGCGCAAAACCCGCAACATTCTCAACACCGGCGCCGAGGCTGTCGTCGCCGGCAATATCGGCTGTCTAACGCAGATACAATCCCACTTAACGAAACCGCTGCCGGTGTATCACACGATGGAACTGTTGGATCGTGCCTATCAAGTAAAATCATAGACCGGCCCGTTTTTGTCGCCATCACTTGTGCCTCTTAACCTTATCGGGTAGAATCGAGGAGTGACCAATTAGTTAAGGTGCCATGCACCCGGACAGTATCAGCTATGATACTCTATCCCAAGATGACCAGCCAGTACGATAATATTGCCCAATGGCTCCAAGAAGGTATCCTGGCGGCCAAAGCCGGACAGGTTGAACAGGCTCGTTTTCGCCTCCTCGACGTGGTTGAGCAGGACCAAACCAACGAGGCGGCCTGGTTCTGGCTGTACCAGGTATTTGACCGCCCCGACGATAAACAAGTCTGCCTCGAAAATCTGCTTATCATCAACCCCGATAATCAGTGGGCCAGGCAAGAGCTGTTTCATTATGGTCCCCCAGCCGACTCACTGGCCTTTGACCCGCAGTCCATCGCCGCCAGGAACGGCAAGCCAGCCGCCAAACAAAAAAGTAAAGCCTCAAGCCGGTCAGCCCGGCCGCTGGTGCTGAAAATCATCACCGCTTTTTGGGTCGGCATTTCGCTTATCTTTCTGAGCGGCGGGATTATCGCCTCGGGTGAATGGCTGGCCTCAACCATCCGCAGCCGCAACTTTCCCCATTACCTGACCGGCGGCCAGGTCTTCGAACTGCTGGTGGCGCTCCTCTTTGTCGTGGTGGGGCTGGTCGGCCTGAGCGTGGCGCTGGCCCTCTTTTTACGCTCGATGATTGGCTTCTACGGCAGCCTGCTGCTGGCGCTGGGGTTACTGCTGGTCGGCCCGACCGTCAGCCTGATTGCCAGCCCGCCCAACTATGTGGTCATGATTTGTTCCGGCGGGATGGCCGGCATGGTCGTCCTGCTGACTTTAGCCAGCCAGCCAGGATTTAAGGATACTTAACCGGAAACCCATGAATTATCCCAAAGCTGTAGCCTCGCCTCAACCTGACCCAACAACCCGCCCCTGGCTGCGCACCCTGGACGAAATCGAAGGCGTTGACCTGCCCCTGGTGGGCGGTAAAGCCTTTCGCCTGGCGACCCTCAAACAGCACGGCCTCAAAGTTCCCCCCGGCCTGGTCCTGACCACCACTTTCTTTGAGACCCAACTGCAGCACGCCCAACTCATCCCCCTCTGGGCCGGCTCGCCCGATGTGGCCGTTACCGCCGAAGCCCTAAGCTGGCTGGCGGATGTCCTCAAAACGAAGCCGCTGGCCAAAGAACTGTCCGCCGCCCTTAACCAGACCCTGGCTGACCTGTTTGACCCGGCCGTCGCCAGCTTTGCCGTCCGCTCCTCGGCCATTGACGAAGACCAGCGCGACCACACCTTTGCCGGGGTCCACTTGACCGAACTACGGGTGCCTCGTGGGGCCTTGCCCATTGCCATTACCCGCTGCTGGGCCTCAGCCTTGAGTCCGGCCGCCCTGGAATACCGGCAGGTGCATGGCATGTCCATCCAGGGAATTCGCGTGGCCGTATTGATCCAGCCGATGCTGGCTCCGGCCTGTTCCGGGGTCGGCTTTACGGTTAACCCGCTCACCGGCAGCCGGGATGAATTTGTCGTCGAGGCGAGCTGGGGCCTGGGCGAAGCGGTGGTCAGCGGGGAAGTCCAGCCTTATTTTTACAAATTAGCGAACCAGCCGCCGGATTATCCCGTCATCGAGCAACGCCCCGGCAGTGTCCCGCCGCCTGCCGAAACGGAACCGGGCCGGGACAGCCCGCTCACCGCCGCCGAGCTGGCCGAGTTGGCCCAGCAACTGGCCCAGGTCCAGGCCCTGATGGGTGAGGCCCAGGATGTGGAATGGGCCAGGCAAGAGGGCGGCTTTTTCCTGCTGCAAACCCGGCCCGTCGCAGCCCTGCCCGAAACGCCCCCCAAACTGGACATCGAGTGGACACGCGGCAGCCATCCTGAATTTCTGCCGGAGCTGCCATCGCCCCTGTTCGGCTCGCTGCTGGAGCGCAGCCAGGCCCGGGCGATTTTGTTTTTCAAAGAAGTTGGCTTGCAGGTGGAGGGTCTCGGCCCGTATGTCAAGCTCATCCTGGGGCGGCCCTACCTCAATTTGACCTTCCTCAAACGGATCATCTCCCAGGTGGGCCTGAACCCCGGCAGCCTGCTCCACACCATCGGCCACTCCGAGCCGGGCAGCGCCGGCGGCTATCTCTCGATTGATTGGGGCGCCGTCTGGCAAAAGCGGGGAACCTATTGGCGCATTTTGAAACGAGCGTTCAGCAACACCCGTCATTTGAAAGCCTATCAAGCGGCAGTGGATGAAGCCATGGCCGAGTTGGAGGATAGTCGCTTTGACGCCCCACCCGCCGCCGCACTGGCCCAACTGCGCCAGCATGAGCGAATTTACAACGAATTATTCAACGCCAACCTGGGCCTGGATATTAGCATTTCCGCCGCCACGGCCGTCGGCAGCAGCCTGATCGCCCCGTTGACCCCCAACCCGGCCATTGTCGTCAGCACCCTGGCCTTAAAAGGTGTCAAAACCAGCGACGCCGAGTTGAACCAGGCCCTGATCCAGTTAAGCCGGTTGGCCCGCCAACAGCCAACGGTTCAGGATTATTTGGCTGATCCGGTCCAAACGGCGCCGCCCTCCCCCTTTCAAGCCGAATTTGAGCGCCTGCTGGCCCGGTACGGCCATCGAGCCATCTACGAAACCGATATGGGCTGGCCGCGCTACGCCGATGACCCGACCCCGCTGTTAAATATCGTCCGCCGCTACGCCCAAACTGACCTGAGCACCGGGTCCGGTGAGGAAGCGGCCAAAACCGGGGCAAACTGGCGCAAGTTAATCGGCGAGGTGGGGGGGGTGGAGCGCTGGCTGCCCTGGCGTTATTGGCTGGCCGCCCCGTTTATCAGAACGCTGCGCCGCTTATTGCGGATGCGGGATAGGCTCAACAACGCCAAAGCCAGGGCCATGGCCGCCTTCCGCCGCTGGGATTTAGCCCTGGGCCAAAAGTGGGTCGAGGCTGGCTGGCTGGCCCAGGCCGACGATATTTTCTGGCTGACCCTGGAAGAGGTGGAGCGGACGTTGATGCTGGAAGGTGACACCGTGGTCGGCCTGTCTTCAACAGTGCAGGCCCGCAAGGAGACCTACCAGACCTACGCAGCCACCCAAATGCCCTTCACCCTCGCCGAGGCGCAAATCCCGGCGATCCAATTGGGGGTGGGCTTGCAGGCGGAAGCGGCCTCCGACGTGTTGGTTGGCCTGCCGATCAGCCCCGGTCAGGTTCGCGGCACGGTCCTCGTCCTGCGCCATCCCGACGAGTTCCAGCGGGTAGCCGACGACATCATCTTGGTCACCGCCTCCACCGATCCCGCCTGGCTGCCGCTACTCCACCTGGCCTCCGGCCTCATCGTCGAAAGGGGCGGCCTCCTCTCTCACGGCTCGGTCATCGCCCGCGAGTACGGCCTGCCGGCGGTGGCCAATATTGTCAACGCGACGCAAATTTTCCAAACCGGCGACAGCGTGCTGGTGGATGGCAGTACGGGGGTGGTGCAGGTATTGGAACCGGCTCGACAAAGCAGCCGGGTAGCAGAGTAGCAGGTCATGCAATTCCTCAAATTACAAATTCGTTTACAGTAAGGGCAAATTGATTACAAGGGAGGCAGATGTTTCCGCTCTATGTCATCGGACGGAGGCTTCAGTCTACAAATTGTTGGGCGGCAAAATGTTTCCCTTATTAAACGTAGATGTTCAGATTATAACAATTTCAAAATAGCTATCCCTATACTTCAATCTGGTCCTTGCCGTACCCCTTTAGTCAATGAACAGAATGTAGATATTTGAACAGCGGGATTAAGTATGAGTAGCCTCGCCTTCAAGTTTCCAGAGGAATTTCTTGACAAATCGGAATCCAGATATATTGCACCGTTTGTGTGGTGGATATTATGCGGGCTTCTACCCTATTTATCACTCCTGTTCGAGTTTGGAAATGAGGGACGATACTTTGCCCAAATCTATCCCCATTTCTTTTTGTATCCCTTATTAATAGCGTTCTTTATAATCTTTTGTCTTATTCCCCCGTTACGTTTTGTCCTTAAAATCAAAGCTGTAAATAAAAATATATATATTATTATACTACTCATTTCGCTAATAGGTGCATCTTATATTACCTGGGCTGATGTAACCGAAGGAGACCCGGCTATTTGGGAGCTCAGAAGGGCTTTAGAGCTAGAACTTCCCGAAGGTACACCTTTGATAACTGAGATGCACTATCTTCTTGAAGAGTGTCCATCGATTGGAAGTGATTTAGAAGCGAATAGCCCAAATGAGTTAATCAAGAATTGTAATGAAAGACGGAGAAATCTTGCGACATATATTAGAAATAACTACCCCCAAGAAGATAGGTCAATTACTCATTTTCTTTATATAGTTTCGTTGTTTATCCAGACCACAACCATTGGTTTTTCTGTTTTATTTCTTGGTAGTTTGGTAGTATACAAGGCACGGTGGAAATTGGATGTTTCTTCAGTAGACAGACTGGTAGCTTTTATCTTCTTTTTTTACGTGCTGTGGATACCCATACGGCTATTAGCCTTACAGGAAAAGGCCAATTTATATCTTGATGTTACATTCTTGACCGAGTTGCCAGTTACATTGATAATCTTGATTTGTTATGTGTATTCCTTGGTACTTACATGGCAAAGCTCTAAAGATTTTACAGTTCACATCTTACAAATAATTGTGGGAGGTGTTCTTTTCTCGGTTGCTATACTTTATCCTCATATACTATTACAGATGTTTGGTAGAAATAGTACGCCTGCCACATATCCTATAATCTCAATTGTACTTTTTTTAGGTGTCGCTCCTTGGATAATTATTACCCAGAATAAGCTATATGAAGAAGAAGTACCTATTCCGATAGAGGTTAATAAAACAAGATACTATCGTCTAGAGAATATTCGAGTTCTACTTAATGAAGGTTTCACTAGTGAGGAACTTCGCCGTCTCTGCCATGATGTACCGAATTTTAGAGAGGTTTATGACAAATTAGCACAAAGTACAGGTAAAGCTGAAATTATTGACTACCTTATTGAATATGCTAATCGAAAATTACAATTTGAAGCTCTCCTTGATTGGGCTAAAGAACATAACCCTATAAGATATGAAAAGCATCAACCTTATTACGAAGTTAATCAAGAGCATGATTGAACAATGGTATAGTTGATTGTGCAATCGAGGATCACTTCAACCCAGCGTTGCCGCCCAACAACCGCATGTAGCCGACGCCACGAGCTCGGTTTTTAGCGAGGGAGTCCTCTGCACTTTGAGGCAGTCTTTTATTTAGGCTTTCGTGGGCGCGGCTAATGCGGGAGGCGTTGGGCCGCTGCCTACGAAGCCGTACACATTTTGATAAAATCAACTGAAAAGTTGACTCAAATATGCTAACTCCAAATTAGTTTAACTATGGCAAATCTGCGCCTCTCGCGAGCCAAATACCAATACAAATGTGATAGATGCTCTCGGATTATCAACAAGGGACGAAACTACTATCGTTTAGAACCATTTCCAATAGCTCGCATAAAAGGAATTGAGACAGTCAAATACCTTTGCTTAACCTGCGTCCAAGGCGAACAGCCAGAAGAAGTTAAAAAGGAAACACAGGACTGGCTCAGAAATTACTGGATTCGCGGTACCGAAGTTCAATCCGAGCAATTATCCCTTTTGAGCGATGAACCGATTGAACTACTGAGAACTCGGGTTCATATTGTCAATATTACTTCGGATGTTCTGAAGATCTTGTGGACGAATCCAGATGAAATATATAAGCTCACGCCTGAAGTATTTGAAGAACTTATCTGCGATAGGCTTCAAGCAATGGGGTACGGTGTAAAACAAGTTGGCAGTCATACCTACCACAAAGATGGCGGCATAGATATTTTTGCATGGCCTAAAAAATCAGAATTTCCTTTCCTGATGGCTATTCAGGCCAAGCATCACCGTTCTCCTGAATATAAAACAGGCCCAGGTCCTGTGAGAGAACTTCTGGGTGTGGTAAGAAATCAGCCAGTCAATGTTGGCGTCCTTGTAACGAATACAACTTTTACTCCTGACGCAAAATGGGTAGCAGAGCAACAATCCTTTCTGGTACGTCTGAGAGACATTCAGGATATTCGGCGTTGGTTAGAGGACAACTTTTTGGATGATTGCGAGTGGCGGGAAATCCCTAAGCAAATCGTCGTTTGCCCTGGCGTTGTGATTCATCTTCCAGAGATATGACGAACTTGTGAAACTAGGCCCAAAAAGTCTTCAATCCAGCGTGCGGCCCAACAATTCGCTGTAGCCGACTTGCTACCTTGGCGTTTTTTCAACCATTCCTTGCTGGCAAAGTTGGTGTATAATGAAAGTTGTCTTGCCCACCCGCAAGCGGCTAAGCTCATGGCCGTTACAGGCTTGTTTTATCCCCACCTCATACCGGAATGACTACCCCTCCGGCGGCGACTCAATCGCTGCTTTGATCTCCGGCAGCATGCGCCGGGCCGACTCCTCGCCCATGCGCACCAGATCGTGAACCTGCTCAAAATCCAGGCTGTGCTTGGCCGCGACCTTGTGCTGGATCAGCACGTCAATCAGGGGCAACTGCTTGTCAATGACCTCGGCTTCCATGGCGCTGAACATATTAAAAACCACTTGCAAGATGCTGGGGCGGCGGTCCTTGCGCCCGCTGAAGGAGTCGCGCATGGGCTGGACCACGCTGGAGGCGATGACAATATCGGCGCCCCGTTCCCGCAGCACGCTGGCCGGCAGCGGGTTGACAATCCCGCCGTCCACCAAAAAGCGGCCCTGATACTGCCACGGGTCCACCAGCACCGGCAGGCTGAGGCTGGCGCGAATGGCGTCGGCCAGGGGACCGGAGTCAAAAACCACCTCTTCGCCGGTAAAAATATCGGCGGCGACGATGTACAGCGGCGTTTTGACCTCGGCAAAGGTCCGCCCCTCGACGCTGCGATTGATGATCCGGTCGCGGGCGAGACGGCCTTTCAAAATGGCGGTGCGGGGTGGAATGTTGAAATCCCAATTGGGGAAGCGGTTGAAGCTTTTAATTTCCTCGGTAAAGCGGGCAAAGCGCGGCCAGTCCCAGCCCAGGGCATAAAAGGCGCTGAACCAGGCCCCGGCGCTGGTGCCGGCCACCAGATCCACCGGAATCTTTTCTTCCAGCAAAACCTTGATGACCCCGATATGGGCCAGCCCGCGCGATCCGCCGCTCGACAGGGCCAGCCCGACGGTCCGGCCCGTCAACCGCCGGGCTATTCGAGACGGGTCCTCCGCTGCGTCGCCGACCTGCCAGACATCTTTCTTGTCCTTGCGGGTCGAAATCCAGGCCGGCGGCGGGCCGATGCTGACCACCGTATCGGCCAGGTCTACCGCTTTTTGGGCCAGGGGGTCCGGCTCGTCCGGCAGGATCACGAGGATATGCTTGAAAACTTCCACCTGATAGCTCAGGCTTTCGGCCAGCGACTCGACGGTCAGGTCGCCGTGGCCGAGAAACATTAAGCCGCCGCTGAGGGTGATATCTGCGGCTCCGGCCATCGCCGCGCCGGGCAGGGGCAGCACACCAATGGGCGATTTGAGTTGGGTTTGGAGCGCCCGGCCCAGGGCCAACGCTTTTTGGCTGCCCAGCAGCGCCGTAATCCGCCGGGGCAGATGATGGCGTCTCCGCCGGGTGGTGCGGACCAGGCGTTTGCTCAGCTCGCGCGTCATTTCCAGGGCAATCGCCGGGCGGGTGCTGACGAGGGCTTCAAAATCCTGCTTGTTCAAGGCCCACAATTGGGCGTCAAGCGCAACTTCCAGGCTGGCCGTGCGCGGCTGACCTAATAGCAGCGAAATCTCCCCGACAAACGTGCCCGGTCCCAGCGTGGCCACCTTTTCCCCGCTTGCCTCCCGAAAGACGACAACCTGGCCCGACTCGACCACGTACATAGTATCGCCAAAATCGCCTTCCCGAAAGATGACCGTCCCCTTGGGGTAACTTTCCGGGCGCAGGCAGCCGGCAATCAAACGCAGGTCGTCGTCATTAAGATTATTGAAAAGAGGGATGCCTCTGAGGAAATCTTTGGGTAGCACGGGTCTTCTCCCAAGACTCGCTATCTCCCTCTATTATATGCTTATCACGGCCAGGGGTCAACGTGACTCCAATACCGATTTTTGCCCGGCCTGCCCATCATTAGTAAAATCAGGGTTATGATGCCATATCGAATGAACCCATATCAAAACAAAATCGAATATCTTCAGAGCGGGGTCTGGCCCTGGGTCATCCTGGGCGGGCTGCTGCTGGTGGTCCTGCTACTGGCCCTGCTGGTGGCCGCGCTGTTGCTGCCGCCCATCTCGTTGCTGTCCCGGCTCGACCCTTCTTATACCCAGGTCAGCCTGGAAGGCAATACCATACGCGATGCTGACGGGATGCAATTGACCTTTCTGCCGGAGGATGTCGAGCGCCCCTTCCGGGTTAAATTGACCGGCGTCCCGCGCAATCTCTTTCTTGAGGGCGCGGTAGATGATAACCTCCTGGCTGCCGCGAGCAGCATCCCCGGCCATCTGGTGATGAAAAGCCCCTTTTACCAAATTCAGCGGCGCGGGCCACTCCCAAAGCGCGTCACCCTCTCCGTGCCCATCCCCAACGAGGCCGAACCGTACCGCACCCTTGACCTGTACACCTGGAACGGCGAAGCCTGGACTTGGCTGCCCGGCCGCGTCATCGCCGCCGAGGGCATCATCGAGTCGAATTTAGACCTCCTGCCCGACTCGGTCGTCGTGATGCAGACGCACGCTCTCAACCCAAATGTAGCGGCAACGTTTCTGCCGGACCAAATTTTGCCGGAGAATTTCAGGGGGACCCCGCTTGAGATAAATCCGCAGGGGCTTTACCTGGAAGCCGAGGGTCTGATTGCCGGCACGCCGTCGCCCCTGCCAAATGACTTACTCAACGGTACTATCACCGTTATTCCCACCCTGCGCAACTGGGCGGACGATGGCTCGATCCGCTCTGATTTGATTGATAACTTGTTGATTGACGACGAGGCCCGCCAGCGCCATATCGCCACGATTATCAGTTTGATCCGAGAAAATGGCTACCACGGCATCGAGCTTGATTACCGCGGTATTAGCCCGGACCTGCGCGCCGAGTATACCTCCTTTCTGGAAGAACTGCGCGCGGCTCTGCCCTCGGAGCGGCGGCTCATCGTGCGGGTCGAACTGCCTCAGCAGCTTTCGGGCGATGCCTGGGACAGCGGCGCCTACGATTGGCAAGCCATTGGCCGGGTGGCCGATGGGGTTAAAGTGCCGACCCTGCCCGACCCGAAAGCCTACGCTCCCCAGGGGCAAATGGCGGCCCTGCTCGATTGGGCGGTGGGGCAGGTAAGCCGGTATAAGCTGCAACTGCTCCTGTCCAGCCGCAGCATCGAGCAGGCCAACGGTCAAACCCGCGAACTGGGCTATCAAGAGAGCCTGGCGGCGCTCGGCACGGTGGCCGTCGGCGGCGGGGCGACGACAGTTGAGCCCAACCAGCCGCTTGAGTTTACCCTGAGCGGGCTGCCGGCCGGGGCAGAGGTGCAGTTTGATGTTGACAGCGGCCTGTATCGGCTGGCGTTTCCGGCCGACGCAAACGGACAGCGGATCATTTACCTGGAAAATGCGGCCAGTGTGGCCCGCAAGCTCCAATTTGTGGCCCAATACAACTTGCGCGGCGTGTCTGTGCAAAACCTCTTTGACCCCAATGAAGACCCGCAAATCCGGGAGGTGGTGCGCCGTTTCCTTGATCTGGCCCTGTCCCCGGTTGAAGGTCAGCATGCCCTTATCTGGCATGTCAAGAACCAGGAGGGCGGCCTGATCGCCGAGGAAATTGTTGATCTGACCAACCCTGCCTTCCGCTGGACCACTCCCGCCGCGGCCGGAACTTACGAAGTCATTGCCTCTATTTCTCCCAGCCGCAATCCGGCGACGGCCACGCCCCTGGGCAGCCTGTCAATCGAGGTGAGCGGTCCCTGAAGTTGGGAGTGGAAGCAATCAAGCCCGAAAGGTCTTCACTACCTTTCGGGTTTTTTGTTGACATTCTATTGTTATAGGTTATACTTATATTCAATAATGTATAACTATCTTGGGGAAAGTCCTTATGCCAACATTAACAGTATCAACCAAAGGGTGGGTGGTCATTCCCGTAGAATTACGCAAAAAGTATGGCTTGACCCCCGGTGCGCAGGTACAAGTAGTGGATTATGGCGGGGTGCTGGCTCTCGTTCCACTGCCGGAAAACCCAATTCGAGAGGCAGTAGGGATGCTCAAAGGCTCCTCTTCGCTTGTCCAGGCTTTGCTCAACGAACATGCCCAGGAAATAGCCCGTGAACGGTGATGTGCCGGTCTACGTTTTGGATAGTTTTGCGGTGTTGGCTTTGCTTGAAGGCGAAAGTGGTGCAGGCCGGGTGCAGGCTATTCTGGAAATGGGCGAGCAACACATCGCCCAGGTCTACCTTTCTCTGATTAATCTGGGCGAGATTCTTTACATTACCGAACGTGAACGCGGCTTGGTTTTAGCCCAGAAGACCCTGGTGACTATTGAACAATTTCCTCTTGAAATCCTCCCAGCCATCCGTGAGCGTGTTTTGGTGGCTGCTCATCTTAAAGCGCACTTTCCAATTTCCTATGCTGATGCGTTTGCCGTTGCGGCCACTCAGGAATTTCGGGGCATACTGGTCACCGGCGATCCCGAATTTGTTCATACTGAAAAGCTCATCCACATTGAATGGCTCGTTGAGAAATAGCAGACGCACTCGAAAGATGACTTTGCCTTTCAGCCTGCGCTAAGGTATACTTTCCTGTCTGAAACTTTTGTTCTAAATGAGGGAGCCAGGGGTCGGGGGGCAGGGATTAGCATTCTGCTGCCCCCCAACCCCTGACCTCCAACCCCTGGAGGAAAACTATGCCTACGTTTCAAGTGGTTTCCGATTATCAGCCCACCGGCGACCAGCCGCAGGCGATCAAAGAACTGGTTGAAGGCATTGAAGGGGGTTTGGTCCATCAAACCCTGCTCGGCGCGACCGGCACCGGCAAAACCTACACCATCGCCAAGGTCATCGAGCAGGTGCAGAAGCCGACGCTGGTGATGGCCCACAACAAGACCCTGGCCGCGCAGCTTTACAGCGAGTTCAAGGAGTTCTTTCCTAACAACGCCGTGGCCTACTTTGTCAGCTACTACGATTACTATCAGCCCGAGGCCTACATTCCCCGCACCGATACCTTCATCGAGAAGGATGCCCAGATCAACGATGAGATTGACCGCCTGCGCCTGGCCGCCACCACTGCCCTCTTCTCGCGGCGTGATGTGGTCATTGTCGCCAGCGTCAGCGCGATTTATGGTTTGGGCAGCCCCGAGGATTACGGCCAGGTGGTCATCAATTTCAAGATCGGCGACCTGCGTAAGCGCGACAAGGTCCTGCGCCACCTGATTGACATCCGCTACGAGCGCAACGATTACGACCTCAAACGGGGTACGTTTCGGGTGCGGGGTGACACGCTGGAAATCATGCCCGCTTACGGCGAGCAGGTTTACCGGATCGAGTTCTTTGGCGACGAAATCGAGCGGATCACCGAGGTCAACTCCCTGACCGGCGAGATGGTCGCCCGGCACACCACTCTGGACATCTACCCGGCCAAACATTTCATCACCCCCCAGGAAAAGCTGGCCGAAGCCCTGGTTGATATTGAAAACGAACTGGAAGAGCGCCTGGCCGAGCTGCGAGCGCAGGAAAAGCTGCTCGAAGCGCAGCGGCTGGAGCAGCGCACCCGTTTTGACCTGGAAATGCTGCGCGAGGTCGGTTACTGCTCCGGCATCGAGAACTACAGCCGCCCGCTCAGCCGGCGCGAGCCGGGCAGCACGCCCTGGACGCTGCTCGACTACTTCCCCGACGATTTCCTGATGGTAGTTGACGAGAGCCATATGTCCATTCCCCAAATTCGGGGCATGTATTTTGGCGACCGCAGCCGTAAAGAGGTGCTGGTCGAGTACGGTTTCCGCCTGCCCAGCGCCCTGGACAACCGCCCGCTCAACTTTCAGGAGTGGGAAGATCATATCCACCAGATTGTCTACACCAGCGCTACGCCCGGCCCCTATGAATTAGACCACAGCCAGCAGGTGGTCGAGCAGATCATCCGGCCGACCGGCCTGATTGACCCCGAAGTGGAAGTCCGGCCCATCAAGGGACAAATTGACGACCTGATCGGCGAGGTGAACCGGCGGGTCAAGGCCGGCGAGCGGGCGCTAATCACTACCCTGACCAAGCGCATGGCCGAAGACCTGGCCGATTATATGATGGAGCTGGGCATCAAGGTCCACTATCTGCACAGCGACATCCAGACGCTGGAGCGGGTCGAGATCTTGCGCGACCTGCGCCTGGGGATTTATGATGTGGTGGTCGGGATCAATCTGCTGCGCGAGGGGCTGGATCTGCCGGAGGTGTCGCTGGTGGCGATCCTGGACGCCGATAAAGAGGGTTTCCTGCGCTCCAGGCAGGCCCTCATCCAGACGATTGGCCGGGCGGCCCGCCACGTCAACGGCAAGGTGTTAATGTACGCCGACAACATGACCGAGTCCATGCGCTTTGCTATTGACGAGACCAACCGCCGCCGGGCCAAGCAGCAGAAGTACAACGAGGAACACGGCATCGAGCCGCGTTCTATTATCAAACAGATCAGAGACATGACTGAAGAAGTCGCCGGCCGCGAAGACGGCCAGCGGCAAAAGATGGTGGCCGAGCGGCAGGCGGCCTACAACGTCACCGGCACGATGCCGGCCCACGAGATCGAGCACTTGATCGAGCAGTTGGAGAAGCAGATGAAAGCTGCTGCCGCCGAGCTTGAGTTTGAAAAAGCGGCCCTCCTGCGCGATCAAATTGTCGAACTGCGCGGCCAGTTGCAGGCCATCCGGGATGCCGAAGATAAGCGGCCGGCCTGGGAGAAGATTCGATAATAAAAGGGTCCACAGATAACACGGATGGACACAGATAAAAATATAACTTGACTCACGCAACCATGTCATTTTGAGCGACGACAGGAGCGAAAAATCCCTAATGGCTTGGAGTAATCCTAATGACGATATTTAAAGTTTTTGTGGCCGCGCTGGTCCTCCTGTTTGGCCTGCGCATGGTTTTGACGGCGGTGCAGACGGCCATCAGCGGCAAAGTCCTGGTGCGGCAGGGCATCCGCTCGAAGTGGCAGCCGGTCGCCGACCGCGGCGATGCCTGGAAAGCGGCCATTCGGGATGGGTTGATGGGGCTGTTGTTGGTTGTGTTGGGGGTTGTGTTGATTTTTTAGGGGTAATAAACGATGAACAAAGGCGGCATCCTGACCCTCTTCAACTACAACTACTGGGCCAACGCTCGCGTGTTGAACGCGACGGCCCACCTCAGCGAAAGCCAATTTACCGCCCCGGCCCGGTTGAGCCACGGCAGTGTGCGCGGGGCGCTGGTTCACATCCTGGTGGCGGAAATCATCTGGCGCTTGCGCTGCCAGGAAGGCGTTTATCCCTCGGCGCTGCTGAGCGAAGCAGAATTCCCTACCCTGGAGTCGCTGCGGCGGCGCTGGGCCGAGGAAGAACGGGCGATGCGGGCGTACCTGAACCAACTTAGCGATGAGGCCGTCAACCGGCCAGTTCACTACAAAACCACCAAAGGTACTCCCCAGGAAACGATTCTGTGGCATATCCTGGCCCATGTGGTCAATCACGGCACCCAATTTCGAAGCGAGGCCGCCGTCGCCTTGAGCGAGTATGGCCACTCGCCGGGAGATCTCGATCTGATTGCTTTTGTACGGGAGCAAAAACCATGATTATTTACAAAGGTTACGATAAGCAAGCCTTAGACAACCAGTACAATAATCGCGCCCGAGTACCCGAATTTGAGCAAATTATGCAACAATGGGAGCGCGATAGTGAGTCGCTGCGCCAGCGAGTCCAGTTTCACGCCGACCTGGCCTACGGCCCGCATCCCCGCGAAATCCTGGACATCTTTCCGGCCAGCCGGCCCGGCGCGCCGGTGCAGGCGTTCATTCACGGTGGGTACTGGCGCTCGTTGGAAAAAAGGCTGTTTCATTTCATTGCTGAGGGTTTTATGAGCCACGATGTTACTTACGTAGCAGTCAGCTATCCACTGGCTCCGCAAGCAACCATGGATGAGATTGTAGCCTCATGCCGCCAGAGTATCGTCTGGCTGTATAAGAACATTGCTCAGTACAACGGCGACCCACACAACATCTGCATCTCCGGTCACTCAGCCGGCGGCCACCTTATGGCCATGCTTTTGGCGACAGACTGGTCTGTTTTCGCCGCCGATTTACCCCCTGATCCGATTAAAGGCGGCTGCGCCATCAGCGGCTTGTTCAACCTGATTCCTGTTCAGTTAACTTACGTCAATGACGATGTGCGCATGGACGAAGCCATGGCTCGCCGTAACAGCCCCGTCTTCCTTCCGCCAACCTGCCGCAGCCCTTTAATTGTGGCCGTCGGCGGAGCGGAGTCAGAAGAGTACCTGGCCCAGAGCCAGGAGCTAGGATCAGTCTGGTCGCAGCAGGGAGTGCCGATCACCCCCCTGGTTGTGCCTGGGGCCAACCACTTTTCGATCCTCGATCATCTGGTTAACCCGGATTCTCCGCTTAAACGGGTCATTTTAGACCAGATGAGAATATCTCCTCGCTCTTGATAAGGACGAACATGCCTGCCTTTTAAGGTGACATAAGTCACCTGAGCTCTTGGCCTGCGGATTGATTCGCAAACGGCGGTTCATCTCTACAGTTCTTATAGAGAAATCAATTTAACCATTGGACCATCCGGAGTGCAAAAGTGCACTTTTGCACTCCTACGAAGCCTAACGAATTATATGAGTTTTAATTGTGCTGTCTATTAGATTTGCGCGATTCTGGCAATTGCTGCAAAGTAACCGCTTGACTACTCCATGAATACATTTACTGAACCCGTCTGGAAGAAATATCTAACCGATTGGAACGAAGGTCTGGGCGTCGTTTATGAGCGGTTTGTGCTCAACGATTACCTGGATAAAATGGTGGATGAACATGGCCTGCAGACGGTACTGGAAGCGCCGCTATACGGTATGGCCGGGGTGAGCGGCATCAACTCGGTTCGCCTGGCCAAGCGGGGCTGCACGGTAACCCTGGTAGACAGCCACGCCGAACGGCTGGCGGGGGTCAAAAAAATCTGGGAACGCCTCGCGCTGCCGGCAACCTTCGTTCATCACGAAGATTTCGCCCGCCTGCCGTTTGAAGACAACAGCTTCGACCTGGCCTGGGAGTGGGCCGGCCTGTGGTATCTGCCGAATGCGGCAGCGTTGTTGAAGGAACTGGCGCGGGTATCGCGCAAGCTGGTATTTGTGGCCATGCCCAACAACTTGCAGGTCGGCTACCTCATGCGCAAGTACGTGATTGACCGGGATTTCTTCCCCACGGTTGACGAAAAGTGGGTGCAGATGGGTCGCATTAAAAAGACCCTTAAGGCGGCGGGGGTCAATTTTATTGACGAGGGAGTGCTGGATGTCCCTCCCTGGCCGGATACGGTGATGCCCGCCGCCGAAGTGCTCAAACGCCTGGGCATCAAAAGCAAAAAACTGAATGCTCAGTTCACCGGCCAGGGCTGGACCTGGAACACGATGGCCTACTACCTGGGTGAGCAGCCCGACCTGCGGGAACGGGTGATGAAGTACGCCTGGCTCGATCACGCTCCCCTGCCCTGGCAGCTCAAAACGATTTGGGCGCACCATCGCTATGTGTTGGGGAAGGTAGCAAGATAACAGGTGACAGGTTTCAAGGTACAAGTTGCAGGTGTCAAGTGTCAAAATTTCACGTTTTACCATAGAATTTGTTATTATAGCAGCAAGGAGATGTTTTTTGACCATTCTCGTCACCGGCGCAGCCGGGTTCATTGGCAGCAACTTAACCGAAACCTTACTCCAACGCGGTGAGCAGGTTATTGCCATTGATAATTTCAACGATTATTACGATCCGGCCCGCAAACGGGCCAATATCGCTCCTTTCAAGAATCACCATAATCTATCCCTATACGAAAAGGATATTTGTGATACGGAGGCAGTTGAGCAAATTTTTGCTCGACACAAACCTGGCGCCGTGGCTCACCTGGGGGCCTATGGTGGGGTACGTTACTCGATTGGCCGGGCAAAACTCTATACCCAGGTCAACTTTGCGGCCACAGTAGATCTGCTCGAAGTCGCCCGCCAGCATGGCACAGAGATTTTTGTTTTTGCCTCGACTTCTTCAGTCTACGGTAATACTACTCAGCTTCCCTTTATCGAAACTGATCCATGCAATCTGCCCCTCGCTCCCTACCCGGCCAGCAAAAAAGCCGCCGAGGTGATGGGCTACACCTACACCAATCTGCACCAGCTCAACTTTACCGCCCTGCGCTTTTTCAGCGTGTACGGTCCCCGCGGGCGGCCGGATATGATGCCCTATATGGTGACCGAGCGGATTGTAAAAGGCGAGGAGATCAAGCTGTTTGACGCCGGCCAACTGAAACGGGACTGGACTTACGTGGACGATATTGTCAGCGGCATCATCGCTGCTTTGGAGCGGCCGCTGGGCTACGAAATCATCAACCTGGGCCGGGGTGAGCCGGTGTTGATGGCCGACTTTGTGGAAATCGTCGAGGATTTGGTGGGGAAAAAGGCTGTGCTCTCTACCCCACCCGCTCCAGCCAGCGAACCCAAAGTCACTTTTGCCAATATTGACAAAGCCCGCCACTTGTTGGACTACAACCCGCAAACGCCCGTCGCCGAGGGATTGGCCAAAATGTGGGCCTGGTATCAAAAAGAAGTACGGTCAACATGAAAAAATATGCCCATCTCCTGATTATCGCGGCGCTTAGCATAGTCACCATTTTTGGCCTGCTGCGGCTGGGTAATATTGACCTTAGCTTCGACACATTGGCGCGGGTCAACGGCTCGTGGCTCTTGCTGGCTTTTGCCGCATTTTATCTGAGCATCATTGCCCGCGGGCTGCGCTGGCAGCATATCCTCAAAACAATGGGCCGGCCCGTGCCGTCTCTCTACGCCCAAACCTTGCTGGTTGCCGGCCTTTTCATCAGCTCGGTCCTGCCCGCCCGCGCCGGCGACTTGGGCCGGATCGCCATGCTTAAACAGGATCATCAAATTCCGGTTTCACAAGGATTGGCCTCACTGGCGGCAGAGCGCGCCCTGGATGTGTTTGCCGTGCTCATCCTGGCCATTGTTGGGGCCATCTGGTCGCTGCAAGGGCACGTTCCCCTTGAAGTGATGCAACTCATGGTTGGCTCCGGTGTACTCTTTGGGCTTGGATTGGCCGGTCTGTTGGCCGTGCCCAGCATCGAAGGGTGGCTGCGCCGGCCCGGCTGGGTTTGGCGAATCATACCGGCAGTGATCCGCCCGTTCTACCAAAAGGTCGTTGAGTTTGGCTTCGCCTTAGTCCATGGGGTGCGTGATTTGGGCCAAAAGCCGGCTGCCCTGGCGGTCATCGTGGCCGAGAGTTTTGGTATCTGGCTGTTTGATGCCTTGATTGTTCACCTGGTTTTGTTCAGCCTCGGTCACAGCGTCTCTTTCAGTGTGAGCCTCTTCAGCGCAATGGTCGGGGTACTGGCGACGATTGTGCCGTTGATGCCAGGCGCCCTGGGCCAGTTCGAGGCCGCCGTCATTAGCCTGTTGACTCTCCTGGGCATCTCCACCGCCGACAGCACCTTGACGGCGCTGCTGGTGCGGTTTATCAGCCTGTGGTCGTTTATTCCCATCAGCGGGTTGATCACCTATGTTTTCGGTTTTTCCCGCGCCCTCAGCCTGAACAGCAAACCCGTGGATGACTCCGACCCTCTGCCGGCCAAACCGACAGCAACGACGGTAGAAAGCTAGGGTTTTTTCAGTATGGCTGAACTCGATGCGCAATTCCGGCAACCAGCAAATCGCCTCCTGATCAAGCGTCGAGGCCGCCCATGACCTCTCCTTCTTTGAATGGATCGCGGTGGGCCGCGCTTCAATCTGTTTACCAGCGCCACAGCGACTTTTTTTTGCTGCTAATCCTCTTTGTCACCTTTCGAGTGTTGGCCCTGGCGGCCTTTCGGCCTGGCGGCCTGGTGCTGGACTTCTCCGATTTTTATTGGTATCGCTCTTTCGCGGAGTTGACTCACCAGGGCTACTATCCTTACGCCAACCTCTGGACCACCTATCCCCCGCTCTTTCCGGTGATCATGATTGCCATTTACCAAGTGAGCACTCTGCTGCCACCCTGGACTTTTCCCAACCTGTGGTTCACCCTGCTGTTGGGTGGATTTTTTCTGTTATTCGAGATTGGGAATTTTGTGCTGTTGTACCTGTTTGCCTTGAAAATCGAAGAGGCGGAGAGGCGAGGAAGCGAGGAGGCGAATGGCAAATGGCAAATGGCAAATGGTGAATCCTCCTACTCCCTACTCCCTACTCCCTACTCCTCTCTCCGTCCCTGCTGGATTTACGCCACACTCTTTGTCCCAGTCTACACCCTGACCGGCTGGTTTGAGAGCTATCCCCTTTTTTTCTTCCTGCTCAGCCTCTATTTACTGTTGATAAATCGTCCCTATCTCAGCGCCTTTTTTACCGGCGTCGGGTTTATGATCAAGTTGATTCCATTTATTCTCATGCCGGTAGCTCTTCAACTCATCTCACAACACAAATATCAATTAGAAATAAAAAATAAGAAATTAGAAATTAGAAAGCAATTACAAAAAGACCCGCTTTCGCCGTCCGGTTTTCATTTCTTAACTCTTAATTCTTATTTCTCCTTTCCCTTCGACCTCCCTCGCCTGACTCTCTATTTTGCCATCTTTCTGATCACGGTGGTGATGATTGCCCTGCCGTTTTATCTGCTGAACCCGGCGCTCATTTTCGGTCCCCAACAGATTACCGGCGCCCGCCAGCCCTGGGAAACCGTTTGGGCGTTGGTTGACGGTAATTATGACTATGGCGTTATTCCCCTCGATATGCGTGACCTGGGCTGGACGCCCGGCGCTGCTCCACCCACCCGCGTGCCGTGGCTGCTGGTCACCGCCCTCTTTGGCCTGACTTACGCCTTTTTCTATACCCGCCCGCTGAATTGGGCTGTTCCCCGCAACGCCCTGGCTTTTGTTGGTTTTACCTTGTGCCTGTTCATGCTCTGGTCAAAAGGGTACAGCCCGCAGTGGTTAGGCTGGCCGCTCTTTTTTATTGCGCTTTTGCTGCCAAATTTGCGTGGCATCACTTATGCCGTCATTCTCAGCCTAGCCAACATCGTCGAGGCCAACTTTTTCTTCATTATGTTCCCGGAAGAGCACTGGCTTTTGGCGGCGACGGTGCTCATTCGCACCTTTTTGCTGGTCGTCCTGGCGATTGAGTTTTTACTCCTTATCTGGCCTCAAACCGTCAACCGGCGCGTCGAAAGAATCTTCAACTGGGGGCTGGTAGTGTTTGTGACCCTGCTGTTGGCCGGTGCCATTCCGGCAGGGTGGCAACTGGGCCGCAGCTATTTTGAGCAGCGGCTGCGACAAAGCCCTTACGCGGCGACCATCACCCGCCTGCAAGGCGAGCAGGTCAAAGGCGCGCTCTTGCTTAACAGCCATCCTGTCTACGATTGGTTTTACCCCTATTTGCGGCGCGATTATCGCCTCTTTATGCTCGACGACTATGCCCCGCCCGGCCAATCCGTCGAGACCCGGACCACTGCCCTGCTGGACAGCATCGCTGCCCAAACGGAGGTACTCTGGCTTTACGACGCCGACGCTTCTGTCATGACCCCCGCCGAAGAAACCCTCATGCGTTGGCTTACCGAGCGGCCCCCCGCCCACATTCAAGATATTGATGGAGGACGTTTGTACTTGTATATCCTCAAGTGAGCCTGGGAATTACATCAAATACTCATATTTTAATTATTGACATCATTTTAATGATATGGTATTATTGATGTAATATTGTCTATAAAAGGGTGTTCGTGAACCTGTGGTACACCACCAACAGTGAAAAGGTAGCAAGGTAGTAGGGATGTAGTACCCCTGTCTACTGTCTACCATCTACTGTCTACTATTTCCCAAGGAGACTTTAACATATGCAACGCCTGCAAATATCCCTTGATGAAGAACACTATGAATTCCTCAAATCCGAGTCATTTATTACCGGGCAGAGCATGGCCGCCGTGTTGAGAAATTTGCTGGATGAAATTATCCAAATCCGCCAGCAAGACATTCTTCAGCATGATCCCATCTGGCAGGCTATCGGTGTTGCCGAGGAAATCGAAGGGCCAACCGACGTTAGCGCCAATGTAGACCACTACCTGTACGGTGAGCCGGTGGAGGTGGCCCCCACTCAAGCGCTGTTAAAAGTTGCTGAGGACTCTGATGAGTACCATCTTAATTGATACTAGCGCCTTGCACGCCCTTAACTACGCCAGAGACAACAATCATGCCAGGGCGGTGGCTTATTTTAAGTCGCTGGCCGGGCGGGTCAAGCCGATTTTGACGGAGTTGGTCTTTGTCGAAACGATGAATTTAACTAAAGCTCGCCTGGGGCCGGCTTATGCCATTGCCTTTGGCCGCCAATTGAAAGCCAGCAAAGCCTTTTATCCGGTACTTTTGAACGACCTGGATAAACAGACGACCTGGGAAATTTTTGAGCATTATCACGATAAAGCCTGGAGCTATACCGATTGTTCCGTATTGGCTGTTGCCCGGCGTTTGGGCACGCGGCGTATCTTTGCCTTTGATCATCATTTTCAGCAAATGGGTCTGGAAGTGCTACCATAGGCACCAAGTAGACCAATATTTCTTTATGACTCCCCTCACCGACGTCGAAAAAATCCGCCGCCTGCCCTGGCTCTTGACCGCCGAGGCGTTCAACGCGGCGTTTTGTATCCTTACTTTCGCCGGAACGGTTTTCCTGCTTTTTCTGCACGACCTGGGGCTGAACGAAGGCCAGATCGGCTTTCTCTTATCGCTCATTCCGTTTTGCGGCATTGTGGCCCCGTTCATCGCGCCCGGCGTGGCCCGTTTAGGCTACAAACGAGTCTATGTTGCTTTTTGGGGCATCCGCAAATTCGTCTTCGCCCTGCTGCTGCTGACCCCTGCTTTTGTGCTGCGTTTTGGCCCGGAATACACTTTTCTGTGGGTAACAGCGATCATTTTTGTTTTTGGCATGTGCCGGGCCATTGCTGAAGTTGGCGGCTATCCCTGGCGGAAAGAAGCGATTCCCGCCTCCATCCAGGGCAAATTTGGGGCCGTCAACAATATCACGGCCACGCTGGCCAGCATCATCGCCACCATAGTAGCCAGTTATGTTATCGGCTGGGGTACTGGGCTGAACCGGTACCTGGTTTTGATGGCGGTTGGTATTGGCCTGGGCCTGGTGGCAGTCTGGGCGTTTGCCTACGTTCCCGGCGGTGCGCCGATCCGGCATCAAGCCCCCGACTCAAGTCATTTGAGCGGCATGCGC
Source organism: Chloroflexota bacterium (assembly GCA_016860845.1). Next base: position 45,385 of record BOKF01000042.1, read on the forward strand.
GAGGCCCTGCGCGACCGGGATTTTCTCTTTTTTTTGAGCGCCCTGGGACTCGCTACAATTGGCAGCACGGCGGTGATTTCCTTCGTCCCGCTTTTTATGAAAGAAGAGGTTGGGCTGAATGACAGCGAAATTGTTTTACAAAGTATCGGCACGTATGCCGGCGCGCTGCTGTCATCCTATCTGTGGGGCTGGGCCGCCGACCGCTACGGCAGCAAGCCGGTGATGCAGTTTAGCATTGACCTGATGTTACTGCTGCCGCTGGCCTGGTTCTTGATGCCGCGCCACAGCCCTTTCAGTTCCCCGGTGGGGATGGTGATTGCCTTTATCGCCGGAATGGGAACCCTGGCCTGGCAGATTAGCTGGTTGCGCTACCTTTTTGTCAACGCCATGCCCGCCGAAAAGAAAACGGCTTATACGGCGATTTACTACGCCTGGTACAGCATCGTCGGCGGGCTGGCGCCGCTGCTGGCGGGCCAGGTGCTAGAGTTGGCTCAAGGCATCAGGGCTGATTTTTTCATTTTCACCTTCGACTCGTACACACCCCTGTTTCTGCTCAGTTTTGCCTTTTTAGCGGTGGGGCTGGTTGCCGTCACCCAGTTGCGCAGCGACGAGGCAACCTCGTTTCGCCGTTTTGCCGGTATGTTTGTGCGCGGCAATCCCATCCGGGCCTTGGAGTCGCTGATTCAATATAATTTTGCCGGCGATGAGATGACCCGCATTGCCACTACCGAGCGTATGGGCGACGCCAAGAACCCACTCAGCACCCGCGAACTGATCGAGGCGTTGAGAGATCCCAGTTTCAATGTGCGGTTTGAAGCCATCCACTCGATTGGCCGGATGCCGCCGGAACCTGAGTTAGTGGATGCGCTCATCGCTCTACTTAACGAAGGTGAGTCAGAACTGACCTTTATGATCATCCACTCGTTGGGCCGGCTGGGCGATCCTAAAGCGATCCCCGCCCTGCGAAAACTGCTCTTTTCAGGCTATCATCTCATCGAAGCAGACAGCGCCCGCGCCCTGGCCCGGCTCGGCGACACCGCCAGCATTCCCCATTTCCTGGACAAGTTTAGAAATGAGCCAAATCAGGTCCTGCGCATTGCCTACGCTTCCGCCCTGGGCAAATTACGCGCCGCCGAAGCTACCGGCGAACTCTTTGCGTTGCTGCGCCAAACCCAGGTAGAAACACTCCGGGCGGAAATTGGCCTGGCCCTGGCCCGCCTAGCCGGGGACGAACGTTATTACATGCAGCAGTGGCGTTTGGTTCAGGCCAATCCTCCTACTGCGACTGCTCAGGCGATGCTGGCCCTACAAAAACTCGCCAAACAGACTGGCGGTAATAATCTGACCTTCCTGGCCGGCCGCTGCGCCGAAAACTTTGCCCAGGATGACCTGGCCCAGGGAACAACCTTGCTCAAGGAGATGATTTGCCAAGTGCTCCGGGCCGAACCTGCTCCACCTTTGAGCGATATTCTCCAGGAATGTGCCAACAACCTGGCCGAATTTGGCCCCACCCGGCTTGAGTTTATTCTGCTCTCCCTCCACACCCTGCATCTGGCCCTACCCCACCTTAATTCAACCCATAACGGCCGCCCTAACTGAGCCACAGGTCCAATGACACTCATGAAGCTCAACACTCCTGACGCCCCACGCCCTACGCCTCACGCTCCTCACCTGGCTCTTTTCCTCTTCCTTTTCTCGGTCTACCTCCTCAGCTATACCCCGCGCATCAATTCCAGCGATGGGCTGGCTATGTTCTCCACCGCGGAAAGCATAATCCGGCGGAGCGCGCTGGACATCGAGCAAATCCGTTGGATGGAGTTGCAGCAGGGCACCTTTGGCCTGGATGGGCTGCTCTACTCGCGCAAAGGTATCGGCGTACCCATTGGCCTGCTGCCGCTGACCTGGCTCGGACTGGTCGTACCCTGGTGGGGCACGGTGGGCGCGAGTTTGCTTTTCAATGCCCTTATCACCGCCCTGACCGCAGTCCTGCTGTCGGCCTATCTGCAAGCGCTGGGCCTTACCCGGCGAACCGGCCTGATAGTCGCCCTCACCTTCGGCTTGACCACCCTGGCCTGGCCCTACGCCAAATCTCTTTTCAGCGACCCGTTTTCCGGGTTCCTCTTGTTGGCCGCAGCCTACAGCTTACTAAAATTCAGCAGGGGGGCAGAGGGGCAGAGGAGCAGGGATGAAGCGAGTTTCTCCTCTGCTCCCTCGTTCCCCCACCCCCCTGCTCTCCTCTACCCCTTTCTCGCCGGTCTTTACCTCGGCTGGAACGTCGCTACCCGCTACGCCGAGGCGCTGTTTGTGCCGGTATTTGGGTTATTGCTACTATACTATTTGGGGTCAGGGGTCAGGGGTCGGGGATCAGTATCTTCCCAATTTAAATCCTGGCCCCTGACCCCCACTCCCTGGCTCCCGGTTTTAGCCTTCAGCGCCCCGCTTCTGGTCGTTGGACTGGCTCTCATTACCTTCAACCTCTCCCGCTATGGCGATCCGTTCAACACCGGCTACCTGCCCAACGAAACCTTCAGCGGCATCCTTTGGCAAGGGCTGGCCGGTCAACTCTTCAGTCCCGGGCGGGGTTTATTTCTGTACTGTCCCATTTTTCTCCTGAGCCTGGCCGGATTTTGGCCCTTTTTTCGCCGCTACCGGGCTGAAGCCATTACTGCTTTAAGCGTTATCCTGATTCACCTGTTTCTGTATGGCAAGTGGTTCATGTGGCACGGCGGCTACGCCTGGGGACCGCGCTTTATGGTTCCGACTCTGCCGTTTTGGGCCATCTTTCTGGCTCCGGTGGTAGTCCAAGCCTTTCCTCAGAGGCGAAGAGGCGAGGACACGGGAGGCGAAGAGGTGAAGAGCATTTCTTCGTCTCGCCGGCTTCCAGATAAGGATCGCCGCTTCGCCTCTTCGCTGCTTCGCCTTATCTACCTCGCCCTGGCTGTCCTCGGCCTCATCCCCCAACTCCTCAGCGTGGCCATTGATTTTAGCCCTTTCCAGAACTCGCTGCTCGACGCTGGCCTGCCCCTATTTGATCCGCGGACTTTTTTCGACCCGCGCTATTCGCCTTTTGTCGGGGCCTGGAAATTCATCAACCTCGACTCGCTCGATGTAGCCTGGGCCTGGCAGGGACAGGTGAACGGCTGGCTCTTGGTCGTGCTGGTGCTCAATATGATCCTGGCAGCGTTCAATCTGCGCGTCCAGGAGTTAGCCGGTGAGCGAATGGCGAATCGGGCAGAAAAAACAGGACGCGGATTGGACGGATCGAGCGGATTTAAGACTTTTTTAGGGCAGACACTTCCGCTGATCTGTGTCCTATCTACGCTTGGAGCAACGGCTTTTCTGTTGGCTCACACTCACTCCCTGCCGGCTCAACCGTTGACCCAAGCAGTCACCGCCTTGAATGAGGGCGTCCGGCCCGGCGATGCCGTCATTACCAATGACCCGGAAATCGCCATACCCTTCGCCGAGTTGTATAAAGGCCGCGCCCCGGTATTGGGCTTGCAAAGCAGTGGCTTTCCCTTACCGGGTGAGGTAACTCGGCGCCTCAACGAAACGATGGCGGCGCACCCGCAGGTTTGGTGGCTGCCCAACGGCATCCCGCCGGAAGAAAGCGCCGTCGAACAGATGTTGATGCGGGCAGGTTTCCGCGCCCGCAACGATGATTTTGCCGGCCAGCGGCTAGCCCTGTTCGCCTTTCCGGCCAATTTAGCGACAAATTTGCCCCCCCTTAAGGCCGAATTTGAACAGCAGCTTACCTTGATTGAGGTGGCCTATCCACCCCAGGCTCCGGCCAACACAGTTCTGCCCATCGAATTGCACTGGCAAACCCAGGCTGCGTTCGACGAAGATTACCACGTTTTCATTCATTTGGTGGGTCAAGACGGCCAGCTTGCTGCCCAGGCCGACGGCCAACCGGTGCTGTGGACTCGCCCAACAACCACCTGGGCGGTCGGCGAAACCATCGTTGATCGGTACGGCTTGTGGCTGCCATCGCAGACTGCGCCGGGGCAGTACCAACTGCGGGTTGGCCTTTACCGCCCCACCGATGGCCGGCGGCTTCGTTTGACGACCGGTGAGGAGTGGGTAAAATTTACAGTACTTATCGAATAAGGCAGTTCCAAGATTTAAATCATCCAATTATTCTCACCGGCTTGATGCGTGATACGTGATGCGTAAGAAATCTTGCCTGGATACCATCACGCATCACGCATTACGTATCACGGACTTTGGATAATTACTTTCTTGGAGTTGCCTAAGTAGAGATTCGCCTCATTTCCTCTTGCTTCTTCGTCACACAGGAGACTTCCCTACCGTGCCAGATTTGGACATCCCGGACTTGAATGATCGCTTTGAGCGCCTCCCCCCGGCAGAAATTTTGGAGTGGGCCTGGAACACATTTGCCCCGCATATCGCCGCCAGTTCCTCTTTTCAAACCCAGAGCCTGCCCCTGCTGCATTTAATCTCGCAGGTTTGTCCGGCTATGCCGGTCATTTTTCTCGATACCGGCTTTCATTTTCCCGAAACCCTCCAATTTCGTGACGAGTTGCAGGCCCGTCTGAAACTCAACATCGTCGTCGTCCGCGCTGCCGTGGAAAAAAGCGAACTACTGGCCCGTTTCGGCGAGGGGTTGTATCGCCGCGACCCTGATTTGTGCTGTTACATCAATAAAGTTGAACCGATGCAGCGGGCCACGGCTGGCTTGCAGGCCTGGATTAGCGGCGTCCGGCACGATCAGACCGAACATCGTAACAACCTGCGTATTCTTGAACCAGAGGCGAACGGACCGCTCAAGATTCACCCTTTACTCAATTGGACCAAAAAAGAAGTTTGGGCTTATATTGACCAGTATCAGCTACCGGTTCATCCTCTCCTGGCCTGGGGCTACGTGAGTGTGGGCTGCGCGCCCTGCACCCGCCCGGTTCATGCCGGCGAGAATGAGCGGGCCGGGCGTTGGGCCGGGCTGGATAAAGTAGAATGCGGGCTGCACCTGGGACTGACCCGCCGATAGGAGAAAATTTATGACCACCCCATCCGGTATTATTTTGGTAACCGGCGGAGCCGGCTATATCGGCTCACAACTGATTCGTGACCTGGCCGCCGACCCGGCCTTAACCGGCTGGACAATCCGCATTTATGACAATCTGCACCGGCAGCATTTCTGTGGTTTAATGGACCTGCCCGCCGAGGGCCGCTTTGAATTTGTCAACGGGGATATTCTGGACCGGCTCAACCTCGAACGGGCGATGCGCGGCGTTAGTACCGTGTTTCACCTGGCAGCGCTGGTGCGAACCCCTCTCAGTTTTGACCACCCCGAGTGGACGGAACAGGTCAATCACTGGGGCACGGCGGCAGTGGTGGATACAGCGGTCAACAGCGGCGTTTCGCAGTTGGTTTACGCCAGTTCCTCTAGCGTCTACGGGCCGGGCGGACCGTTCCGCGAGGGCGACACCTGCCATCCCATCGGGCCGTATGCCATTGCCAAACACCGGGGTGAGGAGGAAGTGCTGCAAGGGGGTCAGCGTGGGCTGCGTGTGACTGTTTTGCGCCTGGGCACCACCTTTGGTTACGCTCCAGCGATGCGCTTCGACGCCGTGGCCGGCCAGCTCACCTACCTGGTTGGGGTGGGGAAGCCGATGGTTGTTCACGGCAGCGGCGACCAGGTTCGCCCGCTGATTCACGTGCGCGACGCCTCCGCCGCCCTGCGGCTGGCCCTGGCCGATGCCCGCACCGAAGGGCAGATCATCAATGCGGTCACGATGAACCCCACCGTCAACGAAATTGTCCTGGCTTTACAGATGCTGGCGCCGGGTGCATCGGTGCGGTATACCGACCAGGATATTCTGACCGCGGTAAGCTTTGAGATTGACTCGAGTAAATTGATGGGGTTAGGCTTTCAGCCGCAGTTCAATTTAGAGCAGGGCCTGCAGGAAATGCTGGCCCACTGGCGCGGCTTTCAACCTTTATTGAGCTGAAGCCAGGGCGGCGATCATCTGCTCAAGACGGGTTTTCTTCTGTTCAATGTCGGCCTGGAGGCGGGCCACCGCCCGCTCAATTTCGGCCAGTTGTTCTTCGCTCTCGGTCAACTGCTTGACGTAGCGCCCGCGCAGTTTGCCCTCTTCCCCGGCATTAGACAGCACCGCCATATTTTTCTGGGCCTGCTCCTGGGTTTTGTAAATTTTACCCCGCTGCTGCTCCTGGTCGGCGACGGCTTTCTCCAGGCGGGCAATCTCTGCCCATGCATCGAGCAGCGCTTTTAAGCCCTCATAAGCTTTTTGGTCCAGCAGCTTGTCTGCAAAATAGCGCTGCAAGCCCTGGTAAGACAGGTTGTGCAGTTCCTCGCGGCGCGTCCGCAGGTAACGCTCCTGCACGGTAAATTCGGCCACTTTACCGACCGGGATGTCAACCTGGTAGCGATGGGTGTCGAGGGTCTTTTCCGCCGGGGCCGGAGTGTCGAAAATAACGTAGTCGCTGAGGCTGTGTTCGATCAAGACCTTTTTAGCCTGGGCGGTGCGATTATCCAGGCGGTAGATCGTCCGGCGGATGTCATAGTAGTTTTGCAGCAAATAGCCCTCTTTGATCCACAGCGATTGCAGTTGGCTCTCTGTTTTGATCTCTTCTTTCACATGAAGCCCCAACTCAACGGCATAGGAGATGACCGTCTCCGCCCCGTCGGCGGTGAAGGGCAGCACCGCCTCGCCGACATACTCCCCGTTTTCCAGCACCGTGACCGGGCCGCGCTCCAGGGTCAGGCCGGTTTCATTGTTGAAGCGTAGGGTCGCCACAGGATGGGTCGGCATTTTAGCGCCGTTGTAAATTAGATCCTTTTTGCACTTCAAACTGCTGCTGACAATCGGCACCATGGCCGACTGTCCGCGTCCCACCGTTACCGGCACGCTGACGTTGTACTGAAACAACTCGCCCATCGCCTGGCCGGTAGCCGCACTGGTCACGGAGGCAGCCGCCGACTCGGCAAAAGCGGCTCGCGGGGGTGCAACCATTTTAGTCATAAGCCGGCCGGGAGCTGCGGCAGGCGCTGGCGGAGGCGCGCCCGCTGCGATCGCCAGATCTTCCGCCAAAGCCCGCTCAAACATGACCGGCGCAGCCGCGACCCGATTCTCATCCTGCACGACCGGGCGCTCCGGCGTGTGCGGCGTGTACAGGTCATAGACAAAAGAGATTGGCATCCCGGCGGTGAGGGAGAGCGAAATATCGGTCAAATCTTCCTCCAGCCGGTTGTCAAAAATACCCCAGCCTTGCAGCAAAGTTTTTGTCTTAGCCTCAGCCTTAGCCTCAGCCTCAGCCGTGGCATCCATTACCAGGCGGTAACTTACCCGCCAGGTCGGGGCCGGGGCAATGTAACTGACCTCCAGATCGTGGCTGCCGGGACTGAGGCGAATATTGATCGAGCGGTGAGTTTCCTGGCCCAGAGCGGTCTGTAAAAAGAAACGCAGATCGGCGGCAGCGGTTTCGTCGCGTAGCTCCACCCCGGCAATCCGGTTGAGCGGCAGCACGGCGACCGTTTCCGTGCCTTCCCGCAAAATAGACACAACCGACTGCTCTAGAGGCTTGTCCTCAACCTCGTCCAGGCCGACCAAAATGCCCGTTTCGACGCTGCCATCGCTGCCCAAAAGCTGCACCTGACGCCCGCGTAGGGCGACCAGTAAGTCCCGCAGGCTGCGCGTATCGTCAAGCACAATCGAGTTGCCGGCCAGCCGCTCGGCCTGGCTTTGAGGTGTTTCGTAATCCACCCCGCGGACCTGGCCAGCACCATAGTCAATCACCGTCAGGCTTTTGAGCAGGTCGTCCATCTCCTCGCGGCGAAAGGTCAACTTGATGGCTTCTCCCTCTACCGCCCCGCGCCGCCGAAAGTAGCCAACGCCATGCTTGTAAAGGGTCATGTGGGCAATGGGTAAGTGGGTCAAGACAAACTCCTTAATTGTGAATAGTGAATTATTAATTGTGAATGATGAAAGAATAATTTCTTTCGTTCACAATTCACAGTTCATCTTTCATAATTCACAATTATTTTAGGGCCGTTTTAACGGCTGTTATGATTTCTTCAATGGAGGCCATCATCAGTAAATCATTTTCCATGTGGGATTCCAACACGGTAAGACCCCACTCTTGCAGGGTTTGAAGGCTTTTGCGGGCCAGGGGATGGTTGGCCAGGAAAGGGTTCATGGCCGGGACGACGATAACCGGCCAGCCGGCCCCAATGGCCTCAGCGACCAACGAATGGGGCAGGGTGTCGGCAATGCCCTGGCTGATTTTGCTGATGGTATTAAAAGTGGCCGGTGCGACGAGGGTCAGGCCTGGCTCGCGGCCGTTCAACAGGGCTGGGTTAAAGTAGCTACTAACCAATTGGTGGCCTTGCTGGTCGGCCAGGTTGTAGGGACTGATGATATCGTGGGCGCTGCCGGTCAACAGGGTGTAGACCGGCAGGCCAAATTCGGTGAGGGCTTTTAATAAATCGGGCACGCAGCGGGCCGCACTGGCCCCGGAAACGACCAAATAGATTGCCTTCAAATCAGTCATGGCTCAAAGTTCCTCCTTGGCAGTTCATTAGACTCTATCGGAAACAAGGAAAAACCAGGTGACAGGCACTCTTCGTTCAAATAGGCTTAATTCTTAGCCCGATAAGTGCCTGTCACCTTAATCCCGATGATGGTTATTTATCTTGCAGCGCCACCAAAATAGACTTGGCGGCCTGGTAGCCCAGGTTGTGCTGGGTGTCGCCAATGCAGAGAGTCAAGGGGCCGTCAAAAGGCGCGTGGGACAGGAGCAAAAGCTCTGTGCCAGGGTAAAGTCCCATGCTCCCCAGGTAACGAAGCATCTCCGGATCATCATCGTCCACCTCAACCACAATCAGCCGGTCGCCGACGCGCATATCTACCAGGCGACCACTGGGCTGCTCGGAAATGGCCCCGGCCCGGCTGGGAATCGGCGCACCGTGCGGGTCGAACAAGGGATTGCCCAGCGCCGCCGCCATCCGATCTTCTAAATCTTCGCTAATCACATGTTCCAGTTTTTCAGCCTCTTCATGGACCCGGTCCCAGGGTACATTCAAAGCTTCGGCCAGATACAGCTCGATCAAGCGGTGGTGGCGCACAATTTCCAGGGCCAACTTTTTGCCAGCAGGTGTAAATTTGACCCCCTGATACGGCTCGTATTCAACCAGGTGCAGCTCGGCCAATTTTTTGCACATATTAGTGACCGAGGCCGGCGCAACCCCCAGCAGCTCAGCCAGGGCAGAGGTCGGAACCTGTTCGCTCCGTTCCTGTAACTTATAAATTGCCTTCAGGTAATCCTGCATGGCCTGGCTGATCGTGGCTCGTTCCAAAACCAGAGTCCTTCCTTACCGCCTGTTGGTTATCTCTTAACCCCAGAGAAATCACACCTTGAGTTTAGCCCAGATACAAGGAAGTGTCAAGCAATTTGAACGATTGACAATCACCTTATTCCATGTTATTCTCAGTTCCTTCGAGTTCCCAAGAGTTCCTTTCTTTAAATCAGGAGATAGATTTATGTCCGACAAGCCCGTTATCAATTTTACCCGTGGCGTCCCCGCCACCGAGTCCTTCCCGATAGCAGAGATGGTCGCCGCCTCAAAGACTGCGCTGGAAAAATACGGCACAACGATTTTGCAGTACGGCCAAGCCTACGGCTTTTTGCCGCTGCGGGAGTGGCTGGCCGAGTGGCAAGGTGTGCCCGTAGATCAGGTACTCACTTCCAACGGCTCGCTGCAAATCATCGAATTCTTGTGCTTCCATTTTATCCAACCCGGCGATGTTGTCTTCACCGAATCGCCGACCTACGACCGCACCTTGACCATGCTGCGGCGGCATGGGGCCAAAGTGGTGGGCATCCCCCTGGAGGCCGACGGCCCCAACATCGAAGCATTGGAAGCGGCGCTCAAAGAGCGAGCGCCCAAGTTCTTTTATCTCATCCCCGATTTTCAAAACCCGGCTGGGGCGACCTGCTCGCTGGAAAAACGGCAAAAGCTGGCCGAACTGGCCAACCGGCACGGTTTTTGGCTGGTTGAGGACGCGCCCTATCGCCCGCTGCGCTTCCGTGGCAAGCAGCAGCCTTCGCTGTATGAGTTGAATCCGGCGATGACTCTGCACATGCTTTCGTTCAGCAAGTTGATTGGGCCTGGCCCGCGGGTGGGCATCCTTTACGGCCCGGCAGACTTGCTCAAGAAAATCTCCAAAATTGCCGAGGATACCTACATTACCCCGTCGCTGCTCTCGCACGGCATTGTCTATGAGTACTGCAACGGCGGCCGGCTACCCGCCCAGGTTGAACGCTTGAAGGCGCTCTATGCCCCGCGCCTCCAAGCCTGTCTGGACGCCCTGGACAAACATCTGCCCGACGCCGAGACGACCCGGCCCGACGGCGGCTTTTTCCTGTCGGTGACGCTGCCGGCAGGGACCAGCACCGTCCAGGTGCGTGAGCAAGCCAAAGCCCACAACTTGAATCTGGCTGATGGGCAAGCCTTCTTCCCCGGCGGCGGCGGCGAGCGCTTCCTGCGCCTGCCCTACTGCGCCCTCAGCCCGGAGGAAATAAACGAGGGCATCAGCCGGCTCGCGGCAGTGGTCAAAGAAGTCCAGATGACACGGTGAGCCAAAATCATCCTTCGATACGGGCTTACGCCCGCTTCGCGTCAGGATGATATTTGGCGCAAGTCCGAACTGAAGTCACCTTACAAAAATAAGACCTCAGGGTTTTTGGAACCCTGAGGTCTCTTTTTACTTAGCCTTCGCCCCAGCCTCAGCCTTCACCTTAGCCTCGGCTTCAGCCCTGGCCTTCTTCTTCCACAGTTCCGGGTCTCGCCCGTATAAATCCACCAGGGCCGCCAGCCGGCCCGCCACCCACTCATTCAGCGCTTCGGGGCGATACCGCCAGGCCCAATTGCCGCCCAGCACCGAGGGTGTGTTCATGCGAGCGTCGTTATCCAGATTGAGCACATCCTGAAAGGGGACAATGGCAAACCGGGCCACCGAGGCCAGGGCCAGCCGGATGAAATCCCAGACGATATCGTCGTCGGGCCGGGCCAGATAGCGCCGGACCAAATCCTTTTCTTCGGGGGCGCGCTCGCGATACCAGCCCTTGGTCGTGTCGTTATCGTGGGTGCCGGTGTAGACCACGGCATTGCGCCCATGATTGTGGGGCAGAAACTTGTTGGTCGCGTCGAGGCCGCCGGCCTCTTTGCTGTCAAAGGCAAATTGCAGAATCTTCATGCCGGGGAATTTAAAATGGTCGCGCAGGGCCTCGACCTCCGGGGTGATGACGCCCAAATCTTCGGCCAGGATGGGCAGTGTGCCCAGCTCTTTTTCGACCGTTTCAAACAGCTCCAGCCCCGGCGCTTTGATCCACTTGCCATTGATCGCCGTTTCTTCGCCGTAGGGCACTCGCCAATAAGCTTCAAATCCCCGGAAATGGTCAATCCGGATAATATCAACCAGGCGCAGGGTGGTCCTGATGCGCTCGATCCACCAGCGGTAATTCTGAGCGGCCATCTTTTTCCAGTTGTAAAGCGGATTGCCCCACAATTGGCCGGTCGGGCTGAAGTAGTCGGGCGGAACCCCGGCGACGGCGGTCGGTTGGCCTTCTTTATCCAGAAAAAAAAGCTCCCGATTGGCCCAGACATCCACGCTGTCAGGGGCAACAAAGATGGGGATGTCGCCAATAATCTGGATGTCACGCTCGTTGGCGTAACGCTTGACTGCACCCCACTGTTGGAAGAAGTAGTATTGCAGCACTTTTTTAACGGCAATCGCCCCCGCCTGTTCCTGCCGCCAGCGTTTGACCGCAGCGGGCCGGCGGAGGGCAATATCCTTATCCCAGTAGTTGCTCCACATTGCTCCAAAAACATCTTCAGCCTTGGCCCGCTGATCGAAATGATCTTTGACCGCCATGAACAAGGCGAAATCGTCCAGCCAGCCGGCCTGCTCAACACAGAACGCCTCAAAGTCGGCCTGGCGCTCGGCGCTGGTGCTGGCTAAAAAATTTCGGGCCGCTTTTTCCAGCAGCGGAACTTTCCATTGAATGACCCAGCCAAAGTCAATCTGGTCAATGGGGAAAGCAGGTATATCCGCCAGATCGTCCCCGCTCAAATCACCGACCTCAACCAGTTTATCCAGGTTGATGAGCAGTGGATTCCCGGCAAAAGAGGAAAATGAGGCATAAGGCGAGTCGCCATAGCCGGTTGGCCCCAGGGGGAGCACCTGCCATAACGATTGTTTGGCCTTGACCAAAAAGTCAACGAAATCAAAAGCGGCCTGCCCCAAATCGCCAATGCCATACGGGCCGGGGAAGGAAGTCGGATGTAATAAAATACCGCTGGCGCGGGTTAATTCCATAAATTCTCTCCGTTAAATTTGTATAGATAATGAAGCGTGAAACGTAATACCCGACAAGTTAGAGGCAACCCTTTAATTCCCGGTCCCTCTTTCATACGGAAATTTGTTTTTTAAATTCAGGACTGGCCGGGTAAGGAAGGGTCAGCAGAACCACCATCATCCCTTGCAGCGGCCAGAGCAGCCATAGATTGGGGACGTAGAAGAAGAGAGTGGAGGTTACTATTAAAATCATGGCCTTCATTAACAATTGTGGCTTTTGAAGCGGTCCCTCCGGCTGCACCCAGGCAACGAGCGTCCACTCCCCTAGAGTCCAAACAGTCCCCCAGACGACGCCCAGATATAAATCACCGGTCACGATCCAAAAAATTGCCCGATAAAAGGCCCAATGCAAGCCCTCGAAAACGATTTCCCCGATGGAGGAGGTTGAAACGGGCAGCGCCAGGCTAAGCCGGGCCAGCCCCAGCCGGATGCCCGCCAGAAGCAGCAGCGCTGCCAGGCCCGCCTTGATCATAGCCCCACTATCGGCCAGACATTCTAACAGGATGAGCGCTGCTGCCTTTTGCAGATCAATAAACCAGGTGGCAACATCACCCCTCCAGGGCAGCGCGGCCAGATTTTCCAGGCCCTTTAAACCTAAAAATCGAGGCGCCACCGCCCCGGTAATCAGCGCCAGGTAAGGCAAGCCCACCCCATAAAAAAATCGAGCAGCGGAATTCAACCACTGCTCGGCCAGACCCGGCTCAGTTCCGGCTTTGGCCAGCCGGCTTTGTCGCCAGGCCCAGCCTACCGGCAGCGCCAAAGACAAGACCGCCCAGGCGATTAATTGTCCCTGTTCGCTCATGGGGTTATTTCAATAGCAGCCGTGTAGGGTATTTCAACCCGGATCGTCGTACCGCGTCCCCGCGCTGACTCAATGGTACAAACCCCACCGATAAGCTGTGTCCGCTCTTCCAGGTTAATCAGTCCCAGGCTGGTGCGCTGGTCATAGGTTGACTTGGTTTGCTCGACATCAAAACCCACGCCGTTGTCTTTAATTTCAACAATCAGGTTATTTTTGCCGGTGATCAAATTAATCCTGATCTCGGTGGCCTGGGCATGTTTTTTGGCGTTGCCGACCGCTTCTTCGACAATCGCAAAGACAACACCTTCAGCTTCATTGTTGAGCTGGCCGTTGTAACCGCGATTATTAACGCTGACCTTAAAGGATTCGGTAGCGTTTAAACGTTCGGCATATTGCAGCAGGGCCGGCAGTATGCCCTGTGTTTCCAGAATCACCGGGCGCATGGCAAAGAGCATCGTTCTGATCTCTTGAGTAGTCCGCTGCGCAATTTCTTCAACCTTGACGATCTCTTCGTAGGCTTTGGACACATCCTCTTTTTGCAGCACCATCTTGATAAAGTTGAGCCGCATGGCAATAGCCGCAATGGATTGGGTAGGACCGTCGTGCAGGTCGCGGGCCAATTTCCGCCGGGCTTCAGCTTCTTTTTCCAGAATCTTCTGCTGCTCACGCTGCAGGTCTTCAAAGAGTTGGGCATTTTGCAGGGTGATGATGGCCTGGCTGCAGAAGGTGGTCAAGAGTTGTTTGTGTTCTTCGTTATAGAAATTGGGTTCGGTGCTGCAAAAGAGGACCACCCCATAGGTATTGAGGCCCGCCCGCAGCGGCGCGCAGATAGCCGAGCGGCAGCCGGGGGTAGAAGCAAAGGTGGTCAAGACCCGGTCCTTCTGAGCATTGTTGGTGACGGTCGCTTCAGCCGTGCGAATCGTCCGGCCAATTACCCCTTCTTCGCTGCTCACGCGCCGGCCTTCGTCGGCGCGGCCGATATTGCGGCCGGCGGCAACGGTTAACCGTTCTGCCCCATTTTCGCTATCCCCCTCAAAGAGCAGCACCATCGCAATCGTCGACTCATCTCTGGTACCCACCTCAGCCATAGCCGAAAAGGCCAGGTCAATCATGGTCCGCAAAACCTTGCGATAATTGAGAGTCGAGCCGAGGGTCAGCGCCATCTCCGAGATGAGTTTGCCCCGTTCATTGGCGATGCGCAGGCTTTTAATCTCGGTTTCGTCGGCTTGAGCTGCCAAATCAACATGCATGCGCAGAAAGGGACCGGGCAATCCGCCGGCAATAAACAGAACAATGGCATTGGCGGCGGCTGTTAGTAGGGTGTTAACCACTCTAACCCGATCTATATTATCGCTGAGCAGCGGCACCAACGGCACACCGTAACTTAAGGCAAGGGGTAAAGCCATTAATAGGCCCGCCTCACCATTCCAGCGCAGACCGGCCAGCATCACCGGCACCAGCATGATCGGTAACAACAACTGGGCCCGCTGAGGCAGCATCACCATCAAACCGATGGCCAGAACAGCGTCCAGGATGGCAGCGATAATAGCCAGCCAGTTGGGAAAGAATTTGGCCCATAACAGACCGGCATAGCTGGCGTTCAGCACCGCTCCTACCCCTACGAGAATGAGGAGCCGGGTAAAATTGGAGGAAGGCTCACTACTGAGCAAATTCTCGCCCATGACGAAGAGGGCCATGAGCAACAGCCAAATCCAGCGTAAATTAGAGACAAGCCAGTCTAACGGGAATGTGTTCGGTTGGAGGGACTCTTTGTTTTCAGGTGTGATAGGCGGCCTCCGTCTTGGTCGTCCGACAAGCCGGACGAGGTTAACAGCGACGATGGCTTGATCGCTGCCGTTTTGCAGTCATCGAACTAATTATATTCATTTTCCCTTTTCTTCGCGAACACAAGAGGGGCTTTTCTGAAATGTATCGTCTGTTACAGAGCCGAAAATAAAAAAACTAAACAAAGAGGAGTGAGACATCCTTAAATGCCGAACGGAAGTCGCATCTGAGGATGCTCACCCCACAATTTAGAAAGTTACATTCGGCTCAGTATAAAGAGGATGCATGAAAACCAAATGCGGGGACATGGCCGACCGTGTCCCCGCGTTATTCACTACCATCTAATCTGCCAGGGGCAGCCAGAAACTACCGCTTTGCGACTCTGGCCTCTTTGGCTTTGAGGGTAAAGAGCCGGTAATAGATCAGGAAGAGGACGCTCAAACCGGTACTAAAATAGATCAACCGCATCACACTCAGGCCGCTATCACTGCCGGCCATTACCCCATGAAGCAAGACCAAGAGATAGGCCCCAA
Source organism: Chloroflexota bacterium (assembly GCA_016860845.1). The sequence goes on from BOKF01000042.1 coordinate 60,906, forward strand.
AAGTAAGGTAATGCAAGCTTCGCCAAATCTTTTGGCCTATCTGTTTGCGCAGGTAAAAACTGCCTGTTAAGATAGCGCTCAGATACAAGCTAATCGTACCCAGGCCGGTCCAGACGGGTTTATACGGGGCAATAAAAGGGAGAGTGAGATGGAAAATATTGAAGCCGATATAACGATCCCCTAACAACACCAGCGCGTGCCCGGTGGCAAAAAGAACCGTTCCGAGCGACAGGAACTCGTGCAAGCCATAGGCAATCGGCGCGGGCACTAAACCCTCCGTGATTTTAGTACTCAGCGCCAGGCCCCAGACTACCGAGAGCCATAACAGCATATAGCCAACAATACCACCGGCGCGGGCCATATACCAGTACGCTTTGGTATCGCCGCTGAGGGGTAGTCCCATCATCCGGGTTTCAGCGCCCAGCAAAGCCCGCCAGGAAGCCGGCAGCAGGCCCGCTATGGCCGCACTCACGCTTGGCAGGAGGCTGTGAGCCGGGTCGCCGCGATAATTCAGCCAGAGCCAGAGCGCCAGCAGGGCCAGGACGCCCCCCCCAAATACCCCCAAACCGATCATTAACACATCCAGCAGAGTCTTTGAATTCGATTGCATAGAAATTTCAGACTGATTAACCATTGATAAGTTCTCCAAAAATAAAATGTAAAAACTGATTTACGAACCACCACTCCGGTTGCTCCCGCCCCCAGACGAGGGAGACGGTGGGGGTGGCGGCGGCGCAGGCAGAGGGGGCAAAGGCGCCAGGGTGGGCAGGGGCGCTAGCGTCGGAACAGGAACGGGTTGAAACGTGGCCGGATTGGCGCTGGCCCCCTGCCCGGTTGGAGCTGACAACCCGGCCGGCTGAAAGGTCAAGGTGGGAACCAGGGTGGGAATGGGTGGAATGTTGGCCAGCGGGGCAATGGTTGGCCAGGGGATTGGGGCAGGTTGAACGACCAGCGGGGAACCGGCCGTCAAACCGCTGGCCTGAGCCTCTTTTTGCTGGTCCAGCCGGGCAATCAAATCCCAGCCGCCAATAAAACTGAGCAGACTGAGCGCGGCCATCGAGATTTTAGCCGTTCCCGTTACCTTGTATTGCTTTCGTTTTGGGCTTACTTTGGTTACATTTATCGTCACTGCTAATTCCTCTCAGTTGATGTATCCGGCCGGTTCTACCCGATCCAACATCTCCGCCAGGCCAGGGGTATGGAGAATCTTTGACCCGGCGGTAAAAATCAATCCCTCAACGCTCGGCAAGCTCTGTAAATAAGCCATTCCCTGTTCTACCCCCAAAATCAAGGCAACTTTGGCGTAGACTTCAGCCATGACGGTGCGGTCAGCTACCACCGAGACGGAGAGGGCATCGGTTTGGGCGGGCTGGCCGGTGCGTGGGTCAATCAAATGGTGCATGATTTGGCCCTGACTCCGCCAGCGCCGTTTGGCAATGGTTGAAGTTGCCAGCGCCCGGTGGTGGAGCAGCAGCCGGGCCATGCTTTCCTCCGGCTTCAGGGGGTGAACCAGATCAATTTCCCAGCCTTTTTGGCCCGGCGGGGAGTGGTAAGCAAATATATCACCGCCCGCATTGACCAGGAAGGGCCCCAAACCCTGCAAGCGGTCGGCAGCGCGATCAACCGTCCAGCCCTTACCCATACCACCCAGGTCGAGCCGCAGGCCGCACGGCTTATAAATCTCTCGCCTGGCCCGGTTGATCGTGATAGACCGAAAGGTGAAGGGGCGACTAGAAAGCCGGTGGGCCACAGGGGAAGGTGGAGCAGCCAACGGGCCGGCCAGATCAGTCAGCGGCAACGCCTGGGCTATTTGTTCAAAGCTGCGATCATAACCGGCCTGCTCCAGCACGGCCAGCAACGTGGGATCGTAAAGGCCGTGGGTCGCCTCGGCGGCGGCGAGAGCCGCTTCGACGGCATCGAGCAAAATGGGGCTGGCTCGAAATGCTTCAGCTTCATCGGCATTGAGGCGTGACAACTCACTCTGGGGGTCAAAGCGCGAGAGGCGTTTTTCAAAGCTGTGAAACAGTCGCTGGACATCCAGCAGCACCGGGCTGTCTGTCTGGCTAAAGAGCCAGGTTTGGACCCGGGTGTTCATCGCTTTGAAGGAGTAACCCGTCCAATGCCAATCATTTGTTGGAGTTTCTATTGGAGTCATACGTTTACCAATTTCTGACCAAAATTTAAGTTCCTGAGATGATGTTCGAATCATACCCATTTAGCATGATTTTTCAGTGAATTAAGGATGATAATTTTTTCATAATCCCAAGTTCCTTAGGATCAGTTAATTATCTGAGTAGGCAAGCTGTAAGCTTAATAAAAAATAACCCGTTTTCCTACGTGCGAGGAAAACGGGTTACTAAAGGTTATGAGGTACTGATGAGAAACTACTTAACCATCGCTCCTTCAGGGCCAAAAGTCGCTTTCAAGCCGGCGATCAGGGCATTGATTTCGGCGTCGGTCAGGCGAGCCTCGGGGTGCATCAGCAAGTATTGGCGCGGAGGCATTTCTCCTTCTGAAACCACTTCGGTTATCTCATCAACTTCCACACCCTCCCCGCCTTCTCTGGCTTCACCTTCTTCACCCCTTTCACCTTCCTTTCCTTCGCCGCCTTCACCTTTGTTTAAGCCCAACTCGGAAAAATTCAAGGCAGACCGGCCTTCATTCACATCATGAGCTACGTACCAGGAAACAGGCGCTACTTTCGAGTACCAAGTCCACTTGGTCTCGTTGCTGTGGCAGTCGTAACAGGCTCGTTCTGCCAGGGCCTTGGTTTGAGGAGAGTCCCACTTAGGTTCGCTTACTACCGGGGGGTTGGACATGTTAACGGGCACAAATTGGATGGCGATAAAGCCGAGAGCGCCCAGGAGCGCAAGCCCGACCACAACCTTTAGTATGAGTTTGAGATATTTTGACATATTTGTCCTCCATTTCGGAACAGTAGATAAATGTTCAGCCTACTTTACGATCCGCCCGACTTACCGCCACCTCCACCGCCACCGTTGTTACTGCCGCCACCACCACCCCCGCCCCCGCTCGCCTGCCATTTGATCAGGAAGGGCTGGCTGTCATGGCCGGTATCGGCGATAAAATGCTTGGCTTCACCTTCATAATAGCCTTTGATGATGCCGATTTGCCAGGTGTAAAGACCCGGCTGCCAGCCGCTCCACGGGTGGAGGGTGTATTCAGGCGATTTGGACCAGTCCACAAAGACCGAGTTATTGCTGCCGAGCGGCTTGATTTTTATGTCAAAGAACTCATCCTGGGCCAGGACGCCGTTATAGGTCCAACGCAGAAGGGTGCTGCCAAAAACGTCTACCCCATCAGGCGGCGAGTAACTGACCGGCAGGCCGCCTCCCGGTTGGGAGAAGCTGACCTGGACCACCGGAACCGGAGCCAGAGTTGGCAGCGGCGCAAGTTTTGGCTGCCAGGCGGCTACGGCGGGCCAGGGAGTTGGGGTGGGCCAGGGTGTGGCCGTAGGCCAGGGAGTAACAACCGGCGCAGGTAATTGAGCAGGCTGGGCAGCCACTGGAGTCGGGGTAGGCATCAGAGTGGGTAAGGCCGGCAGAGGCTGCTGCGGCACCGGCGCTTCTATCTTGCTACTTTGGGCTAAGGCAGTATTGCAGCCTGTCACCAACCCGGCCAGCCCCAGGATCGCTAACACGTTTTGGCTCGGCTGTTTAGCCAGCGATTTAGATAATCTTGATTTCGTCTGTTGAGTTGTCATTGTCATTATCTTCCCAATCGCAACTTGCTGAAATCACTTCGTTTTTTAGTCATCGTCTTCGTGGTCATCTTCGTGATCGTCTTCGTGGTCATCTTCGTGATCGTCGCCCCTATCGTCGTGATCGTCGTGCGAATCGCCTCCCCCACCGCCGCCAGAAATCGAAGCGGCTGCCGCCTGGCGCTGGGCGATTTCATTATAGGCCATCTGCAACTGAGCATAAGCGGCTTCCATTTCCTGCTTAATTTGGCTCTCCGCCTGGTTCATATTTGTCTGCAGAGCGGCCAGTTGGTCTTGATAAACCCCATCATCATTTTGAATAGCCTGCTGGAGTTCATCCCGGTGAGTCTGAGCCGCCTGAAGATTGGCCGTCGTCTGGTCAATTTGGGCTTTCAGGTCCACGATTTCAGCCCGCATTTTGGCCAGTTGGGCTTGAGAGGAATTATCTAACTCGGCGATGGCCTGCTGGCTTTGCGCAATTTGCGCCTGCAAGGCCGCTTCGCGCTCCTGGATCATGGCCTGGGTTTCGGTTTGTTGATTTTGATATTGAATGGCCTGGGCCGTGGCCTCAACATTTACCGGAGCAATGACTGTGTTCGCCAAAAAGCCAGTCTCAGCGCTGGTAGGGCTGTTTGGTTCAGCCTTGGTTGGGGTGATGAAGGTGGATAGACCGAGCACGTAGATCACGAGGGCAACAAGGGTGGTCAAACCACCAGCGAGAATTAAATTAACACTGCGTTTCATAAAAGGTCTCCTTTATCGTCTGATAATGGCCTGTTTTTAAGCTTACTGCCCTAGTTGAGCTTTGGCATTGGCCAGATTGGTTTGAGCTTCCTGAAGCTGCGCCTGTAACTGGCTGTAACGGGCGCTGTACTGCTGTTGGGCCTGCTCCAGTTGACCCTGGTAAGTGGCCAGCCGCTCAGCCCGGGTGGTTTCAAGCTGGGCGGCCTGGACCAGCAGGCTTTGCTCCTGCGCCTTCAGTTCGTTAAGCTGGTTCTGAGCAGCGGTGAGCTGTGCATTCATCTCCTGCAATTGTTGCTGGTAGGTAGTCTGTCGCTCTTGCAGCGTCCCGGCAAGCTGGTCAATCTGCGTCTGGTAGGAAGCCTCACGCTCGGCCATGGTCGCTTGAAGCTGAGCGGTATTCGGGGCGGCCGGTACAACCACCGCTGGCTGGGGAGGTGTTTCCTGAGGCAAAAAGCTGAAGACGCCCAGCACCAGGATAACCAGAAAAGTCAGTCCGCCGGCCAGCAAGATACTTAAATGTTTCATGGGTACAATTCCTTTCGAGACCAATTTGGAATAAATTCAAATTCTGCCCTTAGTTTAACCGGCAGCCATGAAAAATTGGTGAACCTTTGATGACGAATTTTTCATAAATGGGTGGTATCAGGCCAATTTAAGGAATTTCCGCGCAGCGGTAAGGAGGGCAAGCGGGGTGCGTATTGCGTAGTGCGTGAAGTGAACGGAACACGCAACTCCTACGACACAGCTCAATCAATTATTTCGTTGGAATCATCCTAAGGGGTTTTATACCAGGTGGCTGGCTCAAGCGGCAGCCAGACGGTGAAGGTGGTTCCCTGCCCCACCTGGCTGGTCACCTCAATCCGCCCGCCGTGGGCTTTGGCCAGCCAGTCGGCAATGGCGAGACCTAACCCGGCTCCGCTGGTGTCAGAGCCGTTGGCCGCCGCCCGGCGCGAGCGGGCCTTATCCACCCGGTAGAATCGTTCAAAGAGATGGGTCAAATGTTGGGGAGGAATACCCGGGCCGGTGTCGGCTATCTCAATCCGGGCTTGCCCGCTGTCAGCAGCAGCAGTTACCCGAACCGTATCGCCGGGATTGGAGTATTTGATGGCGTTGTCAATCAAGTTGAGGAACAGGCGGGCCAATTTGACCGGATCAGCCACCAGGGTCAGGGTGTTCGGTGTGTCGAGGCTCAAGGTCAGATTTTTGCTTACTGCGCGCGGCCGCAAAGCGGCCACCTGGTTGCTGAGCAGTTCGGCTAAATTGAAGCTTTCGAACTGCAAGGGGTATTGACGATTATCGGCCCGAGCCAGCAAAAACAACTCTTCCACCAGCGAGGTCAGCCGGTCAGCCGTCTGGTTGACCATTTCCAGCGTTTCCCGGTATTCGGCGGCGCTGCGAGGCCGGTTGAGGGTCACCTCGACGTCCCCTTTGAGGATGGTCAACGGGGTGCGCAGCTCATGCGAGGCATCGGCGATAAAACGTTTTTGGCGCTCAAAGGAGTCTTCCAACCGGGCCAGCATCTGGTCAAACGTGATGGCTAACCGGCCGACCTCGTCATTAGGCAGCTTCAGGTTAAGCCGTTGGTGCAGATCGTCGGCGCTGATCTGCTGGGCCGCGCGGGTGATGCGGTCAATGGGGTTAAGGGCGCGGCCGGCTAAAAACCAACCGCCGGCGCTGGCCGCCAGCAGGGTGAAAGGAATACCCAGGGCCAGCAGCCCTAACAGCCGATACCCCACTTCCTGGATATGCTCGTAACTCTCAGCCACCTGCACCACGCCGGCGCCTTGTCCCTCAATCACAAAAGGGAGACTGTAGAGCCTGACCGGGGTATTGTTGGCCAGGGTTGTATATTCCAAGTGGGCGTAGCCGGAGGTTGTCACCCCCGAATCTATGGACACGCCCGCCAGATGACCGGGGTCAATGAGCGGCCGGCTCTGGTCGTCGAGCACCCGCCACAGCACGCCCTCCTCCGGCCGATATCTTAATTCGAGCTGCTGGCTTGGCTTTTTCTCTTCATCCTCACCATGCTCTTCGGACTCATGTTCGGCTTCAAATTTCATCCCGCCGATAAGCTGTCCGGCCTCCCGCTGCAAATGGCTGTCCAATGTAGTGATCAGGCTGCGGCTCAAGCCCAGGTAAACGGCTGTTCCAAAAATAAGCAGGATCAGCATCAAGACCGTTGTATACCACAGGGTCAAGCGCAGACGGATGTTCATTCGGCCTCGTCGGCTTTATAGCCCACGCCGCGCACGGTATGGATGAGGGGCGGCTCGCCATGCGCCTCTAATTTTTGGCGTAGATGGCGGACATACACATCAACGACGTTGGAGGCGCCGTAATAGTCATATCCCCAGATGCTCTCGCGGATGAGAGTGCGGCTGAGCGGGCGGCGCACATTCCGCAGCAGGTACTCCAGAAGGGCGTATTCCTTGGCGGTCAGCTCGATTTCCCGCTCGCCTCGTTTGGCCCGGTGGGTGATGGTATCCAGGCTGAGATCGGCCAATTTTAACACGGTGTCTGGCGTCGCCGCCGTCGTGGCCCGGCGAGCCAGCGCCCGGAGACGAGCCAGCAGCTCCTTGAAGGCGAAGGGTTTGGGCAGGTAATCATCGGCTCCGGCGTCCAGGCCGGTTACCCGGTCATCCACTTCATCCCGGGCGGTGAGCATGAGGATAGGCGTGGCTACACCGCGCTGGCGCAGAATCCGGCAGACCTCGAAACCGTTCAGGCCGGGCAGCATCACATCGAGCAGAATCAAGTCGTAAGTCGCCCCGGCTACCCAATCCAGGGCCGCCGCCCCGTCGGGGGCAACGTCTACCGCATAACTCTCTTCTTCCAGGCCCTTTTTTAGAAATCGGGCAATTCGTTCTTCGTCTTCGACAATGAGGATCCGCATGGGTTAAAACCTGACTTAAGGCATTTATATTTCCTATTATATCACGAGTATAGGCCGGGTTGATGAAGGGACAGTGAATTTTTAATGAACTTTTTTTAATCAAGCACCAGTCGCCTGAGCAGTAAATTTAGTGGGAAATAAAAAGACTGGCCTGCCGGCCAGCCTGTCTATCTTTCTACCTTGTCTACCAAACTAAGTTGGCAGATCAATATTCTCTTCTGATACAGAAGACTTTTGCGCCTCGATGACCAGATCCTCCAATTTATCAATAGCCAGAAGCGAAAAAGAGATGCCAATCAAGGCCAGTTCTTCGCGGCTGAGATTGTGAAAGGAACGAGCGCAGGCCACGCGAGTCATGGCATCGTAAATCGCGGCAAAATCATGGGCGCCGGGGTTATGGCGCAGCGTATATCTCACAAACTCAACGGCGAGTGGGTTCATAGGTTGTAGTCCGTGGGGCGGATATTTGCCTGACAATAGGAAATCTGTCCTACATTATATCATGGATTTGATGAATAGGGAGTCAAAACAGCCTGTTCAACCTTAAAATTTTAACTTTATTAAAGAAAAATGATCCTATGCAAACAAGAGTTGCCATAAGTAACAGCCCACTCCTAGAGAGCATTTTATTTACCAAAACAAGTAACTGTTCGGGCATGTCATTTCGACCGAGTACCCAGAGGGCATAAAGGAGAAATCCCTCATGCCTATGTGGCCCTCCAGGGATTTCTCGGCCTACGGCCTCGAAATGACATTGGGTTTGAGTAGTTACTGTCAAAATAATTGCTTACTCCTCATAATTGAAGTATGATTTGGGTTCTAACAGCCGGTGGTGTGATTTGTTGGTCATGGATTGAACGATTTTACTCAACAACAAAGCTCGCGCTCAACCTTGGAGAACGAGTTTTTTTATGATTGTGGGAGGTTCATTATTCAATGTCGAATAGCCAAACAATGCAAGCTTTTCTGGATGAGTTGGCCAGCGCAGCCCCGACCCCCGGCGGCGGAGGCGCGGCGGCTACGGTCGGCGCGATGGGCGCGGCCCTGGTCAGTATGGTCTGTAACTTGACCATCGGCAAGGAAAAATTTGCCGGGGTCGAGGCCCAGATGCAGGAGATTTTGCGCCAGGCGGAGCTGCTGCGGGCGCGGCTGACCGAGATGGTTCAGGAGGATGTAGTCGCCTTCGAGACGGTGATGGCGGCCTATCGCCTACCCAGGAGCACGGACGAAGAAAAAGCGGCCCGGACTGCCGCCATTCAAGCAGCCTCGAAAAAAGCCACGCTTGTCCCCCTGGCGGCTGCCCATGCTTGCGCCGAGGTCATTGATCTGTGCCGGCCTACCGCCGAAATGGGCAACCCCAATGTGGTCAGCGATGCCGGCGTCGCCGTCTTGTGCGCCCAGGCCGGCCTGAAAAGCGCAGCCCTGAACGTCCTCATCAACCTGGGTGCAATCAAAGATGAAACCTTCGTGGCCCAGCATCGGGCCGAGTTAGACCAACTGCTCGCCGGGCACGAAGCCCTGGCGAATGAAGTGTACGAATTGGTAAAAAGCAAACTGTAGGATGATACGTGATTCGTGATGCGTAACATCCAACTCAATTAGGAAAAGGTAGCAGGTAGCAAAGTAGCAGAGGATTTTTTCCCTGTCTACTGTCTACCATCTACCATCTACTATTTTCAAAGGAGAAAACCCACTATGTCCGTTCCAAGCGATCTCGAAATCGCCCAAGCCGCTACCGTTAAACCCATCCTTCAAATTGCCGCCAGCCTCGGCCTGACTGAAGACGACCTGGACCTGTACGGCAAGTACAAAGCTAAAGTTCACCTGGACGTGCTGCAAAGATTTGCCGACCGGCCCCAGGGCAAGTACGTTGACGTGACTGCCATCACCCCGACCCCCCTGGGCGAGGGCAAAAGCACCACCAGCGTCGGTCTGACCCAGGGAATGGGCCGTATCGGCAAAAAAGCCATGATCTGCATCCGCCAGCCCAGTCAAGGCCCGACCTTTGGCATCAAGGGCGGCGCTGCCGGCGGCGGTTACAGCCAGATCATTCCGATGGAGGATTTCAACCTGCATCTCACCGGCGACATTCATGCCATTACCGCCGCCCACAATCTGGTCGCCGCCGCGCTCGACGCGCGCCTGTACCATGAAAGCCGCCAGAGCGACGAGGAACTGGCCAAGTTGGGCATCAAGCGGCTCAATATTGACCCCTACAACATCCAGTGGAACCGGGTGTTGGATGTTAACGACCGCGCCCTGCGCAACATTGTGCTGGGCCTGGGCGGCGCGCTGGACGGTGTTCCCCGGCCAGGCGGCTTTGACATTACCGTCGCTTCGGAGATTATGGCCATCCTAGCTCTGACCACCAGCCTTAAAGATATGCGCGAGCGCTTTGGCCGGATGATCGTGGCCCTGGACAAGAGCGGCAAGCCGGTCACCGCCGAGGATTTGGGTGTAGCCGGAGCCGTAACGGTCTTGATGAAGGACGCGATCATGCCCAACCTGATGCAAACCCTGGAAGGCCAGCCAGCCTTTGTCCATGCCGGGCCGTTCGCCAACATCGCTCACGGCAACAGCTCCATCATCGCCGACCAGATTGCGCTGAAGTTGGCCGACTACGTGATAACCGAATCCGGCTTCGGGGCCGACATCGGCATGGAGAAATTCTTTAATATCAAGTGCCGCTACTCCGGCCTGATTCCGAATACGGTCGTCCTGGTGACGACCATCCGCGCCCTGAAGATGCACGGCGGCGGCCCGACCGTGGTGGCAGGTCGCGCCCTGGATAAGGCTTACACCGAAGAAAACCTGGAATTGCTGGAAAAAGGCATTGAGAACTTGGCCGCCCATGTCGAAAACGTGCAGAAATTCGGCATTCCGGCAGTCGTCGCCATCAATCGCTTCCCCACCGATACTGACAATGAAGTGGCCCTGCTTAAAAAGCTGGCCGTTCAGGCCGGGGCCGAGCAAGCCGTCCTGTCCGAGCACTGGGCCAGAGGCGGCCCAGGCGCGGTCGAACTGGCCGAAGCAGTCGTCGCCGCTTGCGAGAAGCCCAGCAACTTCCAGTTTCTCTATCCCCTGGAGTGGAGCATCAAGCAGAAAATCGAAAAGATTGCCAAAGACATCTACGGCGCGGATGGGGTCAGCTATGACGCGGTGGCTAATCAGCAGATCAAAAACTTTGAAAACGCCGGCCTGGGCAACCTGCCCATCTGCATGGCCAAAACCCACCTCAGCCTAACCCACGACGCCAGTTTGAAAGGCCGGCCCAAAGGCTTTACCGTGCCGATCCGCGAGGTCCGGGCCAGCGCCGGGGCCGGCTTCATCTATCCGCTGGTCGGCGCGATGCGGACCATGCCGGGTCTGAATTCCGTGCCCGCTTTCACGAAAGTAGATATTGATTTTGAGACGGGCAAGGTAGTTGGCTTGTTCTAAACAAAGATGAGGCGTGATGCGTGAAATTCTTACGCATCACGCCTCACGTTTCATAAGGCATAAATTTACGTGGAGGTTCTCCTCGGCCTTTTCCTCTGTTTTCTCTTTGGCTTGATGCCCGCCGCCATCTATGGCTGGTTTGTTAATTGGTTAGACCAGCACGAAAAAGAACCGTGGTGGCTGCTGGCCCTGGCTTTTGGCTGGGGCGCTGTCCCGGCCATTATCCTGGCCTTGATCACCCAAATCGTGTTAGACATCCCCACCACCTGGGTTTTTTCGGGCGAAGGACTGGCTTACGAGGTTGTCGGCGGCAGCATCTGGGCCCCGCTGACCGAAGAGCTGGCCAAAGGGCTGGGGTTGGTCCTGATTTTACTGGTCGCCCACCGTGAAGTTGACAATGTTCTTGACGGGATCGTCTATGGGGCGATGGCCGGGCTGGGCTTTGCCTTCACCGAGAACCTGTTCTACTTTGGCGGCGCTTTGATCGAGGGCGGCTGGGGCAACTGGGCCTTTGTGGTGCTGCTGCGGACCATCCCTTTTGGGCTGAACCACGCTTTTTTCAGCGGGGTGACGGGGGCGGGACTGGCCCTGGCCTATTTGAGCCGGAATCTCCTGGTCAGAGTCTGCAGCCTAGTGGGTGGATTTGTCACGTCCGTGATTTTTCATGGCCTGCACAACCTGGGAGCTACCCTGGCCGGCGCGAGCTGTGTAACCCTTTGTTTGAGTTTGATCGTAGATTGGGGCGGCATCCTGATGCTTGGCCTGGTCATTGGCCTGATCTGGCGGCAGGAGAAAAGTTGGATTGCTGCTCAACTTCGCGGCGAAGTGACGGCTGAAGTCTACCAGACCCTCACTTCGTGGAGCCGCTGGCAGGGATCACGCTGGGAGGCATTGCTGCGCGGCGACCTGGCTGCCTGGCGGCATTTGGGCCGGCTGCGCAAAGCAGCCACCGAACTGGCATTCAGCAAACAACGCTTGGCCCAGCAGAGTGACGATCAAGCCACCCAACGAGATATCGAGCGCTATCGCCGGCAACTGTCCGAACTGGGAGCAATCCCCCTGTGAAGCTCTAAGGCAGTTCCAAGATTTAAATCATCCAATTGTTCTCACCGGCTTGATGCGTGATACGTGATGCGTAAGAAATCTTGCCTGGATACCATCACGCATCACGCATTACGTATCACGGACTTTGGATAA
>BOKF01000043.1 GCA_016860845.1 Chloroflexota bacterium
GCCACATGGATGGCTGGGTTGCCAACGCACAAGAGCCAGCGGAAAGAAGATGGCTTCTTTTGTTCTCGATCGTTTATCAGAAAAATCACTGGCCGCGATCCAGTCAATTCCTGCCTGAGCGCAAGCAACGTCCGGGGTGCCGCCGAGCGCCCCGCGACGAGGAAGTGCTGCACCTGTTAGCTAGAAAAGCAACGGCGGCTGAGCCAGCACAACGGGGGAGAAGCTGAGGCAGAAACCCGCGACATGGTCAAAGCGCAGGTGATCAGCTATTGTGCCGTGATCGGGTCGGTCGATGAGCTTGGGTCAATCCAATGGGCTAAGGCGGTGCGACGCTGCTTACCTCTGTACTGGAACAGCGTGGTCGTGGGCGACGGGGCAGAGTGGATCAACCGGATTTATCAGCAATGTTACAATGACTCAGTCCGGATGATAGACTGGTATCACGCATGTGAACACTTAGCTGTTCTGGTTCAGCAGGCTTTTGGCCAAGGTAGTGAAAAAGGTCAGTATTGGCTGAAAAATCGCGAAGCTAACTTATGGCGAGGCGAAGTGCATAAGGTTGTATGTAACTGCCATCGCCTAACTCCCTTTGAGCCCCGAGACTAAAGACTGAGAAGCGAAACTACTTCCGCAAACACACCCAGCCTATGAACTATCTGGAGTTTTGTGAGATGGGCTTGCCAGTGGGCAGTGACGTGGTCGTGCAAAGTCGGTTCAAGCGGATGGGCATGCGGTGGAGCTGCACGGGGGCTGAAAAGATGCTGGCTTTGTGTTGCAGTCCAGCAGCCGCCGCTGGGAGCAGATTTGGGTGGCGTAATGGTCCTTCTCCTGTGGCAAACTCATCATAAATTTGATACACACCTGTTGGTAAGCCTACTTTGACAAGGCAAGTTCAATATGTTATGATATATATATATCAATATATTATAGATCTATCTCAGATTGGAGCAAGGTAGTTGGGCTTCTTGCTGTTACAACACAGATGCCTCCAGTCTAATTAAACCACTGGATGCCCTCATCGTGTGGTGGGCAAAGCAACCAGGATGGGCAGACAATTTTAAGGAGACTTATGTCTCTACCACTACTGCCGGAAAACGGAGAATATACCCTTACGGAAAAAGTCTTTGAAGCTCTAAAAAAGGGTATCTTATCCCTAGAGATCAAACCTAGAGAGTATTTGGTGATTGGCGATGTGGCCAAAGAATATCATATTAGCCGTACACCAGTTCGCGAAGCCATGATTATGCTTGAAAAAGAGGGCTGGGTAGAGAATGATGGGCGAAGGGGGGCCAAAGTAACGGTTCCTTCAGCAAAGACTATTCTGGAGCTTATTGAAATCCAGGGGGTACTGGAAGGGTATATTGCCCGGCGAGCCGCAGAGCTTTTCTCCGAAGCTGACATTCAAAGCGCAGAAGCTATTCTAAATGAAGCTGAGGAAGCAATACAAGTTGGTGATCATCAGTATGGCCGGCTGCTTGGAGAAAAATTCCATGCTTTCTTGGCTGAGAAAGTAGACAACCAACGCCTGCAGACCACCATTGAGCAGCTTGAAGAACATGTAAGGCGAGTCCGTCCTTTAATTTGGCATCAAGGCGAGGCGCCAATCGAACAATCAGCGGAACATCATCGTAAGATTCTGAATGCGATTAAAGAAGGGAACGCGGTCCAAGCGGAGAAGCTGATGTTTCATCATACGGTTTGGTTTGAAGAGGAACTGGCAGTCACTTTACGATACATGCTGGGCTAAGAGAGGTACAAATTACCCATAGGAAGGTTGGAAGATCATGATCGAATATCAAGGTTCTATAAGAACAACTCATTCAAGGTTGGCCTCGACCCCAGTAGAAGCCCGTACGACCCTGGAAGAAGAAACTACACCTGAACGGTCCTTCCTTGCTCTGCTAGAAAGGATCATGGGTAGTTCCGCGACTGCTCCCCAAAAGTGGACCCCAGCCCCACCACCTTCCTTCGGCTCCAATGGGGAGGCTCTATTAGCCCAGTTCGACAGCTTAGAGATAACACCCCCACACCTGACCCTACTAAGGGAAGCGTTGCTTGTCTACGCCGCACTTGAGAATGCAGCTACAGCGGTAGAAGCGGAACGCCGTCGCCTCGCTGCACTGTTGCAAAGCAATGTGGCCGAGTCCCTCAACCTTCTTCTGTCCCAACCCAAAACTTATGAGCAAACTTTGGGCGCAAACTCAACCATGCACAATATAGCCCTCTCTATGCTGACCAGCTTGGCCCGCCAAGTACTGCAACAGGTACACAACCTGGAAACCAATTTTTACCGTACCGTTCTGGAGACCTTGGGTCTGGAATCAGCCCTGGAAGCCCTGACCAATCAAGAGATGCGTGATCATAGCGTGGAAATTGGCCTGGTGTTGGAACGAATGCACGAGCGACTGCCGGCCCAAATTGAGCTAGCACTCTTTCGGGTCACCCAAGATACGATATATTGTGCCATTCGCCAAGCCCATGCTTCTCAAGTGAGCATCTGCCTGAAACGCTGCGACGGACAATTGATCTTCAATCTGGCCGATAACGGTATTTTAGTAACGGGTGAAGAAATATTGCCTACTACCCGCCAACGTATCCAACAACTGGACGGCGCCATCGAGACACGTATCGGCCGGCGTCAAGGCTTTGAACTGACCATCAGCTTTGCCATCGAAGCACCCATTCAACTGACTTCTCGCGAGGCAGAAGTGCTCCAACTGTTGACTGAGGGCTTCAGCAACAAGGAAATTGCCAGACTACTGACCGTCAGCCCACGTACTGTCAATTTTCACCTGGACAATATTTACTCGAAGCTAGGAGCCAGCTCGCGTACTGAGGCGGTCATCTATGCCCTGCGCCGCGGGTGGACCCGCCATAAAGTGACTAAATCTTAGATTTTGGCTGCCTAACGAGTAATCCAAACCGGCTTCTTATCCTCCTGGCTGCACCTATTTATTCAAAATCCCCCTGTTTAAATTAACAGGTAGCAACTGGTAATTTTACCATTCTGCCTGGGCCATTCAAGTGCTACAATGAAATAATCTATAACTGTCCCTATTAATTTGAATATGAGTTACGCAGTTGGCTTAAAAGACATAGGCTGGGTGAGCTAAATAGGCCCGAACAGCATCACGAATAATGGAGGTTTTGGCTTCAAACCAACTGATGCCCTTAACAAAAGAATGAAATTCAAGACGCAGAAAAGCCCGCAAAGCCAGTTCAATGTGATTGCGTTGAGCCGTCGCTGACCGAGCCTGACAGCGTTCAATCCCGCAAAATTGTTTGATGCCTCGGTGATAGGTTTCGATCATCCAACTGAACTGAGTAAACTTGAGCCGGGTCAGGTCAGTCATCTGTAAGTCGTTGGTCGCCCAGTATTCAATGTGATTTTCTGTAACCACAATCTTGAATACCTTGATGAACCCATAGCCCTTCAGATGAACAACCGTGCCAGTCGCCGCCACATTCACTGAAGCCAGTGACCGATTGCCGGTGTTGTCGGGATTGACCAATCGGTCAGCTTCCAGCCGGGTCAACCAGCGGCCAAAAAGACGGTTGACCCGTTTCAGATTGGCCAAACTGGCATACCAACTATCGAAACAGACACATTCGGGCCGGAAGCCCCGTTCATGGGCGATTTGTAACATATCTCGAAAATGGTCATTCTTGGTCAAACCGTCGTGGGCTTTGTTGTAAATGCGATAATCAATCGGAATGTAGCGTTCGCCGTCGGTCCATAACAAGGTCACCAGATTGATGCCCAACACCACCCGTTTATGTTTGCCTGACCAATGCCGCGTGACCAACTCGATTTTGCGGCTATACAATTTGTCCAGCGTGCTGTCGTCGCCAATGAGCACCCCTTTGGTCGGATCAACCTGTTCTTTGGCTTCTTGCCACAAACGGTCTGTGGTTGGTAACAACCGTTGGGTCAATCGAGTCACCGCATCGTGGGCTGGTCCTGTTTCTGGGTCTGGTTGCACCCGAGCTGCTTCTGTGCAGCTATAGGCTTGCTGCGTCCCGATCAGAAAATCAATGTAATCATATTCGTTTACTTTTGGTCTATTCATCCTTTGATTTTACAGCTATTTCATTCAACTGCGTAACTCATATTGAATTGAAAGGAGGTAAATAATTGGGCAAATAGGAAATGTTTAATAAGCCATTAATAACTTTTGGTGCTAGTTTGCGGAGGCCTAAAAAGAGAGGAAAAGGAAATGCATAAGAAGCAATGGTTTATCATGAGTCTTATTTTGCTTTTGCTGGCGTTGGTTGCAGCACAATGTGGGGCGCAACCAACGGTAGATGCCGCTCAACTTGAAGCAGCCAATAAGGCTGTTGCGGCGGCTCAAGCGGAAGCCGAAACCGCCAAAGCTGAAGCTGAAGCGGCTATGAAAGAAGCCGAAGCGGCTAAGGCTGAAGCCGAAGCGGCCATGAAAGAAGCCGAAGCCGCCCAGGAAGGCGAAGTTGCCACTGCCGCAGGCGAAGCCGGTGCCGATGGTCCCGCCGTGGTTCACGTCATGACCGATGAAATCTCGCCCGAAAGCCAGGAATTTTACCGCAAGGCGGCGGCTGATTTCGAGGCCGAGCATCCAAATGTGAGCATCTCACTCGATTTTCAGGGCAACATGGATCAAGCCCTAGCTATCCGGGTTGCCGCAGGCGAACCCCCTGAAATTGCCAGCATGCAGCTTGAGCGTCTGCTATACTATGCCGATCGAGGACTGCTTGAGCCGGCCGATTGGTGGTTCGAGAAGCACGGGGACGACGTGGTCGAATTGGCCTCGATTCCCTATAAAGAGAAACATTGGGATATTCCCTATGCCTTAACCTCCGAAATGTGGTGGTATCGTAAAGACCTCTTTGATGAAGCGGGCATCGCCCGCCCTGAGACGTGGCAAGATATGCTGGCCGCCGCCAAGCACTTTAACGATCCAGGCAAGGATTTCTACGGTATCGCTATTGCGGGCGGTCCCGGTGAGTGGACAGCCTGGCATTATGAGGTATTTCTGTGGCAAAATGGTGGCTACGTTTTTGATACTGATCTAAAACCCTTGGTTGATTCCAAGGAGTCTATTGAAGCCCTCAACTTCCTGAAGGAACTCTATCAATATTCACCTCCCGATGCCTCTACCTGGGAATGGTGGGATTCGATTGATGCCTTCGTGGCCGAGCGGGTAGCCATGTCTATGTATGGCGGCCGCCTGCTGGTCCACACGGCCAGAGATAACCCGGACCTGGCCCCTGTCACCCGGGTGATGGACCAACCGGAGGGTAAATTGCGGGCCGGCCCCTTGAGCCGCAAGTCACACGCCATCCTCAGCAACGCGCCGAACAAGGAGTTGGGGAAGGAGTTTCTCGAATTCATGATGCAGCCGGAATACCTGATACCTTTCTTACGGACGGTGCCTATTCACCTGACGCCCCCCCTCATTTCCTATCGCAACAGTCCGCTCTATCTGGAGGATCCGCTCATCCAGAGCCACCTGGAGGATATGGATGTTGTCTATGGGGCGGTTAAGTATGGCTGGAGCCTGGGGTGGGAATCTCCTAACCATCCCCCGAATCCGTACTCCGGCGCTCTTAACGCCGCCAATATTCTGCCCCAGATGATCCAAAAAGTGCTCCTTGAGGACGTGCCCCCGGAAGAAGCTACGGCCTGGGCCAAAGGCGAGATTATCAAACTACAGGAGAAGGTTGACGCCGAACGGGCTGCCCAGCAGTAGGATTTATCCTGGTGGTATAGTAGGGCCCAACCCTCTGGCAATAACCAACTGTGCCCCAATTCTTGCCCAGTTACACCATCATAAGGGCTGTTTCTCAGTCGCAGAACAGCCCTTGTGATGAGGGGAAATCACCATGATAGTCGAGCAAGAAAGGAAACCAACACGGGTGTTACCCAAAGACAGGGTGGTGCCTGGGGTAAAGGGCCGCCGGCTCCGTTTTGCCGATGACCGCCTCTTTTTCTGGGTTTCATTCCTACCCACGGCTGTCATTACCGGGACGATTGTGCTCTTGCCGATACTCTATACCCTGATTCTGAGTCTATTTTCGCAGAATCCTTTGGTAGGTTCATCCGCCTTTGTAGGCCTTGATAACTATGGTGAGTTGCTGCAAGACCCCGTTTTCTGGTTGGCCTTCAGGAATGGGATTATCTACGCTTCAGGTTCGACCATTGTCTCTACGGTAGTTGGAATTGGGGCAGCCCTGCTGCTAAATGAAGCATTTTGGGGGCGGGGCTTTTTGCGCGGGGTGGTCATTTTTCCTTATATTGTGCCCTCAATTGTGGTTGTCTTCATCTGGAAGTTCATGTTTAACAGTCGCGGCGTTGTCAACGACATCTTAACCCAGGCCGGCATCCTGGGAGAATTTATCCCCTGGCTGGGCGATCAGCGCTTTGCCATGATCACCGTTATCCTGATCTCTGCCTGGGCCTGGTTTCCTTTTGCCACGGTTAGTTTTCTGGCTGCCTTGCAAAACATCCCCACCGTTATTTATGAGGCCGCGGCCATTGATGGGGCTGGGTCATGGCGGCGCTTTATCGCCTTAACCCTGCCGCTCCTCACCCCGGTGCTCATCGTCGTCATCCTGATCCGTTCGATCTGGGCCTTCCGCAATTTCGATATGATCTGGCTGTTGACGGGGGGCGGTCCCCTCAACAGTACCTACATCTTGCCGATTATGGCCTATCAGGAAGCCTTTGGTAAGTTTCGGATGGGGTATGCCACAGCCATTGCTACTTCGCTGATGATTTTTCTGAGTCTGCTGGCGTTTGTATATTTTTGGGCCTACTCAGCCTCTAAAAGAAACTCTTATTAGCAGTGAGGTACAACTTGCGCAGGAACAAACTCGGTAGGCTATGGGTTTATCTCGGAATCCTTGCCCTTCTAATTATCATTGTTTTTCCTTTCTACTGGATGGTCTCCGCTTCTGTGAAGACCTTTGCCGAGGTTTCTATTGAGAGAACTTTAATTCCCCATCAAATCGTGTGGAAAAACTACACGGATCTGTTCACCCAGACAAATATCCTGACTCACCTGGTCAACACTTTCTGGATTTCTGCCCTGACTACCATCCTGACGCTGTTACTCTCAACGATGACGGGCTACACCATCACCCGCTATGATAGTGTTGGCGGCGAATTTGTGGCCAGATTTACCCTGTTTACCTACATGGCCCCCTCCATCGTGCTACTCCTGCCTCTCTACTTGGTATTGAAGGCGATAGGCCTCATCAATACTCACGCGGGGTTGATTAGCAGCTATTTGACATTCACCCTCCCTTTCGCCATCTGGATGATGCGAGCATATTTCCAAACAATTCCCCAGTCCATGGAAGAGGCGGCGGTTGTTGACGGGGCTAATCGCTTTCAGGCCTTTTTTTGGGTCGTTATTCCCCAAGCCATACCCGGACTGATTTCAACGGCCACCTTTATCTTCATTATGTGCTGGAGCGAATTTTTATATCCTCTGGTCCTGATTAGCACCGATGACCTAAAAACCATTACCGTCACCCTGGCCGCGCTGACCGGCGGCGGGCAGAATATCAAATTCAGCCTCCTTATGGCTGCCAGCACTGTCGCCACCTTACCCATCATTTTGATTTTTCTCTTTCTACAGAAATACCTCGTCCGCGGCTTTGCGGCCGGTGGTTACGAATAGAACTTCCTCTTGGTACAAGAGGCTAAAATTTGAGGAGAATATTAATCTATGCGAGCAGTTGACCTACATGGCTGGATTGCCCAAATGGCCCCACCCCCGACGCCAGCGGATGAGGTGGATGGGATTATGGCCGGAAACCCGGAGGCCATCGTCACCGGCGTGGCCGTCACCTGGCTGCCCAATCTCGATGTTTTACAAAGAGCCGCGGCGAAGGGGTTGAACTTTATCATCGCCCACGAGCCGGTTTTCTACCATCATCCCTTCTATTACCCCTACGGCGACGAGTATCACGTACCGGCGACGGATTTGGCCCAAAAGAAAGCCACCCCGCCGGGGCAAGCGAAGCTTCGCCTCATCCAGGAACACAACCTGGTAGTCTACCGGCTCCACGATGGCTGGGATCAGTTTCCCGTTCATGGCATGGGCTACGCCCTGGCAGAGGTACTCGGTTGGAGCGAGCGGCGGATTGGGACCAACTATATCTACCAGTTGGAGCCTCTCGCCCTCAAGGATTTGGCTGCGCAAGTAGCCGGGAAACTCGGCAAAAGCGGCGTCCGTTTCGTGGGCAGCCCGGAGCGGGTTATCCAACGAGTCTCACTGGATTGGGGTAGTCCAGGTCCGATTGACATTGTGCTCAAGGCGCTGGCCCATCAGTGCGATGCGGCGCTCACCGGTGAGGTGGTGGAGTGGCGTGATATAGAATTTGCTCGTGACGCCGGGGTAACGCTCATTACTGCCGGGCATTGCGCAACGGAAACGCCGGGCATGTGCGCCTTTTATCGTTGGTTCAAACCGCAATGGCCCAACCTGCCGGTGGAATATGTGGATACTATCGATCCTGATGTCTATATAACCGTCACTCCCAAGACAGTACAACTTTAGTAGCGAGATTTCATTATGCAACCTTTTACCTTCTTCTTGGATTGGGTAATCTCCGCTCAATTTGCTGGGTTGTGCTGGGCGGTGGAGAAAGGACTCTATGCCCAGGCCGGCTTGGAAGTGGACCTCTGCCCCTGGACAGAAGATGGCAGGTCCATTGTGGACAAGGTGGTAGCCGGAGGACTCTGCGCCGGAAGTAGTGAAGATAACCTGATTGTCAGCGGGGTCATTACCGGTCGAGGCATTAAAGCGTTGGGTGTAATGTTGCAAGAGTCGCCCCTGGTTTTAATGACAAAGCCTAGCAGCGGCATTCAATCTCTCACGGATCTGCGAGGGAAACGAGTGGCCATGCATGTGGATGGGATTCGCATCTTGGAGGCTGTGCTGGCACTCCATAGCATTAATCAGTCCGAAATTGAGCTTACCGAAGTGACTTTTGATCTTGATAATCTGGTGCAAGATCGTTTCGATGCCGTCCAAGGCTATGCCATGACAGAGCCAATTATGTTGGCAGCAATGGGGGTTGAGGTGCATCTCATTCCCATTCGACATCGGCAATTGCATCCATATGCCCAAGTCTTTTTTGCGACTGAACCCTGTATTGCCCAAAACCCAGACATTATCCGTAGCTTTCTGGCAGCTTCATGGGCAGGCTGGCAACAGGCCATGACGTATCGAGACGAAGCCGCTCGGATTGTGGTAAAGATGTCAGGGGACACAGCCGATCTAGCTACGGAACGGCGGATTCTGGAGCAAGTATACTCCTTCGCTACGGGCAATATGGGCCTCGAGTGGTTCGGAATGTTGGATGTGGAACGCTGGGAATATAATCTGGAATCTTATGCTCGCTTTGGAATTACCTCCCGCAAGCTGACAACAGCCGAGGTAGTTGAAGACAGATTTCTAAAAGAAATCTATGCCCTCTGAGCGAGCAAAATACCTTATATTGCTACCCACTTAATCGAGGAGAACCCTTATGGCTCAACGAATGGCTCTCTACATGCAGGATAAACACCTCATCCCCTACGAAATGGAGATGGCGAAGTACGCTGAAGCACGTGGCTTTTCTGAAATCTGGCAAGCCGATACCCGCCTGGCCCGTGATTGCGTGGTACTAATGAGTGCATTTCTAGCCGAAACCAAACAGTTGCGGATCGGCTCGGGCGTCCTGCCCATCTGGACCCGTAATCCGGCGGTTATCGCGGCCAGTTGGAGCACAATGTGGGAGCTGGCAGGCAAAGTAGATGGCCAGGGGCGGGTGATGCTCGGCCTGGGGGCTTGGTGGGAGCCGATTGCGGCGCGAGTGGGGGTGCAGCGCAAGCAACCGCTCAAAGCCTTGCGAGAACACGTCGAGGCGATTCGCCAACTCTTTACAATGGAGGAAGTGACTTACACCGGAGAGTTTGTTCACCTGGATCGGGTCAAGCTTGATGTGGCCTATGGCGATACCTCACCCCGCGACATTCCCCTCTATATCGGCGCGACCGGTCCGCAGATGCTGGAACTGGCCGGTGAAATTTGTGACGGAGTGGTGCTGAATTACGTTGTCTCGGTTGACTACATCCGCGAAGCGGTTGAACATGTCCGCAAAGGAGCCGAAAAGGCCGGTAAAACCTTGGACGACATAGACCGGCCCGAACTATTGGTCTGCTGTTTGTCTGATGATGATCCTCAAGCGGCCATGAGAGAGGGCAAGACCCTGGTAGCCTATTACCTGGGTACAGAACCGCACATTATGAAAGCCAGCAAAGTTGATGAAGAGTTGATCAAAAAAGTGCAGGAGTTTGTTGGCTGGCCGGCCACCGAAGAAGATTATCGTCGAGCCGCCCGGTTAATTCCTGATGAGGTGGCGCGAAACTTGATGGCTGTCGGCACCAGCGAAGAGTGTCGCGCCAAAGTGGCTGAGTACATCGAAGCAGGTGTGACCTGTCCCATTCTTTACCCATTGATGGCTGACATTAAGCCGGTCATTGATGCCTTTGCCGGTTGGGAACCATAGTAGCAACCCGATAGTTTGCTCTACAAAAGTAAGGAGTTGAACGATGCCCATCGAAGCCTTAACCACCGCCACGACGGAATTTCTGGCAAAATCACCCCATAAGCTGTTCATTGGCGGTGAGTGGGTTGAAGCCGCTTCGGGCGAAACTTATACCAGTTATAGCCCCTCGGATGGGGCACACCTGGCCGAATTGGCCGCGGCTGGCCCGGAGGAAGTGGACCGGGCTGTTGCTGCGGCTCACCGCGCTTTTGAGGGGCCGTGGGGCAAACTGACCCCGGCCCAACGCAGCGCCCAATTGCGGCGCCTGGCTGATTTAATAGCTGCCCACGCCAATGAATTGGCCGAATTGGAATCGCTGGATAACGGTAAACCTATTCGCTATACTCGAGCCATTGATGCGCCGGTGGCAGCTCAGCTTGCCTATGATTTTTCCGGCTGGCCGGATAAGATTGCCGGTCACACCCCAGCCGTGTCGGCGCCTGACCATTTTGTTTATACCCGGCGCGAGCCGGTGGGGGTGGTGGGTATTATCATTCCCTGGAATTACCCCCTCATCCATACCTTGCAGAAGATGTCCCCGGCGCTGGCCTGCGGCAACACGGTTGTGTTTAAGCCGGCCCAGTTGTCTTCGCTGGCAATTGTGCGTTTGGGCGAACTGATCCAGGAGGCCAATTTTCCACCTGGCGTGGTCAACATCCTCACCGGGCGCGGCTCGGTAATTGGTGCGGCGATGGCCGCCCATAAGGACATCAATAAAATTCAGGTCACGGGTTCAACCGCTGTAGGCCGCAGCGTAGTTCGCGCTTCCGCAGGTAATCTGAAGCGGTTGGCTCTGGAGTTAGGCAGCAAAGCCCCTAACATCATTTTTGCCGATGCTGATTTGGTTGCGGCTATCCCTGGCGCATTCAGGGCAGCCTTTGGCAATACCGGCCAGAGTTGTGTGGCCGGGGCCAGGCTGTTTGTGCAAGCGCCTATTTTTGAGCAGGTCGTTGACCGGCTAGTCGAGCTGACCCGACAAGTCAAGATTGGCCACGCCCTTGACCTCAAAACGGATCTGGGGCCAATTGTGGATCAGGCCCAGACTGAGACCATTCTCAATTATATTAAAAGCGGCCTGGAACAAGGAGCCAAGATGGTTTGTGGCGGTCAGAGACTAACCGGGGGTGACTATGCCCAGGGCTTTTACATTGCACCAACCATCTTTACCAGGGCACGGGACGATATGGTCATTTCCTATGAGGAGATCTTTGGGCCTGTCTTGCCGATTTATTCATTTGAAACGGAAGAGGAAGTTATCATCCGGGCCAATCATACCGCCTACGGTTTGGCGGCCGGGGTGTGGACACGGGACGTGTCTCGCGCCCATCGGCTGGGCGCGGCGCTCAAGGCCGGCGTGGTCTGGGTCAATACTTACGACATGTTCGACTCGGCCGCTCCCTTTGGGGGCTTTAAAGGGAGTGGCTATGGCCGGGATAATGGACGGGAAGTTATTGAAGCCTATACTGAAGTGAAGACGGTATGGGTTTCGACGAAGTAGCCGATTTGTAGGACAAACTATTACCCTCTTTCAGATGGGACAAGCTGTTATCTTATCCCCCATATGTCAGCAGGCTTCTTTTGACATATATTTTAATATATTATAATATATACTTATCAATATATAATAATAGTACTCTGACTATAAAAATGACAACTTTATACCCTCTCACCTTCTCCACCTCTGACTATCTTTCATGATTGACTGCCAATTTCTGAACTGCTTTGAGTAAGTAAAGAGGCCCTATGACCTTTATCAAGCTCCAACTCGACTGGAAGCCAAATGCGCAATTTGCCGGCATTTTGCTGGCCCATCATTGGGGCTGGTATGAGCGAGCCGGGATTGATCTGGCCATTGTGCCCTGGCAGAGCCATACCAACCCCGTTGATGCCTTAGATACGGCTGAAAATATGATAGCCAGTACTGAGGATAATCTCCTTATTCGAGCACGCGCCGCCGGTAAACCGGTCAAAGCGATTGGGGTGATGATGCAATATTCGGCCATTGGCTGGATGGCGCTCAAAAAGTCTGGCATCCAGCATATCACCGATCTCAAAGGCAAACGTTTGGGTATTCACGGTGATGGCGAAACCGTGGTTGACATCGTTTTGGCCCGTTTTGGGCTGAGCCGGCAAGATGTGAGCGTGGTTGAAGTGGGTTATGACTATGCTCAGCTCTTGGATAGCGGCGACCATGATGCTGTCCAATGCCTGGTCATGGTTGAACCGCTTGAATTAGAGCACCTGGGCTTTGAGTTACAGGTTCTCCCTGCTTACGAATATGGTTATGAGGTTTACTCTCAGGTAATTGCCACCACCGAACGGTTACTGGCAGCGGAACCGGAAGTCTTGACCCGTTTCCTGAAAGTAACCTTTGAGGGGTGGCGGCAGGCTTTTCAGGAGCCAGAGCAAGCAGCACATATTATTGTTACCCACTATCTGCTCGAAGCTCAGTCAGCGGTGGAAGCGCGCATGCTTCAGGCGATGCAGCCGATCTTTGAAGGTAAAGTGGGCTTAGCCAGGTTAGGCTGGATGGATCAGGGCCGCTGGGCGCAGAGTATCGGCTACCTCTTGGAGCATCGCTTGATTGACCAGCCGGTGTCTGCAGATGAGGTGATGACGAACAGCTTAATGGAAGCTGTGTATCGTGGTGTGGAGAGCGTAGAATAACGCACCCCGCCCTCCGCCCTACGATCTTAAAGGTATGGCCAATGACGATCCTGACCCTCCAACTCGATTGGAAACCAAACGCCCAATTTGCCGGGATTTTGCTGGCGCATCATTTAGATTGGTATACGGCAGCCGGAATCGATCTAAATATCGTGCCTGGACAAATGTCTATGAATCCCGTAGATGCATTGGCAAGCAGCGAAAATGTTATCGTCAGCGCCGACGATAACTTGATTATTCGAGCCAGGGCTGTCGGGCAGCCGGTCAAGGCAATTGGAGCCATGCTCCAATATTCGACTTTAGGCTGGCTGGCGCTGAAAAGTTCTGGGATTAAACGGATGAGCGACTTGCGCGGCAAGAAGCTGGGGGTTCACACGGATGGAGTGATAGCCCTGGATATCGCCCTGACTCATTTCGGCATGACCCGCCGTGACATCGAAATTGTCCCCTTAGCCTAT
Organism: Chloroflexota bacterium; assembly: GCA_016860845.1. The sequence goes on from BOKF01000043.1 coordinate 13,704, forward strand.
GATTATGCCCAGGTTCTGTCCAGTGGCCAGTGTGATGCTATCCAGGGTTTTATCATTACCGAACCCATTGAACTCGAAGAGCTGGGCCTAAAGGTGGAGGCTATGCCCGCTTATGAATGGAGTTACCAGGCCTACGCCCAAACATTAGCCACCACCGAGCGTTTAATTGACACTCAGCCAGAGGCACTGGCCCAGTTTTTACAAATTACCTTTGATGGCTGGCGGCATGTGTTGGCCCAGCCTGCCGAGGCCGTTGACATTATTATCACCCATTATCTACCAGAGACCCAATCTAAGGCGGAGCAGCGCATCTTAGAAGCAATGCGTCCATTTCTGGTGGGCCAGGTAGGCTTGAATAAGTTAGGTTGGATGGAGCGGGGACGCTGGGAGCGAAGCATTAGCTATCTGGTAGATTATCATATCATTGATAAACGCCTGTCGGCGGAGGAGGTAATGACCAATCATTTGATAGAGTCAATTTACAACCGCTAATATTTTGTTTAATTTTGGGAGGCATTAACCAAAAAGGAGGAAACAATGAAAACAAACAAATTATGGTCGGGAGTGGGCCTTTTGATAGCCCTGATGCTATCAATTTTAGTGACCAGTACTCAAGTTGCGGCTCAAGAGGGCGGCCAGGAGTACACAATTCAGGCTGATGATTGGTTGAGCAAGCTGGCTGAGAAATTTTATGGTGATGTGACGGCCTGGCCCGCCATTTGGGAGGCTACCAACGTTAAAGCCAGCGAGGATAATAGCTTTGCCAAAATTGACGACCCCAACATTATTGAAGTGGGTCAAAAGCTGTGGGTTCCGGAGTCTCAGGAGGCGGTAGAAACCCTGGCCAAAGTAGGGGCTCAAAGTGCAGGAGCCAAGGGTGAAGTAATCGCTTCGCCTGGTACACTCCAGAAAATATTGCAGCAGGGCTATTTTACCTTTGGTTTGGAAGCCCAATATCGCCCCTTTGAGTTCCGTGATGAAAACGAGAATATCATCGGCTATGATATTGACATTGCCAATGAAATTGGTAAACGGTTGGGTGTGGAAGCCCGGGCGGTGGACACCAGTTGGCCGACCGTCATCCAAACCCTCTACGATGGCGGCTTTGATTTTATCCTGGGCGGCATGACCGGCACCGAAGCTCGCTACGAACGGGTCAATTTCTCTGTGCCTTATATGGACGCCTCTTCCGGGTTGCTGGTCCGGGCCGGCGAGGGCATCACCGACCGCCAGGGTTTGAACGGCAAGATCGTCGGTGCGGGCGAAGGTACGCCCTCGGTGCAGCAGTTGGAAATCACCGCCGAGGAGTTGGGCATTCAGTACGCCGAAGAGATAAAAACCTATGATGATGACGCCGCCGCCTACGAAGCCATGAAGGCCAAACGGGTTGACGCTTATGCCAGTTCGGTCGTCAGCCTGGTAGAATTTGCCAAAGTTAATCCCGGTTATGAGGTTATCCCTTTCAAATCGGAGAAGTGGGCCGCCGAGTGGAGCGTAGCGGCCTTTCGCAAAGAAGATGTGCCGTTACGAGCTGTCTTCAATGATATCCTGGTGCAGATGAAAGCCGACGGTACCCTTGACCAGCTCCAACAAAAGTGGTTTAACCAAACCTTTGCCACCACCAACGTTCCCCCAACCTGGCCGATTGGTCTAGAGCCGGAAGTTAAGGCATCGCCGGGTACGCTGGAAAAAATTCTCCGGGAAAAGAAGTTCACCTTTGGTTTGGAAGCCCAATATCGCCCCTTTGAATTCCGTGATGAGAACGAAAACATCATCGGCTATGATATTGATATCGCTAATGAAATAGGGGCGCGGCTGGGCGGCGTTCAGGCCCAGGCGGTGGACACCAGTTGGCCGACCGTTATCCAAACCCTCTACGATGGCGGCTTTGATTTCATCCTGGGTGGCATGACGGCGACAGAAGAGCGCTACAAGCGGGTCAACTTCTCTGTGCCTTATATGGACGCGGCTTCCGGGTTGTTGGTCCGGGCAGGTGAAGGTATTGCCGAGCGAAAGGATTTGAACGGCAAGATCGTCGGGGCGGGCGAAGGTACGCCCTCGGTGCAGCAATTGGAAATTACGGCTGAAGAGTTGGGTATTCAGTATGGCGAGGATATCAAAACATACGATGATGACGCCGCCGCCTACGAAGCCATGAAGGCCAAACGGGTTGACGCTTATGCCAGTTCGGTGGTAAGTTTGGTAGAATTTGCCAAAGTCAATCCCGGTTATGAGGTTATCCCCTTCAAATCCAGCCGCTGGGCGGCTGAGTATAGCGCCGCGGCCTTCCGCAAAGAAGATGTGCCGTTACGAGCTGTCTTCAATGATATCCTGGTGCAGATGAAAGCCGATGGTACTCTGGCTAAGTTACAAGAAAAGTGGTTTGGTCAGGTATTTGATACGCCCAATGCGCCGCCGGCGTGGTGAGCTAACAGGAAAGAATTTGGATTGAAATAACCGAGGGCGTGGTGCGTAAAATCTCACGCACCACGCCCCACGAATCACAAATGGGAGAGGAAGGGTTGACCATGGATTTTCCCTTCATGCTTGAAATACTTCCCCGGTTGTTGCGGGGATTAATGATGACTATCCAGGTGAGTGCCTTAGCTTTGGTTATTGGCACAGTGATTGGGATAGCCTTAGGGATTGTACGGATTATTGGCCCGCGCCCTGTTCAAAAAGTGATCATCGGGTATGTTACCCTGGTACGGGGTACCCCGGCCATATTTCATATTTATGCGGCCTCGTTATTACTCCCCCGAATTGGGATAGAATTGTCGATATTTTGGGTGGGCCTGATTGCCTTAACGTTTAATACGGTAGGCTACCAAATTGAAATTGTCCGTGCGGCCCTGGAGTCGATAGACTATGGTCAACGGGAAGCCGCTGCTTCTATTGGGATGACCAACTGGATGGCCATGCGTTCCATCATTTTGCCTCAAGCTGCTCGGCGTCTGATTCCCCCTTTAACCAATGAACTCGCCAACCTAATTAAAGCCTCTTCAGCCTTATCGGTGATTGCGGTGCTGGAGATGACCAAAATTGCTAATTCAATTCGCGCCTCTACATTTAAATCGCCGGAGATTTATATCCTGGTGGCAATTTTATACTTTGTCGTCATTCAACTGTTGATTTGGGGGGCAAATTATCTGGAACACAATGTATTTAACTATCAGCGAGTAGGTAAACAAACCATAACTACTGGTTCAGTTCAAGCTGGCTGAGGTTGTTAGAAACTCCCCTGACTGAGGTAAGCCAAAGTATGCCTAAAATTAGTAGTCAACCTATTCTTAAGATTGAACATCTCCATAAAAACTTCGTTACTACTCAAGCCCTCATTGATGCTAACCTGGAAGTGCAAACCGGTGAAGTGGTGGTTTTGATTGGACCATCTGGCTCAGGCAAAAGCACCCTGCTACGCTGTATTAATTACCTGGAAGTGCCTACCCAGGGACGGATTTGGTTGGACGGCGAATACATCGGGGGGCGGTTGGAGAGTGATCAGCGCTGGCTAGAAGATAGTCCCATCGAGTTAGCCCGTAAGCGACAGAAAATAGGCATGGTCTTTCAACTATTTAACCTTTTTGCTCATTTGAGCGCTCTGGATAACATTGCCATTGGTCCCCACAAAGTATTAGGTAAATCCAAGGCGGAATCACGGGAATTGGCTCGGCAACTCTTACGGAAAGTACACCTGGCCGAACACGGCCATAAACTACCTTTTCAAATGTCGGGAGGACAGCAGCAGCGAGTAGCCATTGCCCGCGCCCTGGCCATGAATCCCAAGCTGATGCTCTTTGACGAGCCAACCTCGGCCCTTGACCCCAAGCTCACTCACGAGGTATTAGAAGTTATTCAGGAGCTGGCCGAGGAAGGGATGACCATGTTGGTTGTTACGCATGAACTTAATTTTGCCCGCAAGGTGGCTGATACGGTTGTTTACCTGGAGGAAGCCCGCATTGTGGAGAGTGGTTCGCCCGAAGAAATTTTTGCTAATTCTCAAAATGAGCTGGTCCATAAGTTTCTTTCTTACTACATGTGGGAGAGTTAGCCATGCTTGATTTTACTTTCATGCTGGAAATTATTCCCAATTTATTACGGGCGGTACGGGTCACCATAGAGATCAGTTTTTTGGCAGTAATTTTGGGTACAATTGCCGGGATTTTTTTGGGCAGCGTAAGGGTACTTGGCCCCCGTTTGATACAACTACTGATTCAAGGGATGGTCAATTTCATTCGCGGGGTGCCGCAATTGGTCATTATCCTAATTGTTTATTACGTTTTACCAAATTTTGGTTTGGTGTTTGATGAATTTTGGACAGGAGTCATTGCCCTGACCATTATCGCCGCCGGGTATGAAGTGGAAATTGTGCGGGCTGCGGTTGAATCCATTGATAAGGGGCAACGCGAAGCGGCTTTATCCATTGGGATGAGTCCGATTATGGCCTTTAGCCAAATCATTTTGCCTCAGGCAACGCGGCGCATGATTCCCGCCATTACCAATGAGTTAGCTAATACGGTAAAAAGTTCAGCTTTATTATCGGTCATCGCGGTCAATGAGTTGTTAAAGATTGGCAATGGGATCATTACCCGCACCTTCTATGTGTATGAAGTGCTCTTGGAGATGGCAATTCTGTATCTCTTGGTTGTTGGCTTCCTGATTTGGATCTCCAATTACTTAGAAAATAGGGTCTTCTCCTTTGGTAGAGGCGTGGGTTTAAGCCAAGAGGCCAGATAATCTCAACTAGAAAAGAGAAATGGCATATGAGTGTTAATAAAAATGGCCTTCAGATTAAACCGATTGATGATTTTATTTGGCCAAACGGAAAGAAGTGCGCCGTGGCTATTGGCTGGCACGTGGATGGGGAGTCTGGCCCAATAGCCAGTGATGCCCGTAATGCCAAGCACATTGCGGCCTTATCCGAGGGAGCTTATGGCATTTCAACGGCCATTCCCCGTATTCTGGAAATGCACCGAGTGCTGGAGATTCCAGCCTCTTTCTTTGTGCCTGGTTATGTGGCTGACCTTCACCCAGACGCGGTGGAGAAAATGGTCCATGCCGGGCATGAAGTAGCTCATCACGGCTATATGCATGAAAATGTTTTTCTCCTTAGTGATGAGGAAGAGCGCGAAGTTTTTAGACGCGGTACTGAAAGTTTGAAACGCATCACCGGCACAGAACCGGTGGGTTGGAGTGCGCCGGGGTGGGGTGTTAAACAGCATACTCTTGAACTGCTATGTGAATTAGACATGCTCTATGACGCCAGTTTGATGGAATACGACGTGCCGTATATTATAGCTACTCCAAGGGGCGAGCTGGTAGAACTACCTATTAGTCTGATTCTGGATGATTGGGAAATTTTTGGTGGATCCCTCTTTCCGAAGGGCGGTGGGGTTAATGCCCCTGCCGAAACTGGTTTCCAAATTTGGAAAGAAGAGTTCGAGGGCATGCGCCGTTTTGGCGGCTTTTTCAACACCACCTTCCATCCCAATTTAATGGGCCGCCCAGGGCGGATTAATATGCTCTATCGTCTCTTTAGTTATATGAAATCGTTTAACGATGTCTGGTGGGTGACGTGTGAGCAGATGGCGCGATATGTCCGCTCCTTCGTAGAAGGTAAATGAAGGGGCAAGGAAATGTAACAATTATTGAGGATAAAAATCTAAGGTAACTTGAACAAAGAGGACTTATGTCTTTACCATCACTGCCGGAAAATGAGGAATACAGCCTCACTGAAAAAGTCTTCGAAGCCTTAAAAAAGGGCATCTTATCGCTGGAGATCAAACCCAGAGAATATCTTGTTATTGGGGACGTGGCCAAAGAATACGGCCTTAGCCGTACACCCGTGCGTGAAGCTATTATCATGCTTGAAAAAGAGGGGTGGGTCGAGAATGATGGCCGCCGGGGAGCCAGGGTCACGACCCCCTCAATCAAGACAATTTTGGAATTGATTGAAATTCAGGGTGTATTGGAAGGTCACGTCGCCCGCCGGGCAGCAGAGCTTTTCTCTGAGGCGGACATTCAATTTGCTGAAGCAATTCTCGCTGAGGCTGATGCGCCCATACGGGCGGGCGATCACGAGCTAAGCCGGGCGCTTGGGGTAAAATTTCATACTTTCCTGGCTGAGAAAGCGGGCAACCAACGCTTACGGGCCATGATCGAGCAGATTACGGTCCATGTGGACCGGGTCCGCCCCCTCATTTGGCGTCAGGACAAAGCGCCCATCGAACAGTCGGCCCAGCACCACCGCCAAATTTTGGAGGCCATCAAGGAGCGGAACCCGCTTAAAGCTGCCGAGCTAATGTTTCACCACACCGTTTGGTATGAAGAAGACCTAACAGCCGCCCTATATATTTACTAGGCTGACAATATACTGATGGAGAAAGCCCGATACCGACATCCGCGCATCGGACTTTTATTTGGCTGGATATAGATAATGGAGAACAGAGCTGTGAACCACTTAACCCATTACCCCGAAAAGCAACTTCTCACCTTTTACCAACGCATGCTCCTGATCCGGGAGTTTGAACTCCGAGCCATCAACGAGCGACGGGCGGGCTTGATCCCCGGTTTTATCCATCCGTGTGTGGGGCAGGAGGCAACCGCGACGGGAGCTTGCGCCGCCCTGCGGATCGATGATGTAATTGCTAGTACCCATCGTGGTCATGGACACCTTATCGCCAAAGGGGGCGCGCCCAGGTATATGATGGCCGAATTGGCTGCTCGCAGCACCGGGTATTGTGGGGGCAAGGGGGGCAGCCTGCACATGACCGATTTTGACCTGGGTATTCTAGGCGCCAATGGTATTGTGGCCGGTGGTATTCCGATGGCAACCGGCGCGGCCTTAGCTTTTCAGATGCGGGAGGAAGATCGGGTGGCGCTGGCCTTCTTTGGTGATGGCGCGGTCAACGAAGGCGCCTTTCACGAAGCGGCCAATCTGGCCGGGTTGTGGAAACTGCCAATCATCTTCTTCTGTGAAAATAACCTCTATGGCGAGGGCACGCCCCAAAGCAAACAGGCTCCGGTCGCCGACCTGGCCGTCCGGGCCGAAAGTTACGCCTTCCCCGGCGTTATTGTGGACGGCAATGATGTGTTGGCCGTTTATGAAGCAACCCAGGCAGCCGTTGAGCGAGCCAGAGCGGGTGAAGGGCCAACCTTTATCGAGGGCAAGACGTATCGTTTTCACGGGCATTACGAAGGCGATCCCATGGTTTACCGTTCCAAAGAGGAAATCGAAGCTTGGCGCGAGCGTGACCCGATTGCCTCCTTTCGCCAAAGGCTACTCAGAGAAGGGATGGTTTCTGAGGAGATGCTGGAAGCGGTTAAGCTGGAGGTCCGGGCTGCGCTCGATGAGGCCGTTCAATTTGCGCTGGACAGCCCGCAACCGGAACCAGAGTCGGCCCTGGAAGGGGTGTATCACGACACGCACGAAGGGAGAGTCTTCTGAGATGGCGCGCCAGATCACCGTTAGTGAAGCCTTACGGGAAGCCATGGCTGAAGAGATGAGCCGCGATCCTTCGGTTTTTTTGCTGGGCGAGGATGTAGGTGTTTTCGGGGGGGTGTTTGGGGTTACGGCTGGGCTATACGAGGAATTTGGCGAGAAGCGAGTCAGAGATACGCCGATTTCTGAGCAGGCCATTGTTGGTGCTGCCTTGGGGGCGGCTCTCGTAGGGATGCGCCCCATTGCCGAAATCATGTTTAGTGATTTTGTGACGGTGGCCATGGACCAGGTGGTTAACCAGGCGGCCAAGGCCCGTTATATGAGTGGTGGCAAAGCCCGAGTGCCGCTCACCCTTCGCATCGTCAACGGCGCGCCCGGTTCGGCAGCGGCGCAGCACTCACAAAGCCCGGAAAGCTGGTTTATGAATGTGCCCGGCCTCAAAATTGCGATCCCGGCCACGCCCTACGACGCCAAAGGGTTGCTAAAAACCGCGATCCGGGGCGAAGACCCGGTTCTCTTTTTTGAACACAAAATGCTGTACGCGGTCAAAGGGGAGGTGCCAGAAGAGGATTACGAAGTTCCCTTCGGACAGGCCGCCATTCGCCGGGAAGGTTCCGAAGCGACCCTTATTGCCATTGGGGGTATGCTGCCCAGAGTAATGGAAGCCGCCACCCTCATGGCCAGCAAGGGTATCTCGGTTGAAGTGATTGATCCTCGCACCCTGGTGCCGTTAGATACGAGCACCATGGTTGAGTCGGTAAAGAAAACCAAGCGCGCGATTATTGTCCACGAGGCGCATCGCCGGGCCGGGCCAGGCGCTGAAATTGCGGCTATTTTGGCCGAAGAGGCCATTGGCTACCTGGATGCGCCGGTCATACGGGTAGCGACTAAAAATGTACCCTTCCCCTATCATCCCGGCTTAGAAAAGTTCATCTTGCCGGGTGTGGACGATATTGTTCAGGCCATTGAAGGCGTAGTGAACTATTTGCTTTAAGAAGGAAAAATGAATCCCAAAGGTAAAACTGCTCTTATTACCGGCGGCGCCCATCGAGTGGGGCAAGCCATCACTCTGGCTTTAGCCCAGGCTGGGGCAAATGTTGTCATTAACTACAGCACCTCAGCTAAAGCCGCCCTGGCTACGGAAGCTTTAGCGCAAGCTTTGGGTGTGGAGGCCCTGGTAATTCAGGCCGATATCACCGATCTGCCCCAGGTGGAAGCGATGGCTGCGGCGGCTAAAGAACGATTTGGCGGAGTTGATATTTTGGTAAACAGCGCCTCGTTTTGGCTGGAAACCCCCTTCCCCACCAACGATGTAACAGCCTGGCATCGGGTCACCAACGTAGCTATTCACGGCTCCTTTTACTGTGCTAATGCTGTTGCTCCCTTGCTCTTAGAAAAGAGTGAAGGGGCAATTGTGAATATTGTAGACCTGTCGGCCTGGGAGCCGTGGCCCAACTTCATGGCCCATAGTGTTGGCAAGGCGGCGCTATTAGCCTTAAGCCGGCAACTGGCTCTGGAATTAGCTCCCACTGTGCGAGTCAACGCGGTCGCACCGGGTCCGGTACTACCCCCGCCCGACTATGATCAGGATAAAATCGCCCGGACGGCTCACAAGACCCTGTTGGACTGCTGGGGTAGTCCCGAAGATGTGGCCGAGGCTGTGCTATTTTTTGTCAAAGCCAAGTACATTACCGGCGAGGTTCTGGCCGTTGATGGAGGTGAGCGGTTTGGACACCGTAAATTGGAGCATGGATAACTCAGGTACGAAGCAATGAATCTCAAACGCTTTATTGGCCAGGTGGCCGTGATTACAGGGGCGGCCAGTGGGATAGGCCAGGCTTGCGCCCTGCGTTTTGCCCAGGAAGGAGCCAATGTAACCTGTCTGGACTTAAATGAAGAGGCGAACCAGGCTGTCGCTGCGGCATGCCGTGAGTTTGGGGTGGAGACCCTTGCTCTACCTTGCAACGTGACTGAGGCCAAAAGTATTAAAATGGCGGTGACAGAAACTGTGATCCAATGGGGCCGCCTGGATGTGTTGGTCGCAGCCGCGGGCATTTACTCTGGCTCACCCCTGCCCGAGGTGTCGCTAAAGCAGTGGCAGCGTCTCATTGACATCAATTTGACCGGTGTCTTTCTGACCAACCAGGCAGTCGCCCCGATGATGATGGCCCAGAAGTCGGGCAGCATTATCAATATATCCTCCATGGCCGGCAAAACCAGTTGGCCGGCCTCGGCTGAATATTCGGCTTCCAAGAGTGGGGTCATCGGCTTGACCCGGTCAGTGGCGATGGGACTGGCCGCCTATAGAGCTACGGCGAATGCCGTCTGTCCTGGCAATACCCTGACCGAAATGGTCAAAGATGTAGCCAGCCAGATAGCGCCTGGTGAGGGGATAACCGTTGAGGAGTGGCTGCAACGGCGAGCCAACGATTGTCCCATGAAACGGCTGGCCGAACCGTGGGAGATCGCTGGGGTAGTGGCTTTCCTGGCCTCGGCAGACGCTCGTTATCTCACGGGGCAGGCTATCGAAGTTGATGGCGGCATGGTGATGAGTTGATGAAATAGAAAGGCTCAACTTGATGACAAAAATCCACGATCTGCGCTCTTTTATCCACATATTGGAAGAGGCTGGGCAATTGGTGCGCCTCAAAAAGCCAGTCAGCCTGACTCACGAGTTAGCCGATGTGGCGGCAACCTTAGCCCGCAGTGGCGGCAGCGCTCCGCTCTTTGAAAATGTAGAGGGCAGTGAGTGGCCTATCTTTGCCAACGGGGTTACCAACCAAAAGCAAGCCGCCCTGGCCTTGGGCTGCGGGGAGGCGGAAGTGACCGACGTTATGGGGCGAGTCTTAGAACCGAGTAACGGCTTGGCCCCGACGCCGGTTCAGACGGCCAAATGGCAGGCCCATGTGCAGATAGGGGTTGAGATTGACGTGCGGGACCTACCCATCCCCATCCACTCCCGGGGCGATGGGGGCGCCTTCATCACCGGCGGAGTCATTGTCAGCAAAGACCCCGGCTCAGGCCGGGGAAATTTGTCCTACAATCGCATGCTGCGGATGGGGCCACGTCATTTTGGTTTTAATGTGAACGAGTGGCGGCATGTCCGCGCCTTTATGGAGAGCCGGGCCGATCCGGGCGCTCCCTTCCCCATCGCTATCGCCATCGGCCTGGACCCGGCCATTATGATCGCGGCCGGCGTGCGCACTGAAGCAGATGAACTGACCATCGCCGGGGCTATTCGCGGGGCAAGCGTGCCAGTGTGCCGGGGAGTGACGGTTGAGGTGGACATCCCTGCTGAAGCGGAAGTGGTGATTGAGGGACTGATCCATCCTTATGAAAAAAAAGGGGAAGGACCGCTGGCTGAATTTCATGGCTATCATGGCGAGATCTGGGACAGTCCCACTTTTGAAGTCACTGCCGTCTGTTGGCGAGATAAGCCTATCTTTCAAACGATTATTCCCGGCTGGTATGAGCATATTTACATCGGTAATGTGCTGCCGCGTGAACCACTGTTATTGAAGTTCGTGCGCCACATCAATAAATCGGCGGTGGTGCATATCCCGCCCTATGGCAATGGCTTCTCGGCTATTGTCCAAATCAAGCGAGACAATCCTGGCCAGTCTAAAAACATCGCCCTGGCGGCGATGACGGCCCATATCAATATTAAGCAGGTCATCGTTGTAGACCAGGATATTAACATTTACGACCCGGCTGATGTCCTATGGGCGCTGACCAATCGGGTTGACTGGAGCAAAGATGTCTTCACCGTACCCTCTGCTCAGGGGCATGAGATGGACCCCACCGCCGATATTCGTGGGGTGCATACCAAAATTGGTATTGATGCCACCTACAAACGAGAACGGCGCGAGTATGGTGAACGAGTCAATTATTCGATGGTAGATTTGAGTAAATATGTAGGGTAATGTAATGAAAATTATCATGCCTAAACTCGGCCTCACCATGACTGAAGGGACGCTAGCTCGCTGGTGTAAAGCTGAAGGAGATACGATCAAACAGGGGGAGATTCTCTTTGAATTTGAAAATGATAAATCGGTCATGGAATTCGAGTCCCCTACCGATGGTATTCTCACCCAAATTACCGTGCGCGAAGGCGAAACTGTCCCCTGTGGGACCGCCGTTGCTCATCTAGAGACCGCTCCAACCCAGCCTCCAATCCCCACGCCGGGCGCTCCGCACTCGGCAGCCCAACCCCCAATCTCCAATACTCTCACGGACAGTGCGCAACTTCCCTATGGGACACGTCTCCAATCCCCTATCGCTATTTCCGCCACCCCAGCTGCCAAACGTGTCGCTCGTGAATTAGGCGTGGATCTGTTGACCATCATCGGGCGTGGCCCGCAAGGGCGGATTCATCTGGCCGATGTCGAAGCGATAGCCAAGGTTACCACTTCTCCAGCGGCTCCCGCCCTTTCTCGGGAGATCATCACCCCTATCGCCAAAAAATTGGCCTCTGAGTTGGAGCTAGACTGGACTCAAATCACTGGCAGTGGCATGGGTGGCCGGGTGGTTAAGGAGGATGTGTTACAAGCCGCTGCTCCCCCCTCATCTCCCAAACTTACCGGCCCGCCCACCAGATTCCAATCTTTGCTGGGAATTAGAGGAGTGATCGCCCGTCGCATGAGCGAGAGTGCCTTCACCGCTCCGCACGTGACCCTTTTTGCCGAAGCCAACGCCTCAACCCTGGTTGAAGCCCGCGCTCAACTCAACGCTGAACTGGCCGGGGTTATAAAAGTCTCATACGATACTTTGTTAGTAGCAATTGTGGCTCGCCTGCTGCCTGAGTACCCTTATTTGAATGCCTATATTAGCGGTGAAGCGATTCATTTTTATGATGAAGTGAACATTGCTCTAGCCGTTGACACGGAACGGGGACTGCTGGCGCCGGTCATCTACCAGGCCAACCAACTGGATTTGGTGACCATCCAGAAAACGAGCGACACCCTGACTCAACGGGCGTTGAGTGGCAAAAGTTTGCCTGAGGAGCTGACCGGAGGCACATTTACCATTAGCAATTTGGGCATGTTTGATATTGACGGCTTTACGCCCATTATCAACCAACCTCAAGCAGCAATTTTGGGCCTGGGGCGTATTGTACCCAAACCGGTTGTGGCTGCAGGTAATGAGGTAGTAGTGCGCCAGATGATGACCCTCAGCCTTAGTTTCGACCATCGGCTGGTTGATGGCGGGCCGGCCGCTCGCTTTTTGCAACGAGTCAAGCAGTTGATCGAACGTCCCTTTGCCTTGATTATCCCATTGGGGAGAATCTAGGACAAACTGTTACTCTACGGCGTACAAGGTAAGTCTTGTCACTCCAAAGATACTATCATGGCCAACCTTTTGATTGAAAACGGCTACGTCCTGACTATGGATGAACAGGAGACGGTTCATGCCCCCGGCTGGGTGTGGATTGAGGATGACCAGATTCAGGGGGTTGGTCCCAACCGACCCCCGGCCGATTTGCCTGCTCATGCCGATCGGATAATTGACGCCGCCTATATGGCGGTTCTGCCGGGTCTGGTCAATGGGCATACTCATCTGTCTCAAACCTTTATGCGCGGTTTGGCGGATGATAAGCCTCTACTCGACTGGTTGACGCAGGTCATGTAGCCCGTCCAGGCGGCAATGACCCCCGACGACATGCGCCTGGCTAGCCTCTTAGGGCTAGTTGAGAATCTACGCTGCGGAGCGACCAGCGTGGTTCAACATCACAAAATCACCACCTCGCCGGAACATGTAGATGCTGCTGTCGAAGCCGCCCAGGTGGTTGGGGTGCGACTGCAACTGGCCCGGGGTTGGGTTGATTTGGGCAACGCCGCAGAAGCTCCAGAGATTATCATCCATGAAATGACACGTTTACGCGAACGTTGGCAACTAGCTGCCGCTGGCCGTATCACCGTAGCCTTTGGTCCAATGGTTCCTTGGCGTTGCTCTGATGCCACCATGCGACAGACCGTCGCCCTGGCCCGGCAGTGGGGGTTAGCTATCCACATTCATGTCGCTGAGACCCATAATGAGATTGAGTTGATGCGCCAACGAAACGGGCTGCGCCCCATCGAGTGGCTGCACACCTTGGGTTTGCTTGGCCCCGACTTGCAATTGGTCCATTGCGTCCATGTAAATGAGGTTGAGTTGGACTTGATGGCGGCCAGCAGGGCGACGGTGATTCATTGTCCGGTTAGCAATATGTACCTGAGAGTTAATTCACAATAAGATTGGTTATGGTAAAATAGATGTTCCACACTTATGGTCGAGGCGGAACACCTATGAAGCTAACGGAAGAAGTACTTCGAGAAGATCCAAGTTGGATCGTCTTGTTAATGGGACTACCGGCCGAGACCTTCTGGCAGCTGGTCGAAGCGGTCGAAATCGCTTATCGAGCTATGAACAGCACCGTCACGAACGACCTGAGCGCAAACGAAGGGTGGGGGGTGGGCGGAAATGTGATTTACCCTTGGTTATCCGGGTGGCGCTGATACTGACCTATCTGCGCTTACACGTCATCCAAGCATTGGCGGCTAAATTCTTTGGAGCCACGCAAGCGGATGTATCGCGGGACTTGCGGCGCTTGTTGCCCTTGCTCAAACAGGTGTTACCCTGCCCAGAGGTATGGAATTTGGTGGCAGCCGAGCAGCCGTTGACCGAAGCAGAGCTACTGAAGCTGACGGCTTTGGCCGATGGGCAGGTCTTGATTGATGCCACCGAGCAACAAGTTTATCGGTCTGAAGACAGCCTCACCCGCACCGCCCACTTTTCGGGTAAAAAAAGATGTTTACCCTCAAAATTCAATTTGTGACCGATGGGGAGCATGGCATCCAGGCCATTAGTGAGGCTATGCTCGGGGCCAAAGCCGACAAGAAACTGAGTGACCAGACCAAAACCGTGGTGCGTTTACCTGATGGCTGTCACGGTCGGGCGGATAAAGGCTATCAGGGCTTGGCTGACCAAGTCACCCTGGTCACTTTGGTCAATCCCGACACCGGAGAGGTCTATCAACTGCCGCGCTTGACCCTGGAGACGCCGTTTAAGAAGCCCAAAGGGAATGAGTTGACCGAAGCCCAGGTCGAATTTAACCGTCAGTTAAGTGCCATTCGGGTGCGGGTGGAGCACTGTATTGGTTGGGTCAAGAACTGGAAGATTATCAGTACCCGTTTTCGCTGTGCCCACTCCATTTACACCCTGGTGATGCAAGTCGTATGCGGCTTAGTCAACTGGCAAACTCAGCGTTGGCAAAAGACTAAAGCGCAGATGCTGTGTTAATATTCAGCTTTTATTGTGCATAGACTCTACTATATCATTCATCGTAGCAAAAAAACCATGGCCGTATTAGAAAAGTATGCCGATCGCTTGTTTCTCATTCCTTACCCACCTACTCGCCCAAGTTAAACGTGATTGAGTGGCTCTGGAAGTACTTGCGGCGCAAAGTGACCCACAATCATTTCTTTGAAACCATCGATAAGTTGGTCGAGGCCGTGGACGATTTCTTAACATCGTTGGATCAATACCGGGCTGAAGTTCTTTCAGTCATTGGCTATTCCGGATAACTTTTGTGGTTTTATTTAGGCCGGGATGACCACGCCACCGCTGGTGTCAAGTATTTTGTCAAAGCCATCATGAGCCAGTTCGGGCCAGGTTTCAGCAATGAACTGTTCAACCTCCAAACTGGGGCCAAGCCAGCGAATCTGGTTATCTTCGACCAGAACCGCGCCATCTTTGATTTCCTCGCGGCTGCCATTCATGGTTACGATGACATCGGCGTTTTGGTGATGGTTGCAAAGTAAGTGATGGAATCCCGAAACTTCGCTCTGGACTCCTCAACCATCACTTACAATTTGACCACTGCCGGTGTTTTTTATAGGAAGTGTTGACACTTGTCTCTCCATTAAGCAATCAGGCAAAACAGACCAACGATGAAAGACGAAAGACGAACAATTAAAACTTTCGTGGTTGGTCGTTAGTCTTTCGCCGGGGGGAGCTTCAAATTCCTGTGATCTTAATCCCCGCTCCTTTGACTTTATGCCGAATGTTAATACCGATGAGAACAGCGGTCAACCCTTCCATCACGACCGCGTTTTGCAATGGACCGACATCAATACCACGCATACCGGCCGCTTCGGCCAAAGCTCTAACCTCCGCTTTGGCTTCCTTGTCGTCACCGCAGATGAGTACATCACAATCCACGTGGTCGTGATCCTCGGCCAGGTGGGTGGCACTAACATTCTGAAAGGCCGACACCACACGTACGCCGTCGCCCAAAATGCTCTGGGCTTCTTGTCCGGCCGAACCACCTGGTGGAACGTAAACCCAACTCACCTTTGGTGGCTTGAGCGGTACAGTCACGTCAACCAAGATTTTGCCCTGCAGTGCCTCGCGTAACCCGGCCAGGGTCGGTCCCTGGGCTTCGTAAGGCACAGTAATCACGCATAGATCAGCCGCCTTGACTGCCTCTTCATTGGCCGTGCCCCGGATCAAATCTTGGCGTAATTTTTCGTTCAGTTCGATAGCCACCCGCTGGGCTTTTTCAGCCTGGCGGGAGCCGATAATTACATGATATTGACCCGATTTGGCCCAGCGCCAGGCCAAGCCGGGGCCTTGATTGCCGGTACCGCCGATGATGGCGACAGTTTTAGTCATTTTAAAGGTATCCTCCTAGATTTTAAACAGCTTGTCCAGTATCTCTGCTCCCCTGCCTAAACAGATCACCAAAGTCGCTCCCCGGTAGTTTGCAGGTGTATCATCGCTCCCAGGGTGAGACAGTTACCCGTGTAACTGACTTCGGTCAGCCCAACCGCCTGCAGGCCAACGACCTCATCGATTCCATTCAGACATGGGACAGCCGACGCGCCACCGGCAATGACCGCTGTATTGACACCGGGACGTGCCAGCAAATGCAGCGCCTCGCCAACACTAGTGGGGCGATGATAGGCTTTGAGTTGGGGCATGTGAACCTCCTCAATAAGGCTGAGAGCAGGCCTCCTTATTAGACTCAGCCTTAGTCTTTGTTTTAAGGACGAGACCACCGATACGCTTCTGGTACCGGCTCAACACCTTCCCAGACTATGCGGCGGAAATACTCAGGATCGGTGTTGCCCTCAGAATTTATTAAGAGCACCTGAGAGTCACGCTCGAGCTTGAGTAGTTCCTTCAACGGCGCGTATTGAGCGCATATCGGATAGCTGCGCTAACGAAGCCTAAGTTGATTGCGACTATTGGCAGGTAACCACCAGCCGGTGGCGATGTCTATCGTAAGCATGTAGAAAAAAAGGTGGTGTTTGTAGAACCGAGCACTTTACTCGCCTGGTTGCTAGAACAAACCTACAACTTTACCCGTCTCAAAATCAATATCTACCTTCGTGAAAGCGGGCACGGAATTCAGACCCGGCATGGTCCGCATCGCGCCGACCAGCGGATAGATGAAGCCGGCCCCGGCGCTGGCCCGGACCTCGCGGATAGGCAGGGTAAAACCTTTTGGCCGGCCTTTCAAAGTAGCGTCGTGGGATAAGCTGAGGTGGGTTTTGGCCATGCAGATGGGCAGATTGCCCAGGCCGGCGTTTTCAAAGTTTTTGATCTGCTGATTGGCCGCTGCATCGTAGCTGACCCCGTCCGCGCCGTAGATGTCCCTGGCAATCTTTTCGATTTTCTGCTTGATGCTCCACTCCAGTGGATAGAGGAACTGGAAGTTGCCGGGCTTCTCGCAAGCAGCGACGACCGCTTCGGCCAGCTCTACGGCCCCTGGGCCGCCTCTGGCCCAGTGCTCGGACAGGACGGCTTGCTCGGCCCCGGCCTGAACGGCCAGCTTCTTGAGCAGAGTCACTTCATTGTCGGTGTCGGTGGGGAAGCGATTGATGGCGACGACCGCCGGAATGCCGAATTTTTGCACATTCTCGACATGGGCGGCCAGGTTCTCAATGCCCTTTTCCAACAGGTCCAGGTTTTCTTCGGTGTAAGCTTTATCCAGGGCGCGACCCGCCACCACCGTGGGGCCGCCGCCGTGCATTTTCAAGGCGCGGATGGTTGCCACCAAAACGACCGTGTTCGGAATCAGGCCGGAGTAGCGGCACTTGATGTCGAAGAACTTTTCCATGCCGATATCAGCCCCAAAGCCGGACTCGGTTATCACGTAGTCGGCCAACTTTAGCGCAATCTGATCGGCGACGATGGAGCTGTTGCCGTGAGCGATGTTGGCAAACGGCCCGGCGTGGACAAAGGCCGGCTGGCCTTCCAGGGTTTGCATCAGGTTGGGCATGATCGCGTCCTTCATTAAGACCGTCACGGCTCCGGCTACACCCAAATCCTCCGCCGTGACCGGCTTGCCGCTCTTGTCCAGGGCCACAATCATCCGGCCAAAGCGCTCGCGCATATCCTTAAGACTGGTGGTCAGGGCCAGGATGGCCATAATCTCCGAAGCGACGGTGATGTCGAAACCGCCTGGGCGGGGAACACCGTCCAGCGCGCCGCCCAGGCCCAGCACAATGTTGCGCAGGGCACGGTCGTTAACATCCAGCACCCGGTTCCACTGAATGTTGTAAGGGTCAATATTGAGCCGCTTCATGCCCAGCTTGGCCAGCTCCTCGTCACTCTGACGGCTTTCATGATACAGGCGGGCGTCGAGCGCCGCAGCGACCAGGTTGTGGGCGGCGGTAATGGCGTGGAAGTCACCGGTGAGATGCAGGTTGAAATCTTCCATCGGGATGATCTGGCTGTAGCCGCCGCCGGCAGCGCCGCCCTTGATGCCAAAAGTCGGGCCTTGACTCGGCTGTCGGATGCAGATCATGGCCTTTTTGCCGATGCAGCCCAGTCCCTGGGTCAGACCGACGCTGGTGGTGCTTTTGCCTTCACCTAGAGGAGTTGGGGTAATGGCGGTCACATCCACATATTTGCCCTGGGGTCGATCTTTGAACTTCTCCAAAACATCCAGGTGGACCTTGGCCTTGTATGTGCCATACAAATCCAAATCTTCCTCGGTCAGGCTAAGGCTGGCGGCAATGGCTATGATCGGTTTGACTGTTGCTACTTGGGCAATTTCCAGATCACTGGGGACCGATTTTTTGTGTTCAATGGTCATTAAGTTGAACTCCTTTGTCACGTTTGTTGAATGATTTGCCATGTCTTTGGCGGTGTCTTTGGTGGCTGTTTTGGCCTGCTGGATTTTCTTGTCCATATTTACTGACTCCACGTCACTATGCGGGGCTACCCAATTAACGCGCACCGCGAATATATGGTTTTCCCAATGTTTCCGGTTGCTCTGTTTTCCTGGTGCCGCGGAATAATATAAAAATTGTCAATAAGTAGGGCAACATCAACAATACTTCATAGGGAATATTCTCGCTCCCTAAGGTTTGAATGCGAAATTGGATTGCATCAGCAATGCCAAAAAGTAAGGCGCCAACCACCGCCAAAGAAGGCTTCCACTGGCCAAAGATGACCAGAGCGATAGCTATCCAGCCTCGGCCGGCAGTAATCCCTTCTCGAAAGACGTGCAATTGAGCAACGGTTAGTACGGCGCCGCCCAATCCGGCTAATGAAGCACCAATGAGCGTCGCGCTGTATCGAACTTTACTAACGCTGAGGCCTGAAGTTTCTCCTGCGCTTGGATTCTCGCCCATAGCCCGGATGTTAAGCCCCAGTGTCATTCGGTTGAGTAAAAACCAACTACCAAAAACAATCAGGATGGTGAGATAGAACGTAACATTTTGTGTAGACAGGATTGGGCCTAAGATTGGAATATCAGACAGGACAGGAATATGGATAGGTTCAAAGCCAGTCACCCGGGGTGCTAAGGCTTCAAATTGCTGTCGAAATATGTAAGAACTCAGGCCATATCCCAGCAGAACCAGCATAATGCTACTAATGACCTGATCCGCTTTGAGGGTTATGGATAGAATGGCCATAACCAGGCCCATCAGCAGTCCTACCCCGGCTCCCGCTAACAACCCCAACCAGGCCGCTCCGGTTGGACCAATAGAGAAGATAAGGTTGTTTTCCAGATACCAGGTTACTGCAAAGCCGGTCATAGCGCCCATCAGCATCATGCCTTCTAGACCCAGGTTCAATATCCCCCCTTTTTCAGTTATGATTTCACCAATAACAGCCAAGAGGATGGGGATAGCCAAACGAATTCCCGCGGCCAGGATGGCTACCAAAAAAGAAATTGACAGAATTTGTTCAGGCACCATATTAAGACCTCCTCAGTCGGAAGTAGGCATCAAACCCCAGCACAAATAGAACCACCAGCGATTGAATCGCGTCGGCCAGAGAGCGTGGTAAACCCGTGAGCGTGTGCATTGAGTTGGCTCCGATGCTCAATGCGGAAAAGAAGATAGCCGCAAAAAGTACGCCAGCCGGATGCATGCGCCCTAGTAGGGCCACCAGAATTGCGGTAAAGCCATATCCACCGGAAATTGCGCCTTTAAGACGGGTATGCAAATAGCTAACTTCCATAATCCCGGCCAACCCGGCTAAGGCGCCACTAAGAAGTAGGACATAGATGATCGTCCACTCAACCTTAACTCCGGCAAAGCGAGCAACACTTTCTTTGGAGCCAATAGCCCGCAATCGAAAGCCCATGGGCGTATGCCAAATAAGAACGTAAATTAGGGGAACCAGAGCCAGAGCGATCAAGACCCCCAGGTGTAGTCTCGTGCCAAATAAGTAGCTCAGACGAGCCGCTTTGACAAATTGGGCCGACTCAGGCAGGAAACCGTTGGGGTCTTTTAGAGGAGCTCGGCCCATATATTCAACAATGAAAATAGCAACATAGTTGAGCATCAGGGTTGTAATAATTTCGCTCATCCCGCGCCGAGTGCGAAGCAGGGCCGGAATTAAGCCCCACAACGCGCCGCCAATCATTCCGGCCACCAGAATAGCTGGAATTAATACGGTAGCAGGGAGGGTTGAAAATTGCAGGGCTATAACACTTCCAAATAACGCCCCGATGAAGTATTGCCCTTCAGCGCCAATGTTCCAAACCCGCCCTCTAAAGGCAACGGCCAAACCAAGCCCAATGATGAGCAAAGGAACTGTTTTCAAGATGGTTTCGGTTAATTGGCGCTTACCGCCAAATGCACCATTAAACATAGCCCGGTAGGCCGTAATAGGGTCGGCTCCCGCCATCATTATCAATACGGCGCCGATAAGCAACCCAATTACAATACCCAACAGTAGGGGGCCGAGCAGTTGTAGCAATTGATGCAGTTTTGTTTTTACCCTATCTAATTTGTCGGTTGTTAAACTAAGATAAGATGATTGCTCCAGTGATTCTGTCAAGGCCGTTACTCCTTTCTCAACTATGGTCAGGTTTCGCGCCGGCCATCATCATTCCTACCTGATGCATATTTTGCCTACTACTAGATACAATGCCCGTAACTTCGCCTCCATAGATCACGGCAATACGATCACTGAGGGCAAATATTTCTTCTAGTTCAGTGGAGATCAGGAGTACAGCGACCCCTTGATTTCGTTGTTCAATCAACGAACGATGCATATACTCAATCGCGCTGATATCTAAACCGCGTGTAGGTTGAGCCGCCACCAAGAAGCGCGGATTTAACGATAATTCTCGAGCCAGTATCATCTTCTGGGCATTGCCGCCCGAGAGTTTCCCCGCCAAAGTCCTGACTGAAGGCGTACGTACGTCATATTGTTTGATCAATTGTTCTGCGGCCCGATAGATAGCTTTATAATTGAGCAAAGAGCGTTGGGTATAAGGTTCCCGCCAGAATATCTCCAAAACCAGGTTTTCGGCAATGCTGACATCCTGAAGCATCCCCCGATTATACCGATCCGATGGAATATGCCCTACCTTCAACGCAATGATATCAGAAGGTGAATAATGAGTGATTTCTCGACCATCAATCAGGATACGCCCCTTCTCAATCGGACGTAGAGCACGAAGGGCGTCTTCTAATTCTTGTTGCCCATTACCAGCAACCCCAGCAAGCCCCAAAATTTCGCCAGCCCGAATTTCAAGATTGATCCCCTTGACCGCTGGCAGGTTTCGTTCATCGCGCACCCACAAATCTTCAATAACCAGGCGCACGTCGCCCGGAGTTGCTGGCTGTTTGGGTATATCCAGAAAAACCTCACGTCCAACCATCATCCTTGCCAAATCACTTTTGGTTATATTTTCTTTCTTGGATTGCACTGTGCCAACGAGATGCCCATCCCTCAATACAGTTATGCGATCACTGATTGTCAATACTTCATTAAGTTTATGGCTGATAAAGACAATGCCGCGTCCTTGAGCCGCAAGGTCCTTGATGATTTTGAGCAATTCATCTGCTTCCTTGGGAGTCAATACTGCCGTCGGCTCATCGAGAATCAACACCTCAGCGCCCCGATAAAGCGCTTTTAATATTTCAACCCTTTGCTGCTCGCCAACGGACAATTGCCATATTTCGGCGTCCGGATCCACCTGCAGGCCAAACTGCTCTGAGATCTCCCGAATTCGCTGATGTACTTTTTTCTTATCTTCTATAAGGGGGCCACGTGAGGAAGATTGTCCCAGAACGATATTTTCGGCCACGGTGAAAGGCTTGACCAGTTGGAAATGTTGGTGAACCATCTCCAGGCCATTCTGAATAGCATCTTGGGCCGAGGCAAAATGAACCGGTTTGCCTTTGACAAAAATTTCGCCTTCATCGGCATGGTATAGACCATATAAGATATTCATCAAGGTGGTCTTACCGGCTCCATTCTCGCCTAGCAGGGCGTGTACTTCGCCGGGATAAAGATCAAAATCAATGTGATCGTTAGCCAAAACGCCGGGAAACCGCTTAACAATCCCTTTTAGGGTTATGATGGGGGTATTAGAAGATTGTGGAACTTGCATAGGCACCTGAAATCTCTATAACTAAACATCTGCCCCAAGTTGAAACCACAGACGGAAGGGGGCTGAACGGTTATTTGGATAGAGATGGAGTCCAAAGTGAGCCTTAGCAGAATTTTGGAGCAATGCTATACTTTGGACTCCATTTTCTTGTATCAAAAAATTGACTTACAGACTACTGCCTTTTTGATTGCCAATTGCCATTTACCTAATAGTTTTACTCTGAGGGCACAAAGGGGACTTCAAGCTCGCCGCCGACGATTTTAGCTTTGGCTGCTTCAACCTGCTCTAAGGCTTCAGCAGGTATCTTGTCAGCCAGAGCCGGGTTGACGACCACATCCAGCGAACCTTCGGCCACGCCAAACTGGTAGAAAGTTCCCTCAAAGTCAGTCATCATAGCTTCAAACAAGGGGTCCAAAATCCACACCAGATTGACCAGCACCTCATTGGAGCCGTTCTCCGACATATCGCCCACATAGCCGGTTACATAACCCCCGGCTTCTCTGGCGGCTTCAATTGCCCCAAAGGTTGGTCCCTGGCCACACTGAACCCAGAAATCAACCCCGGCTTCGCTCTGAGCCAGACCAGCCTCTTTGGCCTTGGACACATCGTTCCAATCACCGGTGGCCGTGACCAGTAACTCAGCCTTCGGGTTGACCGTTTTGGCTCCAGCTAAAGCCGCTTGCCCCATAGCATGGCAGACTGGAATGTCAAACCCATAAATAGCGCCCAGTTTGCCACTCTCAGAAACGTGTCCGGCGATGATACCCACCAGATAGGCGGCTTCATAGAAGGGCTGGTCATAGTCGGCTACGTTGGCCGCTGTACCGCCAATGCCGCCCGGCCAGGCAAAGTTAACCTCCGAGTACTCTTCGGCCACTTCAAACACGCTATCCTGATAACTGAAACTATGGGCCACAATCGTTTCAAAGCCTTCATCGGCAAACTCACGCAGCACACGTGCTCCATCCGCGGCCGGAATGTCTTCGGCAAAGGCGGTCTCGTAACCCTTTGTTTTCAGAACCTCCAGGGCATTTAAGACGGCTTCATTCCACGAATTGTCGTCTGCTGGCCCACTCAACAACACTGCAATCTTGCCGGCTGATGAACTTTCTGTCTCCGCTGACGACTCCTCTCCCGCCGGAGTGACTTCTGATGATGCTTCCTCCTCCTGTGTCGGAACCGGCGTGACTTCCTCTTTTGCCGGGGTCGGTTGTTCGGCTGCCGGTTTCGCCGGTTGCTGACTACAAGCAACCAATAGCAGTGGACCGACCAATAACAAACCTATGATTTTGAAGTAGATTCTTTTCACTTTGGGTCCTCCATGAAATTTAATTTAGTAAACAATCCTATATACGCCAATGCCTATTGTTTCAAAACAAGCATTCATACCTCTTGCGAGGAATTTTTTCTAACCAGCATACAGTTCAGGGTTTACACAGTTGGGCAACCTTTGGCCGTTAAGCCCGGTCAGCAGGTTCTCTACCGCCATCAGCGACATCTTATCACGGGTGGGCTTGCTGGCGCTGGCGATGTGGGGGGCGATGATCAGGTTGTCGAGCTCGAGGAGGGGGCTGTCCATGGGCAGCGGTTCAGGGTCGGTCACATCCAGGGCGGCGGCGAAGATCTTGCCCTCTTTCAGGGCTTCGTACAGGGCCTGCCCGTCAACCACCGGGCCGCGCGAGGTGTTAACTAAGACCGCGCCGGGTTTCATCAGGGCCAGGGTGTCGCGGTTGATCAGGTGGCGGGTCTGCTCATTGAGGAGGGTGTGCAGGGAAATGAAGTCGGATTCGCGCAGCAGAGTCTCTAAATCCACCGCCGTGCCCGGCAGATTTGAACCGGCTGCGACCATAGGATCGTAATAGAGAATGCGCATGTCAAAACCGCTGGCGCGTTTGGCCATTGCCTGGCCAATGCGCCCGTAGCCGATAATCCCCAGGGTAGCCCCGGTAATATCCGGGCCGAGCAAAATAGACGGTCCCCAGGTTTTCCACTTGCCGGCCCGGACATAGCGGTCGCCTTCAACCACCCGCCGGGCGGCCGCAACGAGCAGGGCAAAGGCAAAGTCGGCGGTGGCGTCGGTCAGGATGCCGGGGGTGTTGCCGACCGGGATTTTGCGAGCGGTCGCCGCCGGGATGTCAATGTTATCAAAACCAACGGCGTGATTACTGATGACCTTGAGTTGAGGACCGGCAGCATCCATCAAGGGGCCATCAATCCGGTCGGTCAGCAGGCAGAGCAGGCCGTCCACCCCGCGCACCCGTTCCAGTAAAACCTCATAGGGCGGCGGTAATTCTTCGGTCCACAAATCAACCTCGCAGGTCGCCTTTACCAGGTCAAAGCCTTTATCCGGGATAATCCGGGTGACAAATACTTTGGGTTTAGCCATAAGAATCTCCTCAATTTAGAAATAAACAAAAGACATTATCAACTTTCGGCCCAGGCTTTAAATTTGGCGAGTCCTTCCTGAATATCTGCCACGTTTATCCCTGAGTAAGCCAGGCGAATGTAGAAATTCTTTTCGCCAGGAAAAGGACGGCCAAAGTGTAAACGGGTACAGACTGACACACCGGTTTCGGTCAGCATAGCTTTACGAAAAGAATCGTAATCGGTCAGGTCTTTATTCGCCATCAGCCCGGTCACATTGGGGAACAGGTAAAAGGTGGCGTTGGGTCGGAAGCAGCGAATACCTTCAATAGAGTTGAGTATTTCTACGGCCACATCGCGCCGTTCTTTAAGAACCTGCAAATTTCTCTTGACCTCAGTCTGGTTGCCAGTGAGACTTTCGATGGCGCCATATTGGATGAAGTGGTTGGGGCAGGATTCATCGTTGACGTTGAGCTTGGCAATTACATTGATAATCTCCTTGGGGCCAACGCTTGCGCCCAGCCGCCAGCCGGTCATGGCGAACTTTTTAGAGAAGGTGTAGAGAATAACGCATCGCTCGGCCATCCCCGGCAGCGACACCAACGAGCAGCCCCGGCCCTCATACCGGATGTCGAAATAAGCCTCGTCACACAAAACATAGAGGTCATTTTTGAGCACTAACTCGGCCAGCTTTTCCAATTCTGCCGGCGAACATTCTGCGCCCATTGGATTTTGCAGGTCATTCAGCACCAGTAAGCGGGTCCGAGGGGTCATATTTTTTTCGAGTCCCGCTAAGTATAATTCAAACTTTTCTTTTCCTTCCACGTAAGTATAAGGTATGGCCTTACCCCCGTGGAACTCGATCTGAGACTCGTAAATGGGATAACCGGGATTGGGATAAAGCACTTCGTCCCCCGGATTCATCAGAGCCATGATAAATTTGCCGATGGTGGGTTTACCGCCCGGTTGGATGGCAATATTCTCCATAGTATAATGGGTACCGTGAGACGCATTGACATCCTGGGCCAGCACATCTCGCAGTTGAGGAATACCTGCGTTGGGGCAATAACCGTTTTTACCCTCTTTTAAGGCTTTGAAGGAAGCCTCAACTACATTTGATGGGGTCGGCAGGTTCAGGTCACCCAGATGAAAGGGATAGACTTTATGTCCCTGGGCAGCAAAGGCAGCTGCCTCAGCCGACACAGCAAAAGCAGTTTCTGTACCCAGTCGAGAAATACGATCAGCAATTTTTATCATCTTTCACCTCATTAATTGACGGTATTGACTGCTTCGTCGAAATCCAAACTCAGGATGCTTGCGTCTTTAACTTAATGACATTGATGCTAATTTACATGGCTAACACTCGCCGCCAGATAGCTGGGGCCAGCTCCATTGCATGAGCGGCAACAGCGGCTTCATTCAAGGTGAGCAGTTCCCGATCCTTCATCAACATCTGCCCCCCGCAGATAGTATGGGTCACGTGACTGCCGTCCATTCCAAACACGAGTTGCCAGGGATAGTTGCCGGCGGTTAACGGCGTGTAAGGGATGTAATCGAGCAAAATGATGTCGGCAAATGCGCCGGACGTCAGTGTACCGACTGGCTTGGAGAAAAACAGCCCGGCAATAGCCGCGTTATTGTTAAAAGCCATTTCCACCAGCCGGTCACCGGGCATCACCCGCGGGTCGCCCTTGCTAACTCTGTGAAGTAGATAAGCGGTGTGAATTTCGGTGAACATATTGTTGGTAAAGCCATCGTTACCCAGGCCAACTGTAATACCTTTATTGAGCAGCATCTCAACTTCAGCTACACCCACGGCATTGTTCATGTTGCTGCGGGGCTGGTGGCTGATTTTGGTTCGAGTCGTCTGAAAAATATCCATCTCCCTGTTATCAACGTGAATAGCGTGGGCTACCAACGTGTTTGGTCCCAGAATTCCTTCTTTCTCCAGTCGTTCAGCCACGCGTACATTGTATTTTTCCAGGCTGTAAGCTTCATCGGCCCTATCTTCAGCTACGTGTATGTGAAAGCCGGTGTCCAGCCCTTTGGCCGCGTCGACACAAGCTCCCAGGGTATCATTGCCCACTGTAAAAGCTGCATGCAGTCCAAATGACGCACCTAATTTTGGGTTGGGATTAGCCTGTAACTGCTTTAAAAAGCGGACATTCTCAGCAATACCGGCCTGCGCTCCCTCCGGACCGTTACGGTCGGTGACTTCGTAACACAATCCCACCCGCAACCCTGACTCCGCGGCGGCTTCGGCCAGGGCATCCAGTGACCCGTCAATATGAGTTGGGCTGGCATGATGGTCAACTAACGTAGTCGTGCCGTGGCGAATGGCGTCCACCAGGGCCACCAGGGCGCTGTATTTGCTGTCTTCCAGAGTCAAAGCCCGGTCAATTTTCCACCAGAGTCGCTCTAAAATGTGCATAAAGTTTTCGGGCGGCTCACCGGGAAATGCCATTCCCCGGGCAAAGGCGCCGTAAAAGTGAGTATGGGCGCAGGTCATACCGGGCATCACGATTTTGTCGCCGGCATCCAGTTTTCCGGCAGCGGGGTACTTCCTTTCCAAATCAGCAGCAGAACCTACCTCAACAATGGTATCCCCCTCGTAGTAGACCGCCCCACAGGAAATAACTTGCTTATCCTCTCCAAAGGTCAGGACCGTCCCGTTTGTGATCAGCATAATCTTCTAAGCTCCAATCACTCGCTATATCCATCCGAGAAAACCTCAATCATCAGGTAAGGATCACCCAGCGGGTAAAGAATGGGGCATGTGCAGCCCCGGTCTACATACTCTCGTACCTTCGCCTTCACTTCTTCTGGGGTTCCACTGGCTGTAATGTGCTGAACCAATTCATCGGGAACCAGTTTCATTGCTTCTTTGATCTGTTCCTTTGTTGCCGGCCAGCCTAAAATTGATTGGATTTTTTCGACGGTTTCCTGGGGCGTATTGCTGGCTTTGGTAATGTGCGGCTGTTGGGCAATGTATTGGGTTAGCAGCCACCGCGCTCCGTCCAGGGCTTTGGCCTTATCTGTGTCAACCGAACAAACCACCAACTGTGGCCGATCAATGTCTTCCAAGGTCCGCCCGGCTCGCTCGGCCCCGATTTTTAGCCTGTTCAGGGCCTCATCATTGTATTCCGGCGGTACGCAGTAGTTCAGAACCACTCCATCCGCAATCTCGCCGGTCATCTCCATCATCTTTGATCCGGTCGCTCCGATCATAACCGGTACATTGCGCGGCTCGCGACGACCATGCACTACATCTAACTCAATGCCTTTTACCTGATGGAACTCACCTTCAAAAGTCACATTTTCCATATTGAGCAGCCGACGCATCACCTCGATGGTTTCACGCATTGCCAGCAGCGGTTTACGCCGCTCTATGCCAACATCGGCCGCCAGCGGGTCCCACCAAGCCCCAATGCCGCAGATGATCCGGTCGGGCGCCAGGTCATCTAGGGTCAGGAAGGTGGCGGCCAGCAGACCAATGTTGCGGGTCCAGTTATTGATGACTCCGGAACCGACCTTGATCCGGTCAGTGACGGTGGCGAAGGCAGCCATTGGCACAATAGCATCTCGTACCAAACGGCTTTCGGCTTGCCAGACGGCTTCAAAACCGTGCTGTTCGGCATATTGGGCCAATTTCATGCCTTCGCGTAAATCATGGGCGTCTTGCAGATACAGCGCTACTCTATCTTGACTCATTGTTTTACTCCTTTGTTTAATTCGTTAATGGCCATTACTATGGTCCAGGTCCAACAAGTTGGCGATTTCAATGAGCCACCGCCGGTATTCCAGCGAAAGCCGGTCGGCGCCCCTGATGTGCAGCTCAGCGCTCAAATCTATCGGCAATTCTTCTGGTCGTTGTGAGGTCACAATGGGTTCGTCTTGCCCCAGAACCACGCCTTCAAAATCAAGATACTTTTGGTCGCTGGTATCAAGGTCAGAGTCACGGGCTAAAAAGGTAAATGAGCGAGTCTTTTTCGGGCCTACCGGGCTGGTAACCATAAACAGGGTGTAATGATCTTTTTCGGTCATACAATGTTGAACCCAGACCCCGCCGGGAATAAAGATGCGGTAGTTTTTTTCAGTGTACAGGTGTGTTTCTCCACTAGCCAGGTCTTGATTCCTTAAATTATCTACCGCTTCCGGCAATACTACCTTCGTCCGCAATTCGGCCCCCTCACGCCACACGTCATGTTCCGGTACTTCCGGTTTATTACGGTCACCTAAAACTCCATCGTGAACCCAAGAAAAGTGGGCAAAATCAACAAAGTTCTCCAACCGGCGATGCATACTACAATGCCACTCGTAGGGGGGTATCGGCACAATCTGATAATCTGGGTCAGACGCTTCGGGGAACTCCGGGATGGGATGCTGAGGCTCATCCTCCAGACAGACCCAGATCAGGCCGAACTTCTCTTCAACCAAATACGGTTGTAAGCGAGCTTTAGTGGGGATACTGGCGCCGAATCTGGCCGGGATCTTGGTGCAGACCCCATCTGCTCCGTAGGCCCAACCGTGGTAGGGACAGCGCAGTTCGTCATCCTCTACCCAGCCTAATGACATAGCCGTTCCACGGTGAATACACAAATCTTTGAAGGAGCGCACCTGCCCGCCCATACGAACAATAACCAGCTGTTCATCCAGCAAAATTACTCGCTCTGGCTTATTGCCCAGTTCTGACGCATACATTACCGGATGCCAAAAATGGCGCATAGCTCGATACAAAGCAGCTTCACCGGACTTGTCAAGTTCATTGATGAGATTCTTTTTCACTATGCTCCTCCCTCGAAAATAAATCGCAAGCAGCGGTTGGGAATGGGTCAAGGGTGACCCTATACCCTAACTTGGTCAACTGCTTGGTTAAATATGATACTTTCATACTCCGATACCGGGTCAACTCCCGCAACACCTGCAGCTTTGAATAGATGATTTATTAGCTAAGGTTGGCCGCTTTTTCCCGCTGCCGGTAACCCTTTATCCACCGCATCCCATGGTCATCTCGGCCCATCACCAGATCGGCCGCCAGTACTGCGGTAATAATCTCAGTCACCAACGGATTGGTAATAGGACAGGTCAAACCGGCATGAATAGCCATTGCGATTGAAGCCGAATTGATATATTTACGGTCAGGCAGACCAAAAGAGATGTTGCTGGCTCCCATGGTGATATTGACCCCAAACTCTTTCACCACCAACTCGACGGTCTTTAGCGTAATCCGGCCGGCGTTACTATCGGCGCCCATAGTCAGTGTCAGGGGGTCAATCACCACATCTTCCAAAGGAATGTCCAGTTTGCCCGCTCGCTCGATGATTTTCGCGGCTACGGCCAATCGTTTTTCGGGCGTTTCAGGAATCCCGTCATCATCCATACATAGCCCGATAACTGCCGCGCCATGCTCTTTGACCACCGGCAATATCGCCTTTAGTGACCGTTCCTCGCCGTTAACCGAGTTGACCAGGGCTTTGCCTTCGTAGATAGAGAGCGCCGCGGCCAGTGCGTCGGGGTTGGTGGAATCGATACACAACGGCACGTCGGTTTCCTCCATCACAATACGCATCACCTGCTCAAGAAGCGCCGGTTCATCGGCTCCGGGAACGCCGGCATTGATGTCGAGCAGTCTCGCCCCTGCTTCTACCTGTTTGATGGCGTCCTCCCGTACTATGTCGAAATTGCCCTCCTTCAGCGCAGCCAGCATCAGCTTACGCCCGGTGGGGTTAATCCGTTCGCCAATGATAACCGTGGGATTGTTCCGATTGATTTCAACAGTTTTAGTTTTAGATGAAATGATTGTAGTAAGATTTTCTGCCATTTTTCACTCCGAATAATTAAGATTTTGGGTTAGATTTAATTTTTTGATACATGGTTATTGCATAACAATGCCCCCATTCACCAGTAACGTTTGCCCGGTGATAAAGTCAGCGTCGGACGAGAGCAGGAAGAGAACTGTTCCCAGAACATCTTCCGGAAGTTGGCGACGCTGAATAATACGTTGCGATTGAATCATCAGATCATGTTCAGGGCGTTCCTGATCATCTCGTTCATGGGGTATGTAATCCGGGGCCACCGCATTTACATTGATACCGTGAGGCCCGCACTCTCTGGCCAGGGCGCGGGTAAAGCCCAGAACGCCGCTTTTTGACGTTACATAATGAAGAAAGCCCTCGGTTCCTTTGTAAACGGTATTGGAGGCAATGTTGATAATGCGTCCATACCCCTGATTTTTCATAACGGGAAAAACGGCTTTACTGCAATTAAACGGCCCTTTCAGATTAACTGCCATCAGCCGGTCCCATTCATTGCCGGAAATTTTGTAAAAGGGATTAAGGGTAATGTCGTGAAAAATAGCTGCATTGTTCACCAGGCCATCAATCCGGCCAAAGCGATCAACGGTGGCTTGGACCATCTGGCCGGTTGCCGCCTCGTCAGTAACATCAACTCGTACATTCAGGGCTTTTCCTCCGGCGGCCTCAACCTCGGCCACCGTTTCAGAGCAGTCCAGAATATCCGCAGCAACCACTTCGGCCCCTGCCCGGGCCAGGCCCAGCGCATACACTCTGCCAATATTTCTGGCTGCGCCGGTTACAATCACAACCTTTCCTTTAAGTCTCATTTAATGTCGTTCCTTTCGCTCAATCTGTAGTTTTATTGAGCCAAAAACTTTCGCACTGCGGCTTCAAACGCTGGTGGATTATCCAGTGGAATCAGATGAGCCGAATTAGGAATTTCCTCAAAATGGCAGCCCGGAATACTTTCCGCGGTTCGGGCAGCAATCTCCGCTGACAGGACAAAACTATGCGCCCCGCGCAGTAACAGGGTGGGGCAGGCAACCCGTTTGGCGTACTCCCAATAGCTCATATTTCTAAAGGGCCAGCGTTTGGCAAAAACGGGATCGTGTTTACGAACCAGCTTGCCGTTTTCTTCCCGAACGCTGGCTCGTATACCGGGCCGCATGGTCCACATCGCCGGAAACGGATTAGCCGACCGTTCGTATGTCTCAAGAGACTGCTCGTCTTCAAACGCTTGCGGGCGATTTGGAACAGCGGTTTCAGGTTCATCAAATTCACAACCGATATCCACTAAAACCAGTTTATGAACGGTGTCCGGGTATTCAGCGGTATGAATCAACCCAACCAGCCCCCCCCAAGACAGCCCTATGATGATGGCTTTGCGCAGCCCTAACCCGATAAAAAAGGCTGCCAGGTCAGAGGCTAGGTCGGTACTCTCGTAGGCTTCTTTGGATGACCAGCCGCTGTCGCCGTGCCCTCGCATGTCAAGCGCCAACACCCGGTACTCGTGTTGAAAGGCGTGGGCAATATGATCCCACAATCGGGCATTGCCCGTCACGCCATGTAGAAGTAGCATTACCGGTTTCTGGGAGATTCCGTTTTTGCCGGCATTCCACTCAACATAATGAAGTTTCAGCCCATTAACTGTTACAAATTTATCTTGAAACTCTGCTTTCATATTGAGGCCAAATACTCTTCCTAATCTTGTTCCGCCAGCGCCATTTTTAGCCATTTCTTGTCGGCAGGGAGATTGTAGCAGCGAACACCGGTAGCATGGTAGATGCCGTTTATAATAGCCGGTACCGTTGGGATAAGGGGTAATTCGCCTACGCCTTTGGCCCCGTAAGGCCCGTCTTTGGTTTCTTCCTCTATAAAGAAGGAGATGACCTCTGGGGTCTGGTCAATTTTAGGCAGGTTGCATTTGTAGAGAGAGTCGGTTTTTACCTGGCCCTCTTCCATCACAAAATTCTCTTGCAAGGCCATGCCCAAACCCATTGATATACTACCCTCGACCTGTCCTTGCAAGGCCAACGGATTGATGACCCGACCAACATCATTGGCGGAGATAACCTTCAGAACTTTCGTTTCCCCGGTTTCAATATCCACTTCAACCAGAGCAGCCTGCGCGCCAAAGCCAAAGGCAAAATGTTGGTACTGTTTGGTATCGGGAGCCACATATTGATAGCCAATCTTTGGGATG
Organism: Chloroflexota bacterium; assembly: GCA_016860845.1. Next base: position 46,355 of record BOKF01000043.1, read on the forward strand.
CGGCCTTCTCGACGGGCTGTTTTGACTACTTCTGAGAGCAACGCACTTTTGCCGTTGCTGCTAACCTGACTGTTGGCAAAAACCAGTGTCTCCGGTGCGGCATCAAGCATTTCAGCCGCCGTCAGACCCAGTAAAGTCCGTACTTCCCGGCTGGCGTGACGGACGGCGTTGCCCGTAACGTAGGTCTGGCGGGAGGCGGTAGTTGCGGAGCCATCAAGGGTCAGGTCAGTATCAGCCACCAGCACATCTACCTGCTCGTAGGGTATTCCTAACTCTTCGCTGACTGTCTGGGCAAGCGCCCCGACCAAGCCCTGGCCAATTTCAGCCCCTCCGGCACGGACTACAGCTCGCCCGTTGGTATACAGTTCCACCTCTGCGCCAGCGGCGTCATATGCCCCGCTGCCAAAGCCAACATTTTTGTACGCACAGCCCAATCCCCAGGCGCGTCGTTTACTGCCTTCTACGGCTACAAACGGGTGCTTTTCCATTTCCGCAGCCACGGCTGCCAGAGCTTGGGGCAAGCCACAGCTTTCGGTGAGAAGTTGGCCAGCAATAGTCTTTTTACCGGGCGCCAGAATATTACGTTGCCGAATCTCCAGTGGGGTTATCCCCAATTTTTCAGCTAAAATATCCATCTGGCTTTCCATTGCAAAAGTGCTTTGCACTACTCCAAAGCCACGGAAGGCCCCCGAGGGCACGTTGTTGGTGTACATAGCGTAGGTGTCGGCTACGATGTTGGGCATTTCATAAGGTCCGGCCGCGTGGGTGGTAGTTCGCAGCATCACATGCCCGCTGAGGCTGGCGTAAGCGCCGGCATCTCCGTAAACTTCGGCATGGTGAGCCACCAGCGTACCGTCCTTTTTAGCCCCGGTTCTTATCTTGATGATAGTGGCGTGGCGTTTGGGATGGAACAGTAACGATTCTTTCCGGCTGAAGGTCATTTTGACCGGGCGTTTGGTAGCCTGGGCCAGTAAAGCAATGTGAATTTGCACCGAAACGTCTTCTTTGCCCCCAAAGGCGCCTCCAATAAGGCAGTTGACCACCCTGATCTTCTCCTCCGGTACATTCAAAGTGGCCGCAATCTGGCTGCGGTCGCCAAAGGGAATCTGGCCGCCGCAGTAAACTGTAATGCGGCCGTTTGCTTCGGGCACGGCCAAACCGGCCTCCGGTTCAATAAAAGCGTGTTCAACGGTCTGCGTGGTGTACTCCTGTTCCACGATTATGTCGGCCTCGGCAAAACCGGCTTCGATAGCCCCCTGTTCAATGTGATAATGCTCCATCAGGTTGCCATCTTCGTGAATTCGCGGCGCGCCCTTGGCGGCAGCTTCTTTGGGTCCGGTCACGACCGGCAGCGGCTCGTAATCAACCTCAATCAGCTTTAAGGCCTGGGCCGCAATCTCTTCCGACTCGGCCGCGACCAGGGCAACGGCATCGCCCATGTAGCGCACTTTGTCGTAACATAACACGGGCCAATCAACCTCATGCACACCACTGTCTTTCCGACCCGGAATATCGTCGGCGGTGAGTACGGCCACAACTCCCGGCAAGGCTTTGGCTTTGCTCACATCCACTTTAACCAAACGGGCATGGGGATAGGCGCTGCGTAACGCTCTGGCATACAACATCCCTTCTATGTAAAGGTCATCGGCGTAGATACCTTTGCCCGTAACCTTGTCTACAGCATCGGGCCGGGGCAGGGGACGACTGACCGCGTTCAATGGTTGCTTGACCGACGGTAACGAAGGCACTTCCTGCCCGGCGACCCGTTGAATAGCCCGGACAATGGCATTGTGGCCGGTGCAGCGGCAGATGTTCCAGCGATGGCTGTCGTAAATCTCTTCCAGAGTGGGGTTAGGATTTTCATCCAGTAGGGCTTTGGTAGCCATAATGAAGCCGGGGGTGCAGAAGCCGCATTGGGTGGCGCCCTGGTCGATGTAGGCTTGCTGGATGGGATGCAGTTGTCCATCCGGGCCATTCAACCCTTCAATGGTTGTAATATTAGCGCCGTCAGCCCGACTCACCGGCACCAGGCAAGAACGGACGGCCTCACCGTCTTTGATAACAGTACAGCTTCCACAGTGACCGGTGGCGCAACCGTCTTTGGTGCCAGTCAGCCGCAGTTCATCCCTGATAATGTTCATCAAAGAAGTTTTGGGTATAGCCGTAACCCGGCATGTCTTGCCATTAATAATTAGGGTGAAGGTTTGTTTTTCTGGCATATAACTGCATCTCCTTTTTTGTTACAAAAAAATTTGCTGTCGTAGGTTTCGCTACCCTACACCAGCAGGTGGAAGACGAAGGAAAGGATAGGGAGTAAAACCAACGGGTATAGGTTTATCAAGTTTAAGTAAATAGCTGAGCCATTGGCGGCCAATGGTAAAGATACTGCGGTCACGGCGGTCAGTCCGGTCAACCCATTTGGCCTGGCCCCACATCAGGGCAAGCGAACCCAAGAAACAGAGCCACAAATAAGCCAAAGCAACGGCCAGCATCAATCGGGAGAGCCGTTCAGGATGACGCAACCGACTGGTTTGAAAATCGAAACCGTGACCCTTCATATCGCCAAACAAAGGTTCAATCCAGGGACGTTTGCGATACCAATAGCGGGCCTCCTCGAACAGGTCAAAGTTGGTGACTAAAGGGACACAGCGCTGATGACGTTCATCCCAGACTAACAAGATGTTGACTGGACCAAAAGGAGCGGTCTGGGCCAAGTAAACTTGTTCTAACCAAATGATCTCACCAGGCTGAAGCTCAAATGTATCCAGCCGCTGCCATTGGTCCTCATACCAGATGGTGGTGTCAGCGGCAATCCGCAAGACATAGGGCCAGTTTTGGTGGGTCAAATAAGTCAGCAAGGTCGTATGGCCAAATTCGCCATCACCAACCACGACCACCTTCGCTGGTTCAGGCAACCATTGGGCCACATATTCCAACAACTCCACTTGGCTTTGACCGGTCGTGTGACCTCGTTTGCCTTCACCGGCTTGCCAAGCCAGCGGTAAGGCCCGGCGCTGATAAGTTAGAGCCACGGTCAGTAGATGCGCATTCACTCCCGCCGCCGTGGTATCCAGGATCAGCAACATCGTGGCGCGGCTGACCGCTTGCACAAAAGGCTGGATCACTGGTTCATAAATCTCTCGTTCCTGAACTTGCTCATCTTTACTCCAACGACGTTGCCGTTGGGCCAGACTGGTGTTTTGGGCTTTGACCGGCATCTCCGCCGCCAAAGCGTGTTGGGTTAAATCTTTGGCGCCGGGAATGGCACTGACCAGTAAACTTAAATTGACCATTTGACTGTGATGCTTGGCCCACGGTTCGGGCAGAATTTGACGCAAACATTGACTTACGCCATCATACCGGCGGCGACTGTCGCTCATTTTAGCTCTCCTTGGTAGATTTGGTCGTCTTTCCTTGGAAGCTATTTTAGCGCAGTCGCCTTCTCTATTGGAATCCCTACCCTGTAGGGTAACGAAGTCGTAGGTGACATTAAGGATCTCATTCACGTATATATGGGACTCCCAGAGCCAGCGGCATGCCGGAGCGATGACGACTGACCACAAGGGCTAGGATCGTTAGTATGTAAGGCGTAGCTAGCAGGAGTTGATAGGGGAGTTGAACGCCGATCCCTTGAATTTGGAGTTGAAAAGAATCGAGAAAACCAAAGAATAGCGCCGCCAGCAAGATATTTATCGGCTTCCAATTTCCAAAAATCACTATGGCAATGGCAATCCAACCACGCCCGGCCGCAATTGCCGGCACAAACAAGCCCGCCGAAGCCAAGGTCAGGAAGCCACCTCCCAGACCAGCCATTATGCCTCCAAAAATGGTGGCCAGGTATTGGTACAGACTGACATTAACACCCTTCATATCAACCGCCCGTGGGTTTTCTCCAAGACATCTAAGAGTCAGACCATATTTGGTTCGGTATAAAAATAGAGAAATAGCAGGCGCAAGCAGCACGGCGACATAGGTAAGCATATGATGGGCAAAAAAAGCTTCTCCGATAACCGGTATATTAGACAAAAAAGGAAGACGAAATACTTCAAAGATTCTGATATTTGGCAGGTTTTCGGTAGCGACATTGCTAAATACGACTCTGAAGATGTAAAAACTGAATCCGGCCGCAAAAATGTTCAGGCTTAAGCCTGATACAATTTGGTCTACTTTTAAGGTAATCACCAAAAAAGCCATCAGCAGGCTAAGCAATCCTCCGGCAATCATAGCCGCTAAAACGCCCAGCCATAACGACCCAGATTGATAGGCCACCAGAAAACCGGCCAACGCACCCGTTAACATCGTGCCTTCCACACTCAAGTTGAGCACACCACCGCGCTCTGCAACGAGTTCACCCAGGGCTGCAAAAAGAATGGGGGTTGTAATTCGGATCGTACCGGCAATTAAGCTGACAATAAGGGCAATCTCTAAAACATTATCAAGCATGACTAACTCTCCGAATTTGGTATTTTGTAAGCACTTCTGCCACAAGTAAAAAAATCAAGACAATCCCTTGCACGGAAAAAACAAGGGCAGCCGGAACTCCAGAAAAGATTTGCATAGCAGTTGACCCATTGACCAGGGCTCCGAAGAAGATAGCCGCCAAGATAACCCCGAATGGATTAAGCCGGCCCAGCAGAGCAATCATAATACCAGTAAAACCATAACCAACAGAGATATCCAACCGCAAGCGATGGTGGAGCCCTGTAAGTTCGCTTCCCCCGGCCAAACCCGCAATGGCTCCACTCAAGACCATAACCAGGATAATGGTTTTGGCGATATTAATACCCCTATATTTTGCAGCCAAGGAGTTAACGCCAATTGCTCTGATTTCATAGCCCAGCGGCATTTTCCACAACAAAATATAAACTATGCCCGCCAAAAGAATGGCTAAGACGAAACCCAGGTGCAGTCGGCTGTTGAAAAATGTAGGCATATGGGTTGTGACGGCAAAACTGGGTGTTTGCATAAAGTAATCCCCCGGCGCGCTCCAGATACCGTCCAGTAGATACGAGAGAATAAAAGTAATGATGTAATTCATCATCACCGTAGTAATGATTTCGTTGGTTCCCAACCGGGCTTTCAGTAACCCAGGGATAAAGCCCCAGACTGCTCCGGCAACCAGAGAGGCAAACACAATCACGGTTAGGAGAACTGGCCGGGGTAGATCTATCAGGTTCATGCTCACCCAGGCAGCCGCCATTGCTCCGGCAAAAAATTGGCCTTCTGCTCCGATATTCCAGACTTTTGCCCGAAAAGCGACTACAATTGCTAAACCCGTGAAAATTAATGGTGTTGCCTGCACCAGTGTTTCTAAAAAGGAATTTCCATTGCCAAATGCGCCCTTAAAGAGGGCCTTTAGGGCTTCACCCATATCTGCGCCTGAAGTCCATATCAGCAGCGCACTAACAATCAAGGCGCCCAACAAGGCTAAGACAATCGCCAGAATCTCTCCCCAAACATTGGTATATTCTCGCTTAACCAGTTTCAATCCAAAGGTGCGGGTAGCCAGCATATTAACATTGGTCATAATGCCCCATCCTGTATCCCGGCCATTAGGAGACCTACCTGCTCTTTGTTGGTTTCATTTACATCAAAAATCCCCATAATCTGACCCTTGAATATAACGGCGACGCGATCAGAAACATTAAATATTTCGTCCAGGTCTTCAGAAATGAGTAAGATACCAACGTTGTTTCTTCTTAGCTCGACCAGTCGCCGGTATACGAATTCCATCGCACCCACATCCAGTCCCCGTGTGGGTGAACTGGCAATAATACATTGGGGCTTCTGAGAAAGCTCGCGGGCCAGGATTATCTTTTGCAGATTACCGCCTGAAAGGGTTTTTGTTATCTGGCCTGGCGAGGAGGCGGCAATACTAAATTCACTAATCATTTGCCGGGCGAATTTATTTATTTTGCGGAAACTCAACAAAGATCCCGACCGAAAGGTATTGTTGCGATGAAGCCCCAAGATCATGTTTTCGCCAATATTAAAATCCATTAACAGGCCCTCATAGATTCTATCTGGCGGGATGCTGCCCAATCCTTCTCCAATTCTCTCTGCCGGGGTATGGGTAGTTACATTTTGCCCATTGAGCAGGATCTGGCCTTCAAGCGCCTCTCTTACGCCTATAATCACATCAAAAAGCTCTTTTTGACCATTACCGCCCACTCCCGCCAGGCCCAATATCTGGTTTCTTCTAACAGATAAATTAAATTTGTTCAGGGCTACTTGCCGGTTATCTTTTAGGGTCTTTACCCCTTCAAGTTGTAGAACGACCTCGCCAGGTTCTATCGCTTCTTTCTGAACGCGAAAATCAATATCCCTACCGACCATCAACCGGGCAAGTTCTGCTTTATTTGTGTCTGATGTGTTGAGGGTGGTGATCTTCTTCCCCTTGCGCAACACCGTGACCCGGTCTGAAATGCTCATTACCTCGTACAGCTTATGGGTAATGAGGATGATGGAGAGTCCATTAGTGGTCATTTCCTTGAGAATGGTAAACAACTTATCAGTTTCCTGGGGGGTTAGTACTGCCGTCGGTTCATCCAATATTAGTAGATCCACCCCAACATACAAGGCTTTAAGTATTTCAACCCATTGTTGTTGACTGACCGAAAGTTCAGATATGCGAGCGTTCAAATTTAAGTCTACGTTGTACTTGTCGCAGATTGATTTGAGACGTTTGGTAGCCGTGAATAAGTCCAGTTTTATTCCTGAGGACTCGACGCCAACCACAATATTTTCAATAGCGGTCATAGGCGCAGCCAGCACAAAGTGTTGATGCACCATACCAACACCAATGTTGATAGCATCGTGAGGTGATGAGAGATGGACCAGCTCACCCTTAAAATACAAGTGGCCCGAATCCGGTTTGGAAGCACCGTAGATACATTTGGCCAAGGTTGACTTCCCTGCTCCGTTTTCACCTAAAAGACAATGAACCTCACCTTTTCTGACCTCAAAGGAGATATTGTCATTGGCCACCACATGGGGGAAAATTTTGGTTAAATTTTCCGTATTCAAAATCAAGGGGAATGTTTGCTGCTGAGCCATCCAAACCTCCCTCTATCACTCATGCTTAATTGGACGCCCGAAGTCGCTCAAGTTAGGGGAAGACGGGCGTCCAGTTATCTGGCTTGCCGTATTTTTTACGAACTTAATCCGATTCCACCGGAGCTGGATTAAAAGGCACCTTAAGTTTGCCATTTATAATGTCCTGTCTGGCCTTACTTACCGCATCTTTCACTTCTTGGGGCAACTCGGAGTCAAAGTTGTGATAAGGTGCAATATCACATCCTCCTTCAGCCATACTATATACAATCTCTTTCATCGGGGCATCATATGGTGTGCCGTTAACCTGATGTTCCCACCAGGCATCAATCAAATGGTGAATTACTGGGTCCCAACGAGCCAGGGTGCTGGAAACAACCACCTCTGGGGCAAGGGAGTTCTGATCCACATAGTGACCAAATGCCAGTGCGCCTTTTTCCTGAGCAGCCTCAAAGGGGCCAAATCGTTCGGCAAATATGATATCCGCACCTGCTGCGATTTGGGCCAAGGCAGATTCCTTGGCCTTGGGTGGGTCGAACCAACTCTCGATGTAGGTCATTTTTACCTTGACCTTGGGATTGACCGACTGGGCGCCGGCAATATACCCGTTTAGCGGCAGATTGACATTATCAAAAGGAAAGCCCGCCACAACGCCAATGGTATCAGCCTTGGTGGTCATCCCGGCAATCATGCCCAGCAAGTAAGCCGCCTCATGCACATACATTTGCACCCAGTACATATTGCCCCCGCGCGGTTCAAAGCCGGAACCCGAGGCGGCGATAAGCAGTTCAGGAAATCCCTGGCGCAGCGCGTCGGCGGAGTCCGGATAAACCCCGTGGTGCCACAAAATGCCGTATTCGCCAGTGTTAGCAAATTCGCGCATTACCCGCTCGCCATCTGGACTGGCAATGCTTTCGGCAAATTTATAGCTTATGTTGAGGCCATGGGGTTTTTCCGCAATTACCCGTTCCAGGGATTGGATCATGGCTGTGTTCCACGGTTCCTCCAGGGTAGACTGGTTCATCAGTGCAATTTTTAGTTCGGTGGGTGTATTTTGTGTTTTTTCCTGGACGACTGCTTCGCCGCCTTTATCTCCTGCTGGCTGCGGTGTTGTACCCCCACATGCGCCGGTCAAAACTGATACTATCAGTAATGGAACGATAATATGAAACCACTTTTTGTTAAACATGGTTGAGATTCCCCTTTCATTTACATGTTACAAAGATTGTAGAGTACACTTTTCTCAAAACTACCTTGTCTCAATTTATGTTATTATTTACCTCCCTCTCCCCTTCTTTTTTCCAAAGCTTCGTTCTTCAGCTCAGCTTGCTACCAGCTCCATTGTTACCGAAAAACTATTTTGCTATTGGGTCGTATGGGAACGACCGACGCCAAATAGGTGTAGTGAGAGAAATACCATAGCGTTTTTCGGTGCGCTGTACCAGCGCGGCGGCCGATTCGTTCTGACGTTTGACAAGTTGCGGCAAATTGACCCCAACCAGTTGACCATCACGTACCCGAATTTGGCCATTCACAATTGATAGATCGACCTGACCGGAAGCACACAACACTTGAGCGGCCACTGGGTCGTGCAAACCACCGGCAAAGGGAAGTTTGTGCATATTAATTGCAATCAGGTCGGCGGCCATACCGGGGGCCAGCATCCCGATGTCGTCCCTTCGGAGCAGCCGGGCCGAGCCCAAAGTAGCCAGTTCCAGCGCCTGCGTCGGCGACATGGCGTCTGCTCCAAAGTGAATACGTTGCAGAAGTAAAGCATTGCGGGCTTCATTCAATAGGTTCGACGAATTATTGGCCGCACTGCCGTCTACTCCCAACCCTACGGCCACACCTTTCTTTAACAATGACGGTACCCGACAGCAGCCGGCAGCTGTATACATATTGGAGTTTGGGCAGTGAGCTACCGCAGTGCCGGTGCGGGCCATTAACTCTATTTCATCATCTGAAAGAACCACTGCATGAGCATACCAGATATCATCCCCAACCCAACCCCAATCTTCGGCCACGTATACGGAGCTTTTGCCGTAAGTTTCCAGCATATATTTGGCATCATCGGGACACTCGGCCAAATGGGTGTGGCTGCAAACGCCGTATTTGCGAGCCAATTCAACGCTGTCGTGCATCAGGCGAGGACTCACCGAAAATGGGGAACAGGGCGCATTGGCAATACGCACCATCGCGCGTGGATTCGAGTCGTGGTAAGTCTTGATCAGATACTCGGTGTCGGCTAAAATATCATCTTCATCCTCAACGATGTGATCTGGAGGCAGGCCCCCTTTACTTTCACCCACCGACATACTGCCTCGTGCCAGGTGAAAGCGTATGCCAATATCCTGAGCTGCTTTGATACCAGTGTCAAAGCGCATATCATTGACCTTAATGTAACTATGATCGACGGTAGTGGTGCAGCCAGATAATAGTAACTCAGCGTGGTTTATCATCGACGCGATATATTGGTCTTCGTCGGTCACTTCGCTCATCAATAAATATAAAACCCGCAGCCAGCTAAATAAGGAAACATCTTGTAGTGGGGGGATATTGCGTAACAAGCTCTGGAACATATGGTGATGAGTGTTTATGAGGCCAGGCATTACCATATGTCCGGACAGGTCAATCCTCCTGTCGGCCACCGGCAGTTCAGTATCGGCGGCGCCAATCTGTTCAATACCATTATCTCTGATAAGTATCCAGGTATTTTTCAGAACGCGGCGTTCTTCATCAAAAGTAGCCAGTGTATCGATTTTTTCCAATAATAATGTAGACATTCCACCCGCTCCATTTTTTTAGTTTTTCCCGGATTTCCTATTTGGTGGGTTCCGAAGAGGTTTCAGACAACGCATCCAGAGCCTTAAGCACCTTCTCCGGCGTGATCGGTAATTCCTGAATTCGCACACCCACCGCATTGTAAATGGCGTTGGCAATGGCCGCCGATGGGCCAATAATGGGCGGTTCTCCAATTCCTTTGGCTCCAAACGGCCCTTTGACTTCCGGGATTTCCAGCGGTATTGCTTCAATGGGCGGCATATCCAGAAAAGTCGGCAGCCGATAATCCAGAAAATTGGGGTTTTGTACCCGTCCTTCTTTAATTAACAGTTCTTCCCACAGGGCAAAACTAATTCCCTGCAAACCGCCTCCCTCAATTTGACCAATCACACCCTGCGGGTTGATCACCTGCCCAACATCGTGAACCGCAGTTAGACGCTCTACGGTTACCCGGCCGGTTTCCCGATCAACGTTTACCTCAGCAACGTGCGTGCCAAAAACAAAGCTTGCTTTGGGTGGTTCGGGATAGCCCTCGCCGACCGGCTCAGGATACGATGGTGCGGCCATATAAGAGCCGTGCCCTATAATAGGCCCGCCTTTAACAAGGCGGCTGATACCGCCCAAGGCCTCAAACGACAAACCCTCCTTTGGCCTGTTATGTGCAAAAACCCGGCCTTGCCCGGTAGTCAAGCCATCTACCGGAACTTGCAACTGCTCGGCGGCCAGAACCAACAATTGCTGTTTAACCTCTTTGGCCGCCAGCCGCAGGGCATTTCCAGTATTGAATAGGGACCGGCTGGCAATTGACCCCAGGTCATAAGGGGAGGAATCGGTATCTACGGCGGCCACTGCGACGGCGTTCAGCGGCAGGCCCAGCTCTTCCGCCACAATCTGGGCCAGACCCGTATGATTGCCTGTACCCAGGTCAGTGATGCCGGTCAAAATTGTAACTGTACCATCCTCATTCAGTTTAACTACCGCCGACGAGGACAGCAACCCCATGTCGCCAATAGTATTGGCCAAACCAATACCCCGATAGCTACCTTTTTCTCCCTCACCAGCTTCCCAATTGGAGGCCGCCAGCGCTGCTTGCATCGTCTGCCCAACCGACACTGACCGCAACGCCTGCGTATTCAAAATAACCTCTCCGTCGGCGGCCAGATTCCGTTGCCGAAATTCCACTGGATCCAGCCCTAGCCGATGGGCCACCATATCCATTTGCGATTCTGTGGCAAAAGTCATTTGGGTCAGTCCATAGCCCCGCATACAGCCAAAATTGGGGTTATTGGTATACACACCGTAGCCGGTCACTTCCGCGTTGGGAATCGCGTACGGCCCCTGAGCAAATGTTACGGCCAGGCCCACTGTACCCAAAGTGTGGTCAGAATAACCGCCGCAGTCAGCCACCATTTTTACCTGTTTGGCCGTTATTCGACCATCGGCCTTTACCCCCAGTTGAATAGTGATGATATACGGTGGGCAAGGCCGGCCGGCAATATGCTCCTCTTCCCGCGTCAGCATTAGCCGCACCGGTCGTCTCGCCTTGCGGGCCAGCAGAGCCACTATTGGCTCGACCGATGCCTTCAATTTACCGCCAAAGCCGCCACCCAACGCCGTGCCCACCACCCGCACTTTGGTTAGCGGCCAATCCAACGCCGCTGCTACCTCTACCTGGCATGGAAATATCTGTTGGGTGGCGGTCCACACGGTTAGCTTGCCATTAAAATCAAAGCCGGCTGTCGCCGCTCGCGGCTCAATGTAAGCCTGGTGCATGGCCTGGGTGCGGAAGGTGTCTACAAAAACATGGTCGGCCTCGGCAAAGCCTGCTTCCAGATCACCCAGGTTCAAGCGAGTGTACAGGCAGACATTACCGTATTTTATAGCCGGGTAATGGGCGCTGTAATTATCCAAATTGGGATGCACAATAGGTGCATCCGGCTCCATAGCTGCCAGGGGATCGAACACCGCCGGCAGGTCTTCAAACTCTACCTCAATCAGGTTGATTGCCTGTTGAGCAATCTTTTCACTGTCGGCAGCCACTGCCGCAATCGCTTCGCCCCGATGCCGCACCTTATCTTTGGCAAAGACTAATTGGTCTTGCAGATAAACACCGAAGGGTTTGGCCGAAGCATCTTCGGCGGTAACAACAGCGTGGACGCCGGGCAGTACTTCAGCGCGGCTGGCGTCTAGTCGGACGATACGAGCGTGGGGTCGGCCGCTCCACAGCACTTTGGCGTAGAGCATCCCCGGCAGTTGCAAATCGGCACCGTACACGGCCCGGCCGGTCACTTTATCGGTTGCGTCCAGGCGGGTATGGTGATGTCCCACTACGGAAAAGTTGTGTTGTTTGTCCATAATACTGTCCTGAAACAAAATTATCCGGCTCGCTACCAGGAGCGTTCTACAAAACTGCGGCCAAACCGTTTTTCGGTACGCTTTACCAGTTCAGCCGCCAGCCGATTCTGCTCGTTGATTAATGTCTCTACATCTGCAGTAAGTAATTGGCCGCCCTCAACCACCACCTGCCCATTGATGGCCGAAAAGCTCACCTGGGCAGGGGTACAGAATATAAGTGCCGCTACCGGGTCGTGCAGCGCCCCGGCGTAGCCAAGCTGATGCAGAGTAACCCCAATGAAATCGGCGGCCATGCCGGGTTGTAGTACACCGATGTCATCCCGTCGCAATAACTTTGAGCCTTGTAGTGTAGCCACTTCTAGGGCCTGGGTTGCTGTCATAGCGTCGGCGCCGTATTTGACCCGCTGCAATAGCATAGCCTGGCGCACTTCGGCCAGCATATGGGAGGAGTCGTTGCTGGCGCTGCCATCCACACCCAGCCCCACGATCATCCCCGCCTGTAGCATATCCCGCACCCGCGCTATTCCAGAGCCGAGGCGCATATTGGAACAGGGGCAGTGGGCCACTGCTGTGCCGGTATTAGCCATACGCTTGATTTCGCTATCGTTCAGATGGACTCCGTGAGCATACCAAACATCACCTCCAAGCCAGCCCAGGTCGGCGGCGTAATCAACCGGTCGCTTGCCATATATTTCCAGACAGAATACTTCCTCATCTTTGGTTTCGGCCAGATGTGTGTGCAGGCCAACGCCATATTTGCGGGCCATTTCTGCACTCTCGCGCATCAGTCGCTCACTGACCGAGAACGGTGAACAAGGCGCCAGCTCAATGCGCACCATCGCTCCCGGGTTAGGGTCGTGATAGGTTTGCACCAGACGCTGGCAGTCGGCCAGAATATCATCCTCATCCTCAACTATATCGTCTGGGGGAAGCCCGCCCTGCGATTGCCCAACAGAGAAACTGCCTCGTCCCAAATGGAAGCGTATCCCCATCTCCTGAGCGGCCCTGATTTCAGTGTCAAACGCGGTGTCGTTGACGGCCAGATAGAAGTGGTCTTCGGTGGTAGTACAACCAGATAAAACTAACTCGGCCAAAGCCAGCCGAGAGCTCGCATAGACCATTTCATCCGTCAGGCTACCCATCAGCAGGTATAAATCCTTAAGCCAGGGAAACAGAGATACATTTTGGAGTACTGGAACACTACGCAGCATTGTTTGAAAAAAGTGGTGGTGCGTATTCACTAGCCCTGGCAGGACAATATGTCCCACCGCATCCAGCACTTTATCGGCCTCCGGGGTTACTTCGCCAGCATCACCAATCGCGGCAATCATGTTGTTTTGCACCAGGAGCCAGCCGTTCTGAATGACGCGGCGCTGGTCGTCCATTGTCACCAACCAGTCTATATTCTTTACCAGCAACGATGGTATGGGTTCAGGCATTATTAAACCTCGTGGAATTTCTTTTGATTTTCTTTGGCCTGCGCATCCAGCGCTTTCAATACCTTTTCCGGGGTGATAGGCAAGTCGTGAACCCACACACCCACTGCGTCGTAAATGGCGTTGGTAATTGCTGCCATCGGTCCCATAATTGGCGGTTCCCCAAGACCTTTTGCGCCAAACGGTCCCGTTTCATCCACCATTTCAACTACAACCGCTTCGATAGGGGGGGCATCCAGAAATGTTGGCAAGCGGTAATCCAAAAATGAGGGGTTACATACCTGACCTTTGTCTAGCAGCAGTTCTTCCCATAAGGTGCAGCTAATGCCCTGCAGCCCACCCCCTTCTATTTGACCCACCACCCCCTGCGGGTTGATAACCTGGCCCACATCGTGTGCGGCGGTCAACCGATCTACCGTTATCTGACCGGTTTCCCTATCTACCGTTACCTCAGCTACGTGGGTACCAAACACAAAAGTTTTTGAAGGCGGCTGGGGATACCCCTCGCCTACCGGCTCGTTAAAGCCCGGCTCACCCAGATAGGCCCCCCGGCCTATAATCGGGCCGCCTTTGAAAAACAGGCTGATACCGGCTATAGCTGCAAAGGAGAGCCTTTCTGTGGGGTTATCTTTTATGTAAATACAACTTTCACCGAAAGATAGCCGGTCAACAGGAACCTTCAACTGGCCGGCAGCTACCTCCAACATCTGTTTCTTGGCGTCTTTGGCTGCCAGTAAAAAGGCGTTGCCTGTGTCAAAAACGGTACGGCTGGCAATCGGCCCCAGGTCATAAGGGGAACTATCAGAGTCAACCGCAGCAACGGCCGTTTCCGACAGGGGAATTCCCATCTCCTCGGCTACAATCTGAGCCAGAGCAGTTTGATTACCTGTACCCAGGTCCATAGCGCCGGTCAGCAAATTAATGGTGCCGTCCTCATTCAGCTTTATGATGGCCGATGAGGATAGCAGGCCCATATTCAAAATGATATTAGCCATACCAATGCCGCGCCCATCCTCTTTCCATTCATTTCTTTCTTCCCAATTTGAGGCGGTCAGCGCAGCTTGCATCGTCTGGCTAACCGAAACCGAGCGTAGTTTCTGCGTCGATAATATCTGTGTTCCTTCAGAAGCAATGTTGATCTGCCGGAATTCTACCGGATCGATCTCTATCCGGGCTGCAACCTTATCCATCTGCGCTTCATTGGCGTAATTCATTTCCTTGGCCCCATAACCGCGCATACACCCAAAGTTAGGATTATTGGTGTAAACGGCGTAGGCAGTCACTTCCGCATTGGGTATATCGTAGGGGCCTTGAGCAAAGGTCATTGCCAGGCCCACTGTGCCCAGCGCATGGTCAGAATATCCGCCACAGTCGGCCACCACCTTTACTCGTTTGGCCGTTATCTGCCCATTGTTTTTGACACCCATCTTGATGGTAATGGAATAGGGTGGAACCGGACGCCCGGCCAGGTGTTCCTCCTCGCGAGTCAGGGTCAATCGCACCGATCGCCCCGACTTGCGGGCCAACAAGGCCACAATCGGCTCTACTGAGGCCTTTAACTTACCGCCAAAACCGCCTCCCAAACCGGCGCCGATAACTCGCACTTTTGTCAAGGGCCAATCCAGGGCTGCGCTCACTTCAAGCTGGCAGGGGAAGATCTGCTGGTTAGAGGTGTAGACGGTCAGCTTGCCATTAAAATCAAAACCGGCCACCGCCGAACGCGGCTCAATGTAGGCCTGATGGATCGGCTGGGTTGTGAAGGTATCTTCAAAAACATGGTCAGCATCGGAAAATCCCGCTTCCAGGTCACCTTGACTCAATTTTGAATACATGGCAACATTGCCGTATTTAATGGCCGGATAAATGGCCTCATAACTTTCAATATCGGGGTGGACGAGAGGTGCGTCCGGCTCCATCGCTTCATACGGGTCAAAGACGGCGGGTAGATTTTCATATTCAATTTCGATCAAACCAATCGCCTTTGTGGCAATTTTTTGGCTTTCGGCGGCTACCGCTGCAATCGCTTCACCGCTGTGGCGCGTCTTTTCATTGGCGAAAACACACTGGTCTTTCAGATATACGCCAAAGGGCTTTTTCGAAGCATCTTTGGCGGTCACAACGGCATGAACACCGGGCAGCGCTTCAGCCTTGCTGGTATCCAGCCGGACGATGCGGGCGTGAGACCGGTCACTCCACAGTACTTTAGCGTAAAGCATCCCTTGAAATTGTAGGTCTGTGCCGTACACCGTCCTGCCGGTGACTTTATCGAGGGCGTCAAGGCGAATATGAGGGCGGCCTATTACAGAAAAGCCGCTTTTTTTGTTCATTTTGTTATCTCCTCTGTCATCCGGCGGCCGAT
This sequence comes from Chloroflexota bacterium, assembly GCA_016860845.1. The sequence goes on from BOKF01000043.1 coordinate 62,339, forward strand.
TTGAGGGCGGCCATAATTCGACCATACCCGGTACAGCGGCAGATGTTGCCGGCCAGGTGGAATCTTATCTCTTCTTCGGTTGGGCGCGGATTTTCATCAAGCAGGGCTTTGGCGGCTACAATAAAGCCGGGCGTACAGTAACCGCATTGAACGCCCCCTTGGTCAATAAATGCCTGCTGCACCCGATGCAGTTTTCCTTGGATAGCCACCCCTTCAATCGTAGTAACCTCCGAACCTTCCGCCGCCATTGTTAATACCAGGCACGAAGTAACAGCCCGTCCATTTAGAAGGACGGTGCAGGCGCCACAGTCGCCGGTACCACAGCCCTCTTTGGTACCGGTTAAACTTAAACGGTCACGCAGGGTGTCTAACAACCGCTCGTCAGGGTCAACCGTGACCCGATAAACCTTACCGTTAATGTTTAGTTCGATGGAATGGGTCATGACCTTTCCTCCATAATCTTGGCTGCCTCGGTTAAGGCTCGTTTGGTATCTACTTCAACCATTCGCCGGCGGTACCAGGCCGATGAGCGAACATCGTCAATCGGTTTGGCTTCGTCTGCCGCCATACGAGCCGCCTCGGCAATGGTTTCGGGGTTGAGATTGCCGCGCCCCAGCACCAGTTCTTCAGCTTGCCTGGCCCTGATGGGGGTTGGCGCAACCGCGCCCAAGGCAATGCGAATAGTATCCGGCGCGCCGTTAGTCGCCGAAACCAGATTGGCTACACCGATAAAGGCTAAATCCATAGCCCGGCGCAAGCTGTGTTTAATATAAACTGCCCCGCTTCGGACTGCCGGACATGGAACGTGCAACTTAACCAGCACCTCGGTGGGTTTGAGTACGCTCTGGCGCGGTCCCTGAAAGAAATCTACTAATGGGATTGTTCTACGGCCATAGGGGCCGGCAATTTCAGCCTGAGCGTCCAGGACCAATAGGGCTGGAACCAGGTCGGCAGATGGAGAAGCGTTGCATATATTTCCCCCAATGGTGGCCAGGTGGCGGATCTGAACGGAAGCCAGCGTACTGGCGGCTTCCACCAATATGCGGTAATCCTTAACCAAAAGGGAGGAAATCTCTATCTCACGGACTTTGGTCATCGCGCCAATGGTTATACCGGTATCAGTGGCCCAAATACCATGCAACTCGGCCAGGCGGCTAAGATCAATCAGGTAACGGGGGGTCGCCTTACCCATGCGGATGGCCAACAGCAGATCCGTGCCCCCGGCCAGTATTTTGGCCTTCGGACCGTATTCGGTCAGCAGCCGGAAGGCCTCCCCCAAACTATTGGGACGGACATATTCAAATGTCATAAGCACTTCCACCTTTCAGTTTCAAAACTAACGTAATACTTGAAGGCTTTATCGAATAAAAGATGCCTGCGTGGTCGTGCCGCCGGGCGGCACGACCACGAACTCTTGGTCATCTACATTCAGAGTGTTTACTCGCCAAACCAGTCGTTCCAGCAGGGTTGGTTCACCTACCATTTCAGCATAAGTAACTCTCAATAACTTTGCTACCTCCTGTGCCTGATGGCGATACCGATCTAGCTCCTCTGGCGAAAATGCAACAAGCACTACCCGTCGGTAGTGCTTGTACATGCGTGTAATAAGTTTTTTGGCTTTTTCCGGCCCGTAGCTCACCGACCAGTCTTCAAGTTGAGCTATTGGATGATGACCGCTTTCCAGCCACCCTTCGCTTAAGTAGTAGGTGCCGGGATAATGCTGAAAATCTTCCAGAAAGCGGCGGTATGATCCCATCAAAATAGCAATACAATCATCAGTGCGAGGGATAACCAGGGTATGCTGCCGGGCTTGCAGGCCGACCAGGCCATTACCGCACAATCCATAGCCAATTAAGACGATTCCCGGTTCGTTGGTTGAGTCAATTGCATTCTGTATCTGGGTAGTCATCTGGGCTGGCACAGTGTGCAACCCGTAATCCAGAAATTGGCATGTGGCTAACCCCGGCACATTGTTGAGCAATGACTGCAAAGCGCGTTGCAGAACTTGACAACCGATTACATATACCCGTTGTGGTTCCAACGACTGTTTCTGAACACCGTTCAGTTTTTGGATTGTATTTTTATTGGTTAGTTTGTCAGCCACTTTACTTAACCTATGGTCGGCTGCAAAACCCTTTTTTCTCCGGTGGAGTCCAGCCCAGTTGCATTACCATTTGCCGACCAGCTTTGGATAACCGGACCAGGTATTTCTGCCTCTTTGAGTAAATGAGGCACAATCTCTTCCCAGTGAACGGCCATTACGTGCATACCATTGATACCTGGTGTACTTTTTAATTTCTCAATAATTTCAAGCGCAATCTCCGCCCCTACCTGTTGTTGCCCATCTCTGGCTTCATCCATCCGTTTGACCAGTTCTGGTGGAATATTCACCCCTGGCACATCGTCGGCCATAAAATGGGCGGCCCGTGCGCTCTTAAGTGGAATCAGACCGGGCAGTAGATAAACTTTGTCCAGCAAATTGCGCTTATCCAGAGCTTCTAGCCAATCAGTAAAGCGATTATAATCAAAAACAGGCTGGGTTTGGATGAATTGCGCTCCTGCATTGATTTTCTTTTCGGTGCGGATAGCCTCATATTTGGGTGGTGCGCCAAAGGGTGAAGCTGCTGCGCCTAGAAAGAACTGGGGTGGTTCTTTAATCTTGCGCCCATCCAAATAGACCCCCTCATCTCGCATCCGGCGCAACATCCACAACATCTGCACTGCGTCCATATCAAACTGGTCGGGTTTAATCATTGGGCCGGGGCCAAATCGCTGGTGATCGCCAGAGAGGCAAAGAATATTAGGAATACCCAAGCCAGCCGCGCCCATTGCATCTGACTCGATGACCACCCGACTGCGATCGCGAGCCTGGAGCTGCATAATCGGCTCCAGACCGGCATCCAAGCAGATCTTGCTAGAGGCCATACTGCTCATTCGGGCTGAAGCCGAGGCGTTATCGGTAAAGTTGGCTGCAGCCACATACCCCTTTAGCCATCCCACCTTTTTGTTGATAATTGCTGTTGAGGCTGTTAACGGTGGGGCAATTTCAGCGGTAACAGTAAAATTGCCGGTATGCAGGTTGGCTTCTAATTGAGAAATATGCTCCTTATATTGGGGAGAATGGTATTTGGCATCTCCCTGCCACCAATCCGGCTGGCGGATTTTGTAAAAGAGCGATTCGCACTCTTTATTAAATTTCTCCCGGTTACGAAAAAAATCCAAAGGGTTGGGGCCTTTTTGCTCACGCCAATGCCTATATACATCCAGCCAGGTTTCGCGTCCAACCTTAGCCCCATCCATCGGAGCATTGACTTCTAACAGTTTATCTATTCGCCCCATTTTTTCAGCTCGTTCGTAGATTTTATACCAGGTGCAGGGGCGAGTGGAATCCACCTCACAGGCCTCCGGCGTTGCGCCTCCGCACAAACCGTTACGCAAGCCTTTAGGGCAAGTCATTGGACAAATGAACGCCGTTTCTTGCAGGATACAGTTGCCGCACATGCGGCAGCCAAACAACAGTCCTTTAATCTCTCGTTCAACACAGGTAAACAAGTGTATCGGCCACGTTTCTTTTTCTCGGCTGTAGGGAGAAAACGAGGCTTGATAACGTCGTGGTGAAAAGATTGGCATCATCGGCTCCTTTATAATTATGAAATTTAGTTGATGGCAGGAAAACTCAAAGCTTTGACAAAAATATCCTGAAAATCACGTCGGGCAGAAAGCTCTACATAACGGCTTTTTCGGCTAATTTCTACCGCTTCAGTCCGGGCAGAAACCGAAAAGGCGGCCAGTTTAGCACCGTCCCCAGCTGTATTACCGACAGCCCGGATACGTTCCACCGGTACGGCAGGCAGCAGGCCAATAGTCAGGGCGCTATCAGGAGTTATGTAGCTGCCAAACGCGCCTGCCAGCAGCACTTCATCCAGGTCATTAACGGTTAAGCCACATTCACTCAGTAATATGTTGATGCCAGCCAGGATAGCGCCCTTGGCCATTTGCAACTGGCGAATATCCTGTTGGGAGATGAAGATGGGTTTATCAGAGGTCTCGGCCAAGAGGAAAGCAACTATTCCTCGTTTCTTAGTGATCATAAACCGGGAACATAAATCGGACGGCCAGGCCTCCCGTGGCAGGAAACGGCCGGACGGTTCCACCACGCCACTCCGAACCAGGGCCGCGACGGCGTCCAGCAACCCCGACCCACAAATACCGCGCGGCTGCTCATCACCAATTACCGACAGTTCAAATGCTCCATTCTGACTGACTCGTTCAATGGCTCCGGCAGCAGCCCGCATACCGCAGGCAATATGAGCGCCTTCAAAGGCCGGACCCGCGGCGGTAGCGCATGTCACGATTTGACCATCCCGAGCCAAAGCGATTTCACCATTGGTGCCGATATCAACCAGTAACCGTGATCCCGTTAAGTAATGAAACCTGGTAGCCAGAATATCGGCAGTGATATCTGCGCCAACGTAACTGCCGATACCCGGCACGATGCAGACCCGAGCGGCAGAGTTTAGGGTTAAGTCTACCTGAGCGGCAGGCAGGAGCAGAGATTCGTTAAAGGCCGGCACGTACGGGTCGCCGGGCAGGTAACGAGGATCTACCCCGGCGAACAATTGCAACATGCAGGTATTGCCCACGATAATGGCTTCGTAAACATCAATAGGCGGAACATTAGCCCGTTGACAGGCTTCGGCAACCATTTCATTAATAACTTCTGCCACGAGTCGCTGCATCTCACGCAGGGCTGCCGAATCGTTGATAATCGCTGAAATGCGCGAAATGACATCGGCTCCAAACACGGCTTGGGGATTTGATTTCGATACTACAGTCATTTGCCGCTTGGTTACCAGATCCAGCAGATAGACAGCAATCGTCGTGGTGCCAATATCCACCGCTATAGCCAGCAGCCGATCCTGTGTGTCGCCCGGTTCAACGGCTACTATTTCGTTCTGGTGGAGTACGGCTGTAATTTGAAAATCGCCAACTCGGAGCGCGGTCGGCAGCTCGCGGAGCAGCGATAAAGAGGGCATTTCAGCAAGTTCAAGCTCCGCTTTGGCTTGCAGCGTTTCCCACAACCGCAGCCAATCACTGCGTTGATCGGTCAGCGAACAAGGGGGAATTGCCAGATAAAACTTGCGCACGGCCGGTTGGGCCTCAAAGGACAATTGTCCGACCATATCTTCTTTTGAATGGCGAAATCGAACAGGTTCTTGTAACTGTATAGTCAGATCCTGGGTAGGATAGAGTTGACAAGCCAGCCGGACACCAGTAGCCAATTCCTCAGAATCAAACCAATATTCATCTGTCTGAGAAGGTGCTGGTGCCTCGCCTGCTACCCAAACTCGACATGTACTGCACGTCCCTGTTCCCCCACAAGTTGCATCCACAAGCCCAACCAAGCCGGCAGCGATTATCGCCTCCAGCACAGATTGCCGATTATCAGCATCCAGTGGGATCGCTGTTGACAGTCGTCCGTTTGAGCGCAAGGTTACTGTGGGCATTTTGCCACCAACCAGCCTTATAATTCCATTTCCTCTACGATGAGGCGATATTTAATCAGGTTTTCGCGACTCTTTCAGATTAGAAATTGGTTACTTGGTAAATATAACGGGGGAAGTGATTACTGAGTTTCACCACTTAAATCTCATTATATAACACCCGATACCTGTTGTCAAGTATTAGTTACCATTGGATAGTATAAATTACCAATACCAAAATACAACCCAATTTTGCTAGACGACTTGGTTAATTGTAATTACCAATGGTTAATAATAGTTGACAAGTCTTGGTTCTTGTGATAAACTTTGTGATCAAGACCAAATTAAATTTCACAATCTGGTTTTCTTATATCCTTTACAACTTGTTCAATCCATTCTAATTCATTTGGTATCTATGGAAGATATTCGATGCTTAAACGCGGTTGTTCCTTAGCTGAACAAGTTAAATGCCACCTCAGACAGCAAATTGTCAGAGGTGAATTTGAGACCGGACGTATCCCTCCAGAGCTTGACCTGGCCAATGCCTTGATTGTGAGCCGCGACACTATTCGCGATGCGCTCAGTCGGTTGGAGTGGGAAGGTATCATCATTCGCAAGCAAGGCGTCGGCACATTTGTTAATGAAGCCTATCTGCACATTAAATTCCCGCTTGGCGAAGTCCGATCCTATGAAGCAATGTTGGAAGCCCACGGTTATAGCCCTTCAACTCAAGTTATTGATGTGGAGGAACAACCGGCCACTCCAAGACTTGCCGCCGAGTTGAATCTTAAACTCGATGACAATTTGCTGGTGATCCAGAAGTTGCTCTTAATCGATCGCAAACCGGTCATTTTCAACCGCATCAATGTTCCTACGCGCATTATCAATCAGCCTTATACCTACAACGGTTTAAATCTGCCGCTTCATCGATTCTTATCAGAGTATTGTCGGGAACACCTGACCCATTACTTAAGTGAGCTTGTTCCATTAATCCCCTCTGCTTGGCTGGTGAAGATATTGAATCTGGCGCATCAGGAAACGGCCATACTCTCTTTTGAAGAGATTGGCTACAATCAAGATAACCGACCTATTGTTAAGGTTCATTCTTATTTTGAGAATACCCTGCCGAAATGGCAGATGCTTCGCAAAAGTCCTTGATTTGTGTTTCGGCCTATATTTACAGGTATTGTACGCTGGGTGGGATGATAGACCCTATCCAAAATCAAATTCATAATAAGAATAGCTAGGAGGAAAATTATGAGTGATGAATTCTTTAAGCGCCTACGAGCGGCAATGGTGGATGGTGAGGAGGATGAAGCCGTTGCCTGTGTCAATGAGGCCCTTGCAGCCGGAGTTGACCCCATGAAGCTGGTAAAACAAGGGGTCCAACCCGGAATGGACGACATCGGCAAGAAGTTTGAAAGTGGGGAATCTTTTCTGCCAGAACTTATCCTGGCCGGAGACGCCGCGAAAGCAGCTTTGGATATAATCGTTCCCCAAATTTCAACGGATGGCGCTGAACAAGTGACCAAAGGAACGGTGGTGATTGCTACAATGTTTGGCGACAACCACGATATTGGCAAAAACTTGGTCTCGGCTATTTTGAGCGCCTATGGGTTCAACATAGTTGATGTCGGTATTAATGCCTCTGTCAGGGCTGTGATTGAAGAAGCGGAAAAAGTTGGGGCTAACATCATTGCCTCATCTACGCTCATCACCACATCGTTGCCTTATCAGCGTCAGATTATTCAAAATTTGAAAGATTCGGGCCGTCGCGAAAAATTCTTTGTCATTGTGGGTGGTGGACCAGTTACGCCGGAATGGGCCAAAGAAATCGGCGCGGACGGCTACGGACGTGAAGCCAATGATGCGGCTATGCTGTGCCAACAGCTTATGGCAGGTGATTTTAAGCCAGGTTCTCTGGCTGAACCAATTGTTTTAGGGGCCTTGGATAAGTAAGCTTAACAGGAGATTAACCATGAGAAACAAACCTGATATTGTTGAAATTCTCAAACGTACTGGGTCTGGCGAGTACTGTACCACTAAAGAGTGGGATACCAGGCGGGTTCCCGGCTCTATTCGTAAAATGTTAACAAAATATGAGTTGGCCAAAACTTTTGATGCCGAAAATCCCTGTAACTTTGACTATGAGTTGGCTGACAGATTCTACCAGGCCGGTTTTGAGCTAGCATTGGAGTTGGGATATTTCTGCGAAGACACCCAACGAATAGTCAAAGTAGATGAAGAAGAACTGCAAAATGCTCTCAAATATGCCAAGCCTGAAGTTTTTGTGGGTGAAGGCATAGACGGTACTCTCATCAAATCCCGTACTCCGGCAGATCCTTACCCAATGGTTGCGGTTTGCTCTTTGGGGATCACTTACTCGGAGGATATTTTTCCAATTCTGGCCGAAGGTATTGCTCGGGAACGGGCGGTTGACTTGTTGGAAGCCGGCTCGTTAACAACCATTTTTGGAAATGAAGTGCTCTCGGGGACCCCATGGGAAACGCTGATGGGGCATGAGCATGGCCGGTTGCATCGGGAAATCAGGCGTAAGGCCGGGCGTCCGGGTATGGGGGCTATAGGAAGCATTTGTGCTGTTACCGAGTATGGTCAGTTTGGCGCATACGGCACGCCGGGCGCATTTCTGCCAACCGACCTAGCCTTGATTCTCTTCCCCTCCGAATTGAAGATTGACTATCGAACGCTCCACAAAGTAGTCCATACCCTTAACTGTGGGGGAATTATGAAATGCGACTCACCCAGTATGATTGGGGGGATGGCTGGCCCGCCGGAGGGAGCCTGTCTGAGCAGCATCGCCTGTGCCTTACTGTCGTATGCCATTCTCCAAACTACTGTTGGCGGCGGTGAAATCTACGATGTCCGCTATTTGAGCAATGTTAATCGAGAAGGCTTGTGGGCCTTGAGCGTGACTGCCCAGGCCTTGTCCCGAAATACTCACATTTGTTCTCATATTATCGCTAACCAAGTGTCTGGGCCGGTAACAGAGAATTTACTGTACGAAACTGTTACCGGGGTAGGCGTTATAGCTTCGTGCGGTACAGCAATGACCACCGGGCCACGCACTGCCGGTGGTAAACTCAACAATTATATGACCCCCCTCGAATGTCGCTTTGTGGGCGAAGTGAGCCACGCCGCCTCCGGTGTTAAACCTGAGAAGATGAACGAAATTTGCAAGGTTCTTTTGCCCAAATACGAAAGCAGCCTCAAAAAACCGGATATTGGCAAACCCTTCCAGCAAGCCTACAATATTGATACGATGGAACCTATCTCCGAATGGGAAGATATCTATCGCCGGGTGAAGGAAGAAGCGATCGAACTGGGCATCCCCCTCGACCGTTTCTAATATCTCATCATCAATCTCCACAGGGCACTCCCCGGAAATAATTTTCTGGGGAGTGCTTATTATCATTTAATTCGGTTCACCAAAAAACAATCAGGTTATTGAATAATGATGAAGCCACCGGGCAGAGGAAACTTTTCGGGGTTTCCTCAGTCTTTTCCATTTTCCAATATCTGATTACCAAATTAGCCATAATCGGAATTTAAGGCTAAACTTGTTCTCAAATATTTAACGGTGGTAAATACCACTTGACATGAAAGCAGTTAACAGAAGTGGGGTGCAACAAAAATGTCGTTGGGAGAAAAAATTCGAACGCGCAGAGAAGAGATTGATATTAGTTTGCGGGAATTAGCTGCCCGGACCGATCTCACGCATAGTTTCCTCAGTTTAGTGGAACGGGATCAAGCTGATCCCAGTATCAACTCGTTGCGAAGAATCGCTGAAGCATTGGGTACACCGTTGGCAAACTTCTTTACTGAGGATAATGAAGTTACGCCCCTCGTTAAACGTAGCCAGCGGCGCACACTTCGGTTGCCTGGCTCGCACATTGAGTACGAAATGCTGAACCCTACCTCAATCCGCCGGTTACAGTTTTTTATGACCAATTTAGAGCCTGGGGCTGCCACTGCCGATGAACCAATCTCCCATCCAGTGGAAGAATGCACGGTGGTGCTCCAGGGACGGCTTAAGCTGGAAGTAGGGTCTGAAGTTTACATCCTGGAAGAGGGCGACAGTGCCGGGTGGGACGGCAATCAACCTCATCGGCTAAGTTGTGTTGGTGAAGACACTTTAGTTCTTATTTCAGCAACCTCGCCACCGATGTTTTAGGGAATTTGTTAGAATTCATACCCGATCGGTGGATCAACCGACCCATTCATCTACAGGCAGAGATGGAGCTACCGGGCCAATATTCACCTCAGGCTATGGTTATACTCATGCGCTGTGCAATGCTCATCTGTTACGGGAACTCCAGGCCTTGTATGAAACAGATCAGCGCCAACAGTGGGCTTGGTAGTTGAGGCGCTTGCTGCGCTTCGCCTAGGCAGTCGTCAAAACCATCCAAGATGCCGGCCACCCCTACTTGCCCGACCGTCAACGGGAGCGGATCGTGGCCTTGTTCGAGCATCTTGTGGTCCGGGC
>BOKF01000044.1 GCA_016860845.1 Chloroflexota bacterium
TCCAAGATTTAAATCATCCAATTGTTCTCACCGGCTTGATGCGTGATACGTGATGCGTAAGAAATCTTGCCTGGAAACCATCACGCATCACGCATTACGTATCACGGACTTTGGATAATTACTTTCTGGGAGTTGCCTTACTCTATGAGTATAATGGGGAATGCGTCAAGGCAGTGTCAAAAAAGCGGGGAGGTATGTCAAGAAAGTGTCAAGAAAGGGGAAAACTGAGGGACTATGAAACGGAAGAGGTTATTAATCCATCCGCAGCCGGTAACCCACCCCCGGTTCGGTCAGGATATAGGCAGGGCGGGCAGGGTCAGCCTCGATTTTGCGGCGGAGGTTGCTGATGTTAACTCGCAGCAGGTGGGTTTCATCGTCATAGCCCATACCCCACACCTGCCGCAGGAGTTGATGATGGGTCAGCACTTTGCCGGCGTGAGTCACCAGGAGCTTTAACAAATCATATTCGGTGGGCGTCAATTGAACTTCCTGCCCGCTCAGACTGACAACGCGCCGGGCCAGGTCTACCGCCAATTCACCGGTGGTAAAAATGGGCGTGTCGTTAGGGTGGACGGCGTGGCGCAGGGCAACCCGCAGCCGGGCCATGAGTTCCCCCACATTAAAAGGCTTGGTCAGGTAATCATCGGCCCCGGCGTCCAGGGCCGCAATTTTATCGGTTTCATGTTCCCGTACCGATAGAATGATGATCGGTGTTTGAGTCCACTCGCGCAGCCGCCGGACCACTTCGATGCCGTCCAGGTCGGGCAGCCCTAAATCCAAAATAATTAGATCCGGCCGGTGGGCTACGACTAATTCTAACGCTTCTTGCCCATTCGCTGCCTCAAAAACGGTATGGCCGTTTGCCGTTAGAGAAACCTGCAAAAAGCGCCGGATCGCTCGCTCGTCGTCTACAACCAGGACACGCACGCCCTGGGTCAATGTATGCGTTGATTTGCTCATCTTCCTTAGCCTGGATTACAAACTGAATTTCGGTCCGAGAAAAAACTATTTTTCTAAAGGTAAAGCTAATTTTACCACCAAACCGCCGCCCGGCCGGTTTTCAGCCCAGATACGCCCCCCATGGGCTTCGACAATGCCACTGCTGATAGACAACCCCAAACCTGTCCCTGCCGGAACATCGCCCCGTTTTCGCCGGTCCGAAGGAAGATCCAGGGATGTGTGCGGCCCGCGGTAAAATTTATCAAAGATGCGCTTGAGGTCGTCGGAGGGCAGGCCAGGGCCACGATCGGCAATCTGTATTTCCAGGACGTCACCGGTTAGCTGCGCCTGAATATCCAGGGGCGTACCAGGTGGAGAATATCTAACCGCGTTGTCGAGGATGTTAACCAGGGCCTGAACAATCAGGACAAAATCGAGCGGAACCAGGGGCAGGTTGGGGGCCAGTTCTACACTGACCGCCCGGCCGGCGAGGGCACTGTCCAGCCGCTGCAAGGCTGCGCCAATCAGATCCTGAATGTCGCTTGGCTGGGGCGATACCTTGAGCGCTCCGGCTTCCAGGCGGCTCATGTCGAGCAGATTGCCGACTAATTGGTTCAGACGATTGGCTTCCTCGTGGGCCGTTTTGAGCAGTTCTTGTTGGGCGGCTGGCTGTACTTCCGCGCCGTCTTCCAACAAACTGCTGAGCGAGCCGGTGATGGTGGCCAGGGGGGTCCGCAAGTCATGCGAAATGGAGTTAAGCAGAGCGGTTTGCAGTTTTTCGGTCTGTTGGAGCAGTTCGGCCTGACGAGCCGTCTCGGCCAATTGCGCCCGTTCAATGGCCAGGGCCGTCTGGCTGGCAAAAGCCTCCATCAGCCGGCGCTGCTCCGGAGTTGATTGCTGGGCCGAGCTGGTTAGTTTTAGTCCTAATACCCCGACCACACCCCGCGCTGTTTTGAGCGGTAAATAACGGGCATCCGCCGCGGGCAGGGTATCGGTGCCCCGGCCTGCCGGCTGGCCTCGCTGAAAAGCCCAGGTCGCGACAGCGTATTTGTCTTGATCAAGCCCGAAACCGGGGCTGACCGCCCGCGCCGCCAAACGGTCCCCTGCGGGCAGGAAAACAGCGACCTCCCGATCAAAAGTCTCGCCGATGTGGGCGATGACGCTTTGCATAATGGCCTCGAGTCCTCCGGCTGAAGCCAAATCACGGCTGAGTTCGTAGAGGGTGACGGTTTGCGCCTCGCGCCGCCGGGCCGCTTCGGCCTGGTCACGCACCAGCGAAGCCAGGGTACTGATGACCAGGCCGACCATTAATAAACCGATAAAGGTAATAATATATTGATAATCTGAGACAGCCAGGGTAATCCGGGGCGGCACAAAGAAAAAGTCAAAAATCAAAACACTGAGGATCGAGGCGGCGATGGCCGGGCCGCGTCCCAGGCGCAGCGCCGCAATAACCACAGCCAATAAGAAAATCATGGCTAGATTGGTCGGCGCGATAAAGGAGCGGAGGAGTTCACACAATAGGGTTGCCGCTGCCACCCAGCCCAGGCTTTCCAGGTAACGATGCCAGGGGCGATGGGGTTGAAATTGCTGAGGAATGATGGGGTGAGTGGACTCGGCGGCGCTGCTGATGACATACACATCAATACTGCCGGAATGGTGAATGAGCTGGTCAACCAGCGAGCTGCGAAACAACTCCTGCCAAAGGGGGCGCAGGGGTTTACCGGCGATAATTTTGGTGATGTTATGCTGCTGGGCGTAGCTGATAATCGCCTCCATGACCGTACGCCCTGGCAGACTGAGAGACTTGCCGCCCAGTTCCTCGGCCAGGCGCAGGGTGCGAGCGACCCGATCCCGGTCGGCTTCAGGCAGGCGGGCGTGGCCGGGCGTCTCCACGTAAACGGCAAACCATTCGGCGTCGAGCGGCTCAGCCAAGCGGCGGGCAGCCCGGACGAGCCGCTCACTCAGCGGGCTGGGGCTGACACAGACCAGCAGCCGGTCGGCGGCGGGCCAGGGGCCAAGGATGGCTCGTCTTTGCATATAGGCCCGCATTTGTTCATCCACACGCTCGGCGGCCCGGCGCATGGCCATTTCACGCAGGGCGGTCAAGTTGCCCGGTCGAAAAAACTTCTCGATGGCCCGGGCGGCCTGTTCGGGCACGTAAACTTTGCCCTCCTGGAGGCGTTGGAGCAGTTCGGCGGGAGGCAGGTCAATCAGTTCAATCTCATTGGCTACGTCCAGCAGCCGGTCCGGCACGGTTTCCCGCACCGTCACCCCGGTGATCTGGGCCACGACATCGTTGAGGCTTTCCAGGTGCTGGATGTTCAGGGTGGTGTAAACATCAATCCCGATGGCCAGCAGCTCTTCAACATCCTGGTAGCGCTTGGGATGGCGCGAGCCGGGGGCGTTGGTGTGGGCAAACTCGTCTACCAGGGCCAATTGGGGCCGGCGGGCCAGCACGGCGTCCACATCCATCTCCGGCAGGGTCACGCCGCGATACTCGACCTGCCGGCAGGGAATAATTTCAAGCTCTGCCAGGAGGTCTTCGGTCTCGGCGCGGCCATGCGTTTCGACGTAACCCACCACCACATCCACCCCTTCGGCCTTACGCTGGTGAGCCGCGCCGAGCATGGCATAGGTTTTACCTACACCGGCCACATAACCGAGGAATATTTTGAGCCTGCCCCGCGTCTGCTGCTGCTCCTCAGCCTGGGCGTAGGCCAGCAGGGCGTCGGGGTTGGGGCGGGTTAGTTCTTGGTTCACTATTGGCTCATCGTGTGCAAAATTAGCAGGACGAACAAAAAGAATAAGGTAGATTGGAAGGCTGGAAGGTTGGAGTATTCCCATTCTTCCATCCTTCCAACCCTCCAGTGTTACAACTCCGCGGTATCCAAAATAATCGTTACCGGCCCCTCGTTTTCGATATGGACCAGCATCTCGGCCCCAAAGACGCCGCTGGCTACCTTTTTGATCCCCAACGCCTGCAACTGGGCGGCAAATTGAGTCACCAGCGGTTCGGCGATTTCGGGCGGGGCAGCGTCGGTGAAGCTGGGGCGGCGGCCTTTGCGGGCGTCGGCGTAGACGGTGAATTGGGAGATAACCAGAATTTCCGCGCCGGTGTCCAGGGCCGACAGGTTCATTTTGCCCTGCGCATCCTCAAAAACGCGCAGATGGACCGTTTTTTCGGCCAGTTTTTTGACTTCCGCCGGGCCGTCACCATTCGTCACGCCCAATAGAATCACGTAGCCCGGCCCAATCTGGCCGACGATGTTGTTATTAACAGCGACAAATCCATGTCGAACCCGCTGTAAGATTGCGCGCATAATGTCTCTTGATCAGGGTTTCTTCTTGATTATATTCTCGCCGGGAGATTTGACCAATAAATTTATCGTAATCTCACAGAGTTGTGCTAAAATAACGTTAAAGTAATCTGCTGGTAAAAATACCACGTGGAGGCTAACTTTAATGGCAGAAATCCTTTTGAAAGATATTCCAAAACCCCTTTATCAACGGCTTAAACAAAAAGCCATCCAAAACCATCGTAGTTTAGATACTGAAGTGATAGCGACCCTTGAGCTTGTCTATCAGCAAAATCGGGTGGATGTTAAAAGCTTATTGCAGCGCGCTCGTGCGCTTAGAAGCCAAGTTCTGGGTCAATTGACTGATGACCAATTGACCGAGTTGAAAAATCAAGGCCGGTCATGATCGTCGTTGATACAAATATTATGGCCTATCTTTGGATTCCGGGTGTACATACTGCGCAAGTGGAACAAGTCTTGAACAAAGACCCCGATTGGGTAGCTCCGCTGTTGTGGCGTTCAGAGTTTCGGAATGTTTTAGCTGGTTACATTCGTCATAATCTGCTAACACTTGAGGTGGCGCTCCAGCTTGCAAATGAAGCCGAGGCTCAAATGAATGAGAAAGAATACGCAGTTTCCTCAACACAGGTACTCAAACTGACTAAAAAATCAGCCTGTTCTGCTTATGATTGTGAATTTGTAGCTGTAGCTCAAGAATTAGACATTCCTCTGATCACGACTGACAAAAAAGTATTGGCTGAATTTCCCACTATTGCCATTGATATAGTCCAATTTCTTAACAGGTGACTTATGGGTTGTTTGGAAGGCCGGATTAAGAGGCGACGCCGAAAGATTGCCCAAAATGCACGCGAAGCTATCGCTGCTTTTCATGCCGGTAAGTTGAAGCCGCAGCCTGTGGAGGAGATCATTGCTGAACTTCGCCAATCGTTAGATGAAGCGATTGAGGAATAAATTCATTTCCCCTTCTTTAATTTAGGGAGTTTGGGCAAGGCCCGGCTGGGCCGAGGGCCGAAATCGGGGATGCGCGGCGGCTTTGTTTCCATGAGCTTCACAATCTCTTGCAGGCCCCGCTCCATCTGCGGGTCCTGGCCTGCCGCGTAATCCTGCGGGCGGACATCCACCTCGATATCCGGGTCGGTGCCGTAATTTTCCACCCCCCAGCCCACATCGGCAAACCAGTAGGAAAATTCCGGCTGGGTGGTGATGGTCCCATCCACCAGGGAGTGGCGCGGCCAGATGCCGATGACCCCGCCCCAGGTGCGCTTGCCGATGACCGGCCCCAGGCCCATTACTTTGAAGGCATGCGTAAAAATATCGCCGTCGGAGCCGGCGAACTCGTTGGTCAGCGCCACCAGCGGCCCCAGCACCGAATGGCCCGGATAGGGCGAAGCAACGCCGTAGCGGGATTGATTGTAACCAATCCGCCGCCGGGCCAATTTTTCCAGCAGCAGTTGTGACACATTGCCGCCGCCGTTGAAGCGGACATCCACAATCAGCCCCTCTCGCTCCGACTCGCCCAGGTAGTAGCGGTGGAATTCAGCATAGCCAAACGGTCCCATATTGGGAATGTGAACATAACCGACCCGCTCCTCGGTTTCCTGGTGAACGCGGCGGCGGTTAGCTTCGACCCATTCCCGGTAGCGAGCCTCGGTTTCGCTGCGCAGCGTTTTAACCAGGACAACGCGAGGGGAGGCTGGAGGGTCGGGAGGTTGGAAGGTTGGAAGGTTGGAAGACTGGTGGGTTGGAGGGTTGGGAGGCTGGGAGGCTGTACTTTCAGGGTGATTATCATCCTGTTCTGGCCCGGTCGGCGGTCGGTGGTCGGCGGTCGGTCTAGCTAACAGCGTCAACTGAATCTCGGCGTTAGCCCGATTGACCAGGAGCTGCTGGGGGGACAGCTCGCGGCTGAGACGCTGCCCATCAATTGCCAGCAGGATATCGCCCACCTGGGCGTTGACTCCCAGCCGGCGCAGGGGCGAATCCCACCGCTCCATCCAGGCATCGCCCTCGATGATGTGGGTGATGCGGTAGCCATCGGCTGCGGGATCATATTCAAAATCAGCGCCCAGAAAGCCCTGATCGTAGCGAGGCGCGGGGCGGTAATCGCCGCCAAATTCGTAGGCGTGGGAAGTACCCAACTCGCCCTGCATTTCCCACATCAGGTCGGAAAATTCAGAGCGGGTGGTCACGCGATCAATCAGCGGGAAGTAACGCTGGTACACCTGCTGCCAGTCCACGCTGGACATATCATCCGTCCAGAAGTGGTCGCGCTGCAAGCGCCAGGCCTCGCGGAACATTTGCTGCCACTCCTCCGGCGGATTGACCGCCACCCGCAGGCGGCTGAGGTCAATCCAGCCGCTCTTTTTAGTGTAGCCCGCCGCACCGTTATCCGGTTTTTCGCCTGCTTTCAAAACCCGCATGTGTTTACCGTTGCGGTAAATGAGATAATTTCGATCCCGCGAAACTCCAAAATCGCTGATACCGTTGACGATAAACTCTTTTTTGCGCTCGACCAGATCGTACATTTCCAGAGCGCCGTGGCCTTCTTCCTCATCCGGGGTACGCCAACTTTTGCCCAGGCTGCCTTCGATGGGGAACGAGGTAAAGAGGACTTTATCCTTGTTGATGCCTCTAATCTGGTGATAGCGGCTCTCAGGTACCGGAAAAGCGGTGACTCGACTCTGGATGCCGTCCAGGTCAATCTGCAGGGGTTTATCTTTCTCCTCGGGTTTTGGCGGAGCGGGTTCACTCTCTTTATTGTCTTTGGCGGCGGCTGGTGCGGCTTTACCGTTTTCATCCTTCTTGCCATTGCCGGCCACCTTGCCATTATCCCCAGGCGCTTCGCCAGGCAGGGGGATGAAGGGATTAGGCAACTCCTTTTGCAGCGTGACCAAATAGGGCCTAGCCCCGCGCGGGAAATTCAGGTCAAAGTAGTAACTGTCATGGACCGGATCAAAATCGCGGAAGGAGAGAAAATAAATGTATTTGCCAGATGGGTCAAAACTGGGGCCGAAATCAAGCAGGTTGTTGGGGGTGGTCACAAAGTGAGTCGCGCCACTTTCGACATGGCACAATTTGATGGCAGCCGTATGCAGCGAGGTCCGCAGGCTGTAGACAACCCACTCCCCATCCGGCGACCAATCCAATCCATAGATGCGGCCATAGCTGCTTTTATCCAGCACTTTAAAGCTTTTCTTTTCCAGATCAACCCAAATAAGCTCGTAACGGTGATTGCCAAAAACCAGGCAGTCCTTTTTGGGCGACACCTTGAAAAAGAGTGGGCGGCCGGTATCTAATCCGGTTAAACGCTCTACCTGCCGGTCTGCGGGCGCTTTGCTGGCATCGGCGTGAATTTCGATGGCTTCTTCACCATCGGCATCGCTGATCATGACTAGCCGCTGACCATCGTTGAGCCACTCAACCAGGCGATAGCGCACACCGCTGGCCTGGCCGTAGGGCAGGACGGCGCCCTCCCAATTGGACAGCGCAAAAGCCTGGCCGCGGGTGGTAATCGCCACGCTGTGGCCCTGGGGATGGAGCGCGTAATGGTCCATATAAGTGGAAGCCTTGACAAATTTGCGATTGCGCTGGACCCGCGGGCTGTGAAATTCGATCTTGATTTTTTCGGGGTTTCTTTTGCCGCTTTTGGCCGGATCAAATACAAAAAGGTCAGCCCCGGCGCGGTAGACAATCCGCCGGCCATCACCGGCCAGGTTGCGGACGTAGTAATCTTCGTGATGGGTGTGGCGCTGGATGTCCTTGCCGTCGAGGGTACAGGAGTAGAGGTTGCCAATGCCTTCGTGATCCGATAGGAAGTAAATCCGCTCGCCCAGCCAGATGGGGCTGATAACATGGCTCAGGGTTTTGAGCAGCGGCTTGAACTTGCCCTTGCCTTTGGGGTCAAGCCAAATCTCCCCGGCCGTGCCGCCGCGGTAGCGCTTCCAGTTAGCCAGTTCGTTTGTCCGCCGGCCAATGACCACGCCACCATCCGGCCCAAAAGAAACGGAGCGAGCCGGGCCGTAAGGCAGTAATTCCGGCTGGCCACCGGAGGGACTGACGGTGTAGACGGGGGTCAAGTGGGCAAAGGGTTGGCCGGCGTTGCTGGCGAAAACGATTTTCTGGCTGTCGGGCGTCCAGCCCTGGACGATGGTCTGGCTGCCCAGGTAGGTCAGGCGGGTGGCCGGGCCGCCCGCAGCGGGCATCACGTAGACTTCGCCCTCACCTTCCTCCCGGCCAATAAAGGCCAGCCACGCACCGTCGGGCGACAGGGCCGGGTGGGAGACCATGCCCAGGTTGGCTGTCAGCCGCCGGGCCACGCCGCCCTTGGCCGGCACGGCCCACAGGTCATCTTCACAGACAAAGACGACATTATTTTTGTGGATCGTGGGGTAGCGATAGTAGCCGTTGGGTTTCATGGGTTGTGAGCACCTAAGAAGGTATTTGAATGTCTAAGGTTTTCAGTCGGGATTTAGGGATTAGAAGATTTGGTCTCTTGTTCATCCTCAAATTCCCTAAACTGGAAACATTGAATGATTAATGTGTGACGTACTCCGGCGGTGAGGTGAGAAGTTCACTACTCTTATACGGACGCTCCAAGCAGTGCCCATTTATCTTTGTACGGTTCTGCATCTGTCAAGAAGAAAGAATACCATTCGGAGTTTGGTCTTGGGCTATAAACCATTTTTCTCGCTACGATTATGCTAGGAACGACATAACAATCAATCGTTTCACCAGATTTTCGAGTCCGAATATTTACAAATACATAAATATGGCTTTCGGACACCTGTTCTTTTGCTTTTTTATTCAGAAGCCAAAAATTAAAGATTCGGGCATTAGTTTTTACTTGAATAGAATAAGCTCTTTGACAAGCTTGATCGGTTACCAAAATATCGGCCCCAATGGCGCTACGAGATGTGGGGGATGCAATAAATCCAAGTTTCGATAATTCAGCCGCTACAAGATAAACTCCCCTCATCCCCGTCAGTTGGTTAGTCAATGCCATCTGGTTTTCCTCTATCCTAGTATCGGGTTCTCGTAGCAAAATTCAGTTTGACACCAGCCATTACAATTACCCCACCGAAACAATATATTCAGTCAGCACCGAACGCCGCTGCTGAGCGCGTTTGGCAATTTCAAGCAGTTCGCGCACGGTGGCGATAAGTTCATCCACTGTTTCGGGGGTGAAGGAGGCTTCACCATCCTCCGGGCAGACCCAGGCGTAAACATCAGGCACTTGAATGACAATACCATTGTCTCGATACTCAAACACAGCTTTACGCCATTCTTTTAAGGTGTGGTGTTCGCCACACGTCGGGATAGGTTGATTTGTCATAGATTATCACTTTCTTCTTCGTCGTCTAAAGGGAGGGTTCTCCCATTGAGTTTGATCTGGGATGTAGGCAGTAATAAATTCAACGTAGACTGGATCGGCATACTCACAGACTACGTGCAAGTAAATTGTTGATGTTTGCGAGAAGCTAAAACGACCGCAGATAAGTAGACGCTGATCATCTGGATACACTTCTATAATTTTTCCATTAAGTACAGCTTCAACAATATGTCTACGTTCAAACCCTTCTTTAATGGCATGTTGCACAGCGTGACTTCTGGTCAAATAGTGTCCGGCCTGTATTCGTTTCTGGATGGTTTCGATGTTCACGTCGCTTGTCCTGGGAAGGTGGTGTAACTTAATGAGTAAGTTATAGTGTTACCTTGCTCCCTGCCATCCCATTCCGCACCGCCACAATCTCGGCCATAATGCTCAGGGCAATCTCTGCCGGGGTGCGCCCGCCGAGGTCGAGGCCAATCGGCGCGTGGAGGCGATCAATCTGCGCTTGGGTCAGTCCGCTTTCTAATAAACGCTTAACCCGCTGGGCGTGCGTCTTGGGGCTGCCCAGGGCGCCCACATAACCAGCCGGGCTGGGCAGAGCGACCAGCAGCGCCGGGTCGTCCAGCTTGGGATCGTGCGTAACGACCACCACGCTGCTTTCACGGGTCAGGCCGATTTCGGGCAGGGCTTCGTCGGGCCAGCGTTGGATCAGGTGGTCGGCGTGGGGGAAGCGTTCCGGCGAGGCAAAGGCGGTCCGGGGGTCTACCAGGTAGGTGCTAAAGCCCAACGGCTTGGCAAAGTGAATCAAGTCGCTGGCAATATGCACCCCGCCGACAATAATCAGCCGGGGAGCAGGCCGGTGGACGTCAAAAAAGACCTCGATTTCTTCACCGCCTGCGGCCAAGGGGGGATAACGGCGCGTGGCCGAAGTACGCTCAGCCATCAACTGTTGGGCGTCTCGCCGGATAGACTCGCCCCAAGGTGTTTCCAACAGCGGGCCGGCCGGCTCACCTTCCGCCGGAACCAGGGCTTTGACCCCCAACAATTCTGCCGGCCCGCGCACCACCACCGCCAGGGTCACACTTTGATCTTTTTGCAAATACTCTTTTAATTGGGGAAGAAGGGACATATCTGTACACCTGAAGTAGGGAGTAGGGAGTAAGGAGTAAGGAGTAAAAAGATTTTCTACTCCCTACTTCTTACTTCTTACTCCCGGCATTTCACCAATCTAACCGCTCTACAAACACTTCAATGGTGCCGCCGCAGGCCAGGCCGACTTCCCAGGCATTCTCGTCGGCCACGCCGAAATGGAGCAGCTTGGGCCGGCCCGTTTTGATGACCCGCATAGCTTCTTCGACGACTGCGCCCTCGACGCAGCCGCCGCTGACGGAGCCGATCATCTCGCCTTTTTGATTGACCGCCATTTTTGAGCCGGGCGCGCGGGGCGACGAACCCCAGGTATTAATGACCGTGGCCACGGCGATTTTGTCACCACGGGCTTGCCAGGCTTCGACGTCTGCCAGAATTTCCTTCATGGTTAGGACCCCTCCAATGAATGCAGGCTGATGCTGATATTATGCTTAATTTTTGAATTTATGCCAAGAATATTAAGAGGTCAGAGGGCTTCGGCTGAGTCAGCCGGTGTGACCAGGGCTTCTTCCCGCAACTGGCGGCGCAGAATTTTGCCGGTCAGGGCTTTGGGCAAATCATCACGGAAGACAATGGTGCGTGGTTGTTTGTACTGGGCCAAGCGTTCCCGACAAAAGGCCCGAATTTCGGCAGCGGTGGCAGTCTCGCCGGGTTTGAGGACCAGGTACGCGGTGATTTTTTCACCCCGCATGTCATCGGGCAAGCCGATGACGGCGGCTTCTAAAACTTTGGGATGCTGGTACAGCACTTCCTCGACTTCGCGGGGGTAGACATTGTATCCGGCGCTCAGGATCATGTCTTTTTTGCGGTCCACAATGTAAAAATAGCCTTCCTCGTCCATGCGGGCCACATCGCCGGTGCGCACCCAGCCATCCAGCATGGTCTGGGCGGTTTCATCAGGGGCGTTCCAGTAGCCTTGCATCACTTGCGGCCCCTTGACCATCAGTTCACCCACTTCGCCCTGGGGCAGTTCCCGGGTGGGGTCTTCCGTATCCACAATTTTGGCGTCGGTGCCAATAATGGGCACGCCGATACTACCGAACTTGCGCTGGCCCTTGAGCGGGTTGACATGGGTGACGGAAGAAGCCTCGGTCATGCCATACGCCTCGGCGATACGGGCGCCAGTACGGGCCTCAAACTTTTCCATCACCTCGACCGGCAGGGGGGCAGCTCCACTGAAAACAGCCTTAATCGAGGTCAGGTCAACTTTATCAATGTCATGATAACTGTTGAGCGCGACAAACAAAGCCGGTATGCCGGTAAAAAACGTGGGCCGCTCGGCCACAATGGCGTCAACAATGGCTTTAATATTGGGCTGAAGAATGAGGACCAGGGTAGCTGCCAAATGGATGCCCAGATTCATCAACCCATTCATCCCATAGACATGGAAAAAGGGCATAATCCCCAGGCCAATATCTTCCGCGTCGCCGTGATCGTACAGTAAAAAAGCCCTGATCTGGGTTAGGCTGGCAACCAGGTTGCGATGACTGAGCATAGCCCCTTTAGGCAGGCCTGTGGTGCCGCCGGTGTACTGCAAACAGGCCAGGTCGGTGGGGCTTAAATCAACCGGGGGGAGCTTGGAACGCTGCCGGTCAATCAGCTTTTTAAAGGCATGCACGGTGTCGGCGTAGGATACATCAACCCACTTGCCCTGGCGGCGAAGCTCCAGCGGGGCCAGCAATTTCTTGGCAATGGGCATATAATCCTGGATGCCGGTCAAAATGAGATGTTCAACGGCCAGTTTGGGCCTGATCGCCTCAATGCGCGGCCAAAAGATATCAAGGCTGATCACCACCTTTGCCCCGGAGTTACCCCATTGGTACTCCAGTTCGCGCTCCACATAGAGCGGGTTGGTCATGACTGTTACAGCCCCCAGGGAGAGGGTGGCGTAATAGGCGATGATAGTTTGCGGGCAGTTGGGCAGCATAATCGCCACCCGGTCGCCCTTACGAACGCCCAAATCATGTAGAACCGCTGCCAGCTTGTCAACCTGCTGTTTCAACTGGCTGTAATTCATCCGCGCACCCATAAAAACGGTGGCGGTATGTTTGGGGTACTTTTCGGCGGCGTGGCGCAGCAAATCGGGGATGGTCAGCGGCGGAATGACCAACTCTGCCGGAACGTCAGGATCATAGAATTTTAACCAGGGTTTTGACATAGCCCTCTCTTTGGCGACGCTTTTTTTCCGGTTCCCAACCTGAGCTTGGGAATCAGAAAACCAGAAAATAAGGCATTAATGTTCGCCTGTGGTTCTGCTATATTATAACACAATACCTTATTTTTCAATCAACCTTTTATCCTGTTGGCAGCACGATCACCGACCGGCGGCCGCGGCCAATCTCCGAACCGCTGAGGTCAGTGAACACCCTGAAAACGCTGAATCAATCATCCAGTTCAGTGGATTCAGCCTTATGGCAGTGATTCAATATTTAGTTATGAAAACTTCGCTCCAAACAGGACAAAATTTGTCAAGTCGTGGTATAATCGGGTAGTTTGAATGTTAAGGCAAGGGTTGTACCTGAAGATAAAGGAAACTAAAGGAACTTGAGTAAAAAGGTAGCAAGGCAGCAGAGTTGCAAGGTTGCAGAGCCGAAGCCCCCTGTGGGTAATTCCCCTGTCTGCCGTCTACCGTCTACTATTTTCAAGGGAGCGGAGGTTAGCCAGCGATGCCCAGAATTAGAATCAGCCAGGTTGCTGAAAGAAAGGAAGCTGCTACTTGGCAGCAAACCATCGTTGACCGCATTAAGGCGGGTAAAGTTGTGCCCATTATCAGCCATGTGGTGGATCATAATTTGATCCTGGGAGGAAATACAGCCCTGGTCGAAGCCTACGCGGACTATGTTCAGTATCCCCTGGCCGATAAACACAATCTGCCGCAGATGGCCCAATTCAAAGGCGTCACCGACGAAACTATTAGCGATGCCTGGGCGCTCAAAACCGATTATATCAACTTTATTAAGAACCGCCTGTTTGACCTGGCCGAAACAGAAGGGGCGGGCGAGGAAATCTTGGCTGAGGTTGAGGAACTTTTCGACGATGTGAGTTTCTCCGAGTTTTCCGGGCGACTCGGCTATCCCCGCTTTAACCAGGGTCCCTCTGATCCGCTGCTGATTTTGGCCGAATTACCCCTGCCGATTTACCTGACCACCAGCTATCATGGCTTTATTGAAGCTGCCCTGAAACGCGCGGGCAAAGAACCTCGCACCGAGATTTGCCGCTGGCACAAGGGCCTGGAAGGCATTCCCTCCGTTTTTGAAAGCGACTACCAGCCCAGCAAAGAAGCCCCGCTGGTCTACCATTTACATGGCCTGGACGCCTACCCCGAGTCGCTGGTTTTGACTGAAAATGATTACCTGGAATTCCTGGTCGCTACTTCTCAGGAGATGGGCCGCGGCACCGATCCCATTCCCAAACGGGTGCGCCAGGCGATGGCCGATTCCTCCCTTATCCTCATGGGGTACAGCCTGCAAAGCCTGGAGTTTAAGGTTGTCTTTTGGGGCTTGATCAGACCCCGACCCTTGCAGCATACCAGCGTTTCAATCCAACTACTGCCCAGCGACGATGAACGAAAATTCCTCCAGGAATATCTGCGGCGCGAAGCCAAATTCGAGGTTTACTGGGGCGATATTCAGGAATACGTGCAGGAACTGCGCCAGGCACTGGAGTAATTGTGAATTGTGAATTATGAATAGTGGATTGTGAAGTAATTTTGTAGAAGGCAAAATTATGGCTAAAGGTGATGATATTGAAGATCACGATTCACAATTATTGGGGGGAACATTATGACCTCTAACAGCAACAACCCCTACGTCGGGCCGCGTACTTTTACCCGGCAGGAGAGCGACCGGTTTTTTGGCCGGGAGCGGGAAGCCAGAGAGCTGTTTTCGCTGGTTGTCTCGGAGCGGCTGGTGCTTTTTTATGCCCAATCCGGTGCGGGCAAAAGCTCGCTGTTAAACACCCGCCTGATCCCACAGTTGCAAGCGGCAGGATTCGCCGTACTGCCGCCGGGTCGCGTCAGCGGCGAACTGCCCCCGGGCATGGCTGAGGTTGGCAACATTTTTGCCTTTAACCTGATGCTCAGCCTCGACCAAAGCAACAGCGACCCTCAACAATTCGCACATCTGCCGCTAACCGATTTTTTGGCCGGCCTGGTCAGCGATGATGGCGAGCATTACCGGTACGAGTCTGAGGCTACCCTAAAGGGGGCTGGCGCTCAGGCTGAGGCTGAGGGTTATGTCCCGGTTCCGCATGTCTTGATCATTGATCAGTTTGAGGAAATTACCACGACCCATCCCCGGCATTGGCCGCAGCGAGAGGATTTCTTTCGCCAGCTCGACCGGGCGATGGCCGACGATCCCCTGTTATGGGCCGTGCTCACTTTCCGCGAGGATTACCTGGCCGCACTTGAGCCTTACGCCCCACTGCTGGCCGGTAATATGCGCGCCCGCTTCTACATGCAGCGCATGGAATGCGATGCGGCCCTGGAAGCTGTCAAAAAGCCCGCGCAACAGGGCGGGCGTCCCTTTGCGCCCGGTGTAGCCGAAAGTTTGGTGGATAACCTGCGCCAGATTCGGGTTGAGGATCAGACCCGGCCTCAACTGGGCCAGTTTGTCGAGCCGGTGCAACTACAGGTTGTCTGCTACCAATTGTGGGAAAATCTCAAGACGCGTCCGGCGGGCGAAATCACTCAGGCTGATTTGCAGGAACTCGGCAATGTTGACCGCGCCCTGGCCGATTTTTACGAGCAGGCGCTGGCCAAAGCCATTGCTGCCACCGAGCAATCTGAGCTGGAGTTGCGGGATTGGTTTGAGCGTAAGCTCATTACAGAGGCCGGGACACGCGGCAGCGTTTACCGGGGCAAGGACTCGGCCGGCGGTATCCCGACCCGCACCACAGATTTTCTGGTTAATCAATTTGTCCTCCGGTCCGAGAGCCGAGCGGGCGGCATCTGGTACGAATTGGTCCACGATCGCTTTATCGAGCCGATTTTGCAAGCGAATAAAGCGTGGCGCGCGCAGCAGCCGCTGCTGGTGCAGATGGCCGAAGCCTGGATAAGCTCAGGCGAAAGCATGTCGAATCTGCTGGAAGGCCAGCAGTTGCAGGAGGCGTTACGGACCAACCGGCCGGACATCCAGCGGTTGGGATTCGTCAAAAAATTTATAGAAGCCAGCCAGACGGCCCAGCAAGCCAAAGAAGCGGCTCAGCAGGCCGAAAAATTGCAGCAGGCTCAAACCCTGGCCGAGGCTGCGCACCGGCGCGCTGAAGCCGAGGCTAAGGCAGCCCGGCGGCTGCGCTGGATTATCGCGGCACTGGCGGTTACGCTGGCAGTTTTGCTTGGCCTGGTAGGGGTGGCGGTTTATGCCTTTGTCCAACGCCAGGAGGTGATCATCAGCCATGAGGCTATTACGACCTTACTCTCCCTGGACGGGCGGCTTTATATCTCTGTAGCGCCCGATGACCGCACGGTGAAGCTGGTGGATACGGCGAACCGGGAGGTGATTCTTACCTTAACCGGTCATACCGCCGAAATCAGTAAAATCACTCTGAGTCCTAATGCTAACTATTTGGCCACAGCCGATCATGGGGGTACGACCATCATTTGGGACTTGAACACGGGCCAGGCTATCGCCAGGTTAGCCGGTCACAGCGATACTATTCGCTATATGGTTTTTTCGCACGACGGGCGGTGGGTAGCCACCGGAGGGGATGATGGCACAACCCGCCTTTGGGATACTTCCACCTGGCAGCAAACCCACGTCTTCAACAGCGGTGGGGCCTCTATCATCAGCGTCGCTTTTTGGCCCGACGATTCCTTCCTGGTTACAGCCACAACCGATAAAAAATACACTATTTGGGATCCTCAAACCGGCGAGAAAGTTCTAGATGGCAACCAGTAGGTCATGCTTAAAGCGTGACCTACTGGTTGTAGATAAACTATCCCAAATCCGGCTGAACCATCTTGATCCGGGCCACCTTGGCCTGCCGGACGATTTCGGCGATCTGAGGGAGGTGGCTGTCTTCGTGGGAGAGACCGCGCACAAAGCGGGTCAGGGCATTGGTTGGGCCAGACCCGGGCGCAACCTCATAACTGTTATCCAGGTCAGGCGGGTCGGGCCACATGGCCAGGCTGGCCAGGCGCATCCGCCGGCTTTCTTCCAAGCGCTGCCGGCATTGAGCAATGGTCGTGACCGTCTGCCAGGGCACTTCAGCCCGAGAGCGGCCGTGAAACACTACCCCCCGGGCCAATTCTGCGGCTAAAAAGGCCGACTCCTCGGATGAGGCGGTCGTATGGACGATAACATGGCCGAGAGTCCAGGATAAATTAACCTCGTTGGGATTGACGGCGTAGGTATCGTTGGCCTGGGGATCGTTGGGGACAAAGGTCACGTCGGCATCGGTACACCCGGCGATCAAGCTCAGCATGGTATCAATCATCTCGTTGGTGAGACGGGCCAGGTCAGCCGGGGTCAGGTTAGCGGCCAATTGGCTGATTTTTATCTCTTTATTGCGAACAGGGGTGAAGTCGAGCATGATGAAAAGAGTCTCCTTTGGAAATAGACCGCCGACGGCACCCCCTCCCTTCCCTCCCCCTAAGAGGGGGAGGGTTAGGGTGGGGGTCTGCCGTTTGCTATTCAACCGTATCGTAATCCACAAAATCTTTGCCTTTTTCTGCGGCTAAAATGTCCAGGGCAGCCACTGCGCCCGTGCCGGCAGAAATAACGGCCTGGCTGCGGGTCAACCGGGTGCTGCGGCCGACGACGTACAGCCTGTCAATTGCGCTGCGATAATTGGGGTCAACTTCGACACCGCGGCTGGTGATCGTCAGGCCCATGCTCTGGGCAAGTTTGATGGACTTGCCTTCGGCAATGATCAAATATTTGCCCTCGTGACGTTCACCACTCTCGGTAGATACAGCAAAGCCGCCGGCAGTTTTCTCAATGCCAGTAACCTGCTGATCCTGAATTTTGGCCCCAAATTCCTGCACCTGGGCGCGGGCGACTTTTTGAAAGTCGCTGCCGGTGATCTCCGGGATACCCAGATAGTTGTGCAGCTTGGCCGAATGCATGGCCGTTTTGTTCACTCCAAAAACGGTCACATTTTGCCCATTCTTGGCCAAAAACAAGGCTGCGCTCAATCCAGCCGGGCCATCGCCGACGATAATAACGTCGCTCATCTTGAATTTCTCCTTAGGGTCTGATTCCCATTGACGGAATTGATTATCTCGTTTATAATAAAAACGGACTACAGTCCAATTTTTCATGGGCAATTATAACGGCTTATATGTACCTGTCAAGAGTCAGGATGAGCTTCGATAAAAGTGATACAATTCCTTTAATTCCCACTGAAAGCGCTCAACTCCCCAAACGGGCCAAGCGAGCCGATGCGCTTGCCAACCGCGAGCTTATCCTGGCCACAGCCCAGCGTTTGTTTGCCGAGCGGGGGATTGCTAATATCTGCATGGCGGCCATCGCCGAGACTGCCGGGGTGGGCAAAGGCACATTGTACCGGGGTTTTGCCAATAAAGGCGAGCTATGCCTGGCGCTGCTCGACGAAGATATGCGCGCCTTTCAGGATCAGACCCTGCAAACGCTGCGAGAGAATTACCATCAACCGGCGCTGAGCCGGCTCGACGCATTTTTAAATAGTCTGGTCTATTTTGTCGAGCGGCAGGCCCCTTTGCTGCGTGAAGCAGAAATACATGGGGTTCTGCAAAGTGAGACGGTAGCCGCTAATGTCTCACCCCATCGCTGGCTGCCCTGGCTGCACCAAACCATCGGGATTCTGTTGCAACAAGCGCAGCAAAATGGGGAGACCCATGAGCTGGACATTCCTTACCTGGTTGACGCTATTTTAGCCCCTCTCAGCGCCGACCTGTTCCTTTACCAGCGGGAAACCCTGGGATTTGATTTACAGCGAATGAGTCAGGGACTGCGGCAGTTGGTACTGGAAGGATGCCGGAAACGCGAGTAGAACAGACAACCCAGGACGTCCAGTGATAACAAATCCACCGGGGCTTGTTTTAGGTGGATTTTTTTATTTATGAACTACCGGTTAAAATAATTGAGGATACATGTGTTCTTGTGAGCCGGGTTCCACATCAAATTGGCTTTCTTCATCAAGAATAGAAGTCTAACGAGCAGAACTTCTTTTTGGAGAACCTTATGGCAGACAGCTCAAAAAAACAGAAACCCCTCACGCTGCGCGTTGCCCCCTTTAGGATTACCCTCATTTATTTACTGGTCGGCGGGCTGTGGATTATATTTTCCGACCGCCTGGTGGCCGCCCTCGTCACCGATCCCGTTGCTCTGACCCAAATGCAGACATACAAGGGCTGGTTCTACATTGTGGCGACGGCCTTACTCCTCTACCTGCTCATAAGGGGCAGTCTGGCGGCGCTCTCCAATTCCGAGGCGGAACTGCGGGCCATTTCCGCCGAGTTACAGGCAGCGTTGCAGCGGTTGACCTTCCACGTAGAGAACTCGCCGTTGGGGGTGATAGAGTGGGATAATCAATTCCGGGTCCAGCGCTGGTCGCGCCAAACCGAGCAGCTTTTTGGCTGGAGAGCTGAGGAAGTATTAGGCAAGCACCCTAAAGAGATAGGCTTTATCTATGCTGAGGATGCCGAGGCGGTCAATAGGGTTATTGCAGCTTTGCTTGAGGGCAGCCGCTCGCGCAGTGTAAATCGAAATCGGAATTACACTAAAAGTGGCGCCGTGATTGATTGTGAATGGTACGAGTCGGCGTTTTTTGATGAGGCAGGTTGCCTCATCTCAATCCTGTCTCTAGTTCAGGATGTGACAGCCCGTGAACAGGCCAAACAAGCTCTGCAGGAGAGTGAAGAACGTTTCCGGGCGACGTTTGAACAGGCGGCCGTCGGCCTGGCTCACCTGGGGCTGGATAACCGCTGGCTGCGAGTCAACCAAAAGTTTTGCGATATTATCGGTTATAGCTTTGAAGAGTTGGGCCAACTTACCCTGCCCCAACTTATCTACTCAGATGATGTGGATATTAATCGTGAACAGGCCCGGCGTTTGGTAGCAGGTGAGATTCAAACGTAT
Source organism: Chloroflexota bacterium (assembly GCA_016860845.1). The sequence continues at coordinate 19,794 of BOKF01000044.1, forward strand.
TCCCTGGAGCAGCGCTATATCCGCAAAGACTTCTCCCTTGTTTGGGTCAATGTGACCGTTTCTCTGTTGCGCGATGCTTCCGGGCAGCCGAAGTATTTTATTGGCGTCGTCCAGGATATTACTGAGCGCAAGCAGTTAGAGGAGCAGTATCGCCATGCCCAAAAAATGGAAGCTGTGGGTCGCCTGGCCGGCGGCGTAGCTCACGATTTCAACAACCTGCTGACGGTCATTAATGGCTACAGCGAGCTGGCTTTGCACGGCCTGACCGAGCTTGATCCGCTGCAAAAATCCATCCGAGAAATTCGCAAGGCCGGCGAACGGGCGGCCCGATTGACCCATCAACTCCTCGCCTTCAGCCGCCAGCAGGTTCTTCAGCCCGAAATCCTGGATTTGAACGAGGTCATTACCGATATCAGCAGGATGCTCACCCGGTTAATTGGTGAAGATATTGAGCTGGTGATAATTACCAAAGCCGGTCTGGGCCGGATCAAGGCTGATCCTGGCCAGATGGAGCAGGTCATTATGAATTTGGCCGTTAACGCCCGTGATGCCATGCCCCACGGCGGTAAACTGACCATTGATCTGGCTAACGTCGAGTTAGATGAGGACTTTGCCCGCCGGCACCTCCGTGTAGCGCCCGGTGCATACGTGCGCCTGGCCATCAGCGATACCGGGGTAGGCATGGATAAAGAAACCCTCAACCGCATTTTTGAACCCTTCTTTACGACCAAAGAGCAAGGGAAAGGCACAGGACTGGGATTGGCCACTGTCTATGGAATTATCAAACAGAGCGGCGGCTCAATCCTGGTCTACAGTGAGCCGGGTTGGGGGACCACGTTTAAAATCTACCTACCCCAAATCAAGGAGGTGAGCCGACCGTCTCCGGTAAGCCTGCCCCGGGAGCATCCATCTCAGCGGGGGGGAACGATTTTATTAGTCGAAGATGAGCCGGGTGTGCGTAACCTGGTGCGTGACACCCTGAAAGAGGACGGTTATACCGTCTTGGATGCAAGTAACAGCGCCGAAGCTCTGCTGCTGAGCGAGCAGCATCCTGACCCGATCCACCTTCTCTTGACGGATGTCGTTATGCCCGGCCTGAGCGGCCGCCAGTTGGCTGAGCGTCTGCTGCTGGAGCGGCCGAAATTAAAAATCCTTTATATGTCGGGCTACACCGACGATGCAATTGTGCATCACGGGGTACTAGAGCCGGGAGTCGCCTTTCTGCACAAGCCCTTTACCCTGCAAATGCTCGCCCAAAAAGTGCGCGAAGTGTTGGATGAAATCACTTAAAAACCAACACCATCCCACTTTCAACTCAGATACAATTCGGCGGAAATGTTGTTTAACTGCCTCTGAGATTTTCACACCCCCGCTATCGGGAGCAAAGACCCATTGTTTTTGTGGCATAACAAATTTACTCCTCACCCTCGTCATCTTCGAATGTCTCGTCGTCCATAAAAACCTCAGTATCGGGCGCTAGCGGCATCAAATAGTGGAAACCATCTCGCCCTACGGCCTTGATGAGCTTGGCCATGATCCTGTCAACATTGTCGTAAGGTCCGGCGACAAAGAAAGGTTTACCCTCCGAGCTGCCCAGTGGAATAGGGTCAAGGCAGGCACTTGGATTGGCCTCGCCCAGAACCCACATAGCTTCGCGAGAATCAGGATGCGGTTCAAAACCAAACTGACGGGCATAAGCAATGCCCTCTTGAATAATCTTGGCCGCCAAATTTAGATCAGCCGAAACAAAGGGTTCACTGGATAGAATTTTCTGGCGCTGCGTTTGGTATTCGGTATAAGAACTGAAAAGGCGGGCAAAAGCATTTTTGACGCCAAGGCAGCCAAGGTCAACCAAAAATACTCCAACTGCGATTTGGCCCAGAGAAGACTGGCGGGCAATCAATATCTGGACCAAGGCTGCTTCCTTGTTCCACTCCTTTGATAACAGAACCTCCCGTAAAGGCCAGTCGCTCGCTTGGCGTAATAAAGCGCGGGTATTCATTTGAAATAACGGTTTAACCTTGGCCAGCTTTTGTTTACGCTTGGCCGCCTTCCGTTGGACTGCCTTTTGACGTTTCTTGGGATCTTGAGCCATACTGTTTACCCCTTTTTTGCTAAAAACCAGTCTAAATGCGCCTAGATGTACAAGAAAAATGTCTCTACAGATAATCTTAACCCAACCTATAGATAAAAGCCAACATTGACATTAATGCCACCGTTTGCAGGACAAAAATTGGCAAGCCATTGATTACATAATCGCGCATGGTGTACTGCCCCGGCTCGCGGACCAGCAGGTTGTCCCCATCGGTCAGCGGGGTTACATAGCCGGCCAGCACCGCAAAAGCGGTAGCAATGGCAAACGGCTCCGGCGGCGCACCCTGGGCGACAGCCAGGCTGAGCGCAATCGGCGTGAATAGAGCGGCGCCCACCGCCCCTCCAATGACCTGGGCGATGAGACTGGTTAGCAGGTGAAAAATGACCAGTGACCCCAACACGCCCATATTCTGGCTCAGGCCGACAATCACCTGGGCAATCATCTCAGCCGCCCCGGTTTTTTGCAGGGCCATGCTCAAAGGCAGCATTCCACCGATCAAAACCAGTAAACTCCAATTAACGCTTTGATAGGCCCGCTCCGGGCTGAGACACTTGCTCAAGATCAACACGACCGCCGCCAGAACGCTGGCTGTCCCCAAAGAAGCTAACCCGGAAACGACCAAAATGAGCATCACGCCCAGAACAGCCAGGGTCAAACGGGCTTTGCCGGTAATCAGATCACCCGGCTGCGGCCCCAAATCTGTTACGGGTACCAGGCTCAAGTCTCGGCCTATATCGCGCAGATCACTGAGCAGCCCTTGCACCAACAAAGTATCGCCAGCAGCCAGGGTCAGCGTAGACAGGCCATCGCGGATAACCTGTCCCTGGCGGTGAACAGCCAGGATATTTAGCCCATAACGATGACGAAAACCAACTTGGGCCAGGCTCTTGCCAACCAACGGCGAGCGAAAAGGAACCATCACCTCGGCCAGCCGTAAGGTCCCGTGTTGGAGCTGGTTGAATTCATCCAGCTCCATCGCCCCCTTCGACTCTAGTTCGTGGGCGCTGGCTACTTGCAAGATACGGCCAACGTCGCCTTCGACAATCAACAGGTCATCCTGTTCCAGCACGCACTCAGGCCGGGCCGGTTCCAACTTTGCTCCCTTTGCCTGTATGGCCATCACTTTTATCCTGGCTGCGGTCCAAACCTTACCGCTGGCTTCAAGGGATTGGGCAATTAAATCAGAATTGGAACGGACCCGCAGCCGGTAGAGCTGCTTATTTAGTTGGTAACTCTGCTGCACTTCAGCCAGCGAAGGGCGCTGTGGCTCAGAGGGGAGTTCACGGCGCAAAAAGCGGCGGCCCATCAGCATGTACCAGACCATCAGAATGCCCACTGAAACCAATGCATAGGGGGTCAGGCTGAACAGTCCCAGCCGGGTCTGGCTGTGTCCGGCCAGGATGTCACTGACAACCAGGTTCGACGTTGTGCCGATGAGCGTCAATTGATTACCCACCGTCGCTGTCATTGCCAGCGGCATCAGCAGCCGCGAGGGGGCCAGATTCGCCTGGCGCGCGACTCGTAAAACCGCCGGCAGGAGCAAAGCCACGACCAGCAGTCCATCTAAAAAGGCCGTCAAACCCGCCGCCGCAAGGATAATGATGAACAGTAACATCGTTTCGCCCCGGCTGCCAAAGCGCAGTATCTGGTTGGCAATCAAGGTCGCCACCCCTGTTTCAAACAGGGCTGCCCCGATGACAAACACACTGGCCACAATCAAGATGACCGGCTGGCCAAAGGCGCTGAACGCTTCGGCTGGGCTGAGGATGCCGCTGATAATCAGGGCTAACATCACCAGCAGGGCCGTCAAATCAGCTCGTAACCATTGGGCCGAGAGAACCACCAGGGTGGCAATGAGCAAGACGAGGGTGAAAATCGCTTCTAGGGGCATAGTATTGGGAGTATAATCCCAACCCGCTGTGAGAGGCAATCCTTCGAGATGGGTTTGTTTGTAAATACTCAACCTCACGTCATTTCGAGGCCGTAGGCCGAGAAATCCCTGGAGCAACACATAGGCATGAGGGATTTCTCCCTTTGGTCGAAATGACATGATTTTTATACCAATTACCCAATTTGCCCGGATTGCGCTATCATGACTGGCGTAACACAGTCCAGGGGGGACCATATGGCCGCAGCAAATTCCTCTACCGAGCCAACTTTTCGGCTGGCCGACCGGCTGGCCGCAGCCCGGCGCGGGCGTTTTGTCGGGCGAGAGGCTGAGCTTGAACTGTTCCGCTTGGCTCTCCTAGCCGCCGAACCTTCCTTTGCCGTGCTTCACCTCTACGGACCCGGCGGCGTGGGCAAAACCACCCTGCTGCGGGAGTATGCCCTCATCGCGGCGGAAGCCGGCCGGCCCGTCATTCGCCTGGACGGGCGAAATCTCGAACCATCACCGCCGGGGTTTCTCCTGGCTCTGCGCCAAGCCTTGGGGTTTAAGGAAAACGACTCAACCCTTGACGGATTGAACTGGCCCGCTGAGGGCATGCTGCTCATTGACACCTATGAAAGCCTGGTTTCCCTGGACACTTGGCTGCGTGACACCTTTCTGCCCCAACTGCCCGGACGCAGCCTGGTCGTGACTGCTGGGCGCAATCCGCCCGATCCGGCCTGGCGCACCGATATTGACTGGGCCGACTTGACCCAGGTAATACCGCTGCGCAATCTCCGCCCCAAAGAAAGCCAAACCTACTTGACGGTGCGGGGCATCCCTGCCAGCCGGCACCAGGAGGTACTGGGCTTTACCCGGGGACATCCGTTAGCCTTATCACTGGTGGCTGATTTGCTCAACCAGGGGGAACCGGGGGCAGCCTTCAGCTTTCAGACCGAGCCAGATGTGGTCCGGGTCCTGCTGCAACGCTTTGTGCATGATGTACCCAGCCCGCAGTACCGCCTGGCCCTGGAAACCTGCGCTCTGGCCTGGGCGACCACCGAAGCGCTCCTGGCCGAGGTGTTAGGCGAGGCAGACGCCCCCACCCTTTTTGCCTGGCTGCGTGGGCTTTCCTTTATCGAGTTTGGCCCCTACGGGCTTTTCCCCCACGACCTGGCCCGAGAAGTTTTAGAGGCCGACTTGCGCTGGCGCAACCCCGACAACTACCGGCAGATTCATCAGCGGGTGAGGAGTTATCTGCGGGCCAAGTTTCAGCAGGCCGGCGGCGTTGAGCAGCAGCGCATCCGGCTTGAATTGATGTACGTGAGCCGGCGCAGCCCCATCCTGAAAGAATTTTTCGATTGGAATGGCATCGGCGGTGCCTATGCCGAACCGGCCACAGCGGCGGATCACCCGGCCATTATAGACATGGTTCGCCAGCACGAGGGCGATGCTTCGGCTGAGATTGCCCGCTACTGGCTGGGTCGCCAGCCACAAGCCTTTTTGGCCTATCGTGCTCAGGATAAGCTGCTCGGCTTTTCGGCCAATCTGGCTCTGCACGAGGTTAGCCCGGCGGATATAGCCGCCGATCCGGCCGTGTCGGCAGCCTTGAATTTTACCCGGCGCTACGGCCCGGCCCGGCCCGGCGAGGAAATGGTTCACCTGCGCTTCTGGATGGGCAAGCAGACCTACCAGGACGTGTCGCCCTTTCTTAACCTGACCGCCAGCAATGTCACCATTTATTGGCTGACCCATCCCAAACTGGCCTGGGCTTTTGTCAGCATAGCTCATCCTGATTTTATGCAGCCTCACTTTAGTGGGATTAGCTTTCAGCGCTCGCCTGAAGCCGATTTTGAAGTCGGCGGGCGGCGGTACGGCGTCTTTAGCCACGATTGGCGGGTCGAACCGGCGTCAGCCTGGCAAGATAACATCACCGAACGCTACAGTATGGCCGACTTCAAGCCGGACCAGCCGGAAAGCCTGTCCTCACCCCCTTTGCTGGTTCTCTCGCAGCCGGAGTTTGAAGAAGCGGTGCGCCAGGCCCTGCGCGATTACACCCGCCCCGACCTGCTGGCCGCCAATCCGCTTATGCGTTCCCGGCTGGTCATCGAAGCGGCTGAACCGCTGCCTGGCCCGGCCGCCCTCCAGTCGCTTTTGCAGCAAGCCGCGGCTACCCTTACCGGCAACCCCAGGGATGAAAAACTTTACCGGGCCATCTACCACACTTATCTGGAACCGGCCCCCACCCAGGAGCAGGCCGCCGAACGGCTCGACCTGCCCTTCAACACCTACCGCTACCACCTGGCCAACGGCCTCAAACGCATCGTCGAGTGGCTCTGGCAGCGCGAACTCCACGATGTAGTCCATTAAAACCCTCCTCCTTGTCTGATGTCATTCTGAGCGACCAGAGGCTTCGTCGTGAGCTCAGCCGAACGGGAGCAAAGAATCCTTCGAAGCCTGGCTTAAAGTCAAGATTCCGGGGATTCTTCATTATTATACCCTTTGGTACTCCACTTTGCTCCGTTCAGACATTTTCCCCGCCAATCTGGGTTGAGCTGTAATTTTCGGCAGAGATTCGGCATTTTCTTGGCTGGAAATGGGCACTGTCTTGCGTTATCCTGTGCTGCAATAATAAAAAGGTAGCAAAGGAATAAGGTTGACCAGGGTAACCCCCTGTCTACTGCCTACTGTCTACCATCTACTATTTGCGAGGAGGCACAGCGACGATGCAAGCACAGGCAACCTTAACACAAAATCCCCCTTATATTCTGGGCCACGCGGAGACTGAATTGGATCGGCTGATCCACCAGTCCCGCTACTTTGGCGACCTGACCCGGCATGTTTTGAATTTAGCCGGCCTGGGACCAGGGATGCGCGTTCTGGATGCCGGCTGCGGCGCGGGCGACGTTTCATTTATGGCTGTCCGCATGGTTGGGGCGGAGGGCGAGGTCATTGGCATAGATAAATCGCCCGAAGCCGTGGCGCTGGCCTCCCAGCGAGCACAGGCTGCCGGGCTGACCAACGTCCATTTTGTAACCCAAGACCTGGCCGAAGTGCATTTGGATGAACCCGTTGACGGGCTGATTGGCAGCCGGATTCTGATGTACTTTGCCGACCCGGCGGTGGCGCTGCGCCGTTTGGCCGGTTTTGTTAAACCGGGCGGCCTGGTGGTTTTTCAGGATTTTGATATGGCAGCGGCCAAGTCCGAACCGGCCTGTGCCCTATTCGATACCACCGTCCGCCGGGTCAAGCAGACCTTTACCCGGGCCGGCTTTGATATTCAGTGCGGTCTCAAACTGTCCCGAATTTTCCGGGAGGCCGGACTGCCCGCCCCCCAAATGATTCTGGGCGCGCGCGTGGAAAGTGGGCCGGACGCGCTCGTCTACGACCAGCTTGCGCAAGTCACTCACTCCCTGTTACCGGTTATGGAACGCACCGGCATCGCCACGGCCGCGGAAGTCGGCCTTGAAACCCTGGCCGACCGTATCCGGGACGAGGCGGTAGCCAACAAGAGCACGCTGGTATCCCCTGCGCTTATCGGCGCCTGGACGCAAAAAAACCCGGAAGTCAATTAGTCTAGCCAAGAAATGCAGCGCATCTGAGTAATTACGAAGGTGCCGTCACAAGCTACCGCACACCACCGATAACGAATGTAGGATCCACAGATGCACACGGATTTGCGCAGATTTTCTTATTTTATCTTCTTCATCTGTGTCTATCTGTGTAATCTGTGGACTATTTTTCACCAGAAGGTTTTATGGAAACTGTTGACCAGATCACATTTATTTTGACCCTTATCGCAGCGCTCACCTGTGGGCTGATCGGCGGAATATTCTATCCGTTCTCCACTTTCGTCATGAAGGCCCTCCGGCGGCTCCCGGCGGAAGCGGGCATTGCCGCCATGCAAACCATCAACATCACCGTTATTACCCCCTGGTTCCTGGCGCCGTTTTTGCTGGCGGCCGTAGCTTGTATTGCGGTCATGGCCGCGGCGCTCTTACGCTGGCACGAGCCAGACTCCCTATTTTTACTTAGCGGCGGCGCGCTCTATCTGATCGGCAGCTTTCTGGTGACGTTCATGTTCAACGTTCCCAGGAACGAAGTTTTGGCCGCAGTCGCCCCCGCAGATACAGACAGCGCCGCTTACTGGGCCGAGTACCTCTCGAACTGGACGTTTTGGAATCACATTCGGACGGCCGCAGCCCTGGCCGCAGCGGCCTTACTTATTATCGCTCTCGTCTATTGAGCCAGGCGATATAGGAGAATTACAATCTCCCCACGCTTTCCCCACGACGGAAGCGCCGGACAAGCGTCTCCTCCCCATTTATCCCCTCGCCTGAGATAATGGTATAATGACAACGTGTTGCGTCCCAGGGGGAGGCTTCGCTCTGGTGCGTGTTCCGTTAATCTACATACTATGCTTAAAATCCATACATCCAAGGCTTTACGTTTTAGGCTCATGAAACCCATCTCACGCAAGCGCAAACTGGCGACTCTTTTAATCACCCTGGCTATTCTGGCCGGGCTGGCCCTAGCCGTCATCGTGGATCAATGGCTCCTGGTTGACCTGCCCCGGCCCGACGAACTGTACCAGTACACCACCGCCCCCTCGACCAAAATCTATGACCGGCACGGCACGCTGCTCTACGAAATCACCGACCCGCACCAGGGGCTGCACACCCCCTTGACCCTGGAGGATATTCCTCAAGCCTGCCTGAACGCCACCATCGCTACCGAAGACGCCAGCTTTTACCGCAACCCCGGCGTGGACGCCTGGGCCATCCTGCGCGCCCTGTACATCAACTGGAAAGGCGGCGAGGTCTTGAGCGGCGGCAGCACCATCACCCAGCAGTTGGCCCGCAACCTGCTCCTCTCCCCCCAGGAACGCACCGAGGTCAGCCTGACCCGCAAGCTGCGCGAAGCCATCCTGGCCTGGCGGCTGGCCCGGACCTACACCAAAGATGAGATCCTGACCCTCTACCTCAACGAAACCTACTACGGCAACCTGGCCTACGGCATCGAGGCCGCCAGCCGGACCTACTTCGGCAAGCAAGCCGCCGAACTCGATCTGGCCGAGTGCGCCATGCTGGCCGGCCTGCCGCAAAGCCCGGCTAACTACAACCCCCTGGAAAACCCCGAAGCGGCCAAAACACGCCAGAGCATTGTCCTCGATTTGATGCTCAAGCAGGGCTTTGTCGCCGCCGACGAGGCCGGCAGCGCCCGCACCGAAAAACTCGGCTATGCCGCCATTCCCTTCCCCATCGAAGCGCCCCATTTTGTGATGTATGTCCGGGGCGAACTGGAGCGAAAATACGGCCTGGAGGCTATCTACCGCCAGGGTTTGCAGGTCTACACCACCGTGGATTTGAATGTGCAGAACGCGGCCCAGCGAATTGTCCGCTACCGGCTGGCCGAGTTGACCAAACAGAAGGACGGCCAGCCGCCGCGCAACATTCGCAACGCCGCCGTGGTGGTGATGGCTCCCCATACCGGCGAAGTTCTGGCCATGTTGGGCAGCCCCAATTACTTCGACCCGCGTATTGACGGCGCCGTCAACGCTACCATGGCCACCCGCCAGCCCGGCTCTTCGATCAAGCCGATCACCTACGCCGCTGCCTTCGACCCCGCGGTCGCCGCCAGCCACGGCTACGCCCCGCTCACCGCCGCTTCGATGATGGTGGACGTGCGCACCGCTTTTGTGACCCAGGAAGGCCAGCCTTATGTGCCCGAAAATTACGATCGCACCTGGCGCGGCCCGGTCTTATTACGCCAGGCGCTGGCCAGCAGCTACAACCTGGTGGCGGTCAAGGTGCTGGAGTACGTCGGGCTGGACAGCATGGTTGACCTGGCCCGCTCACTGGGCATTACTACCTTTGACAATAAAAACTTCGGCCTGGCCCTGACCCTCGGCGGCGGCGAAGTCCGGCTGCTGGAATTGACTGCCGCTTACGGCGCGTTTGCCAACGGCGGACGCAAGCTGGAGCCGGTCACCATTACCCGCATCACCGATCACGGCGGCCAGGTGATCTACCAGTCGCCCCCCCATCTGAACCCCGGTCCACAGGTGCTCGACCCGGCCGCGGCCTACCTCATCACCTCGATTTTGAGCGACAATTACGCCCGCCGCTCCACCTTTGGCGCGGGCAGCCCGCTCAACCTGACCCGCCCGGCGGCGGCCAAAACCGGCACGACCCAGGACTGGCGCGACAACTGGACGGTCGGCTATACCCCGGATTTGGTCGTCGGGGTCTGGGCCGGCAACGCCGACAACGAACCTATGCGCCACATCTCCGGCGTTACCGGCGCCGCGCCCATCTGGCACGACCTCATGGAGGAACTGCACAAAACCATCCCCGTCCACAACTTTGCCCGGCCCGCTGGACTGGTTGAAAAAACCATTTGCGCCGACAACGGCCTTGTGCCTGTGGAGCGTAGAGCGAGGAACGTAGAGCGTGAAGCAAACGACACTTTAGCTTCTCCGCTTCACGCCTCACGCCTCACTCCTCACGCTTCACAATTTCCCGTCCCCTGTCCTCACACCATGACCGAACTCTTCATCGCCGGCACCGAGCCGCAGCGCCTTGACGACTGGCATCAGGGTATCGCCCTCGACCGGCGCAACGGCCTGCGGGCCGGCGTTGGCTGCCCCTTAGAATTTGTTACCATCCAGCCTTTCACCCTTTACCCCGCCGAAGCCCAAGCCTGGGCCAAAAAACATGCCATCCCGCAGCCGCCGGAGGCCTATTCGCCGCTCTGCCCCAATTCACAAACAGCGATTAGCGAATGGGCGAATGGCGAAGAACAACTCGCCTCTGCTCCCCTGCCCCTCCGCTCCCCGGCTCTTGTCTTCACCAGCCCCGACCAGGGCAGCACCTTCCGCCTAGTTCCCACCATCCCGGCCGAGAAACAGAAAATCCGGGTCAGCGTCCGCCCGACGGATGGCATCTCGCTGCGGCAGGTCAAGCTGCTGATCAACGGCCAACCCCTGGCCGAGGGCTCGGAAATCCTGTGGCAGATGTCGCCGGGAACGTATACGTTTGAAGCCGTTGGGGTGGATGCGGCGGGCAATCAGTTACGAGCCAATCAGGTGACGGTCAAAGTAGTGGAGTAATTTTGTGATCGCCACCCCTAAATCCAGCCGCCTGATCAAAGCCACGCCCTTCTTCTATGGCTGGGTCATCCTCGTCGTGGGGACCATCGGCATTGCTATGATGGGCCCCAGCCAGACCTTCACCATCAGCGTCTTTATTGATGACTTCATCAAAGACCTCGGCATCTCGCGGGCCAACATTTCCCTGTTGTACGGCCTGGCCACCTTTGCTGCATCGCTGCTTTTGCCGCTGACCGGCCGCCTGGTGGACCGCTACGGCCCCCGGCTGACGACGCCCCTGATCGCCCTGGGCCTGGGTCTGGCGGCCATGGGCGCGGCCCTGGTTCAGGGGCCGGCGACGCTGCTCATCGGGCTACTGGCGCTGCGATTTTTGGGCTTTGGCTCGCTGCAACTGGTCAGCAATAATCTGATCGCCCAGTGGTTCATCCGCCGGCGTGGGCAGGTGATGGGCCTGGCTGGGCTAAGCCTGCCCATCGGCCTGCTCATTTTCCCGGCGCTGACCGCGCTGCTGCTCTTGCCGGTCGGCCTTGGCCTGGCGGCGCTGCTGATCAAGCGTCCAGAGAGACAAACCAACCGGGAATGATAAGGTAAAAACTCGGCTTCAAGTTTAGTTGAGGTTGTGGTAAAATTAGGGTAGCGTATAGGTAACAATTGCTGGAGATAATGTAAATGAAGCCAACTACTGGTATTCAACAGTGGACGGAAAAAGAAATATTGAAAACATTGGCAATGCGCCGCCAGGAACTCCGAAGAATGGGTGTACATAAGCTCGGCCTTTTTGGCTCTTACTTGCGTGGCACAGCCAAAGCGGATAGTGATATGGACTTTTTGGTTGTGCTGGAGCGGCCTTCCTTTGACGATTATATGGATGTCAAATTCTTTTTGGAAGATTTGTTTCAAAGTCAAGTGGACCTGGTGATAGAAGAAAATCTCAAAGTGGGCTTACGCCCTTACATTTTGAATGAAGTGAAATATGTCGCGGGATTATAAGCTCTACTTGGCCGACATCTTGGAAGCAATCCGCAAGATTGAGAGTTATACGCAAGGCCTGTCTCTTCTGGAGTTTGGCCAAGATGAAATGCGGGTGGATGCCGTCATGCGAAACCTGGAAATAATTGGTGAGGCGACCAAGAACATCCCGGTGGGGGTGAGACAAAAATATCCGGCAGTTGAATGGCGCAAAATTGCCGGACTGCGGGATGTGGCGATCCATGCCTATTTTACCATTGATTTGAGAATTATCTGGGACATTGTCGAAAATAAGCTGCCAGGTCTGCAACATGATGTAGCCACCATGCTTGAGCAAGAAAATGGCTGATAATCACCCTTAGCAACTTGGCAATCAAACATCTCCCGTAAGGCAACTCCAAGAAAATAATTATCCAAAGTCCGTGATACGTAATGCGTGATGCGTGATGGTATCCGGGCAAGATTTCTTACGCATCACGTATCACGCATCAAGCCGGTGAGAACAATTGGATGATTTAAATCTTGGAACTGCCTAAGTGCCTACAGATTAAAATTACGCTTCTCCCACGCTCAACCGTCGCCTGGCCCGTCAGCCGGAAACGGGTTGATGGTTTAGCAAAACGACCTCCCTTGTGATACGATAGATGATACGTGATGCGTGAAGTTTTACGCATCACGCATCACGCATCACGTTTCATTCCAAGAGGTGTTCAATGAAAAAAGTAATGGCCCTTATTACGCTCATCCTTGCCCTTTTTCTCGCCAGTTGCAGCCCTACGGCGACGCCTCCGCCGCCGGCTCCCAGCCAACCGACCGGCGAAGCACAGACAACCGCCGAACTAGCCGGCACTCCGGCTGTCGAAGCGGCCACGCCAACTGTAGAAGTTCCTACGAGCACCCCCGTTCCACCTACCCCTACCCCCGAACCGCTGCCGCCGCTGGTTCTGCGGACTTCGCCGGAACAGGGGCAGGAGCAGCCGCTCGACGCGCCCATCGAGCTGACCTTTGACCAGCCCATGGATCGCGACAGCGTGGAAAAAGCCTTTGCCATCGAGCCGGGGGCGAGCGTGGATGGTACGTTCACCTGGAAAGACGACCGGACCGTGCAGTTCGCCTTCAAAGAGGGCTTCAAACGGGGCGAACGCTACCGGGTGCGGGTCATCGAGTCGGCCCAGAGCCAGGCCGGGCTGGCCATGGAACGGCCCTTTGAGCTGCGCTTCAGCGCGGTTGGTTCCCTGGAAGTGACCAACGTCCAGCCCGCCGACGGCTCAACCGAGATTCTGCCCGACTCCATCGTCACCGTGCTGTTCAACCGCCCGGTCGTGCCGCTCAACGCCATCGGCGATGCGGGCAACCTGCCCGACCCGCTGACCTTTACCCCGCCGGTGACCGGCCAGGGCGAGTGGCTGAACACCTCCATTTACCAGTTTACCCCCGCTCAAGGCTTTGAGCCGGCCACGGAATACAAGGCCCGCGTGAGCCAGGGGCTGCGGGATGCCCTGGGCCAGGCCGAGCTGGAGGATGATTACGAGTGGAACTTCAGCACCGTCAGCCCCGCTGCCATCGCCAGCCTGCCTGCCGCGGGTGATGTCTACGTCAGCCCGACGCCGGTCATCAGCGTCACCTTTAACCAGCCGATGGACCGCAGCAGCGTCGAGGAAAACTTCAAACTCGTCAACGATAATACCGGCCAGGCTGTCCCCGGCCAATTCGTCTGGGTGGAGCAGGGCCTTGTCCCTCCGCCCAACCCCGACGATTATGGCTATGAATACCTCTATGACGAGGGCGCCGGGCCGGAAGAAGTCGGCGTGGAGACGGTCGAATTTACCCCCAACATAGCCCTTGAGTTTGAGACGGTCTACCGGATTGAACTGCCTCAAGGGGTCAAAGGCACGGTGGGCAACGCCGCAACTCAGGCGGATTTCAGCGCCAGCTTCACCGTTATCCCCTACCCGGCCATTGTCAGCACCTATCCCGCCAACGGCGACGAACTGGTGGACCCCTACACGACCCTGCAAGTCACCTTTAATTCCCCCATGAACCCGGACAGCGTGGTCATTGGCGAAAATATCATCATCCAGCCGAGCGTGGCCGTGACCCAGGTTTATACCTACTGGTGGAGCAGCAACACCAACCTGGAAATCAATATTGACGCCACTCTCCGCAAGCCCAGCAGCCGCTACCGGGTTACGCTGGGGCCGGACATCGAGGGGCGGTACGGCCAGCAGCTCGGCAGGACGACCACGATTGCCTGGGAAACGGCCGCCGCCGCGCCGCTCATCTACATGCACTCGCCCGGCCGCATTGCCACCTACAACGCCTACACCGACACCCTGACCTACCTCACCGTCCGCAACCTGAACGCGGTGGACTTTGCCCTGTACCGCCTGCCACTGGACGACTTCGTCGAACTCAACGGCAACAATTGGTGGGACGCCTGGGACCGGTACGTCCCCAGCGAGGATAACCTTATCAGCGACTGGCAGCTCGAAAATGCCTCGGACCTGGATTCCAGTGTTATCTACCGGGTAGACCTGGGGGCGCGGAGCGGCCTGGGCGGCCGCCTGCCGCCTGGCCTCTACTACCTGGAGGCAACTGCCGACGCTGATGCAGTCTACCCGGAGGCCGATACCGGCAGCTTTGTCAATGCCCGCGAGCGGCAAATGCTGGTGGTCAGCAAAAACAACCTCACCCTCAAATCTTCCATCAACGAGGCCCTGGCCTGGGTGACTGACCTGCAAAACGGCCAGCCCGTGCCCGGCCTGCCGCTGACCTTTATCGCCGGCGGCGCTTACGATTACAACACCGGCCAGACCTCCGCCTCCGAAAACCTGGGCCAGGCGACAACCGGCCGGGACGGCGTCGGCCTGCTCACCTACGACCCGCGCTCCGACGCCTACGAAGTCCGCATCGCTATCGCCGGGGATGCCAACGAGCCGGACGACAACTTTGCCGTGACCGTCAGCAACTGGACCGACGGGATTGACCGCTACAGCTTCAACAACGTCAGCGTTGAGGATTATTTGCAGCCCTACAACGCCCAGTTCTACACCGACCGCAACATTTACCGCCCCGGCCAGACGGTCTATTTCAAGGGCATCCTCCGCGCCGACGACGACGCCCGCTACAGCCTGCCCACTGCGGCCGAAACCATCACTATCCTTATTACCGACTCGCAGGGTAAAGAAGTCTTCAACGAAGAGTTCCCCCTGAGCGAGTTTGGCACGGTCAACGGCTCCTTTGACCTCGACGA
Source organism: Chloroflexota bacterium (assembly GCA_016860845.1). The sequence continues at coordinate 35,089 of BOKF01000044.1, forward strand.
AAACGCCGCCCTGGGGTCCTACTCCATCCAGGCCACCTATGACGAAGACAACACTTTTTACGACGACTTCCAGGTGGCGGCCTACCGCAAGCCGGAGTACCTGGTCGAAGCGGCCACCGACAAGTCCGAATACGCCCAGGGTGAGAAGATCAAAGTGACCACCAGCGCCCAGTTCTTCTTTGGCGGGCCGGTCTCCAACGCCCAGGTCAAGTGGACCGTCCTGTCCGACGACTACAGCTTCACCTACTCTCCCCCCCTTGGAGGGGGCGCGAGCGGGGGCTGGTACGACTTCACCGACTACGACTTCAGCCGCAGCGACTCTTACACCTACGGCGTCTACGGCGAGCAGATTGCCCAGGGCGAAGGCGTGACCGACAAAGACGGCCGCTTCACCTTTGAAGTGGACGCCGACATCGCCGAGCGCCTGGCCAGCCAGCGCTTCACCTTTGACGTGACCATCACCGACGTCAACAACCAGGAAGTCGCCGCCCAGGCCGAGGCCGTGGTCCACAAGGGCGACTTTTACATCGGCCTGCGCCCGGAGCGGTACGTCGGCCGGGTCCAGCAGGAAAATGAGGTCAATGTGATCACGGTAGATTGGCAGAGCCAGCCCTTCCCTGACCAGGACGTACAGCTCGTTTTCTCCGAGCACAACTGGTACAGCGTCCAGAAGCAGTACGAAGACGGCTCTTACTACTGGGACAGCGTCGTCGAGGATATTCCCGTTTTCACCACCACCGTCACCACCAGCGGGGACGGCCTGGGGACCGCCGGGTTCACCCCTGCCAGCGGCGGCATCTACAAAGTGACTGCCACCGGCGAGGACCCAAAAGGCAACGAGGTCCGCTCGTCCACCTACATGTGGGTCAGCGGCGCGGAGTACGTCAACTGGCGGCAGGAGAACAACGACCGGATTGACCTGGTCGCCGACAAGCGCGAGTACAACGTCGGCGACACCGCCACCGTGCTCGTGCCCCATCCCTACAGCGGCACGGTCCAGGCGCTGGTCACGCTGGAGCGCGGCCACATCTACGAGCATTACGTGACCGAACTGGAAACCAACAGCGAGCAGCTTGAAGTTCCCATCACCGAGGAGATGATCCCGAACATGTATGTCTCGGTGGTTGTCGTCTCCCCGCCCGCCCTGATCGAGGTCGGCGACGGGCAGCGGGTCAGCGGCGAGCTGCCCAGCTTTAAATTAGGCTACGCCAGCCTGCCGATCAACACCGCCGAGAAACAGCTTCAAATCACCCTGACCCCCAACAAGCCCGCCGGCGAGACCTACCAGCCCGGCGAAACCGCCGAGTACAGGGTTAAAGTGACCGACGTCCAGGGCCAGCCGGTCAAGGCCGAACTCTCCCTGGCCCTGGTGGATAAGGCCGTGCTGACCCTGGCCCCGGAGACGCCGGGACAACTGTTGAGCACCTTCTGGCGCACCCGGGGCCTGGGCGTGCAGACCGCCGGCGGCCTGACCCTGGCCATTGACCGGATCAACCTGGCCGTCGCGCCCGAAGCTAAAGGCGGCGGCGGCGGCTTTGACCAGGGCTTTGGCAACATTCGCGGCGAATTCAAAGACACGGCCCTGTGGGAGGCCACTTTCACCACCGACGCCAACGGCGAAGGCACGGTCCAGGCCAAGCTGCCCGACAACCTGACCACCTGGACTCTGACCGGCAAGGGCGTCACCGGGGCCGATACCCTGGTGGGCGAAAATACGGTCGAAATCGTCAGCGCCAAGCCGCTGCTGGTGCGCCCGGTCGCGCCGCGCTTCTTCGTGGTCGGCGATGAGGCGGTGCTGGGCCTGATTGTCCAGAACAACACTAAAGACGATCAAGAAGTTGAAACGCGCTTTGAAGGAACGGGGTTGGAGATTGGGGAATGGCGAATAGCGAATGGCGAATGGAACAACGAAGGTGTACCGGAATTGACGGTGGGGGTTGGGGAGCGAGTCAAGGTGGAGTACAGAGTGACGGTCAGCGACGCCGAAACGGCCAGCCTGACGATGGGCGCGAAGTCCGCCGATTACGGCGACGCCCTGACCTTTGACCTGCCGATCTACCGCTACAGCACGCCGGAAACGGTCGCGACCGCCGGGGTGCTGGACACGGACGGCACGCGCACCGAAGGCATTGCCCTGCCCACGAGCTTCGACCCCAGCCAGGGCGATTTGACCGTGAGCATTGATCCCAGCCTGGCCGCCGGCATGCGCGACGGCCTGACCTACCTGGAGCATTTCCGCTATGAGTGTACCGAGCAAACGGTCAGCCGCTTTTTGCCCAATGTCTTTACCTACCGGGCCTACCAGCAGTTGAGGATGAACAACCCGGAATTGGAGGAGAAGCTGCCGGGGCTGGTCAGCGTCGGCCTGCAGCGGCTCTACAGCCAGCAGCACGTGGACGGCGGCTGGGGCTGGTGGGTTCTGGACGACAGCAACCCCGTCCTGACCGCTTACGTCCTGTTGGGGCTGGTCGAGGCCAGGCGGGCCGAGTTCCCCGTGGACGACTACGTGATCGAGCAGGCGATTTCCTACCTCGAGGGCAGTCTCGTCGCGCCCAAGGATGTCGAGGAGGCGTGGCAGGCCAACCGGCAGGCCTTTGTCCTCTACGTGCTGGCCGAAGCCGGTTCCGGCGACCTGGGGCGGAGCGTGGCCCTGTTTAACGAGCGGCAGAAGCTGGACACGTTTGGCAAGGCTTACCTGGCCATGGCCATCCACCTGCTGGACGAACAGGCCAGCCAGGTGAGCACCCTGCTCGACGACATCACCAGCGCGGCCATCACCAGCGCGACCGGCGCGCACTGGGAAGAGGCCCAGGTGGATTACTACTCAATGAACACCGACACCCGCAGCACGGCCATCGTCATCGCCGCCCTGGCCCGCATCCAGCCCGATAACCCGCTGGCCCCCAATGCCGTGCGCTGGCTGATGAGCGTCCGCGAGAACGGCGGCCACTGGGAAACGACCCAGGAAACGGCCTGGGCCATCATCGGCCTGACCGATTGGATGGTCGGCACCGGCGAGCTGGAAGGCAATTACGCCTGGAACGTCAGCCTCAACGGCAAAGGGCTGGGCGAGGGCACGGTTGACCAGGAGAACGTTGACGAAACGGTCAAGCTGCGCGCCGAGGTCGGCGACCTGCTGGCCGATGCCGTCAACCGCCTGGCCGTCGAGCGCGACCCCATCAGCGGCGACGTGTCCGAAGAGTCGCCGGGGCGCCTGTACTACGCCGCCTACCTGACTTACTACAAGCCGGTGCAGGAGGTCAAGGCATTGGACCGGGGCATCATCGTTTCGCGGCAGTACTTTTTGGAGACCCCCTCCCAACCCTCCCCCTCTGAGGGGGAGGGCGAAGAAGAAACTCCCTCTCCCTCGGAGGGAGAGGGCCGGGGTGAGGGTCAGCCAATCACCGAGGCCAAAGTCGGCGACATCATCCGGGTCAAGCTGACGATCATCGCTCCCAACGACCTGCACTATGTCGTCGTCGAAGACCCCTTCCCCGCCGGAACGGAGGGCGTTGACGCCAGCCTGGCCACGACCAGCATCGTCGGCGAGCCGCCGGAGCTGACCCGCACCGATAGGCGCAATCCCTGGGGCGGCGGCTACGGCTGGTGGTGGTTCTCTCACAGCGAGCTGCGCGACGAGAAGGCGGCCCTGTTTGCCACCTACCTGCCCGCCGGCACCTACGAATACACCTACTCGATCCGCGCCTCCGTCCCCGGCGAGTTCCGGGTCATCCCCACCCACGCCGAGGAGATGTACTTCCCCGAGGTCTTTGGCCGGGGCGATGGGGCGTTGTTTAGAGTGACGGAGTAGACGACCTTGACTGCGGACAATAAAGAAGTGAACTGAACAATAAAAAAGTACACTGGGCGACAATGGACGGACAATAGAAAAGTACACTGGCTTTTGCCTCCTATGGCTTTTCGTTGCTCGCTGAGATATAGTCAGCGAGCAACGTTAAATCATTTAATGGACAACCGATCAATAGGAGGCAAAAAATGTCCAAAAGAAAGCGTGTCTTTAGTCGCAAAATATTCAATGAATGGATCAAAGAGGGCCGGGGCAAAGGAGACGGTCCAAGCTACCAACCGTGGTATCGGATTCAGGATGTGCCCTCGCACGGGACGTGCCATCGTATCAAAAGCGTCTGGACGACCGGTCGAGAAACCCATCTGTTGAGTAATCTGGAGCGCGACTGGTTCTTTGTGTTCGATTGGGCGTCCCATGTCGTCGATATTCGGGAACAATTTCCGCTCCTGCCCCTGGCTGAGACCCAGGCGATTGCGGTTGAATGTGGGATCAGCCATCCCTTCGAACGTCGCAGCGGAGAGAAACAAGCCATTGTCCTGACCAGCGATTTTCGGATTACGCTGGTTGAGGGTGATCGAACCGTGGATCAAATCCGAACGGTCAAATATGCCAAGAGCCTATCCAACAAACGGGTGATGGAGAAATTTGAGATCGAGCGGCGTTACTGGGAACGGCGGGGCATCGCCTGGGGGATCGTGACCGAACGAGAGTTGCCCAAGCAGTTGGTTCGAAACATTGAATTACTGCACGGGAAATGCTGCCTCAGCGAGCGGTTGAATTTGAGGGCAGAGCAATTGTACCTCATAGCCCAAAGCTTAACCAAGGCCGTCATCAGCGAGCATCTGTCCTTGAAAGAGGCTGGGACTAGCTGTGAGCGACAATTTGGTCTGGACAAAGGCGCAGGCTTGACCATTGCCTACTACCTGTTGGCTAACCGTTATTGGAACGTGGATATGTACCACCCAATTGACCCCAGGAAGCGGATTACCCTGTTGGATCATGATCTTGAGAAGTTGCAGTCCACAGGCGGGAGGAGCTGACCATGCTACTCCTGAAGAATACCCTCATCAAGTGGCTAAATGAGGAAGCCGAGGTGGAGCGGGTTGACCGCATTCTGTGGATCGATCCGGCCAGAAGTTACGTATATACCCTTGATATGGCAGACAAAAGAGCCTTGCCCATTAAGAGAAGTTACGCCCAGATCATCGCCGCCCTCAACCAAGCTGAGGCCCTGGTCGTCACGCGAGATCAGCGCTACCTGCTCCAACCTGAAGAGCAGTTTAGCCAGAAACAGCGTCAACGCCGGGAGGCAACCTGGGTCTTAATCGAGCCAATTGTGCGGGCTGAAGGTGAGGCCGCCTTCATTCCCCAGCAACGAGGTCAACTGATTGAAGCGGTCGCTCAACAGACGGGCCGGGCAAAGCGCCTTATTTATGAATACTTACGGCGCTATTGGCGGGAAGGACAGGTGAAGAATGCCCTCATTCCGCGCTTCGACCAGTCAGGGCTGAAGCCGGGGCCAGAGCTTGAGCCAGCAACGGTTAAACGAGGGCGACGGAGAAGCCGGGATGAACAGGCGGGGATGAATATTGACGGGGTCACCAAAAAGTTATTGGAAAAAGGATACAAGCGCTTTTACCTGAGTGGCGAGTGCAAAACGCTGACAGAGGCGCACCGCCGTACTTTAACCGCCTTCTTCCGCATTGAAGAAAGGGTAGATGAAGATGGGGTCACGCAGCCTATCCTGCCGCCCAAAAGTGCCCTGCCCACGTTGAGACAATTTAAGTATCACTGTCATCATCAAGGTCAGCGCGAGACGGTGCTCGCCTCACGGGAAGGGGAGAGCCGGATCAAGGCCAATTATGGTCCCAAGTTAGGGAGTGCCCGGTTAATGGCTTTTGGGCCGGGGGTCTGGTATCTGATCGACTCGACCCCGGCGGACTGTTTGTTAGTCAGTGCGCTCAACCGAAGTCAAGTTCTGGGCAAGCCCACGCTCTATTTTGTCAAAGATCTGTTCAGTATGATGATCGTCGGGGTTGAAGTTTCGCTGGAAGAAGCCAGTTGGGTGACGGAAGTGTTAGCCCTTCAAAATGCGCTGACGGACAAAGTGACGTTCTGCCAAAATTACGGGATTACTATCAGCCCGGAACAATGGCCGTGTCATTATGCGCCGGAGTTTTTGCTGGGTGATCGCGGCGAAACCGAGAGCGTGCAGGCCAGCAACCTGGTGAATACCCTGGGCATTCAGGTCTCCAACACCCCGCCCTACCGTCCCGACCTCAAAGGTCCGGTGGAGCTTGATTTTCACCTGGCCAACCATTATGCCATCCATCAATTACCTGGCGGTGGGGCTGGCCCGCAACATCGCGGGGACAAAGATCGGCGGGGCTTACCCTGTCTGACCCTCTATGAATTCAGACAGAGTGTCATCAGTTACATTCTGTTTTACAACCAGGCGCACATCCTGGCCAATTACCCTTTTGACGAATTCATGCTGGCCGATGGGCTCAAACCGGTGCCGCTACAGGTGTGGAACTGGGGGATCGAGAACCGAAGTGGACAACTGCGCCGCATTGATCCGGAGGTGGCTTACCGGAATTTGCTGCCCCGCGTCCAGGCCACCGTCACCCATCAGGGCATCGAATTCAAGGGGTTGCGATATTTCTCGGCTTATGCGGCTGAGCAGCAGTGGTATCTGAAGGCCGGCAAACAGACGGGTCGCAAAACCAGAAAAGTCAGCGTGGCCTATGACCCTCGCACCACCAACGCCATCTTTCTGTGTTTGCCGGATCAGGTTTTGGAACGTTGTCCGCTCCTGGAAAAGGACCAGGGGTACGCCCATCGAGAGTGGGTCGAAGTCGAGGCGCAGAAAGCCTTTGAGGCAGCCCAGCGGGTTGAGTTAGAAAATGACCGGTTTCAGGCTCTGGCCGAATTACATGCTCGGTTAGAACACATTTCGGGTCCAGCCCAGCAGGCCGCTGCAGCCGCTGACCCGGCGAGCCAATCCAGGCGGGTTACGACCAAAAGCAAGCGCGAACACAAACAGCGCGAAAGAGTCCTGGAACGCCAACGGGATATCGAACCAGGGGTGGTCGAGTTGGTTCAGCCAGCAACAACTCAGAGCATTGATCAAAGAGCCGCCCCACCTAAACATCGGTACATTCCTCGGCCAGACTACAGCGACCTGATCCAAGAAGTGTGCGCAGCGGAGGCCAACCATGCGTAAAGGTAATCGCTTGTTGACCCTGGATTGGACACCCAACGTAGACACCTGGGCGGAAACGGCCACCTATCGAGACCCGGAGAACCCCCTCTACCAGGGCAACCCACTCATTGAAGCTTTACCCAGCCCCCGCTCCACCCCAGAAGTGATCAATTTACTGAAACATTATCCTGACTTTGATCCAGCTCACCGGGCCTATCCTGAAGAAATCCGGCTGGATATGATCGAGAATGTGGCCCAGGTCTTTCAACCGCTCAATGAACATCTAACCCTGGAACGCCGCTTCGCGAGGGCAATTCGGGGTGGCTATGTTGGCCGTGACCTGTTTGAGATCCCCAGCGTGGCCAAGACGGCCAAAAAGCTGCAAGCCGATGAGCCCCAAAACCGGGAGCGCGCCCTGGCCAGAGGGTTCTATCTCATCGGCATGAGCGGGATGGGCAAAACAACTTCCACCGAAGCCATCCTGAGCCTCTATCCGCAAGTCATCTGGCACAGTGACTACAACGGCCAGGTCATTATGCGAGCCCAAGTGACCTGGCTCAAGCTAGAATGTCCTCACGATGGCTCAACCCGCTCCCTCTGTTTCGCCTTTTTCGCCGCCCTGGACAAGATATTGGGCACGAATTACTACACCGCCTATGCCGAGAATGGTCGGGCGACCGTGGCCAAAATGCAGATCTACATGGCGTTTCTGTGTGAGTTGTTGAATATCGGCATCCTGGTCATTGACGAAGTGCAACATCTCAATCGGGCCAAAAGTGGTGGGGCCGAGACCATGCTCAACTTTTTTGTCGGGTTGTCCAATACCATCCGCATTCCGATGGTGTTGATTGGGACCTATCACGCCTTTGATATCTTCACCAAAGAATTTCGCCAGATGCGGCGGGGGACCCGACAGGGTAATTTCATCTGGCAGCGCATGCAAAAGGAAGACCCCTCCTGGGAAACCCTCTTGAAGGGGATTTGGAAATATCAATATGTGCGCCAGCCCGTGCCCCTCACCCCTGAATTGGGCGAGGCCTTGTACTATGTGACCCAGGGGGTAACCGACCTAGTCATCACCGTCTTCATTTTGGCCCAGGAGCGGGCCATTACCGATGGGATGGAAACCATTGAGCCCAGCACGATTTACTCGGTGGCGGCAGACAGTATGGAACTGGCCTACAAACCCCTGCAAGATTTGCGGACCAACGCGGCGACCTTGCAGGAGTATGTAGATGTAGTCATGCCCATTGAACTCCAGGATGCCTATGTCCGCCAGGCCAGGAAGTCAGAACCTCAGCCTTTACCTCGAGGCACCGGGTCGCCTCAACCCCATCAATCCGAACCCCCACCAGATCAGGTACCTTCAGCGCAAGATCTGCGGCAACATTTATCCCTGGTCGAAACCGAAACCACACTCTATGAGACCTTGAAAGCAGTCGGGCATATCGCCCAGGCTGGGGACTATATCCCACCGGGAGGTGGCCCATGTTAGCCTACTTTCCGACCGCCTATCCCGACGAATTGCTTTTCAGCGTGGTCTCCCGCTTGGCCGAGATGATGGGGTATCCTCGCAGCAATGACTTGTCCCGGGCCGTCTATGGCCAAGACAGACCGATGGTAGAGATGGGGTTGCCCAGCCATATGGAGGAGGTGGTGGCTGCTTTACCAAGGGGGCATCGCTTGACCGCCGACAAACTCATCCATGAACAGACGCTGTATCCCTTTTACCAGCCTTTCTTGCTGGCCAAAAGTGCTCAAACCCTGAAAGCGTTGCTGTGTAGCCGGGATGGTTCAAAAGTGCCGGCCTATACGGGACTTTCCCTGAAATCGATCCGGCCTTCACCCTGGCTGCGCTTCTGCTATGACTGTGTTCAGACGGATCGGGCTCAGTATGGAGCGTGTTATTGGCATCGGCTGCATCAACTGCCTGGCGTCAAGATTTGTCCCCAGCATGGGGCCATTATTCAGGACAGTCAAGTCCCAACCTATCATCGGACCGTCAAACATCGCTACATTTCCGCCGAACAGGCCCTGACCCAGGCCGCGCCTTGTCCAAACCCCCTAACCCAGGCTGCCTTTCAGGAATGTCTGTGGATTGCCCAGGATGCGGCCTGGCTGCTGAACAACCTTCAGCCTCAGCTGACACCCGAAGCCTTACAGACCAAACTCTACCAGGTTCTGGCCGAGCAAAGCCTGGCCAGTTACAACAGGGGGATGATCCGAGCGGCGATGTTCTTGCGGGCCTTTGCCCACCATTATGCAGCGGACTTACTCAACTTGCTAGAGTGCCCCCTTGATTACGGCAATGCGCAAGCCTGGCCCATCCAGGTCATTACCAGAGCGGGTCGCAAACATCCCTTACAATATCTGCTGGTCATTCACTTTCTGGGATACAGGGCCGAAACCTTTTTGACCTTGCCTGAACCGGCCTCCTATTTTGGCCAGGGACCCTGGCCTTGTCTGAACCCGGCCTGTCTATCCTACCAGCAACCCGTCATCGAAACATGTCAAATTGACTTCCGGGGAGCAGATACCCGCCCGCGGGGCACCTTTGCCTGTTCGTGTGGCTTTGTATATCGCCGGGTTGGACCCGACCAGGAAGCGGCCGACCGCTTCCGCATTGGGCGGGTCGTGACCTATGGCCCCGTCTGGGACAACCGCTTTCAACAATTGGGGGCTGACCCAAGGGTGAGTACCGAGGAAATGGCCCAGCAGCTTAACATCGAGCCAACCACCCTGATGGCCTATGCGGCTCGACAAAACCAGGTCGCGCCGGAGCAGCCCCTGCCCCTGGAAACACGGACCTATCACCGAAACCGCTGGCTGGCGGCCCTTGAACAATTACCAACCAGGAGCCTGCGTGAACTCAGAAAGGATCCAGCCTTGAATGAGACCTATCGCTGGCTTTTACGCCATGATCGGGCCTGGTATGAGGCCCACCGGCCTGCTTTCTCTAGAAGAACAGGGACGAGAAAGGAAAAGTCCATCTATCCGGATCATTACTGGCGAAATCGGGATGTTCAACTGGCTGAGGCAATCCGTTTAGCCGCGCGCCAACTCTTGAAACAACCGGGGCGTCCCCTCAAGATCAGCCTGACGGCACTTTGCAACTACTTGAACCAGGGCAGTTTTACTTCACGGCGGGCAAAACTACCGCTTACCACACGGACTCTGGCCGCCGTGGTGGAACCTTATGAGGTTTTTGTGATCCGCCGTTTGGAATGGGTGCTTCAGCAGTATCGGGCAAAAGGGATCACGCCCACCAAAAGAGTTTTGACCCAAGAATCAGGGCTGGCTTGCTTCGGAGAACCCAAATGGCAAGATTTTGCCAACCAGATCTTGGCTCGCCTGACTTCTCAGGATGACCTTGAACCGTCCCTGGTGCATGACTTTCTACCCTGCGGTCAGCAAGATTGGCCAACACTCGACGCTGAATTGTCCGAGTTGGTGCGACAAGCGGCGCGGCAACTCAAGGCCAAATCTGGTTACCCCACCTGGGTGACTATCTGTACGATTGGCGCCGAGCTTGACCAGTTGGAGGTCTTACTCTGTCACCTGGATTTACTGCCCCGCACGGGCCAAACGTTGACCGAGGTGGTGGAACCGGTCGAGGTTTTTGTAACCCGGGTGATGGCTTGGATGGCTAACGCTGGCCCGGATGCCTTTTCTCATCGCGCCCGGTTGATCAGGCTGGCTGGCTTAAAACCGTATCTGCACCTGCCAGCGGTGTCCCAGATCATTGATGATGCCTGCGCCCGGTTACAAGCACCATCGCCGCCATCCTCTCGGCGGGTTGATTGGATCACCCGTGATCAAACCCTGGCTTCAGCCATCACCGAGGCGGCTGACCTGATCAGAAATCGCTTGAACCCGCCCCAGCGGGTAACTAGGGGCTCCCTCGCTCAAGTTGTTGATTCATTTGGCCTGATCAAGACCAAAACGTGGCACGTACTGGTCCGCTGCCTGGATCGACTCCCGGAAACCAGGCAAGCCTTTGAACAAGTCCAGGAAACCCACGAACAATTTGCTCAACGTCGCTTGTATATCGTGGCTAATCGCTTCCGGCCTCAGAGTTTGCGGCCCACCCGAACCCAATTGCTGCGGCAGGCCAATGTAGAATACCTGGCAACCTGTCCCTTGATCCAGGCAACCATCGAGGAAATTTTGGAGGCTACGGCTGCGCTTCCTTCCGCTTCTGAAGTGGCGACCCGGAGAAAATGGGCAGAGCTTGACCAGCGCTTATCACGGCAAATTGAATCGACAGCTGGGCATTTGAAAGCCCTCACAGATCCGCCCGTCTGGGTCAGTACCGCGGCCATTGCCAAACATATCGGCTACCAACTCCAGCCCAGCAATCTGGAAAATTTGCCCCAGACCGCCAAAATTTTGGCTCAGGCCGTTGAGACACGGGAGGAGTTCGCTATCCGTCAGAGACAATATCGATGAGTAGCGCTGGCGCAAGGCATCAGTTGACGCCTTGCGCCATGTTCAGTGTATATTTTTATTTATCGCAAATGATTCGAAATGAAGGCTCAGTGTAGATTTTTATTGTCTGTTGCCTGTTCAAACAGGCAGATATTCGGCCCAAAATGGGCCTGCCAGTGTATTTCATTATTGTCCGCATACACCCAGCCGCAGCCGGAGCCGACCGGCTTCCCCTCGATCCTGCCCGGTTCAGACTCCGGGACTGCGCGGCCACTACCCGTCCCGCCAGCACCAACCCCACTCCCTGACAGCCCACTCATCGGGTTACCGGTCCAGGGCCGGATCACCCAGGGCTTTGGCTGCTCCCCGTATTACACTGGCATCGCCGGGCCGGGTTGTTCCGCCGAGCGGCCGTGGTTTCACGATGGCCTGGATATTGAAGCCGTGGTGGATACTCCGGTCGCGGCGATGATGGCCGGAGTGGTAATTTTCGCCGGAGAGGACACGAGCGGGCCGAAGTGCGATGATGATCGCGGCTATGGGCTGGCGGTGGTCGTGGACAGCGGCAGTGGCTGGCGGGCACTGTACGCGCATCTGGCGAAAATCAATGTTACTGCCGGCCAGGTGATCAGCCCTGAAACCATTATCGGGGCGGTGGGGGCGAGTGGTTGTGTCACCGGGCCTCATCTTCATTTTGGCCTGCGTCATAACGAGGGTTTGGTAGATCCGTCCACGGTCATTGCCGGTGAGAGAGGGCTAATGAATTGACAGGGGTGAAACAGAGGTTTCACTTGCTAAAATAGAACAAATGTTCTATAATAAAACAACTTTTCGACGGCAGATTACTTTGTTCCTAATTCGGATAGAAAATTTTGGAGAATAGCTGTGGTAACAACGATGTACAGTGCACAAAACATCAAACGCCTGGAAGGGCTGGAGGCAGTGCGCCGCCTGCCGGGAATGTATATTGGCAATAACGGAATCTATGGCCTCCACCATATCCTAATGGAGCCCATCGACAACGCCGTTGACGAGATTCTTAATGGGCACGGCAATACCATTAAAGTAAGCATTCACGGCGATGGCTCGGTTGTTGTTGAAGACAATGCCCGGGGTATCCCAGTTGAGTACAAACCTGAAGCAAAAATGTCGGCGTTGACCGAGGTCTTAACCGTCCTCCACGCTGGCGGCAAATTTCGCGAAGCCGGTCAGCAAGACGCCTACTTGAGTGGTTCAGGGGGCCTGCACGGCATTGGGGTCAAGGCGACCAACGCCTTCTCGCGCTGGCTTCAGGTAGACATAAGGCGGAACGGAGTTATCTACCGGCAGAGATTTGAGAACGGCGGCAAGCCAGTCAATGGTGTTCAGATTCTCCCAGCGGGTAGTAACCAGGCGATCGGCGAAGTCAACGCCGAGACTACGCTTCTCATTGATCGTAAAAGCGGTCTGCTCACTGCGGTGAAAGTGCCTGGCAAAACTACGGCGGTACAGGCCGATCCCGACCTGGGCACTGGGACAACGATCCATTTCCGACCGCATCGGCCCTGGTTCGACTCAGAAATGGACTGGCCGCAGCCAGATAAAGGCGTGCCCTGGGACTTCAACCGGTTGGCCAACCGTCTGGAGCAGGTAGCCCATCTCCACCCCGGCGTTCGGATTGAGCTGCGTGACGAGCGCGGTCCCAAAAAAGAGCACAAAAAGCGAATCTTTCAATCCCAGAGAGGATTATGGGATTACCTTGTCGCTTTGAACGAAGGGCTGGAGACACTCCATAAACCGATCCAATTCAAAGATAGCAGTAGCGATGGAGCCATTACGGTGGAAGTGGTGTTGCAATATGCCGGCGAGGAAACAACCATTTACAGCTTCGTTAACTCGATCCCGACGCCCCAGGGCGGCACGGCCGTAAGCGGCTTTCAAGCCGGTTTGACGAAGGCCCTAAATCAGTTTGGGGCGGACAAGAAACTGCTCAAAGAGGGTAACATCCGCGGGGAGGATTTGCTCCTGGGGCTGACCGCCATTGTTAACGTGACGATGACCAAAACGCCCCAGTTTTCCAGCCAGACCAAGGAAGCGCTGACCACGACAGAGGTGCAGGGGGTGGCTACATCGGTCACTTACGAAAACTTGCTGGCGTACCTGAACAAGAATATCCCGGTAGGTAAAATCATCCTCAATCAAGCTCTGGCGGCACAGCGGGGCCGGGAGGCCGCCAAAGCCGCCCGCCAACTGGTCATCCGTAAATCGGCCCTGGAGGTCTCGGAACTGCCCGGCAAGCTCGCCGATGTGAGTCGAGGCGCCCCGGTCGAACAGACGATGTTGTTCCTGGTCGAGGGAGACAGCGCCGGCGGCAGTTGCAAACAGGCTCGCGACCGGCGCTACCACGCCATCCTGCCCCTGCGCGGCAAAATCCTCAATACTGAGCGGATTCCGGTGACAAAAGTGCTGTCCAATGCCGAAGTCAAGGCGATTGTGGCGGCCATCGGTGGGGGTATGGGCGCGGACTTCAAGGTCGAGCAGATGCGCTACGGGGGGATTTCTATTATGACCGATGCGGACGTTGATGGCGCTCACATCCGCACCTTGCTCCATACCCTGTTTTGGCGGCATATGAAAGCGCTGGTCCAGGCCGGGAAGTTATATATCGCCGTGGCTCCGTTGTATCAACTGCATAAGGGCAAGGAGACACGCTATGCCTACTCCGAGGAGGAGCGAGACACCCTCTTGACGAAGTGGGGTCGGGAGGGGGTTACGATCCAGCGCTACAAAGGTCTGGGCGAGATGAATCCGGAGCAACTGCGGGAGACGGTTTTTGCACTGAACAAAAGCGAAGGCGCGAATCCGGTGATAAACGAGCACCTGCTGCAGGTGGCGGTGGAGGATGCCCACCAGGCCGGGCAGGTGATGTCAGTCCTGATGTCGTCTGATGTGGCTCCCCGGAAACAGTGGCTGCTTAAAAAGTGGGCCGGTGAGGAAGCGGATTGGGGCGGGAATGGAGACGCAGCCGAAAGTAAGAATAATGAGAATGGAGCAGAAGAGCAATGAAAACTGTCGAACTAACCACCGATTTAGAGCGAGCCTATTTCGACTACGCGGTCGAAACCCTGGTAGACCGGGCCTTGCCCCGGGTCGAGGATGGCTTAAAGCCGGTGCAGCGGCGTATCCTGTACGCCATGCACGACATGGGGCTGGCCTGGAACAAGGCCTATAAGAAATCGGCCCGCGTCGTCGGCGAGGTGCTGGGCAAATACCATCCTCACGGCGATTCATCCGTCTATGGAGCCTTGGTGCGCCTGGCCCAGGATTTTTCGCTGCGCGAACCGCTGATTGACGGTCAGGGTAATTTTGGCAGCGTGGATGGCGATGGGGCGGCCGCCATGCGCTATACCGAAGCCCGCCTCTCGGCGATTGCCGATTTGTTAACCCAGGATATTGAGCGCGATACGGTCAACTGGGTGGATAATTTCGATGGTTCGCTGCAGGAGCCGGTCATTCTGCCCACCGTTTTGCCGAATCTGCTGATCAACGGCTCGTCCGGGGTGGCGGTGGGGATGGCGACCAATATCCCGCCGCATAATGTGGGCGAGGTCTGCGATACCTTGATCTACGTGGCCAAGCACTGGGAGAAACGCGCGGAACTGAAAGTAGAGGATCTGCTCAAGCTCATTCCCGGTCCGGATTTTCCCACCGGCGGAATTATCTACCGCTATCGGGTCGAATCCGGCGGCAATGGTGGGGGGGATATGGTTGTAGACACGATTCGCTCGGCCTATGAGACCGGCAAGGGCCGGATCGTCACCCAGGCCCGGGTGAATATTGAGCAGACCAAGGGGGGCAAGGCCGATATTGTCGTGACCGAGCTGCCCTATGCCGTCCAGAAAAGCACAGTCCTGGAAAAGATTGCCAAAGAGGTGCGGGAGGGGCGCATTGCTGGGGTGAGCGACCTGCGGGACGAGTCGGATTACACCGGGATGCGGGTCGTCGTCGAGGTGGCCCGTGGGGCTGATCCGCGCCAGGTGCTGGAGTCGCTGCTCACCTACACTCAACTCCGCCAGACGTGTGGCGTGACTAACCTGGCCCTGGTGGACGAGGGTGAGGGCGAAGCGATCCCTCGGATTCTCTCCCTGCGGGAGATGTTGGTTTACTTTGTCAGCCATCGTCTGAATGTGGTCGAACGGCGCAGCCGTCACGAACTGGCCGAGCGGGAGGCCCGGTTGCACATTATCCAGGGCTTGCTCAAGGCGCTCGAGGTGATTGATGAAGTGATTGCCACGATCAAGAAATCTAAAACCACCGACACCGCTCGCGAGAATCTAATCAAGCAATTTGGCTTCAGCGAGGCCCAGGCCAGAGCGATCCTGACCATGCAACTGAGCCGGCTGGCAGCGCTGGAACAGGCCAAGCTCAAAGAGGAAGGCCGGGATCTGCGGCAGCGGATCAAATATCTCAAAGCGCTCTTAGCATCAGAGGCCAGACGGCTGGAAGTGGTCATCGAAGAGACAATGGCACTCAAGGCGCAATTTGCCACGCCCCGCCGGACGGTTATTATTGACCGGGAAGACCAGGCGGCTGGGTTGGTGGTGACGACGGAGGCTGACCTGGTCGTACCGGACAAACCGCAAGTGGTGGCGATTACGACCCGGGGTATCCTCCGGGCGGACGCCGATCGTTTCACCTATAAAGTCAAAGGGGGCCCATCGGCCAGGGCGGTCGAGGCCCATCTAAAGCAGCTTTGCTTGCAGCCAGAGGATACCTTGCTGCTCGTTTCCAACCGGGGCCGGGCCTGGCAAGCGCCGGTGGGGCGGGTGCCCGCAGAAGCGACCTTCGCCGATTTGGGGTTGACCAAGGGTGAGTATTTGATCGCTGGCGGCGTGTTGACCTCCGATCACTACCTGACCATCGGGACGCGACTCGGTAATATTAAACGAACGAAAGTGGCAGATCTGAGGATGAGTGAAGCTTCGTGGGCCGCCATCATCGGCTTGAATGGCAAAGATGAAGCGCTGTTCGCCGCGGTGGCCAGCGATAAGGCCACGGTAATGTTTTTTACGACGGGTGGAAAGGCCATCCGCTTCGCTGCCGCTGAAGTCAACCCGCAGGCGACGGGTTCGGCGCGGGGTACGGTAGGGATCAAGCTGGGCAAAGATGACAGCCTTGTTGCGGGAGTAGTCATCGAGCCGGATGAGCAGGCTCAAGTTGTGATCGTGAGCCAGACCGGCTTTGTGAAACGGGTGCCGCTGACCGAATTCCCAACCCAAGGGAGAGGTGGTCAAGGGGTACAGGGTCTTGAGATTACCAAAGTGACGGGCAAAGTGGCAACAGCGGCTGTCGCTGCCGGTCAGGCTAAGATTTGTGATGTGCTTTCGGCGAAAGGATTGCGGCATCGGTTGGAAATAGACAACATTCCGGTCACTGACCGGCGCAAACGAGGCGAGAAATTAGTAGATTTTGGGGCCGATGATGCGATTATAGGGTTAGTCGGGCTTTAATAAGCTTACTTTTGGTCGTTGGTCTGGCAACTCTGGGAACAGTTGGCGGTTTTAGCTTAGGTTTGGCTATAAAGCTGTTACCTTGAACATATACAAACGTATACATTCGTCCCCAACGCTTTAGTCCTTTATTCAAGGGATTGACGTTGGGCGTTTTGCGCTCCGTTGATAACGTCCCATCGGGTTTGGGAGATGTTGCAACTGGAGTCCCTGCCCGCAACAGTCCTCGCTTCACCTTTCGGCTCCACGATTTCCAAAACGGCAGGCCGCTTTTGAGCGGCAAACCTGGCCAGCAAGATAGTCTTCACCTGCTCCTTGGGCGTCCAAAGGGTAATTTCAGGATCAGTAAGTCTTGCTTTGAGGTTCATGGCGGCAACCCAGTCTGCGGACGCCTCGTACAGACACATCCTGCACTTAAACCTGTCCCCGTTGCGGTTCTGCCCGTCAACGAACCAGCAGCGAGGGCAGGTTTGAGACGTATAGGCTGGATTGACCTGCCTGTGACGGCAACCTGCCGCCGACGCCTTGAAATCCGTTCGATCGGCCAATGTCCCGCGCGGCCAGAGACTGACCTGGCGGGACATGTGCTTACTTTTGGCTTTGCCCCGGATGTCGAGCTTTTCAGTGACCAGAGTTTTCGGTTTTCTTTTACCCAGCATCTGATTGAGGGCCGTATTGATCTGGCGTTCCAGCTCGATCCGGTTCTTGCGTTTCTTTTTAGTCTGCTTCTTTTTGCCCAGGTTGAATTTACGAATATGCCACGCTTTCTTGTGCCGCCCTTTGCGACTATGCTTTTCAGCCAGTTGATACAGCTTGTTGCGTTTGCGGTTCTTTTTCAGAATGCGCTCGGACTCATCGTAAATCAAGTGACCCAGACCGGTGCCGTAGCGCTCGCCGGTTTCATCGGTAAAGACTTCGCTCAACCCGGCATCAGCGGCCATCACTTCCTCACCTGGTATGTCGGGGATGCTGACCCTGGCGGTGTAATGGATCTCAACTCGCTGCCGCTCGACCTCAAGGACGACCCGGATATTGCCGGAAATGACCGTGTAGCCAGTCAGAGGAATTCTGATCCGTTTGCGTGGGGTTAGCCCAGTCACGGCGATAATCTGCGTGCCAGCTTTGGTCATTTCGATGTCGTACATATCCGGGTCCAGGGCAAAGGAGCGTTCTACTTTGACCAGCGGCGGGCGACCACGTTTGCGCCGGATGACCCGACGTAAATAGTTCCGCACCGCTCGTCGCTCACACGGGGTAATGTCGAAATGCTTGGGCAGCGGCGCTTGACCGGCAACCAATTCAGCCGTGCGCCGAGGTGTGTAAATCAACCAATAAGCATAGCGCAGTTGGCTTTCGGTCCAAACCGTCCCACACGGCGCTTTGCCATCCTTATCCGCTTGATGGGCGCCAATCAGCGGCTTAAGCTCTTCTGCCAGCGCTGCCCACCCCTTTTCGACCATTTCATAGGCATCTTTTTGGGCCAGCTTCCACATCCGGCCGGAAACGCCGTAAGGACTCTTGTATTTGTCCTTGACCAGGACATCCCGACGGATACGCTCGCTGGAATGTGAGCCAAATAGGGCGTCGTCGTGATAGACCAGCCCGTGTTCCTGCTTTTCTCTGGCATAGGCCGAGGCAATCTCACGCAAGGCGTCAAACTTGCCCCGATTGAGACGACGGCTGATCCGGCGAATGGTGCGTATCAGAGTCATAAGCCAAGTTTAGCACGGATGTTCGATAATCGCAAACAGATTCTCTCGCTTTAAGATGATAATATTGACCCTATTCACGTATGTTTTAATACAGTTCTTCGGACCTAATAATTCTCTTTATTCAGGCGAAGGTTTTGCCATGCGCTACCCTTAATCTTAGCGCTGGTTGATTTTGCTGGTAAGGCATGACGAGAATGTCCTGTGGATGTTCTACGAAAGGACCCGAGGAAATGAACCTGCTGTAATAAGTATATGCGTGCAAGGTCAACATGGGCAGATATCTGAAAGCTGTACGCTTCATCCTTTTTTGGGGACTGGGAAGTGCCTTGGTTGCCTGGCTGCTATTGCCTCACTGGGCTGTGAGTTGTGGCGTAGCCGGGGCCATATTTGCGGTTGTTATTCTGCTCAGCTTTGCTGGTCGAGAACAAGAAGCTCGAATTTTCTTTGATGAAATCCCGGACGAGCCGATTTCTCGTCTGGGGCTGCTGTGGTCAATCATCGGTTGTATCGAAATGATCCCCATCTTGCTAATACTCGTCGGATTAATTCTAACCGGGTTGAAATTATGGGGGATCTTTTAATTTTGACGTTGCTGCGAAGAATGGGGCTGGCCAACGGGGGAGTTTTTTTGCGTGAGATCAAAGCGAACGTAATGCGTGTAGAGCGCCAGCGGGGGTGTTGAAAGCAGGATAAAGAAAAGAGGGACGAAAGGCAGCGTTGGCTGATACAATCGGGCGAGATAGACGGCGATACCAATCTGTATCATCCAGCCGATTCCCAGGATGAAGAGAGGTAGGAGCTTACTGACCAAATGTTGTGATCGGGTGGTCGGTTTCAGTGGTTCGACGCCAAATGCACCAAACTCATAACGACACGGGATGCCACTTAGGCGGTAGCCTATCATTTGCAAGTACTGATAGGGCAAAATTAAGAGGCCGTAGATTTTTTCAGCCATCACATTTTCTCCTTCAAGTTGCTGTTTGTCTTCCAGAATACCACTAAATTGATATTTGTTCAAGATTTTCTCGGCTAACTCACTCGGCGCGTAAAGTCTGTATCGATTCCTCATTCCAGGAAAAATCACCAATTTAAGTGAAGCCACTTCTTGCCGGAAGATATATGTCCACATGACACTCCGCGGAACCTAAAGGTTGGCGACTTCTTCTGGCACCCCTGTATACACTTCTCTGGGAGCATCTGCGACGTGGCAGCTCGGTTTTGCTCAGTCTGAAGGACACTAGTGCAGAAATAGGAGACCTTTTCGGATTAGCCCTCACCCCGTCGCTACGCGACTCCCCGCTCCCAGAGGGAGAGGGGCTGGGGGTGAGGGCTATCCCTCAAAAATTTTAAACCCCTGCGGGGTTTTGCCGTGCCCTGCCTGAATGGGGCTGCTGCTGCCCTCAGCCCTGGCCTTAAGTGAGCCGGGTTACTGCCCCGGCCCGGCCTCGCGCCGAGCTTCGTTCCCTCCCCCTTCGAGGGGGAGGGCTGGGGAGGGGGTGAGGTCTCTGATTCACCCCCCTTGCCCACCGAGCAATATTGGCCTCAAATTATAAGGTTTTTTTCTCCATTTCTGTGTTATAATGATCTTAACGCCTCAATTTAATTCCTCAAAGGGGGATCCCCCTTTTTGTCGAAGTGATTGCTGAACGCCGGTTCACTCCCCAGCCGTTGCTCCTCCTCTGCCGATCTGTCCTAAATTTTCACCTAAAAATCTAAGCTTGAGAATTTCAATTAAAGACTTGGACCAGAAATTTGACCGGCTCATAGCCGCCAGGAGTAAAACTTCCTCATGCACCCGAAAAAACTATTATTATGCTTCGCCTTCCTCTTAGGTTTCACCTTGATTTCCGGAAATATTGTACGGGCCGACGGTCCCGGCGACCTTGATCTTTCCTTCGGTACGGCAGGTAAAGTTACCACCAGCTTTAGTGATTACGACACGGGGAACGCCGTTGCTATTCAGGCCGATGGAAAGATTCTGGTCGGCGGATCAGGGGTCGGGAACAAATTTGTGCTCGCCCGTTACAACCCCAATGGCAGTCTGGATACCTCCTTTGAGGGCGATGGCAAGGTCATTACTGACTTTGGAAGTTCCATTGCTCTAGCTGATATTACGGGTCTTGCTATTCAAACCGATGGTAAGATTGTAGCCACGGGGTATATCACGCTAGGCGGGAATCAAGGGGATTTCGCCTTAGCCCGTTACAATACCGATGGCAGCCTCGATACCTCCTTCGACGGTGATGGTAAAGCAACGTTCAGCTTCAACGAAGACGATCGTAGTTTTGGTGTCGCCATCCAGCCCCATGGAAAAATCGTCGCCACTGGATATACCCTGAGCTACCCTTCTGACCTCGTGTCAATTCGCCTTAATAGTAATGGCAGCCTGGATACGTCTTTCGATTATGATGGTATTATCATCGCCAATTTCGGCAACGAAGAGAAGGGATCTGATGTTGTCATTCAGCCTGATGGCAAGATTGTTGTCGCATCCAAATATTCGGGTACCTTAATGTTAGTTCGTTATAACAGCAATGGCAGTCCGGATACTTCATTCGATGGGGATGGCTCGGTCCTGACTTCAATTAGTTGCAACCCTCCCCGCTGTGATGTGGCTATTCAAAGTGATGGTAAATTTGTAGCCGTAGGATTCAGTGCTTATAACGACTTCTTGCTGACTCGTCGTAATAGTGATGGCAGTCTGGATACTTCATTTGGCACAAGTGGTAGAGTCTTGACCGATTTTGGGGGGTATGACCAGGCTCACGACGTAGCGCTCCAGCCCAATGGCAAGATTCTCGTAGCCGGTACTACCGCGAATACGAATTTCGCCCTGGCCCGTTATCACAGCGACGGCACGTTGGATACTTCATTTAGTTTCGATGGCAGGGTCATTACCGATTTTGGAGCCGAGGAGTTTGGCAACGCCTTGGCCATCCAATCGGATGGCAATATCGTCGTGGCCGGGGATACCCGAGTAGGAGGGCAACGTGATTTTGCCGTGGCCCGTTACCTCGGCTGTACCAGCCCTTCGCCCTGTCTCACCCTGACCAAAACCGTGCAGGTAAGCCAGACGCCCCTTCAGCCCGGCGACCCGCTCACCTACACGCTGGTCTTAGCCAATCAGGGAGCCGGGAACGCCGCCGGCGTTGTCATAACCGACACTCTCTCCTCGTATGTGATTGGCCCCGCTCTTAACCAGACAGTCAATGTTGCCGCCGGCGAGAGCCTGACCTTCACCCTGGCAGCCACCCTGTCCGACACCGCCCCCTTTGGTCAGATGATCACCAACACCGCCTACTATTCGCACACCTCAGCTACCGGTCAGGCCAGCACTGCTTTCAGTGTGGCCGGACCGCCTCAACTGGCTCTTACTAAAACGGTGCAGCTAAGCCAGACCCCCCTTCAGCCGGGCGACCCGCTGACTTATACCGTTGTCATTGCCAACCAGGGGACCGGGAACGCCACCGGCGTGGTCATAACCGACACTCTTCCCTCGTATGTGATTGGCCCCGCTCTTAACCAGACAGTCAATGTTGCCGCCGGCGAGAGCCTGACCTTCACCCTGGCAGCGACCCTGTCCGCCACCACCCCCTTTGGCGAAGTGATCACCAACACCGCCTACTTTTCGCACCTCTTGACTGCGGGCCAAGCCAGCACTGCTTTTACTGTAGCCGGACCGCCTCAACTGGCTCTTACTAAAACGGTGCAGCTAAGCCAGATCCCCCTTCAGCCGGGCGACCCGCTCACCTACACAGTTGTCATCGCCAACCTGGGGACCGGGAACGCCACCGGCGTGGTCGTGACCGACACCCTCCCTGCGTATGTGCTCGGTCCTGACCTTAACCAGACAGTCAATGTTGCCGCCGGCGAGAGCCTGACCTTCACCCTGGCAGCCACCCTGTCCGACACCACCCCCTTTGGCGAAGTAATCACCAACACCGCCTACTTTTCGCACCCCTTGACTGCGGGCCAGGCTAGGGCCGCTTTTTTAGTCCAAGAAATGAAGCCTGTTTACCTCCCAATTATCTCCAAAAATTAGTTTCGCGGTTTTGATTTTTAATACCCTAACCCCACCTCCACCTCAAAACATCCCGACTGCATCCATCTTTCCCTCCCCCTCAAAGGGGGAGGGAAAGGGAGGGGGTCTTTGATTCACTAACCTTGCAATCCGAATAATATTGGTCACAAACCGAAAGGTTTTTTGACCTATTTCTGTGTTATAATTTTCACAACACCTTAAATTCTTCCAAGGAGTATTCCTTTTTTGCCGCAGACACGCTGAACACCCGTTCGGCCCCCGCCGATTGCCCTTCCCTGCCGAGCTGCAACAAAACGTTCGACCCTAACTCTTGGGGCCGACAATCCCGGTACCGTTTAGCGCCAAACGGTTGGCCCCCAATTGGTGGGCCGGCCGATTTCAAATCGAAACTCATCTTCAGGTAAGGAGTACGGCGATGAACGTTGAAGTTGCCTTGGCCATCCCCTTAATCATTCTCCTGTTACTTGTTATATTGAGGCGAGAGAGTGATATAGACGTAACCGTAAAAAGGAGCAAAATACTTGAAAATCGGCTAAAACGGGAGTTCAACGCCCAAGGAGAAGGGTTGGGCCAACTGGCCAAAAGTGTAAAAGGTAAGCTGCCCCCTGGGGTCAACGAAGCTTTGGAAAAAACAATTGTGCCCATGAGAAATGATGTTGTTCATAAATTAGGCCATGATAACCTGACGCCCCGTCGCAAATTCATCCAGGATTGTGATTATGTCGAAGCCAGATTGGACGGACTTAACCCGCCCCGGCGGGCACGGAACTACAGTTTAGGCTGCCTGTTCGTTTCTTCTATGCTTGCCGCTTTCGCCTATGTTCTTTCTCAAACCCTGGACTAAAGCTAGGTGTAGCCTCGTCCCGGCTCTCCCCTCTCCCAGAGGGAGAGGGGCCGGGGGTGAGGGCTGACACCCCACCGTTTTTTCCCGAATATCTCTTCTGAGACTGCACTAGCGACCAATCCCGGGCTGGACCCGGCTGCCCTAGCGACCGATCAGGTCGTCGCTGTGCCGGTTATTTTCGCCCCGCCCTGGCCCTGCTTGTGCCCCGGCAGACACCTACGGTGATACCCTTGCCGCCCGGGTTGGACGAATTAGAGCAGCAGATGGCGGCTGGGATCAATGCCGAGGGGCATAGCCCGGGCTGCCGCCTTACAGGGTCGACCAGGAGCTTGGCGCGGTAGTCCTGGCCCATTCCCCGGATATGACGGTCCGCGGCTATTTTGGCCATGTTACGCTGGATAGGCTAAATCTGCGCGGCAGGCAAGCCGGCCGCACCGGACTAACATCCTTCGCCCCCGACCACAACCGGATTGGGATCGGCATGTTCGAAAGCCCGCCCAGCCGGTTCAGCTTCGTTCTGGATTTCGCCCACCGCTGAAACGTTAAAATTTTAACATTTAAAGTTGAATTTTAGGCAATATAAGGTTAAGATTAACAATGTTAAGATTTTTTGGGCCGCCTTAAAAAGGGGGAAGGCGGTGAATGGAGGCTTTGTAATGCGAAAAATAGCGGTTGTCGGCTTCAAGGGAGGCATCGGCAAGACCACAACTTCAATCAACCTGAGTGCGGCTCTGGCTCTACGAGGACACAAAGTCCTGCTGGTGGATACCGACACCCAGGCCAATGTGGTGATTGCACTAGGGATAGATAGGCCCAAAAAGTCCCTGGCGGATGTGCTGGCCCGTAAAGCCACTGTCACGGACTGCCTGCTGCCGGCCCGTCGTAACCTGGATTTGCTGCCCAGTGACATCAGTTTGTTCAAAACGCAGCAACGGATGGTGCTGGAAATGGCTCGGGAGGAATTGTTTAATGAGCTGTTTGCTGGTTCTAACTCGTATGATTTTCAAATCTTCGACTGTGCCCCCTCGGTCAGCCTGCTCACCGTGAATGTGATTTCGTACGTTGATGAAATCCTTGTGCCGATTTCCATGGAGTCATTGGCCCTGACCGGCGCCTACCAATTTGTAGATTACCTCAAAAGCACGACCCGTATCCTGGGCCGGGGCGGCAGCATCCGGCTCATCCTGCCGACCTTCTATGACCCACGCCGGCGGGTAAGTGAAAGAATTTTAAAGGCCATCCAGAAAGGTTTCGGTAAGATAGTTGCTCACCCCATTCACATTGACACGAAACTTTCGGAAGCGCCAGGTGTGGGTAAGTCCATTTTTGAATATGCCCTTAAAAGCCGGGCCGCCGTTGATTATGCCCACTTGACCGAGCGGGTGGCTGCTATGGAGCCGGTCGAAGAAACCCGTCTCGCGCCCATGCTCGTCACTTCGTGAACCGGACTCCCAAGGAACAGGACCAACGCCGGCCTGTCAAATCTCCATTTTACCAAACTGTGAACTCATTCAAAAAACTCAGTTAGTGACTGTTGGCCGTATAGCACATATGACGGCTAGTTTCAATGTTGATATAATTGCCACCAAAAACAAAAAGTCTAGACGGGCAGCTCCCTTTGGTAATCATCTACTGGAATAGTTCCGGACTAACCTTTCCAGCGTGCTTCTTCAGACGAGGACGAATTAGGCCGGCTTGAGCCTAGGCTCAGCCACTAACTGAACTGTTGGACTTCTGGTAAAAATGTGTCAGCCCGCGAATCTTGATTGGCCTGGAGCACCTGGTAGCAGGTCAGATAAAGCTGCTCCGGTGCTTCGGCCCCAGCCAGCCTGTACCCCGAACAGGTTCCCGTCTGTCCAGCGAGGTAGGCCAAAATCTCCTCGACCTCGGCCAGAGCTTGAGGCAGGCAGCCCTGAGCCAGGAACACCCGCGCCAGCCCAGCCTGAGCTTCACAAGCTAGGTGCAGCTGGCGCAATTCGTGCCGCAGTGCCTCGGCCTGACGATATATTTCCTCAGCCTTGTCCAGATATCCCAAGCCAACCAAGATATGCCCCAGGCAAGTCAGAGCGTGCGCCTGGTTGGGACGCGCGCCGATCTGCTGGGCGATACGTATCGCTTCTTGGCCATATTCCAACGCCCGCTGTGGCTCTTCCAAATAATGGTAAACCAGCGCCAGGTGAGCCAGGGTTTTGCCCTCTCCCCGCTTATAGCTGATCTCCCGCCGAAACTTTAGCGCCCGTTCCAGGTAATTTCTGGCTTCGGCATACTCGCCGCGCCGCCGGAGCAGCACGCCCAGGCTGTGGTAGGTCTGGTGCTCGCCGGTGCGGCAGCCTATATCCAAAAAGAGCTGTAGGGCTTGTTCAAAGTAAGCTGCGGCAGTCGCCCTGTCATCCGTGTCAGCGGCGACCAACCCCAGGTTGTGGGTGGCCCAGCTCTGGCCAAAATGCTCGCCCAACTCGCTAAAGAGGTGCAGCGCCTGGGCAAAAGAGGCGCCAGCCTGATCGTACTGGCCCCATTGGCGGTGGAGCCGCCCTAGATTATAAATCAACCAACCTTCGCCGCGCCGGTCGCCCAACTCCCGGTAAATCGAGAGGCAGCGCGCCCACTCGGTTTCAGCCTGGGCAAAATCGCCCAAGGGCAGGTAGGCTGTGCCGAGATTATAATGCGCCCAGCCTTCGCCGCGCCGGTTGCTGCCTTCGCGACAAACCCGCAGCGCTTGCTCCAGATAAGCCAGCGCCTGCTTGAAATCACCCAGCTCTATGCAAGCATAGCCAAGACCATTAAGAGCGTAACCCTGGCCAAACCGGTCGCCCAACTCTTGAAAGAGCTGCAGCGCCCGCTCAAAGTAGTGCTCATCTTCGCTCTGGCCGCTTAAGTACCAACTGGCCAGGCCCAGGTCAAACAGCCCTTGGGCCTCCAGCCAGCGCAAACCCGTAGCCTGAGCCAGACTGAGACTCTGCCGAAAATGAGTTTTGGCCTCTTTGAACTGCCCTAATTTGACCGCCAAATCCCCAAGGTTATACAGCAGCCGGGCCTGAGCCGGCGCATCCCGGCCGGCCTCGGCCAGGGTGTGAGCCTGGCGGAGAAGCTGCGCGTCGAGCGGGTATAAGCCGCGCATCTCCAGAAAAGAATGGAAGGCATTGACGCCGCGCAGGTAGAGATCGGGCAGAGGCTGGTTAAAGGCGGCGGCCAGCGCGGCCAGAATATTTCCGAAGTCGCGATCCAGGAGGCTGTGTTGAGCGGCGTGAGCCTCGACGTGCTGCACAAAATAGGCTGCCAGTCGCCCAGGCGCGCCGGAGCTGGCCCCCAACAAGGCAGCATAATCGGCAATGGTCTGGTGCATGGAATAGCGCTCCGGCGGCAGACTTTCCACCAACCCGTGGTCCACCAAGATGTCAAGCACACTGACCGGCGCAG
The DNA here is from genome assembly GCA_016860845.1 of Chloroflexota bacterium. The sequence goes on from BOKF01000044.1 coordinate 62,034, forward strand.
CCATCACGGCCAAGGCGGCGGCTTCGGAAAAGCTGTTGGGCTTGGGTGGGAAGAGGGACAGGTCGAGCAGGGCCTGGTGCGCCGAGGCATCCAGGGCGGCATCGTTGAGGCCAATACTGGCTTGCAGCGAGAGCGGTGTATTCAAGGGCAGGCTATTAGGGGACTCCAGCGGCGAATGGGGCTGGGCCAGCTGCAAACGGGTTGCCGCCGCCTGTAAGTGGGTCAGGGCCTGGCGCAGGCGGCGCGGTTGTCCGGCGTAACTCTGCTGGCGCAGATAGCGGCCCATCAATAGCAAGGCCAACGGCAGCCCCCCGACCGACTGGACCAAGGTGCGGGCCGCCTCCGGTTCAGCCGCGACAGACTGGGGAGAGAGCTGGGCCAGCAGATCAAGCCCTTCGGCCAGGTCGAGTTCGCGCACCGGCGCGACCTGCTCGCCTGCAAAATCCAGGGCCACATTGGGCAAGCGGGTAGTGAGCAGGTGGGCGCAGTTAGGCCCGCCCAGTTTGAAGACCAGGGCAGCCTCAATCTGCCAGGCATCGTCTATGACCAGCAGTATGCGGCGCAGCCCGATAGCGGCGTGAACAGCAGCAGCCCGGTCGTTGAGCGTGGTCAGTTTGGCAATCGCCTCGATGGGGATGCCGGCGGCGGCAGCCCAGATACCCAATAGCGGCATCACGTCTGGCTGGCGGCCCAGGCCGGCCCAGAGCAGGCCGTCGGCAAAGTGGTGACGCAGCTCCGGATCGTGGGCCAGCTCAATAGCCAGGGTTGTTTTGCCGACCCCCGGCAGACCATGGAGAGCTAGGCTGGCCCCCTTGTCCCCCGTTAAAAGCTGCTGTTTAAGCTCCGCCAGCAGCGCTGCCCGGCCGATGAGGGGTTGAGGCGGGCGAGGCGGAGCCAGGAAAGGCAGGGGTGAGTTTAAGGTTGGGGGTGGCTCCGGTGAGCGGAAACGGCGCCGCTGCTCTTCCTCCCACTGCTGGAGCTTATCGGCCAGCAGGGTCAAGGCCCGCTTTTGCTCGCCGTAGTAGGTGCCCTTGGAGATATGTAACTGTTCGGCGACCCACTCCGGGCTGCGGTCCTGGATAAATTGTTCGGTCAAAATAAAGTATGGCCGCCATTCTTTTTCGGCTGGCGCGGGCGGGCCGGCGCCAGGTTTGAGCGTCTCCACAGCGGCTTGGAGCACTTCGCGCAGGGCCAGGCCGCGCCCGGCGGGGCTGTGGGTGTAGCCGGCCACCTGATGCCGGGCCTTGACGATCTCCAGGTTCGCCAGCGGCTGGCTGCCCAACCCTTTAAGCGAGGCCCACGCTTTGAGGACGTGGCGTAACCCTTGTTCGTTCAAACTGTCGGCTTGACCCTGATGGGCAGGCATGAACACCAAATCCAAACTTTTTCTGAACTTTTTCTGAACTTCAAGCGACGCTAATGCCGTAAAATAAAGGTGTCCTGGCCGAGAAGGTGGGTGAAGTGGCCGGAAGCACCTCCTCGCGCGGGCCAGATTTTCCCCTCACGCGGCGGTGTAGAGCGCGGTGGGGCCGCTGCGTTTCTACACCGTTGTCGTTTGCCTTGAGGGGCAAAGGGATGATTGTACTAAATTTCTCAATTATATACCAAAGGAGTAAAAAATGAAACAAAGAGGTTTAATGGGTTTATTGGTGGCCGAAGCTTTTGGCGCCTTCATCCTGGTGTTGTTGGGTGATGGGGTAGTGGCTAACGTGGGCTTAGCCCCTCGCCTGGCCGCGCCTGCCTACAATTGGAACACCATCGCCATCGGCTGGTGTTTTGCGGTGGTTATTGCGGTATATGTCACCGGCGGGGTGTCGGCCCACCTGAATCCGGCCGTCACCATCGCTATGGCCGTTAAGCGCAATTTCCCCTGGTCGCGGGTGCTGCCTTACATTGTGGCGCAAATGATCGGGGCGTTCCTGGGTGCGTTGGGCGTCTACCTGGTCTACATGGAAGGATTGAAAGCCGCGGGCATGCCCAATGTCTGGAGCACCGGCCCCGGCTCAGTTTTTGGCGCTGCATTCTGGGGCGGCGCGGCGGGGACAGCCATTGGCAACTATTCACTGCTGAACGCCAGCGTGGCCGAGTTCTTCGGCACTTTTATCCTGCTGTGGGGTATCCTGGCCAGCGGCGACTCCAAGAACCTGGGCCTCAAACTCAACATGGGTCCCCTCCTGGTGGGTTTTGCCGTCTTGGCCGTCGGCCTGTCACTGAGCGGCCCCAGCGGCTACTCGATCAACCCGGCGCGCGATCTGGGGCCGCGGTTGTTTGGCGCGCTGGCGGGCACTCAGGGCTTATTTGACGGCCTGTACTGGCTGCTCCCGCCGGTGCTGGTTCCGGCTATTGCCGCCCCGATTGCGATCTTTGTTTATGACTGGCTGATCTCACCCTTCTTGGCGGGCGAAGCAGAAACAGCGCAGCCGCAAGCAGCCCCGGCAGCGAAATAATAACCTCGGTTCGGAGTTTTTGTTTCTCGACAGGATCTACGGCAAGATTTACAGGATAAAAATTGGCCAAAAATCTCGTTAATCTTGCCGTAATCTGTCTATTTTGGGTAAAACATCGTATGTGGGTTAGATGTTTGGGGCAAAAGGACGGAATACAGTCCGCCCTCATGTCCACAACTAATTGAGGACAGGGATCATGAAAATTGAAGATATTCGACGGATTCTTATCGTTGGGGCCGGCACAATGGGCCAGGAAATCGGCTTGCAGTGCGCTCGTTTTGGCTACGAGGTAATGCTGTATGACCTCGATCCGGCCCAACTGGATCGGGCGACGGCTCGCCAGCGGACGATTCTGACCCGGCTGGCCGCCGAAGGCCAGTTGACACCCGCCGAGGCCGAAGCGACGTTGAGTCGGATCACCCCCAGTGCCGATCCTACCACAGCCGCCAGCAGGGTAGATTTGTTGAGCGAGTCGGTGCCGGAAAACCCGGAGTTGAAGGCTAAGGTATTGGCTCAGTTCAATACTTTGTGCCCGCCGCACACTATTTTTACTACCAATACCTCTACCTTGATTCCCTCGATGTTTGCCGCAGCTACAGGCCGGCCCGACCGATTTGCCGCCTTCCATTTCCACCACGAAGTCTGGGTGTCGAACGTGGTGGATATTATGCCCCATCCAGGCACGGCGGAGGAAGTGGTGGAATTACTTTATGCCTTGGCCCGGCGCATCGGCCAGATCCCCATTATTTGCCATAAAGAGCATCACGGTTACCTGTTAAATGCCATGCTGAACGCCGTGAACACCACGGCGGTCAGTTTGGTCGTGAATGGCGTGGCCGCCTTTAAAGATGTTGACCGGGCCTGGATGGGGGTGATGAAGATGCCTCTTGGCCCGTTCGGCATTCTGGATGGGGTGGGTCTGGATACAGCCTGGGATATTACCTCCTACTGGGCTAAATCCTTGGGCGACCCACAGCTCGAAAAGAACGCCGAATTTCTGAAAAGCTATGTAGATCGAGGCTATCTGGGGGTCAAAAGTGGTCAAGGATTTTATACCTACCCCAATCCGGCGTTTCAACAATCGGATTTCTTGACCGGTATATCGGATCACAGTAGCCTATACCTTAAAGGGCGGGACACAGTCCTACCTGGACCAGCACGCTATTTAGACAAAAAAGGATTTTAGTCCTCAGATCGCTTCACCTTAGCGCCTCGCCTCCCCCTGGGGACCGCTTGGAGGATATCCCCGCCTTGATGAGACTTGATTTTCAAAATCGGTAAGGTCATAGGAAGCGAGCTATCTCTTAGCAATCCGTTGGACCTACTTCCCATTGAGTTGCCGCCGCCCACAGCTCTGCTGCGTCGATAATGAGGTCGCAGACCGGGTCCTTGATCTCATAGTAAGCATCTTTATCGTGCGGATGATACCTGGCCAGGGCTTTTTTTACCTGGGCATACGCCTGCGCGGCGGCCGGATTCGCTCGCAAGTAATCTCGAAACAACAGAGCATACCGTTGATTGGCCCGTCCCGCCAGCCGGACGTGGATATGAGTGGGACGCTGAGCCGCAGGCGGCATAAATACCCACTTGATCCAATCGCTTGCCGGACCCGTACTCCCCGGTGGAAGATGATCCTGGTTGAGATGTTCAAGGCGGCTGTAGCCAGCCCCATTGAGCGCCTGTTCGACGGCGGGGTCAAGGGTCGCCACTGTGACTTGAATATCAATCACGTCCTTAGCGGCCAGACCGGGAACAGAAGTCGAACCAATATGATCAATTCGCAGGGCCAGCTCATCGAGCGCCTGGCGCAAGATTTCACCCAGCGTCAGGAACTCCTGCGACCAGGTGGTTTGATAGGGCACGATTGTTATCATCACAGAGTTTAGCCTGCCTGAGCCAGGTGTCTCATCTGATCCAGACTGCTGAAAAATGCTGTCATTCTTCAAACTTAAGTTCTCGGGTATCCCGTTCCAGGCCGGTGCGCTGGGTCAACAATCCGTACAGCTCGGGCCGGCGGGCCGCGATCCATTCCCGCCCGGTGGCATGCTCTAATAAGGTTGCGTCAAGATCAGCGATCACCAGCTCATCCCCCGCTTTCCAGGTCTCGGTCAGAATCCGGCCATAAGGATCAAGAATCATAGCGTTGCCAGTACGGACCTCGTCATCATCCACTCCCACCCCATTGGCAAAGATCAAGAAAACGCCATTGTCGTGGGCCCGGCTGGGCAGCCAGCGCATCAACCAACCCCGGCCTTTGTCGCCCCGAAATTCTCGCTCAATTGCCTCAGGCTGGCTATGGCGATTGTCCCAGAGGTGCCGCTCGATGTTTCCCAGCAGATGGGGGTTCCTGGTCCGGCAGCCGCCAGTTTGATGGGGGGCCAGGATAAGGTCAGCCCCCAGCAGGGCCGTCATCCGGCCGTTTTCGTTGACATTGTTATCATAGCAGATCAGGACGCCCAGCCGCCAGCCGTAAGGCGTGTCAAAGACGGTATACTCCGTCCCACTTTGGATCAGAGGATGCTCAAAAGCTTGAAGCTTGCGATGGCAATACATCTCACCATTGGGCAGGGCGACCACATAGCTGTTGTGAAAGTAGCCGCTCTCGCCTGCTTCTACCAGGCCCGCCCCGATGCTCAATTCATAGGTCCTGGCCAGTTGCCGCAACCGCTCCGAGCTGGGACCGTCAAAGACCGGTTCGGCCAGCTTTTCCAATTGCGGCCGGGTGAGGTTACGCATGAACCAGTAACCGCTGATGCAGCATTCCGGGAAGACCAGCAGCTGCACCCCCTGTCGGGCCGCTTGTTTCACAAAAGCTTCTATTTTGGCGAAGTTGGCTTCTTTGTCACCCGCCTGGCTTTCCATCTGCACCGCTCCGACCCGGAGCGGCGAGGAAGGCGATCCATATTTTCTGAGCTGCATAGACTGTCTCCTCCTGGAGTTACATTAGTTCTGGCCCCTAATAATTACAAAGCCCGGTGACTTCCAGACTCAGCTCACCCTGCTGGACCCATGTACCAGAACGGCGAGACCAAGCCCACTTGTTTGAAAATCGCCTCGACCTGGCTCAGGCTTCGGCCGTGATACTCAGGTGAAAGGCGATTGCCATACCACTGTTGGGACAGTTCCCACACTTGCCCCACGGAAAGGACTTCACCACGTTTCTGATGGTTTCCCTGACACCAGCGGTTGAGAGAAGCTTCCGACCGGAAGAGCAGGATCGTGGCTCAGGTGAAGACCAAATCGTCATACCAGTGGCGGAAGGGCACCAGGAAATGGATCAGCTCGCCGTGGTCAACCACTCGGCCTTGCTGTACCTCAAGGCTAACCGGCTGCCCGCTCTCAGCACATTGGGTTTCAATCCTGGCCCCGCTGTGAAGCGCTGCCGGAATACCCAACGAATCCCAGGCGCAGTTGGCCCAGTAGAGCTTTCCTTGAGCATGAACCTGAAATGGAGTGGAAATGGCCGAAAATGGGTTGGCCATGCGGATGGTCAGAGTATTCGGCTCGAGGAATAGGGCGTGGCGTTGATGGAGGTCCTGGTAGAGGGCAGCCACCTGATCCGGCCTCAGATGAAAATGGCTCGCTGTTTCCGCTACTGTCGGAGGCCGGGTCGTAGCTACAAAGTGTTCATAAACGAAGGCCCGCACGGCCCAAACAAGGTTTTCATCCCGTATTTCCATAGAGTCTCCCATAGTTTTTTGCGCGAGACACTTTTTTCTTGAAAGAAGTCAGGTCAGCCGAATTGACAGCTCCTCACGCAGTTCAGTAAACAGCCCCGATATGATGTCGGAGGTTGTTTACCGCTATATCTCCTGCAAAAAAAGAGGCTGCAACCCGCTTTTTCGTTACAAGTCCCTGAGACAAAGCACCCCAACCAGGTTGAACTCTGCTTAAAGTTCCAGTCGGTCACAAAATTATACCCCATTTGGTTTGGTTACACACTTGGTTCTGAGTCTCAAAATCGAAATCTTGCCTCGTAGTCAATTGAGTTACCTCCAATTTGCCCATAATGTTTCCTGCATAAACTACGCCCAACTGATCCTACGATGAAAACCGGCTCAACGGCGAGCGGTCGCCGACGAACCAGATGTGCCCAAAGGGATCAACGAACCCACCCTGCCGATGAGCTCCCCAGGGCATGGCGTGATCCTTGATATCATCAAGACTGCCCTGTGCCCCTGCTTCCAGGGCGCGGGCGATCAGGCTGTCAGGATCATCGCAGAACACTTCGACCCGGGCAGAGGTGATCCCAAGTTTACCGGGAGATTCCCAGCCATTATTGGCTGGCTCACCGAGGAAGAAGGGAGCCCCGGCGATTTCTAGGCCGGCGACTGATCCCAGGTTCCACAATTCCGTAGCCCCAAGAGCACGTTTGTACCACTCCATAGCCTGCGGCGTATTGGCGACCGCCAACATTACCGATATAACCGGCCCATGTGATTGCGTCATCCTAAAAGTCTCCTTCCTTTTCAGGGGGCTTCCTTGGCTGCGCCTACAAAAACTAGGATTCCTGTTATTATCTACAAAACACCTGGGCGACTGCGGTGTACACGTTGGCGCATTGTTGCACCGTATCTAAATCGACCCACTCTACCGGACCGTGTGCTCCAAATCCACGTGGCCCCAACAAAATTGTCGGCACGCCAGCCGCAGAAAATAACCCCGAATCGGCCCAATACGATACCCCACTCAGCTTCGCCGGAGACCCTGTCACCTGGGTCAGTTGCTGGCGGCAGAGCTGCACAAGCGGGGTATCTTCATTCAGCTCAAAGGCATCGCGGGCTAACCCAGGGGTCAACTTGGCTTTGAAGGTGCTGTCGGTGCTGGCACACCGGTCAAGGATGGCCTGCAACTGCGCCTGCACCCCCTCGGGTGTCTCGCCGGGCAGGGTGCGACGCTCGATTTGCAGCTTGCAGTAAGCCGGATAGGAGGACATCTCTTGCCCGCCTTGAATAATCGAGGCGTGCAGCGAACCGCTGCTCAGATAGGGATGAGTGGGGTTCGCTCTCAACTGGAGATCGTACTGCTCTAATTCAACCAACACCCGGCCCATCTTGGCAATGGCGTCCACGCCCAGGTGCGGACGCGAGCCGTGCGCGGCTACCCCCAAAGTCTCGATGTCAAACCAGACAAAACCTTTGTGGGCCACGGCAATTTCCATTTCGGTCGGTTCGGTCACAATTACGGCATCGGGCCGCCAGCGAGGTAAGTCACGGCAAATAGCTTCGGTGCCGAGGCTGGCGACCTCTTCGTCGGCCACACAGGTCACCATAACGTCGCCGGATAGATGGAGCGACTTGGCCCGCTTAGCCGCCATCAAACTGGCGGCAATGCCTGCTTTCATATCATACGTGCCGCGCCCGTACATCCGGTTGCCCTCAATCCGGGCGCTAAAGGGTTCATCCATGCCGGTTAAACCGACGGTGTCGGTATGACCATTTAGCATCAGATTTTTACCGCCTCCCGACCCTCGGGCGATCACCATCACATTCGGTCGCCCTGGGGCAGCATCTTGCACGATGACCTCCAGCCCGGCGCGGGTCGCCCATTCGGCGATGAACGCGGCCATGTCAGCTTCACCCTTTGCCCCCGCAATCAAGTTGGGATTGATGGAATCGATCCGAACGAGGTCGGCCAGTAAAGTGATCAGTTCCGTTGGGTTATTCATCAAAAGACCTCCCCTGCTCTCAAAAATTTATTTTTGATCCCCAGCCTAACCCGGCAGCCGCAGTCGGGCGACGAGGACCGGGGGAATTTCGCTGAAGTTGGCTCCCCACCCCAACGGGTTCTTTCCCGGGGGGTGATCCGGAGGAAAAGCCCGCTCTTCCAGACCATCCAGCACAAACCCGGCCTTGAAACCCGTCCCCAACAGCACTTGCAGCGGCCGGTGAAAGTAAAGTTGCGCCTGCGGTTGGCCGGCGATAGCCACGCCGTGCGCCACGCTGGGCGTGATATAGCCGAATATTTTGACCGAGTACTCGGTGATAATCTCCCCGGCTTGATCCTCCATCTCGGCGACGTGAGCCACGTGCGGGCTGTTGAAGCAGGGATGGATCACCGAGAAGACAAAGCGGCCGCCCGGCCGCAGCAGCCGGGGCAGGACCTGCAGCAGCAGTTCAATCTCGGCCATATCAAAGAGGGCCATATTGCACAGAGCGGCATCGAACTGGTTTTCGCCTAATCCAAGCAGTGCTGCCTCACCCGTCGCATCCAGCACCGTGTAGTGGATGCGTTCCCGGTGTTGCCTGGTCCGCTCCTGAGCGTGAACAATCATCTCCTCGGCAAAGTCGAAGGCCACGACCTCGGCTCCCAGGGCCGCCAGGCGTCGGGTGGTGAGGCCATTTCCGCAGGCGATGTCCAGCACCCGCTCACCTGGACGCAGGTCAAGCAACCGCTCGGTGGCCGGCCAGATCAGCACTTCGACGAAATCATTGCCCTCGCCCATCCATTCATCCCAGAAGGCTGCGTTGCGATTCCAGACTGCTTTGGTTTCTTCATTGGCTTGCTTCAGATTTTCAAGGGTCATCGTCACAGTTCTTTGGCCAGGAAGCCCCTGGCTCGAAGCTAGGGGAGGAATGGTCCTAATACCTCCAATAAATGTTTGTCAACTGGTTGATAATATAGTACAATTGTTCTATGAAACTCACGGCTAAGGTCAAGTTACAAAGCAGTCCAGAGCAACACCAGGCGCTGCTTAAAACATTAGAACGAGCTAATGCGGCCTGTAACCATATCAGCAATGTTGCCTGGAACAATGGGATATTCGATAAGTTCAAGTTGCAAAAGTTGACCTATCAAGCGGTCAAAGACCAATTTGATTTGACGGCTCAAATCGTCATCCGCTGTTTGGGTAAAGTGGCTGATAGCTACAAACTGGACAAAAAGGTTAAACGAGAATTTAGACCCCTGGGCTCGATTGCTTACGATGACCGCATTTTGCGTTGGTACGTTGATAAGCAAGAAGTCTCTATCTGGTCGGTGAATGGCCGGTTGAGAATTTCGTTTTTGGCCGGACCCCGCCAACTTGAACTGCTCAGCTTCCAACGGGGTGAAAGTGACCTGGTGTTGATTGACAATACTTTCTACCTGTTTGTCACTTGCGAGATTGAAGAAGCCGAACCCCAGGACGTTGCAGAATTTCTGGGCGTAGACCTGGGCATCAAAAACATCGCGGCTGACAGCCTGGGTGAAATGTATGCCGGAAACCAGCTCAACCGTCTCCGCAAGCGACACGCCAAACTGAGAAAGAAGTTGCAAAGCAAAGGAACCCACCAGACCCGGCGACTGCTCAAAAAGCGGCGGCGCAAAGAGAGCCGGATGG
>BOKF01000045.1 GCA_016860845.1 Chloroflexota bacterium
TTTTTAATTAGGACACAGATTTCGCAGATTCACACAGATTTTCTTTAAAAATTTTGCTTTATCTGCGTTTATCTGTGTGAATCTGTGTCCTATTCGTAGCCCGTTGTGAAAAGTGCAAACATAGTGAACCGTTGATCATTGACCATTTACTGTTGACGATTGGTTTAAGCCTCATGTACCATTGATGCAACCGGCCACAATATGGTATAATTGTTAAAATCACGTCCGGTGGGATTGGCCATTACCAATGGTTGAAATAAATTCAAAATACCAACTCATCGAAGAAAGCCTGCAGCGCATCCCTTTCTTCAAATCGTGTTCCACCGAAACCCTGGCAGCCATTTCAGCCAAACTGCACAAGGTTCATTTTGAGCATGGCGAAGTCGTTTTTGTGGAAAACAGCCTGGGCGATTCGATGTATTTGATCGAGTCCGGCCAGGTGAAGGTTTCGGTCAACACGGGGGCGGGACAACAGGAAAAAATCGTTAACTACTTGGGGCCAGGCAACTTTTTTGGCGAGATGGCCCTGTTGTTGAACCAGCGCCGCTCGGCGACAGTGACGGTGGTGATTGACGCCGATTTATGGGTTTTGCGCAAAGGGGATATGGATGACCTCTTGGCTGACCACCCCGAGATCGCCCTGCAATTGACCCGCGAATTGAGCCGCCGCCTCAGCGATGCAGTCATGGAAGTTGAGAAACGGCCCGGCTATACCCTGACGGCCATTTTTGGCCCTGAAGCGTGGCGGCTGGCCGAACATGTCCACCGCTTGACCCACCAACGGGTCGTTTTGTTCGATGCCAGCGGGACCAACTTGAATGAGCAAATCAACCCCAGCGCTCAAAATGAGAACCTGGTGGTCCTGGAAGCGATGGATAACTTATCCAGCGCTACTCTGGTTGAAACCTTGAGCATCCTGGTGGATGGTTATGATTGGGTCCTGGTTGCCTTACCCACAGAACACAACGAGGTTACGGCCAAGGCCCTGCAACTGGTCCGGGCGACCGTCCTGCTCAAAACTCCAGCCGAGGCGTGGATCAGCGAATTGTCCACAGGGCCGATTTTTAGTTGTAACAATACCGAGGCTGAATTGGCCCGGACAGCTCGTAAAATTACCCAGCGCGTAATTGGCCTGGCCATGTCCAGCGGCGGCGCCAGAGGGATTGCCCACATCGGCGTCTTGATGGCGCTCCAAGAAGCCAAGATTCCGGTTGATATGATCGCCGGTACCAGCGCCGGTTCGCTCTTTGGCGGGTTGTATGCTTGTGGCAAGTCGCCCGACGAAATTGCCCGCTTTGCCAAAAACCTGGTCAAACTGATTGAATTCAAAAGCGGCCTGTGGGATCCCCGCTTGACTTTGCCCTGGAATGGGCTGATCAAAGGCAACGCCACTCTAAAATATCTGGATAAACAATTCAAGCACGCTACCTTTGCCGACACCCAAATTCCTTTTTATGTTGTCGCCGCCGATGTCATGTCGGGTGAGGAAATTGTTTTTGAAGAAGGTCCACTGGCCGAGGCCCTGAGAGCCAGCATCGGCATGATTGGCATCTTTTCGCCCTACCAGCTCAACGGGCATTATTTGATTGACGGCGGCGCCGTCAACCCGGTGCCGGCCAGCATCCTGGCTGAAAAAGGCGCCAACATCATTATCGCTTCCAGCGTTATCCCTTCGATTGAAGAAGAAAGGGTGCGGGGACGGATGAAGTCTGGTCAGCCGCTCAACCCCAATTTCTTTGGCGTATTAACCAGTATGATGGCAATTATGGAGCGGGAGATTGTCAAAACTCGGATGAGTCCGGTAGATGTGTTGATCAGGCCGCGGGTGGAACTGCTAACCTCGATGGATTATGATAAGGCCGACGAATTTATCCGCCTGGGCCGCGAAGCGACCGAACGGGAAATGCCCTTGTTGCGGAAATTGCTCAGCCATTAGCCCTTTTTTCTGGATTGAGCTAGGATTAGTTGATAAAGTAACAGGGTGACAGCTTGAGCACTATGACCGAGCCACAGGAATTAGCAACCCTCAGAGAAAAAGTAAATAATCTGGAAGCCAACTTTCAGGAAGCCCAACATCGCATCGCCGTGTTGCATGTGGTGCATGAAGTGGCCGGGTCGCTCGCTTCCGAGCTAAATTTGGATCCCCTGCTCCATAAAATTCTGGCTGCTGCCGTTGAGGTGATGCATGCGTCGGCTGGCTCGCTGATTTTGCTTGACGAGCTGACCGACGAGCTGGTATTTGCCGTGATCGAGGGTGGGGGAGGGGAAAACCTCAAAGGGGTGCGCTTTGCCCGCGACAAGGGTATCGCCGGGTGGGTGGCGACGCACCGCAAACCCTTAATCGTAGACGATGTCAATAAGGACAACCGCTATTACCAGAGTATTGCCGACACCTTTAACTTCAAGCTGACTTCGCTGCTGTGCGTACCGATGATCTCGCGCAATAAGCTCATTGGTGTCTTGCAGGTGCTGCAAAGCAAGCCGGATCATTATTTTGGCGATTTGGATCAGATCTTGCTGACGACCTTTGCCAATCAAGCGGCTATTGCCATCGAGAATGCTCGTCTTTATGAGAGCCTTAAAGAAGAACGGGATCGGCTCGTGGTCGTCGAAGATGAAATCCGCAAGCGTCTGGCCCGTGATCTGCATGATGGTCCCACCCAATTATTGGCCTCGATCATCATGAGCCTGACTTTTACCAAGGAGCTTATCAAGCACGCCCCGGAACATGCTCTGGCGGAAATTGATCTGAACCTGGGGGTGTCCGAAAAAGCGCTCAAACAACTGCGCACTTTCCTGTTCGATCTACGTCCAGTGATTCTGGAAACCCAGGGCTTGATTCCGGCTCTGGAGGTCTACACGGAGCGGCTGGCCGAAACAGACAATCTCAATATTATTTTAACGACCGAGGACGAATTTGAGCGGCTCTCGCCCAGGGCAGAGGTCGCAATTTTTGCCGTGATTCAAGAAGCGGTCAATAACGCCAAAAAGTACGCCCAGGCGTCACGGATTGATTTGATTCTCCGCCCGGATGTGAGCCAAAACACTCTGACTGTTTTAATCAAAGATGACGGCAAGGGTTTCGATGTGCACGTTATGAAAGCCGGTTACGACCAGCGCGGCAGCCTGGGTATGATCAATATGCAAGAACGAACCAGCGCCATCAACGGCGTCTTTACCATCCATTCCGAGGTGGGCCGCGGTACCGAAGTGATTTTGAGCCTGCCTCTGGATGAAAATCTCTTGAGCCATTCAAAGGACATCTAAGCAGCTATGGACCTGGCCCTCTCCTTTTTCTTACGCCTCGTGTTGGGCCACATGATCGGCGACTTCGTTTTACAGCCTTACTGGCTCGTCCTGGCTAAACGCAAAGGCTGGCCGGGCTTGTTGATTCATGTGGGCATTGTCACTTTTACCACGGCTATTCTGGCCTGGAATGCCATTCCTGTTTGGTGGGTCTGGATGATTGTTTTGTTCTTTGGCCATCTGTTTATTGATCAATTTCGCACCTTTGTCTTTACCGACAACAGCAAAGGCAAAGGCTTATTACTGCTCATCCTGGACCAATTTGCTCACTTCATCCTGATTGCCCTGCTCTCCTGGGTGGCCGCCGGCTGGACCTTTTCTGATTTGCAGGTTTTACTCAGCCCTGAAGCTCTGAACCAATACCGGATGATGGCCTACTTGATTGGCCTGGCCACCGTCATCGGCGTGGCTCCGGTTTTAGAAGCAGAGGTGGCTGTGGCTGTTCTGGCAACCCAGGGCACGGAAATCAAACAGACGGTCGCTATTGATTCGATGGATCGCTTCCTGGGTGGGGCCGAGCGAATCGCAGCGACCTTCCTGATCTTGTTAGGTTTCGGTCTCTTTGCCCCCTTCGTTTTTCTACCCCGGCTGGGCCTGATGATTTATCAGGGCCAGGCTAACTCCAATCGGACCACGATGATCACTAAAGTGGTCACCAGTTTTGTCTCCGCAATCGTCGTCGGATTTATCCTCTACAATATCCCCATGCCGATGATTTTCTTGTCATAACCCAAGATTGCCACTTTGGACTGGTTTTCGCCACAGAGGCACAGAGGTACAAAGATTTTTTATTATTTTTCTCTGTGTCTTCGTCTCTCTGTGGTAAATTTTGAGTTTGCTAAAGTGGGTATGAGTTATCATAACTGGCCCGCCATGTAAAACGCTGGCCTCCATAGGTTTTCAAAAAATGATTCCAATCCTATAATACCCTCGTATCTGGCTGATTTTTGAGGGATAACTTATGGAAAATCTAAGCAAAAAATGGCGGGGGGTTTTAGGACACCTGGGGGCATATGTCATTGTCATTGGGATGCTGGCGATGATTAATCTGCTCGCAGGGTCGGACGATCTCTGGTTTCGTTGGCCTGCCCTGGGTTGGGGAGTTTGGCTGGCCTTTCATCTTATGGGTATTTCTCTGGCGGCAATGAAAGATATGAGCGAGAAGTGGCGGGGATTTTTAGGACATCTCGGCTCATATGTTATCATTATTACGATGCTGGGGCTGATAAATTTATTCTCCGACCCTCATAGTCTATGGGTCCAATGGCCAGCTTTGGGCTGGGGAGCTGCGCTCGCACTCCATTTCCTTAGAACTCTTCTGGGCAAAGAGGAAACCGAAGAAGAACGGAAGGCCCGTCAAGAGCTACGGCGCGAACACCGGGGGCACCGGCGAGAACGCCGCGAACGGAGCTTTCAGCAAGATGAGGCAGAAAGTTCGGCTGGCCTGCCTCCAGAACGTAAAAAAGAAGAACACCCCCAGCGAGCCGACTATCCCCCCATCAATCAGGAGCGGACAAACCCAGCGATCCACGCCCATTTAGATAAAGCTTTGGCTTACCAGGCTCAAATTGAGAATCTGATTAAATCCACCTCCAATAGCAGTACCCGCGCTCGTTTGCAGGATTTGGCAGCCCAGGTAAGCGACTGGATTGAGGCGATTGAGGACTTGGTGAAACGGATTGACAGTTTTCAGGGAAACAACCTGATCCGCCAGGATTTGGAAGCAGTGCCGCAGGCGATTGCCAAGCTGGAAGCACAGCTAGCCCAGGAAAGCGATCCGGCCATTCACAACCAACTGGAACGGACCTTGACCAGTCGCCGCAACCAGTTGGCCTCCCTGGAACGGCTGCAAACCACCATGAAGCGAGCAGAGATTCAAATCGAAAGCACCCTCTCCGCGCTGGGAACCATCTACTCCCAACTCCTCACCGGCGAATCCACCGATCATGTCGCCGATTACAGCCGCCTGTCGGGTGAGGTGGATGAGGAGGTCCGCTTGTTGCAGGATCGTTTGGAAGCGTTGGAAGAGGTCAAGTTGGGCCGGGCATAAAAACGGTTAAGAATTTGTTAGAATTACTCAAACTATATAAGATGGGAGTCCTATTGCTTAAGACATTGAATTAATGGTACAATGGTCCTAAATTAACCGTACTTTCAAAAAAATAGGGGGGTAGTCCCTGGAATAGGCTGACAAGGAGTAAACAATGAGGTTAGTTCAGCGACCCCTTCATTCGGTAGCTAAGGTCACGGCTTTGGCGGGATTAGGTCTCGGCATGGTCTGTGGCCTTTTGTTGTTATTGGGCGGGTTAGCGGCGCCGGTAACGGCAGCGCCGCTGGCGCTCTCGGTTTCAGGTAATATTACCAATAACACGGTTTGGGGGCCGGGCGATAGTCCAATCATTATCACGGGCACCGTCACCGTCATTTCTGGCACTTTAACGATTAGCCCTGGCGTCGAGGTCAAATTTGGTAGCAACACCGAATTGATTATCCAAACCAATGGTAAATTGGTTGCGAATGGGACCCTTACTCAGCCTATTACTTTCACCAGTAATGTCTCTCCCACTGCCAGTTGCGCTTGGAATACCATTCGTCTTTTTAGCGACGGTAACACTATCCGTCATAGTCTGATTGAGTACGCCCGCTGGGGGATTTACATTGAGCCATTCTCTGGGGGTCACAATATTAGCTCCAATACCTTCCGCCAAAATGGCCTCTGCCTTCCTTCGCCGGTCGGGGCTGGCATTGCCGGTTCGCCGGATAACTCCACGATTGCCGATAATACCTTCGTTAACAATAACTCAGCTATCTATGTGACCAAAGCCTCGGGAAATATCGTTTTAAACAATACAATTTCCGGCACCGGCCAGGCGGCGATTGCTTTTGTGCGCAGTGGTTCCACTTCTACCCGTTCTTCCAACAATCAGGTCCATAGCAATACCATTCGTTACGCTGGTGATTTTGGCATCTATATGGCGGTTGGCAGCGATAATTCGATTCTCAATAACAAAGTATTTAGCAATGCCAGCGGTATCAGGCTTGAAGATCAAAACGCCACTATCGGTAAACGCCTGACCATCCGCAACAACGATGTTTATAGTCATACCAACGGTTTTGGCTTGTATATCACCGATACGGCCGGTCTTGACCTCGGGGAAAACTTGATCCTGGATAACAGGCAGGGCGTCTTGTGGGATTTGAATAATGATCCCGGCAGCGCCGTGATTACCCGTAACGTTATCTGTCGCAATCCGGTTTACCTTTTCCGCAACAACGATGCCGCCAGCGTTACCGCCGCCCGTAACTGGTGGGGCACAAATAATCCGATCACCGGCACACAAATCCAGGGACCGGTGGTGATTACTCCCAATATGGTCCTATCAGCAACAGCAGTACCAAACACCCTCCCGGCTGACGGCGTTTCGACCACAACCCTGACCGTTGCCCTGCAAGGCGGCGGCGAAACCGTGCCGGCTCGCGCCCGGACTATCGCCTTGACCACCACCACGGGCGCCATCTCACCCACAGTTGTGACCCTGAACAATAGTGGCATTGCTACGGCCACTTACACTTCAGCCAACATGCCAGGTGTGGCCGTGATTACCGCCACCGACATCTGCGCTTTTCAGATAACCTCCACCGTTACCCTGACCGCTGTCTATAACCTGGCCATTACCAAAACTACGGCTCTAACCTGGGCCGTGCCGGGGCAGGTCGTTACTTATACTATCCAGTACAGCAACACCAGCAATTACACGGCCACCGGCGTGGTCATCAGCGATGCGCTGCCCGCTTTTAGCACCTATGTAGGCGACACCAGTGCTTTGACCCGGATCGGCTCAGGCGCTGGGCCTATTACCTGGACCGCAGGGACGCTACTACCCCATACCGGCAACAGCTTTGTCCTGACTACCTCAATAACCAGCACAGCCACTTGTAACAGTTTTATTACCAACACCGTTTTCATCAGCGGGGCCGGCGGTGAACCAGCCCTCGGCGACAATTCCAGTTCGGTCTCCCGGCAGATCTTGTGCGGGGTAAACCTGGTGGTGGTCAAAAATGACGGGGTTGGTCTGAATGACCCGCGCCTCAATGCGGCGGCGGGTGAATACATCACCTATACGATCAGCGTCAACAACATGGGCAACCAACTGGCCTCAAACGTCATCCTCAGCGACACCCTGCCGGCCAACACCATTTTCAATGCGGCACGCAGCACTTCCGGCTGGACTCTGGCCGGCGGCGGCGTTTATACTATTAGTTTGGGCAATTTAGCCGGCAGTGGCGGCGGCACGGTGGTCTACTTTGTGGCGCAAGTTGACCCTAACCTGTCGTGCGCCATCACTCAGACGGTCAACACGGCCACAGCCACTAGCAACGGCCCGGAAATTTACCCTCCCGACAACACTTCTAATGAGCAGACGCCCGTTATTTGCGTTTCTCCTGTCCTTCAACTCTCGAAGGATGATAATGTTGCCTGTGCTATTCCTAACCAGCTCATTGATTACACCATCACTGTGACCAATCCTACCGGCGCCCCGGCCAATAATTTGGTCTTAACTGAATTCTTACCTACAAACACGACGTTTCAAGGGCCACTCGGGGTCTGGACTTCAGGACCAGGTAATACTTTCATCCATCCTATCAGCACCTTGAATTCCGGCTCACCCACCCATACTGTTTTTTCGGTGTTGGTTAACCCGGCCATTCCTACAACAACCACGGCTATCACCAACGTGGTTACGTTGCAGCCAAGCGGCTTAAACTTTATGCTGACCACGCCTATTTCGACCAGTGCGCCCGACTTGTATGTCATCAAGAATGACAACATCGAGCTGCTCAGCACCGCTGCCGCCGCAACCATCGCTCGCCTGGAACAGAAACTCGGCCCACTGCCCTGGCTGGAGGCGGTCAAAGGAGAGGGTCTCGATTCCCAGGCCATCGCGGCCAAGCCGGGTGATGTCATTTCGTACACCCTGGCTTTTGGCAACGCCGGGACCAGCCCGGCCACTAATGTGGTCATCAGCGAAACTTTGCCGGCCAACACGACGTTCCTCGGCCCAGCCTACTGGACAGCCGTCAACGCCAATACTTACGTCTACACTATTTCGACCCTGCTGCCCGGTAACGGCGGCAATCTGGACTTCAGGGTGCGGGTAGCCAATCCCTTCCCGATAGGCACTTCGGGAGTCACCAATACCGTTCAGATAGCAGGCACAGGACTGTCAGAGTGTGATACCAGCAACAATATCAGCCGTGAGTTTACCCGGATTGATGGAACGGTAGTGGGTTCAAACACCCTCTACCTACCCCTCATCTTTAAAACCAGCCAGACAAGCCCGACCACCCCGACCCCACCCCCGACCCCCACTCCGTTAGCCTACGTCTCCGATGTTAAAGCCGACCCGGATACAAACCAGGTCTTTGTGGCCAGCCCGCGCCACGATTGGGTTTATGTGATCAACGGCAGCAACGATACTCTGGCGCGCAATGTACCGGTAGGTCATGGGCCTACCGGCCTGACCGTACTTGACGGCGCTGCTCCGGCCAACAATAAAGTTTTTGTAGCGCACCAATACGGAGCCAACCAGTGGCATCCCGGGTTTATGGCATTTGGGGTCAACGATACGTCAGCGCACGTTACCGCCGACGGCGGTTACGCCGGCGCTGCCCCGATCAAAACGGCGGCCAACGCCGTAAATAACAACCGGGTGTACGTGTCGAACTATTTTGACAAACTGGCTGTTTTCAATGGAAATTCCGGGCCGCCGGAGGCGCGGGTCGGCTGGGTTGTCCAAAAAGCGTTTCAGGGCGCCTACGGGATTGACACCAGCAGCGCCACCAACCGGGTTTATCTGGCCACCCGTGATACCGGTGAACTGGTCGTCTTCGACGGTAACGGCGACCGCTTGCTCCAGAGCAACTACATCCCGACGCATGTGAAGCCGCCGCAGGCGTGCAGCCTGTGGAGCGTGGCTGTCAATGAGACAACAGGGCATGTGTTTGTCCCCTGCCCTCAACTCAGCAAAGTTTTTGTACTCCAGGAGAGCCAGGTTTCTGTTTTGGACCTGGAGGCTCTGGGGACACTGGAAGAACGAGACGGCTTTCTGGCCCTGGTCGTCTCCCCGCAGGCGGCTCCCTGGCTGGCCGACATCAGTATCCCCAACGGCGCAAACCTGGGTCAAGAAGGCATTGCCGTAGATACCTCAACGGGTCGAGTTTTTATTACCAATGGGCAGAACAACAGCCTGGTTATTTTGCAGGATGGAACCACCCCAGCCTACGTGACGACAGTGGCCGTCGGGACAAAGCCCCAGGGAGTGGATGTTAACCCGGCCACCCAGAAGGTTTACGTGGGGAATACCGGCAGCAACTCCGTGACGGTGCTGAATGCAGCCTCGCCTTTTAGCGTCATCAAAACAATTCAGCTAGCGCCGTGAGGATTCACCGGATGAGTTTTGATACTCAGAATTGGCAGTAGTTTGCCTTGACGAATAGGCCAGTGAGGATTGGAAGGCTGGATAAAGGAGTGCCAGCCTTCCAGTCTTCCAGCCCTCCCCCTATGCTCACAGTTGCTCATCCTCCCCCAAAATCGCGTTAAAGATCGCTTGCAGCTCTTCCTGAGAATAGAAGTGGATAACCAGCCGGCCGGTTTCACCCTCGGAACGAGCGAGTTCAATTTTGGTGCCAAGTTTCGACTCGAACTTGGCCAGCATGGTTTTATCGTGGGGGGTTAAAGGGGGACGTTTGGGTTTAGCCGCGGCGTCGTCGCCTAGCAGGAGTTGGCGAGCCAGTGCCTCGGTCTGGCGGACATTAAGGCCGCGATTGATAATCGTCGTCAGCAGGCTCAGTTGGTCGCGCTGCTTCTTCAGGCTGAGCAAGGCGCGGGCGTGACCTTCGGAAATTTCGCCGGAAGCCAGCGCCATCCTGGCTTCCTCCGGCAGATGCAACAGCCGAACGGTATTGGCCACAGCGGTGCGGCTTTTACCTACCCGCTCGGCAACGGCTTCTTGAGTAAGGCCAAACTCCTCCATCAGTTGGGCGTAGGCTTCGGCTTCTTCCAGGGGATTCAGGTCGGCTCGCTGGATATTTTCGACTAAAGCCAGTTCCAGCATTTGTTGAGGCGTGGTCTCTTTGACAATCACCGGCACAGTGGTCAGCCCGGCCAATTGGCTGGCCCGCCAACGCCGCTCCCCGGCAATGAGTTGATACTTTCCACCCGTGCGTGTGACCACCAAGGGTTGAATCAGGCCGTGCGCCGCAATTGAGTCGGCCAATTCCTGCAACTTTTCCTGATTCATCGCCTGCCGGGGCTGGTGCGGGTTGGGCGAGATCTGTTCGACCGGAACTTCGACCGCCCCAGCCTGCACCTCCGCGCTGGCCAGCTTGGCTGTGGTCGGGGGAATGAGCGCCTCCAGTCCCTTACCCAAACCTCGTTTTTTGGTCGTCATGAGTACCTTCCCTAAAGGCAACACGTCATAAGGTAGCAGGGCAGCAAAGTAGCAAATAATGGAGCTACTACCCTGCGACTCTGCAACCCTGCTACTTTGTTACTTGTTTACGCACCCGGCTCAACATTTCCTCGGTTAACGCCTGGTAAGCTTTGCAGCCGGCCGAGTCGGGGGCATAGGCCAGGATATCCTCGCCGTAGCTGGGCGCTTCGCTCAGGCGAATGTTGCGGGGGATGATGGTTTTGAAGATTTGCTCCGGAAAATGCTGGCGCACCTCGTTGACCACGTCCATGGCCAGATTGGTGCGGCTATCAAACATGGTCATGACCACCCCGGCCACTTGCAGCGCAGGGTTGAGATTCTCCCGCACCAGATTGATGGTGTGGACCAGTTGGCCCAAGCCTTCCAGGGGCAGATATTCACATTGGACCGGAATAATAACGCCATGAGTCGAAGCGGTCAGGGCATTGATGGTCAACAATCCCAGGCTGGGCGGGGTATCAATCAACACAAAATCGTAATCTGGCAGAATGGGCTTCAAAACTTTTTGCAGCAAGGTTTCTCGCGCCAGCAGTTGCACCAACTCGACTTCGGCGGCAGCCAATTCCGGCGCGGCCGGCACAATAAACAAGCGTTGGCGGCTCGTCGGCTGGATAATTTCGCTCACCGCAACCTTATTGACCAAAGCATCATACAGGGACAACATCTCATCGTCAGGCTTAAGCCCCAGGCTGGAGGTCGCGTTGGATTGCGGGTCGGCGTCAACAACCAGAACTCGCGCCTTGCGGGCGGCCATAAACGCGGCCAGGTTGACGGTGGTCGTTGTCTTGCCTACCCCGCCTTTTTGATTCGCGATGGTATAAACAAAAGCCGAACGCTCGGTCATGGTTGGAAAACACAAATGATCGTCGAAGGTTAAATAATTCAGGTGACTGGCACTTTTGTCATCAGCTAACCAAGTGCCAGTCACCTTTCAGATTAAAGGTTGAAAGCTAGCCTTTGATTGTAACATAGCCCAGGACGACAAACAAAACGAGAGAGGGTGAGGTGGCCAAAATGCAGTTCGGACTCCTGGCCCACTCAAGCTCTTTCAGCCGGATGTTCGACAATGTACGCTTCAACTTCCTCTCGTGTGGGTATTCCCTGCGGGCCAGGACGCTCGATAGCCATAGAGGCAAACACGTTGGCGAAGTAGGCCGACTGCCACAAATCGTCAGTTTCATGGTAGCGGATGAAAAAAGCGGCGGCAAAAACATCCCCTGCGCCGGTGGGGTCCGTCGGCGCGGCGGGGCGAGGCGGCACCGCCCAACGCTGGCCCTCACAAAACACGGTGCAGCCTTCTTTATCCTGGGTGACAATCAAAATGGAAGTCTGCGCCGCCCAGCGCTCGGCAATGGCCCAGTTGCCCTCGATATCCTCAATGCTAATCACCGTGACCTCGACCTGGGGTAAAATTTCAGCCGCACCCTGCCAGTCGCCCAGCGACACAACTCCGTGAGAGTCCCATTCACGCAGCCAACCCTGGGGAGTAGTTACCAGCAATGAGTTTTGAAAAAGAGCCGTTACCCCAGCTTCGACATCCTGAGCCAGGGGGCAAAGGTGAACCAACGAAATATTCCGGCAGTCCGCCGGGATATCGGCCGGGCCAATCGAACGAGCAATTGGCCCAACCGTCTGCTGCCGGCCGTGGGGAGTGTAGACGTTTCGAAAGGTGGTCGTCGCCGCCGAAGCCAGAATATGCCAATCCGCATCGGCCAGATA
Organism: Chloroflexota bacterium; assembly: GCA_016860845.1. The sequence goes on from BOKF01000045.1 coordinate 12,519, forward strand.
GGTGGGCGGCACAAAATCAGGCGCGGCAGCGGTAATAATAACCGGCTGCCAGCCCAATTGTTTGACGACTGCACCCGCGTAAGACACTGTACCGCCGATGGTAAAGCGGTCATCCGGCAGCAAATCTTTGGTCACAGTTCCAACTAACAGATAGGGTGGCTTACCGTTTTGAGCCATGCGGCCAAATCTCCTCAATGGATTAAGCACATAAAACCCACCGCCAGGGTGGGTTTAGGATTAAACACTATCTCGTTAAATATGGTATGACACCCTACTTGGGAATAATCGTAACTTTGCGGTTATCATCGCTGCCAACGCTTTTGGTGGTAACCAGCGGATGATCGCGGAGGGTAATATGGATGATCCGCCGTTCGTGCGCCGGCATCGCCTCGAGTACGATTTTTTTACGGGTGGCAACGACCCGCTCCGCCATTTTCTCAGCCATCTGGCGCAGCGATTGGCGGCGGCGGACCCGGTAAGCCTCAACATCAACCACAATCGGCTGCCAGGTACTCAACTCTTTGCTGACCATCAGGCGGACCATATCCTGCAAAGCCTGGAGCGTTTCGCTGCGCCGGCCAATCAAAATACCCAGATCACCGCCGGTAATATCCAATACCAGGGGGGGGGCTTCACCCGGCTCCACCAAATCAGTGCCCTGGCGGTAGGCTACCCTGGCTTTGATACCCATCAATTTCAGTAATTGCGTTAAAAACTGGGCAGCGATCTCTCCCATTTCGGGCGGCTGGGTTGGCTCCACTTCACTCTGAGCGGGTCGAGCCTGTTCGATAGGTGTGGAGGTCGCTTCTGTTTCAACGACCAGGGTCGTTTCAGTCTGAGCAATTTCAGGGGTGGAAACAACGTCTGCTGGAGCAGGTCTTTTACGGGTCAGGCGAACTTGGGCCTCCTCAGAGCCGATGCCAAAAACGCCGCGTTTTCCCTCTTTGACGATTTCAACGTCAACCTGTTCGCGGGTGAGGCCGAGTTGAGCCAGTCCTTGCTCGATGGCCTCGTCTATTGTTTTAGCGCTTACGTCGAGACTTTCGTTTTGATTTGACATGGGTATCTTTACTATTTTCTTCGGGATTAGCCACAACGGGGCTACTGGCTGCCACCGGGGCGCTGAGGCGCGCTCCAGCCGAGGCTGTCGCCGGTTTCATATTTGTTTGGGTAAAATATTGCTGAATCAAGGCCAGCAAGTTGCTGGTAAACCAGTACAGGGTCAAGCCTGAAGGGACGATCAGCGAAAAATAGCCAAACATAATCGGCATAATTTTCATCATCGAGTTCATAGACGCCTGCTGCGGGTCAGGATTAGGCGGCGTCATCATCTGCTGCATATAATACTGCGACACCACCAGCAGTACCGGTAGGACCAGGTAAGCCAGGGCTGGTCCCCAGCCAATCGAAGGAGGTAAAGGCCACAGCCAATTAAGGCCGCCGCCGCGATCCGCCACTGGCCCGGCCAGGCTGGGAATCCAGAGAAAGCCCTCATATAATAACCCTTCGTGCGAGAGTTGGGTCAGCGATTGATAAAGAGCAAACCAGATCGGCATCTGGACCAGGGTGGGCAAACAACCACCCAACGGGTTAACTCCCGCTTCTTTATACAAAGCCATCTGTTCCTGGGCCAGCTTTTCCCGATCATTTTTATACTTCTCTTGCAACTCCTTCATCCGCGGCTGCAGCTCCTGCATGGCCTTGGATGATTTAATCTGCTGCATATTCAAAGGAAAAGTAGCCAGCCGGACCGCTACGGTAAAGAGAATAATAGAGAAGCCGAAGGCATAAGGGAGGCCCCAGCCCTTTAGCACATTGTCGAGATAGACGAGAGACAGGGCAATGAAGTTGACAAAAGAACCCCAGACACCCAACTCTTGGGGCGCAGTTTTAATGGTGGCGCTGGCTTCCAGGGTAGTTTCGCCAAACTTTAATTGGGCCACATTGTTCAGCGTTTCGCCAGGCTCAGTCGTCGAAGGGGGAATGGCGTGATAAATGATGGTCGCCGCCTGATTTTGCGGCAAGTTACCCGACCAGGTGACTGTATTATTTTGATTATCAAATGTGCCTAGCGTAACCGAAATGGAGTGAGTTTGTAGGGCCAGAGACAACCCTTTCGGCATCGCGTCGGTGAGGGTAAAATCAATAGCCCGGTTACTTCCATTTCTAATGGTAACGGTAAATGTAACTACCTGACCCAGTGGGACGGTCTCAGAACCGGCTTCCTTCTCTAGAGTCACGCCGCTGGCCTGGGCCATAGGGTTAAGGACAGTGGGGCCGGACGGGTTGGGGGAAGCCGCAGTTACGGGCTTAAATAACGCTAAAAATAAGATAAGACCAATGACAATGAGGGGTAAAATCAACAACCTTAAAGATTTCACGACTAATTTCTTTCCATCCTCCTAAAACAACCTAAAAAACCGACAGGTATCCTCACGGCACAGGATCATAACCACCAGGGTGAAAGGGATGACAGCGGCCAAGACGCTTTACGGCCAGCCAGCCCCCTTTGATGAGGCCATACTTTTCTATCGCTTGATAACTGTAATGAGAACAGGTTGGATAAAACCTGCACGCCGGCGGCAGGGCAGGCGATATAAATTTTTGATAAAAACGAATTAGGGCTAAAGCTAGGTACTTCACAGTTGTAAGTAACAGAGCAGCAAGGTAGCAGGAAGGATGTATTTCTAAACTTTGCTACCTGCTACTTTGCTACCTTGTCGCAATAAATCTGACTCTTGCAAAAGTTGTTCCAAACAGCGCTCAATTTCGCTATAATTGGCGCGCTGGATAGGCTGGCGGGCAATAAAGACTAAATCAAAACCCGGCTTAATCTGCGCCGTTCGCAAGCGGGTTACTTCGCGCATGCGGCGCTTAATCTGATTTCGTCGAACTGCCTTACCGAGACGCTTGCTAACCACAAAGCCAAAGCGACTATAATCCAACTCATTGCGTAGAAATGCCAGCACCATTAAAGGGCTGGCATTCGATTTACCATTACGCCGCACTCGTTGAAAGTCAACATTGTGGCGTAAACGGTGCTGTCGCTTCATGAAGCAAACAAAAACGCAACAGATTCTGGTTCATCAGGTGGTTTGAACGCCTCTCCTATCATCAACCTGTCCGGTCGCTTGAGCTATGCTTCCCCTCCACCCTCAACGAGGTTCAATCAGCATTCCAATTGGTATTTTTGGGATGCACTCGCTGGACGGCCAACAATTTTCGTCCTCGCGCTCGCCGGGCTTTGAGTACCCGCTGCCCCCCACTGGTGGCCATTCGCGCCCGGAATCCGTGGACACGAGCGCGGTGGCGGCGCTTGGGTTGATAGGTTCGTTTGGTCATCGCTGTATAAAACCTCTGTTTCTGATATTTTTAGTAGAACAGAAATTATACCTAGATGCCTCATGATTGGCAAAAACAACCCGCTTTGATACATACCAAGGATCAGGGCAGGTCAGTCTTGTCCAGATAACCCGATTTTTGGGCGGCAATCTGTTTGCGAACCGGCGAGGATAACACGATGGATGTGGTCGTCGGGCCATAAGTACTTAGTCGGGTAATCAACTCCTCCAAATGGGGAATCGAGGCTGCCGCAACCTTCATGATGAACGAGTCAGTTCCAGATAGGTGATGGCACTCAAGCACCTCCGGTAAGTCACGAGCCAAAGCAATCAGTTGAGAATAGCGTTCCCCTGGCACATTAATCCGAATAAAGGCCGCAATGGGCAGGTTTACCTTGGCCAAATTAATATGCGCATGATAGCCGCTAATGATACCTGCTTCCTCCAGCCGCCTGACCCTCTCGGCAACGGCGGGCAAGGACAACCCCACCCGTCGGCCCAGTTCGGCAAAAGAGATCCGGGCATCTTCTTGCAGCGCCTGCAAAATCTGCCAGCCGACCTCATCCAGTAATTTTGTATAATCTAAAGCCATTCCTACTATCTTCCTTATATACCCCTGAATTAAAGCTCCATTTTCTTAGTTTTTATATTTACAATACCACGTATAACCTATACACTATAGCATTAAATTACATATTCTCCCAATTTAAATTACATTTTCAACCCTGACTCAGGTGATTTGATGGAAACTAACATTTTATTAAAAGGTTTGATTATTGGCTTTTCCATTGCTGCCCCGGTAGGACCGATTGGGATTCTCTGTATTCGCCGCACCCTGACCCAGGGACGCTGGACCGGTTTGTTGTCCGGTCTGGGAGCCGCCACCGCCGATGCCTTTTATGGCTCTGTCGCCGGCTTCGGCTTGACGGTGATTTCTACGCTCTTAATCGGCCAGCAGTTCTGGTTCAGTTTAATTGGGGGCGTCTTTCTGTGCTATCTCGGCGGCAAGACCTTTGTGGCCAGACCGGCTGAAACGGCGGCCCAGAGCCAAGGCCAGGGTGTGATCGGGGCCTATGCTTCAACCCTTTTTCTAACGCTGACCAATCCCGCCACGATTCTTTCCTTTGCCGCTATCTTTGCCGGGTTGGGCCTGGCCAATGCCAGCGGCGATTATGGCAGCGCCAGTATCATGGTCTTGGGTGTTTTTCTTGGCTCGGCCTTGTGGTGGCTCATTCTGAGCGGCGGCGTCAGCCTGTTACGCGGCAAATTTACGCCTGGCATGCTGCGCTGGGTTAACAAAATTTCCGGAGTAATTATAGCCGGTTTTGGTCTAGCGATGCTGTTAAATTTGTTACGTTAAAGTTCAAGGAGACACCCTATACCTAACCTGAGCGCTAGTGTTTGCCTCTTCTTTAACAATTAGGGGGAGCTTTAAGCGGACATCATGGATGAGGCAAAGACGTTCGTCGCTGCTTTGACAGTAGTAGATCGTCAGATTTAAGTTTAGATCGTCGTCCATCTCAATATCTACCTTGAAATGAGCTGGCTCGTTGGCCTGAAAGAGATGAGTAGTACTAACATTATTACCCTGGAGTTGGATCATTTGGGGAGCATCTGGATTGAGTTTATATCCCTCTGGCAACTCCACAATCAGACTGATTTCCACTTCACCTGGCCCCACTGTCAGCGGGTCGAGCCGTTGCGCTTTTGGCTCTGATAACAACATCAAGGGCAGTCGCTCCAGCCCATGTAGCGCCAGGGTCCGCACGGTTTTTTCTTTCAAGTAGGCTACCCGGATTAAATGATTATTGGTATCGGCGATGTATAACCGGCCCTTGCTGGCAACAACTCCTTCCGGCTCAAACAGTCCCGCCTCGTGGAACGCGCCGTCGGCCTGGCCGGGTTGGCCTGTACCGATCAGGGTCTTGACCTCGCCTGTCGTCGGGTCGAGGGTTTTAATTTTGTGGTTGTAGCTGTCGGCAATGTAGACCAGGCCCTCATAAAAGGTCAGCCCGGTCGGGTGCTGCAGCCGGACCATGCTCCCTCTTCCATCCATATCTCCAAACTCAAACAAGCCCTGCCCGACCAACGTTACCACGTGTGGCTTTTCCTCTAACAGGGAAATAGCCCGAATAGCGCTGGCCTCCGCGTCGGCCACAAACATATGGCCCATACCCAACGACAAGTCGCTTGGCTGGTTAAAACTTGACTGCATCTGGTCCCCATCCACCAACGCTTCGCGGCCATTACCAAAGAACGGTCCAATCTGCTCTTCTTGAAACAAGGCCCAAATCTGGTGAATCCCGGCCATGGCGATAAAGACGATGTCCTCCACTGTCAGCACCGCCCAGGGCGAGCGCAGTGGGGTTTCCGTTGGCTGGCCCAGGTTGAAACGCCCGTGTGCTTTCTCGCCCGTTCCGGCGACGGTGCGAACCGCACCGCTATCCAACGCAACAGCTCGAATAGCGTGATTCTCGGTATCGGCGACGTAAAGAGTGTCGCCGCTAAGGGCCAACCCGTGCGGGCTGTGAAAGGCGGCGGTCGCCGCCGGACCGTCCTGCAAACCGGGCTGGCCGCTGCCAAACACTCGCCCAATTTCACCCTTGAGACCGTCTTCGCTGAGGTGTACTTCCAGGATACGATGATGCCCCGTATCGGCGATGTAAAGCACGCCTTTATCTGTGAGCAACACTTTGGCCGGATAGTCGAGGGGGCGCAGCGGTTCCTGGATGCGCTCCATTTGAAGATCAAGGGGAGTCCGGTCCAGCAAGCCTTTGCCCTCAGCCTCGTTAATCAGCGCCTCAAGGTCAGGGGCAAACGCTTCCGCCAGAATTTCGCCGGATTGGGTATGAACAATCTTGCCCTGCGGGTCAATAACGACAATCGTCGGCCATGCTTTGACCGTATAACTCTGCCACACCTGAAAATTCACATCATTGACCACCGGATGATCGAGGCCATGACGCATGATGGCTTCACGGATATTCCTGGTTAACCCTTCGCTGGGAAATTTAGCGGAATGGACGCTAATGATAACCAGTTCATTGGGGAACTTTTCACGGAGTAGACGCAACTGCGCCACATTATGGTTGCAGTTTATTCAGCCATAGGTAAAGAACTCCAGCAGCACCACTTTCCCACGCAGCTCTGCCAGGGTTAAGGGCCGCGGTGTGTTCAACCATTCCAAATTGGGGGGAAATTCGGGCGGATTAATTTTTGCCTGATTAAATGCCATGATCCTCTCCTCCGAAAATAAACCTGGAGTGCAAACCTTGGTTTGCCATTAAACCAAAGCAAGCTTTGGACTCCATTTTCATCCTTGGTGGTGTGCCACAGGCTCGTGACGACTCCTTCCAAATTTAGACTGCCGAGCTCCCAGGTATCAAGATTCCGATGACTGGACTGAACCGGCAAACGGAATATCAACGGCTCACACCGGCCGTTCTTGATTCAAGGGCTGGATCCTCCGGTTGGCGTATCCGTCGCCGTCGGGGTATCGGTCGCTGTTGGAATCGGCGTATCAGTCGGGGTTGGGGTATGAGTTGCCGTCGGCGTATCGGTTGCTGTCGGAGTTGGGGTATCAGTCGCCGTTGGCATATCGGTTGCGGTTGGAGTTAGGGTATCGGTTGGCGTCGGGGTATCAGTCGGTGTCGGGCTATCGGTTGGGGTTGAGGTATGAGTCGCCGTCAGCGTAGCAGTCGTAGTCAGAGTTGGGGTATGAGTCGGCGTCAGCGTACCGGTCGCTGTTGCGGTTGGAGTGTCCCCTGGCAGCGATATGTCTGTCGCAGTCGGAGTCGGCGTTTCCGGCTCTGGTGTACCGGTCGCCGTCGCGGTTGGGGTGTCCGCTGACATGGGGGTATCCGTCACCGTGGGAGTCGGCGTATCCGGCGCTGGCGTACCGGTCGCCGTTGGGGTTGGAGTATCCTCCGGCACTGGCGTATCCGTCGCCGTTGGAGTCGGCGTATCTACCACCAGCGGTGCCTCCGTGACGGTCGGGATGATTGTATCGGTCGGGGTCGGAGTGTCCCCTGGCAGCGGTGTCTCCGTCGCAGTCGGTGTACCCGGCATTGGCGTATCGGTCGCGGTCGCAGTTGGAGTGTCTGCCGGTACGCGGGTGCTGGTCGGTGTAACGGTTGGGAGCGATGCTTTCGTGGGCGTTGCGGTCGCTGTATCCACCGGCAGGAGTGTGCTTGTTGGCGTCACCGGCAGCGACGTACCCGTCAGTAGAGCCAGGGGCACAGGGGTATCTGTGGGTATGGCCGTACTCATAAACGCCGGGATCAGGATGTCTTTCAACAAAGATATCTCGGTTATCTCGGTGGGCGTCGGCACCGGGGTGGGGTGTTCCAGCATAATCTGATCTTGTTTAACTGCTTCGACAACTTCGGGATTAATGCGGGCCAACCGCGGCCCGCTGGCAGGGTTGGCGCTGTAATCGGCCAGAACCTGGGAATCCAACGTTATGGGCAGCCATTGTTGCTCATTTCGTTGTAACCCCACCGTGGCCGCCGTGAAGATAAGCGACCAGGCGATCAACAAAAAGGCAATCAGCAAAACATCGAAGTGAAAGAGGCTTCGACGCGATCTCTGCCTCTCTTTGGGTCGGTTTTGATTACCCCCCATCGCACCTGACTCCCAATTACCTTGTCTCCTGAATAAAACCGAGCCTTCAATGCCTGATTTTCTGAGTGCTCTGAATCAAATTCTTGTTCGGTTAAGTTTAAACTTCTTTGGGGGAACTGATGCGATGATAAAGATAAAGTGGAGTACTGCTTTAGCGGTGAATCCCCAGGGCACGCATTCCCGTCAATGCTCTCTACCAATTTATGGGTGCCTTCTGGCAGAATCAATCCAGGAATTATTCAATTGAAATTGATAAATAATATGATAGCCTTGAAATGACGATAAGGCAAGGAAAAGTACGACATCAGAAATCCATCTTTCCAAATAAGGCTGCCTTCTGGTAAAATCTCCTCCCAGGTTAAAGCATATCACTTTTTTAAGAGGCGATGCTTAGAATTACGACAGAGAGGAATCCAAGTTAATGACGAAGCCCGTTCTGCTGGCTGTGGATGATGACCTCAGCGTATTGAGCGCGATTTCCCGCGATTTGCGCCGGCGCTATGCCGAGCAGTATCGCGTTTTACGGGCCGACTCGGGCGCTGCCGGGCTGGAAGCTCTGCGCGAGCTAAAACAGCGTAATGACCCGGTCGCCCTCTTTCTGGTTGACCAGCGCATGCCTCACATGAGCGGTGTAGAATTTCTGGAACAGGCCAGACCGCTCTACCCAGAGGCCAAGCGGGTCTTACTGACCGCCTACGCCGACACCGACGCCGCTATTCAAGCCATCAACAACGCGGCTATTCATTATTATCTCCTCAAACCCTGGGATCCGCCGGAAGAAAAACTCTACCCAACTCTGGACGACCTGCTGGACGATTGGCAGGCCAATTACCATCCTCCCTTCAGCGGCATCCGGATTATTGGCCACCGCTGGTCACCCGAAGCGCACCAGCTCAAAGATTTTCTGGCTCGCAATCACGTACCCTATCAGTACCTGGATGTCGAGTTTGGAGCCGAGGCCAGGCAGGTATTGAGCCAGCTAGAAATGGAGGAGGCCAAACTGCCGGTTGTCATCCTGCCCAACGGCGAGAGCCTGGCCAGCCCCTCGCTGCCGGCCCTGGCCGAAAAAGTAGGGCTTAAAACCCAGGCCGAGCGCCGCTTTTACGATCTGGCCATTGTCGGCGGTGGCCCGGCCGGGCTGGCCGCGGCGGTCTACGGGGCATCGGAAGGGCTGCGCACGGTATTGATTGAGCGCGAAGCAACCGGCGGACAGGCCGGCACCAGTTCCCGCATCGAGAACTACCTGGGCTTCCCCTCCGGCCTGAGCGGGGCAGAGTTAGCCCGGCGGGCGACGACCCAGGCCAAGCGTTTTGGCGTGGAAATTTTGGCCCCGCAAAAGGCGACCGGCGTGCGGGTAGACGGTCCTTACCGGATGTTAACCCTGGCCGACGGCAGCGAGATTTCCTGCCACGTCGTGGTCGTGGCCGTCGGGCTGACTTACCGCAAACTGAACGTGCCGGGCATTGATAAGCTGACCGGAGCCGGGGTTTATTACGGCGCCTCCCTGACCGAAGCCAGTTTGTGTGAAGACCAGCCGGTGCTGATTGTCGGCGCCGGCAATTCGGCGGGCCAGGCGGCGCTGTACCTGGCCCAGACATCCTCCAAAGTCATCATGCTGGTGCGGGATGACTCGCTCGGCAAAAAGATGTCGCAGTACCTGGTCGAACGGATCGAGGCCACCCCCACCATCGAAGTTCTGCTGCAGGCCGAGCTGGCTGCCGTGCATGGGGAAGAACACCTGGAAGCCGTTACGGTCCGTCATCATCCGGCCGGAACCGAAGAAACGTTGCCAGCAGTAGGATTGTTCGTCTTTATCGGGGCCACGCCCTGTACCGACTGGCTAAGGGGAGTGGTCAAACTGGACGAGCGCGGCTTTATCTTGACCGGGCCGCAATTACTGGTGAACGCCCAAGCCTGGCCGCTGGAGCGGGAACCATTTCTGACGGAGTCCAGTATCCCCGGCATCTTTGCCATCGGCGATGTCCGGGCGAACTCGGTCAAGCGGGTCGCTTCGGCGGTGGGCGAAGGTTCGATCACCGTCCAATTTGTGCACCAATATCTGAGCAAAGTGAGGTAATTATGCATGAATTGTATCAAATTCCCCTCTTTGAGGGCATCTCCGAGGCAGAGCTGCAATGGCTGCTGGACCACAGCCATGAAGTACAGTTGCAGCCAGGCGACTGTTTTTTCCGCGAAAACGAGCCGGTCAGCCAATTTTACGTTGTTCTTGAGGGCGAACTCCAGGTGACCCGCTCGTTCAACGGCAACCCCACTGTTTTGGGAACCACCCCGCGCGGGATTATGGGCGGTGAGATGGACCTACTGAATGGCAGCGTGTCCCATGTAAATGCTTGTACCATTTTACCCAGCCGGCTGATGGTCTTTGAAACGGACGACTTTCGCCAACTCTTTGCCGCCTGTCCCCTGGTGGGAACGCGTATTTTACAGACAACGGCGCAGCGGATGGCCGGTATTGCCACCGCCACCAAAAATCAAGAAAAAATGGCCGCCCTGGGCAAATTATCGGCGGGGCTGGCCCACGAGTTGAATAACCCTGCCGCTGCCGCCCACCGCGCCGCCAAAACCCTGCACGAGGCCCTGCCGGCCCTTCAGGCGCACGCCCTGAATCTAAACTCCGTGGAGACGGACAGCCGGCAGTTGGAACGCCTGGCTGCTTTCCAGCAGCAGGTCATCCAGCGGGCGGCGGCAGCACCTACCCTGAGGCCGCTGCAGCAAGCGGACCGCGAGGAAGAAATCGGGGAGTGGCTTGACCGGCACGGCGTCGCCCAGCCCTGGGAAATGGCAGCAACCTTTGTCTCCGCCGGCCTGACCATAGACGATTTGGCCGAATTGATTGAACCCATTTCGGCTGAATGTAAAGGCGACGTGCTGGCCTGGCTGCACAACAGCCTCTACGTGGCCGGTCTCTTAAACGAAATTGAGCACAGCACCCAGCGGATTTCCGAGTTGGTTGCTGCGGTCAAAGCCTATACTTACATGGATCAAGCGCCGGTGCAGGAGGTGGATATTCACCAGGGCCTGGAAAACACCCTGACCATGCTCAACCACAAGCTCAAAAAGGTGACCGTCATCCGCGAGTACGACCCGGACCTGCCACTGGTTCGGGGGCGCGGCGGTGAATTGAACCAGGTCTGGACCAACCTGATTGATAATGCCGTTGACGCCATAAACGGCGAGGGCAAATTGTGGCTGATCACCCGCTGCGAGAACAACTTTGCTATGGTCGAAATTGCCGATAACGGGCCGGGAATTCCCCCGGAGGTGATGCCCCGGCTGTTTGAGCCGTTTTTTACCACCAAAGAGGTCGGCGTGGGCAGTGGGTTGGGGCTGGACATCGTTTATCGCATCGTCAGCCAGCACGACGGCTCGATTGATGTCCAATCGGAGCCGGGCCACACCCGCTTCATTGTGCGCCTGCCGCTGGAAGGACCGAAGTCATCGTGAAACGTGATGTGTAATCCTTCACGCATCACGCATCACATTAAGGTTCAGCTACAACTATACAAATCAAGCATAGAAAGGATTTTCCCCATGCAATGCCAACATCTGGATCAAATTCGAGCGGTAACGCCGAGCGCCCAGGGCTGCGAAGATTGTTTGAAAACGGGCGATAGGTGGGTGCATTTGCGTCTGTGCCTCATCTGCGGGCATATCGGCTGCTGCGACTCGTCACCCAATAAGCACGCCACCAAACATTTCCACGCCACCGGTCACCCCATCATTAAATCCTTCCAGCCTGGCGAGGCATGGGGCTGGTGTTACGTGGACAAAATTTTCTTCGAGAAGATGCCCGCAAGCTCTGACAGGAGGTGAGTATGAAAATTGCTATTATCGGCACAGGAAATGTAGGCCGTACCCTGGGCACAGGCTGGGCCAAAAAAGGCCACCAGGTAATTTTTGGCAGCCGTGACCCGCACAGCGAGAAAGTGCGGGAGGTGCTGGCCGCGGCAGGAACAAATGCCAGCGCCGCTGGCATTGCCGAAGCCGGGGCCGCGGCAGAGGTCATCGTGTTAGCCACCCCCTGGAATATTGTGGAACAAATCGTCGAGTCGTTGGGGAATCTGGCCGGCAAAATTGTGGTAGATTCGACCAACCCCATTGCTCCCGGTTTTCAGTTAGCCGTGGGCATGACCAGTTCCGGGGCGGAGCAAATAGCAGGGTGGGCCAAAGGGGCGCGGGTGGTCAAAGCTTTCAACACCACCGGCTGGGAAAATATGGCCGATCCGATTTACCACAGCCAGCCCGTGACCATGTTCGTCTGCGGCGATGACGCCGAGGCCAGGACGGTGGTGGCTGGTCTGGCCGAAGACCTGGGTTTTGAAGTTACCGATACCGGGCCGCTCTCTACCGCCCGTTACCTGGAACCCCTGGCCATGCTCTGGATTCACCTGGCCACGGTCCAAAAACAGGGACGGCAAATGGCCTTCAAAATAGTCAAAAGATAGTAACTGATCAGACATGTCATTTCGACCGAAGTACCCAAAGGGCATAAAGGAGAAATTCCTAATGCCTATGTGTCGCTTCAGGGATTTCTCGGCCTATGGCCTCGAAATGACATAGGGCTGAGTAGTAACGAGGGATTATCATGACTCAAACAATGAAAGCGGTTCGCCTTCACCGGTACGGCGAGCCGGAGGTGCTAGTTTACGAAGACGCGCCCCGGCCCGACCCGCAAGCCGGCGAGCTGCTCATTCGCGTGCATGCCGCCGGGGTCAATCCCGTTGATTGGAAAACCCGTTCTGGCCGGGGCGTCGCCAGCCGGCTGCCGGAGAACCCCTTTCCGATCATTGTCGGCTGGGATGTATCGGGTGTAGTCGAAGCGGTGGGAGAGGCGGTCACCGGCTTCAAAGCCGGCGATGCTGTCTACGGCATGGTCCGCTTTCCCCACCTGGGGTCGGCTTACGCCGAATATGTCACCGCGCCGGCGGCGCATGTCGCGGCCAAGCCCCGCAACCTCGATCATCTTCACGCCGCTGCCCTGCCCCTGGCGGCCTTGACCGCCTGGCAGAGCCTGATTGAAGCGGTAAACCTGGCCGCTGGACAGCGCATCTTGATCCACGCGGCGGCCGGCGGGGTGGGCCACCTGGCGGTGCAGTTAGCCAAGTGGAAAGGCGCGGAGGTGATTGGCACCGGCTCCGGCCCCAGCGAAACCTTTCTGCGCGAGCTGGGGGTGGATCACTTTATCAATTACCAGACGACTCGTTTTGAGGAGGTGGTCCGCGAGGTGGATGTCGTGTTCGACCCGCTGGCCGGGGAAACGCGGGAACGCTCCTGGCAGGTTCTGAAAAAGGGCGGGGTGCTGGTTTCCATTCTGCGGGATCTATCCGCCGAAACAGCAGCCGCTTACGGGGTGCAGGCCAGGTACGTTTTTGTTGATCCCCATGCCGCCCAATTAGCCGAAATCGCCGCCTTGGTGGACGCCGGGCAGCTCAGGCCGGTGATTGACACTGTGTTTCCCCTCCAAGATGCGGCTGAGGCGCACCGCCGGGGCCAGCAGGGACACACCCACGGCAAGATGGTCTTAAAAGTCGTGGGGTGAGCATGTCTGAACTGGTCATTCGTCAAGTCACCCCCGCCGACCTCGACCGCTGCGCCGAAATCGAGGCGGCCTGCTACGGTCCGGAAGGAGCAACCAGAGAACGGATTGCGACCCGCATCGAGGTGTACCCCCAGGGCTTTCTCGTCGCCAGCCTGGACGGCCAAATCGTCGGCTTTATCAACAGCGGCTCAACCTCAAAAGACGATCTCAGCGACGAAGCGTTCAAAGATATGGCCGGCCACGAACCGCAGGGCCGGAACATCGTCGTCTTCTCCCTGGCCGTCCATCCCCGCTTTCAAAAACGCGGCTTTGCCGCCGGCCTCATGCGCCGCTTCATTGAGTGGGCCAGGCAGCTCGGCAAAGCACAGATTTTGCTGATGTGCCGGGCCGGGTTGGTTCCCTACTACCAACGCTTTGGCTTTCTCTATCGCGGCGAGTCCCGGTCCACCCACGGCGGCCTCCACTGGCACGAGATGGCGTTGCCGCTTATTCCTGCCGAGGATTGACGACCAGCAAGTTTCGTAAAGTGTTGGGAAGGATGGAGGGTTGGAAGGAGGGAAAAATCTCTTTATCCAATCTTCCAGCCTTCCAACCTTCCCCTCCGCCGCAGCGGCAAAATCCCCGTTGACTTCTCCGGATTTGGCTTTATACTTGAAGGTGACAGGTGGGGCGGCAAGCAACTGGCGGGATAATAGGTTACAAAGATGGAGTATATCATTCCTAAAGGGGTGATAAACTTCAAAAATGAAGCAGACTCAATAGTTAGCTGGCTGGGCTGATTTATTGGATTGGATACCCGATCAGGCTTAATACTCCATACAGCCCCAAGCTAATCAGCCCGGCTACTACCGGCCCTAAACGAAAGAGCACTCACATCGTCTGAAAGCGTTTCAACTGCTACAGCTCGATCATCCGGCCAATGGGTTTCACTATCTTTTGTAGCTAACGCGGAAAAACAGATGAAGCCTGGTAAATGGTCTCGTAGGTGCTATCGTACCATTTGAATTGCATGGTCTGTTACACCTATTAGCGATTCCCGGTCTCTTTGGCCGGGAGCAATTGCAGATAGAGCCAGACCGCTTTTAATTCGTCATCTGTCATCTGGCTGTAGGTCGGCCAGGGCATATATTGGGCCTTAAGCTGCCTATCCTCAGGGGTGAGACCTGTACGCAGGGTCTCAATAAACTCCTGCTCGCTCCAATTCGCCAGGTCTCCCCCGGGGGTCAAGTTCGCCGCAGGAGGCCACTCCGGTGGGACGCCGGGGATGGATCCCCCGGAGAAACCAGACCCATGACAGCCAACACAGCCCACAGCCAGATACTGCCCATAGGCAGCCGTCACCCCTGGGTCCGGGCTAACCGGCCGGGGCGCCTCGTGGTCAATCTTTTCCGCCGGGACCAAATCAAGCTGCCCGGCCAGAAACAGCACCCGGCCGAGCGGGCCGATGGTAATGGCCGGGGGTTGGTTATCAACGGGCGGGACGGTTTTGAGATAGGCAATTAAGGCTCCTAAATCCTCATCGCTCAAGAAATAAAACTCCTGCGAGGGCATAAAGATCAAAGGCTTGCCATCCGGCCCAACCCCATGCCGAATAGCCCGGATCCAATCGGTATCGGTATAACTCCCCCCAATCCCCCCTGCACCGGCTGTCAGGTTACTGGGGTTGATTTGCCCAATGGCCGGCTCGTCGATCAAGGTTCCGCCCGCCAGATTTTTGGTGTGGCAATCGGTGCAGCCCCGTACAATGGCCACATGCTCGCCCCAGGTCACAGCTTCTTCGTCATCTGGAATTTCAACAGGTTCAACGGCAATATCATACGTGGCATTGACCCGCTGGCTGCTAACCACAATGACGACAACCACGGCAATAATGATCAATCCGACCAGGCCAGCCAGCCCCAGGCCAAGCCATTTCAATACTTTCTTCATTTGAAGATTCCCCCTAATCGGTTATTGATTACCCCATCGCCCCAAGCTGCTGCATCAAGCTCATCATATCAAACTCGGCCCAGCGTTCCACGATCTTGCTATCCGCCAGTCGAAACATCTCAATCCCGCTCATCGTGACCTGTTTGCCGGTTGGCGGCAGGCCCATAAACTCGCCGGTATTGGTGCCATTCACGGCCAAGCGAACCACCACCTTATCCCCATCGGCAATTATATCTTCAGCCGTTACCCGTAAGTCGGAAAAGACGGCGTGATACATACTCAAGGTCTGTTTGGTGCCGGCCAGGCCGGGGGCTACGCCAGGGGTGGGGTTGTGATCGGTTAAATCGGTGGCGATCAACGCATCCAGGCCATCCAACTCATTGGCGTTGATAACCCCATACACTTTTTGAACAATCAGTTTGTTTTCTGCTGACATGGTATTTTCTCCTTATTCGTTGAACTAAATTGTTGTATATTTCAAGTATAGGTTATGACTGTTTGGAACCGGTCTCAAAAACTGTTCGTAAACTGTTCGTAGCCCAATCAGCCAGGGTATTGGAGTTGATGACTTTATACACTTTTTGAATAATCGCTTTATTTCCTACTGGCCAGGTGGTCTGCCGTCTGGTTGGGCAGCCTCTGTCCGGGCCGCCTGTTCTGCCATGGTTTCCAGTAAGGTTGTTTCCGGTAAGGTCAGATCAATGGGATAACTGTCGGGTTGCCTAGAGGCTAAATTGGTGGGCCAGTAGATCTCGATCAGATTGCTTTCGAGATCACGAAAATAAAAAGCGAGCGACGCCCCGTGGTTAAATGCCGCCTCGATCGGCAGGCCCTTCTCGACGATATGTTGGTAAAACGCCCGCAGATCGGCCAGCGTCTCAACCTTGAAGGCGACATGAGCCCCCTCAGGGTTTGAGGTAAAGACGAGCTCGTGGGCTTCTTCATGGGGCCGGCTGCTCAAAAAAATCATCTGGGCAGAGGGGACATCTACGTTGCTGACAATTTGCATCCCGATCACATCCCGGTAGAATGCCGCCATTTGGCTTGGGTCTTTGGCGTGTAAGCCGACATGATATAGTCCGGTTACTGCAGGTTTACCTGTTACGGTCATAGTTGAAGCCTCCTGGAAAATAGCCGGCGATGGCTGATTGCAACCATACGCCTGTTATGGCAGCCGCATCCTGAGTAACGAAGTATATCGAAGGGTGCGGCTGCCATGACAGCGTTATGATGGAATGACACCCAGTTGCTGCAACACACCCAGGTCGTCGGCGTTGTTCCAATGTTCGACAATTTTGCCAGCCTCGAGGCGGAAGATGTTGATCCCCGTTGTCCTGATCGGCTTACCGGTCGGCGGGATGCCAAAGAATTCCCCCTGATGCGTGCCGGTCCCGGAAAAGCGAACCGCCACCTTATTCCCTTCTGCGACCACATCTTCAACCGCACCTGCCATGTCAGGAAAGGCGTTCTGGAAGATGCTGACCATCTGTTTGACCCCCTCGATGCCTGGGTCCAGTCCGGGCGGCGTATTGTGCGACACAAAGTCGGCGGCAAGGAATTCATCCAACTTAGATAAATCTTCCTGTGAACTACGAAACATGTCCTGCCAACGCATGGCCACGGCTTTATTAATTTCTGTTGACATTGTCTGCTCTCCTTTTGCATTATGTTATTACTGCTACAAATTTGCGTTGTCCGCGAAAATGAATTAGACAGGATTAACAAGATTTACAGGATAGGAAAAATTTTAAAAATTGTAGGGGTCAAAATGATATCAGAGTGTTCGCACGGCGATAAATCGCCGCGCTATTGCACTGCGCCGGATGAATCCGGCTTGAAGCTTACTTTTAGCCCGATTCATCGGGCGTTGTTTGATAGCCCTGCGATTTATCGCGGGGCGAGCGTACATATGATTCTGATATCGTTCTGATTACTACAAAAAATTTTAAAAATCTTGTTAATCCTGTAAATCCTGTCAAAATTCGGTTGCGGCTCGGCTGCGTTACGTGATTAGATTATTTACTGCTGTTGAGGTACACGAATGGTGTGAATGTGAAAACAAACTTCACCCTTCACAATTGGCTATTCATCATTCACAATTCTTAATATCTGACATCCTCCTTCCCTTGATATATAATGGGGAGTGATTACCCATACTTAATTGCCATTATATCCCCCCTAACGTTGAAAAAGCGTTGACAAAAACGTGGACAACAGGACAAGTTCAAATATGAACCGCCTGAAATTATCATTTTTCGGCCCGCCGGAGATTTATTACGACAGCCAGCCGCTCACCTTTCGGACGCGGAAGGCCCTGGCCTTGCTGATTTATCTGGCGACGGAAGGCGGGCAGCAGCCGCGTGAAAAGTTGACGGCCCTCTTTTGGCCCGAAAGTGATGCCGGCCGGGGGCGCACGATGCTGCGCACCAGCCTGGTTCATCTACGGGCGGTGCTGGACACCCTGGCCGGGGCGTATTTGATCGTCGAGCGTCAAACGCTGGGTTTTGACCCCGCCCTCGACCTTGATTTCGACCTCCATCTGCTGCAAGCGGCAATGAATACGCTGGAGCGGGACTCCAACCAGCAAGCCGGCGACCAATTGATCGCGCAGCTCCAAACGGCGCTGGATCGCTATCGTGGGGATTTTTTGGAGGGCTTCACCCTGCCCGATACCCCCACCTTCGACGACTGGGTTACCTTGCAGCGGGAGTTCTGGCATGGCCGGGTCAGCCGCTTGTTTGAGGCGCTTTCCCAGGGTTATTTCGAGCGGGGCGATCTGGCCAATGGCATCGAAACGGCCACCCGTTGGCAGAGCCACGATGCCTTTAGCGAGGCTGCCGCCTCGCGCCTGATGCAGCTTTATTTCGCCGGCCATAACCGGGCTGCGGCCCTGCAAGCCTATGCCGGCTATCAAACGATGCTGGTTGATGAATTTGGGGCCGTCCCCTCGCCGGAAATCGAAGCCCTCGCGGCCCGAATCCGGGCCGGCGCCGCGCCGCAGCGGCAGCCGAACGCGCCTGCCCCGGTCCACGCGCCGGCCGATTTAACCTTTGTGGGCCGCACCCATGAGCTTCAGCGGTTGCAGGCAATCTTTGCTCAGGCCAGCCGGGGACAGGCTCAGGTGGCCCTGCTAACGGGCGAAGCCGGCATCGGCAAAACCCGGCTGGCAACCGAGTTTCTCACCTGGGCCACGGCGCAGGGCGCGGACATTTTGTCAGGCCGCGCCTTCGAGGCCGGGGGGCGGCTGCCCTACCAGCCCCTCATTCAATGTCTCCGTGCCCGTCTGGCCCGCGAAAACGCCCCCGACGACCTGTTGTCCGATATCTGGCTGGCCGAGTTGAGCCGCCTCCTGCCCGAACTGCATGATCGCTACCCCGATTTAGCCCAACCGCAGCCGGATGAGGCTACGGCCCAGACCCGGCTGTTTGAAGCCATCACCCGCTTGGGACAGGCCTTGGCCCGCCGCGCCCCACTGCTGTTCTTTCTTGACGACGCCCAATGGGCCGACCTCGCCTCGCTGGATGCGCTGCAATTTGCCCTATCCCGCTGGAATGAAACCCGAACGCCAATACTACTTCTGCTGAGCGCCCGTAACGAAGCGTTTGCCGCAACGTCCGATTTACAACATTGGCTCGCCCGCCTCAAAGCGGATGTTACCGTCACCCGGCTCAACCTTCATTATCTGACTCGTGAAAACACGTTGGCCTTGATCACGGCTTTACAGGCTGATCACCTCAAGGTGTCACCATCGCCCGATGTTTCGGGCGACACCGGCCCGATCCCCCTCAAGCTCGATGCCTTTGCCGAGGCCCTCCATATCGAAACCGGCGGCCATCCCTTTTTCGTTGCGGAGACGATCAAAGCCCTGCTGGAGCAACATGTGTTGGTTCCGGGACAAACCGCTGATGGCACTAAAGGGTTGATGTGGCGCACCTTAGCCGGTGAGACCAGCGGGCGTTTTCCATTTCTGCGCATCATTCCCACCTCGGTGCGGCAGGCCATTTTGGATCGTCTGGCCCGGCTGACCCTAACAGCCAAAGCGCTGCTCACCAGTGCCGCCGTGTTGGGCCAGGGGGCCACCTTTGAGCAGTTGTGTGAGGTGTCTGCGGTAGCTGAAATGGACGCTTTGGAGGCGCTGGAAGAGTTGGTCGGACGGCGCTTGCTGCTGGAACGAGCGGATTTGATCCCCACCTACCTGATTGCCCATGACCTGATTCGGGACGTGCTTTATGAAGAGACCAGCACAGCCCGCAAGCGCATCCTCCATCGCCGGGCCATGACGGTGTTGGATGAGACCGGTCCGGCCCGGCTGGCCTACCATGCCCTCAAGGCCGGAGCCGTCAAAGCGGCCTTTCAATACAGTGTCGCCGCCGGCGATGCCGCCTTCGCGCTTTCCGCGGCCAGCGAAGCCCTTAACCACTACCAAACGGCCCGCCGACTTCTGGACTCGCCGACCATCCCGGCGCTAGAGCCGCCGGCTTATCAGCATCTCTACACCCAATTGGGTCGGGCTTTGGAACTGAATGAGCAGTTCGATCAGGCGCTGGCGATCTATGAGGAATTGGGACAAATCGCCAAACAGCACCATGCGCCGCCCGTCGAACTGGCCGCGTTGATGGCTCAAGTTACCATTCTGGCCGTCGGCGGCTCACCCTTGTTTCAATCAAAGCGGGCCGAAAGCCTGTTGTTGCAAGCTTTAGCCCTGGCTCAGACCATTGACGACCAGGTGATTGAGACCAAAATCCTCTGGCGGATGATGCAAGTTTACATGTTCAGTGGGGGGCGATTTCAAGAAGGCATCGCTGCCGGGGAACGCGCTTTGGCCCTGGCTCATCAGCTCGACCTGTCTGAACAGATTGCTTTCATTGTGGGCGATTTGGCGCTGAGTTATACCGATACCCTGAATTTCAAACATTGCGTGGAATTGGCGACGGAAGCCGCCCAACGATGGCGAACCCTGGGTAATCGCTCGATGGAAGTTGATGCGCTATCGAAGTTGATGGGCAACCTGATCTTTATGGGGCAGTACGAGCAGGGGTTGGCCCTCTCGGCGGAGGCGTATCAGATCAGTCAAGAGATCAACAATGTTTGGGGGCAGTGGCAAAGCCGAGGGTTCACCGAAAATGCCTATTGGGAACGCGGTCAGCCGGACCAGGCGCTGCTGGTTTTAGAGAACGTCGTCCGGCTGGGAGAACAGGGCGGCTATCCACTGCCCCTCACTTATTCGAGAGCGCAGTTGGGCCTGGCCTACGGAGCCTTGGGGTTGATCGAGCGAGGTCTGGCGCTGGCCCGCCTGGCCCTTGAAGCGGATGCGCAATTCCCCATGTTTCGGGTCCACATTCTGGCCGTTTTGGCCCAGCTTCACCTCTGGCAAGGTCAGCTTACCGAGGCGCAAGCTCTGGTTGACCAGGCTCGCCTGGACCCCCTACGAGCGGCGCATCCGGTTTGGGCCTTATACCTGCCGGTGGTCGAGGCCGAGTTAGCCGTTCAGCAAGAAGATTACGCCCAGGCCCTCGACGTGACGGCGGCCTATCTGCCGACCTTAGAGCAACATGAGATCCGGCTCTATCACCTCCCGACCCTCTACTTTCGCGGCCAGGCGTTGTTAGGCCAAAATCAACCCGACGCCGCCCGCGACTGCTGGCTCGAAGCCCGCGCCATCGCCGAAGAAATGGGCTCACGGCGCTGGTTGTGGCCCATTCTGTTCGCCCTCAGCCGGCTTGAACCCGACCCGGCCCAGGCTAAACAGTTGCGCCAACAGGCTCGCGAAATCATTGACTATATCAGCCGGCACACGCCACCTGACTTTCGAGCTTCAATTCTCGGTTTACCAGAGGTGCGGGCGGTGCTGACTGAGTAGATGACCTGTGAGAAATCCAGCAAACAATTCGTTGTACCCGACCTGCTACCCTTCCTATTTTCAACCTTACTTTGTTGGCAGAGTTGATGTATAATGAGAATATCTTTGCCCAGCCGCAGGCGGGTAAACTCATGGGCGTTAAGCGCGGCCTCACTTACCCAGAAGGTTGCTTCCAAACGCTAACCTCAATTAAAGACCTTAAACTGCCATCGCCTCAAAGGCGACTTGTAACTGTTCCGTCTCTGTTATCGAAAAGTTCAGTTTTTCAAACCCGATGACCCGTCCTTCTCTGTCTTTCATTAAAATTACTTCTTCGCCCGTTTCTTCCGAAATATATTCTTTCTTTGGGTCATCAAACCAGACCGTCAGCGTATTTCCTACTTTATCATAATAGACTTTTACTTGGGCCATATCTTCGTTCCTTCCTTCACCGCATCGGTCGGGTAAGTGGTAATAGCTTTCATAGGTTAATCTTTGTCCATAAGGGTGATAAGATGAATGCAGTAACCTTAACTGAAGCTAAGGCAAACCTAGAGCAAATCATTGAGCAGGCCATTACTGATGTAGAACCGACGATTATCAGTACCGATATGGGCCAGCAAATTGTAATTATGCCGCTCGAGGAATTTAACGCCTGGAAAGAAGCGCCCTATCTGTTATCTAATCCTTTTAATGCCGAACATTTGCGGCAATCTATTATGGAAGCAGAGACAGGCAAAACAGTAGAGCGAGAGCTGCTTAAGGCCTGAGTAAACATCTCCGAAAATCCCCTCATGACCCTATCTTCCGAAGACCAAAAGCTCGCCCAATTGATCCAAAAGATTGCCCCGCAGGACAAACTGCTGCGCATGTGGCCCTTAACAGGCGGCATCTCCGCCGAGATGACGGCCTTTGAGCTGGCAGACCCGGACGGCCAAAGGAAAAGGCTAATCCTCCGCCGGCCGGGGGAGGCAGCCCTCAAGCAAAACCCGCACGCCGCCGCAGACGAATTCAAGCTCCTGCAGACCACGCACTCCCTGGGCCTGGCCACACCGAGGCCGTACTATTTCGATCCTTCCGGCCGGATTTTTCCCACGCCCTATCTGGTCGTCGAATATATCGAAGGCGAGCCGGAATTCGTCCCGGCTGATTTAGCCGATTTCACCCTTCAACTGGCGGCGCATCTGGCCCAAATTCACCGGGTGGACGGCTCGACGCCGGATTTATCGTTCCTGCCCCGCCGGGTCCCCGGATTTGCCGAGCAGTTTGGCCCACACTCCCCAATCGTTGATCCAGGCCTGGACGAAGGGCGAATTCGCCAGACGCTAGCCGCCGTCTGGCCCTTAACGCAGCGGAATACGCCCGTCCTGCTGCACGGCGATTTTTGGCCTGGCAATATCTTGTGGCGGAATGGCCGGCTCGCCGCTGTGATTGACTGGGAGGATGCCAGCTTAGGCGATCCGCTGGCCGATCTGGCGATCAGCCGCCTGGACCTTCTCTGGATATTTGGCCGCGAGGCGATGGATTCCTTCACCCATCATTATCAAGCCCTGATAGATATTGATTACACGAATCTGCCTTACTGGGACCTCGCCGCTGCCCTGCGCCTGGTTCGCCTGGCCGGCGCTGACCTGGCCGGATGGGCGGCCTTCTTTCCCCCTTTTGGCCGGCCCGACATCACCGCACAAACGATCAGAGACCATTACCGCTTTTTCATCAGCCAGGCCTTTGAAAAAGTGAGCTGTTTCTAGCCGTGTCCAACTCGAACCAAACATGACCAACACCACCGGCATCTTTCTTGGCCCAAAAGCAGCCTGGCCCGGGGCCAGCCTGGAACTGGACGACGTACAAGCCCTGCATGGCGGCCGGCGTATCTTTATCTATGGCACGGGACAGGTGCTGGTCCAAATAGTGGCTCCCGGCCAGCAGGAGCAGCGCTATGAATTCAAGCTGGCTGGGGCCGAGGTGCGCCGCCTGCTGGACCTTTGCATCGAGCATGATCTGGCGACGATCAAGCCTGCCGACCGGCCGGGGCAGCCCGACGAGAGCCAGCCCACGCTTAAGCTGGGCAACCATGAAGGCCGGTTCGCGATTGTATCAAAATGGGCCGGCGTAACCGACCCACGCTTCGACGCTATTTATGCCGCACTCCTCCAACTGGAAACGCGAGTACAGCATCTTACGCCCACCGATAGCGGCCGGTTTGACCGCTACTATAAACCCAATCGAGGCTGGAGGGCGGTGGCCTGGGCCATCCAGAAAGCCCTGCTAAGCCTCACCCAACTCGACCGCCGGGCTATCGGCAGGTTCGTGCTCGCCCTTATCCTGGAGATGATCAACCAACTGCCGCTCATCGTCCTGGCTATCGTGCTGCTGGTAGTGGCCTATTTTTGGGTCGAAATTGACCCGGCCCAAACTTACGGTTTCGGCAGCGCCCTCCTGCACGGCTTCTTCTGGATTCAGAACGGTATTTTAGTCTGGTTTACGGGGCGTTACGCTTGGGCACCGGTCAATACGGGCCTCTGGTATCATCTAGGCTACTGGACTGGAGCGATCGTCGTGCCTTTTTTCATCAGGACGGCCATCCAGATCATCGTGCTGTGGCTGAAGGGGTAAGGATAATCAGTTCCGGCTACTGCACGATAACATCCAACCCCGGCTCGAAGCGCTTCCAGCCCTGGTCCGAACTGAGGCAGGCGTCTTTGCGATTGAAACAGATGGAAAGCTGAAGCTTGTACGCCCCTGGCGCGTTAAAGGCCAGACCGTCTTCGTGGCGAAAGGTTTGGCCGGGCTGAATAACACCGTTATCCCAACTGGTCTGGAACTGGCCGGTGCTGGTCAGCAGGCCCAGAATGCCAAAGGGCACCGGCTCGCTGGTCACGTTCACCACCTCTATACTGACAAAAACTTTTTCCCCAACCGCGTAGGTGTTCCGGCCATCCCGGAAGGTAAGGCTGACCTGCACGCTGTCAGGGTTGGCCATCTGGTTGAAAATGATTTTGGTGAACTGCTGGCCGCTGAGCGGAATCTCGAAACTCTGGCCCATGAATTGGATTTTGTAAGTACCGGGAACGTTGGCGTATGTCTCAAACCCGCCAGGGCCGTGTTCGGGCTTGCTACCGCTGGTCAATTGATCCACTACCCCGTCCGGCTTGACCACCACCACCCGCTCGTTTTTGACCCCAATGTCGCCCACCAGCAGGGGCAGGCCCTGGCCAGGGGTCAGGGTATAGGTCCACCGGCTGGCTGGCGGCGCAGAGACGGGCGGGACAGCGGCGGCCATAGTCACTTCAGGCGTCCGCGCCGGGGCAAAGCTGGCTGCTTCCACCACCGGCGCAGCAGCCGACATGGCCACAGCACCCAGCGCACTCACGCCCGTTTCTATTGGCAAGGGGGCAGGCAGCGGCGTCTGGGTCAAAAAGTCGGAACTGATCACCTGCTGAAAGGCGGCCAGCCGGTCCATAATCGGCCCCAGGTGCTCAAAGGTCTCCCATTCCGGCTTGCCCGACGCACCGGTCACAAACAGGCACGCGCCCAGCACAAAATCATCCTGCATTAACTCGCCGTTGTACCAGAGCAGGCTTTGCCAGTAGTCTTCTACCGGAATAGGCGTCGAGACCACGCCGCCGGGGATATCGGGCGGCACGGTACACTCTTTGGCCCACGGGCCAATATCCAGCGCCGCTCCTCCCCAGACGCCCTGGGTCATGCCGCACTCGGTAATGATAATGGTGTGCTTGTCGCCGTATTTCTGGCGGATGCCGTTATTCATCACCCGGCGGTAGCGCAGGCAGCGCCACATGCCGTCATTGCCGCGCCCCGCGCCGCCGGGGACGCGGTTGTGCAGCTCAACCGGCCCGTTCAAACCAAGCTGGTGCAGGCGGTCCATCGCCGGCCAATCATATTCGTGGAAGCCCAAATATTTGTATGTTTCCAACGTGCCGGGGTACAATTTTAGCCACTGCGGGCCGCTGCCGTTGCCCTGGCCAAAATTGAAGGCCACCGGCTCGAAACCGGCCGCCAGCATCTTTTCGCCAAAGGCCACCTGGTACTCGTCGTAGAGCTTTTGGGTATTTTCGTCGGTCCATTCGGGAAAAACCTCATTCAGCGACTCCCAGGCGTGAAAGATGGGTTGGCCATCAATGTGATGAATGTCCCGGTTGACTTCTTCCCGTAAAATCCGCTCGGCCATCTCGATCCCTTTTCGGTGGGCCGCC
The DNA here is from genome assembly GCA_016860845.1 of Chloroflexota bacterium. The sequence goes on from BOKF01000045.1 coordinate 38,028, forward strand.
TCGGCGGTGCCGCCGCTCAACTGCCCAAAATCTTGAGGGTGGACAAACAAACGTCCAATGAGAAAGACATCCGGGATTTCCTGGCGGATACGTTTCATCACGTCAACACTAAAATCCAGGGTTTTGACCACCTTAGGCCGGAGGCGGAAAACTGCATCAAAGGCATCCTGCCGCGGGCCGGTGATATGGAAGCCGTATTTGTGATTGTAGAGCGTATCCAATTGATGATACTTCTGGTTATACATTTTCCCTCCAAGATGGCTGCCGGTTTTAAGTTTTTAAAATGGGTAAGCCTATCATAGCATGAGCCGGGGGTGGAGTCAATGAAAAAAACAAGGGCGGGGTTGTCCCCAAATTAGGCAGTTCTGTAGGACAAGTTGACAACTTGTCCTACGACCCACAATCGAGTGGGTCTTTAAAAAATTTTGCCCAGAGATTGGTGGGAACGGCCAACCTCTGGGCGAAAGAAGGAAGGAGATGCGCGAGGTGCTCGCGATTTGTTGGGCTTAGTATAAGGTTAATTTGGTTTTTTTGCATCGGCTAATAAGCGACGATTTGGACTGCCTCGCCTAAGCCATTTGGCGTAGGGCAAACGTAGGGCAAGCATTGACTTATCAGAACAGGCGTGCTACAGTAAGTAGAGGGTAGACAGTAGACGGTAGACGGGGAGAATTTCTTCCCCTGTCTACTGTCTGCCGTCTACTGTCTACTTCATAAGGGAGATAGGAATGGCAATACAGATTGACAACTTACCTACCTGGCAAATCACCAACGGTTGGCGCGAAATTTTTGCCCGCGTTTTTACCGAGTTCGAGACCAAACTGAATGTCTCCCCGGAGTGGCTGGTCAACCCGGCGACGAATCGGCGGCTCAAGCTGGATTTGCTCTACCCCCAGATTGGGGTCGCCGTGCGCTTTGAAGGGGCTGAAATTAAGCAGCGGCGGCGGCGGCTCAGTCTGGAAGAAGAGGCCCAACAGCGTGTCCGCGATGATGCGCGGGTCGAGGTCTGCCAGGCGCATGGCATTGACCTGATTTTGGTAGACCTGTCGCTGGAGACGCCCAAGCCCATTTTTCAAGATATAGACCAGAAATTGAGCCGGGCCAGCCAGCGTATCAAAGCGGCAGAGCTACGCTCAAAAATTAGCCAGGCCAGGGCTGCGGCAACAGCCCTGGCTCGCCAGGCCCAGAGTTACAGTAATTTCAAGCTGTACGCCGATTTGTGGGAAGACCGGCAGTATCAAGTTGTCGCCCCTGTTTCAGCGCCTGCCGCACCTCAAGCTAAACAACCTGTCTCTTTTAGGGTGGGAATGGAAGTTGAACATACCAGTTACGGCCCCGGTTTTGTGGTCGCGGCCACTCCCAGCGACGGCGACACCCTGGTTACGGTTGACTTTATCACCGCCGGGCAAAAAACCTTCGCCGCCAGCCTGGTGACCGATAAGTTGCGCCTGCGCTAGAAACGGGAGGCAATTATCTCAAACAGCCATGGTTGACGTGGGAATAACACCCGAACTATAATTACACGCAACAAACGGTCTACGGTAGACTGGCTCCCCCTTGTTTCGGTCTACCGCCCCTTCCCTATGGAGGCGTGGATGGAACTAGCCCAAATTATCAAAATTGCTCGAGGCGACGAACCCGCCGACCTCTTGCTCAAAAACGGCCGCATCCTCAACCTTTTCACCGGCGAAATTATCCCAACCCATATCGCCATTGCCCAATCCCACATTGTTGGTCTGGGCGAGTATGAAGCGCAGCAAACGGTTGACCTGAACGGGCGTTACGTTGCCCCCGGTTTGATTGACAGCCATGTTCACATCGAAAGCGCCATGGTTACGCCGCCTGAATTTGCCCGTGCGGTTGTCCCGGCCGGCACCACGACCGTCATCACCGACCCGCATGAAATTGCCAACGTATTGGGCCTGGAAGGTATTCGTTACATGCTGGCCATGGCCAAGTATAACCCGCTCAGCGTTTACGTCAACGCGCCGAGCTGCGTCCCCAGCACCCACATGGAAACCACCGGTGCGGCCCTGGCTTGGTACGATTTGGAGCCGCTGCAGCACGAGGAGTTTGTCATCGGCCTGGCCGAGGTGATGAATTTCCCCGGCGTCGTGGCCGGAGATGAAGGGCTTCTGAACAAGATTCGCTCGTTTCATGAGCGGGTCAAAGATGGGCACTGTCCCGGCCTGCTCGGTCGAAACTTGAATGCTTATGTCAGCGCCGGCATTGGCAGCGACCACGAATGTACCACCGTCGAGGAAGCCCTGGAAAAGCTGCGCCTGGGCATGTACATCTTCATTCGTGAAGCCACCAACGCCCACAACCTCAAGCCCCTGCTCCCGCTGATTACCCCTGACAATGCCCGCCGTCTCTGCTTTTGCACCGACGACCGCCAGCCCGCCGATCTGCTGGAGGAAGGTCATATTGACTTTATGCTCCGTACCGCCATCGCCGAGGGTGTGCCGCCCATGACCGCTTTCCGCATGGCCACCCTCAATCCAGCCGAATATTTCCGCCTGGACGACCGGGGAGCGATTGCTCCGGGCCGCCGGGCCGATCTGATGGTCTTCTCCGATTTGCAGGCTCCGGTGGCCGAGCAGGTCTATCGCGGGGGAAAGCTGGCGGCGCAAGACGGGGTTATGCTTCCCTGGGAACGTCCGGCGCGGCGCATGGCGCTGCGCAGTTCCATGAACGTGGATTGGAGCAAAGTAGACCTGGCCCTGCCGGTGGAGGGGGCCCAAGTGCGGGTTATCGGAACTATTCGCGACCAATTGATTACCCAACATTTGATTGAGGCGACGCCCCAGGCCGACGGCCAGGTGGTTGCCGATACCCAGCGTGACATTTTGAAAATGGCTGTCATCGAGCGGCACATGGCTACCGGCAACGTGGGCCAGGGGTTGGTGCGCGGCCTGGGCTTGCAGCGCGGAGCTATTGCCAGCACCATCGCCCACGATCATCATAACCTGGTGGTTATCGGCGTAGATAGGCAAAGTATGTTGACCGCCGCCCACGCGCTGGCCGAGTCGCAGGGTGGGATGGCCGCCGCCGACGGCGATACCGTTTTAGCCCAACTCCCTTTGCCCATTGCCGGCCTCATGAGCGACCAGCCCATCGAGCGAGTCAGGGAGCAGATGGACGGCATGCTCCGGGCGGCGCATCAGTTGGGGTCGCCGCTGCATGATCCTTTTATGGCCATGAGTTTTTTGGCCCTGCCGGTCATCCCTTCCCTCAAGCTAACCGATCACGGACTGGTGGATGTGGATAAGTTCCAACTAGTGTCACTGTTCGTTTAATCTGCCGTTTTTTGAAAGAAATGAACCTTTAAAGTATTATTAACCTCAGTTCGACATTTCGCCGAACTCAGGTTATTAGTACTAACCTTAACCTTACGCAGATGTAGGATGATGCCATGTGGCAAATGTACCATACTCCCCGCTCCCTCGACGAAACCCTGCAACTTTTGTTCGACCACCGCAGCGAAGCCCGGCTGATTGCCGGAGGGACCGATCTCCTGATTGAGATTGAGCGCGGCGTGCGCTCGCCCAAAGTTATTATTGATATTTCCCGTCTGCCCAATCTAGATACAATTACCCAGGACGAGCAGCGGCGGATTCACCTGGGGCCGATGGTTACTCACAACCAGGTGGTCGGCTCAACGTTGTGCTGTAATCGGGCCTTTCCCCTGGCCAAAGCCTGCTGGGAAGTCGGCGCGCCGCAGATTCGTAATCGCGGCACAGTGGCCGGAAATCTGATCACAGCTTCCCCGGCCAACGATACAATTACCCCGCTCATGGCCCTGGATGCCTCGGTTACGCTGCAAAGTATCAACGGCAGCCGCACCGTGCCCCTCAAAGAGTTTTTCCTGGGGGTTCGCAAAACCGTGCTCGAGCCGGATGAGATGCTGGTAGATATCGCCTTTCCGGCCCTGGCTTCCCACCAGATCGGCACCTTTGTCAAATTAGGGCTGCGCCGGGCGCAGGCCATCTCCATCGTCAATGTGGCGGTTGTCTTGAGTATGTTTGCCGATACGGTGACCCAGGCTCGCATCACCCTGGGCAGCGTCGCCCCGACGATCGTCCGGGCCACCGACGCCGAGCGTTTTCTGACCGGCAAGGTGCTGACCCGCGATGTTATGGCGCGGGCGGGGGCGCTGGCCGCGCAAACAATCAGCCCAATCAGTGACGTGCGGGGGTCGGCCGAATACCGGCGCTATATGAGCGAAACGCTGACCCGCCATGCCCTGGAAATGTTAGCCGAGGGTACAGAGTCTGATACCTTACCGCCCAAGCCGGTTATGCTCTGGGGCAGCAGCAACGGCCATTTCCCCCCAGCCGGCGATGAGGAAACAATTGTCCACACCGAAACCGCCGACGAACCGATTGCCACCACGATCAACGGTGAGGCCCGCTTTATTCACGGGGCCAATGACAAAACCCTGTTACGCATGCTCCGTGAGGATGCCGGTTTGATCGGCACTAAGGAGGGTTGCGCTGAGGGCGAATGTGGCGCTTGCACGGTCTTTCTGGACGGTATTGCCGTGATGAGCTGCCTGGTCCCTGCCCCTCGTGCCCACAACAGCCAGATTGTTACCCTCGAAGGGTTAAGTGAAGGCGACAAGCTGCACCCGGTTCAGCAAGCTTTTATTAATGAGGGGGCCGTGCAGTGCGGCTACTGCACTCCTGGCTTTTTGATGAGCGGCGCCTCCCTCATGGAGGAACGCCAGCGGCCCACCCGCGACGAAATCAAGCAGGCCATTACCGGCAACCTGTGCCGCTGTACGGGGTATTACAAAATTTTACAGGCTTTAGAGAAGGCATACGAAATAAAATGACCGCTGACCCCCACCCCAACCCTCCCCCTAATAGGGGGAGGGCAGGGAGGGGGTCAGTGGTCGCCATAGGCGGACCTATGTCTAACCAAACCATCGGCAAATCTATTAAACGGCTTGATGCGCTGGGGAAAGTAACGGGACAAACGCTCTACCCTGGCGACCGCAGCCATGAAAACGAATTGTGGCTCAAAGTCCTCTTTGCCCGCCGGCCGCACGCCCATGTCATCAGCATTGACACCAGCGAGGCCGAAGCTTTGCCCGGCGTGATGGGTGTGCTCACGGCGAAAGATGTCCCGGTTAACCAGTACGGCCTGCAAATCCCGGATCAGCCGGTATTGTGCGGGCCGGGGTCGAACAAAAAAGGCGGCGATATTGTCCGCTTTGTGGGTGACAATGTGGCGGTAATCATCGCCGAAAATGAGAAGATTGCTGCCCAGGCCCGCGACTTGATTCGAGTGGAGTATGAAGATCTGCCTATTGTGTATGATCCCGTCTGGGCTATGTCAGGCCAGGCTCCCCAGTTGCATCCCGGCGTGCTCAACAACATCGCCGATTACAAACGGATTCGCAAGGGCGACGCTGATGCGGCCTGGGATCAGTGCCAGGTGATTATTGAGGGAGTCTATCATACCCCTTTCCAGGAGCATGCTTACCTCCAGCCGGAAGCCGGGACGGCCTACATGGACGACGAGGGCCGGATTACCGTCCACTGCGCCGGCCAGTGGACCTGGGAAGACCAGCAGCAAATTGCCCACGCCCTGGATTTGCCCCCTGACAAGATTCGGGTGGTGTACGATGCGATTGGGGGGGCCTTTGGCGGGCGCGAGGATATGAGCGTGCAAATTGTTCTGGCTCTGGCCGTTTTGCGCATGTACCAGCGGCACGGCAACCGCCGCCCCATGAAGATTATCTGGAGCCGCGAGGAGTCGATCATTGGTCACTGCAAGCGCCACCCAATGATTATCAAATCCAAGTGGGGCGCTAAAAGGGATGGCACGCTGGTAGCGGCTGAAATCGAAATCATCTCCGATGCGGGTGGTTACATGTATACCAGCAACAAGGTGCTGGGCAACGCCGTGATGTGCGCCACCGGTCCCTACGAATTTCCCTATGTGAAGCTGGACGCTTACGCCGTTTACACGAACAACCTCGTCAGTGGGGCATTTCGCGGCTTTGGCGGGCCGCAGGGCCACTTTGCCGCCGAGATGCAGATGAACAAATTGGCCGAAAAACTGGGCAAAGACCCGGTTGAGCTGCGGCTGAAAAATATTTTGGATGAAGACAAGTTGACCTCTGTCGGCACGACCATCCCCGGCGGGGTCAGCATGGCCAAAGTTATCCGCGAGACAGCCTGGAAATCCAATTGGACCAGCCGCATTGGCCCGCGCGGCGAAAATGACCCCGATTTCCCGGAGCCGCTGCCCCGGCTGGTCAGCGGCAAAGGCTTTGCCGCTGGTTTCAAAAATATCGGCTTTAGTTTTGGCTACCAGGAGAATAGCTGGGCCGAGGTGGAATTGCGCGGGGCAGGTGAGATCGAAGAGGCTGTCCTCCGGATTGCCGGGGCCGAGGTGGGCCAGGGCCACCATACGGCGATGGCTCAAATCGCCGCCGAAACCCTGGGCATAGAGTTAGACAAAGTCAAGCTTGAAGTATCGGATACCGCTTTCACCCAAAGCTCCGGCAGCGCCAGCGCATCCCGCTTGACCTTTATGGCCGGCAACGCCGTTAAAGAGGCCGCCGACTTTGCCCGGCGCAAATGGCAATCCGAAGAGCGCCCGGCCGTTGCCGAAGCAACCTGGCTGGCCCCCAAAACAACCAACTTTGACCCCGATACCGGCTACTGCGTACCTAACTTTGCCTACGGCTACGTCGCCCAAATGGCCGAAGTGACCGTTGACACCGAAACCGGTTTTATCACCGTCAACCGGGTGGTTTGCGCCGACGACGTGGGCAGGGCTATCAATCCCGATCAAATCATCGGCCAGATCGAGGGCGCGATTGTCCAGGCGCACGGGTATACCATCCTGGAGGATTTTCGCGTGGAAAAGGGGCAGGTGTTGACCCCTCACCTCAGCACCTATCTCATTCCCGGCGTCTATGACATTCCCAAGCGTATTGACTCGATTATTATCGAAGACCCCCACCCAAATGGGCCTTACGGCGTCCGGGGCATGGCCGAAATGCCGTATCTACCCTACGCCGCGGTCATCGCCTCCGCCGTTTTCGACGCCATCGGCATCTGGTTCAACGAGTTCCCCTTAACGCCGGAGCGGGTGCTGCGGGGGCTGGGCAAGGTCAGAAATCGCTGGTAAGACGAGGCAGACAGGTTGTGCCGCCTCTTCGCCCCGTCTTCCCTTTGACAAAACGGGCAGAGAAAGTATAATCTAGCCAGATATTGATATAAAACGCCTCGGTGGTGGAATTGGCATACACAGCAGGTTGAGGGCCTGTGTCCGTACGGACGTGAGAGTTCGAGTCTCTCCCGAGGCATCCAAGTCTTACACCCCTGGAAATAAACCAGGGGGTCGGTTTTCGAAAACATACAAAAAGAGGCCGAATTATCAATAAATTCGACCTCTTTTTGCTTTTCCGAGGCTATTTTTGAAGCCAAAACACACCTTGATTTGACGCTTCTAATATGGGCGTGATTATGCCTCGGAAGGCGGTTCCAACTCTCACGCCTGTTTCCAGGTGGCCGCCTGCGCCTTATCGGTCAGGGAGCAATCAATGGCTTGGAATTCATAATTTAGACATCCGGGTTCGAAGCTTGTCGGTGCTGCTGGATTTTGCCGATAAGCGTGTCCAGGTCGGTCTCGGTCAACCAGGTTTCTCGCTCGATGGTGTAGTCGCCATAGCCGGTTTCAAACTGCTGCAAAAAGCGGATGAAGCCAACCGGCCCTAATTCTTTGACCAGAGCCTTCAAACCAAGTTGACGAATTTCATTTAGGGTTGCTGTTGGTCCAATCATACTTTCGATACCTCCTGTAACCAAGTAAGCGGGTTCTCCACTTGTATGTTAAGTTGCCCTGTCAGCCGACGAGCCAGGTTTAACAGCTTGTCATCAGTCGTCAAGAAAACATCAGCTTGACCCAGTTCGGCGCAAGCTATGTGTAAAGCATCCCAAAGTTTAAATCCCAGGGCCTGCAATTGTCTGGCTCGATCTTCTTCGGCTGGTCCAATTTCAATAGAGCGATAAACAAATTCTGCCAATAATTGTACACGTAATCGTCTTTCTGTGTCAGGCGTCTGCTCAATTTCAAAATCCAAAACCTCACTTCCTAACCAAAGCCACTCCTGTGTTTGCAGGCGTCTAATAATCAGGACAATCGCTTCTGTTTCAAGACGAATTCGATCCTGAGTTTGGTCATCAAACGGACGGTTAAGACAACAAGCATCGAGATAAATTATTGGTTGTTGGTCAACTGCCAAGATTAGCTTCCTCCAATATCTTGTTGGATTGAAAAAGCTCGTTGGGAGTCTTTACTAGATTTTACTCGAGCAGTTCTGGTTCGCAAGGTACAGTATCAATATTCTTGAGCACAGATTATTGAGTCAGGATGCCCCGCCAGGAAGCTATTTGTTCGTCTCGATTAGGGGCTGTACCACTTGATCTCATGGGTGGGCCTTACCGAAACGTTCCAGCACCCACAAACAAGCCAGTTTCGTCGCCCCCAACTCGTGGTAGAAATGGTTCCTTAACTCGCTCGATTTAACGGCGGAGAGATGGCGGGAGTTCATCCCGATGCCCTCGGCAAAGGCTTTCTGGGTAATGCCGTGCGTCTTCAATTCTTGCAGCAGTAGGTCGAGGGTGATGCTCTGCAAATATTCAGTCAGTTCGGCCAACCCTTGAACCGCAGCCAGGGGTTTGGTTTTTATCTCGCGGAAGGAAGCCGGATCATTCAGGAAGGTTATAGCCAGGGCCGCGCAGTGGTGGCAGTAACCGTGTTTACCAATGTAACAACTACAAGCAGAAGTGACTCCCTGTTCATCGGCTCGGATGGTCACGGTGTAAGTGCCGTGATTACCCTCCACCTGGGCTGAAATTTTTGTTCCCAGGCGCGTTCCATTAAAAAATTGGCCGACATACCCTTTGGCCTTTTCACCCGGTTGGCCCGGCCAATGGTGTTGCAGCGCCTCTTTGAGCACCTCTACATCTGTCTGCAACATTGTTTACTCCTTGTTTGGGTTGGTGGCTCCGCCCTCTGCGCTTCGCATTTGCTGTTATCAGCAGCTTGGTTGGGGCATAATTGGGGAGAGGTCAGGCCAGCAGATCATCCAGCAGCGACGTTTGCACCACGTCCCAGCCGGTATAAGGGCTGGGCTGCAAATGGAAATATGACTCAACCTGTCCTTTTAGTTGCTGTACGCCATCATTCCAGGAAATAGTGGCCCAGACTTTGGCCTCATCCTCCTCCACTTGTGTCACGATGGGTTTTACTTCGACTTTATTGGTCGGCGGCAGGCGTTCCCAAACGGCCTCAATTGTCTGTTGGAATTGGATGGGGGTAATCGGCTCTCCCTTTGTATTGAAAAGCGGCTGTTTTGCCAGACCAGGCAGGAAATACTCCTTTTCGTGGGTGAACAGATCCAGGACAAAACTCTCTACCCACATTTGCACATCATACTCAGGCGTACTATACGTGAAATGAGTCATCATCCCCTCGATGCGAATATCATCCATCTCTTCGTCGAGGAGTTCCTCGGTCAAATAGCGGTACGCTTCTAACTCATCTACATCGCCAAGAAAATCAACGGCAATGCCGTGTGCGGCCAGTAAGTCGAGCAAGACCGTTACTGCTTCGCTGACTGCCTCCAGAGGCAGGTCACTCAAGGGTTGGAGGGGTGGATTGCCGATCCGCTCCCGGACGGTGATGGGCTTGGCCTGCTCAAATTGCCGTTCAAATTCAAGGACATAATCAAGCCATTCATTTTCTACTTCAGGCGAAAGTCCCGGGTGGGTATACTCAAACTCCATCCCGTATTCGGTGCGCAGCTTATCTTTTTTGGCCTGGCTAAGCGCTTCCTGGATACGCCGCCGTATCTCGTCTAGCCATTCGTTAGTTATGTTATCTTTCATCTTGTCATCTCTAAATCACACCCGCAATCTGGGCCAACCGGGGAATGTCTGTAGGAGTTGCGGAGAAAGTATATTGGGAATGAGCTACATTCTCAGAAGAAATGTTAGCTCAAAGTGATGTTAGCACAAAGTCAGCCGAATAACAAGATACCGAAATTGGCGATTTTGACCACCGCATTTAGCCGGGTCAGGAGTGACATGCTAAAATTAGCCGAATATTAGCCAGAGGATCGTCAATTATGCCCAGATATAGCAGTCAGCCCCAGCCCGAAAATTTAAGCGACTTTTTGCAGAGCTACACCGTGCCTAATCTTAAAAAATTGGCCGGCCTGGTATCATCCGCTTTGCCTACTCGCAAAGATGAACTGATTGCTACCTTGCAAAACTACCTGGGCAGTCCTGAAAATCTGCGCCAGCTCTGGCAGCGACTTGACTCCGTCCAGCAGGCCGCCGTTACCGAAGCCGTTCATTCATCGGGCGGGATATTTGAGGCGGACCAGTTTCGGGCCAAATATGGCCGTGATCCTAATTGGGGCGAAACCAGTTCTTATGGTGAGATGAAAGAACCGTCGCGGTTGAATTTACTCATCCACAACCGTCACAAAATCCCGCGCGATGTGCAGCAGCAGCTCAAAGCCTTTGTACCGCTGCCGCAGGCCGTGCAAATCAATACCGTAGATGAACCGCCAGCCACCATCACCCAGACGTGGCAGATGTACGATTACCAAACGCGCAGTTACAAAAGCGACAGCGAGGAAATCACCTTGACCCGCGTCGAAACTGAGCGAGCCGCCCTGCACGATGTGCATACCCTGCTGCGCCTGATTGACACGGGCAAAATCCGGGCCAGCGACAAAACCAGGCGGGTCACAAGCGCCGGGGCTAAAGCTATTAACGAAGTGCTCCAGGGCGGCGACTTTTACCCGCCCGACACCACCACCGATGAGTTTGAAACCGATCCCTGGCCGATCAAAGCCTTTGCCTGGCCGCTGCTGCTGCAAAGCGCCGGGCTGGCCGAGCTGGCCGGAACCAAATTGCAGCTTACACCTGCCGGTAAAAAGGCGCTGACTCAGCCGGCTGAGGAGGTTATTCGCACCTGTTGGAATCGCTGGCAAAAAAGCACATTGTTGGATGAATTTAACCGGGTGCAGGCGATCAAAGGGCAAGGCGGCAAGGGCAAACGGGATATGACAGCCCCTTCCAGCCGGCGCGCCGTTATCGTCAAGGCGTTAAAAGAGTGCCCGCCCCGGCGCTGGCTGACTGTTGACGAATTTTCCCGCTTTATGCGCGCCACGGGTCAAACCTTCGAGATTGCCCGTGACCTGTGGGACCTCTACATCTCTGATCCCCAATACGGCAGTTTGGGCTATGCTGGTTTTGGCGACTGGCCTATCCTCCAGGGCCGCTACATCCTGACCTTTCTGTTTGAATACGCGGCCACGCTGGGGCTGATTGACGTAGCCTATATCGAACCTGCCGGAGCGCGCAACGATTACAACAAACTCTGGGGGGTGGACGACCTGGACTGCCTGAGCCGCTACGATGGCCTGCTCTATTTCCGCCTTAATGCCCTTGGCGCGTGGGTGCTGGGCTTGACCAAAGATTACACTCCCTCCCCCATCGAAGTTCGGTCTGTGCTCAAAGTGCTGCCCAACCACGACATTGTCGCCACCGAAATCCTCCCCCCCGGCGACGTGCTCTTTTTGGAGCAGTTTGCCGAGCGGACCAGCGACATGGTCTGGAAAATCCAGCCGGCCAAAGTGCTCAAAGCCGTCGAGGAAGGTCATGCGGTGGCCGATTTGCAGGTCTTTCTGCAAGCCAAAAGCGGCGACGCTCTGCCAGACAATGTAGGTATTTTCTTCCAGGAATTGGCCGACCGGGCAACCCAACTCCAGGATCGGGGTCCGGCCCGGCTCATCGAGGCCAAAGATGCGGCCCTGGCCCACCTGATTGCCAACGACAGCCGCCTGCGCTCCTTGTGTATGGTCGCCGGGGAGCGGCACCTCGTCGTCGCCGCCGAAAATGAAACGGCCTTCCGCCGCCTGCTGCGCGAGTTGGGCTACGCGGTGGTCGGCTCGAAACCGTAAAACCCTGCTGCACCCGTTTTTTTCTAACGCGAGGCTGGCCTCGCGTTTTTTATTTAAAAACTACTTGCTTTCAACAAACTTTCTGGTTACAATAACAGGCTGACTTTTTTAAGGTGACATTGGAATGACATATAAGCCAGAGAATCCGCTCATTGTCCAGGGCGATAAAAGCGTCTTGCTGGAAGTAGATAACCCGCTCTATCAAGAGACGCGGGATATGCTGGCTCGCTTCGCCGAGCTGGAAAAAAGCCCGGAATATATCCATACCTACCGCATTTCACCCCTGTCATTGTGGAACGCCGCATCAGCCGGGTTGAACGCTGCCGCCATCCTGGCAGGGCTGGAAAATTACAGTAAATACCCTGTCCCCGGCAACGTCCGGGTGGACGTTACCGAGTATATTTCCCGTTACGGCCGGGTCAAACTGATCCGGCGGGACGGCGACCTGCTGTTGACCTCCACAGATGCAGCCCTGATTACCGAAATCTCGCGGCATAAACAGCTTGCTCCTTATCTGGTTGACCGGCTCGACCCGCTGACCCTGCGCACCAATCCCGCCTGGCGCGGGCACATCAAGCAAGCCCTGGTCAACATCGGCTATCCCGCCGAAGACCTGGCCGGCTATGTTGACGGCGAGTCCCTGCCGCTCAAGCTGCGGCAACTCTCCAGGCGCGACCAGCCCTTTCATGTCCGTGATTACCAGCGAGAAGCTGCCGAGGTTTTTTATGCCGGCGGGGCCTCGCAGGGCGGCTCCGGAGTAATTGTCCTCCCCTGCGGCGCGGGCAAAACCATCGTCGGCATGGCGGCGATGGCCCAAACCGAGTGCAGCACCCTGGTTTTAACTCCTAACACTATAGCCGTGCAGCAGTGGATTGAGGAACTGCTGGATAAAACGACCCTGGCCGAGGACCAGATCGGCGAGTACACCGGCCAGCGCAAAGACATCCGGCCCGTGACGATTGCCACCTATCAAACGATGACCTATCGCAAGCGCGGCACCAAGGGCCAAGATTTGTCGCTGGTGGAAGAATTCCCCCACTTTGACCTGTTCAGCCAGCGCGATTGGGGCCTGATTATTTACGACGAAGTCCATTTGCTGCCCGCGCCGGTTTTTCGCATTACCGCCGAAATCCAGGCTCGCCGCCGGCTGGGGCTGACCGCCACCCTGGTCCGCGAGGATGGCCGCGAGGAAGATGTCTTCTCGTTAATCGGCCCCAAGAAGTACGATGTCCCCTGGAAAGACCTGGAACGGCAGGGCTGGATCGCCACCGCCGATGTGGTCGAAGTGCGTATTCCCTTGCCCGATGAATTACGCATGGAATATGCCCTGGCCGAAACGCGCCAGAAATATCGCATCGCCGCCGAAAACCCGGCCAAATTTGAAGTGATGGATGAACTGCTGTCCAAACACACCGATGACCGGGTGCTCATCATCGGCATGTACCTGGACCAGCTCAAGCAAGTTCAGGCCCGCTATGACTACCCTCTCATCACCGGCGAAACGGCGGTGCGGGAGCGTCACCGGCTGTACAAAGAATTTAAAGAGGGTAATCTCAGCCGCCTGATTATCTCCAAGGTGGGCAACTTTGCCATTGACCTGCCCGACGCCAATGTGATGATCCAGATCAGCGGCACCTTTGGCAGCCGCCAGGAAGAGGCCCAACGCCTGGGCCGGATTCTGCGCCCCAAGAGCGATGGCCGCCTGGCCCACTTCTACACCCTGGTCACTAAAGACACCCAGGACCAGGAATTCAGCGCCAACCGCCAGCTCTTCCTCACCGAGCAGGGCTACCAGTATATTATTTTGTATGATGAGGAAGTAGGAGATTATGAACCGGCAACCGTACCAGAACGGGTAGCCGCATTTTGATTCACCGCACCCTTCGATACGGCCTTCGGCCTACTCAGGATGCTATTTGGTAAGCAAATTACGAGTTCTCGCGCATCACGATAATGGCAACATTAGAAACTTTGACCCTGACTGACCTTAAACAAACCATCAAATCCGGCAGCCTGAACAAAGGCTACAAGTACCTGCACCGGATTCAAAATGCAGCCCGCGCCGGGCAAACGCTCACCGCCGAAGTGATCGGCAGTCGGCGTTATGACGTCGAAATTGAGGCTACGCCGGCCGGTCTGGTTGCCCGCTGCACCTGCCCTTACGATTGGGGCGGCTACTGCAAGCATATTGCCACGGTGCTGCTCAAATGGGTCGAGTCACCTCGCACCTTTACTGTCAAAGAGGCCGGGGCGGCGGAGACACCGGCGGCCCCCCTGACTGTTTCTCCGGTTGAGTCGTTGCCGGCCCAACAACCTAAAGCGCCTCCTTTCTGGTTGACAGAATCGGCGGAGGACCGCCGGCAGCGCGACCTAAAAAAATTGTATCTGGCCTTAGAGCAGTTAAAAGTGCAGGAGTTGCGCGATCTGGCTAAAAAGCGGAACTGGACGGTCAAAGGGACCAGCAAAGCTGATCTAGCCCGGCAGATTGGTGAATACATCGTCCAGCCTGAGGAGATCGAAAAAGCGCGGCGCAGCCTGGATGAGGAACATCGCCAGGTTCTCCGGGCGTTGGTGGTGCTGGGTCACGATGAAAATCTTCAACTGGCCGATATCGAGCGCGTAGCGAAAGTGTGGGGCAATCTCAAGAGTTACAAAAAACTTGCTACTTATACCAGCCATCTCAGCGAAGCTGGGCTGGCCTTGCCCGCTTCTGCGATGGGTCTTTACAGCCTTGACGCCGGTGTCGTCCCACGCGCCCTGGCCAGTAAACTGCCGCCCCTGCTGGCCGAAGTCATTTCCAGCCACGCTAATCGCCCGCCCGATTCCACAGCCACCGAACTGCGCCTGGCCGACCCGTCGGGGCTGGTCCGGCAGGCCAACCAGGTGGCTCTGCTCCTGGAGCAGACCGCGCCCCCGCTCAGGACGCCCATACCCCGCCCGCGCCTGGAAAAATTCTACCCGGCCTTGGCGGAATGGGATTATGACCCGGCTGAAATCCTGAAACTCAGCCAGCGGAGCAACCTTCAGCCTTACGCGCAGGATGTTGTGTTGACCGTCCCCGCCCCAGCCTGGTCGCTGCCCGATGAAACCGTGGCCCGGCTGGCCCCCATCGCCGGAGATGAGGCCCGGCTCGAATTTATCTTCGCTTTGTTGGTCGCTGCGGGCCTGTTTTACCCCGGCAGTCCGGTCACCGTTTGGCCGGAAATCAAGGAGCAGTACCACCGCCAAACCGAGGTGGCCCAGCGGGCAATCCTGGCTCGCGCTTACTTCCTGATGCTCAATTGGAGCGAATTGTGGGATTTACTGCGGGCCAATTCCGCCCTGCAACTACGCCGCGCCTGGAATCATCCTTACTTTAAGCCGCCCACTCTGGCGGCTAATCTGACCCGGTTTCGCCAGCTTATCCTGCGAACGCTTGCCTGCCTGCCCGATGGCGAATGGGTCGCGCTGGAGAACCTGCACTCACTGTTCCGCGCGGTCTGGCCCAGCTTTGATGGCCACAGCACTCAACCCTACTATGGCTATGGGGCGCTCTCCCCCTGGTCTCTAACCTACCACGGACGCGACTTAAAGTCGGGCGATAAAGAGGGCTGGCATGCGGCCCAGGGCGCTTTTATTCGCCGGCTTATCAGCGGCCCCCTGCACTGGCTGGGTCTGGCCGACTTGAGCCTGAAAAATGGTGTTCTGATCGCGGCGCGTTTCCACGGATTGGCCGATTTGTATTGGGATCGAGAGGAGACGCCTGTTTCACCTCACACCGTTATTACCCCGGCTACGCCGCCCGCGGAAGCCGTAAAAATGGATGAGTCTAGCATCACGGTTGATCCGGCAGCGATCAGCGCCCAGGCTCATAGCCTGTTAGATCAGATTGCCCGGCTGGACCAGGCTTTGCCGGGGCGATTTGTCTACCGCCTCGATGCCCAGGCCGCGCACCAAGCCTTTGAGAAAGGCGTGACCCTGGCCGATATTCTGCATGATTGGGAGCAGTCGCTGGCCCTGCCGCTGCCGCAAACGTTACGCAGCCAGTTGGAAAGCTGGTGGCGAGCTTACGGCCAGGTGCGCATCTACGACGATGTCACCGTCATTGAATTTGGCGACGATTACGCTTTAACCGAAATGAAAGCGGTTACGTCGTTGGGCCAACACCTGATCGCCGAACTCTCCCCCCGGCTGGTGCTGATTCCCAAAGCCGCCGTCGGCTCACTCACCGCCGAGTTGGAAAAAGCCGGTTATACTCCCAAGCAGACCGATGACGTGCAATGATGAACGAAATTGATACCATTCTTGATGCTTATAACGCCAATACCTTGCGAGAAATGGCCGAAGCCGCCGGTCTAATCGGCAAGAAAGGTAAGAAACCCCAAAAAGCCGAACTCTCGGCGCTGCTGCGCCAGCACTATTTTACCGAGGCGCGGGTACAAGCCTCGCTAGCCCAGCTTAACGAGCGCGAGCGGGCCGTGCTCAACCGTCTGCTGCTGCGCGGGGGTCAGACTCCGAGTCGCAGTTTCCAGCGGGAACTCCTCCGGGCCGGATTAGTTACTTCAGCGCCGGAGCCGGAAAAGCCCAAGACACCCTACTACTATTATCATTCCGACGTACCCTATGCCAACGGCTACGCCGGCAGCCCGCACCGAACCGACTCCAAGATATTTGAAGATGTCATTGCCCGGCTGACCTACTTTGGTTTGGTGTTCAGCCAATACCCCAGCCTCAATTCCGCCGGCAACGCCTTCAAACTGCAATTCCACCCGGCGGCGACTCTTTACATTCCCCGGACCATCCGGCACTACCTGCCGGAACCGGAGCCGCTACCCCTCAACACCGAGGCCTGGCAGCCAGCCCGCGTCCAGCATGGTGAGTCCACCCTGCTGCTGCGCGATCTATACCTTTACTGGGATTTTTTGCGCCGCAATGAAGTGACGCTCAATCAAAACGGCAGGGTTGGCAAGCGCTGGCTCAAGGCCATCAACGACATTTTGCTGGTCTCCGATCCGGCGCTGGAAGCCTCCCGCCGGGAAGAAGACACTACCCGGCTGCTGCTGCTCCGCCAGTTGCTCGAAGCGCTCAAGTTGGCTCATGCGGATAAAGGCGCGCTGCGACCTACCAGCTGGAATGCGGTGGAGATTGCCAAGTTTTGGGGTTGGTCGCATCTTGAGCAGGTGAGCGCCTGCCTGGAAGCATGGCCCAAACTCAGCAACGTAAAGGAGCTGGGGGATGAAGCTTCTACCTACCAGCCGCCTTACAACCAGGCCCGGCAGTTTGTGCTGGATGAACTGAAAACGGTACCGGCTCACGCCTGGCTGAAGCTGGAAGAGTTCCTGGAACAGCTCCGCAATAAAAACCCCGATTTTCTTTTTTACGAACGCAGCAAAGTTGAGGCGTATCGCGGCAGTTGGTATTACAGCAGCTACGGCGGCAATTATTACGGCGACCCCAAACAGGTCATCAAAAAATTCGATGACCTGGAAGAACGCTTTGTCAATGCCGTACTGAGCGGTTTTTTATACCAGCTTGGCCTGATTGAGTTTGGCTTTAACCAGGCTGAACCGCCGGCCCCTGGCCAGGAGGATACATGGCGCGCATTCGGGTTGACCCCTACTGGTCGGGCACTTCTCAACGAATCAAATCCGTCGCCCAGCGATACGGAAATAGGCCGGATTGTGGTGCAGCCCAATTTTCAAGTAATGGCCATTGGACCCGTTTCGCTGGCCGCGCTGGCTCAACTGGACTTATTTGCTGATCGAGAGCAGGCAGACCGGGGCGCTTTCCAATACCGGCTGTCACGGGAGTCGATTTACCGCGCCCAACAGTTGGGGTTGGCCGTAGACCAGGTCATCGAATTTCTGACCAAGACCAGCGCCGTGGAACTTCCTCAAAATGTGCGTCGCTCCCTGGACGAGTGGGCGGCCCATCACGAGCGGATTGTCTTCCGCACCGGGGTCAGCCTGCTCCAGGCCGCCAGCCCTGACCTGCTGGCTGGCTTGATGGAGCAGCCGCCCAGCGGCAGATACCTGGCCCGCTCGCTCACCCCCGAAATCGCCCTGATCAAAAAAGGGCAGCAGACCAGGCTGGTGTCCGGGCTAATCCACCAGAATATCTTTCCGGCGGTATCCGGGGCGCGGCCCGAAGCCGCCGATAACAGCGTTATTGTCGGTGCTGATGGAACCATCCGGCCCATCCACGCCGTGCCCAGCCTGCATCTGCGGGGCCGGCTCACCAAACTGGCCGAGGATCTGCCTGACGGTACCTGGCAGTTGACTCCCGCTTCAATCCGCCGGGCCGGGGGCAGCCGGAACAAGGTACTCAGTCTGCTGGAGGAACTGCGTAAGCTGAACCGGGGGACACTTCCAGCGGGGCTGCTGGATCAAATCAAAGCCTGGGGAGGTTACTACGGTGACGCTGCGGTTGAAACCCTGACCCTGATCGAATTCCGCGATCAGACTACGCTCGCCGAGTTGCTTGACCGGGAAGAGATCCAAGCCTACCTGACTCCCTTCCCGGCAGGTAATCGAGCCCTAGCGCTTGTATCCACTAACAAATTGGCCGACCTGAAAGAGACCTTGGCTCGTCTAGGTGTTCAGGTTAAAGAGGGATTGCGGTAAGAAAATGGCTTATTTTAGGTTCAGAACGACCTTAAGTTTCTCATCATTGGGGCGTGACAAACGTGCTAAAAGCTCTCCCGAGGCATCCAAGTCTTACACCCCTGGAAATAAACCAGGGGTTTGCTTTTCAAAAACATAAAAAAAAGAGGCCGAATTTATTGATAATTCGGCCTCTTTTTGCTTTTCCGGAGCGATTTTTGAGGTCAAAACACGCCTCAACCTGACCCGTCTATGAGGTGTGGCTGAACCGCTACTCCCAATTAAACCGGTGGTTAAGGCATTGCCCCTTTCTAGCCTCGTTTGACCATTTATGTTAAAATGGAGAAAAGCTTTCAAAATTTTACCCATTCCCTCTCTCAAAAAGAAAGGTAACGGCTATGTTTGGCCTAGATACGCAAATCGAGCGCCGCCGCCAGCGCGCCACCGAAGATATTGCCGCCATTGTCAACCGCGGCCAGCACCCTGTTTACAGTCCCTTTGAAGTTACCTCCCAATCCAAACAAACCTACCGCGTCCAAATTCGCTCCCTGACCGACCTGCTCAATAGCTGCACCTGCGCCGACTACAAAACCAACCTGCTGGGGACTTGCAAACATATCGAAGCGGTGCTGCTGCACCTGCGCGAAAACCTGGGCGAGCAGTGGGACAAGATAGCGGCCGAAAAGCCGCCGGTAGCCCAAATTTTTCTGCACCACGCCCAGGAAACCACCATCCGGATCACCCTGCCCCTGCCCGGCCCTCCGGCCCTGAGCACACTGCTCAAACGTTACTTCGACGCCGACGGTCTCCTGACCGGCTCGCCGCTCAAGACTCTGCCCGCTCTGCTCCAGGAACTCGCTGCCCTGCCGGCCCGCCAGCGCAACTCCATCCAAGTCACACCCGAAGTCGAGCAGCACCTGGGCCGCCTCCAGGACATCGAAGCCATCCAGCGCCAGAAAGAGTGGTTTCGGGAGCAAACCGAACAGGGCCATCGCTCCTTCAACCTGCTCTCCACCCCCCTCTACGGCTACCAGCAGGAAGGCGCGATGCACCTGGCCTTTGGCCGCCGGACTATGCTGGCCGACGATATGGGCCTGGGTAAAACGGTCCAGGCCATCGCCGCCACCAGCTTATTGCACCAATTACGCGACATTCAACGGGTGCTGGTCGTCTGTCCGGCCTCGCTCAAACACCAATGGGCGCGAGAAATCCGCCGCTTCACCTCCTTCTCGGCCAACATCATCGAGGGCGGCCTGCGCGACCGCCGCAACGCCTATCAAAATCCGGCCTTCTTCTCCATCATCAATTACGAAGTCGCCCTGCGCGATGAAGACGAGCTACGCCGGCTGCGGCCCGACCTCATCATCCTGGACGAAGCCCAACGCATCAAAAACTGGCGCACCAAAACCGCCGACGCGGTCAAACGGCTACGCAGTCCTTATGCCTTTGTGTTGACCGGCACGCCCCTGGAGAACCGGCTGGACGAACTGTACAGCATCTTTCAATTCATTGACCCGGCCATCCTCGGCCCGCTGTGGCGCTTCAACCAGCGCTTTTTCCAGGTCGAGCGCAAATCACCCACCTCCAGCTCCTACAAAGTGCTGGGCTACAAAAACCTCGACGAACTGCGCCGCCTCATCTCGCCTTACGTGCTGCGCCGGGTGCGCGATGAAGTGCTGCACGACCTGCCCGACCGCATTGACAACAACTTCTTTGTGCCGATGACCGATCCCCAGTGGAAAGCCTACGAAGAGTTCCGCTACACCGTCGCCCAACTCATCGCCAAAGCGCAGCGTCGCCCGTTGACTCCCCAGGAGCATAAAATCTTGCTGGGCGCGCTGGTCAAAATGCGCCTCATTTGCAATGCCCTGGCCCTGCACGACCCTGACCTGACGCCCAAAGAGCGCGAAAAAACGTCGCCCAAACTGCAAGAACTGGCCGATATTCTGGACGATGAAGTGGCTAACAACGGCCACAAAGCCATCCTCTTCAGCCAGTGGACCAACATGCTTCACCTGACCTACCCGGTCCTGGATCGGCTCAACCTGGGCCACGTCACCCTCAGCGGCGACGTGCCGACCCCCAAACGCGGCGCACTGATCGAGCGTTTTCTCAACGACGACAAGTGCAAAGTCTTCCTCTCCACCGACGCCGGTGGGGTGGGCCTTAACCTGCAAGCGGCCAGCCTGGTGGTCAACCTGGATTTGCCCTGGAACCCGGCGGTGCTGGACCAGCGCATCGCCCGCGCCCACCGTCACGGCCAGTTGCACACGGTCAACGTGATTAACCTGATTGCCAAAGACACCATCGAGGAGCGCATCCTCGATACCCTGGCGACCAAGCGCAACGTTTTTGCCGGCGTTTTCGGCAGCGAGGAAGCGCCGGGCGAGATCACCTTTTTCGATACCGGCCAGAGCTTGCTGCAAAAGATTGACGAAATGCTCGGCGCGCCGCCGCCCGAAGTCAAGCTTGACCTGGCGCCCAAAGCCGCGCCTGAGCCGGAAGCCGCACCCGCGCCCACCCTGCGCGGCCTGGCCGACCGGCTGGTGGCCCAGTTCCCCGGACGCATTATGCTGGTCCGCCGCACCGCTCCTTTACCCGGCTCATCCGCCGACGGCAATATTTTGGTGGTGGTAGACCGGTCCCCCACCGAACTGCGGCCTCAGATCGAAAAGATTATCACCGAGCATTTTGGCGACACAGCCTCGCCGCCCGGTCTGCACCTCATGGAGCCGGAAAGCTATCGCGCCCTGGTCGCCCTGACCGGCGGCGCAGTAGAGCAGGCCGGCGATGCCGAGGGCTACCGCGCCCCTTCACTACCCGCCCCGGCCGCCCGCGCCGCCGACACCCAAAAGCTGCAAAAAGCGCGGGCTGGCTTCGACACGGCCAACAAGCGGCTGCAACTGGCCCGTGTGGTCTTGCAAGGCGGCTTCCCCGAAGAGGTGCTGCGGCCTATCCACCAAGCCCTCGGCTGGGCGCTGACCGCTCACCTGGCCCTGCTCAAAGAGCGCGAACCAGGCCCTGACCTTCCTTCAGCCCGGCTGGTGCAGGCCGAACTGGTCGAAACAAAGCGCCTCGACGCCGCCCTGGCCGCTCGCCTGGCCCAGGTCCGCGAGTTGACCACGCCTCCCGGCCCGGACGAAGAGGAAGCCCCACCCCCCTCCCTCGAAACCGCCGAAGGGTTAATCGAAACGGTGCAGGATTTAGTGAATAAGGGCTACGAGTTGGTGGCACAGGCCGGGTTGTAAGATGAATTTTCCCTCCTCATCTGTTGAAACAAGAGTAGCTGCCCAGCGGCGAATGCTTTTGGAAATTGCTCGACGGCGAGCCAAGCCGGGTACTGGTAGCGCAATTAGCCTGTTGGAGCAGCGAATGGCAGTACAGAAGTGGCCGGATCTTTCACCCATTTTAAAAGACATACCTTGGGCTGTCATTGGCGGCGTGGCCACGCGGGCTTACATGCCCGAACGAGCTACGCAAGATTTAGGTATTTTAATAGCCAGCTCAGACTCCAAGAAAGCCCGCAGGCGGTTATTGTCGGCTGGTTTCGTTTATCAGCAAGACCTGGCCATTGGCGGTGGCGCCTGGCAGACCCCAGAGGCTCAATCATTGGATGTGGTTGAGACTGACGCCTCCTGGTTCTCAGAGGCTCTGAAACAACTCCAAACAGATCCTCAAGGGTTACCGGTACTTTCTCTGCCATATTTGGTCTTGCTTAAGTTTCAGGCGAGTCGGCTTCAAGATTTAGCCGATATATCTCGTATGTTAGGTTTGGCTTCCGAAGAGGATCGGCAGACTACACGTCAAATCTTTGTTAAGTGGCAACCTGACGAATTAGAGGATTTGGAAAGCCTAATCACCCTGGGAGACCTAGAATTAGGCCGAGACTTATCCCAGGGATAAAGTACAAAAACTGTTGTGGTATGAAGGCCAGGAGCTAACTTGCATACGGGTAAAGTCGCTATCCCCGGCAACCAACCAGGGCAAGGATATGATTGATAATTACGCCGAAGCGATGGCTCTAATTGAGAAGATGAAAGCCCAACTGCCTATGCCCGCCTACCCGACTGAAGCAGTTGTTCATTCATTACGCCAGGGCAGCCCCAATATTACCACCAAGCAAGAGCTGCAAATTCAAGATGTTTTATATTTGGGTGATGATGGGGGGATTGCCTGTGCAATTTATCTACCTGAGAAAAAAGTCGTTACCATAACCTCGTTAACTCACCTTACGATCCCGGCCGGTCATCCTCTAGAGCCAGAGATCAAGGCCTACCAGGCCAAACGCACCCAAAAATTAGCCAAAATAAATGAACCGCGCCGGCCCGTTCGAATGACCATCAAGCCGCGCAAAAAACGCAAAAAGCGTTAAGTACTCCGATGGCTACCCATCTTTTTCTGGCCCCCGCCGGCCACGGCAAAACTGCTTATGTGCTGGAGTGTATCCGCCAGGCCCGCACGGCTGACCCGCTTGCCCCCATCACCGTCATTCTGCCCAACCAACCCCAGGTAGACGCCTTTCGCCGCCGCTTAAGCGACAGCGGTGGTGCATTGGGGGTGAGCCTGGGCACATTTTACAGCCTTTACGCCGAAGTGCTGGCCTGGGCCGGCCAGCCGGAGCCGCGCCTGCCGGAGCCGGTACAGTATCGCCTCTTGCGCAGCCTTGTGATGCGCCTGACTGATGAAGGCCGCCTGTCCTACTATGCTCCGCTAAACGACAAACCCGGTTTTGTGACCGCGCTGCGGGTCTTGATCGAAGAACTCAAGCGCGCCCGTATCCGCCGCGATGATTTCCGGCAGGCCGTTCACAGCCTGCCCCGGCGCGATCCCCGCCTGCTGGAATTGGCTGAGGTTTACGGGGCTTACCAGGATTGGCTGCTGGATAACGGCTGGGTAGACCTCGAAGGCCAGGGTTGGCTGGCCGCCCTGGCCCTGGAGCGCCAGCCCCATTTGGGCCGCCATCTGCACCTGCTGATCGTAGATGGCTTTGACGAGTTCAACCCCACCCAGTTAGAAGTCCTCAAATTCCTCTCTCAACGCGCTGCCGAGACCATCATTACCCTGACGGGTGAGCAGAGGAACAGAGGAACAGAGGAGCGGGGGACTGCCAGCGCGGAGCGCCAGGCGCGGGGAGCCAGGGAGAAACCACCTGACGACCTTCCTTCATCCTTCATCCTTCATCCTTCATCCTTCTTTATCTCCCGCCCTGTCCTCCGCCGCTTCACCCGCGCCTTGCAGGCTGTCAGCCAGGCGCTGAGTATCGAGCCGGAACCCTTACCCCACCCTGCTCCTTCAGATGTTGACCCACTCCTGGCCTACCTGGAAGCTAACTTATTTGAAGTATCCGTCAAAACTCTGGCTTCTGGCAGTAAATCTCAACCCCCGTCTACCGTCTACCGTCTACCGTCTACCGTCACCTTCGTCGAAACCCAAAACCGCGCCGAAGAAGCCCGGGCCGCGCTGCGCTGGCTCAAAACCTGCCTGGTCCGCGATGGACTGCAACCCAACGAAGTGGCCCTCATCGCCCGCGATCTGACTGTCTATCGTCCTTTCATCGAAGAAACCGCCGCCGAATTTGGCCTGACCCTGTACTGGCGTGAAGGCTTGAGTTTAGGCGCCAATCCGGCAATTGCCGCCCTGGTATCGCTGCTGGCCTTGCCCCTCAAAGCCGGCGCCGACGGCAACTGGTCACGCCGCCCGCTTATTGACGCCTGGCGCAGCCCCTACTTCGAGAACCTGATCCCCGGTCTCACCCCCGCCGCTGCCGACCACCTCGACGTGGTGGCCCGGCAGGGCCTGGTGATGCAGGGGCTTGACCAGTGGCGGGAAGCGCTGCGCGTTCAAACGTTGAAACGTTCAAACGTTGAAACGTTCACTGACGAAGATTTCCCACCCCCCGATCACCTGACCCCGGCGGAGGCCGCAGCCCTGCAAACCACCTTCGAAGCCTTTGTGGCCCACCTGACCCCGCCCCCGCGAGCCACGCTGCGCGACTTCGCCGCCTTTGTGGAAAACCTCATCGGCGACGACCCCGAATTAGAGAAGGATGAAGGCGGAAGTCGGAAGGATGAAGAATTGCCCCCCGACGATTCTCTTCTCTCCCCTGCCCCCCCGCTCCCCCGCTCCTCTACTCTCCCCGGTCTCGTCCATCGTGTCCGGGCCGCGCCAGGCTCCCGGTCTCGTGACCTGGCTGCCCTGCGCGCCTTCAAAGATGTGCTCCGGGGCCTGGTCCTGACCGGGTCGTTCTTTGAAATCCCAAAACAAACCCTTCGACAAGGCTCACCTGTGCCCCAGGTGCAGGCAGGACAGGCCGCCGGGAGCGAGTTGATAACTTACGAACTCTTCTACGCCGAATTGGCCGGGGCGGTCGAAGGGGCCATATATTACCTGCCCCCGCCCGAACCGCTTCAGGCCGCCATCCCGGTGCTGTCGGTGGTGAACGCGCGTGGCCTGTCTTTTCGGGCCGTGGCCCTCATCGGCCTGGCCGAAGGCGATTTTCCGCGGGCCGAACGGGAAGATATTTTTTTACGTGAAGAAGATCGTTCGGCCCTGCGCCAGGCCGGCCTGACCGATCTGGAGACGCGGCTGCGCGGCGATGAGATTAGCTTGTTTTACCAGGCCGTGACCCGCGCCCGCGAAAAGTTACTGCTCTGCCGTCCCTACCTGGCCGACGATGGGCAGACCTGGGAACCCTCACCCTATTGGGCCGAAGTGCGCCGGCTGGCCCCAGACGCGCCGGTGCAGCACTTGCGCCCGGAAGACCCCCTGCCCTGGAGTGAAGTAGCCTCACCGCCGGAATTGGCCGGGGCGCTGGCCCTGCTCGGCCTGGCGGATTTTGAGCTGCCACCGCACTGGTCAAGTCAGGCGACAATCCGGCTGTGGCATGGAGCGACGGTGCTCCGGACCAGGTTGGCTGTCGAGCCGGACAGTCTTTTTGAGGGCGATTTGTCCGATCTGGCGGACCAGTTGGCAGTGGTTTACGGTCCCGACCACGTTTGGAGCGCCAGCCGCCTGGAAGCTTACGGTATTTGCCCGCACCATTTTTGGCTGGGCCAGGACCTGGCCCTGGAAGCGCGCCTGCCGCCGGCGGAGGGCTATGATGTTTTTATCCTGGGCAGCATGTATCACGAAATTCTGGAAGAGGTCTACCGGCAGACCGGCGCGCAGGCCGACGGCGAGCATTTGCTGGCTCTCCTGCCAGGCGTGGCCCAAAAGGTTTTTGACGAAGGGCCGCGAGCCTATGGTTTCCGTCCCACCGCCCTGTGGCAGATGCAGCGGCGCGAGTTGGAGCAAATCATGGCCAATACCCTGGTCGCCCTGGCCGAAGTTACCCAGAACAGCACCCCGTTGGCCCAGGAACAAATTTTTGGTATGCGGGATCAGCCGCCCCTGGTAGTCCAGCGTGATGGCGATGAGTTCCGGCTGCGCGGTTTCATTGACCGGGTTGACCAAGACACCGCCGGCCGCCTGTGCCTGATTGATTACAAATCCGGCTCGACCCCCATCACCGCCCGTGATTTGGTCGAGGGGCGGCGGCTGCAAATAGCCCTGTACGCCCTGGCTGCCCGCGATGCCCTGGCTTTGGGCGAGGTGGCTGATGGGTTTTACTGGCATATCGGTTCAACCCGGGCCGGTTCCGCCAGGGCCAGCAGCCTCAAACTGGCTGACTTCGAGGGCGGTGTTGAAGGCGCTTTAGCTACAGCCCTGACCCATACCTTCAACCACATCGCCGGGGTGCGGGCCGGCTATTTTCCCCCCGTCCCGCCGCCGGCCGGCTGTCCGAGTCACTGCCCCGGTATGAAATTCTGTTGGCGGTACGAAGCCAAAGGATGATAAAAAGAACGGGACACGGATTGGCACAGATACAACGGATAAACACTGATTTTTTATATATATTTCTCTGAATCTGTCCTAATCCGTCTATCCGTGTGAATCCGTGTCCTATTTCCAGTCAACAAGAGGCACAATGCTACACAAAGAGATTACGGACACCATCATCAATGCTTTCTATACAATCTACAACACGCTGGGTTACGGATTTCTTGAAAAGGTCTATGAGAATTCTTTGGCTTACGAACTATCAAAACGTGGTTTGCAAGTACGGTCACAACTTCCCATCCAGGTCTATTACGACGGTCAACTCATGGGCGAATACTTTGCTGACCTTTTGGTTGAAAATTGTGTCATCGTGGAAATAAAAGCTGTGGATAGTCTCCATCCTCAACATTCGGCCCAACTACTGAACTATTTGAAGGCAACTGACATAGAAGTTGGGCTCCTGTGCAACTTTGGCCCTAAACCAGAATTTATTCGTAAGATTTTCACCAATGATAGAAAACAGCGCAAACCAAAATAAGAGGGGATACACATTAGCATGGGTGAAACAGATTTATACAGACAATCAAAAAATAATCAGTGGATATCCGTCGTATCTGTGCCAATCGGTGTACTATTAATACTCCTATGACAACCACCTCAATTTTGTCCCTCTTCCCCCTCACCGACGACCAGCGCACCGCCTCGACCAGCGGCGAAGTGGCCGTTTCGGTCACGGCAGGAGCAGGGTCCGGCAAAACCCGGACGCTGGTCGGGCGCTACCTGGCCTTGCTGGAGTCCGGCCTGCCGCTGCGCTCGCTGCTGGCCATCACCTTCACCGAAAAGGCCGCCCGCGAGATGCGCAACCGCATTCGGGCCGAGATCACCCGCTGGCTGGAACGGTGCCCCGCCGCCAGCCGGGAACGCTGGCAAGAAGCTTTCAGCGCCCTTGACGCCGCCCGCATCAGCACCATCCACAGCCTGTGCGCCATCATTCTGCGGACGCACCCCGCCGAAACGGGCCTCGATCCCGGCTTTGTGGTCCTGGACGAAGGCCAGAGCGCCCTCTGGCGCGCCCATGCCGTCGAGGCCGGGCTGGCCTGGGCCACCACCGACCCGGAGGCGGCCCAACTCTTCGGCCTGTGGTCCGAAGCCCAACTGCGCGGCTTACTGACCGATTTACTGGAAAAACGATTGGATGCCATCCAGGCCCTGGCCGCATTGCCGGCTGACCCACTAAGAATTTGGAGTACTGTTCTGGAACAGTGGTTTACGGCCCATCTATCCACACCGGCCTGGCAGTCTGCCCTGGCAACCCTGGCCGAGTTGAGCGCCTCAAATGAATCGGACAAATTGGAACAGGCCCGCCGGGAAGTTCTGGCCTGTTGGACCGATGCGCAGCAGGCACAAGCGGCTCAGGATTGGGACGCCCTGTATACGGCGCTGCTGGCCCTGCGTAAAGCCATCTCGACCGGCGGAGTCAAAGGCAACTGGTCGCCCGACGATTTAACGGCAGCGCGAGAGGCGATGACCCTGCTGCGCGATCACTTTGACGCTGTGGTGAGCGGGCTGGTAGACAGTAAAAAACCGTGCCGCTGGGCGCTGGACCGGCAGGCGGCAGAGCACCTGGCGCTGGTTCGCCGCTTGTTTGAGCAAACCCAGGCCATTTACCAGGATTACAAAAATGAAGCCCAATCGCTGGATTTTGACGACCTGGAGCAACTGGCCGCCCAACTCCTGACCAGCAACACGGCCGTACGCGCTCGCTGGCAGCGCGAAATTAATGCCATCCTGCTGGTGGACGAGTTTCAGGATACCAACCAGCGCCAGCGAGAGATTGTCTATGCCCTGGCCGGGTTCGATGAGGCGAAGGGGCGAGGACGCGAAGAGGCGAGGGCACGAGGAGATGAGGACGCGAAGACAATAGAATCTGTCGCCTCTTCGCCTCACGAGTCATCGCCTCATTCCTCCGCCTCCTCGCCTCACGAGTCGTCGCCTCACTCCCCCGCCTCTCTCTTTGTGGTGGGCGACGCCAAACAGTCCATTTATCGCTTCCGTGGCGCGGATGTCACCGTTTTTCGCCAGGTGCAGGCCGATATTAAGGCCGCCGGGGGCGCGCTGATCAACTTCGATTTGACCTTTCGGGCGCACAAAGCTCTGGTGGAGCTGACCAACAACCTGCTGGCCCCCTTGATGCCCGCTGCGGATGACCCGGCCCGGCCCTACGAAGTGCCCTTTACCCCGCTCCTGGCCCAGCGCCCGGAGCCGCGCCAACAGATGAGCCTGCCGTACCTGGAATTTCAGTTGGGCCTGGGCGAGAATAAGGAGGCAGGACGACAGGCGGCGGCGGCTGGCCTGGCCGAGCGGCTGCACGAGTTACAGGCTGGCGGTCAAATCGAGTGGCAGGATGTGGCCTTGCTTTTCCGGGCCAGTACTGCCTTCGGCGTCTATGAAGACGCCTTGGAGCAGGCCGGCATTCCCTTTGTGACCATTGCCGGGCGCGGCTTTTATGACCGCCCCGAAATCCGCGATCTACTCAATGCGCTGGCCGCCCTGGCCGACCCAACCGATGACCTGGCCCTGGCCGGACTGCTGCGCTCGCCCGCCATTGGCCTGAGCGATGGCGCGATTTACCGGCTGCGCTGGGCCGAATCGGGGACGCGCCGGCCCTTTTGGCCGGCCCTGCGCCGCGAGAGCGCTGTGGCCGAGCTGCCGGAGGCGGAGCGGGAGCGGGCCGAGTTTGCCCGGCAGCTTATTGCCGATTTGCACGCCCAGGCCGGGCGGGTGTCAGTCGCCCAACTGCTCAAGGCATTTCTGGACGCGACCCATTATCGGGCTATCTTGCGCCTGGCTCGCGGCGGCGAACGGCTGCGCCGTAATGTGGACAAGCTGCTGGCCGACGCTCACCGCAGCGAATTGGTCAGTATCCCGGCCTTTCTGGAGTATCTGACCGCCCTGGGTGATGTTGGCGTCCGTGAGAGTGAAGCCCCGACCGAGGCCGGCGGGGCGGTGCAGTTGATGACCATCCACAAGGCCAAAGGGCTGGAATTTCCCGTGGTAGTGTTGGCCGACGCCGGGTACACCGGCGGATTTCGTGCTGCGCCCTTCTATCTGGATCAAGCGTTAGGCTTACTGCTCAATCCCTCCGGCGACGAGAGCCAGCCCGCCGCCTTTCGCCTGGCCGCCTGGCGGGAAGCGGAACAAGAGGTCGCCGAGGAACGGCGGCTGCTCTACGTAGCCGCAACAAGAGCCATGGAAAAATTCATCATCTCCGGCAGCGTTACGGTCAGCACGGCCAAGGCCCACCCCGGCCGGCTGATGTTCAGCGGCTGGTTGAAGCAACTGGCCGAAGTTGTCGGCTTGAGCGAAACCCACCTGCCGGATGATAGGCCCGCGACCGCCCAACCCATTCCCCTGGCCTGGACCGGCGGCACGGTTACTTGCACGGTTCACCCCCCCATCTCGAATTCTCATTTTCAGCCCCTAACCTCTGACCCCCACGCCGGCGGCAGCCCGACCCCTGACCCCTCTTCTCTCGACCTGTTAGCTCCCCTCACGGTTGCGGCCAGTCCAGAATTGGACGCCAAGCTCAAGGAACGCGAAAGCGACCCGCCCCCGCGAGTCTGGCGGGTGGCGCCGGATACCCACTATGACGTGCCGGCCTGGGTCGTCGGCAGCCTGACCCACGCGGCGCTGCGGCACTGGCTTTTCCCCCATGATGATACGTTTGCCAGGTTTTTGCGCCCCTTTGCCCTGGAAGCCGGCCTGACCACCCCCGCCAGCATTGACACGGCGTTGCAGCGAGTCACCCGCCTGCTCAGCCGTTTTCAACACCATTCCTTATACTCAGAACTGGCCGCCGCCGAGCGCCACCACGAATTACCTTATGCCTTGACCCTGGACGGTCAGATGGTAAGCGGGATCATTGATCTCTTGTACCGGGCATCCCCCGCCACCGCCTGGACAATTGCCGAATTTAAAACGGACCGGCTGGCCGAAGGCGCTGACCTGCCAGCTTACGCCCGGCAGCAGGGTTATCTGCGGCAGGTCGAGACCTACCAACAGGCAATCGCCCAACAACTCGGCGCTACACCTCAAGTTTTAATGGTCTTCTTGAATGTGGGACAATCGGTTGAAGTGCTAAGGCTTGGCTAACCGCCCCCCTCAAGACGTCGGATCACCCGGTTGATCAACGTCTTTTTTGTTTCTAACAAGGAGTTACACAGTTGAAGGATTTGCCCCCCTCTAACTCCCCCCACAGGGGGGAGAATCCGCTTAAGTCCCTCCCTTTGGGAGGGATTTAGGGAGGGCTTTTCCACTCACCGCGAAAGCCCTGTAACATTAGGGATATCGAAGCAGAAAAGGCAGATGTTAAGAGGAGGCGGGGGAAAGGGGGGGGTTGATGAAGGAGAGGGGGTCAAATATAGCCGGATAAAACGAAGCAAAAGAAGTTGCAGGCGGGGTTGGCCGC
>BOKF01000046.1 GCA_016860845.1 Chloroflexota bacterium
CCGCGGCCGCCCTGCACTTGGTGCGCTACTATCAAAAACGCAATCATGTCGCTTATCTGTCTCATCGTAAATCCAAATTGGCTCAACTTGGTCTCTCAGCCGTGGTCAACATTGCGCTGTAATATTAATTATAACACAAAATAGCTTATTGCTCTATCTTAACTGGCTGGGGCAGAATTACTCGTGTTTCGCCGGTAGTGAGGGATAGGCGGGGAAACGCGGGATCGGCGGCGTTGTATAGCCCAACTTCTATGGAGTAGTTACCGGGGGAGAGGTCGGCCGGCAGGGTCAAGGTGATGGGATCGGCGATGATTTCACCGGGAACCCAGCCCTGGGTCGGTTTGGCCGGAATATGGTCGGCGTTGACGACAACCGTTTCGTCAGGGCCGAGCAGATGGGTGAAGATGGTGTAATTTATGTCTAGCCGGCTATCGGCTCGCCAGTAAAGGGTCAGCGTTACTGACTCGCCGGGCGCGGCGCGGCAGCCGGCCTGACTCGCGCCATCGTCGTTTGAGGCTGTTGAAGAGCGGCAATCCGCACCGATGAGGGTAGTCAGGCCGGAGAAGTCAGCATTGAGCGGCATATCCACTTCCGCGGGCGGGGTGAAATTGCGGGTGGCCGGCAAAATTTCGAGCTGGCCAAAAGGAAAGCGTTCATCGTAAAAAAAGCCGTGAACATTGACCAGGTGAACTTGCAACTCTGCCGGGCCGGGGGCGGCATCGGGGGGGATGTTGAGCCAGTATTGGCCCAGGACAACCTCACCCGGTTTCCAGCGCGGCAGGTTAAAGTTGCGGCTGGGAGTTAGTGAGGAACCAACCCGATAACTCTGCTTCTTGGAATCAATGAGATCAAAGGCCACCGAAATGTCATCGTAATTAAATTGACCGGCCTGCCAGAGCAGTTTAAGCAAAACGCGGTCGCCGGGTTCGGCGCGGGATTGAGATAATTCGCTGTGGTGTAAGGTGATAATGGGTGAGAAATCCACCAGCGGCGCCTCGGCCAGGGGCAGTGAATTATCATCGGGGCGAACGACGCGGCTGACGTTGATCGCATCAATCAGGCCGGTCCGCCGCCGAGGCCGGCCTTGTTCGTCCAGAATGTCCCAGCCGTTAAACCGTGCGGCGCTGTTATCGGCTGCAGATAGGCCCAGGCCAACTTCGGCCCAGTAAAGGCCCGGTGGGGTGCCGGCTTGCCAATCCAGAGGATGGCGGGTCATCACCAGTTGGCCGACTGGCCAGCGCGAGGGCGGATAGAGATAAGCGCCGGGCCGGCCTACAAATGTATTACGGCTCCATTCAAAGCCGTCCCGGTCGGTTAAACGGAGGGTTAAGAGCAAATCGTCCGGCAGGGGGCGGCGGGGTCGCCAAAAGAGGGCCAGGTCAGTATCACTTAGTTGGGTGACTCCCACCAGGTCAACCTGGTTGGCAAAGTTGTAGCCAGCCTCGGTTTCAGCACCACTTTCTGAGGGGGCCGGCGATGTATTGGTTGAGTCTGGTAAAGGGGTGCGAAGGACCGGCCGCTCAATGGGGCTTTCGTGAAGCAGCATTATTTTGTCGGGATCGAGCCGCCAATGTTCCAGGCGCACGCCCTGGAAGTCGCCGGCGTCGTGCGGGCGTTCGCCAACCCGGTCAAGCCAAAAGGGGACAACCCCATTGGGATCAATCACTTCATCCTGCCAACTGACCAACCACACCCCGCTTTTGTTTTGCAGCGCCTCGGCCATTTCGGTGGAGATGCTCAAAGCGGTGACGCGATTGATGTCCAATCGTTCCAGGCGAGGGAGGGGCGTCCAGTCTTGCCAGCCGTAGTAATAGGCCCAGACCGGATACATATGGCCGGAACTGAGTAAGACCGTTTCGCCGGGGGCGCTGCGCTCGCGGACAAACTGGGCCAGGGCCTGAAAGTCGTCTTTGGCAAAGCGCGGGTCGGTGAACCAGTTAGATAGGCTGAAAAGAGAAGTCGCCAGGATGAGCGCGTAAAAAAGTGTAAAAAAGAGAGTGTGAAGCATGGAACGTAAATTATTTAAGATAAAGCGGGCCAGGTCAAACTGGGATAGGGCAGCGGCCACGAGCAGGGCGAAGGCGGGCCAGGCCAGCAGGGTATAGCGCGGGTTGAATTTGGGTGACTGATAAGAGAGCATCAAGATGAGGATGACGGGCAGGCAGAGCCAGAGGAGTAGGAAGATGGATGATGGAAGATAGTAGATAGGAGATAGATCAGATTCTTGAGACCTTGTCTTGCTGACTTGTCCGTAGATAAAGCTGACGATAAGGAGGAGTAAATAGCCCAGAGCCAGCCAGAGGCCGGTTTGCTCAAACACGGTTTCGCCGGCGATAAAACTGATGAGAACTTTGCGCAAGGCTTCGTGGAGTTTGAGCGCGCCGGGCCAATAGCTGGGGTCGTCGCCCAGGCGGGCCAGGAGAATCCAGAACCAGGGGGCAAAAAGAAGGGCGATGAGACCAAAAACTTGCAGCAACTGCCAGCCCAGCGCTTTGGGAAAGCCTCGCCGCCAGAGGCTGAAAAGACCATAGAGACCGTGGGCGATCAACAGAAATGCGGCGAAATAATGGGTGTAGAGAGCGGCGGCAGCGGTCAAGGCATATAAAAAGGATGAAGGATGAAGGCGGAAGGATGAATTATAACTGGCGGAGAGGGAGGGTAAAGGGTGGAGGATTCTGAGGAATAAGTAGCTGGCCAGGGTAGCCTCGAAGACCAGCAGGGTGTACATGCGCGCTTCCTGAGCGTAATAAACCATCACCGGCGAAATGGCGAGCAGGGCGGCGGCAAGATGAGGCGTGGAGGATGGACGCTGCGGGGAGGTTGCGAAAAGGCAACGGGCCAGGATATAAATCAGGGGAACGGTCAGAACGCCGAAAATAACTGAAGGAAAACGCAGCGCCCACTCGCTGGAGCCAAAAAGGGCGTCAGTTTCCCAGATGAGCAAGTAATAAAGAGGGGGTTGAATGTCGGCGGCGGTCCATTGGATGAGTTCGCCGGGCGGCTTTTGGGAAAGGAACCAGGTGACGCCTTCGTCGTACCAAAGGCTTTGCTCACCCAACAGCGCCAGCCGCAGGGCCAGGGCAATTAAAATAACGACCAGTAACCCCAGACGATCTTTGCTCATAGCGCAGCCCATGCTACCACAGAGGCAGTGAGGTGACAAGATGAAGGTTTGTCTCAAAAATTAGGCGTTTTGCAGGACAAGTTGCCCGCTTCGCGCGCCCTACATGACGGGGAAGCCGGAACGCCCCTGCGAGATGAGGTGAGAAACTACTTGATTTGAATTTGGCCCAGGGTGAAGGTATCACTGCCATTGGACAGGGGCAGCCGTTGCAGGGTCCGCCCATCATAAAGACCCACCTGTAAAGTATATTCACCTGGAGGAAGATCAGCCGGGAGATTGAGCCGGTGGCTGTCGAGGTGCGGTTGGTGGAGGGGCCAGTGGGAGGTGGATTGGGGGGTCAGCCAAGTCGGGTAAGCATCGTTTTGGGCTACCAGGCGACCATCGCCGGCCAGAAGGTGGAGAAAAACGGTATAATCGGCCTGAGGAGGCTGACCGGCGGTCCACTGGAGCAGAACGGTCAGGGTTGCGCCGGGGTGAAGGTCAGTCTGGCTGAGGTGGAAACCGGTCAACCGGATCGCCGGACCAAAACTGGCTTCTACCGCAGTGAGTGAGGTCAGGGAGAGCGCGGCTGGCTGCCGGGCTAAAGTTAGCCCGAAGCGTTCAAAGGTAGCTAATTGAACCCAACGGCCAGAGTCAAATCGCTGCATCTCGGCTGAGGCAGCGGTAATCGGAAAGCGTTGGCCGGGATCGGCAAAACTGCTTTCCGGCCCAACTGCGAGGCCCAGGTGAAAGATGTCGGGTAAAAGTTGAGGGAGAGTCTCGGTCACAACAATTTCGCCGGACTGCCAGGTTGCGGGCGGATACCAGAGGGCAGCGATCATGGGAACCTGGGTCGGATCGCTTAAGAGCTGGCCGGTATCATCGTAAATCAGCGGCCAGAGCCGCACATCTTTAGGCAGGGCGTCCAAAGCTTGCCAGTAAAATTTAACAGTAACGCCGTTGTCCGGGTCATCGTGGATATCATAACCCAACAGCCGCAGTTGGTTTTCGCCAAAAGTGAGGTGGGTGGGGTAGGTGGGCAGAGAGGTGGGCCGGAGGAAGTCGTAGAAAGAACAGGGGAGTTGGCCTTTGACAGGTGTAGAAAAAGCAGAGGAGCAGGCCGCATCCTGAGCTTGTTGAGGGGGGAGCAGGTTGCGCTCTGAACTTGTCAAAGGCGGAGTGGGGACGACGGCCAGAGATTTTTGGGCCAAAATAAGGCCCTGGTCGGCCTTGAGTGGACTCCAGTCGGAGTAGAGCAAATTCATAAGTTTGGCATAAGCATCGTTAGGATGAACGCCGGGAATATCGGTGACATCAACCAGCAGATAATTAGCTTCTTGAACCGTGGGAAAGACATAAATCACCTGCCGGTGCGCCAGATGCGGATGAATCGCCGCGCTGGCCGAGACCACCGCATCTTTGGGGATTTGGGCCAGGAAATCGGGCAGCCGGACCGCAGCCGGGCGTAAAGGGTAAATTTCCCTGCGGGCAGAAAGGGGGGTCCAGCCATGATTAACGTGATAGCCCAACATCCAGGCCAGGAGCCACAGCAAAACAGCGATCAGGGTTGTGGTTTTGAGAGATTGACCATTCTCTTCGTGTAACGAAATATTATTGATAAGACGGCGCAAGCCATATATCGCAGCCAGGATGAAGGCGACAACCAGAGGCGCGGAGTAATGCTGCTCACCGGAGTATTGGCCGGGGAAGTTGCTGAACAGATTAGCGATTAAGACCGGCAAGCCAAGAATGAGCAGTTCCGGGGCCAGGAGAGGCAGAAAACCAACCGCTGCCAGCAGGCCGAGCAGATACTGCCAGCGAGCAGGATCTTGCAGCAGGGACAGTACACTTGTAGGAGTGTAGCGGCTGGCCAGATAAATGGGGCCGGCCGTGCCAAAATACTGCCGGGCCAGCGGCGCGACGATGACAAAAGTGGCGATGAGGAACCAGAGCGTGCTGATGAGGATAAGAATGAAGCCATGAATGACCGCCGACCGCCGACCATCGACTGCCGGCACTTTCAGAGACGATGCAGCGGTCAGCCGTCGGCGGCCGGCGGTCGTTACTAGCCACAGCCCCAGCATCGCCGTCAGGGGGGGCAGGGTTTCCTTGGTAGTCATCGCGATGATGGCCCAGAACCCCATCCAACCCCAGCGGCGCTCCGTGGCGTACCAAAAGGCAAACAGCAGGGGCGTCACCACAAACGGATCGGCGTGAAAATCGGCGACGTTGGCGGCTTGCAGGTGGGGAAAGAGGAGGTAGGCGGCAGCGAAGGTGAGAGCGGCCCAGGAGGGGGATTGTGAATTGTCAATGGTCAATTGCCAATTGTTAATTGTTAATTGTCGTTTAGCAATCCAGAAGACGGGCAGCGCGCCAAGAGCTAGGGCGATGGACTGGGCAATGAGCAGGATGCGCACATCGTCCCACAGGAAAAAGAGCAGGGCCAGGGGCACCAGGATGGGTTCAAAATGTTCGGCCAGGCGGGGCTGCTGATGGTCGCCCCAGGTCAGCTCCATGAACCCGCCGGGACCACGGACGGTGTTCCACATCGGCTGGTCAATCAGCGACAGGTCGGCGGCGTAGGAGTGCAGGGTGTTGTGGCGGTTGATTGTGTACCAGGAGAAGTAGACGGCGTAAGCGAGGATGAAGAGGGCGAGGAGGAGGGAGGGGGGATGAAGCCTGAGGCGTAAGTTTGAAGGCAATGACGAATTTGACACAGATTTTACTTCATTCAAGTAAAGAGATTATTCCTCTGACGGCTTCCGTTCCTTTGCCGCCCGTTCCTCACGAAGTTTTCGCGCCGTCGTTTGGAGATGTTCAAAGAACTCGGTCTCGGTCAGTTCTTTGACCGCGCGCTGGCGTTTGACCTCGTCAATCTCGATGATAAGCTGCTCCACCTGCTGCTTGAGGTCTTCTTCGCGTTTTTTCACCCCCTCGACCATCTTGAAAAAGGAGGATAGAAAGGCGCTGGCGCGGGCCTGGTAGGTGAGATCGGTATTGACAATCGTGGACTGGCTCTCTTCGACCCGCCGCTGAACAAAATCATAGTTGCCGGCGGCGATGTGCTGCGACCAAACGATGGTTTCTTCGATATAGGCATTGGCAAAGCGGAGCCGGTCGGACATGTCGCGCAGGAAGGAAAGGGCCAGGAGGGGATATTCATTCAACAGGGCCAGCACCGCATCATACTTTACCTCCAGCACCTCGGCGGGGCTGATGGCGACCATCGAATTGGAGCGGGGTTTTTGATCAATCAGCGACATCTCGCCGACAAGCTGGCCCGGGCCGCACTGGTTGAGGATCACTTCTTCCCCCTGGGGACCTTCGGCCACAATCTTGATCCAGCCGGTGCGGATGACAAAGAGGGAATCGCTGTCGTCGCCCTTGTGTACCAGGAAGTCACCCCTGGCCAAGCTCAAAATTTTGACCCGCTCCGACAATTTTGCCAGAACTGCCGGGGGAGCGCCCTTAAAGAGCGGCAGCCGCTCCAGATAGTTCAATAGCTTGGGGTCCATCCTTATCCTCCCGCTGCTTGTGTATCATACCACACTTCCGGCTATGGCTCAATAACCTCGACTTTTATCCACTCCACCTCTGCTCCTATTTGTGGCTCGGTCAGGCCCAGCCCGGTGGTTACGCCGGCAGGGTGCAGTGCATCGAATACCTCATACGTTTCTCCAGGAGGAGTTCGGATGAAGGCGTGGCTGCAGCGAAAACAGCCGCGCAAGTCCCGCCTGGCCCCAACAGCTTGCAGGGCGTGGACGGCCTCTTCGCTCAGATTGGCGCTGGCCTCGTCGGCGGCAGCAGCGGCGATGAGGGAATCGGGAGGCGAGGCCGCGAGGAAACGGGCCAAAGCGCTGGAGGCACTAAGATCCAGGTGGGTGTCAAAATGGGCGGCCTGGAACGTGCCGCTGGGATGGATAACAGCAATATTGTAGCCGCGCTGGTTGGGCGAAACTTCACGGCCATTGACGAAAATGTGACCAAAATCGCCAACCTCCTCACCTGCGCTGAGGACGGTTACCTCTGGCGGCCAGACTTCAGTTTGGTCGCCAGGGAAGGGTATCGTCATCGCTTCGGTAAAATGCAGCCAGACCTCATTCAAGCCGGAGTGAGCGACACCGGCCGGCAGGTCGAATGATAATTCCTGCCACTCCGGGCCAACCTTCTGAGGGGAGGACTGCCAGCCCTTCAATTCAATGAACAGAGACTGGGCAGAACCTTGATAGACTTCCGGCAGGCGCAGCCGGAAGGTGAGTCGTTGCGAGGCGCCGGTGAGCGGCAGCAGCAGCCGGGCATCGCGGCGTTGGGCGGTGATGGGCTGGCCGGCGGTCAAAAGGCCCCAGCCTTCGCCAAAATAGAGGGGAGCCAGCGGTGAGGACGTATCAACCCGGAGTCCAGGCTGAAGTCCAGATCTCTCGGTTGCTCTCACCCGGTAGATTTTAATGGCCGGCTCGTCGTGAATCTTTTCGACAGGCAAAACCTTTTCGATATAGGGCAGGATGGCCTGTTCGGTTACAGTGACGTTTTTCTGCCCATCGAATTTATCGTACTGGTAAGGCCGGACGACGATGTATTTGATATTGAAAAAGGTTAATACGTCGGCAGCGATAGCCCTATCCGCTTCCCATCGTTCCGGGGGAAGAGGGTGACCAGTTTCCAGGGCCAGCAGCGAGTTGATGACCGGGGCGTTTGTAAAGTATTGAAACTTGAATTCGGGGTTGCGGCTGGTGTTGCCTTGCAGCAGGCGTTTTTGGTGAGCGGTCTGGTAAAATTGGCCAAACATAAACTGGGTTGTCAAGGCTCCGGTGATGCGGAATCCGTTGCGCCAGGCAAAGGGAATATCCAGCACGGTGACATCATCCGGGTCGGCGGCAATGGCTTGATAGGCCGGTGGAACTCGCATGTCGGACTGGGGAAGGGGGATGGAGAGGTGTTCAAAGAGAAAGAGGAGGGTGAGGATAAAGGATAGAAGATAGAAGCTGGAAGATGGACGTCTGGTTGCTAGCTGTTGACGTTGCGCCCATTGGCCGATTTGCACCAGGGCAAAAGCAGCGACGACGCTCAAACTCAACAGCAGCATCACGCTGTAGCGGCTGGGATAGCGATTGCCTTTGAAAAAAGGGAGACTTTGCAGCAAGCTGAAGGGACCGGGCAGGCCGGTGGGGTAGCCGTTGATCGTGACGACCGGGCCGAGGCAGAGCAGGGCAAAAATAAGCGCGGCGATCAGCCAGAATCGCAGTTCGGCCCGGCGAAAGCCGGTAAATAGGGCGACCAGCAGCAGGCCCAGCAAAACAAAGCCCAGGTAAATGTGCTGCCCTTTGTCAAAGGCTTGGATGCTGGTCTGGCTAATCAAGTTGCCCAGTACGGGCTGGCGCATGGTTGGAATGACAAAGCCCAGCAAATCGGCGCTGAAAGCATCGGCAAAGCCGCCGCCCTCGACCAGAAAATCACCTTCAGCCCGCAAATCGGGCAGCATTTGGGCCAGGATCGGGCTGAGGCCGAGGGTGAAAGTGGAGCATAGGATAAGAGCAGCGCGGAGGTGGGGCAGAAGTGAATGAGAATAGGGGAGCAGAGGAGCAGGGGAGCAGGGGGAACGGGGCCGCTTATTTAAATCGAAAATCGGAAATCGAAAATCCAAAATCGAGTAGAGCCAATACAGGGCCAGAAAAACCAGCAGAAACGAGGCGTAAGTCAGTTCCGCCCAGGCTTGCAGGGTTAAAAAAAGGCCGGCCATCAAAACGTTCTTGAGGCGTCGCGGATTGTGCCGGGTGCGCAGGATGTACAGAACGGCGAAGGGGATCCAATGACTGCTGGCAATATTGAATTGGCCCAAAGCGACGTAGAAGAGTTTGCTGCTGGCAAACGCATAGAAGAGACCGGCCAGGGCAGCACACGTCCAAAGAAGCAGGGGACTGCCAGGGCGGAGCACCAGGCGGGGGGAGCGGGGGAGCGGGGGAGGGATTTCTCCCCTGCCCCCCTGCTCCTCTGCTCCCTCGCTTACCATCCCGCTCTCGGTCACCGGCTTCTGGTCTGTCGTCGCCAGAACGTATCGCGCCAGCAAAAATGCGCCGTAGCCGCCGGCAGTGAAAGTGAAGAACATATGCAAATTGCTGGCGGTTACGACGCCAAAATTGAGGGTTAGCGGCAGGGTGGTAACGGCATTCAACACGGTTAAGGTGTAAAAGGCCAGGTTGATGCCAAGAGGATAAAACATGAAATCCGTGTAGAAAGGATTCTGGCCGCTGTTGAGCAGCGCGTATTTGACCCACCACAGGTTCCAGGCCAGGGCCGGGTCGTCGCCGCCATCGCCGGGCAGGTGAGTGGTCAGGTGGAGAAGGATTGGCCAGGTTAAAATTATCGCTAATAGAAAATAGCTCAACAGAAGGAGGATATGGCGAGGCAGTTCGAAATTATCTTTAGTTTTTTTTTGAGGCGGGTTATCGGCCAAAAACGGGACGACCTTAAAGGTACGGTGTCGAAAATTCCAAATCTAAATTCGATTGTACCACCTGCAAGGGGGCACGGCAATTATTAAGGGAGATGCTTGTGTGGTATAATCGAGACCCAGTTTTACTCCCCACTAAATTCACTCATCTGGGCCAACAAAAATTTAAAAGGAGACCGTCTATGTTGCTTGTCGAAGAACAGAAGAAAATTGCTTCACTCATCAACGCGATTATTGATATCCCGCTTGTTTCTGAGGAAATGGAACAGGTTATCTTTGAACATGCCGTGGCTGTTATTGATGCCGCCCTTGATGATATTTTGCCGGAAGTTTTTGGTGGCCTGCTGCGCGACGCCGGCAAGGGGATTGACAAAGATCACGCCCGTGATTTTGCTTTGCGGCTGTCGGTGGCCGTTAATAAAAGGGTCAACCTGCCTTATCTGAATGAGGAGCAAGAAGGCCGGCTGATTCAGACGGTCATTGACCCGATTGTGAAAGCCATGATTGATGGCAAGCGGCTTGACGCTATCTTGCCCGCTTATGCTCAGGCGGAATAATATATGGGACGCGGATTAAACGGGTCGAACGGATTTAAGTCATTCTTATCCGAAAGATCTGTCGTATCCGCGTCCCATTCCCCACGAGTCTTACTGTGAGAGTTATCCTGTGGTAAAGAAAAAGGCGCTTTCGCGGGGAAAGCGCCTTAAAACCTTTATGGCTGATGCTCAGCTAATCAGCCTGGCGTTCAGCACAATTTCTGTCGCAGCCAGGGCCTTTGAAACCGGGCAGCCTTTTTTGGAGGCCTCAGCATGCTCCAAAAATGTTTTCTCGTCAAGCCCCGGTACCTCAGCCTCGGTGTTAAGCTCGATTTTAGTGATCGTCGGGGCGTTATCCACCCTGCCCAAATGTACTTTAGCCGTGGTGTGGACCCGCTTCACCGTGTGACCCGCCCCACTCAACACGGCGCTGAGAAACATCGAGAAACAGCCGGCATGGGCCGCCCCGATCAACTCCTCGGGATTGGTCCCGGGTTCTTCTTCAAAACGTGTTTTAAAAGTGTAAGCTCCTTCAAAGGCGCCGCTGCCCAATTTCATGGTGCCGCGACCCTCTTGTAAATTACCCTCCCAAACAGCTTCTGCATTTCGGACTGGCATATTTGATCCTCCATAAAGTTTACTGAGATTTCCCCGGCAAGTGGGGAATCTTGGTTCGATTTTGAGGCTGTATTATATCTCTCCCAGCCTGCCGGTCAAGTGAGCGATTGTTAAGTGCTTTCATGCCGCAACCAGACATTTAACCTCTATCAATTATGGGTTATAATCAAAGAGGGAGAGGCCGGTGAATACATGGGCAAGCAAGGAGCGCCTCAATGAGCAAAAAACACGTCCTGATTGTAGACGATGCCAAAGATATTCTCTTCCTGCTGATGCACAGTATCAAAAGGTTGGGGCCGGAATATGAGGTCACAACTGCTCACGACGGAGCAACAGCCCTGGAACTGATTCAAAAACAAAAATTTGACCTGATCATTACCGATTATATGATGCCCGGGATGACCGGGGTAGACCTGGCCCAGGTCGTGCGCAAAGTTTCGCCGGAAACACAAGTGGTGCTGATGACGGCCCACGACACCCGCGGCATGCGCAACACCGTGGAGACGCTGCATCTTGGCGGATATTTGGGAAAACCCTTCACCGTGCCGGAGATTATGGAAGTGGTGCAGCGGGCGATCTCCCAGACTCATCAAGCAGTGGAAACACCTCACCCGGATACAGCCGGTCTGAGCTTGAATCGGGCCGTGGACGAGCGTCTGGAAGTCCTGCGCAGCAAAACCGGCGCTCACTTTGTCCTGTTAGTCAGCGCCAGCGGCCACCCCCTCCGCGTTGTTGGAGAAACCAACCGGGCCAAGACTTCCCGTTTGGCTGCTTTTGTGGCGGCTAACTTCCTGGCTGTGACCGAACTGGCCAGCCTCCTGGGCGATAATGAGTCGATCTTCAAATCAAGTTATTACGAAGGGAGTAAATATAATATTTATGCTTATGACATCAACGGAGAGTTTCTGCTAGCCGTGGTTTTTGGCACGCAGGGAAAACCCGGTACGATTTGGTTTTATACCAAACAGGCCGGCGTAGAGTTAGCTGAGTTGTTGGCTAAAGTCACTCAAGGCGCAGCAACGGACGACAACAGCATTAATGTGGCCGACGATTTTGCCGGCATGTTTGGGGGCGAGAAAGATAGTGACCATTAATGACCAATAAGCGGGTCTTGATTGTTGATAATGATAAAGACATCAGTTTGATGCTCCAGCACAGCCTACGGCTGCTGGGACCTGAGTATGAAGTTGTTACCGTAACCGATAGTGTGACCGCCATCAGCTTGATTGAAAAAGAGTCATTCGCCGTGGTCATTACCGATTACATGATGCCGGTGATGACGGGTATAGACTTGGCCCTGGTAGTGCGTCGTATCTCCCCGGACACGCAGGTTATTTTGATGACGGCCTATGGCTCCACTAATTTGCGTGATACCAGCAAATTCCTGGGCCTTGATGGCTTTCTGGACAAGCCTTTTCCCCTGGAACAAGTCCAGGAGATTGTTAAACGGGCGGTAGCCCAGACTCGCGACCAGGAACCACCGCCGCTACCCCCGCCCGATAAACCTCGACTATCGCAAGCCGTTTATGAGCTATTGCGGACGTTGCAAAATAATTCGGGCGTACGCTGCGTGTTGCTCATTACCGCCGATGGCCGCCCGCTGCAGGTTGTCGGCCAAACCGCCGGTTTTGAAGTGGCCAGTGTCAGCGCCCTGGTGGCTGCCAACTTTCTGGCTGCGGCTGAACTGGCTAAACTGGTCGGCAACCTGACCATCTTCAAATCCAGCTATTACGAGGGCGAGAACTATAATATTTATGCCCATGATGTGAATGAAAAATTGTTGTTAGCCATCGTTTTTGACGCCCGGCAAAAACCCGGCTCAGTCTGGTTCTATACCAAACACGCGGCCAGCAGTCTCGCTAAATTGTTAAGCCAGGCTGCTGCCTCCTCCCCTGCCCCTAACCAGGCTTAACCCACTTCTTCATACCTCGTTCCATCTGATCAAAGCATCATCACAGACATAAGCGAAACCACACGCCGCGCATCTGCCGGGCTGCTGGTGGCTGCGCCCAACGGTTTCCGCCAGACGGGCCTGGCGCATCGCGGCCATTGTCTCCAGCAATTCGTGGCGAAGCTCCGGGGTAAAATCAACTTCGTACAGGGCATCGGCGTATTTGAGCAGCCCGTGAGGTGGGGTGCGCCCGGTCGTTTCTTCAACTAACAGACAGTAAGCGGCTAATTGCAGCAAGTGGCCCAAATAAGGGACTTGCGGAGCCTTGCTAGATTTAACTTCCACAGGGATGATTCCTGCTTCGGTTTCGATCAGATAATCCGGTTTGCCCCTGAGCTGGTAGGTTTTGGTGTAGAAAGGCTGTGGGTTGGGGCGCCAATCGGCGCTGTCGGCGTAAACCAGCCGGCCCGCCGGGACTCCACTTTCCAGGCGCAGCCGCCTGGAACGAGTCGAGGCCAGCCAGCCGAAAAAAAGTAAGATCAGAGCCAGCGTAAAAAGCCAGAGCATATTACCATCAGATGTCATTTCGAGGCCAAAGGCCGAGAAATCTCCAGAGCGTAACGGTTAAAAGTTGTAGCTGGATAAAATTTATGGGCAAAGCCAACCATTTATCAGCCACTTGTTGAATAAGACAAGGTATTGGAGATTTCTCCCTTCGGTCGAAATGACATATTCTTATTGTAGTAAGTACCCTAACAAAGCCATAGCCAGCAGGATTATTCCCCCAGCGAACAAAAAAACGCTGGCTTGACGCCAGCGTAGAGCCGCCCGAACTTGATAGCTGTGGTGGCGATGAGTTTGGATACCGTGAGCCAGGACAGCTTGATTGTTAGCCGGGATTTGTTTAATTGTGCCCAGCCACCAGGAGCGATGGCAAAAACTGTACTGGTTCAGCTCACTGGCCCGGATTAAGGGCAGGCTTTCAGCCGGGTCGGGAGGTGAGGGAGGCGCAGCCATATTAATCGCCTGACTCGCCGGCCCACTCGTCGCCGGGCTGGGGAATATTCAAGGTATCGCTCATGCCGATGCGCTGCTCAAACTGGCTCAGGGCAGCCCGCATCGCTTCCTGGCGTACCGCTGTAGTGACGTCGCCGCGGGTGCGTTCCAGCACGCCGCGGACCATGTCGGTGTTGCGGCGCAATCCGCCCGTAATCGCGTCAGAGAAGTCAACCGTGACCAGAACGCTGTAAATCTCGTCCATACTGCTCAGAGTACGTTCGGCCAGAACCACGTTGCCCCGGCGCAGCGCGTCGAGGGCAAAGCGGCGCAGTTCCCCGGCCGCCTCGGCCAGACCGTTGAGATAAGCGGCATATTCCACGTTTAACGCC
Source organism: Chloroflexota bacterium (assembly GCA_016860845.1). The sequence continues at coordinate 13,985 of BOKF01000046.1, forward strand.
TCGGGGGCGGGCAACGGCTCTTCCAAAATAACGGCGCGGGTAATGTGCGCCTCGGCCAGCTCTTTCAAGGCATCCTGAGTATAGCCAGCGTAGTAAACATCGGGGTAGTTCTGGGCGTCGGTAATCATTTGGGCGGCAATATCGCGCGCCGTTTGCAGCAGGGCCTGTGCCTCCCCGTCATCCCCCCGTTGCGTCGCCCGAATCGAGTTGGCGCAGTGGCGGATAAGTTCCCGTGAACGGGCTAGAGTATCGTTACGAACCGTGCTTTTGGCTTCAAAAGTCTGATTGATGCGATCAATGATTAATTGTAGCTGTTGCAAGGGAGTCTCCTCAGGCAAGCGCCATACGCCGTCAAGGCGCGGGACAATTAAGGTAAATAAAAAAGCCGCCCTTCGATCAACAGGGCGGCTTCATGGTGCTACACAGTTATTTTATTGTCAAATCAAAATGGAATTTCGTCCTCAGTCAAACCCGGATCTTCGGCGGGAGCGCCCGGTCCACTATTACTGTAACTGCCGCCGCTATCGCCGCCTCGACCACCCAAGAACTTGATTTCATACGCAGTGACTTCATAGGAGCCGTGAGGTTTGCCGTCTTGCCCGGTCCAAATGTTGATTTCCGGCTTCAATCGGCCTTCAACCAACACCTGGCGGCCCTTACTGAGATATTGGTTACAAGTTTCAGCTTGTTTACCCCAGACGGTCACTCGAAACCAGGTGGTTTCTTCCTGAGGTTGCCCGTCATTTCCAACCCACTTACGATTGGTAGCCACTCTAAAATTGGTCACCGCCTGGCCTGAAGGGGTATAACGCATTTCGGGGTCACTCCCTAAGTTGCCCACTATTGTCAACTTTTGGTACATTTCTAATCTCCTTTATTAGAATAGTGAGAATAAATGTTCTATTGTGCCCTTATCTTAATCCAAAAGTTAAAAATTGTCAACCCCCAGAAATTGGGGGTTTTAAGAGCGGGTTGAGATTTTTTTATGATGATAAGCCGCTAAAAATCCTTCTGCCGTATAGACTACCTGCCCTAATTCCAGGCGGCTGGCCAAACGGGCCAGTTGAGGCGGCTGGACGTAGGTACTCTCCAAAATTTCTTCTTGCGCAAAAACGCTTTCGGCGGGGCCGTCAAGCAGCACCTGGCCCTGGCCCATGACGATGATTCGTTCAAAATTTTCGGCCACAAAATCAATGTCGTGACTGATGGCAATGACGGTTTTGCCTCGCTCCCGCAGACGCCGGATGAGGCCGGCCAGATGCTGCACGCTGCGATGATCCTGGCCGGTGGTTGGCTCGTCGAGGACAATGACCGGCGTATCCATGGCCAGGATGGCGGCAATCGCCACTCGTTTGCGCCAGGTCGGGGTCAAATCATAGGGATTGACCTCGACTTTGTCCGTTAGGTCCAAAAGGGCCAGGGCTTCGTCTACCTGGGCTTCAATACGCTCCGGGGGAAGGCCAAGATTGGTGGGACCAAATTTAACCTCATCGCGGACATTGCCCTTAAAGAGCTGATCGTCGGGGTTTTGAAAAACGTAGCCTACTCGCGCCGCCAGTTTCGCCACCGACGTTTCATGAGTAAGCCAATCGCCGATGCGGACAGCGCCACGAGTGGGCTGCAGCAACCCGTTGAGGTGACGCACCAGGGTCGTTTTGCCGGCGCCGTTCTGGCCGACAATAGCCGCCTGCTCACCCGGCTCAAGAGTCAACGACACATCGCGCAGGGCCTCAACACCGGAGGGGTAGGTGAAGTGTAAGTTGTCAATCCAAATCTGCATGAGGAAGTACTCGAAAAATCATCTGGGTTAATCTACGTTCATCTGTGGACCGATGAGAGCAGCTTTAAGGCCCGTCTCTGCTTCTTCCAGCGTCACCGGCAAAGGCTGTCCAACCGGCCAGCCACCTTCCGCTTTAACCTGGCGGGCCACGCTGGTGTAGCGAGTTTGGCCGATGTGATAGATTTCCAACAGCGGCGAGGTCAGAACCTCGGCGGGAGAGCCGCTTAGAACCAATTGGCCGTCGGCCAGCACCAGCACCCGGTCGGCAAAGGCAGCGACCCACTCCAGCTTGTGTTCGGCCATGATGACTGTCATGCCCTCCCGGCTCAACTCGCGGATAACGGCGAAAACCTCGCGGCTGCCCAGCGGGTCAAGCTGGGAGGTTGGCTCATCCAGGACCAGTACTTGCGGCTCCATCACCAGCATCGAGGCCAAAGCCACGCGCTGCTGTTGGCCTCCAGACAGGGCGTAGGGCGAGCGGTCGGCCATGTCGGCGATGCCGGTCATAGCCATAGCCCGTTCGATGCGCGGAGGCATCTCCTCACGGGGCACGCCCAGGTTTTCCAGGCCAAAGGCAATTTCATCGTAGACGCTAAATTTGGCCCCGGAAATTTGATTGAAAGGATTCTGAAAAACCAGCCCGCTGACCAGCACAATATCTTCCAGGTGATGGTCTTTGGTTTCCAGGCCGGCCACGTGGACCCGCCCGGCCAGCTCGCCCTGGAAAAAGTGGGGCACAAAGCCGGTCAGGGTGTAACAGAGAGTGGATTTGCCCGCGCCGTTGGCTCCAATCACGGCCACAAACTCGCCGCTCTCCACCTGGAGCGACAGATCGGCTAGGGCCGGCTGCTTGGTGTGGGGGTAGCGGTAGGTTAGATTCTCGATTTCGATGATGGCCATAGCACCTCAAGGATGAAGGCGGAAGGATGAAGGATGAACGTCATAACCAAAATCTTGATCCAAGAGCCAATAGAGTCAGGACAATCAGGCCCCCCCGAAGGGCGTTTTGGCCCGGCGAGTCAGGAATTTGCAGCAGGCTGGTCTTGGTGCGTTTGGCCTTAAAGGCGCGGGCTTCCAGGGCGATGGCCCGTTCTTCTACGTCTACCAACGAGCCAAAGACCAGTGGGCCGACCAGCGGCAGCAAGGCGCTGAAGCGCCGGCGCAGGCTGCCCTGCGTTTCCAGGCCGCGCGAGCGCTGGGCGTCAATGATGGTATTGGCCTTGTTGCGCATTTGCGGGAGAATTTGCAGGGTGCTGACGATGATGTAGGTCAGTGAGGGCGACACCCCCCGCTGGGTCAGGGCGGTCATCAAGGCGCTGGGGTGAGTGCTGAGGAGCAATAACAGAAACGAGCCAACCATGTTCATAATCCGGCTGGCGGTGACATAGGCAAACTGCACACCTTCCAGCTTGACCGAAAAAATCCAGAAGCTAAACAGGACTGTTTTGCCGCCCGGATAGAAGAGGCTATGCATGGCAAACAAGAAAGCGGTCAGCGGTAGAATCAGGCGAAAGGTGGTGCGGATAAATTCTCGGCTGATGTTGCCCCAAAGGCTGAGCGGCAGCAGGATAAGGACAAAAATAAGCGTGGCCGTCCAGTAGCCAGGCCCCAAAAAGCCGATCAGGATCAGGCTGAAGGTCAGGGTCAGCTTGGTCAGAGGATTGAGGCGATGGAGCGGGCTGTCGCGATGGATATAAAAACTGAGTTTATCCTGCAAAAGAGAAACCTCCGCTTGGGAGTAAAAATTACCCCCATCGTCAAGGGCCGAGGGGCGGGGGTGTCAGCGGCTGGGTCCTATGGCTCAAGGGATGACATTATCTGAACGGGAAAATCGCGAGAGGTAGCGCAGTGATAACCCCCGCGTAATAAGCCAGGCGAACAAACAGGTTAGAATCTTGTCGAGCGGCTCTACCAAAAAATTGGTGGTCAGAACTGCATTAAACAGCTCCTGGCCGGTTTGCAGTAAATAGGCGGTGATGAAGGTTGAGCCGCTGCTGGTGATGCCGCCAAATAGGTAGACGCCGATGGGGGTTGAGACAATCACCGCCGCCAGCGCCACAAAAAAACCGGCGATAATGACTTTCCACCAGACCTTGAACAGGCCAAAATTGGCGCAAATACCGGCGACCAGGCCGATGGCCGCCGCCACCGGAAACCAGGGCAGCGCGCCGGGGTCAACAATCAGGCCCCAGATAATATTCGACAAGGCCCCGGTGAGCGCGCCGGCCCACGGCCCGGCCAGCACTGCGACCAGCACCGTCCCAATCGAATCCAGGAAGACCGGCAGCTTGAGCAGAACCACAATTTGGCCGATGACTATGTTAATGGCAATTGCCACCGGGATGAGGACTAGGGTGATGGTGCTGAAATCCCTTTTTAATTGTGCTGCAACACTCATGGTTTATCCCCTTTCTTTTTTTATGATAATAGTGTTTGATTAACACTTTCTTGCTGGGAAAGCATACACCCAACAGTCAAATGACGCCAATTTTACACACTGGAGTGACAAAGCAAAGCTTTGTCTGTCAAAGCACAGCTTTGACACTCCTCAGTTTAAACGGCGGGCCAGCGCCTCGATGCGCTCCAAAAATAACTCGATGAAGCGGCGCGCCTGAACTTTGAGCGCCACCTGCATATTGGGCGGCTTGGACCACATATCGTAGAAGTCAGCCATTGTTTTGCCCAGAGACAACTCGCTGTATAAATCTACGGTGACGTGCAGCGGGCGGGTCTCGACCAGATCGGGGGCAAAGGTCAAGGCCAATGCCAGCGGGTCGTTGATGACGCAGCCCTGAATACCCTGGTACTCGTCGTGGAACTCCATGTAGAAGCGGGTAGCCTCGGCGACAAAGCGGGTGATAGGGGAGTCAAAGGCCAGCAAACGCTCCACATCGGCCTGGGTCAGGATACATTGATAGGTCACGTCGAGCGGCACGAGGGTCAGGGGCAGGCCGGAATGGTAAATGATGTGCGCGGCGTGTGGGTCAACGTAGACATTGAACTCGGCCAGGGGTGTAGTGTTGCCTTCGTGGCGGAGGGCGCCGCCCATGATAATCACCTCGTGGATGGCTTGCAGCAGGGCCGGCTCCCGGCGAATCGCCAGGGCCAGGTTGGTCAGCGGCCCAATTGCGACCACGGTAATTTCCCCAGGTGCGGCCATAACCCGCTCGATGAGCAGGTCCACGGCATGTTGGCCGGCGGGGGAGTGGCGAGGGGGTGGGAGCTGGGCATAGCCGAGGCCGGTCTGGCCGTGCGTTTCCGGCGCGGTCAGCAGGGGTTGCAGCAGGGGGCGATCCAGGCCGGGCGCAACGGAAATGTCTCCCGCTCCGGCCAGTTCCAGCACGCTCAGCGCATTGCTGACGCCCTGGGCCGTGGAGCAGTTGCCCATTACCACAGTCAAGGCTTCCAGGTTTATTTCGGGTGAGGCCAGGGCCAGTAGAATGGCTAAAGCATCATCAATACCCGGATCGGTATCCAGGATGACTCGTTTGGCTCCTCCGGCCATACTGTCTCCCCATACGGTAAATCTCTCAATTCGAGAGGCAGCGCATTCTAACATAAGTTAGCCGAGATGTCCAGCAAAAACAAGGGAGGGTCAGGGCGCAGGCGCAGAGCAAAGAGTTGCATAATTGGACTCCTTCTATTACTGTTGTGCATCAAACGAGCTTTTGACCAATGAATATCTTGAAGCGTGATGCGTGGTGCGTGGTAATTTTACGACCACGCACCACGCACCACAAAAGGGTGTAAAATCTAGTGGAATTTAGAGATCGCGCTTACAAATACTACGACTTCATCATGGCCTTTTTTGTGGCCGTGCTGCTGATCAGCAATATTGCTTCGGCGGCCAAAATTGTAGACTGGGGAGTCAGCCTGTTTGGCCTGCCGCTGGCCTTTGATGCCGGGACGCTTCTTTTTCCGGTCAGCTATATTTTTGGCGATATTTTGACTGAAGTGTACGGGTATAAAAAATCGCGGCGGGTCATCTGGGCCGGTTTTGGCGCGGCCGGGCTAATGTCCCTGACGTTCTGGCTGGTGGGGCTGCTGCCGGGGGAGCGGGCCTGGCAGGAGTATGCCGGGCAGGCCGCCTACGAGGCTATTTTGGGAGGTGTAGCCTCCGGCGGGATTGTCGTTGCCAGCCTGGCGGCTTACTTTGCCGGGGAATTCTCCAACAGCTTCGTGCTGGCTAAAATGAAAGTCGCTACCCAGGGGCGCTGGTTGTGGCTGCGGACCATCGGCAGCACACTGGTGGGCGAAGGCATTGACACGATCAGCTTTGTGCTTATCGCTGTGCTGTTTGGCGTCTTTCCCTGGGAAATTGCACTCAGTCTGATAACGGCTAACTATATTTTTAAGGTCGGGATCGAGGCGCTTTTCACCCCTCTAACCTACGCCATTGTCGGCTTCCTGAAGCGCGCCGAACAGGAAGATTACTACGACCGGGAGACTAATTTTAACCCGTTTTCCTTAACGCCGTAAAAAATTACGCAGAGAAACACGGAGAAGATACAGAGCTTCGCGGAGATTTCTCTGTGATTCTTTGTGCTTGCTCTGCGAAACTCTGTGTTCCCGCTTTACCGATTTGATTTTGAACTTTCGTCACTTCGGACTCCCTACCCCTCGAAGAGTGAAATCGCGGCCGGATCGAGCCAGAGTGTGATTTGGTTATCAGTGGATGATAAAGGTGTTCGGGGCATTTCAAAAGTGAGAATCTGACCGGCTACCGATAGAGTCATCTGATAAAAGCGGCCCCGAAAGAGCGAAGCCACTACATCCCCGGTTAAGGCTATATCACTGACCGGCTCCAGCGAGGCCGCTTCCGGCCGGATCAGGACGGTCACCGGCGTTCCCGGCGGATACTGCTCCGCCGCCCGAAGCGACCAGACACCCAACGCGGTCTCGACCCGCCCCTCTGGCTGGCAGACGCCGGGCAGCAAGTTGGTGAAGCCCAAAAATTGGGCCACAAAAGGTGTCGCCGGCTGGTAATAGAGCTGCTCCGGCGGGCCATCCTGCTCGATCCGCCCCCGGTTCATGACCACTACCCGGTCGGCCACAGCGAAAGCCTCGGTTTGGTCGTGGGTCACATAAATGGAGGTCAGCCCCAGCCCCTTGAGAATCTGGCGGATTTCCAGCATCAACCGCTCCCGCAGCGCCCGGTCTAAGGCTCCCAGCGGTTCATCGAGCATCAGCAGGCGCGGGCCGGGGGCCAGACTGCGAGCCAGGGCCACCCGCTGCCGTTCGCCTCCCGATAGGCTGTCCACGTTCCGCCGCTCAAAGCCGGCCAGCCCGACCAGAGCCAGCATCTCCTGGACTCTGGCCTGAATCGCCTCTGCTCGCGGCCACTGCTGCAAGCCAAAGGCAACATTCTGCCCGACGTTTTTATGGGGAAAGAGGGCAAATTCCTGGAACATCAGCCCAAACCCGCGCTGGTGAGGCGGCACGGCGGAAATATCCTGCCCCTCAAAATAGACATGGCCGCTGTCCGGCGTTTCCAGTCCGGCAATCAACCGGAGCAGCGTCGTTTTGCCGCAGCCGGAAGGGCCAAGCAGGCACAAAATCTGGCCCTCGTCAAGAGCCAGACTGACCTCAACGAGGGCCGGGATATTGGCAAAAGATTTGGAGAGATAGTCAACTTCAAGCAGGGACAGAGGGTTACTCCGAGTATGTCCCCTTGCCGGGAGCTGACCATTGCCGCAGGGGCAATGCTGTCGTTGAGATTGCTTTTAGCGCCATACAATTTACCTCCTTTGGAGGGATTCTACTTCATTACTGAAAAAGGTCAATAGCATGAGCGGCGATACTATATGCTTCACGTATGTAGGAGTTCAGCCGGTTACGTCAAGTGGGAATAAAAAACGTCCCATCTACGTGGGACGTCTCTTTGGCGCGATAATCGCTTTAGGTTTAGTTGTTGTAGGTCACAACAACCGAGTTTTCGCCGTCAATGTTGTTGGGCACATACTTGTCGGCCTGGGGGTCGTTATACCACTCCCCATCGTTTACCAAATACCGGTACTGGTATTCGTGGTTTTGCTCTACTTCAACAGTGGCTTTCCAGACACCCTTAACCTTACTCATTGGGTTCTTGCTGGCATCCCAGCCGTTGAACTCGCCGACCACGCTGGCTCGCTTGGCGGCCACATCGTCCGGCAAGTAGAACGTCACCTGGCAACTCTTTTTGGATTTGATGAATTTTTTGTTTAACATTTTACCTCCTGCTACGGTCAACGTCATTCTTCTTACTCATCGCCGTTGATTCTAAGGGGCTGACGCTTTGGTGGATTATTAACGAATAATCACTATAACTGAAGCCTTTAGCTTTGGCAAATCTTTGCCCTTCGATTCAATTTTTGCCAACTCTGCCTAGATTGACTATCATACCTTTTAGTCTATAGCCCGCCCATCTCGCGGCGGGCTGGTTTTTGGTTGGGAGTCATCTTTGTCTTCACCGCAAACTGAACTACGCTGGACTCGCTGGCTGGAATGGGCCATCCTGATTGCCATTGTGGCCCTGGCCGCCTTTTTGCGTTACTGGCGACTTGAAGAAGTCCCGCCCGGCTTCAACTCCGACGAAGCCGTTGGGGCGATGGGCGGGCTGACCACCTTGCGCGAGGGTCTGCGCTACTCCTATGAAGGCCAGGGCGGCGGCGGCGCCCTCGGATTTTATTTTGTGGCCGCCTCTTTTTATCTCTTTGGACCCTCTATTGCTGCCGCACGAGGGATTGCCGCCTGGGCCGGGGTGGTCAGCGTGTTTGCCAATTATTGGGCGGTTCGAGAAGTGTTTCGGCTCGAAGGGTTGACCCGCGCCCGTATTTTAGCAGGACTCTCCACCCTGGGCCTGGCACTGTCGCTCTGGCACATGCAGGCCAGCCGGGTCGTCTTTGCCGGCATTGGCGTCCCTTTTCTTATGCTGCCCTCGGTCTACTTCCTGTGGCTGGGGCTGAATCAGACCCCCCTCCCCTCTCAGGGGAGGGGTTGGGGGAGGGGTCGGCTGTGGCCTTTTGTCGTCAGCGGCATCTTCCTGGGGGCATTGATGTACATTTACCTGTCCGGCATCTTCGCCCCCCTGTTTTATGCGGCGTTCTTCATCGCCCAGTGGCTGCTGGTCAAACTCTGGCAAAAATTACCACAGATTTCATTTCTAAATATCAATCTAAAATCCACGCCCGTCAGACGGGCAGTCCAAAATCTAAAATCCCTTCTCCCACCCGAAGCCTACCTGACCAGCCGCTTTTGGCAGCTCTTTGCCACCGGCCTGACCGCGGCGCTGCTGTTATTACCCCTCGTCTATGTACTGCTCGCCCGGCCCGAACTGGAGCCGGGCACAACCCGGGCCAGCCAGGCGATTTTCCTTAACCCCCAAATCAATCGAGGCGATCCCTGGGGCTTGCTCTGGCGCAGCATTATTGGGAACTTTGGCGCGTACGGGATCTCTCTAAGTTGGTTCACCGGCCAGCCACCGGCCCTGAGTATCCCTGCCCCGGTGGCCCTTTGTGTCTTTCTGGGTTTTCTCGTCGCCCTGTGGCACGGCTTGCGCGGGCGAGCAGTTTATCTCTTTGTCCTGCTCTGGTTCGTGATGATGCTCCTGCCCAGTATTTTCTCGCCCGATGTTATCCCGCACAATCTTCGTACCATTGGCGCAACGACGCCCGTTTACGTCTTCGCGGCTATTTTTGTGGTCTGGCTTTTTGAGCTGATGTGGACCTTGGGCCAGCGTTGGCTACAACCTCGATTGGGACCCGTAACCTTCCCTTGGCTCGCCCGCGGACTCACCTTAGCCTTGGCCTTAGCCTTAGCCTGGACTTTCTGGCAAACCAGCGCCCACAGCTTTTACCAATACTTTTACCTTTTCCCCAAAACCAATGACGCCCAGGCCGCCTACCACGTCTACGCGGTCAAGATGGCCGAGGAAATCAACCGTGAGCCGAGCGCCGAGGTGGCTTTTATTCTGCCTCGCAACACCGCTGCCGGCGATATTGCCCGTAACTTTACCACCGATTTTCTGACCGAGCTGGCCCAACCGCCAGCGGCCCATTACTGGGTGGTTGATAACGAAGCCACCTTGCCCGCCGATTTGACCGCCGCCGCGGCCCGGCATAGTACTCTGCGCGTGGTCAAGTGGAAAACCTCCAAGCATACCGGGGCCGATCCCAAGCAGGTCATACCCTACTACCTGGAAAAATTCGGCCACTATGATCGGACCGACACCTTTGAGTTCTTCGATATTGACACCTACGTGCTGGACACGCCCTCTCCCGATTTTAGCGCGGCAGAAAAATTAGAGCCAGCGTCTCTTGATTTTGGCGGCCAGCTTCGCCTGAGCGGCTATGCCCTGGGTGACGCCGGTGATGCGGCCCACGTAGCCGACCCCCAGGCTCGCAGCAACGACCTGCTCTGGCTGCGCCTGGCCTGGCAAAAAACGGCGAATCAACCCGAAAATCTCAAGGTTTCGGTCCAGATTTATACGGGGGCCGGCCAACTGGTTACCCAGATTGACAAGCTGCTCCAGAGCAACATCCTCCAGGTTGGCAGTGCCAGGTGGCCCCTGGACGCTCACGAGGATACCTATTTTCTCATTCCTATCCCACCCGCCACCCCGCCCGGCTCCTACGCCCTGCGGCTGGCCGTTTATGGGGAAGAGTCGCTGGCCCGGCTGCCGGTAGCCAATGCCAGCGCAGTCGAAGGGGGGGCGGTCGCTCTCACTGATTTTACCGTAATGCCGGCCCTGCAACCGGCTGACCCTGCCGACCTCAAACTGGCTTTGCCGATCAAACAAGAGTTGCTGCCCGGTCTGACCCTGGTGGGTTTTGAAACCCTGCCCGGCAAAACCGTTCGCTCCGGCGACGAGGTGGGCGCTTCGCTCATCTGGAAAAGTGGTGATGCGCCGCTGGCGGACAAGCTGGACATGTCCTTTGCAGTGAAAGCTGCCACCGGCGACGACGAATGGCCCCTATCCGTACCGGTGGGGTTGGCCGGAGACTACCCCACCAACCGCTGGCAGCCGGGCGACGTGCTGCGCGGCTGGCTGACCGCCCGTATCCCGCCCACCCTTGAACCTGGCTTGTATAAATTGAGGCTCCGCCTGACTTCTGCCGGTAAACCTGACGCAGAGGTCGAGGTCCTGCCCATTGGCGATTTTCAAATTGAAGGCTGGCCGCGCAATTTCGACCCGCCGCAGCCGCACGTTGAAATCGGCGCCAACTTTAATGGTCAAGCGACCCTCGTTGGTCTTGATATTAATAATCCAGAGTCCAAAGTCGAAAATCTAAAACCGGGCGACACGCTCACGGCCCAACTCTACTGGCGGGCCGAGGCTGAGTTTGAGCAGAATTACACCGCTTTCGTCCACCTGATTGGTCCAGATGGGCTGCTCTACGGTCAGGTTGACCAGCCTCCCGGCGCGGGCGCATTTCCTACCACCGGCTGGCTCCCCGGCGAGTACATCGCCGACGCTTATGCTATTCCCGTTGCGCCCGATGCTCCTTCGGGCGATTACCATGTCGAAATTGGTCTGTATGACCCCGACACTGGCCAGCGTCTGCCGGTGTCCGGCCCGGATTGCCCATCCACGCCTTGTGATGATAAAGTATTACTGCCCGGCCTGGCGGTGAAGTAATGGCGACGCGATCACAACCCATTCATCCTCGCCTCCTCGCCTCTTCGTCTCTTCGCCTCCTGGCTGCTTCGCCTCCTCGCCTCTTACTCCCTATCCTAATGCTGGCCAACTTCACCTATTTCGGCCTGTACGCCAGCCAGCGTCATTTGGCCTTTGAAACCGGCGCTTTCGACGTGGGTGTTTACACCCAGCCCTTATGGAATTTCATCCACGGGCGCGATTTTGCAGTTTCCATCATCGAAGATAACGGGCCTATCCGCTGGGCTACTCATGTAGAACCCATCCTGTTCCTCATTGCGCCCCTTTACGCCCTCTGGCCCGACCCGCGCACGCTGCTGTGGCTGCAAGTCGCCGGGATGAGCCTGGCGGCGCTGCCGCTCTATGCTCTGGCCGCCCGCCGCCTGCACAGCGAGTGGATCGCCCTGGTTGTCGTCCTGGCTTATTTTTTGATGCCCGCCACCGAAGCCGTCACCCTGTTCGACTTCCATGCCGTCACCTTTGCCCCGCTCTTTCTCTTCTCAGCCATCTACTTTTTGGAACGCGCCCTGGCAGGGCAGGGAGTAAGCTTCTGGCTGTGGCCGGAGGAACAAATCGGCGAATCAGCGAGTCAGCGAATGGCGAACACTCCACTAAGCACAGATCAGGCAATAGCCAGTGACCAGGGAACTTCATCTTTTCAGTCTGCCATCCGCCATCCGCCATCTGCTATCCTCTATCTTCTATCTTCTATCTTCTTCCTCCTCGCTCTCTCCACCAAAGAAGACATCTCGCTACACGTGTTTATGATCGGCCTGTACCTGGTGGTGCTGCGCCGTAGGTGGTGGGAAGGGGGTCTGCTGGTGGTGGTTGGCCTGGCCTGGTTTTATGTCACGTTTCAGGTGATCATTCCGGCTTACCGGACGGCGGGAGGACAATCTATCTATGCGGCCTGGTTTGAAACGCTGGGTCACACCCCGCTGGAAATTGCGCTCTCGCCTTTGACCAAACCCGATCAAGTTCTGGCCCTGATCTTTCGCCCCGGCAGCTTCCCGGCGCTGGGAATGATAACCGTTCCCCTGGCCCTGCTGCCCTGGCTTGGCTTGCCCCTCTTCGTCCTGGCGGCCCCGTCGCTGGCCTTTTCCCTGTTGAGCCAAAACCCAACCCTCCGTCAGCTCGAAACCTGGCACTACGCCGCCCCCATGCTGCCTTTTGTGATGTTGGGCGCAATTGATGGCCTGGCTCGCGCCAATTATTGGATGTCACGTATCAAGTATCAGCTTTCAAATGAGGAAAATCACGCATCACGCATCACATATCACGCCTCACGCCTCCCGCCTTACCTCTTCCCCCTTCTCCTCCTCATCACCTCTCTCACCTACCACAACCTGCGCGGCTACTCTCCTTTCGCACAACTATCTGAGTGGCCGGAGGTGACGCCGCATCACCAGTTGGGCCGCGAGTTGGCGGCGACCATCCCTGGCGATGCCAGCGTCCTCGCCCAGGCCCAACTTGTGCCTTATGTCGCCCATCGCTACAAACTCGGCATTTGGAGCGGCCCCCTTTTAACCGATTACGACACCATCTGGCTCGACCTCAGCCATCCCAAATTTCCCAACCGTTTCAACGCCCATGGCGACTTGCTGACCGGCCTGACCATTGAGCCGGAGTTTGGCTTTGCCGCCGCCACAGATGGCTACCTCCTGCTCAAAAAAGGCGCGCCGCGTATCCCTATCCCGGCTGAGCTTTTCACCTTCACCCAGTTTGACCGGTTACCCGCTGCGGCGCAGCCCTTCGAGGCCACCTTTGGCGATGCCTTCAAGCTGGTCGGCGTTAAGCCGGAAGTGCGCCGCCTGGCGACTTCGGAAACGGAGCCGCAGGTGGTGCTCTATTTTGAGGTTCTGCAGCAGCCTAGTGAGGATTATCACCTGTTTCTCTATCTGCTCGACAGCGCCGGCCAGACTATCGGCGCGACCGACTACCCGCAGCCGGCCCTCTTCTGGTGGCCGACCTCGCGCTGGCAGGCCGGCGACCGGCGCCAGGTACGCGTCAATACCATCCCCTGGTGGACCGGCGATAAAAGCGATTTTGCCTATGCCCTTGGCCTGAGCCGCAGCAATGACCCCTGGGATGTATCAGCCCGTTTGCCTGTCACCCTGGGCAGCGAGGCCAATCATCCTGCCGGTGCGCAAATCCTGGATGGCGGCACTCTGCTCACCCTCACTGCCTTCCATCGTTTTGCCGGTCTCCCTTACCCCAAACCGCTGACCGAAATAGGGAGTAAGTAGTAGGTAGTAGGTAGTAGGTAGTATGGATCACGCATCACGCATCACGCATTACGCATTATCCTTCATTCAAAATCCTGACCGTTTCATTAGCTTCTGCCTTTTCCTCACCGGCTTTTACGTTTACACCGCTACCCTGGCCCCAACGGTGCTGGAAGGTGACGCCGCCCTGTTTCAATACACCCCTAATGTATTGGGAGTGACTTACCCCACCGGCTACCCGCTTTACATTTTGCTGGGTAAACTGTGGCTGACCCTCTTCCCCTTCGGCGAGATGGCCTGGCGCATGAATCTCTTCTCGGCCCTCTGCTCCGCCGCCGCCCTGCCGCTGATTTACGGGACGGCCCGCCGATTGCTGGCCCCACCCATCTCCCTGGCTCCAGGTGAAAGAGGCGAAGCGGGACAGTCCCTACTTCCTAGAATTGCCGCTCTTGCCGCCGTGCTGACCTTCGCCACCCTGCCCACTTTCTGGCGCTGGTCCACCGAAAGCAAAATCTACACCCTGAATATCCTTCTCTTCAGCGGCGTTCTATACACGCTCGCTTTGGCTTACAGCCAACGGCAAGTACCTGGTGGCAGATATCAGGGGTCAAGCAATTTGTCTAATGTTTCAACCTTCAACCTTCAACCTTCAACCTTTATGACTCACGCTTCCCCCCTCACCCTCTCCGCCCTCCTCCTCGGCCTGCAAATCGCCGTCCACAGCACCACCGTCCTGCTTATCCCCGGCCTGCTGCTCTTTGCCTGGCTTAACTGCCAACCCTACCTATCCCATAAAAAAAAGCTTATTTCTTATTTCTTATTTCTCATTCTCCCCGTCCTGCTCTATCTTTACATCCCGCTCCGCGCCGAGGGACTGATTGCCCGCTATGGCCGCGACGAAGCCATCATGCACGGCCTGCTGGCCGATTTCTACCATTCCGGTCCGGCCGGCTGGATACGCTACTTCACTGCCGCCGATTTTACCGGTGGGGTGGTTACCAATTGGGGCCTGGTCCCACGGCAGTTTTTAACCGTCTACCTGCCTCTTCTCCGCGACGAGTTTACCCCGTTGGGTATCGGCCTGGGTGTGGTGGGTGGTCTGGCCCTGGCGCTCACGCGGCCTCGCCTGTTCTGGCCGCTGTTTTTGATCTATGCTGCCCCCATCCCCTTTGTCCTGACCTACGGCCAGGGCGAGCAGTCAGCCTTTTTGTTACCGTCGTTTCTCATTTTTTCTCTCTTTACCGGCTATAGCCTCATCCTCGTCCAACAACTCCTGACCAAACTTCACGCCTCAGCGCGAAGCCTCCCCTTGGGACGCCTCACGCCTCACGCCTCACGCCTTCTTCCCCTGCTTCTCTTCCTCGGCCTCATCCCCGCCTTCTTCCTCCCTCAGATTCGCTACAACGTTAATTGGCTCAAGGCCAAGTGGGATCGCTCGATCTACCAGGAATGGGCCGACGCTCTGGCCCATCCGCTGACGCCGGGCGCCGCCGTGCTGGCTCACTGGGGGGATTTGACCTCCTTTTGGTACATGCAGCACGCCGAAGGCCGCCGGTCCGACCTGCGCGGCCTCTACCCGCCGACCGAGGAAATTGTCGCCAACTACCTGAGTCAGGGCGGCGATTTGTACATCGCCGGGCCGCTGCAAGGCTGGGCGGCCGGAATCGAAGATCGTTACCAATTATTACCCTGGGGGCGGCTGGTGCGGATTGCTCCCAAAGAGGCCGATCCACGCAGCCTGCTGCCGGCCCTGCCGCATACCAGTGAAGCTGTTTTTGAGGGCAAATTACGCCTGTTGGGGGCCGATTTCGCGCCTCAGGCAGTGGACGGCCAGCCCTATGAGGTCACGCTGACCTGGCAGACCCTGGCCGAGTTGCCCCCGGAGACGACGATTTCGCTCCGGTTGAGTCAAGGCAGCATGATTGCCGCCCAATCGGATGATGCCCTACTCAGCGGCTGGTTCCCTCGCCCTGATTTGCCGTCGGGGCAGTCCGTTTTAAGCTATGTACCCATCCCTATTCCGCAGGGGACACTGCCCGGCCAGTACCGGCTGCAGCTCGTCACCTATATCAGTTACAAGCATCCCTGGCCCCTCGCCGATGGCAGTCCCCTCCTCGATCTTGGCCCGGTCGAACTGACTGTATCTCCCGCCGGTACTCAACCCAATGCCGCGCCCCTTAATCCCACCTCTGGCTACGATTTCAACGGCGAAATTGAACTGGCTGATTATGAATATACCGTCACCCGGGTGGGTCAGGGCAAGGGGTTTGGGGTAAAGTTATTATGGCAAGCGCAGATCAAACCGGCTGACAATTACACCCTGCTGGCCGAATTGGTAGATGCGAGCGGCAACGTTCTCAGGCGCGTGGAGCATCTGCCGGTGGGCGGGCGCACGGCGACCGGCAGTTGGCAGCCGGGCCAATTTGTGCGGGACCAGGTGGATTTAGTTTTGCCTGCCAGCGCCCCGGTTGGCCCGCAGGCGGTGCGGGTCCGCTTGAGCTGGCTGCGCCCGGATGGCTCCAAATTAAAAGTGCGCTGGTGGCTGCTGCCGATGGGAGAGAGTCTTAATTTGAATTGGCTGGAGGTGACGGAAAAAGAGGGGCGCGTTTTTGAAGCGCCTGAAGTACAACAGCCCGTTGGCGCTAATTTGGACAACAAGGTGAAGTTGCTGGGCTATAACACCTCGCTGTTAAAGGAGTCCAGCCCCCCCTCTGGACTCCAGTGGAGCCGGCAGCAGTGCGCGGCCAGGGCCGAAGCCTGCCTGGTTCACTTTGATTTTTACTGGCAGGGGTTGAGCGAAATGGAGCAGCTTTACTTCGTTTTTTTGCATTTGGTGGACGGTCAGGGCCGGATTGTGGCCCAGCAGGACAAGGGGCCGGGCCTGCGCGGCAAAGAGCCGACCACCAGTTGGCTGCCCGGCGAAATCATCGCCGACCCGGTGGACCTGACCTTACCCCCTGATTTGTCCCCTGGCCCATACACCCTGCGCCTGGGCATGTACCTGCCCTCCGCCCCAAACGGCCCGCGCCTGCCGGTTTTGGATCAGACAGGTCAACCCGCCGGCGATTTTGTCGAGATTGGAACGATAGCGGTGACGCCGTAAGGTCACTACTCAGGTGACTGGCACTTTTCTCCTTTTAAGACGATTGAGAACAGCAAAATTTAGGACTAATCAAGTGCCAGTCACCTTTAGTCTGAGCAGTTACCTTATTTCTTCTGAGCTATCTCGTGGGCAATAAAGTAGGGCCGCCAGGGACCACAGCCGGCAATGAAGAGCTGCATCAGCGCCTGTTCAGCTTGAACCGTATGCATCAAGTCGTGACCGGCCCATTCATGCAGCAGTTCGGCCAGGGTAACGAGGCCCAACTCGGCGTGGCGGGCGGTGCGTGAGAAATCTGAAAGCGTTACCTGGTTTAACAGAGCTAGGTTGGCGGCGCGCGTTTCGGCAAACTGGGCCGCCACTGCGGTGGGCGACTGGCTGCCGGCCTGGACCGTGCCCTGGGCATCGGGATCAAAAGCCGCAAAATCCTGTCCGGCCAACAGACCCTGGACCCGCACGGGAAAGACCAGCCGTTCCGCATCGAGCAGATGCTGCAAACAGTTCAGCGCCGACCATTCACCAGGTGCGGAGGGCCGGGTGAGCAGCTCGACCGGGAGCGCTTCGGTCAAGCTCAACCACCGCGCCGGGGTCGAAGATAGAACGGCGTGAATGGATTGTAACAAATTATCCATACTGCTGCCTCCTGTATCGTTATATGGCCTAATCAGTCTTCTCCGCTGCAGCGAGGTTGCCCTGCCACTGATCCCACTGACCTAGCCCATCATAGGCCGCGTATTTGTAGGAGTCGGACAGGGTGGGATAATTGTAAACGGCCATGATGAAGGCATCAATGGTCTGGCCGCTGGCTAGGGCATGCGCGCCGATATGCACCAGTTCCGCCGACATCTCGCCGATGTGATGGACCCCCAGCAGCTTCTTATCGCCCGGCGAAAAGATCAACTTGACCATGCCATGCACTTCGCCGATAATTTGCCCGCGCGGGTTATTGGCGTAATAAGCCCGCCCGACCAGGTAGGGAATCTGCTTGGCGATGCACTCGTCTTCGCTTAAACCGACCATCGAGATTTCGGGGATGGTGTAGATGGCGTAAGGCAGTACCGGCGAGACCCGTTCTTTGTAGTGCAAATTGAAGGCATGGACCATGGCTACACGCGCCTGTTCCATCGAAGTGGAGGCCAGGGCCGGGAAGCCGATAACATCGCCGGCGGCGTAGATGTTCGGAATGTTGGTCTGGTAATGCTCGTTGACGCGAATCAGCCCGCGTTCGCCCAGGACCACGCCGAGCGCCTCCAGGCCCAGCCCTTCGACATTGCTCTGCCGTCCAGCGGCAAATATGGCGATGTCGCAGTCGAGGTCGGCGCCGCTCTTTAGCTGTAAATGGACCTGGCCTTCACGGATCTCAGTTTTAGTCACCCGTTCATTGAAAATAAAGCGCAGGCCTAGTTGAGTGAGTTGAGTTTCCAGGTGCGCAGCGATTTCGTCGTCAACGACGGGGAGCAAACGATCCCGCGACTCGACCAGCGTGACCTGGACGCCCAGGGCGGTGAAGAGCGAAGCGTATTCACAGCCAATCACTCCGCCGCCAACCACGGCCATGCACTTGGGGATGAACTTCATATTCAAAATCGAATCCGAATCGTAAATCAGCTCGTGGTCAAACGGCACATCCGGGGGGTGGAAGGGCGACGAGCCGGTGGCGATAAGGATAAACTCGGCGTTGAGATCGCGGATTTCGCCGTTGGGGGTCTGCACTCGCACCGTGTGCGGGTCAACAAGGCTGCCGCTGCCCCAGACGATTTCGACCTTGTGCCGGGCCAGGTTTTGCTCGATGATCTGCCGTTCCTGGGTGACAACCACCTGCTCGCGGTGCATAAAATCGTGGACGGTTAGCCCTTCCTTGAGCGAATAGTCAATTCCGTAGAGGCCGCGCTGGCGCAGCCCGGAAAAGTAAAGCGCCGTTTCCCGCAGGGTTTTGGAGGGAATCGTGCCGGTGTTGAGCGCCGACCCACCCAGGCGCGGCGCGCGTTCCACCAGGGCTACCCGCTTGCCAAAATAAGCCGCTTGCACTGCCCCTTTCTCTCCCGCCGGTCCAGACCCAATCACTACCAGGTCATAATCAGCCATAACGTTCCTCCCATTAACGTCGTAGACGGTAAACACGAGATAACTTTCATCATAAGGGCTTGAGTCATTGAAGCCTCACTATTGGACGTGGATTAAACGGATCAAACGGATTTAAGTCATTTTTATCCGAAAAATCCGTCGAATCCGCGTCCCATTCCCCACGAGTCTTATCGTGAAGATTATCTACTACGTTGTTTTTTTGACATTGTTATGCCCATTAAACCCAGGGGTATCTTATTCTGCCTCGGTGTTAAAGGGGGCAGATAAGCGGTTACTGTTGTCCCCTGGCCGGCCTGGCTGTTTAGCGCAATATGGCCATCGTGTTGTTGGATAATCCCTAACACCTGCGATAAGCCTAACCCTGACCCCCGGCCAACTTCCTTGGTCGTAAAGAACGGCTCAAAAATATGGGGCAGTACCTCCGGTGGAATCCCGCTGCCGGTATCCGTGACGGTGAGGCACGTCCAGTCACCCTCAACGGCCTGGTGGCACGCGACACACCTTGCTTCGCCTTGCGCTTCAACCCTTGATAAAGTAACCTGTAGGTCTCCCGCAACCGGCATGGCGTCTCTGGCGTTGAGCACCAGATTGGTGAGCATTTGTTGTATTTGAGTTGGATCGGCTTCAATCAGATAGTCACCGGGCTCGATCTCCAGGCTGAGCCGAATTGTTTCCGGGAGGGTCTCTTCCAAAGACTTAACAATTTCTTTGATGAAAGGACCCAGATCAAGCTGTCTCGGCCGGCGGATGGATTTATGGCTGAAATCTAGAATCTGGCGGACCAGGTACGTCGCCCGCTGCCCTGAGGTAACAATTTTTTCCAGGTCTGCTCGCACTGATGCTGATATGTCTGGGGACATGCGCAGCAATTCGGCGTAACCCAGCATGCTGGTTAGAATGTTGTTGAAATCGTGGGCAATACCCGCGGCCAGTTGCCCCACTGCCGCCAATCGCTCCTGCTGCACCATTTTTTCCTGGGTCTGTTTAAGTTCCGCCAATGCTTCTTGCAGCCGCTGATTGCTCTCCTGCAGCGCTTCCTCTGCCTGCTTGCGTTTAGTGATATCGCGGGCAATGCCCTCAAGCTCAACCAGATTTCCCGCTTGGTCATAAATGAGGACATTGCGCTGTTCCGTCCAGATGATGGCGCCGTCCTTACGCACCCAGCGCAGAACGAGCGGTCCATCGTAACCGGACTCGCCCTGAGCAGCGGCTCCCAACAGGGGACGATCGTCGGGATGAACCAGTTTGAAGCCCAGATCCGGGTCAGCATAGTGTTCTTCGGGCGTGTAGCCGGTGATCTCGGTCGCCGCCGGGCTGACGTATTCAAAGCCGCGCTCGGGCAGAATACGATAGCGGTAAATAATGTCTTGTGCGTTTTGCGCCAGCCGCTGAAAACGCTGCTCACTCGCCCGCAGCGCTTCTTCTGTTTGTTTGCGTTCGGCAATTTCAGCGGTCAGGCTCTCCAACATTTGCTGCAACTGTCCGGCCATTTTGTTAAATGACCGGGTTAGGGCGCTTATTTCGCCAATCCGGCCCTCGTAATTAACAGGCTGGGTCCACCTGCCTTGAGTCAGGGCCTGGGCCGAAGCACTAAGCTGGCTAATTGGCCGGGTTATTCGCTGGGCGGCAATAATGCCGGCGATGACGGCGGCAGCCAAAGCGGCGACCACCAGGAAAGCGGTGGTGCGATTATTGGCGTTGATTTGCGCCATAAAATCCGCTTCGGGGATGACCACCACAACGAGCCAGTCAAGGCCGTACTCATTCTTAACGGGCGACACTTGCAGAAAATGGCGCTGCCCTTCAATCATAAACTCCAACTGCCGCGTCCCGGCGATGTAATGATAATCGCCAAACTGTTTGGCCAGGGATTGAGCGGCATTACTAATGAGGGGGCTGCTGCTTTCGCCGGCGTAAAGCCGGCGTTGCGCTGGCTCCCCCTCTACTTGGGTGAATGGTTTTTCAGCGGCTGAGGAGGCAACCAATAAGCCGGAGCGCTCCATAATAAAAGCCTGGCCCGTTTTACCGATCTCGAGGCTCTGCAAAAAATTGCTGAGGTGCGACAAAAAAAGGTCAACCGAAACTACTCCCAGCAAATTTTGTTGTTCATCATACACCGGGCGGCTGGCCGCGATGGCCATATCTTGCCCCGTGAACAGAATATAGACATCACTCCAGGTTGCAGCCCCTTTTTTAACAGCGCCGCTGTACCAGGGACGCGTCCGTGCGTCAAAATTAGGGACAGTGGCCAGCAGTTCAGCTTGATTTCCCTGGCTGTCCGTGGCGTATTTCCTGAACGGGCCGCTCACAAACCCGTCGGTGACAATAACATACAGAGAGCCTGCGGCTCCTTCACGTCCGGCATTTACCAGTCCTCCTGCTGTGTTGCCAAAATAAATACTGGTCACCGAATCAAAAATTTGAATTTGCTCCCAAAAATGGCGTTGCAGAGCGTTGGCGTCACTGGCCTTAAGCAAGCCCTGGCGCAGAGCATTGGCGTTGACTTGATTGATTTGGTGCGGTATATCCAGAAAAGTAACCAGGTGTTCCTCGATCCGGGCGCTTAGTTCACCCTGCAATTGGTGCGCCACATCATTCACCGCTTGTTGCCCGTTTCGAAATGAGAGATAGCCCGCCAGCGCCACAGCCAACACCACCAGCACGACAAACGGCGCAATGAGCATGACTCGTAAGGGAATTTTTAGAGATGGTTTGTTCTGTGTGGAGGATGGCATTCTCATTGCTTCGAATTTGTGGTCATTTGGCGCTACCACCCTGGTAGACCCAAACCCCGGCGCTAATTTTTGCGCTCATATGGGAGTATAGTCTAGCACACTTTGCCCTCCCGAACAATCTCCCCAAGGGGAGCTTCAGCCAAAGAAAACAGCCCCTAACCTTGACGGTCAGGGGCTGCCCTGTTGGACATCCGTCCCATTTGCCAGGACATTATACCATAAAATAATGAGAGTTAGGTAGATTGTCAATGTAATGGATAACTTTGACTTTTGCCCTCGTTAGGGTTATGATTTGACCTTGTTTTGCAAAGGTGGGGAGACGCTGCCCAACGTCTCCCTTTTGTTTGTGGGGAAGAAATGTCTCTTGAAAAGTACCCTTTTATCCCCGTAGCCGAGCCGCTGCTGGGGGATAAAGAACTGGCCTATGTGACCGACTGCGTTAAAAGCGGCTGGGTATCGTCGCTGGGCAAATATGTGCGTGATTTTGAAAGCCGCTTTGCTGCCTATTGCGACACACAGTATGGCGTTGCCGCCTTCAACGGCACGGTGGCGCTGCATCTGCTGGCGGCAACCCTCAACCTCGGCCCCGGCGACGAAATCATCATGCCTGGCCTGACCTACGTAGCTACCGCTAATGCCATCCGCTACACTGGGGCCACGCCCGTGTTTGTCGACTCCGAGCGTGAGACCTGGAACATTGATCCCGCGGCTGTCGAGGCGGCCATTACCCCCCGCACCAAAGCCATCGTCGCCGTGCATCTCTACGGTCACCCGGCCGATATGGACCCGCTGCGGGCCATCGCCGACCGGTATGGCCTCTGGCTGCTGGAAGATGCCGCCGAAGCTCACGGCGCGCGCTACAAGGGCCGGCGCGTCGGCGGACTGAGTGACGCGGCTATTTTTAGCTTTTACGGTAACAAAATCATCACCACCGGCGAGGGCGGCATCATCGTCACCAACAACCCGGCCTGGGCCGAGCGCGCGTTTTTCCTGGAAAACCAGGGTCGCTACCCGGAGAATCCCTACTTTCACCCGGAGGTGGCTTTCAACTACCGCATGACCAACATCCAGGCGGCCATCGGCCTGGCCCAACTGGAGCGGATCGAAGAGTTGCTGGCCATTCGCTGCCGCAACGCCGCCCACTACCAGCGCCGCCTGGCCGAGATTCCCGGCCTGACCCTGCCGCCCCAGATGCCCTGGGCCGAAAATGTCTTCTGGATGTACTCGGTCATCGTCGAAGATGAGTTCGGCCTGACCCGCGACGAGCTGGGCCGCCAATTGCGCGAGCAAGGCATCGAGACCCGTCCCTTCTTCTACCCCGTCCACACCCTGCCCATGTACCAGACCGGCCAATCCCTGCCCATCGCCGAGGAACTTTCGCGGCGAGGCTTGAACCTGCCCTCCGGCGCAACGCTCACCCCGGAGCAGGTAGATTACGTTTGCGATACCATAGCCAATTTTAGATTTTAGACTGCCCTCTGAGGGGCGTGGATTTTAGATTGACGATTAGTTAAGACAATCGTAAATCGTAAATCCAAAATCGTAAATCCAAAATGAGAAGATGCGCATCGTCATTCTTACCTACGAGAGTCTTTTTTCCAACCTGATGACCGAGCGGCTGCTCAAGAAATTTCCGGGGCAGGTGACGGGCATTGTTCGTTCCGACTGTTTGATCTACGGCAAAAGCCTGCCGGCGGGATTGCTCTACTTACTGCGGCGCAGCGGTCTGCGTTTTGTTGGGCGCAAAGCGCTGGAGCTGTTCCAGAGCCGGGCCACGGCCATTGCCTTCCGGCTGCTGGGCCGGACGCCCAAAATTAACTCGCTGCGCGACATGCGCCGGCTGTACGCCGTGCCGGTTATCGGTTCGACCGACGTGAACGAGAAAGAAACCTTCGACCAGATCCAGGCCTGGCAGCCCGACCTGGTCCTCTCCATCTACCTCAACCAGCTCATCAAAAAGCCGCTGATTGACCTGCCGCGCTGCGGTGTGCTCAACATTCACCCGGCCTTGCTGCCGCGCCACCGTGGCCTGTTTCCCTATTTCTGGGTCATCGCCAACAGAGAAAAGGAAACCGGCGTGACCGTCCACTGGGTGGATGAAAAATTCGATACCGGCCAGGTGCTGCTGCAAGAAAAAATCGCCGTCACCCCCGCCGACACCATCCTGTCCCTCTCATACCAGAGTTCGGTCGTCGGTGCGGAGATGCTGGTCAAGGCGGTCAACCTGGTTGCCGCGGGCAGCCCGCCCCGCCTGCCCCAGGATACCAGCCAGGCCAGCTACCACACTTGGCCCCGGCCCGCCGACCAGCGCCGCTTTCGTCAACAGGGCGGGAAGTATGGGACGATTTTTGAGTTGTGGAAGTATATGTGAGGGAGTAGGAAGTAAGGAGTAGGGAGTAAGGAAACTCTTTCCCCTACTTCCTACTTCCTACTTCCTACTCCCTGTTTATGAAAGCATCCATCATTCTGCCCACCTACAAAGAAAAAGATAACATCGTCGAGCTGATCGGGGCCATTTTTGCCGCGCTGGAGCCGTGCGCCCTGGCTTACGAAGTGGTCGTGGTGGACGACAACAGCCCCGACGGCACCGCCGAGGCCGTGCGCCGGAACTTCGGCGGCGATTCGCGGGTCAAGCTCTTTGTCCGCACCGAAGAGCGCGGCCTGGCCACGGCCATCCGTTACGGGATTGACCATTCCGACGGCGAGGTGGTCGTCTCGATGGACACCGACTTCAACCACGACCCCCAAATTCTGCCGCAGATGATCAAATTCCTGGACCATTACGACATCATCATCGGCTCGCGCTTTGTCATGGCCGGCGGCATGGAGGACCGGTTTCGACAATTTTCCAGCCTGGTTTATAATTACGCCATCCGTCTCCTCTTCGGCACGCCCGTCCACGACAACCTGAGCGGCTTCTTCTCCATTCACCGCCACAAGCTGGAGGCGCTGGACCTGGACCAAATTTATTACGGCTACGGCGACTACTTTATCCGGCTGCTGATGGTCGCCCACAAGCGCGGTTACAAGATGCTGGAAATCCCGGTTTTTTACCGGCTGCGCCTGCACGGCCACAGCAAAACCCAATTTCTGTCTATCTTGACCCAATACAGCCGGGCGCTGTTGGCCTTGCGCTTAAAATTATGGACGGGAAGGATGCGATGAGCCAGGAACGAAGCACCCCCCCTGCAAGCGGGGAGCAAGAGGACAAAGTTCAGGCCGCACTCTCGGCCTCAGCCCAACAGGGCTTGACCCCCGATGTGGAGTTTGACAATCTGCCCGAACCCCTGCCCGAACTGGACGAAGGGCCTGAACCTGAGCCGGTAGACGACATCCAGGATGCTCTGACTGAAGCGGCCCAGGAGGGCGCGGCGACGGAGCTGGATTTTGATGAGCTGCCCCCTCCCTCCGCTTCGCGTCCCTCCCCTTTGGGGGGGATTAAGGGGGGGCTGTCCGACCCTGAACCCTTAAAGGATGAAGATATGGGGGAGCTGGATTTTGACGACCTGCCCGAACCCCTGCCCGAACTGGACGAAGGCCCCCAGCCCGGCCCAGTGGACGACATCCAGGGGGCGCTGATTCAGGCGGCCCAGGCCGGCGTGCGCACCGAAGTGGACCTGGATGAACTGCCCGAACCTGGCCTGTCCGGCCCGCAGAAAGTCATTCGATTCAAGCAGCGTGATACTGTGACCAAGCCCACGCCCCGCCTCAGCCCCTCGCCCGAAGCGGTGGCGTGGCCCGGTTTTGCCCCCGCCGTGGCCAAGACGACCGAGTTCTGGATGCTGCTGACCCTCTTTGTCTCCTTCCGGCTGTTGACCCTGTTTTTGCTGCGGCCCGGCGGCTACCTGCGGGACTGGTCGGATTTTGACACCTATTTCGGTATTGCCGGGCTGTCGGATTATGGCCTGTATCCTTTTTTGAACTTCTGGCTGGAATGGCCGCCGCTGGTGCCCTGGCTGGCCGTCGGCGTGTACCGCCTGTCGCTGCTTTTATCGCCCTGGAGCGACGACCCGCGCCTGTGGTTCATCCTGATTTTGGGCAGCGTCTTTGTCCTCTTTGAAGCCGGCAATTTCGTCCTGATCTACCGCCTGGCCCGGCGGCTCTTCGTCGCCCACGATACGGTCAGCCGGGTGCTGTGGCTGTATGTCGGGCTGTTCCCGCCGGTTTATGCCATGCTCGGCTTTTTTGACGGCCTGGCCCTGTTTTTTATGCTGCTGGCCCTGGAACTGTTGTTGCAGGAGCGGCGCATGCTCTCGGCGGTCAGCGTCGGCGTCGGCTTTATGGTCAAGATCATCCCCATCCTAATCCTGCCGGTGGCCCTGCGGCGCTTGTGGGATCAGTACCGGGAAAAAGAGTCCGAAGCGCGGGTGGAGTTGGGCCTGTACGCGGTTGTGTTTGGCCTGACCGTTGCTGTGCTGCTGGCGCCTTTTCTGCTCCGTGGCCCGCAGTGGGTCCGGGCCTCGGCCCAATCCATGCTCGGCCGCTCCTCCTGGGAAACCGTCTGGGCCGTGGCCGAAGGCTATTACGGTTTTGGCCGGGTCGGCGGCGACCGGCTGAAAACGCTGGCCCAGATGACTGAAGCGGGCGAGAGTTTTGCCATCCACGAAGGCGGGCTGCCCTGGTGGCTGATCACCCTGGCCTTTGCCGGCGTCTACACTTACCTCTTCACCCGCCCCGCCGATACCAGCCGGCCGCGCCCGCTGCTGGCCTTCGCCGGGCTGACCGTCGCCATTTTCCTGCTCTACACCAAGGGCTACAGCCCCCAATTCCTGGTCTATCTGCTGCCCTTTATCGTGCTGCTCTTCCCCGATAGCCGGGGGCTAACCTACGCCCTCATCCTGACCGGCCTCAACGTGTTGGAACAGCCGGTTTATTTTGTCTTATTACCCCAGGCAAGCTGGCTGCTGACGTTTATTGTCATTGCCCGGTTTGGCATGACCCTGCTGGTGGCGCTGGAATTTGCCACTGCCATCTGGCCGCTGGAGCAGCGCTGGCCCGGCCTGACGACCGTTCAGTCCAAAGTGCCCCAATATTTGGGGGGATTGGCCCTGCTGGCGCTGCTCGTCCTCATTCCGTTCCTGCTGCGGAGCTATCAAGCGGAACGGCTGGCCGGCAGCCCCATCGCTGCCTTTGTCAACTTTATCAAAGTACAGACGAGAAACATCGAGAATATCCAGCCTGGCCCGCTGGGTAAACCCCGCCTCTTGCTGAGCGATCAGGCGGCCTACCGCCAGCTTTACCCGTACCTGCACAACGACTTTGATCTACAGTTGACCGACGGCGCGGCCAAAAAGTATCCCGGCGCACCCCGCGTGGTGGATTTGCTGCAAGGGTTGGATACCATCTGGGTCCTGCCGACCGGCCCCCAGGAGCGGGTCCTGAGCAGCGCCGTCTCCGGGCGCGGCCAGGCCCTGGCGACCTTTGTCTTTGAAGGGCTGGGCACGACCTCCCTGTATGGCTTTCAGGCCAATATTCCGCCGTTTATTGCCCCGGCCCGTTTCAGCAGCGGCATCGAACTGCTGACCCATGAGGTCGAGGTCGAGCGCAATGCGGTCAACGTCACCCTCTACTGGCGGGCGCTGAACAGCCAGAGCCAGGATTACAAGGTGTTTACCCAGTTGCTCGACGCGCAGGGGCAGCGCGTCGCCGGGCATGACGGTGTTCCGGCCAACGGGGCTGACCCAACGAACGAATGGCCCGTAGGAGCCGTCCGCGCCGATGCCCACCGGATTGAGTTGCCGCCTGACCTGCCCCCTGGCGAATACAGCCTGATCACCGGCCTGTACAATGATTTTGGCGACCGGCTGCGGGCCATCGCGCCGAATGGGTATACCTTTGCCAATCAAGCGGTGCCTCTGGAAACGATACGCTTGCCATAAAATCGGACCAAGTCGCTATTGATTGTCATAAAGATAAGTGGTACAATGCCTGTTAAAGTTATCCGCTATTTATCATCTGGATAGGCAGAATGGCTCTGGAACTGAGCGGCTTTTACTACCCCAACAAAATGGCCCGGATTTACGTGCTTTCCATCGAAGAGACAATTGGCTCTGAAGCGATGCAGAAAGTTTATGACCTGGCCGGCGTGCCGCCTGAGCTATACCCTCCCCCCAATAATTTTGCCAAAACCTTTGATTTTGCCTACTACGCCGGGATCGGCGCCGCCCTGGAAAAGATGTACGGCTTGCGGGGCGAACGAGGTCTGGCTTTGCACGCCGGGCGCGCCTCTTTTTCCGGCGGGCTGGCCGAGTTCGGTGCAGTCATCGGCGTGAGCGAACTCTCCTTCAAAGCGATTCCCTTGCGGGCCAAATTGAAAGTCGGGCTGAAGGCCCTGGCCGAAACCTTTTCCAAGTTCAGCGATGTGCTGGCCGATGTGACGGAAGCTGACGATCATTTTATTTACACTATTCGTCGTTGTCCCGGCTGTTGGGGCCGCAGCAGCGACCGGCCCATCTGCTACAATGCCGTCGGTGTTATCGAGGACGGCCTGCGCTGGCTGAGTGATGGTAAAAGCTTTGCCGTCGAAGAAGTAAAATGCCGGGCTGCCGGCGATGAAGCTTGTGTCTTCCATATCCGCAAAGACCCGCTCAATTAAGCGGCCTCGAAATTCAAAATCTGCTTGACATTCCCCCCAACCCAACATACAATCAGTTATTCTAACACGCACTGATCCAAAACGGAGCATTAAAGGTGCTAACTCCCGGTCAAAAGCTCTTTGAGTATGAGATTATCCGTCCTCTTGGGCAAGGGGGCTTTGCCGCCGTCTTCGAGGCGCACGACCGGGTGCTGGACCGCCGGGTGGCGATCAAGCAGTTGCTGTTGGATAAAGTGACTGACGAAAAGGCGGTCAAGCGTTTTCTCCAGGAAGCGCGGATTGCCGCCGCCCTGGAACATCCCAATGTCGTCTCCATCTACGCCATGCGGGCTGAGGACAAACAATTTTACATCATCATGGAATATCTCTCCGGCGGCAGCCTGCGCGACCTGCTCACTCGAGAGGGTAAACTGCCGGTGGAGCAGGCGGTCTACCTGGCGACCGGTATCTGTGAGGGCCTGGCCAAATTCCACGTTAAAGGGATTGTCCACCGTGACATCAAAGCGGAAAATATTTTGCTCACCGCCGATGGCCGGCCCAAGGTGGCCGATTTTGGCATTGCCCACGTCCCCGAAGCGGCCGGTGGCCTGGGGCTGACCCAGGTGGGCTTTCAACCGAGTACCCTGCTCTACAGTTCGCCGGAGCAGGTGCGGGGGGAAGTGGTGGATGCGCGCAGCGATGTCTACCAGATTGGCGAGCTGCTCTACTATATGCTCGCCGGGCGGCATTATATTGATATTGGGGCACTGGAGAAGCAGGCGATTACGGCGGGCGGCACCAACCAGTTTCGCTCGCAGGCCAAGTTGTACGAACTTTTGGAGCGGGCCATTTGTGAGGAGATGCCAGCCGGGTTGGCCCAACTCTGGCGTGAGGTCGGCGCGCTGGCCGAAGTGGTCGAAACGGCGCTGCTGAAAAACAAAGGCGACCGCTTCAAAGACGCGGCTGAATTTGCTGCTACCCTCAAAACCCTCAGCATCAATACCACGCCCGTCACCACCGAAGCGGGCGAATTGGTCATTCAAGACTCGCGGGCTTACAACAAACGCGGCTTGGCTTACGTCAGCACCCGCAATTATGAGCAGGCAATGGTAGATTTTAGCAAAGCCATTGCCCTTGACCCCGACTATGCCGAGGCTTACAACAACCGCAGCACTGCCCACCTGTTGATGGACAATTTTGGACAGGCCGTGGTGGACTGTACCCAGGCCCTGAAGCTGGCCCCCGATTTTGTGGCCGCTTACGTCAATCGCGGGATTGCTTTAACCGGTCTGCGGGAGTACGAGCAGGCCCTGGCCGACTACAACAAAGCCCTGGAGCTGGCCCCGCAGAATGTCTACGCTTATTACAACCGGGCCAATACCTACCTCTGGATGGATAAATATAAGGAAGCGATTGGGGATTACAATCAAACGATTGCCTTGAAGCCGGAATTTGTGGCGGCTTATGTCAATCGCGGCTTGGTTCACGGCGAACTCAAGCATTTTCAAGAGGCGCTGGCCGATTATACTCAGGCCATCGAATTAAACCCGGATTATGTTTATGCCTATTATAACCGGGCCAATCTGCACCGCGAGCTGAACAACCACCAGCAGGCCATTGCCGATTACAGTAAAGTGGTTGAACTCAACCCGGAGCATCGCTATGTTTACGAGAATCGGGGTGATCTGTATGCCGTCATGGGCGACGAGGATCGGGCTTCCGACGATTATACCAAGATCATTATCCAAACCTCTTCCATCCATCCCAAACGTCTGAGCGTTGCCCGCAGCATGCTGATGCCGGCGACCCCGCTCGACTTCCTCACACGAGAATAGCGCAGACCCTAACCCGGACGAGTCGGAACCAAAAAGGAACATAGAGTTACACAGAGATTCTACAGGAGACACACGGAGAAGTTCTAAGAATGCCTCTGTGAAACCCTGTGACTTCTCCGTGTCTCTCTGTGTAACAACTTCTTGCTCACTGTTAGAGTTTGAATTGGCCACAATGAGCCTCTTTAATCGTCTCAAAAGTTTATTCCAGCTCTCCCCACCTGCTGGTGACTCAAGCGCACCACTCCCCCCGCTGACTTATTCCTCCCCGGTTTTGACGTACCCCGCCGGTGTTTATACCATCCCCACCCTCGTCGTTAGCTATTTTCCAGCCAGAAATGGCTGGCTTGACCGGCGTATAACCGGCGACGTTGAGGCTTCGCTCGACGTGATCCGCCGCCACACCGAGCAGACCACCCGGCGCGTGGTCGAGGCGCTGGAGCTGGGCAGTATTTATCACGGTTACAAGGATGTGGCAGCCCTGCCCAGCCTGCGTTACCAACTGCTCGAAACGATGGAATTTCTGGAACCCCTGCCAACTTACCACAAAGCGGGTCATCGGGTGCCGATGACTGATTACAACGCCATTATGCGCCGGATTGATATTCGCCATTGGGTGGAGGAGCGCGGCGTTAAAGAAGTCTGGCTGTGGGGCTATCACGGCGGGGTGATTGACCTGTGGGAGTCGAATATG
The DNA here is from genome assembly GCA_016860845.1 of Chloroflexota bacterium. Next base: position 44,644 of record BOKF01000046.1, read on the forward strand.
GCCGGGCCGTACGGCGATATCAGCAACAGCGACCGGGATCGGCACGATTTGCCGGTTTTGAGTCAAACCTACACCGTTTACCATTACAACTATGGCCGTGGCCCCTCGGAAGCGGTCGAAGATCATATTCACCAGATTGAGGCGGTGCTGAGGCATATTGACCCCCACCTGTTCTGGGATAAGTTTGTGGGCCGGGTGGGTGAAGGGCGCTGCGGCTGGGCCCACTATCCGCCCAACGGCGAGCGTGATTATGATTGGGCCAACCCCAAATACATTTTGACCGACATCGAGGATTGGACGCCGGAGGGAGGCGGTCCCAAGCAGCGGCTCAACTGTAACCGTTGGCGGGGCGACAGCCTGACCTGGTTCATTTATTGGATGCAAAATCTGCCCGGAGCCAACAATAGCTTGACCTATCGCGGCCGCCCGCTGACCAACTGGTGGGCCTTTATCGGCGATTTTGATGGAGCCATAGCTAGAAGATTGGGTTTGGTTCAGTAAGGGCTGCGACGCACTTTGTTTTTTGGCTAACTGATTATTTCCCGTGCTGCAGGGACAGCCCTAACCAGATATACCAGGCCGGATGAACCACAAAACCGGCTGCCAGCACCGGCCAGAGCAGGATGGGATTAGCCGGGTTAAGGATAATCAGCCGGGCCAGGTAAATCACAAGGAACAGGATGGCCAGAGTGTAACCTAAATAACGAAGTCCCGAGGGAAATTCTTCGTTGTGGCCCATCAGCCAGGCAACGACCAGCAGCCCAAGCCCCATCACGCCAAAGGTGAGCAGGCCGCGCGGATCAATTTGGCTGGGCAGGTCAGCCGGGGCCGAGGCCGGCGGGTTGAGGAGATTGGCCAGATCGTAGCCGCCGTGAATGGCCGCGCCCAAAGTCCCCAGACTGGTCAGGAGCAGAGCATACAGGGCAAAAGCAGGGTCGCTTGCTTGCAGGCGTTGATAGGCTCCATTCAAAGCCAGCATCGAAAGCAGCCCACCTGTCAACAAGAAGATGGCGCTGAGCAGGACGCCTGTCTCCGGGGCGCTGCGGCTGATGATGACAAATGACACGGCGTATAGAAAATGGACAATCCCGGCCAGGATAGCCGCCGTCCCGGCCAATTTTTCAAATGAAACCGATCGTTCAGCAGTGTTGCCAGCAGCAGACAGTGATGACATTTTTTCCTCCGTACTGAAATAATAGGCGCCACCCCACCGATGAACCGGGTGGCGCCGGTCTCTGAAATCTTTCGAGGGTCAGGTTAAGCGGCTTGTGGGGCCGGAATGGCTCCAAGCTGCATCAGCAAGCCCACATCGTCGTCATGCCGCCAAAATTCGGCAATTTTACCATCGGCCATGCGGAAGACCTCGATCCCGTTGACCGAAACGTCCCGGCCGGTCGGGGCCAGGTGCATGAACTGGCCGGTATGCTTGGCGATGTGAGTATGGACCACGGCTACCAAATTCCCTTCAGCCAAGATGTGATGGACTTTGACGCGATGGCCGGGAAAAGCGGCGTCAAACATCCCCAGCAGTTGTCTGAAAGCGGCTCTACCGGTAACAGTCCCCATAAACGGGTCGTGGACGATCACATCGCTGGCATAAATCTCGTCAATGACGCTTTTCTTCTCCTGGTTGAGCAGTTCGTCATAGACGCGCATCACGGTAGCTTTGTTTTGTTCGGCTGACATAAAATCACCTCTTTCGCTTTTGAAATTTAGATTAACAATAAAATTGGATTACACTTATCCATGCGCGGGCGCAACTCCAAGCTGTTGCAGCAGCCCCAAAAAATCTGACTGGCTCCAGCGCTCCACACATTTGCCATCACCAAAGCGCATGATTGTACTGCCGGTTATCTTCACTTGTTTGCCGGTGGGGGGGATGCCCATCATGTTACCCTGGTGTGTGCCAGTCAGGATAAAGTTACAGGCAACTTTATCCCCTTCGGCGATGACATCACCAAGCACTAATTGATTGCCGGGAAAAGCTATCCAGAAGTCTTCGTAGAACTTCTTGATCGGGTCTAAACCCACGCCAACGCCGGGATAATTGCAGTCGAGATCGTAAAGCTGGAGATAGGCGTTTAGATCCCCCTTGTTCCAATTTTCAACTGCCCGGTGTAAAGCAGCTTTGTTTTCCTCGGTTGACATGAAGTAACCTCCTTTTTGAGTTAGGTTTGTTTGAATTGCCAATTACTGCCCCGGCGTGGGAACCACCCCCAGTTGTTGCAGCATACCCAGCGTGTCCCAATTGGCCCGCTGTTCAGTTACTTTGCCATTGGCAACAGTCAGGATGCTGATGCCGGTCACCGTGGCCTGTTTGCCGGTGGCGGGCATGCCCATCAATGGGCCGGTGTTGGTGCCGCGAGCTGTCCAGCGGCAGACCACTTTATCGCCTTCGCCGATCAGGTCATCCACGGTCATTTGAAGATCAGGGTAAATGCCCCGATACATGCCGACGAGCTGCTTATAGCCTTCCGGCCCGGCGGGAAGGGGAGGCGTGCCGGGGTCGTGATTGGTAAAGTTGGCGGCAATAAATTTATCGGCTGCAGCCAGATTGTTATTATTGAAACCCTCCAGAAACTGGCGGGCAATGGCTTTATTTTCGGTTGGCATGAGTCATTCTCCTTTGCTTAATTGGGTTTAACTTTGAACACTCACTTCATAGCTTTGGCGTGCGGGCGGCGCGGCGAAGAGGTCTTTGAACTTACTGACCTGTTCCTGATAGTAGCCGCTCTTTTCGTTGGCATCGGCATCCGCTTCACTCTCCCAAAAACCGATGGCAAGGCCCTTGCCGGTGGCCCGGTCGGTAAGGAGATACATTTCCTTAAAGCCTTGCTGGGCCTTGGCCGCTGGAATAACACTCTCCGCAAAAAGCTTGATAGCGTCGTCGAGCCGGTCAAGTTTCATTTGAGTCACAGTTACTCTGGCAAACATAATTAGTTTTTTCTCCTATCTTGCAATAAATTGAATAAAAATGGGGAAGACTCACCCACAAAAGCCAACGGCAAGGGTCCGAAACCACGGCCCGCGCTCGACCTGTTGGAGGTGAGCATTGAACTCTTCATCCAGGCGCAGTTGCTGCGCCATCACCCCTATGATCATAGACCTGCCTGTGGCGGTGCGGGCTAACAGAGCGCCGCCCAAGGTCAGGCAGCTTTTAGCCAGGGCCACGACTGCGCCGAACTGCTCCTCGCTCATCCAATCGGCGATGTTCGAGATGCTGATCAGGTCAAACGGCCCCTCAATATCGGCCAGAAGCCCCATCTGCTCGACGATGTTGCCGGGGTACAGGCGCAGCCGCTCCTGGGTGCCCAACCGGCGTAGGACTGCCTGCCCTTCGGTTTGTAAGTAAAGCGGGAAGCCTTCTTCGCCGGCGGTGGTCGCATATGTATTAGCGAAGGCTGTGGTGAGAAAGGGGTTCCGTTCCGGGTGAAGCTGCCGGAGCGCCTGAAAATGGCATTCGCCCAAATAGCCGGAAATGCCGGCAATTTTGGCCGCCAGGCCCTCGCTCGGCAAGCCGAAAAGGTTATGGATGTAGGGGGGTGTCAGTAAGTCTGTGTAGACTTGCTTCCAGGCAGGCAGCTCGTCATCCTGGAGGGGGTGGTGCAGCGGGTCGAAACCGGCTGCCCGGAGCCGCTCCTGGATGTCGTGCATACAGACATCATTGCGGCCAACGTGATGCAGGCCAAAGGCGATTTCTTGGTTACGACGACTATCCCAAAAGGCACGGCTTTGTTCCGGCAGGTGAGAGCGCACCTGATCGTACAGCGCCAGCCGTTCAGCTTCACCATTGGTACGAGGGCTGGCTGGATCAGCACCGAGCAAACACAGTTGCTCGTCACGGGTCAGATGTTCAAGAGCGGTGCGTCTTAACTCGCACAGGTGGAGTTGAGCCAGGTTGAGGTCCACCGCATCTACCCTGGCGACCGTGTCTTGGGTGAGCAGGCTTAAGACATTCTCACCCGAAGAAGCAACCAGCAGGCCGCGCAGGGGTGTACCCCGGTAAATCCGGTGCAGAACTGCCAGTTCGGTTTGATAATCTTCATTCTGGACAGAATAGAAGACATCACTTTTGAAGGGGGGATTAACCATAGCCCTCTCTCCTTTGAGACAACAGACCCATATAAAATCCGCACCAACTTCATCGGGGGCTAGTGGAACAACAGGTGGAATGAAGCAATTAACGTTTCTGCGGAGTCCAAAAGCTATCCTTTTGGACTCCGAGTGAGTTTATAACTCCGGCAGCAGGCCGATGGCCCGCAGCGCTCCGGCTACATCCCAAACAAACAAGCTGTGGGTAATCTGGCAATCGTGGATGGTAAAAAAGGTCGTCCCGCGTATCTTGACTTCCCGGCCGGTAGGGGGAATGTTCATCAAGCGGCCCTGGTGAGTGCCCCGGCCAATCCAGGCCAGGGCAGCCCGGTGATCCTGGACGACGAGTGACTCCAGGGTAATGTGCAAATCGGGGAAGGTTTGCAGGTAGAGGGCCATCGTCTGGCGAATATCTTCACGCCCGCGTCGCGGGGCGGCAAAGGCAACATCTATGCCCTCATACTCCGGGGCATAAAACGAGACAATCCGGTCCAGATCATGGCTATTCCAGGCAGCGACTAAATCTGTAACCAGGCGGGTGGTTTCTTGAGACATCTCCGGCACTCCAAATAAAAAACTACGACTAACAATTGTTAGCCGTAGTCTAACTCAATCCGCTGTTCAGTTTCCAGACCAAAAAGTGCTCACTTTTTGCTCATTTTGGGGGAAGGCTGAGTCAACGTATTGATTGCACAATCAGAAGCACTTTCGTACAAAAACTCGATTTTTCGCAACTTTTTTCGCTGTCAAACTGAACATAACGAGGCAAGCCTTCTGATATTTCGGTGATAAAAAACCCGATCAGTAATTTTATGACAACTTTTAGGGTTTATGATTGCAGTTTTGAGCCAGGAGGACCAATAAGTTGACCATAACTGACAATTTTTAAGCGTCTTGCCGCCAAATTCCGTGATTTCGGTATTATGAAAAGTGTCGAAATTTTGAGTTTTTCAACGATTTACCCTGTGATTGCGCAATCACTACGTCAAAGCTAAGGCTGAGGAATCCAAACCATTATCTTAGCCTCAGCCTTAGCCTTCTTCCTATAGACCGCCAATCTCGCGCTGCCACAAGAGTTGGGTCAGTTGCTCCATGCCGGTTTTTAAGTGGCGGCGGTAGGTGCTGAAGGGTAAATCCAACAATTCGGCGGCCTGTTCTTGAGTGGGAGCGGGCTGAAAGTAGGTATGTTGAAGGGCATCGTAGAATTTACGCTGGCGTGGCGACGCATGCAACTTTTCGGCGGCTTCTTTAACCGCTGCCTGCAAAACGGTGACTCGCCTGGTTTCGTCGGCGCTGGCGCTGACCTGCTCGGCTACCAACCGCGACCAGAGCAGCGGATTGTAGCGCAGCGTGTCGGAGCGGGTCGCCCGAAAATCGCGCAAAAGATGGCGCACGGCCTCTTCAAATTCGGGCTGGCTCAAGACCACCAGGGAGGGCCTGACCGGCGGAGCGGGCGGTTGAGGCGTGGTCGCAATTTCTCGCTGGGCCAGCAAGTCCAGCCAGGCGATAGGGGGCACGGCCCGCCAATCATGGCCGTAAACGCCGTAGGGCCGCCCGCCAACCTCAAAATCCGCCTCCGGCAGGCGGGCCAGGTCGGCATAGCCAAAGATGGGCAGCCAGAAATCAGGCTCGCGGCAAGGCAAAAAGGTAAAAGCCAGGCCGGGTGTGGTGAGATAATGTTGGACCATCGTAATGAAAATATGGCTTTGCCCGGTCGAGACGGCCTGGTAGGTATCGCTGGCCATCCAGAAACGAAAGAGAGTAGCCCTCTCGCCGGACCGCAGCGGGGCGTGGCGCTGTAAATACTGCCAGGCAGCTTGTGTGGCCGGATCAAACTGTAAATCTTCGGGGCTGGCGCGGTTTAAGGCTAACAACATTAACAGACCGGCTGGTTGTTGGCGGGGGTCGCGAAAAACAAGTATGTTCTGTGGCTGGCGGGCGAACCAATGCGCCGCCAGTTGCGCCGACTCTGCGCCTTCGTGCTGCCGCACCATCTCCAGCAGAACGGGCCAGTCAGGGTCGCGGGCAATATCGGTAATCAGCCCGGCCTGCTCCGACCACTGGGCCTGGAGTTGGATAAAAAAGGGCCGCACCACCGGATTGTCGCGGTGCAGGTACAGGTATTCAACCAGAATGGCCTGCTGCTCCTGGCTGCTGGCCTGCTGCAAGCGGTTGGCGTAATAGGTCCTGGCGCGGTGGTGCAGTTGGGCATACCAGTCGGGGTTGCGCCAGCGCAAATCGGCCAGCAGGGTTTCACGGGCCAGGTCGTGGGGAAAGAGTCCGGTCGGGCCGGATTCGATGCAGGACAGGCCGCGCAGCCACTCGAACAGTTCATGGGCATCGGGCGTGGCCAGCATGGCCGCCAGCAGCGCCTCGGTGGTCAGGTGGACCAGGGCGCAGGCTTCCAGGGCGGCCCGGTGGGCCGGGCCGGGAACTTTTTGCACCAACTGCTCCAACAGAACTTTAATGACATCCGGGGCCACCTCCGGTTTGAACGTTCCCAGAGCGCCGCCACGCTGGGCAAAAACATCGGCCACCAGCGACAGGGCCAGGGGATGGCCGTAGGTAAAATTCAAAATAGCTTGATGCTGTTCCGGCGGAATGTCTCGTTTGGTGAGATAAGCCCGGCTCTCTTCGGGGCTAAAGTTGCGCAGCGGCAGCACGCGGACCAGGCTCTGCCAGCCCGAGTCGGCGGACCAGGCCGGCGCGGGTGGGTATTGGCCGGCCATGACCACGAACACGTCCTCGGGCAACTGCGGCAAAAATACCTCACGCAGCCAGGAGTCCAGCGGGGCCAGCTTTTCATAGGTATCAATCAAGATAACGTGGCGTTGGGACCAACCGGCCATGTGCTGCAGGGGCGCCTCGGGCGGGACCAAGCCCATCGCCGTCTGCAAGGCTGTTAGAAAAGATTCAGGGGCTGGCTCGATATCGCGGGCATCGAGCCGCAGCGAGGGAATGTTCGCTTCATTGCACAGGTAGGCAAACTCGCCGAGCAGAGAAGTCTTGCCCACCCCACCGGGACCAAAGATGTATAAAATGTAGAAAGGCAAGTCGGCGGCGGTCACCGCCGCTTGAAACAGCGCCCGTTCAGCTTCCCGGCCCGCAAAGCGGCGATGACGCGCTAAAGTGAGACGATCTGCCAGTCTCGACGACATGCCTCTTCACCCCCCTTATTCTTTGGGCTTGCCTGCTCATCCATCTGCTCGAAGCTATAACTGGCTTCATTATACTCTAAATTGAGTGCGATGCAATAGGCAAACTCGAGGTGAGTTTCTCCTGTCTATCCCCAAAAAAGAAGTGACCCGCTTTTTGGCGGGTCACTTCCCATCCACTTCAATTTCATTACCCAAAAAGGAGCATCGCGACCACCCGTTGCCGGTTAAGGTCTGACTGCCACATTGGTTGACCTTTGCCAAACAGCCAGCCGGAATACGCCGTTGACAATCATCACCCCCAGCAGGATGAGCGCACAGCCGAGGTAGGCATTCCAGCCCAACTGCTCGTTGAGAATCACGACCCCCAAAATCACCCCAAAAACAGGTACAAGGTAAGTGACCATCGAAACGTAGGTAGCGCTGGTCCGCTCCATAATGCGATAGTAAACCAAAAAGGCCAGGCCGGTGCCAAAAGCACCCAGGGCCAGGAGTGAACCCAGGGCCGGCCACGAGGGCGCCGCCAGGCTGAAAGGTTGTTCCAGCACCAGGGATAGCGGCATCACAAACAGGGCTGCCAGGAGCAGTTGCGCGGTTGGAGCAACCAGCGGCGGCAATCCCCGCAGATTTCGGCGGCCATAGACAATGGCAATCCCATAGCAAAGAGACGCGACCGCCACGGCGATTAGTCCCCAGGTGGTGGCCTTCACGCCGCCCAGTAACGAGGGACCAATCAGCAGCGCCAGGCCGCTAAAGCCAATGAACGTGCCGAGGGTCTTGGTTGGGGTCAGCCGGTCGTCGCTGGTAAACATGTGGGCCAGCAGCAGCGTGAAGAGCGGCGTAGTTCCGTTCAGGATGGCCGCCAGGGCGCTGTCAATGTACTGTTCGCCCCAGCCAAAGAGGAGAAAGGGGATCGCATTTTGGACAATCGCAGCAAAAGCAAAGTGCAGCCACACCCGGCCCAGCGGTGGTAAATTACGCCCTTGCAGCCGTAAGATCCCGTACAAAAGGAAGCCGCCTATCCCCACGCGGCCCAGCACGATGGTTAGCGGCGGAATCTCCGCCACGGCGACTTTGATGAACAGAAAGGATGGCCCCCACAAAGCCGCCAGAACCAACAATAGCAAAAAGTTTTTCCACTTCATTCAATGTACCTCACTTAAGATTGTTTTACCCAGGCAGCGTAGTTTCCTCGCATCTGGGCCAGATGCTCAGGAATGTGTCGTTCGTAGATATCCAGCCAGTCATCGAGCGTCATCACGCCGTTTTCGGGGTGGTAGACCGTGTTGGCCCAAACCGCTTCGGGCAGCGAGCGGATCAGTTTGTAGGTGTTGTGCCGTAGCCATTTGAACAATTCCAGGGCATCCGTGGTGCTCTGCTGGTGATACTCTAATCGGGCGGCCCATCCTTCTTCATCGTAAGCCATCACCTGCTGGCCCGGCTCGGCAATGAAACGACGGCAGCGGATGTAGCTGTTGGCTTCACTATCGGTGATGTGGACGATAATCTCGTGGATGGTCCAGAGATGGGGGGCGGGCCTGAAATGCCACATCTCCACCGGGAACTGCTTTAAGCCCTCGGTTAGCAGGTCGTGAGCCTGCCCGTAAGACTCAATCTTTTGCGCTCGCGTTGGGTGGGTCACAAAAAAACCCCCTTTCAGTAAATGCCTATCAGGTGATTGTCTTCAGCGCTATCATGGCTACAAGGCACAATGGGTGAACTTTCTTTAAAAGTTGACAGCACAATACTGGTGACGGAGCTTGAAACGGTGGCTTTGGAGCGAATTTTTTCAATCAACCTTTCCAACTCTTTAGGACTGGCGGTACGAACCTTTAAGATATAACAATCCTCACCCGCCACCCCATGACATTCCAGCACATCCGGTTCGGTTCGGCAAGCTTCCAGCACGCTGCGTTTGGTTTCAACATAACCCTCAGGCGTGATGCCGACCGTCAGCCGGATAAAAGCCATAATCGGTTTACCCACAGCCTCGGCATTCACCACCGCCACATAGCCTTTGATGACGCCTTTTTTCTCCAGTTTTCTAACCCGCTCGTGTACGGTTGAAGCGGTCAGGCCCACTTTTTCGGCCAGGGCGGCGTTGGAGAGGTGAGCGTCTTCCTGAAGCAGTAAGATTATCTGGCGATCAATATCGTCAATCATTCGGTATAAGCCTTATTTAGCCGTAAAATTTACGTATAACAGTGAATTATACAGGAAATATTACGGGATAACGCCTATTTTGTCAATAGACCAATTTTGTTGATTCTGTCAGGCCAATTAATGCTTTTTACCGCCTGCTTTTGCCATGATAACCGGAATGAAGCCTAAAAACCACCCGCTTCTTGCTCTCTTTCCGTGCCATATAGCCCGTACTCCAGCGGTGGGTCCCATTTTGGGGGAAAGACCGCAGAGGTTTCAAAAACCTCTGCGGTTTGCCTAAAATTTGGACAGGCCCGTACCCCAGAACTAATTTGCCCATCCAGCCCGAAAATGCTAAAATAACTGGCATCAATGGGGAGTCGTCTAATGGTAGGACTGCAGATTCTGGATCTGCCTGTTGGGGTTCGAATCCCTGCTCCCCAGTATAAAAGTTCTGTAGGGCAAGATAGCCTCTTGCCCTACTTTTTTTAATAGAGCAGTATGAGGCGAAGCGCTTATTGGTTAATATTTCTGGGCCTTTTGAGCTTGGCCGTAGCGGCGGTGATGGCTGTCCTGATCTACTTGTTGCTGACCCTGCCCGCCGCCACCGCCGAGCAAGCGACCCCTACCTTCACCCGTCCGGCGCTCACCCTGCCGACAGTGCCCTTGCCCACGGCCACACCTGGCCCGCCCCCTTCAGTCGAGGATGCGCTCTTTGCCGTGCAAAAACCTATCCAGGGGTCGGCTGATTGCAATACCACCGGCTTTAAAGGGACGGTAAGAGCAGGCAATGGCGACCGTTTGGCCGGTATCCAGGTGATTGTCTGGGAAGAAGGGGTGGGCCTAATTGCCGTAGACACCACCGACGCCGGGGGAGCTTACACGATTGAGCTTAACGATAAGCCATCTTCTCGTAAGTTCTGGGTCCAGGTTTATCAAAATGACGTGCCCGCGTCCGAACCGCTCTCCGTAGAAACGCAGGCCGATTGCCGGAAAGGCTATCAAATTTTCCAAATTAATTGGCGGGCGAAGAAAGAGGAATAACAGGTAGCAAGGTCGCAGGGTAGCAGTTAAGCTATTTGCATCCTTGTTACCCTGTTACTTTGCAACCCTGCTACCCTGTAAAGGATTCTATGCAAACTACTATCTACACCGACGCAACCGGTTTTGACCAATTGGCCCAGGAATGGGACGATTTGTTAGTTCGATCGGTGAATGCGCCCTTTTTTATGCGCTACATTTACCAACGTACCTGGTGGCAGTACCTGGGCAATGACGATCTGGTATTGATTGCCATCCGCACCGACGAGGGCCGCCTGATGGGCCTGGCCCCTCTCTACGGAGGGACGAACCAGGCCGGCCAGCGTGAGTTGAGTTTTGTGGGCTGCGTGGATGTATCCGATTATCTTGACTTGCTGGTGGACCGGGATTGTGTCGAGCCGGTTTATCTAGCCCTGCTCGACTGCCTGGCCAGTGACCGGGTAGCCTGGGACAAACTCTACCTGTGCAGCCTGCCCCACAATGCGATCACCCCGACCCGCCTGGCTAAAACTGCTCGCGGTCTTGGCTGGCACGCCGAAGTTCGCCAGCAGGATGTCTGCCCGGTAATTACCCTGCCCGGCGATTGGGAAGCCTACCTGGCCGGGATTGATAAAAAGCAGCGCCACGAGATTCGCCGCAAGATTCGGAAAATCGAAACCGAAGCGCAGACGCGCTGGTACGCGGTTGATTCGCGGGAGGGACTGGACGAGGCGATGGATGCCTTTATCGAGCTGCACCAGAAATCCACCCGCGATAAAGAAGGTTTTTGGAATGAGGCCTTGATCCGCTTCTTCAAAGCCCTGGCGGCAGAACTCGCCAAGATTGGCTGGCTGAAACTGTACTTTATCGAGGTCAACGGTTCCAGGGCGGCCTCGATGCTCTGTTTTGACTACAATAACGAATTTCTGCTCTACAACTCCGGCTTTGACCCCGAACAGTTTGCCAACCTCAGCCCCGGCAATGTCTTGACCGCCTATACCATCCAGGACGCCATTCGCCTCGGCCGCAGCCGCTATGATTTCCTGCGCGGCGACGAGATCTACAAATTCCGCTTCGGCGCGGTCGCCGAACCGGTGTATGATTTGGAGGTTTACCGGTAATCAGGTGAGGGGGTAATGATCAATCGTATCGCTATGCTCAGCGTGCATACCTCGCCCCTGGCGACCCTTGGTGGCAAGGAAACCGGCGGGATGAATGTCTACGTGCGCGATTTGACCCAGGAACTGAGCCGCCGGGGCCTTGACGTGGACGTGTATACTCGCTCCCAGAACCCGGCCACGCCCCGAATTCAGCCGTTGGGCGAGCGGGGCCGGGTGATCCAGGTTAAGGCTGGGCCGGAACAGCCCTACAACAAAAATCTTATCTTCAACCACCTGGCCGAGTTCGAGGCCGGAGTGCAGGCGCAGGCTAAAACCGAGCATATCAGCTACGATATCATCTACGCTCACTATTGGCTCTCCGGTCTGGCCGCCAACACGCTGCGTCGCGCCTGGCGTATTCCGCTGACCCAAATGTTTCACACCCTGGCCGAGATGAAGAATCGGGTGGCCCAGACCCCGGCAGAACGTGACCCCGACCAGCGGGTCAACTGCGAAGGCGAAATTATGCGCTTCGCCGACCGGCTGATTGCCGCAACTCCCCTGGAGAAAAACCAGATGACCTGGCTCTACGGCGCCGATGCCAAAAAAATCTCGATTGTGCCGCCGGGGGTAGACCTGGCCCGCTTCAAGCCAATGGACCCGCGCCAGGCCCGCGAATACCTGGGCGTGCCACCCGAAGACCAGATGTTGCTGTTTGTGGGCCGGATTCAGCCGCTCAAAGGGATTGATACCTTGATTCGCGCCTTGGCCCTGGTCAAAAAGCGGGAGCCAGCCCTGGCCCGAAAAATCTGTGTCTCCATCATCGGCGGCGATCCAAACCCCGACTCGGAAGTGGAGCAGGCCGAATTTGAGCGGCTGGAGACGCTCCGGGCTGAATTAGGCATTGGCGATCTGGTCACGTTCCTGGGAGCCAAGGATCAGGATACGCTGGTCTACTACTACGCTGCCGCCGAAATGGTGGTCATGCCCTCGCATTACGAGTCGTTCGGCATGGTTGCCCTGGAAGCGATGGCCTGCGGCACGCCGGTGATCGCCTCAGATGTGGGCGGTTTGTCGTTTAGTATTGAGGATGGCTATAATGGTTATCGTGTACCCAACCGCGACCCCCAGGCGCTGGCCGACAAGATCATTTTGCTGCTGAAACATCGCGTCTTGCGCGATCAATTGGGGGAACAAGCCCGCATGTGGGTCCAGCACTACAGTTGGGTCAATATCGCCGAGGAATTGTTAGAGGTTTTTGAGGACACGCTGCATCGTTTTGAACATTAAAATGCTGGACGTTCGTTATTCTCGTTCCCACGCTCCGCGTCAGTTTGGGAAAGAGAGGGGATAACCGTCCGATCAAGCTCGACAATAGCTTGCAGATTTTCCAGCGGCGTCTTGGGGGGAATAACACAAGCCGGGGCCAAAATCAAACGGCTCCCGCCTGTCTGCTCAATCGCCTCCCTGGCCTGAGCCGCAATGTCGGCCGGGGTACTCTGTTCCAGGGTCGTCAAGTCCAGGCCGGTGAGCAGGGTTTTGTTGGTCAGGGCCAGCGCTTCCGGGATGGAAGGGCCGGTTTCGTGATTATGCCAGCTAACGGCGTGGGCTGGATATTGATTGACCGTATCAAAGTGAGTATCGGCCCCGTGGAGATGCAGCACCAACGGCACCGGCTGCAATTTAACCCTCTCCAGAGCAATCAAATCATAGCGCACCACAAAGGTCTGGCACATCTCCTCGCTCAACATTTCGGCCCGGGAAAGTTGGCTGGCGAAAAAGATGCCGTCTGCTCCGGCCTCCAGGGCCACATCGGCAAAACGAGAGGTTGTTTCGGCAATGGTGGCCAGGCCAATATGCACATCGGTGGGATAGTTTTGCAGATGGTCCAGCAGTGTATCCCCGGCCAGCTTGTAAGCAAGAGTCAGCGGGCTGAACACCGTCATCAGCACCGGCGCGTCTTCCTTATCCAGTTGGCTCGCCACCAGCTTGATGGCTTCCAGGGCCTGGCCATAGCTGCCAGCCGTTGAACTCAGAGTGGTCAGGTTGCGCCAATCTTCCGGCTTTTTGATGACCGGCTTTTTCAGAGTGGGAGGTTGGTCATCGTCCTTGGAGGGGTTGACCTGCGCCCCCCAGTCCTCGACTGCATAAAAACCACTGGGCGTGAGCTTGATTAAATCAAAGTCATACCTTTTGTAAAAAGCAAGGGTCGCCGAAGCCAGGCCGGCCGGCGTTTGATCCTGCTTGTGAAAGTGCCGCCACAAACTTAAGGGTACCCGGTCAACGGGCTGACCTTCCAAAGCCGCATACACTCGCTCGCGTTTGTTCACCAGCTACTTCCTTCTCCATCCAAAAAATTGAAAACACCGTTCCCACGAAGATCAATAATAGCATAAAGTAATCAACTGTGAAAAAAAGGGTCTCATCGGAACTCGTGGGAACTTAGTAACTGTCCAGAAATAACTTAGGAATTTCAGCGGGAAAAGCCGAGACAAATCCCTAAGTTAAAAATGGCCGATTACTTAAGTTATCCCAATAGCCGGCTGCTGAGTTCCTGCACGCAGGCCAGGTGACGGCTCAGATGGTCGCGCAGTTGAGCTGTTTGGCGGCCATAATCCAGGCGGCGGGCCAGAAAAGCGAATTCCTCGCTATCGGCTGGGGGCACGGTCAGGTCTTTGGCATTGCCGCGGACCATGCGCAGCGCGTTAATTAAACGGCGTAAAAAAATGTGAGCCTCACGCAAGTGGTGGTAATCGTTGGGCGGGATGATGCCGGCGGCGGCCAAGGCCCGCACGGCTTCACGGGTATTGACCAGGCGCAGGCCAGGATTGGCCGGACCATGCGTAATTTGCAAACCCTGCACCAGGTACTCCACGTCTACCAGCGCGCCGGGGCTAAACTTGGCGTTGATGGTCCCGGCGGTGACCAGATGTCTGACCTGCCGCTCGCGCATGGCCCGCATCGCCGCTGCATCAAAGGGCGCGCCGCTGTAGATCAGTTCATCCCGCAAGCGCACAATCTGACCGCCCAGGTCGGCGCTGCCGCCGATGGGCCGCAGTTTGACCAGGGCCTGCCGTTCATACGGCCAGGCATCGCCGTCAGGTCCAAAGTAGCGCTGGAAGGCGTCCAGCGATACGGCCATGCTGCCGGCCTTGCCGTAGGGCCGCAGGCGCAGGTCCACCTCAAAGACCCCCTCCTGCCTGGCCCGAATAGCCTGGTTGACCTCCTGGACCAGCTTATCGTAAAACTCGGCGGTCGTGATGACCCGCGGGCCGCCCGTCTGGCCGTTGCCGCTGTAAATAAACATCAGCTCAATGTCCGAAGCGAAGCCCAACTCCCGCCCCCCGGCTTTGCCCAGGGCGCAGATGCTCAAAATCGAGGGCTGACCGTTTTCCAGGTAAGGCGTTCCAAAGTGCGCCCGCAGCTCAGCCTCACAGATGCGGCAGGCCGCCTCAACCACCACCTCGGCCAGGTCGGTCAACTCTTGCGAGAACTGCCCAAATTTGGCAATGTGCCCCTGGATCTGGCGCATGTCAATCCGGAACATCTCCCGGTCCTTAAAGGCGTTCAGCACGGTGCGGCGAGCCTCCCCGGCGGCGGCTGTCTCCAGCGCGGCGTCCAACTCTGCCTGTAACTGCTCTTTGGACTTAGCCGTAGCTAACGCACCGACATCCCGGACCACCGGGAAGAGGTTGGCGTGCTGCATGCGCAGAAAATCGTTCCACAGGAAATCACTCACCCCCAGCAGCCGGGCCAGGGTATCCAGCACTTCCGGGCGTTCCAGCGAGGCCAGTTCGTCGGGCCAATCGGGCCGCATAAAGAGCTGGCCCAAAAATTCTCGAAAGTGCAGCAGGGCCAACTCCGGGTTGGGCGAGCGCGGCAGCAAGTGGGTAAAATGTTTGGTCAGCACAGTAGCGACCCGCAGTTCGCGCTGTTTCTGGGGGGAGGTGATTTTTTTGCCATGAGCGTCGCTGACGTAGAGCGTATCCCGGACTTGCTGGCCGACGGTGTCAACCATCATGCGGCTGATGTTGATCCGATTGAGCGCCAGGGCGTTGGTCAGCCCGTACAAAAAGCCGACCGTATCCGGGGCATCTATCCGCAGGACCGTGTGGTGAGCCGAACTCTCATTATCAATCTCGATATCAATTGGATAAAGCCTTTGTGGAGCCGCCGTGCTTTCGCGCAGGGCATCACCCACGCGCCGGGCCAGCTCGCCCTGCGCTTCGCGTTGTTTGCCAGCGGCCAGTTGCTGCACCAACGACTCCAATTCCTGGGCATAGCTGGACCAGAACTCCGCTGAGGACGGGACAGCCCGCACGGTAAATTCGTCCACAATTTTTTTAAGGGTGTCACCCTGGCTAAGGGGCGGTGAAACATAACGCGATTGGGCTGAAGAACGCCGTCGTTTCCGGGGAGCCAGAGCAGGAGCCGGGCCGCTGGGTGGGTCGTAGGTAAAAACACGCCCATCTACAATGTCAATGCCGTGGACAAACAGCAGGCCGCAAATCAGGCTCAATTCGCCCAGATAATCATAGCCGACAATCGTTACCCGCCAGTGCTGCGTGTCGAGCGGTGTGGCTTCGACCTTGACCTGGTTCTGCTCATCCAACTGTTCCACGAGGCGGGTGTGGCGCTGAATGTCCTCATCGCTAAAGGTGGCGGCGTAGGAGGGGTGCATGCGCACCAGATGCGGCACCACGTCGGGTATGGTTTGGGGTGAATTGGGATCAGTCATCGTTGACCTTCGCTCCTCCTCAAAATGGTGCTGGTAAATGGCTCGAATAACGGCGCTATGCTGCTGGTAGCGAGCCATAAATTTGCTCCCGGCCTCCGGCCCTTGAAAGCCCAGGCGGCGGGCCAGGTGTCCGAGCGCCTCGGCATCAGCGGGCAGGAGGTGAGTTTGCTGGTAGTGCATCAGTTGCAGATGGTGTTCCACCGTGCGCAGGAAAACGTAACCATCCCCCAGGGCGCGGTATTCGTCGGCGGAAAGCAGGCGGCTGGCTGCCAGCCGGGCTAAGGCATCGAGGGTTTTGGGGCTGCGCAGTTCAGGCTGCCGGCCGCCATGTTCGAGCTGTAAATATTGAACCACAAACTCAATATCGCGGATAGACCCCTGGCCCAGCTTGACCTCGCCCCATTCCTGGCCGCGCTGGCGCAGCCTGGCTTCTATCCGCTGTTTCAGCGCATGCACTTCCGTCCGGGCTACCGCCCCGTTTGAGTCAAAGATGAGTGGCTGCGCCCGGTGCAGAAACTCCTGGCCCATGGCCTGGCTGCCGGCAATGACCCGCGCTTTGAGCAGCGCCTGTTTTTCCCACAGGCTGGCGTGGTTGGCCAGGTAGGCCAGGTGTCCGTCCACCGAAGAAACCAGCGAGCCATCCCGGCCCCAGGGCCGCAGGCGCATATCTACCCGGTACAGAAAGCCCTCGCCGGTGACCCGCACCAGCAGGTCAATCAACCCCTGGCCCAGGGAACGGTAGGCCGGGGCATCGGCGGTGACCAGGAAGAGCAGGTCAATGTCGGAACTGTAGTTGAGTTCCTCCCCACCGAGTTTGCCCATGGCGATGACCACAAAATTATCCGGGGCCGGCCCGGATTGCTGACCGGCAACAGCCAGGCAAGCTTGCACCAGGCTGTCGGCCAGGTAGCTGAGCTGCTCGGTCACCGTCGGCAGGTCGGCCAGGCCCAACAGATCGCTCGCGCCGATGCGCAGCAGTTCCCGGCGCTGAAAGCGGCGCAGCGCGTCGAGAAGAGGCGAGGCGGCAGGGAGAAGAGGCGAGGATGCGGAGAGGCGAGGCGGCGAATCTTTCTTCGCTTCCTCGCTTCCTCCTCTTTTCGCCTCATCAATCACGGCTTGAGCTTCTGCCAGCAGTTGGGCGGCGCTTTTGGGCCGGGTCAGGTGTTTGTAATGTGTAAGCTGGTCAAAATATTCGGGATGGCGCAGCAATATTTCGGTCAGGAATTGGCTGCCGGCAAAGAGAGTTGTCAGAATTTCCAGGGTGCGCGGATACCGGGCCAACTGCCGCAGCAAAGCCGGTTGGTCGGCGCTGTTGCCGATAAATCGCTCAAAATTAACCAGGGCGCGGTCGGGGCTGGCGGCATTATCCAGGGCAGGCAGCAGATAGGGCCAACAGGCCGCAAAGTCAGGCTGCCGGGCCAATCGTTGGAGGGTGCGCTGCGCAGCCGGCGGATCGGCAAACCTGATCGAGGCTGACCAGGGGGCTACATCTGCCTGACTCACCTGAGTCAGGGCCTGCTGGCCGGCCTGGGGGACAGTGCTTCTCATCATTGCGGCTGGTATTATAACCGAAAGAGAGGCGGGAGTCCAAGCGTGGCTTGGGCTGGGGTGTGTTTGGATTTGGGGCCGAAAATCACCCTTCGATACGGGCTAACGCCCGCTTCGCGTCAGGATGATTTTCGGCTCATGATCGCATCCTGAGTAGCCTTGAACGGAGTGAAAGGCGTATCGAAGCTGTGTCCTGAGCTTGTCGAAGGGGATGCGATTAAGAAAACTTCGAATTGAAGTTAACTGCTCATCGTAATAATGGAGAACACCGCTCCCTGGGGATCTTGCAGTGTGGCAAAGCGGCCGGTTCCCGGCACATCCCGCGGCGGCACGAGGACCTGCCCGCCCAGCGATTTGGCCTTCTCGACGCTGGCATCGCAATCGTCTACGGCGAAGTAGACCATCCAGTGCGGCGGGACATCGCCCCATTCGGGGGTAATTTGGATCATACCCGCGCTCATTTGGTCTCCCTTGAAGAAGACGGTATAGAAGGTTCCACCCATGTCCTCCGTCTTACTTGTCCAGCCAAATAGTTGGGTGTAAAACTCGCCGGCTTTTTGGGTATCGCGGGTGGCGACCTCGTTCCAGCAGAGTGCACCCGTCTGGCCGATCAATCCCGCCCCGATATAACTCTTGGGTTGCCACACGCCCAGCACCGCGCCCGTTGGGTCTTGCACGATAGCCATGCGCCCCAGGTCCATCACATCCATCGCTTCGACCAGGGTCGTGCCCCCCAGTGCTTTAGCCCTGGCCGCGATGTCCTCGGCGCTGCTGGCCGAAACATAAGAGTTCCAGTGGGGCGGCATGCCCTGTTCCTCGGGGCCTTGTTGGTACAAGGCGGCCACGTCCTTCCCCTCGATCTGAAGCATGGTATAGGTCATATCCGGCCCAACCGGCATATCAACCGCCGTCCAGCCGAACAGTTGGGTGTAGAACCGCTTGGCTGCTGCCGCATCCGTCGTGCTCAGGTCAGTCCAGCAAAAAGTGCCGGGGGTATAAGCCGTCATCTCAGTCATTGGATTGCCTCCTGTTTTATAAAAGAACATTTGCTTGGAGAAAAATCCTGCCGGGGAAAAGCGATGACAGGATGATAATATTATAGAACAAATGTTCAATTGCGTCAAATTCAGGGGGCTAACCGCAGAGGTCTTTAAGACCTCTGCGGTTAAAAATTTGCGGTTTAGTTCTGTTGGTTATCTTGAAATAAGTGAATGAGCCAGGCGGTATTATTTCTGGTGGTGCGGCGGGCCTCATCTCTATTAGACTAGACTCTGCTCCACAAACTCGCCTAACCGCAGATACTTTTTATACAGCTCATTATACCTTTCGACCCGTTCTTGTTCTGGCATATAGACCGATAGAAAGCCTTCACTCATGGCCGCCTGGGCGTCTTGCAGGGTGTCATAAATCCCTGCCGCGACCGCCGCATACATCGCCGCTCCTTTGGCGCAGGCCTGGGTTGACGCGGAGACTGAAATGGACCTGTTTAAGACATCGGCCAGGATCTGCATGACAAACGGCGATTTCTGGGCAATTCCACCCACGGCAATAATCCGGTCCACGCTTAAGCCTTCAGCCAGAAAACTTTCCAAAATTCGACGAGAGCCAAAAGCGGTTGCCAGCACCAGCGCTTGATAGAGGTGAGGCACGGTTGTGCCTAACTGGAGGCCAGCAACAGCGCCGGTCACATGTTCGTTCACCAGCGGGTAGCGACGCCCATTAAACCAGTCCAGGGCGATCAGGTCAGCTTCATCCTCAGGCAGATCTTGACAGCGCGCGGTGATTTCCGGGATGATTTTCGCGGAGAATTCTTCGCTGAGGGCTTTTTTCTGTTCTGCGGTTAACAGACTGAATGACGGCAATACATGCTTCAGCGGCCACATCAAGAACTCTTTCAGCCAGGCGTAGACATCGCCAAACGCGGCCTGTCCGGCCTCTATCCCGACATAACCGGGCATGATCGAGTTTTCGGCTTGGCCGCAGATTTCTTTCAGATCCTTCCCTTTCAGATGCTTATCCTGCTCAATCAGCATGTCAACGGTGGAGGTTCCCACCACCTTCACCAGAACATGGGGGGCAATGCCTGCGCCGACAGCCCCGGCGTGAGCATCAAAAGAACTTCCGCCAACCATGACCTGTGGGGATAGTCCCAATCTGGCGGCCCACTCGGCGGTCATCGGGCCAACCCTGGCATCCGCTGTTTGCGGCGGTCCGCCGTAATGGTCTCTGACGGTGGCCAGGTACGGGTCGAGCTGGGCCAGAAATTCTTTAGCCGGTAAGCCGCCGAACTCGCTGTGCCATAACGCTTTATGACCGGCAGCGCAGGCGGAACGGTACATGGTTTGCGGGGCCGTCTGCCCGGTTAATAGCGCCGGAATCCAGTCACAATGCTCCACCCATGACCAGGCCGCCTGCTTGACCTGCCCATCCGTGCGGATGGTATGCAGGATTTTGGCCCAGAACCATTCGGATGAATATTTCCCCTGAAATCTTGTATAATCTTCCCCGTCCCATGCCGCAGCGGCCTCATTGATCTCTTCAGCCTCCTGAATCGCCGTATGGTCTTTCCAGAGATGGAACATGGCATTGGGGTTGTCTTCAAACCCCGCTAATAAGGCTAAGGGCACACCGTCTTGATTCACCGGGCATGGGGTTGACCCGGTGGTATCCACCGCGATGCCTTTGACATATTTCCCTGCGTTTCCCCCAGCATTTTTTACGACCCCTCTGACACAAGCCTCAAGCCCCTCGGTATAATCACGCGGGTGCTGCCGGAACTGGTTATGCTGTGGTTCACAATACTGTCCGTCCCGCCAGCGGGGGTAGTAAGACTCATCTTCCCCCAGGACCTCATTCTTCCGGGGATCAACCACGATCGCTCTAACCGAGTCGCTCCCAAAATCAACGCCAATCACCAGATCATTTTGCATCATCTACTCTCCTGAATGGATTACCCGACCGCAGAGGTCTTTAAGACCTCTGCGGTCTAACCTCCGGTCTCTAAAAGAAATCATCCACCAGCAGATGTTCGATCTCTTTTTCATTGGCCGGGGTTTGATGAAAACGATGGAAGGAGTCCAGGCCGCTAAACCAGGCTAACACATCGCCGATTTTTACCTGGCTCTTTTTCTGATGGCGGATGGCTGAATAAGAGGAATAAGGATAAGTCCGAAAATCGCTCACAAAGCCATGCTTTTGTGGATTCTGGTGAATATAAGTGACAAGATGCATAAAGTAATGATCTGAGTCAACCAATAGTCTGCCAAAACGACGTTGGAAGAGGCTGCCAGTGCGCTGATAGGCTTTATTGATCGCTTTAGCATAGCTGTTGAGGAAATGCCCGAATTGCAGGTTGGGCTTGGGAAGCAAGACCGCAGAGGTCTCAGAGACCTCTGCGGTCTCCAATTCCTCCACCGACTTGATCCGCACTAGAAAGTGAAAATGGTTTCTCATCAGGCAGTAAGCGTAGGTATCCGCCACCGGCACAATGTACTTGGTATACAATTTCAAGAAGTAGTGATAGTTCCGCTCCTCAAAGAAGATATTTTCGCGGTTGTTGCCGCGATTGTAAATATGGTAATAGTGGCCGTATTCGAGAGGGGTTGATGTTTGCATGGTTATAGAGAGACCGCAGAGGTTTTCAAAACCTCTGCGGTCTAGTTTTGTTCATTGTTCTGTCTCAACACATGAACAATGTACAAGCTGCAACAGTAATTATCAAAGCTCCCATTGCCAAATATTTAACCTCCGCTGCTTGCCAGGTTCAAGTTCCGTCAAATGCAATCCCAAAGCTCGGTAAAATTTATTTGCGGCTAATTCCTCTGGGCATTTGAGCAAGATGTGACTCTTGTCGCGTTTTTCTGCCTCTTTTACTAAAGCCTGAAATAATTTACGGCCTATACCTGTATGACGATTTTCAGGCATCACCGCGATATTGTAGAGTGTTGTTTGTTCATCTCGGCGGTGTCGGTATTCTACAAATCCCACGATATTCCCATTTTGTTTGGCAATTAGTATTTCAGAGCGATCTATTGCTTCAATCAAGGCTGGTCTTCTAACAAAGCCCAATTCGTTTCGATGTGCATCTGCAATTTGCTTAATGCCACCAATATCGGCAAATTCAGCTTTGGTAATGATGATTTCACTGACCCCAGATGTCAAAGGTTTCCTCCTCAACCGGAGTGGCTACGCTGCTCCCACCGTGTTGACTACGGCGAGGACGAATCCGCATGGTGTGAACAGACTCTTGCTCATCATCAACCAATACGGCCTCGCCAGTTCGTTTCAGATTCTTGATAAAGGTACGCAATTCCCCTCCCATATAATCTTGACTTAGATTATTCAGTGCATTTACATCTTCGCGGGTCGTCATTTTATGACTAAGAATAACATCGCACTGCGATAACACTTCACTGTCAATGGCAGAGGGTTGTTGACTAGCAACGACGAGAGATAACCCTGGTTGTCTTCCTTCTTTAGCCCAACGGATTAATTGATCTTTGGACAGGGTTGAACCACTGTTAGGTGCAAACTGATGCGCTTCATCAAGCAGTATCCAAACTTTAGGCATTGGAGTAGCCAAGTTAAATTCTTCCCGTAACCGGGCATCTGAACGTGCTTTGAAAAGATTGCGGGCAATAACGGATACAGCCAGATTACGACGTCCACGCGGCCCTGGCTCCAAACGACTCAGATCAAGAACATTGACAGCACCGGGAACAAATAGATCGTGAATAGGAGTGTAATCATTCTCGGCAAATAGTTGCCAACTGCGAGTAGCTTCTAACCGATTTAGCAGAGCTTCTTTAGTAGTATCAATAGCCCTACCATCAATTTCTACTTCTTTGATAATATCTTTTATCGAATACGATTGACCTTTACCTTCTAGTTTATGGGTTGCTCTAAACAGGGCAATTCCTAACGGTTTGTTAATATTAGCGTCAAATAGATCGCACCAACCATCAGGAGACAAGTCCGATGGATTTAGACGGAGGGGTACTACCGTAATATCTCGGTCTGCAAAAATCTTTAAAATATCTCGGTCATAGAGTTTTAGGGGATCACCCGGCACTAATAACCGCACCGGATATGAACGAGCCGATAACCCCCATTTAAACAATTCATCTTGTTGTATTATATTAGTTTGGCTCATGGTGTGGTAAACCCCCATGGGATCAACGACGATGGGGATAACCTCGGTGCTGCCTACTGAAACCAGTTCTTCAATCAAGACCCCAAGCGTGTAGGATTTACCGCTGCCTCGCTTGCCACAGATCAATATAGCCCTGGAACCCCTGGCGTCCAGAAAAACTTGTTCTTCATTGTGAGCATCTTTACCCAGCAATAGTTTCATTGGTTCACCTCTACTCGAACAAACGGTACAATACTCTCCCAGTAAGAGAGGCCGCCATGCACACCGCTATCATTGACTCTAATTTGTTTGCCTAAGTATGGATACTGCCATAGGTGAAACTTTTGTTGTTCAGTAGTAAATTCTACGGTAAACTCAGATATACTTGATTGGCTGGTGCCATAACGAGGATGCTGAGAGCCACTGTTTTCAATCACTTGCCATTGGTGCTGATTTTTCCACAGTAGACCATGATCTGCAATTAAATAAATCGCGCCATGCACCTTTTTTTCAGTCAGTAATTCGACCAGGTAGCGGAAATCTTGGTGGATTGCGCTCACAGTTACTTTGATTTCTTGTTGGCTCACTTCCCGACGTCTATGAGCTAAACCATCCAAGCCTTCTCGTACCATCTGAATATACAGGCCATTTAAATTGAGCTTCTTTATTTCATCAAATGAGTCGGTCAATCCACTGACTTTTTCCAATGGGACACCCTGGAACAATTTTGGTTCATCCAGAATTTCCGAGATACCCACTAGATATAGTAGGGTGCACCAGGAGCAGTAAAAAGGCGGTAGCCTTCGAGATCAAGAAAAAGGCGCTGAAAAAAGTGTACTAAGTTACGCAAGCCATA
>BOKF01000047.1 GCA_016860845.1 Chloroflexota bacterium
ACTATGGATGATCCCTTCCAGACGTTCTCTGACTTCGGTTGTTAAAGTAACTTTTCTATGGGTGCTCATGGGCATAAGCTTATGCCCTTTTGCAAATTAAGTAAAATCTAATTTAACTGAGCATTAGTTAAGTTTGACATCTTTGTCAGATAGACCTCAAAGGTTTTTAAAAACCTTTGAGGTCTTGCTTAAAAAACTCGGCAATGGTCTGGACAACGGCCTGAAGCTGCTGGTCGCTCAATTCAGGATAGATCGGAACGGCCAGGGTATGCGCGGCGGCATGTTCACTGTGCGGATATTCGCCCGTTTGATAGCCCCACTCGGCAAAACATTCCTGCTGGTGGAGCGAGACCGGATAATAGATCTCTGTGCCGATTTTACGCTCGGTCAAGAAGGCCCGCAATTCATCACGCCGGCGGTTTACCCGGATGACATACTGGTTGTAGATGTGGCGGTGGCCAGGGAAAGGATCAACCGTTGCCTCGGTGCGGAGCGCGTATTGGCCGCTCTCGCGGGATTCACAAGGTAAGGCAAGGGTGTTGCCTTCGCCAGACATATTGGCCAGGCCGGCCTCGATGAAAAGCTGGTTGTAGCGAGCCGCATTGTGTTGCCGCCCGGCGGTCCAGCTATCGAGGTGTTTGAGCTTAACCCGAATCACCGCCGCTTGCAGCGCATCCAGCCTGAAGTTGCCCCCCACAAACTTGTGGTAATACTTCGGGTCGGCCCCATGCACCCGCAGAATGCGCAGTTGTTCGGCCAGGTGAGGGTCGTTCGTCGTAACCGCGCCGCCATCGCCAAACGCGCCCAGGTTCTTGGAGGGAAAGAAAGAGAAACAGCCGATATGGCCGATGCTCCCGGCCCGCCGGCCCTTGTACTCCGAGCCGATGGCCTGGGCCGCATCCTCGATGACGTAGAGATTGTACCGCCGGGCAATCTCCATGATCGGGTCCATATCGGCGCACTGGCCGTAGAGGTGAACCGGCATAATCGCCTTGGTTTTGGGGGTGATCCTGGCTTCGATCTGGTGGGGATCGAGATTGTAGGTTTTGGGGTCAACATCGCCAAAAACCGCCGTGGCTCCCAGCCGGGCCACCGCACCGGCGGTGGCAAAGAACGTGTAAGGGGTAGTGATAACCTCATCGCCCGGCTTAAGGTTGATGGCCATTAAGGCTAAAATCAGGGCATCCGTACCAGAGGAGACGCCCAGGGCAAACTTGGTCTGGCAGTAGGCGGCTAACTCGCCTTCAAGCTCGCTGACCTCCGGCCCCATGATGAAGTATTGAGAGTCGCACACACGGCTGATGGCAGCCTGGATTTCTTCCTTAATCGAGGCATACTGCGGCTTCAAATCGAGTAAGGGTACGGTAATCATTTTTCTCCTTGTGGTTGATAATATAATTGATGTTGTTGAAGAGGGCAGGGGTAGCCGGTCAACAACGGGTTTGCTTGGGTTGGTAGATGGTAAGCGACAAGTTCTCCTGAGTCAGAGGCGGTGGTCAAAGGTCAGCGGTCTGCGGTCGTTCTCGCACAATCGCATCTGTCATTCTGGCGACGCGGCTCATCTCTTTGACCTGATGCACCCGGACCATATCCGCCCCGCGAACAATGCCAACAGCGATGGTGGCGGCAGTGCCTTCCAGCCGGTCTTCGGGGGGGGTATCGAGGGTATAGCCGATGAACGACTTATTGGAAGTGCCCAGGAGAATCGGATAGCCCAGCGCCTTGAGGCTATCCAACTGGTTTAACAACCTCAAATTTTGCTCAACCGTTTTGCCAAAACCAATACCCGGATCAACCAAAATATGCTCATCCGGTACTCCGGCGGCCTTGGCCAGGTTAATGCTGACCTGCAACTCGCTGGCGATGTCGGCCAGCAGGTCATTGTAAACGGTCCCTACGTAGCGTCCCCCCAGGCGCGCTTCCTGGACTGCGTTACGCGGGCGGCTCCGATTGTGCATCACCACGACGGGCACGTGGCGTTGAGCGCACAAACTGGCCATACCGGGATCCATCTGCAAGCCCCACACGTCGTTGACCATATGCGCCCCGGCATCGAGGGCAGCGGCGGCGACCTCGGCTTTGTAGGTGTCAATAGAAATAGGCAGGTTGACCTCCCGGCTGAGGCCCTGGATGACCGGCAACACCCGCTGCAATTCGACCTCAGCCTCAACCGCCTCGGCTCCCGGCCGGGTGCTCTCCCCGCCCACATCGAGAATGTGCGCGCCTTCTTGGGCAAAACGGACGCCTTGTTCGACTGCTCTTTTCAGCCAATCCTGATCGCTCAACAAGCCGTCGCCGGAAAAACTGTCGGGGGTGACATTGATAATACCCATAAGGTAGGTCTGGCTGCCCCAGCGAAATAAAGAAGGACCGATTCTTAATTCATGCATTTGTCCTCACGTAGCAGCATCTCAGGGCAGCAGGTTGCATACTCATTTGCAGCATGCTACCTGCTACCTGCGACCAGCCTACTGTTCATCAGAAGTGGAAATGGGTAAAAACAGTTGAAACAAAAATTGGTACGAAACCATAGAGTCCATATACTCACTTTTGTCGCCGTTCCAGCCGCCTGCCGCATAAATTTGGGTATCAATGGCCGTTAAGCCTAAATTGCGCCACTGGGCAGAGAAGGGTGTTTCAAAGGTTGTCCAGGTATTGCTGACCGGATCATATTTTTCGCTGGTGGTCAAGGGGTGGTTCCATCCCCCGCCGACGGCGTACAAGTTGTTGGCAGCAGCAATCAGGCCCAGCCCCCCCCGCTTTTCATGCATGGCGGCCTTTTCGACCCACTGGCCGGTATCCGGCTCAAATACATAGAGTTGATTAAATTCATCCTGGCCGTCATAACCGCCGGCAACATAAATAGTTCCATTCAGCACTGCCGCGCCGACATACCCTTTAGCCTGGGGCATAACACTCTTCAGGGTTTCCCACTTTTTGGTTTTGAGCGAATAGGTAAAGACCCTCTCTTCAAACGTTTTGCCATTCCAGCCGCCAAAAAGATACAGCTTATCTTGAAAAGCCACCAGGCCATAGGCACAGCGGGCTTCGGGCAGCGCCGCTCCTTTGCTCCAGCTATCCGCCTTTGGATCGTAAATTTCCAACGAGGCCAGGGCTTTGCCCTCGTTGGTGCAGCCGCCGGGCACATAGATCTTGCCCTCTACGGCTGCGCCGGCAATATTGGCGGTGGCGGTCGGTTTATTCCCGCCCTCCGTCCAACGATTGGTGGCCGGATCATAAATGTCAACCGAACGGGTAGCCTCATTGTTGTCTTTTACCCCACCGATGGCATAGATTTTGCTGTCAAGCGCCACCAGCCCCAATCCGGCGCGCTTGGTCGGCATAGACTCATGCGACATCCAGCGATTGGAGGGAGCGTTAGCCGGAGGAAGCGGGGCGGGCGTGGGCGCCTGGGCATAGATGACCGGCAAATTGGGGGTTTCAGCAGCTCGCTGTTCGGGTAAGAGAGGAACGAAGACCAGGGCCAGGGTCAGCAGAACTGCCCCAAGTAGATAAATTTGCTGCCACTGAGCCAACGGCCGGCGGGTCTCAGGGAAGAGAAAGGTTCTGGCCGGAGCAGCGGTCGCTTCAGCCGCTTTTGCGCCCTCTTCGGCAACCTTAACCCATCCTTCTTGAATGGCCCGCATCGTCGCTTCGGTCCGCGATTGCACCTCCATTTTCTCGAAGATGTTGCGCAGGTGGACCTTGACCGTATTGACGCTAATCACCAACTGGCGGGCAATCTGTTGATTGCTGGCTCCGGTAGCGACCATTTCCAGGATTTGAAGTTCGCGCTCGCTTAATTGTAAGGAGGGTTCCTGATCAGACACAGGCAAACTACTCATAGCACAAATTATGGCATAGAACTCAGGGCAAGGCAAGGGTTAAAATAAAAATTTGACGCATCCTTGTCGCTGCTATATAATGCCCATTCGTTATTAATTCTATAAGAAGTATTCAGTCATAACCCTTCGCAAAAGTACCATCTGTCGAAGGGTTATAATTTGGGCTGATAGAGCTTATGTTTGAAAGTCTGCAAAATCGCCTCCAGGGTGTCTTTGATCAATTAAACAAGCGGGGCCGTTTGTCCGAAGCCGACGTTGACGTGGCGTTGCGTGAAGTGCGTCTGGCCCTGCTGGAAGCTGATGTTAACTTCAAGGTGGTCAAGGAGTTTATCGCCCGGATTCGGGAGCGTGCTGTTGGCGTAGAGTTAAGTAAGAGAATCACGCCGGGCCAGCAGGTGGTCCGCATTGTTCACGAGGAACTGCTGGAAACCCTGGGGCAGCCAGCCCGACTCGACTTGGGTGGTGCCTCGCCCCGCGTCATTATGATGGTGGGTTTGCAGGGTTCCGGTAAAACCACTACAGCCGCCAAGCTGGCGCTCTATCTAAGAAAATCAAAACATCGGCCCTTAATGGTGGCCGCCGACACGCGCCGGCCTGCCGCCATCGAACAGTTAAAGGTGTTGGGGCGGGAGTTAGATATTCCGGTCTACTCTGAAGACTCCTCCGTGCCGCCGCCGGCGATTTGTGTCAACGCCATCAAACACGCCAAAGCCGGAGCTTACAATATTGTCATTTTGGATACGGCCGGCCGGCTGCAAATTGACGAAGCTTTGATGGAAGAGTTGAGCCAGATTAAGGTCAAAACTAACCCGCAAGAAGTGCTGTTGGTGGCCGACGCCATGACCGGCCAGGAGGCAGTCAAGGTAGCCGAGGGCTTTCATCAGCGGGTGAATGTGACCGGCCTGATTCTGACCAAGATTGACGGCGACGCCCGCGGTGGGGCGGCGATTTCCATTCGCTCCGTTACCGGCGTGCCGATCAAGTTCCTGGGTACCGGCGAAAAGTCCGGCGATCTGGAACTGTTCCACCCCGACCGGATGGCTTCGCGCATCCTGGGTATGGGCGATGTCATGTCGCTCATCGAGCGGGCCGAAGAAGTGATTGACGAGGATGTGGCCGAACGCGGGGCCAAGAAGTTGATGGAAGGCAACTTTAACCTGGAAGATTTTCTGGAGCAGTTGCAGCAGATCAAGAAGTTGGGACCGCTCAATAAAGTCCTGGAAATGATACCGGGGATGGGACAGCTTACCAGCGCCATTTCTCAAGAAGATATGGAGCGGCAGTTGAAGCGCACCCAGGCCATTATCAATTCGATGACGACCAAGGAGCGCCGCCATCCTAAAATTTTGGATGGCAGCCGCAAGCGCCGTGTGGCCAAGGGCAGCGGCTCCAGTGTGCAGGAAATTAATCAACTGCTCTCGCAATTTCAGCAGATGCAAAAGATGATGAAGCAGTTGCGCAATCCGCGGGCGCGCCAAAATATTATGAACATGTTTGGCGGCTTTCGCTAGGCCAATTAATCTCGTTCCCAAACCCTGTCCTGAGCGAAGTCGAAGGATCAGTTTGGGAAAGAGATAGAGTCACCTGAGCGGTGACAAATTGGGCAAATATTCTAAAAAGACTTATAATAAGTCCGGCAACGATACCCACAAGTTACCGGTTTTTAATACTCAAAACCTTATTGTTTAATGCAGGAAGGAACTATTTCAGAACATGGTTAAAATTCGTCTGCGCCGTACCGGCAGCAAGAAAAAGCCAACCTATCGGGTGGTAGTGGCGGACGCGCGCTCGCCGCGGGATGGTCGTTTTGTGGAAATTCTTGGCTATTATGACCCGCGTACCCAGCCGGTAACATTTAATATTCACGAAGATCGGGCGATGCACTGGTTATCAGTGGGCGCCCAGCCAACGGAGGTGGTTGAAAAACTACTCAAAAAATCTGGCACACTCGAGCGATTTGCTCAAACCAAGGCCCAAGCTAAAGAATCTTCAGTTACGCCTGCCGCGTAGACCGTATTGAACTGCTAAGTAGGACTAGCAGTCTTCGGATTATGCCCCCTCCGAGGATGCTTGAAACCAGATGGGGCCGAGAACAAGAGACGGGCATAAAGCCGCAGCGGTTGCTTGATGTAATTGTCCCGATTCTTATTACCCCAATCCCTAACCCAAATTGACCGTCGAGAAGGAGGAGCCCGGACTATGTCGTCATCAATGAAAGAACTTGTCGAGTTTATGGCCAAGGCCGTGGTCAACGATCCGGATTCTGTCATCGTACGCGAAATCGAAGGCTCTAGTGCAACCATTTACGAACTGAGCGTAACCCCTGATGATATGGGGCGCGTAATTGGTAAGCAGGGGCGAGTGGCCAATGCGATGCGGACTCTATTGCGAGTGGCTGCGGTTAAGGAAGGCAAGCGCGTTACGCTGGAGATTGTTTAAATGACCGGACCGTCAGGTCCAAGTCAAAAGAATACGGGGGGAGATAGTCGAAGTTCAGGTATGCGGCAGCCTGAACTTCGCTATTTAGCAATAGGCCGGATTATCCGAGCGCATGGGCTGCGGGGAGAAGTTTCGGCGGCGGTGTTGACCGATTTCCCGGAGCGTTTTGAAACAACGGAGTGGGTCTACCTGGGCAATGAATTTGAGGCCACGTCTTATCGTCTGCAAAGCTTTCGCTGGCACAAACAAAATGTGCTGCTCACCCTGGAGGGAGTCACGAATCGAACCCAGGCGGAACTACTGCGAGGCCAGTTGGTTCAGGTTCCTCTTGAAGAAGCTGTGCGCCTGCCCGATGGATCTTACTATCTGTATCAACTTATTGGCTTGAAGGTCGAAGATACTTCTGGTAAATTCCTCGGTACAATTAAGGATGTGCTGGAAACAGGCGCCAACGATGTGTATGTGGTTGAGCACGAAAGTCAAGAGCTGCTATTGCCCGCTATTCCAGATGTCGTCAAAAATGTGGACATCGCCGCGGGGATTATGGTAGTCCATTTGATGGATGGGCTGATTTGACATCGGCTAGACATTTAGTATAGTCTGACTCAAGCGGAAGGAACGCCTGGTGGTGTTCCTTTTTAATTTATCCTGATTGGCCCGGGGTTTTTGAGGGCGTGTTCAATTTTTAGGTGTAGGGGCGAATGGCCATTCGCCCCTACAACATATACTTTCGAATACCCCTTGACAACTGCTTCGTCATCGTGGTATGCTAGCCAGCGATTGCCCAAAAATACTTTTCGCTTCAGACCTTTAGGTTCTTGGAAGTGCGGTTGAGAATCTGTGACAGATAATCTCGGTTACTGGGTTGGCTTCAGCAAAGTGCCGGGGATTGGCCCGGCGCGGCTGCGTTCCTTGTTGGATTACTACGGCGACGTAGCTTTAGCCTGGCAAGCTGACCCCGGCGAATTACGGGCCATCGGCCTCGACAGGCGCTCGGTTGAAAATTTAGTTAAGGTTAGAAGCGAGCTTAACCTTGAAGCCGAACTGGAGAAGCTTAACAAGTTAAATATTTCGGTCTTTACCTGGGATAACCCGGATTATCCCAAGCTCTTGCGTCCCATTTCCGATGCTCCTCTGGTTTTGTATGTCCGGGGCAGCTTGTTACCTGAGGATGAGTGGGCGGTAGCGGTGGTGGGGACGCGCCAGGCGACGGCTTATGGTAAGGAATGTACCCAATTCCTCGTCAATGGTTTAGCCAAAAATGGGATTACCATAGTCAGCGGCATGGCTTACGGGATTGACACACAGGCCCACCAAACGGCGCTCGCTGCCGGTGGGCGGACTATTGCCGTCCTGGGCTGCGGGGTTGACATTATCTATCCGGCTGAAAACAAAAAGTTGGGCCAGGCGATTATTGAACATGGCGCGCTGGTCTCGGAGTATCCTTTGGGGACTAACCCGGAGAGCGGTAATTTTCCCCGGCGCAATCGCATTATCAGCGGCCTGAGCCTGGGCGTCCTGTTTGTCGAAGGGACGACTCAAAGCGGCGCCCGGATTACGACTGATTTTGCCCTGGAGCAGGGGCGTGACGTATTTGCCGTTCCGGGCAGTATTTTGCGTCAAAGCGGCTCCGGCCCTAACTACCTCATTCAGAATGGGGCCAAATTGGTGACTCAGGTCAACGACATTTTGGAAGAACTCAATTTAACGATGGTGGCCCAGCATGTCGAAGCAAGAGCGATCATCCCTGAAAATGACCTGGAAGCGTTGCTGCTTAAACAGCTATCCACCGAACCGGTCCACGTGGATGACCTGGGCCAGGTTGCCGGCCTGAGCGCCGCCGAAGTTGCCAGCGCCCTGACCTTAATGGAACTGAAGGGCATGGTCCGGCAGGTAGGCGGCATGAATTATGTTGTCGCTCGCGAGACTGGCGCTGAGTATACTCTGGAATAAGACTATCAAGGAAAAATTGCCGGAATTTAATATAAATCATAACTGTTCAGGCATGTCATTTCGACCGAAGGGAGAAATCCCTAATGCCTATGTGGCACTCTAGGGATTTCTCGGCCTACGGCCTCGAAATGACATGGGACTGAGTAGTAACTAAAAATCTCTAAATCCCGGCTTAAAATAAGGAAAACCGACATGTTCGCACTCATCCTGGCTGGGGGAGCCGGCACTCGCTTGTGGCCGCGCAGCCGCGCAGCTTTGCCAAAACAATTGCTCGCCTTAACCGGCGGGGCGACGATGATGCAGGCTACGGTCAAGCGGGTTTTGCCGCTTCTCCCCCTGGAAAACATCTTTGTCGCCACCAATCGCGAGTATGGGCCTTTGATAAGAGAGCAGCTTCCCGAGCTACCGGCGGCCAATATCGTGGAAGAACCCGCCGCCAAAAATACGGCGCCGTGTATCGGCCTGGCCGCCGCCCACATGCACCGGCTGGACCCTGAAGCGGTTATGGCCTCACTCCATGCCGACCATTTTATTGCCGACGAAGGGGGGTTTCGCCAGGCCCTGCTGGCCGCCGCCGAAGTGGCCCAGACAGGCTATCTGGTTACGCTGGGCATTACTCCTGACAAGCCGGAGACGGGCTACGGCTATATCCGGCGAGGCGAAGCGTTGGGACGCTACAATAATCATCCGGTTTACCAGGTGTCACAATTTTTGGAGAAACCGGATTTGGCTACGGCGGAAAGGTTTTTAGCCAGTGGGGAGTATTATTGGAACAGCGGCATTTTTATCTGGCAGCTTTCGACCTTGCTCGATTCCTTCCGCGAGTATATGCCGGAGTTTTACGAGCAACTCGGCCAGATGGAGCAAGCGGTAGCGGCTGGTCAGACTATTGACGCCATCTGGCAGCAAATTCGACCGGAGAGCATTGACGTTGGCATTATGGAAAAGGCGGCCAAAGTGGCTGTCGTGCCGGTCAGCATTGGCTGGAATGATGTCGGCAGTTGGGCAGCGATCCACGAAATTAATACGGTCGCCGGCAAAGCCGACGAGCATGGCAACGTCGCGCTGGGAGCCGAACACCTGGCCATTAACACCCGTGGGACGCTGGTCCAGGGTAATGGCCGGCTTATCGCCACGATTGGACTGGAAGACGTGGTGATTGTGGACAGTGGCGATGCCCTGCTGGTCTGCGCCAAGGATAAGGTGCAGGATATAAAGAAAGTGGTGGAGTGGTTGAAGGCGCAAGGACGCAGTGAGTTGTTGTAGGTTAGATGAAGGATTATCATATCAACGTCAACCACAATATCGGCCGGTGATCTATCAGCTTGCCGCCTGAAATGTTGGTATAGCTTGCGATTTGTTAATTAATGGGAGCATTTGTTTGAATGAGTGAAGAGTCTGTGATTGCATATTGTGTAAAGTGCAAAGAAAAAAGAGAAATGAAGCAGCCGGAGGCGGTTTATACGGCCACCGGCACGCCGGGGACGAGCGGCGTCTGCCCGGTTTGTGGCACTAAGATGTTCAAGATGGGCCGCACCCCGGCTCATGAGCATGTTGCGCCGCCGGAGCGGACGAATCATAAAGGCAAAAAGAAAGCAACTAAAACGCCTCGCCGCCACGGCAAACTGGTCATCGTCGAGTCGCCGGCCAAGGCGCGCACGGTAGGTAAGTTTTTGGGCAGTGGCTATACCGTTAAAGCCTCGGTGGGGCACGTGCGCGATTTGCTGCGCTCGCAGCTTTCGGTGGATGTGGAAAATAATTTTACACCCAAATACCGCGTGCCGAATGAAAAAAAGCAGGTGGTGAAAGAGCTAAAAACTGCCGCCGACAAAGCCCACGACATCTATCTGGCTACCGACCCCGACCGCGAAGGCGAGGCCATTGCCTGGCACCTGGTGGAAGCGGCGGATATGGATGAGGCCCGCGCTAAACGGGTCGTCTTTCATGAAATAACCAAAGATGCGGTGGCCGAAGCTTTTGCCCATCCTCGCGAGATAGATATGAAGCGGGTCAACGCGCAGCAGGCCCGGCGCATTTTGGACCGGTTGGTGGGCTATCAAATCAGCCCGCTGTTGTGGCGCAAGGTGCGCAGCCGGACCAGCGCGGGCCGGGTGCAGAGCGTGGCCCTGCGCCTGATTGTCGAGCGCGAGCACGAGATTGACGAGTTCAACCCGGTTGAGTATTGGACCGTCGAAGCCGATTTGACCCAAACTGAACAAGCCGCTCCCGCGGCCAAGCCGGAAGCGCGTCAATTCAGAGCCAAGCTGGCCCGGATTCAGGGTGAGAAAGTTGACCTGAACAATGAAGCGGACACGCAGACCATCGTGGCCGACCTGGAAAGGTCAAGCTACACGGTCGTCGAAGTCAAAAAGAGTGAGCGCCGGCGCAGACCTGCTGCCCCCTTTACCACCAGCACCTTGCAGCAAGAAGCCTCGCGCCGGCTGGGTTTTGGGGCGCGCAAAACGATGAGCATCGCCCAGCAGCTTTACGAGGGAATCGAACTGGATGGGGCGGGCACGGTGGGCTTGATCACCTACATGCGAACCGACAGCACCAACGTCTCGCAGCAGGCCCAGAACGAAGCGCGCGATTTTATCGGCCAGCGCTACGGCCAGGAACTGCTGCCGGAGGAGCCGCCGGTTTATAAAACCAAGAGCAAGGGCGCCCAGGAAGCGCACGAAGCCATCCGCCCCACCAGCGTCTGGCGCGAGCCGCAGTGGGTTAAAGCTTTCCTCAGCCGTGACCAGGAACGTCTCTACACCCTGATCTGGCAGCGTTTTATCTCCAGCCAGATGGCCAACGCCATTTATGACACCATGGCGGTGGTGGTCGGGGCGACGCCGGCAGCCGCACCGGCCCAGGATGAGGAGTGGCCTTATCGCCTGCAGGCCAGCGGTTCACGGGTGCGCTTTAAGGGATTCCTGACAGTTTATGAGGAAACACTCGACGAGGATGCGACGCCGGATGCCAGCGAAGGCGTCATCCTGCCGGAATTGAGCGAGGGTGAAGGGGTCGAGTTGCTCAGGCTGCTGCCGGAGCAGCACTTTACCCAGCCGCCGCCGCGCTACACCGAGGCCACCCTGGTCAAAACCCTGGAAGAGTACGGCATTGGCCGGCCCAGCACCTATGCGCCAATCATTACCACCATTCAGCAGCGCGGTTATGTCGAGACGGTGGATAAACGGCTCTATCCAACCGAGTTAGGGGAGATTGTCAACGAACTGCTGGTCGAGTATTTCCCGGATATTATCAATGTGGAATTTACGGCGCAGATGGAGGATGAACTCGACCGGATTGCCAGCGGCGAGATGGAGTTAACGCCGGTGCTGGAAGAGTTTTACACGCCGTTTTCCCAGGCTGTGGCCCACGCCGAAGCCCATATGCCGGAAGTAGAGATTGAAGACCAGCCCACCGGCGAGCTGTGCGAAAAATGCGGTCACCCGATGGTCTTGAAGTTTGGCCGTTTTGGCAAGTTTGAAGCCTGTTCCAACTTCCCGGAGTGCCGCAATGCCAAGCCGTTCCTGGTCAAGCTCGGTATTGCCTGCCCCAGTGATGGCGGTGAATTGGTTGAACGGCGGAGTAAAAAAGGCCGGGTTTTCTACGGCTGCGCCAATTACCCTGAATGCAAATGGAGTAGCTGGAAGCGGCCTTTGCCGCAGCCCTGTCCTAACTGCCAGGGCCTATTGGTGCAGAAGAATCGCAATTGGGCCCAGTGTCTGAATTGCGAAGAGCAGTTTGAGTTGAGCCAACTGCCCGGGGCAGGCTCGGAGACTCCCGTGCCTGAGCCGGAATTGGCGGTTGTGTAAAGAGTTAAAAGCAAGAGACAGGTGCCTCTTGCTTTTTTGTATTGCCCAGGGAATGAGTCAAGGTGCATAATTATTGCCGGGATTAGGGGATTTGGGGATAAAACAAGAATTAAAAACCTCCTAATGCCGGCCTAAAAAATGCTGGACAAACTTAAATGTGTCCTGCAAAGACTATTTGCGAGGAGTAACCATGACCCGCTTGGAAAAATTTCGCCAACTGATGGCCGAACAGACAATTGATGGTTTTCTGATCACCCAACCCGAAAACCGGCGTTATCTGTCTGGCTTTACCGGCAGCTCTGGCATCCTGATCATCACCCCAGAGCGCCAGGCGGTTGCCACCGACTCGCGCTACTATGAGCAGGTCCGCCAGCAGTGTCCCAATTGGGAATTAATTGAAGCCGGTTATGATTTTGTCGGGAATATGCTGGAGACACTGCGCCAGTTCGAGTTGGGTGCGCGCCGGGTGGGCTTTGAAACCGGATATATTACTGTTGCCGTGCTGAATAGTTGGGAACGTGCACTGAAAGGCCGGCTGGTGCTGGTAGATACTGAAGGCTTTGTGGAAACCCTGCGCATGCAGAAAGATGAGGCAGAGGTTGCCAGCATCAAAAAAGCCGTGGCCCTGGCCGACGAAGCGCTTGTCCACATTACCCGCTGGATGCGGCCCGGCATGACCGAGCGGCAGGTCGCCTGGGAGCTGGAGAGCTACATGCGCACGCATGGCGCTACTGCTCTTTCTTTTGAGCCGATTGTCGCTTCTGGCCCCAATTCGGCAATGCCGCACGCCCGGCCCACCGACCGCGTTCTGCAGGCGGGTGAACCCGTCACCATGGATTTCGGCTGCGTGGTGGAGGGTTATTGTTCCGATTTGACCCGTACCGTCTGCCTGGGTGAGCCGGCTGATGATAAATATCTGCGCATCTGGCAGACAGTCCTAAAAGCGCAAGAAGTGGCCGAGGACGGAGCCAGAGCGGGCATGACCGGCGAGCAGGTGGACAAATTGGCTCGTGACGTCATTGCCGAGGCCGGTTTTGGCGACTATTTTGGCCATGGATTGGGCCATGGGGTGGGGCTGGCCATCCATGAAGGTCCTCGCTTCAGCTTCACCTATCTCCATAAGGTCCCCAACCGGGCCATTATGACCGTCGAGCCGGGCATTTATATCCCCGGTTGGGGCGGGGTGCGCATCGAGGATATGGCTTTGGTGAACAATGGGCAGCTTGAAATTTTAACGACAGCCCCCAAAGACGCGGTGTTAAGTCTTTAAACTTTACAGGAGAGCCTTGCACGAATAATCTACCTATGGTAAACTATACATAAAGTTAGGTTAAGGTGGTCTTTTATACCCTCACTTGAGGAGAATGTTCATGAGCGACGCAAGACCCTCAATCAAATCAGTGCAACGGACTCTCATCGTGGGTGTTTTGGTCGGGCTTATCCTGGGCTGCGCCATTGGCGCCGGCCTGGTTGGCCTTTATATTCAACAGAATCCGCCGGTTTATGCCGGGGGAGCCTATCCCAACGAGCTGACCCAAAACTATCAGGATCACTACATTGCCATGGTGATCGACTCTTATCAGGTTAACCGGCAGTTGAACCTTGCTCAGGAACGCCTCAAAACGTTTGACCCCGCTACTAAAGTGAATGCCCTGGGTAAATGGTCCGTGGCATACACGACCAATGGCCAGGCCACCGAGGCGCAAGCGGTCAATGAACTGGCGGCGAACCTGAGAG
The DNA here is from genome assembly GCA_016860845.1 of Chloroflexota bacterium. The sequence continues at coordinate 13,781 of BOKF01000047.1, forward strand.
CCGCCGAAAATTGGAGTCCTGATGTGATTGCGGCTGAGGTCGGCCAACTGGCGAGTGAGTTCCAGGGAGACAGCGCCAGGTTACAGGCGGTTAATGCCTTTGGCGCTAACCTAAATGTAGTGCCCCAGGAAGCCGCTCAGCCGGCCGGCCAGACTACGGCGGCTCCGACTGCACCTCCCGCCGAAAGTGGCGGTGGTTTTCCCTGGCGGTGGGTGCTGGCTTGTTTGTTATTGCTGGTGCTTCTGGTCGCCGCGGTGTTGTTATTGGGCCGCTGGCAGCAGAATCGCACGAAGTCCAAGAAACCCGTCCAACCCGTTTGGGAAGGGGAAGGCCCGGCGCCGATTAAACGCTGGACCGGAACCTATACCCTGGGCCAGGATAATTACGATGAGTTTTTTACCATTGAGACAGATAATGGCGACTTTTTGGGTGAGAGCGGTATGGGTATTATGGAGACAATACCTGGCTCCAGCCCCAAACAGGTGACTGCTTTTGACGTGGGCCTGTTTGACAAGACCGACATCACCACTCTCTCGCGCGTAGTGATGAGCGAGCATGCTTACAACGACCCGGCGATGCGGGCCAAAATTGAGGCAAATCCCCAGGCGGAAGCCATCCTGGCCGAACCGGGCAAGAAGTTCACCCTGGAAACATCGGCGATGCGGGTGGAAGCCAAGGTTGACGAGATGGAGTACGGCCCTGGCGGCAATGTTTATTTCAATAAGCTCAAATTAAGCCTATCCGTTTTTGTCAAAGAGGGCGCTGATCTCAAAATTGGTACTATGGATATTCCCGATCAGTACCGGTAAGTCAATTTAAATCTCTCAAAGAGCGATGGGGCTACCATCGCTCTTTTTTTGCTGACGCCAAAGCGCCTTTTGGACTCGCCTGGTTAAACCCGTTCCATGGGGTTAAAAAGCTTGCTGTACTCCTGCAAGGCGAAGCGGTCGGTCATCCCGGCGATGTAATCACAGACGGTGCGGTACAGGCCGCGCTGCTGGGCAATTTCGTGGACGCTCTGGGGAAGAATCACCGGTGAGTTGACATAAGCTTCAAAGAGATCGGCAATAAAGCGCCGGGCTTTCCGGTCCATGCGCATCACCCGCCAGTGCTGGTAGAGGTTCTGGAATAAGAAGTCCTTTAACTGGCGGTCCAACTGCTTGACCTCCTCTGAGCGTCTGGCAATATTGTGTGACAAACGGCGAATGTCTTCGACGCTGTTGATCTTGTGCAATTCAAGTTGCTCGTGGGCAGCATTGATAACATCGCTGACTTCTGTCCCCACCAGCCGCCGGATCATGCGGTGCCGGTCCATATCGTTAAAACTCTGGCGCGGATTGAGCTTAAGTTCTTCGGCTACCCGCCGCCAAAATTCAACATCTTCCAATTGCTCCGGGGTAATCATCCCGGACCGCAGGCCGTCATCTAAATCAGCCGTCGTATAGGCAATTTCATCGGCGTAATTGACAATTTGCGCCTCCAAGGTGGGCCGCCAATCCGGCTCAAAAGCGGTCACATCGCTGCGGTCATACTCGGTTTCGTGTTTCAGAATACCTTCCCGTACCTCCCAGGTCAGATTCAGCCCGCGAAAATCGGGAAAGCGATTTTCCAACTTCTCGACGATGCGAAAACTTTGATAGTTGTGGTCAAAACCACCGTGTTCAGCCATCAGGCCATTTAAAGCGGCTTCTCCGCTGTGGCCAAAGGGGCCGTGGCCCAAATCGTGGGCTAGACAAATCGCCTCGGTCATATCCTCGTTGACCTGTAAGGCGCGGGCAATCGTCCGGCCAATTTGAGCGACTTCAATGGTGTGGGTCAAGCGGGTGCGGTAGTAATCCCCTTCGGTGGTTAAAAAGACCTGGGTTTTGTACTCCAAACGGCGGAAGGCGGTCGTATGGATAATGCGGTCGCGGTCGCGCTGAAAGGCAGTACGGTAGGCATGTTCCTCTTCAGCATAAGCCCGTCCCCTGGAGTCGCGGCTGAGCATCGCGTAAGGAGCCAGCCGCTCGGCTTCTTGAGCCTCAATATCCTGCCGGGAAATGATCATTATCTACCTCCCTTGAAAATAGTAGTCAGTCGTCAGTAGCCAGCCCAGAGGGGGCCTTCGGCTCTAGCCAGAAAGATATGTTAATTCCTGGTGGTGTGCCATAGACTCGTGACGACTTCACTGATGATGTGATTATAGCATAAATTGGCCGGTTTCGTACCCCCAATCAATTAAGCCAAAACGCTTACTGCCTACGCATGTTGGACAGGGATAATCGGATGATGCGCCTACTTAGAATTATGTCAGGTCAGCCGATGTTTTTGGGCGCTGTTTGTGGCATACTGGCCTTATAAATTGTAGCTGAATCTATCTTCGACCTCCAGGGTAACAAGATGAAAATCCAATCCGTGATAGCCATCGTCGTCCTTTTGGCAGTGATACTGGGCAGCGGGTATTATCTGAGCCAGTCCGAAGAAGTGGTCGAGGCTGCGCCGGTTGCTGCTCCCCTTAAAGCCCCCCTGAGCGTTCAGGCCACCCGTATTGAAGAAGTTGAAGCGCAGAACATCCGGCCCCTTGTTGATCAAAACGCGGTTTATGAAGACGAAATTTTCAATTACCACCTGAGCTATCCGCTGGATTGGAGCAAAGAGCAGCCTTCGGCCAATGTGGTCATTTTCCAGTCGCCTGATCACACCACCCGGGTTAAAATCGAAGCGGTCGGCCCTCTGCCAGCCGCTGGATTAGCCGCTTTTGTGGACCGCAGCCTGGGCCACGATATTCTGATCAGCCGCCAATTGCTGACCCTCTCCGACAACCCGGCTGAACGAGTCATCGTTTTCTCTCATAAGGTGGGCGGCCAGGTGACGAGTTTTTATGTTGATGCCGGAACCTCCGCCTATGTTATTAGTGGGGTAGGTGAACAGGCCGCGATCGAGATGATGGCCCGCTCTTTTAACACAGTGCAACAGGTGGCCCAACGATAATTCCTCCTTCAGACCCTAAAGGTCTCTTAGACCTTTAGGGTCTGAAGCAAACAAAAAGAGCTTCGGCAATTTGGCCGAAGCTCTTTTGATTCGCAGGGAAAATCCTAAGATTTAAGCGCCTTCCTCCAATTCAGCCAACTGTTCTTTCAGCTCTTCAATATTCATCTCAATGCTCTCAATCTCATTTTGCAGCTTTAAGGGCGCACTGGTCCGGCTGCCATAACTGGCTGCTTCTTCCAGAAGTTTGTTTAGATTACGGGTCTGGTCAATCAATTGGCGCTTGATGCCCGAAATTTGCACATCGCGGTACTCTTGATCCAGTCCCTCCCCGGCCCCGGCGGGCGGTTTGGGTGGAATAGAAAAGACACCGCGTTGGCGGTCGTCCAGGCGGTTTTTAACCAGGGCAAAGACGCCTTTCGGCGTGTCGCCAACAGGGGCGTGATCAACAGCCATCGTCGCCGCTGCGTCACGCTCGGTCCGAGTTTCCTTGTACTGCTCATAGCGGCTGACAAAGGTCTGCATCAGCAGCAGCGCAGCCATTTGGGTGGGCCGCTCCAGCAGCCAGTTGCCGAGCGTGCTCTTATATTCCGCGTTGAGGCCATCTACCACCTGCGCCAGCATGTCTTTGATATTCACGGATAACTTACCGACCATCGTTTCATCTTTTTGCCACTCACGCCATGCGCGCAAATCGGCGCTATCGCCGACAATTTCATCGGCAATCCACTCACACATTTCGGTTGAAAAAAGATGGTAGCTGGAAGCCTCTGGGTTTTTGATGACCAGGCCGCGATTTTCCAGGTCGCCGATGACTTGGCTGGCCCGGGCGTAGAAGCGTTCCAGGTCGGCAATGGTATCTTCGCCGCCAGGAGTACCCACAAAAGCGGTGCTAAATGATTGAGCGGGCGTATTTTTACCGGATTTTCTTTCTAACTCCCGCAAGGCCATCACCGTCAGTAGAATTTGCTGAGCAGGCGGGGAACTGGTCCAGACATCCTTAAAGAGGGTGTCAATATCGCGGCGGGCTTCGTCGGCCAGGTAGCGGCGGCGGGCGGCATCGTCCAGCCCTTGCTGGTGCGCGGAAAAGAGATGGTGGCAGGCCATCTGCAAGAAATAGGGGTTATAGCCGGCAATGGCAAAAATTACATTGAGTTCGCTGAGCAGAAAGCGAACACCCGTGCCGGTCAGATAGCGGTCAATCAACTCCGTCGCATCTTGCTCGCTAAAATTGCGCAGGTTGATCGTGGCAAAAATATTGAAAAACGGCGATGAACGAACCTGTTCCGAATGGGTCAGTTGGACTAAATCCTGGCGGCTGGAGGTAATCAGGGCCAGGTTGTGGTGAATGGCCAGGGCGCGCAGGCCGCCAAAAAAGTCGTTATCGAAGTTTTTATTCCGCGTGACCTGCTCAAACTCATCCAGCAGCAGCACGATGTACAATGATTCCTCGTCAATCAAGGTAAAAATATCGTCCAGAGCATAGTTATCTATGGTTTCAGCTTTTAGAGCAAAATCAATTTCCGCTACAACATTGGCGTTCTCGGCGACGGTTCGCCGCATGGCTTTGAGGACGCGCTGCCAAAAACGCGAGGGTGTTGTATTCTCATCCAAGAACAGGAAGTCTTGGTAAATGAAGCTGTACTTTTTTGGATCGAGGCCGAGTTTAGTTTGGGTTTCGGGATGGCCCAAGATCTTAAGCAGCGATGTTTTGCCGGTTCGCCGCTCCCCGACGATAGAACTTGACTCGAAGGCCGAGAGTAAACGGCTGTAAACCTGTTCAATTTCCCGGCGACGTCCAATGAAACGGGCCGGGTCGTCAATCGGTTTGCCGTAACTGAAAGGATTAATACTCATAGAACTCAACTCCTGTTCACTTGCCCGCCCCTTGGGGGAGGCTAGGGCTAAGAACTGTTTTTACACTTCGACTCAGCCTCAGCCTTAACCTTCTTTTATCGGGTCCAACTAATTCGCTCCTCCGTCCAACCGTTGGAATTGGCCTGATCAAAAAACACCCGGCCATCAGGTGAAGCTCTCATGGCTAAAATTTGTTGTCGTTCTCGCCCGTCAGGGGTTATGGCCCAAATAGCCCAATTGCCGCCGCTGTTGCTGGCAAAAGCGATGGCCCGGCCATCCGGGCTCCAGGTGGGCAGGCCGTCCATGGCCGGGTCATCGGTCAGACGAGTCAGGTTGGAACCATCGGCCTTAATGGTGTAAATTTCCCAGTTTCCTTCACGTCGAGACATAAAGGCAACCGTCTGCCCATCGGGGGCCAGGGCGGGGGCGGTATCCTCATCCCGGTCGGTCAAGGCCAGCGGGTTATCAAACGTGGCTCCGGCCAGCCGCAGGCCGATCCCAGTACGTCCTTTGGCTCGGAATACCACCTGCCCATCAGCCCCCCAGGTAGGATATTCACCTTCGGTCATAAATCTCTGGTTTTCGGCAATACCGGGTGCATCAGCCTGGGTCAGGTACATCTGCGAAGCGCGATCACCGGCACGCCGGGTAAAAAACAAGATGGTCTGCCCGTCCAGGCTCCAGGTGGGCAATTTGTCTTCCGGGGCCGGCCCAACAAGAGTCTCATTTCCCCCGCTGCGATTAACCGTAACCAGCCCGCGCCCTGCGCCCCCTGACCAGGAGATAAAGGCAATCCGCGAACCATCGGGACTAAAAGCTGGCTGGCTGGCGCCCTGGCGAATGAGCTGGCTGCTGCCGTCCTCTAAATTGCCAAAGTATAGATTGTAGGTTTCACCTTCAAAGGCCGGATAAACAATAGTTCCGCGTAATGACCCCGCCAGGACGGTTTGCGGGGTTGGTGTAGCCGTAGCTGTGGCCGTTGGTGCGGGCGTGGGCGTGGCTGTCGGCGTTGGGACGGGTGTCTCGGTTGGCGTGCTGGTTGGGACTGGGGTAGGGACAACGGTAGGCGTGGCCGGTTCGGGTTGAGCCGCAGCAATTTGGGTTAAGGCTGTTGCCTTGACGGCAGCCGCTCGCGTTGCCGTCGCCGCCAGCGCCTCATTCAAAGCGACCAGGGCATTGGCCGTCGCCCGGGCGGCATCGGCCTCGGTGTTGTCACCCCGCTGCACCGCTTCAGCAGCCTTGGTGCTGGCGGCGGCCAGGAGCATTTGGCTCTCCGCCGCCTGGGTGCTATTAGCTTGAATCAACTGGGCGACTTCAGTGCCACGACGAGCCTCAGCCTGCGCCAGCGCCGCCGTGGACTGTTGTCTGAGAATAAAACCAATAATCAGAGCTGTGACTAACAACACAGCCAATATGGGTGTAGCCCAGCGTAGAACACGCTCTCTGGCGGTGGGGGCCTGGGCGCGGCGCTGCTCTTCAATCCGCTCCCATTCTCTGGCGACATCGCCCAATTCCTCCCTGACCCACTCGAGCCGGCGGAACTTGCTGATCCAGCGTTGCATCAGTTCTACTCTAAAATTGTACGGCTCCTGGTCATTAATGACATCCCGTTCGAAGAGCTGACGGAGGCCGCTGGTGACATCGCCGCTGGGCGGGTACAACTTGGCCCTGTGCATGGCCCGGTCCAAGTTGCGGCGCATTACTCCCGCTTTGTACTGAGGGGCTCTATTGGCCAGGGCGGCCAGAATGGCCTGCTCTACCGGGGTGGAGTCGGCCCAGACAAACTGGAAGTTGGGCGTGCCTTGTTCGATGACATCAAGGAGGACGGCCTCTACATCGGCAACGCCTAATTGAGCCGGTTTGTCTTTGGTCCAACGGGTAAACAAATTATGGCACAGCAGTTGGGTGTAGTAAGCCTGGCCGGAAGTAAGCTGATAGATGCGCTCAATCGCGGGTCGGGTATAAGTGTAATACTGGGCTACCGGCTGGGTAATCAGGTCCTCGGCAAAATCTTGTTCCAGGAAGCTGATTTTGCGGTAGACTGCCAGATTGAAAAGCTGGGACGAACCTTTAGAATTGGCTTCGAGCCGGTTGCCCAGTGAAAAGAGAAAATTGACCCGAGTCGTCTGCTGAATTAAGGCCCGCAGGTAATCAAAAATATCTTGGGGTAGATCACCAATCTCGACCTTTTCGGCCAGCCGGTTGGCCTCATCAAACATGAGCAGCAGCGAGCGTTCTCCCAGCGCTTCGATCACCGGAGGCAAAAAAACATCTTCGAATTGATGGCGCGGGTTTTTCTCAAAATCCTGGCGGGCAGGCCGCTCTAAAGTGGGAATGCCCTCAACCCCACGCAAGGCCAGTACAATTTTTCGCGCCACTTCCCATAAAAAACCGTCAATGCCCTCCAGCCCCATCCCCTGCAAGTCTAATAATACGGGAATATAAAGAGGGTCCCCCAGCTTGTCTTTCATCTGGTACAGCACGGAGGTTTTGCCGCTGCGCCGCTCCCCGTAGAGCACAATGGCGTTGTGCTGGTAGGCGCCCCGCAAATGCTGGCGCAGCCAGGCATAGACATCCTCGCGGCCAAAAAACATCGCGGCGTCTTTGACCGGCGATCCAGCAATGTAGGGATTGATGATCAATGTCTCGTTTTCAGTAGACATCCCAGGTTCTCCCTGCCTGATTGACTTGAAGTAAAATGGGGAATTAGCTGGCTGACTGGTAATATTATAAATTATAGAGGCCAAAGAGTCCAATAATTTTGATTTATGGTAAAATAGAATCTTTATCATGCTCATAGATTCTCATTGTCACCTCAACTTTAACGTTTTTGACGAAGACCGGGAAGAAGTGCTGGCGCGAGCTAGGGCTGCCGGCGTCGTGGCCCTAATCAACCCCGGCACGGACTTAAATGACAGCCGCCAGATTGTCGCCCTGGCCGAGACAAATCCTAATCTTTATGCTGCTGTTGGCTTTCATCCGAACGACGCTGCTGATTTTGACGAGACAGCGCTGGTCGAGCTGCGTGCCCTGGCCAGTTATCCTAAGGTCGTGGCTATCGGCGAAATTGGCTTGGATTATCATTGGGATAAAGCCCCTCGCCCGGTGCAGTGGCAGGTATTTGAACAACAATTGGCCCTGGCCAAAGAGGTGGGCAAACCGGTCATCATCCATCAACGCGAAGCGGCGGTGGATACGATGGCCGTGCTCCGGCAGTGGGGTGCGGGTCAGCATCACCCCGGTTTGGTCCTCCATTCCTTTTCAGGAGATCGAGCGATGGCCGAAGAGGCGCTTGAGCTGGGCTTTTACCTGGGCGTCAGCGGGCCGGTCACTTTCAAAAACGCCCGCGACCTGCCGGAAATTGTGGCCGCCGCGCCGCTGGAGCGTCTCCTGGTCGAAACTGACGCCCCCTTTCTTGCCCCGCATCCTTTTCGGGGTAAGCGGAATGAACCGGCCTACGTCAAGTTGGTGGCAGAGCGGATAGCAGCCTTAAGAGGATTATCTTTGGCAGAAATGAGCCGCCGCCTAACCGAGAATACCGTTGCCCTCTTTAGGTTGCCGGTATCCTTGCTGTCTAATCCTGATCTCCCAGCCTCTACTTCGAGCCAGTAACTACCACTTTTATTGACACGACCCTCTCCTTGTGATAAAATAAACTATATAACTTTCAGAATTTTTTGAAAGTACTGGATAAAAGGTTGCAGAAGGATACCCATGGCTCATACTGTTGCTTGGCTTGATTTGGTCGCAGATGATATTAAATGCGTCGAAGAGAAGATGCGCTCCGGTGTTTCAGAGCGATATCAGGATTTGCAGGCGGTTATTGACTACCTGATGGGAGCGGGAGGTAAACGTCTGCGGCCGGCGCTAACGTTGATGGCGGCCAATTTTTACCCGGTGGATAAAGAGAAATCTTATTCGCTGGCTGCCTCGGTTGAGCTGCTCCATACCGCTACCTTGGTTCATGACGACCTGATTGATAACTCGTTATTCCGGCGCGGCCTGCCGACCCTCAATGCCAGTTGGAGTCCGGGCGCAACGATTCTCACCGGCGATTATCTCTTTGCCCGGTCGGCGGAGTTGACGGCTGAGACGGACCACGTGCGGATTGTCAGAATCTTTGCCCAAACGTTAATGACGATTGTGGGAGGAGAGTTGCAGCAGTTGTTTAATGACGGTCATGGACGTGTCCCCAGCTATGACGAGTACCATCAACGGATCTATGCCAAGACTGCTTCACTTTTTGCTGCCGGAACGCAAACCGGGGGCATCTTATGCGGCGCGCCGGAACATGAAGTGCAGGCTTTGCATGATTACGGGTATCACCTGGGCATGGCCTTTCAAATTGTTGACGATGTGCTTGATTTTCGTGGCGACGAAGACCGTATCGGCAAGCCGGTAGCGAATGATTTGCGTCAGGGAATTGCTACTCTGCCGGTGATGCTCTTCTCCGAAAAATCGCCCGATCACCCCACTATTCTTAAAGCGGTGCGCCGCGAGCCGGTCGGCGATAAGGAAATTTTGGCGGTGGTGGAACAAATCCGGGCTTCCGGCTGTGTTGAGAAGGCGATGGAAGAAGCTCGCCGTTTTGCCCGCCAGGCCCAGGCAGATTTAGAGACTCTGCCCAACAACCCGTATCGGCAAGCTATGCACGGCATTGCCGATTACACCGTAGCCCGCGATATTTGAGCGAGCATCCCTCAAGCTCACCGGCGGCAGGATCACTCCACTGCGCCTCGCTGCCGCTATTTTTCGCCTCAACTTGATGAAGATGGATTTATCAATCATTGTGGTCAACTGGAATGTTAAAGAGCTGCTGGATGCTTGCCTTCAATCCTTACTGGAGGCCGTTCACTCAACACCCAGGCTGCCCATAGAAATCATTGTTGTTGACAGCGCCTCCACAGATGGCAGCCCGCAGATGGTCCACGAGGATTTTCCCCAGGTGCATCTGATTGCCAGCCAGGAGAATCTGGGTTATGCTAAAGGCAATAATGCCGGTGCGGGGGCAGCCCAGGGGCGCTATCTGTTTCTGCTCAACCCCGATACCATTGTTCAGCCAGAGGCATTGGGATGCATGGTTGACTACATGGACGCTCATCCAGAAGTGGGAGGGTTAGGACCGCAACTGCTCTGGCCCGACGGCTCAATTCAATCCTCCCGCCGCCGCTTTCCCACACCGGGCAGCCTGTTTTGGGAGAGTACCCTGCTGGGGCAGTGGTTTCCTGAAAACCGCTATGCCCGGCGCTACCACCTGGCCGACCAGCCGGCTACCCAGCCTCAAAAAGTAGATTGGGTCGTCGGCGCGGCGATTTTAATCCGGCGCGAAGCCTGGCAGCAGGTCGGCCCGATTGACCCGGACTTTTTTATGTATTTTGAAGAAACCGATTGGTGTCGCCGCAGCGCCGAGGCTGGCTGGGAGACACATTATTTACCTACAGCGCGGGTGACCCATTACGAAGGCAAATCCAGCGAACAGGTTGCAGCGGCGCGGACCCTGCGCTTTCAGCGGAGCAAACTGCGCTACACCCGTAAATATTTTGGCCCCGGCTGGGCCAGCCTGTTACGACTTTTTTTGTGGCTCACCTTTGCCTTCCAGTGGGTCGAGGAAAGCCTCAAATGGCTGTTGGGCCACCGGCGGGCCATGCGCCGGGAGCGGATGACGGCTTATGCCCAGGTGCTGCGGGGATTGTGATGAAAGTGGTCTTCCTCACCGGCGAATACCCGCCCATGCAAGGCGGGATTGCCGACCACACGGCCTATCTCGCTCAACATTTGGCCCCTTTGGGTATCCACTCTTCTATTTTAATCACTCGTCATTGGCGAGAAATTCAGGCTTCAAGGGGTTTTGCCTTTTCCTCTGACCAATCATCCGATCTTCCAATCATCCAGCCTTCCATCCCTAACTGGGGCTGGCGCTGTTGGCCGGGCATAGTCAGTTTTCTCCAAATTCATCAGCCCGATGTGCTGCACATCCAATATCAAGCGGCCGCATTTGATTTGGGCGGCTGGATCAATTGGCTGCCATGGTATCTTAAAAGACGGCGCATTTCTACCCGCATCGTGACTACTTTTCACGATTTGCGAGTGCCCTACATTTTTCCCAAAGCCGGCGCTTTTCGCTGGAAATCTATGCTGGCCCTGGCCCGCCACAGCGATGCGGTTATTTGTACCAACCGGGAAGACTTAAAGCAATTGTCAACAGTCAATAATCAATTATCAATAGTTAATGACCAAATCTCTCCCCCGCTCCCCCGCTCCCCCGCTCCTCTGCTCACTCTTATCCCTCTCGGTAGTAATATCGAGCCGCAGCCACCCGCCAATTTTGAGCGAGCGACGTGGCGTAAAAAGTATCATGCTGACGAAAAGACGCTGCTTTTGGCCTATTTTGGCTTTTTGAATGAGAGCAAAGGGGGCGAGGAACTCATCGAGACACTGGCGCTGTTACGGCAGCAGGGGCTTGATGCCCGCTTGTTGCTCATCGGCGGGGATGTTGGGCATGCTGACCCGACCAACATCGCTTACGCCCAAAAAGTTCAGGCGCTTATTGACCGGCGCCATCTGGCTAATTTTGTGTACCGCACCGGTTACACCGGCCTGCCTGAGGTCTCGGCCAACCTGCTGGCCGCAGATGCTGTTGTCATGCCTTACCGCGATGGTGTGTCGTTTCGACGCACCACGTTGATTGCGGCATTGAGACATGGCTGTCCAGTAATCAGCACTTACCCGACTGACCCCAGCCTCATCCCCGAAATCCGGCCAGGCGAAAATATGCTGCTCGTTCCCCCCCGCGATGCGGCTGCTCTGGCTCAAACCATAGCCGCACTGGCTAACAATCCGGCTTTGCGCCAGAAATTGGCCCTGGGTTCAAAGCAGTTGGGTGATTTGTTCGAATGGGGCAAAATTGCTGGAGACACAGCCGAGTTGTATCGGCGGATATGCCGCAGAAATAGAGGGTAGAGATTAGAGATTTCCGTCCGCTATTCGCTATTTGCTGGCTGCTATCTGCTTTTGACTCACGGCTTCCACTGAGCTGGACAAATCGAAATACTCGCGCCAGGATTTGATTTTGCCGTCCACCAAATCGACGATGATGGCATCTTGAGTTAAACTACGCATACCATCAGCTTTGCGGGTAACAGACCAATCCCACTCGATCGCTATTTTACTGCCATCGGCCGCGGCAAAAACATTTTTGATGTCTACCACCAAATCGGTGAAATAGGTATGAAAATCGGCCATCACCTGGCGCAGTTTATCGGCGGGCCATTCGCCCGCTGGTGCGATAAGGATACCATCCGGCAGCCAATCGCCAGCAGCCAGATCAAAATCATTGCGCTCCCAGGCGAGCGCCTGCCGCTTTACCAAAGCACGGATGTTAACTTCATGGTCGGCCTGAGTCTGGGTCGAATTCTGCTCTGAATGGTTGTTGTTCATCAAAACGCTCCTGCTTGGATCAGAGTTGGTGTTTAGACTTGAATAAACGGCAATGGCATGCGAAATCCCCGATTTTGTCCGAGTTGAGCAAGCCGGCCTCTCGAGGAAAGGTATTGAGCTTAGGCTACAAATTCGCCCCAGCCCAGAGTTAAGCGCGTTACGAGCGCGCCCACAAAAAAGAGTATCCCCCCCACCAATAGGGCAATGTCCAGGGGACGCAGCCGGATTTCGTTTTCATTGAGAAACGTGCGTTTGGGACTGCCTGAAAAGGCTTTGGATTGGAGGACGATCTCCAGAGTTTGCGCCTTCAACAATGCCCCAAGGATGAGCGGCACAAGCATACTGGCAAAGACTGGAATTCGCCGGAAGAAATTCATCTTCTCAATAGCCAGGCCGCGCAGCCGCTGCGCCTCAGTAATGGCTCCAATTTCGGCAAAGATAAAGGGCACAAAACGCAGGGTGATTGAGAAGATAAAGGCTACTTTGTACGGAACGCGCAGCCGGACCAAACCGACGACTAGATCGTTCACATCAGTCGTCATCACAACTAAGGGCAGAGCAAAGATGGGGGTCAGCAAACGAAAGCCAACCATGACTCCAAATACCAGCCCTTCCCAATGCAATGAAACTTTGCCCCCGATAAGGGGGACCCAGGAGGGAAGGGTCCACAATGCGGTCTGACCAACGGGACTCCATAACCCCTGGATGAGAATCATTACCCCGGTAAAAGGGAGCATTACGGCAAATAGCTTGCGCACCAGCGCCCGGTCCATATAGGACGATAAGACGAGGATCATTACTATAGCAAACATGGCCCCCTGGTAGAAAACGTTGTCCCAAACCAGAATAAGGGTACTCACCAAAAACATAAATAATAATTTGACCCGCACGTCCAGGCGGCTGAAGAAGGAAGAGCGTGAGATGTGTTGGACATACATTGCCGGCATAGGGATCTCCTTATAACAGGCTGGGCTTCCACCATTTTTAATACTCAGTGGATGGTAATGGTCGCCGCTAATTCCTCGGCGGTTAAGGGACGGAGCCGAGCCTCACTGCCGGCCTGCATCGCTTCGGCCAGACGAATAACTTGCGGCGCGGTCAGGAAAGTTTCGCGCAATTTGGCCGTCTGATAGAAAATTTCGCGGAGTGGGCCGTCCAGCAACAATTGCCCTTTGCCCATTACCAGGAGCCGCTCGGCGTATCCGGGCAGTAAATAAAGATGGTGGGTAATGACAATGATAGTTTTGCCGGCCCGATGCAACTCGCCGGTCAGTTCCAGAATTGCCTGCGCTCCCTGATAATCCTGGCCTGTAGTCGGCTCGTCAAAAATAAGGACGTCCGGTTTCATCGCCAGAATTGCGGCAACGACAATCCGGCTGCGGTCCCCTTTGCTCAGGGTCAAGGGATGGCGGCCGGCGGCCCAATCGAGCTTCATCTCTTTGAGCGCAGCAGCCACTCGTTGCTGAACCTCGTCTTTTGGAAAACGCAAATTCGTCAAGGCAAAGGCAACTTCTCGTTCGACTGTGTCGGAAAAGATTTGATTATCGGGGTTTTGCGAAACATAACCGATGTGCTGGGCCAGTTCGCTGACTTCATAGGTGCTCACATCTCTGCCAAACACCTTCACTTGACCGCTGCTAGCGGTTAGCAGGTGCAGAAAATGGCGCACCAGGGTAGACTTACCCCCTCCATTTTGCCCCACAATGGCGACATATTCGCCCCGGCGGATATCTACCGAAACCCCCTCGAGCGCCCGAGTGCCATCATCATAGGTGTAATGTAGATTCTCGGTTTGCAGCACAATCTCGTTGCTGGCAGTCGAGGCATGGCCATTAGGATAGATGACCGGCTCAAAGGAGAGACGGGGCCTGAGTTGGCTGTACTGATCCAACGCCTCGGGCAGGGTGACTGGATAAGCCAGCTTCTGGCTGAGGGAGAGGAAGATACGCCGAAAAGTTTGGGTTACTTCGGGCGGACGCACCCCATGGCTCCAGAGGAGATCAATATTTTGGAAAAATTCGCCGGGAGGAGCCAGCCCCAAAAGCTTTCCCTCGGCCAGCAACATCACCCGGTCGGCGTATTCGGCGATTTCTTCACTGGCGTGGCTCACCAGAATAATAGTAATCCCGTGAGTTCGGTTCAACTCGCGCACAATGGCAAAGACTTCATCCGTGCCAACCGGGTCGAGCTGGGAGGTTGGTTCATCCAGCACGAGAACATCAGGTTGTAGCGCCAGCGCAGCGGCGATAGCCAGGCGTTGCTTCTGCCCGCCGGAAAGTTGGTGAGGATGTTTGCCTTCCAGACCTTCCAGGCGCACCGCCTTCAGGGCGGCTGGCACCCGGCGTTTGATTTCCTCAACCGACAGGCAGATATTTTCCAGGGCAAAAGCGACTTCAGCGGCAACCGTCGGGGCGGTCAGTTGCATTTCTGGATCTTGAAAGACCATGCCCACCCGTTGGGCCAATTTATAAGTAGGATGCTCAACCGTATCCAGACCGACAACGGTAATCGAGCCATAGAAATCGCCGCCATAAAAGTGCGGCACTACGCCATTGAGGGCTAGGCAAAAGGTGGTTTTGCCCGCGCCGGTCGGCCCCATAACCCCCAAAAATTCGCCCTGCCGTACTTGCAAGCTGATTTCTTGCAGAGCAAACTCGGCCGCCCCGGCATATTTATAGGAGAGGTCTTTAATAACGACGATGTTGCCGGTCATGGTAGACTCACATAGGGCAGGTCAGCGACCTGCCCTGGCGATACCCAATTAATATCCTGCCATTTTGGGCTTAACAAAAGAGGAACGACGCAAGGCCGCAATAACGCCCAGGCCGACAATGACTCCAACCAGGGTAAATACGACCCGCTCGACTAAAATGATGACAATTAACGGCGGCCAGACTTCGGCCGGCCAGGGGTTGGTGGCGAAGCCGGGCGTCCAGATAGCTTGAATCCCGGCGGTGGAGCCGAAAAAGAAAATAATGAACAAAGCCACGCCCATCTGCCAGCTCACTTGGCTGTCCTGGATAGTCTGGACGGCCCAATTCCGGACTTGGGGAATAGCAATTAGAATCAGGGCCAGGGTTATGGTAAAGACGTTGGAAAACCACAGACCGGTGCTGATGCCGTAGTTGATCGCTATGAAATAATAAGCGATATGGAGCACCAGGGTGATGAGCCAGGGGATTAACCAGTACATTTTGCCTCGCTGGGCTACCATTCCCACTGAAAAGGCCGACATGAGGCCCATCAATGGGCTCCAGGGGCCGAGGTTGGTGTAGGGAGCGATGGCATTGCCAATAAGCATGCCTACCACTGAAGCAATTGGCCCGGCAACGGGGCCAAGCAGCAACCCGATCAGGGGATGGATGGCATCGTGCAAAGGCCAGCCGCCGCCCATTCCGCCGACTACCACCGAGGCTGGCACAAAGGCTAACACGGCGACAATCGCGGCCATAATCGCTACATAGGAGACCGGTGCGCCGCCAATGGTCACCCCACCTAAACCTGAAACTTCACGTTTTTCACCTCTTGGCACTTGACTTGTCATTTGACATCCCTCCTTAAAAATATTATGTTTCATTAAAGAAACGACAAACAGTTACGCTATCAAAGGAATTTTTAGGCTGGGTCACCTACCTCCTTTCTCGACAGGAGAGGAAATCTTTATGACTATCTCAGTGAAGATTCAGTGCTGATAGAGGGGCGAGGGTGAATAGGCAAGAAACTCTTGCGGGCCGTATTTTAGCACCGGCCCACTTAGCTGCATAGGGACAAAATGCCTGTAGTTGAGGGACATTTGTCCCGCATCTGCTTTTAATTTTGCTCGTCTTTCAAGTTGACCAGGCCCCGCCGCAGGACATAAAGAGCAGCCTGGGTGCGGTTGTTGACGTGCAGCTTGCCAAAAATGACCGTCAACCGGTTGCGGACCGTTTTCTCTGATAAACCCAGCCGGTCGCCAATGTCGTTGTTGTTCAGCCCCTGGGCAACCAGGCGGAGGATATTCATTTCCAGCTCAATGAGGGGAGTCACCTGATGCGCTTTGGAGGTATCGCTCTGCAGCCGGCGGAATTCTTCAATCATCTTCATGGCAATAGGTGGGTCGAGTAAGGCTTCTCCTGCTGCTACCGTCCGGATAGCCCGCAACAACTCATCACTATCGGCGTCTTTCAAGAGGTAAGCTCGCGCTCCTGCTTTAATCGCTTCAAAGACATATTGATCCTGGCGATACATAGTCAGGATGATGACGCCTAACTGGGGATTGGCGGCGGTGAGCTGGCCAGTTGCCTGGACCCCATCCAAAACGGGCATGTTGATATCCATCACGACCACATCTGGCTGCAACAGAGCCGCCACACGGCAGGCTTCCTGACCATCGGCGGCCTGGCCAACCACTTTCATGTCTGGCTCGGCGTCGCAAATTTGGCTGAGGCCCTGGCGGACCATGGTATGATCATCGGCGATGAGCAAGCGAATGGGGTGAGTCATGAGAAGTTTCCTGACAGGGGAATTTTAAGGCGTAGTACGACTCCCTGGTTAGGCATGCTCTCAATTTTGAATTGCCCTTCCAGTTCGGCGACTCGTTCACGCATCTGGCGCAGCCCTATTTTACGATTGGTTAGGGTGGGCTGAACCTGCGGGTCAAAACCAATCCCATCATCTTTTATTGTCAAGCATACCATCTGCCCAGGCTGGATGGTCAACTCCAGCCAAGCACAGCGCGCCCGGGCGTGCTTGGCAACGTTGGTTAAGCCTTCTTGAACTAAGCGGAACAGAACTGGCTCGATGGCCGTTGGCATAGCTGTCTCATCGCCCGTTATATTTAGCTCAATCTCCAGACCAACCTGCTCGCCAAACTCACGGATGTACTGACGCAGGGCCGGCCCAAAGCCCAACGTTTCCAACTCGACCGGCCGGAGGAAAAAAATCGTCCGGCGCACGTCGTCAATATTAGCCTGGATCGTCTTTTTTAGGGTGCTCAGCTCGCTGATGATAAGACCGGCTGGAGCAGTGGTGATCTGCTTGCGGATATAATCCAACTTGAGGCCAAGAAAATAAAGATTTTGCGCCAGGCCGTCGTGCAAATCGCGAGCGATACGAGCACGTTCCTCTCTAAGCAAGGCTTCGCGGGCTTTCCGGTCGGTAATGTCGCGAACAATAACCAGGACTTCGTTTTGGCCACTCGCAATAATACGTGCTTCTCGCTGCCGTAATTTGCCGTTGATGGGCAACTGATACTCATACAGTTGCATCTCGCCGCTCTGCAAAGCCCGCTCGATGTGTTGGCTCATCTGCTGGGCTGACTCGCCGGGCAACACGTCGGCAACATTTTTGCCCAAAAATTCGGTCGGGGGAACAAACTGGTCGGGCGCTTTGGCCGGCTTGTAGTCCAGATAGACGCCGTTGCCGCTGATACGGAACATCATATCAGGGATGGCGTTTAAGAGGGCGCGATTGCGGGCGTCGCTGTGACGTAACGCTTCTTCGGCCTGCTTGCGTTCGGTGATGTCCATATTTAACACAACCGCGCCGACAATCCTCTCCTCTTCGTCTTTGATCGGTACGGCAGAACTGAGGATTGTTTTTCTGGTTCCATCAAACGCTTCAATATTGATTTCCTCATTAATGGAGACTTCGCCTTTGGTCAACGCTCGAATCCTTGACCATTCTTCGGGGACTACCGGCTGGCCGGTGTTGGCCCACCAGCCCTTGTACTCACTCAAATGATCATCAGGGAGAGGATCTCCTGCCCAAATGGCTTTACTCATGGCGCTTTGGGCCAGAATCTGCCCGTGAGCATCCACTACCCACAGCGCCGCGGGGATGATGTCGAGCACTGAGCGTAAATGCGTGCGCTCACGTTCAAGGAGGTGATGTTCCTGCCGCAATGCCTCTTCGACCCGCTGCTGTTCTTGCAGAAGTTCCTGGTAACTCCGTTCGATCTCCTGCACCTGCCGGACACTCGCTAGGGCTTTATCCTGGCGGGACAACTTCTCGCTGGCTGCTTGCAGCAAATCAGTGGCGCTGGCCAGGTCGGCCAGTAAGGCTTGAACGGAAAGAGAGGATTGATCCGCTCGCTGGGCTACTTCCAGACGCTGGCGCAGAGCTTCAATTTGTTGAGTAAAAGAGTCATCCCCCATGGATTATATTCCTCAAGGTGCAGTATACCACATTCTGCTTAACGATGGAACGGCCTGCTGCGCTAATTTTATCTTGACAGGCTGATATATTGTGCTAATCTCAGCCAAAATTGAGCTAAAGCAGCTCCTTACCAGGAGTATTCAAATGGAAAAACAAGTAGCCTTTACCAGCGCCGACCTGCAATGTTTTATTGAAACCCATCAAATCGAAGCCACCATTCTGCCGATGATCGAACATACGCCGACCGTGCCCGATGCTGCCCGCGCCTTGGCCGTCGAGCCGGAGCAAATCATCAAATCGCTGGTGTTCTTGGTGAAGGATGAGCCGCTGCTGGTTATCAACAACGGTCTGTCCAAAGTGGACCAGCGCAAGATTGCCGACCGGCTGGGCGTCGGTCGAAAGCAGGTCAAATTTGCCAGCGCGGAGCAGGCCCTTGAAATCACCGGCTACGTGGTCGGCAGCATGCCCCCCTTTGGTCACCGGCGCAGGCTGCGCACACTGGTTGACCCGGCTATCACCAAGTTTCAGGTCATCTTTGGCGGGGGAGGGGACATTAATGCGATGATGCGCCTCACGCCGGGGGAGTTGCTGCGGGTGACAGAGGGAGAGATTGTTGGCGTAGGAATGATTTGACCAAAAGAACTAATGTTCTTATAATTTAATCCATAGGGGAACAAACTATGGACATCCAGCAAAAAGTTGAAATCTTGGGCCAGGCTGCCGCTCTGGATTGCGAGGGGCCGCCAGCTTTGACTCGCGCAGAACGCAAGGTTCAATTTATTGACCAGAGCCGGGTTTACGTGACGCACCCGCAGCGGGGAAAGATCCCGGTTCTGCGGACGATGCAGACCAGCGCCTGTGAGCGTAACTGTTACTACTGCCCCTTTCAAGCGGGGCGGGATTACCGGCGGGTTTCCTTCAAACCGGAGGAGTTGGCTGCCACTTTTGAC
The DNA here is from genome assembly GCA_016860845.1 of Chloroflexota bacterium. The sequence continues at coordinate 33,127 of BOKF01000047.1, forward strand.
CAGATGCAGCGCAAGCGGCTGGTTGAGGGGCTGTTTTTAAGCAGCGGCATTGTGGGGGGCGGGGTCAAAGCGATGGATCCCATGCTGGACACCGTGGAAATCCTCCGGCGCAAGTATGAATATCACGGCTATATCCATCTCAAAATTATGCCCGGGGCTGAATCGGCGCAGATTGAACGGGCGGCGCGCCTGGCCGACCGCCTTTCGATTAACCTGGAGGGAGCTAACGAGCAGCGTTTGTTGGCCCTGGCCCCCAAGAAGGATTTTTGGCAAGAGCTGCTGCCGCCGCTCTACTGGGTCCGCCAGAACCAACACCGCCTGGGGCCGTGGGTCAGGCCGCCCAGCATTACGACCCAATTTGTGGTCGGCCCGGCCGGCGAGTCTGATCGTGAGTTATTGACGACGGCCCATATGCTCTACCGGGAAGCAAATCTGGCCCGGGCCTATTACTCTCCTTTTAATCCTATTCGCGGTACGGTTTTGGAAAATCTGCCCAAAACGCCGTTGCTGCGGGAGCACCGCCTGTATCAAGCCGATTGGCTGCTGCGTTTTTACGGCTTTGCCGTCCACGAACTGCCCTTTGACGAGCAAGGGCATCTGCCGTTGAACCTCGATCCCAAGCTCACCTGGGCTAAAACCCACCTGAGCCAGCGGCCGACTGAAATCAACCGGGCCAGCCGGGCTGAACTCCTGCGTATCCCTGGCATCGGCCCCAAAACTACCGAGGCGATTTTGGCAGCTCGCCGGGTGGGGACTCTCAGTAACCTGCATCAACTCAAGCAGCTTGGGGTGCAAACAGGCCGGGCTGCGCCTTTTATCCTCCTAAATGGGAAGCAAACCGAATACCAGTTGCCCTTGGCCGGATTTTAGCCAGAACAGTCAGGCTTCAAAGAGGTGTCCTTGATGGGGGACGCCTCTTTTTAATATTCTTAGGGATTAGATTTAAGTAACAGGCTCAGTTCTGGTAAAATGAGGGAAATAATGACTCTGCCCCAATGGAGTACCTATGCCTGCTAAAAAAGGCTCGACTCTACCTGTCTCGTTATTTGATCTGGTGCGGCAAAAGTTAAGTCCGAGTTTACCTGTCGTGCCCTGCACCAAAGAATCCCTCATTCACTTGTTACATACTCTGGAAGATTTAGTTTTGAGCCGGCGCATTCCAGCCGTGATTTTTACAGGTTTTCAAGAGTCAACCCCTTGGCAAGAGGAAACAGAACGATATCGAGAACTGGTGCAGGTGGCCGAGCAGGTCAGTATCCTTGCCGGCGCTTCTTTACCCCCTGAAAGTAATGGCGCTTCGCTCCACATCAGGTTGAGCAGTGATGATGTTTTAGGCCAGGAGTGGTTCCTGGCCATTTTGTCTGGAACTTTTAGTGTCGTTTTGAGCGGGCATGGTGGTCAGGCTGATACATCGGATGAAACAGCCCGGCAATTTGATACGCTCTGGAGCTTTGAACCCGGTATCGTCAACAGCACGCTTGACCTTTTGGAGGAGGTTGTCGCTGCCTACCGGCCCGACCGGCTGCCAGAATTACAGGCCGCGCGGACAAAATATCCCCCCGGCCCCCCCGATCCTGCCCTCATCACCGAGTTTACCTTGAAAGCGCTTCATTTTCAAGAGACACTGCACCGGCGCTACAAAGAAACCGAGACAACCTTGCAGCAATATCAGGAGAGCCTGGAAGAGCAAGTTTTTGAGCGGACCGAGGCCTTGATCAAAGCCAACCAGCAGTTGCAGCGGGAAATTGTCGAGCGGCAACGAGCCGAAGCGGCTCTGGCTGAAGAACGTAATTTGCTGCGCACCTTGATTGACAATGTGCCGGATTTGATCTTTGTTAAGGATGTGGAGGGTCGCCTGATGCTGGTCAATACTGCTTCTCTGCTGCTCAGAGAGATGACCGAGCCGGATGAAATGATTGGCAAGACCGATTTTGATTTGCACTCGCCAGAGCTGGCCTCCCAATATTACGCTGATGAGCAGTACGTTATCCATTCCGGCCAACCTTTAATTGCCTATGAAGAACTTTATATTACCCCTGCCGGCCAGAAAAAATGGCTCTCGACAACCAAAGTGCCGTTGCGGGATAGCCAAGGGCAAATTGTTGGACTGGTCGGCCTGAGCCGGGATATTACCGAGCAGAAGCAGGCTAAAGAAGAATTGCAGCGGTATCGTGACCATCTGGAGGATTTGGTGATCGAACGCACCGCCAGTCTCCGGGCGGCTAACCAACAACTCCAGCGAGAAGTCGCTGAACGCAAACAAGCTGAGGCGGAACGAGAACGGCTGCTGGTGGCCGAACGAGAGCAGCGTCTTCTGGCTGAGACAATGCAAGAAGTGGTTCTGGCCCTCACCTCGCAGATGGACCACACCGCCGTATTAGATGAAATTTTGCGCCAGGCGCAGCGGATTGTGCCTTTTAAGGCCGCTAACATTGCCTTACTGGAGGGTGACTGTTTACGCATTGCCCGCTGGTATGGCTACTCTGCCTTTAGCGACGAGGAATTTCTGGCTCGTTTGATTCAGCCGGTGGCTGATTTTCCACTGGATCAATCGGTCATCGAGTCGCGCACGCCGCTGACCATTTCCGAGACGCAAGCAGACTCTCACTGGGTAACCGTGCCTCAAACAGCCTGGATCAGATCCTATATTTCCGTGCCGATTTGTCTGCAAGATCGAGTACTGGGCCTGCTCCGGCTTGACAGCGATATTCCCGGTAAGTTTTGCCCTGAAGATACCCAACGCCTCCAGTCTTTGGCTAATGCCGCCGCTATTGCCCTGGAGAATGCCCGGCTTTACGCCGAAACGCAGCAGCGGCTCAAAGAGCAGACCGCGCTGTGGGAGGCTGGAGCCATCATTTCGTCAACTCTGGATCTAAGAGAGGTGTTAAACCTTATTGCCGTGCAGATGGGCCGGGCTATAGATGTGACCAGCGCCTACATTTCTATTTACAACCCCGACTCTTCCTGGACTGTGCTGGCCGAATATTACGGGCCAGAAGCCTCGCCTCAGGAAAAGATATCTGATCTGGGTATTACCTATTCCACACCGGGGGACAACCCGGCGTACCTGGATTGTCTGCGGGCCGGTAAAGTGGAAATCTTGCATCGAGACGACCCGAACACCCCTGCAAGCATCCGAAACCATTTGCAGCAGTTTGATGGCCAGTCGGCGCTGCTGATCCCTTTACGCTTCAGCGGTGAGCTTGTTGCTTTTGCCGATCTATGGGAAAGCGGGCGACCTCGTGAATTTACGCTGGATGAGATTGCCTTGTGTCAGGGTATTGCGCAACAGGCGGCGATTGCTATTGAACATGCCCGCCTTTATGCCGAAACGCAAAAGTTATATCAGCAAACTCAACAGCAGGCCCGGCAACTGGAACAGGTTTTGAACACAATGGTAGGAGGAATTGTCCTGCTTGATCCTCATTACCGGATTAAGATGGCGAATCCAGCCGGGCAGAATTATCTGTCGCTGTTGGCCGAGAGCGAAGTAGGCCAGACGTGTACGCACCTGGGTGGACGTCCCCTGGCTGAGTTACTGATTGCGCCTCATCAGGGGTCCTATCACGAAGTTACACCCCAGGGTCTACCCCGGCCCATCTTTGAGGTTTATGCTCGCTCGATTGTGAGCGGACCAGAGGCTGAAGGTTGGGTGATGGTGGTGCGAGATGTGACAGAACAACGCGACATTCAGAAGCGGATGCAGCAGCAGGAGAAACTGGCTGCCGTGGGTCAACTGGCGGCGGGCATTGCCCATGACTTCAACAATATTCTGACCAGTGTTATTGGTTTTGCCGAATTGGCCCGGTATGCGCCCGGTGTACCGGCGCCGGTAAGCGAGGATTTGGGCCATATTATTCAACAGGGGCAACGCGCCGCTCGCTTGGTACGCCAGATCCTGGATTTTGCCCGCAAAAATATTGTGGCTAAACGACTCGTAAACCTGCGCGACCTGCTTGAAAATACAGTCTCTCTCCTGGAACGGACAATTCCTGAGAGTATTTCTCTTGAATTGACTGTTGAATCGGGGGAATGGGGGTACATGCTTAACGCCGACCCCACCCAATTGCAGCAGGCGCTCACCAATCTGGCAGTGAATGCCGCCGACGCCATGCCCCGGGGCGGAACCCTGAAGTTCTCTTTGGGCCGTTTAACCCTAACCGCAGCTCCGCCATGGCCCTGCCCGGATTTGGCCCCTGGTGATTGGTTAGTGCTGGCGGTGGCGGATACGGGCGCAGGTATGTCGCCGGAGGTACAAACACACCTTTTTGAGCCGTTTTTCACCACCAAAGAGGTAGGTCAGGGAACAGGCTTGGGGCTGGCCCAGGTTGAAGGAATTGTGAAGCAGCATGAGGGCTGCATTCAAGTCGAAAGCCAGGTAGGGCAGGGCACGACATTTACCCTCTATTTCCCGGCGCTATCTTCACCCGAATCTGTTGTCGCCCAAACAAAGCCTCCCGACAAAGGAAAACAACGAAGCCAGGGGAAATTGATTCTATTGGTAGAAGACAATCCCTCTGTCCTGGAGGTAGTAGAAGCTATGCTCAAGGACTTGGGGCATCAAGTTTTGACGGCTACTAACGGGCGGCGCGCCTTTGAAATTTATGAGCAGCATCAGACCAACATCGCCCTGGTTATCACCGATTTGACCATGCCCGAAATGGGTGGGCTGGCCCTGGCCGAAGCCCTGCATGCCAAAAATCAGGCCGTTAAAATATTGGGTATGACAGGTTATCCGCTGAAGGTAAAGAGTGAAGATCTGTTAGCTCAAGGAATTGTTGGCTGGCTGCAGAAACCATTAACCCTTAAACAACTGAGCCATCAGCTTGAACGGGTGCTGTAGTTGCCGCTAAACCGGCGATTTTGACAGTAAGGCTAACTCAGACTATACTAAAAGCCCCTACATAGTCAGCTCCAGAAGGCCGCCGATGAACATGCCCGAAACAGCCGAAACCTACGACGTAAGCAAATACGAGCGTCCTTCGGTGACGGTAGACGTGGTAATTTTTAGTATCCTGGATGAGGAATTAAAAGTACTCTTGATCAAGCGCAAAGTCTGGCCTTGTGAGGGGATGTGGGCCATTCCGGGCGGCTTTGTTAAAATGGATGAAAGCCTGGAAGCTGCTGCCTACCGGGAACTGGCCGAAGAAACCGGGGTAACAAACGAAAGCGTCTACCTGGAACAGCTTTATACCTTTGGCGAGCCAGATCGAGATCCGCGCACCCGGGTTATTACCGTAACTTACTTTGCCCTGGTGAGCGCCGATAAAATCAGTGCGCATGCTGCCGACGATGCCGAAGATGTTGGCTGGTTCTCTGTTTACGGTTTGCCTCCCCTGGCCTTTGACCACGCTGAAATATTAAATTACGCCCTAACCCGACTGCGTTACAAACTGGAATATTCTGCCGTTGGTTTCCAGCTTTTGCCAGAAAAGTTCACCCTGCGCGAACTGCAAGATGCTTACGAAATTATTTTGGGCACGAAGTTAGACAAAGGTAATTTCCGCAGCAAGTTGCGCAAGACCCAGGTAGTAGAGATGGTGGATGGCTACCGGGATACGGGTGGCCGTCCTGCTCGGTTATATCGCTTTCGTGAAGATGCGGTGGCCGAGGTTAAAACCCGCCGTCTTTTCCCTTAACAATGTAACAGGGTAGCGAGGGAGCAGGAGATAATTTTTACCCTGCTCCCCCGCTACGTGCTACCTGTTACTCTGCAACTATTAGCTTGGAGTCACCCATGAAAACCTTAGCTATTCTAATGGCTGGCGGCGCTGGCACGCGCCTGACGGTGTTATCAGATAAACGGGCCAAGCCGGCGGTGCCTTTTGCCGGCAAATACCGGATTATTGATTTTACCCTGTCCAATTGCGTTAACTCCGGCATTTATGATATTGCCGTTCTAACCCAATACCGGCCTCATTCGCTCAATACGCATATCGGCATTGGCAAACCCTGGGATTTAGACCGGCAACGGGGGGGCGTTCACTTGCGCCAGCCCTACCAGGGCAGCAGCGCCGATCTGGATTGGTATCGCGGCACTGCCGACGCCGTTTTTCGCAACCTGGATTTTATTCAAGACAACCAGCCAGACCTGGTCCTCATCCTGTCCGGTGACCATATTTACAAGATGGACTATCGGCCAATGATGGAATACCATCAGGATAAAGGAGCTGATTTGACTGTGGGGGTGATGGATGTGCCGCTGGAAGAGACAGACCGCTTTGGCATTATGAGTGTCAATCGGAATAACCGGGTCACTGAATTTACTGAAAAGCCCAAAGCGCGGGATAAAGGTACGCTTGCCTCAATGGGGATCTATGTTTTTAGCACCGACGTTCTCATCCGGCGGCTAACCGAAGGCAGCGCCGAGTCCCCCCGGATTGATTTTGGTAAAGATGTCATTCCCAGCATGATTGCTGAAGATAGGGTTTACGCCTACCGTTTTGAGGGTTATTGGGTGGATGTCGGCACCATCCAATCCTACTGGGAAACAAACCTGGCCTTGACCAAGCCCAACGGCAGCGATCTCCTGAACTTACACGACCCCAATTGGGTTGTTCATACCCGCAGTGAGGAGCGCCCCCCGGTCAAGTTAGGGCCGCAGGCGCAAGTCGCCGACAGCCTCATCTCCAACGGTTGTGTGATTCGCGGGCGGGTAGAACGCTCGGTCTTGTCGCCGGGGGTTTATGTATCGCCGGGAGCCATTGTGCGCGAGTCGGTGATTATCAATGACACCTGGATTGGGCCGGGAGCGATTATTGACCGGGCTATTGTGGATGAGAATGCCGTGATTGGGGCCGGGACGTTTGTCGGCTATAGCGATGACATGACACCCAACCAGCAGATGCCCGATAAGCTCAATACTGGGATTACCGTAGTGGGTGCGGGCGCACACATCCCCGGTGGCCTGGTGATTGGTCGGAACGTGCTGATCCATAGCGAACGGCTGGAAAATGACTTTCCTGCCACTGAAATTCGCAGCGGCGAAACGGTTTGAATTAGCGAACAGGCGAATGGCGAATAAGAGCTACTTTTCGCCATTCGCTCATTCGCTATTCGCTTATCAAACAAGGTGAAGGGCAATGAAAACTTTAGTCATAATAATGGCCGGCGGGGCCAGTGAAGATTTGAGCGTGCTGACCGCTTCACGCGCTGAACCGGCAATTCCATTTGGCGGCAAGTTTCGGATTATTGATTTTCCTCTGTCTAACACGGTCAACTCCGGACTTTACAACGTGGCTCTGCTCACCCAGTACATGCCTCGCTCTTTAAACGAGCATGTCGGGGTTGGTAAGCCGTGGGATCTGGATCGCTCGCAGGGAGGGGTACGCTTGCTGCAACCCTATGTGGGGCGTGACATCGGGGGGTGGCAGCGCGGCACTGCCGACGCAGTCCGGCGCAACATGGATTTTGTCGAAGAACAGCATGTGGATAACGTGTTCATTCTGGCCGGTGATCACATTTACAAAATGGATTATCGCCCGATGCTGCGTTTTCACCAGCAAACCCAGGCCGATGTAACCGTTGCCGTGCGCCGGGTCAGCCCGTTTGAAACCCATCGTTTTGGGATTGTCAGCGCGGATAGTGATATGCGGGTTGGCGGCTTTAAAGAAAAACCGCGCCGCTCCAAGGAAACCCTGGCTTCGATGGGAATTTACATTTTTGACTTTAAAGCGCTCCGGGAAATTCTGCGCGATGAAAATTTGAACGATTTTGGCCGGGATGTCTTGCCTGCTATTCTGCACTCGCACAAGATTTACGCTTACGCTTTTGAAGGTTACTGGGCCGATGTGGGCACCCTGCAAGCGTATTGGGAAGCCAACATGGCCCTACTGGCTGAGACGCCGGCGCTTGACCTGTACGACCCGCAGTGGGTGATCCATACCCGCAGCGAAGAGCAGCCGCCGGTGCAAATTGGTTCCAATGCCTGGGTCGGGGGCAATCTGCTTTCCAATGGCTGTATCATCGAAGGAATTGTCGAGCGTTCAGTCCTGTCGCCGGGGGTGCGGGTTGCGCCGGGGGCGGTAGTGCGCGATTCGGTGATTATGAATGATACGGTGGTTAACGCCAATGCCAAGATTGAACGGGCCATCGTTGACAAAGAGGTTTGGATTGGCGAAGGCGCGGAGATTGGCTATGGTGTGGATAATGTTCCCAACCGGCGCCACCCGGAACGGCTGAACACAGGCTTGACCGTTATCGGCAAGCGGGCGCGTATCCCCGCCGGTCTTAAGATCGGTCACAATGCGATCATTAATCCCCATGCCAATGAATCCCACTTCCAGACCGACTTTGTCGCCAGCGGCGAGACGGTGTAAGTATAGCCGTCCACAGATTAACTCAGATTTTTACAGATGAGTTTCAGTATTTTTAGGACTTTCGCTTGGATGTCATTTTGAGCGACCATAGGGAGCGAAAAATCCCTAGAAGGCTGGCTTGCAATCGAACCTCTGAGGGATTCTTCACTCCGCTGCGCTCCGTTCAGAATGACAAGCGAAAGTCCTGATTTTATTTTTTTCTGGGAGAAGCCATGTCCACCTGTGGACCGTTTTTGCACAAACTATTTCGGCAGCGCTTGCGGATGATCGGGGCGGACCAGCTCCAAGCCTGCGGCGCTGGCATTTGTTTCAACCTGCTCAACTGTTTTGCAGCCGGGGATAACAGCCGTAATGGCTGGGTGCTGCAAACACCAGGCCAGCGCCCAGGGGGCCATGGCCGTCCCCGCAGGAACTTCGGTCTGCTGAATTTCCTGCACCTGTTGGAGCCGCCTTTGCAGGTCCCCCTGATCCTGGCGGGATCGAACATCACTCTCTTGGGTGAAGACCGTACCCGGCTGATATTTACCACTCAACAAGCCGCTGGCCAGGGGTACGCGGGCCAGCACCCCCAAATCGTGCTCACGGCATAAAGGCAAGACCCGCTCCTCCGGGGTTCGATCCAAACGGTTATAAACTACCTGAATTGCACTGACCCCAACCTGGGCGGCGCGCTCGGTTTGGTAGACATTATCAATCCGGCTGCTGAGGGAGATACCCAGGTAGCGGATTTTGCCGGCCTGGACCTGCCGGTTCAGCATGGCCCACAGGTCATCCTGAGCAAAGACCTCGTCGGTACCTGAGTGGAATTGGTACAGGTCAATGGTGTCGGTGCGCAGCGCCTTGAGCGAGGCTTCAAGCTGCTGTAAAACCTCCTGGGGTGACCACTGCTCAATCCGCTCAAAAGGGCGCGGAAATTTGTGTCCGAATTTGGTCGCTATAATCCAGGCTTCACGTTCTTTTTCAACAGCCTGGCCGATGAGCGCCTCGGACAGGTGATCCCCGTAACACTCAGCCGTGTCAATCAGGTTGACCCCCAAATCCCTGGCCCGATCCAGCAGCCGCTTGACCTCCTGGGGAGTGAAAGATTGACCCCATTCACCGCCAAACTGCCACGCGCCAACGCCAATAACCGAAACCTTTAGCTCTGTTTTCCCCAGCCGCCGATATTTCATACAATCTCACCATTGCTTGTACAGTTGTTTAGGCTGTTGATTATAATGCTAAAGTTGGCAATAGGTCAATGTAGAAACAAAAATCCACCCTTTGGGTCAAAAGTTGACCCAAGTCCGCAATTTGTCAGCCACCCTTTAGCCATTTATAATAACGCAGTGTTCTTTGACCGTGATTTTTATGACTTTTGTCACTGCCAAGAGTTATGAGTTTATTGTATTCTCTTAAAGTAATTTTAAGTATGTCAGTGTAAACTATACGTAAATCCCCTCACAGGAGAAGAATAATGGCTCAATCTACAGCTACGCCAACGGTACAGATTGCCGGTCAGGCCGCTAACAAAAAAACCAAGTTCATTGTTGGGGGTGTCATTATTGCCCTGGCGATTGTTTATTTAATCTACACCGGCGTGCAAAGCTCGGCGGCTTACTTCCTCACTGTTGATGAGTTATACGCTAAAGGCGTGGCAGTTGAAAACCAGACCGTTCGTGTTTCAGGCAAAGTTGATGCCGCCACGATTGAGTTTAATAACCGCGATTTGCTACTGACCTTTGATGTTACCAGTGAAACCGGCCAGCGGATGCCTGTTGTTTTCAATGGCCCTAAACCCGATCAAATGCGCGAGGGGGCTGAGGCTATTGTCGAAGGCAAGTATGATGGCCAGACCTTTACTGCCCAATCTTTACTGCTCAAATGTCCCAGCCGCTATGAGGAGCAGGGGATCGAAGAAGTACAGGTAGAGGCAGTCAAATAAGGCAACTCCAAGAAAATAATTATCCAGAGTCCGTGATACGTAATGCGTGATGGTATCCAGGCAAGATTTCTTACGCATCACGTATCACGCATCAAGCCGGTGAGAACAATTGGATGATTTAAATCTTGGAACTGCCTAATACGTTTAACGGGGAACGTTAAACACTGAAAGGTTGGAGTCTTTATGCCGAATGTCGGATATGTCGCCCTCACGTTAGCCCTGGCCCTGGCTGTTTATGCGGCGGTGGTCGCTGTGGTTGGAGCACAGCGGCGGATGCCGGAGTTAGTGGCCAGCGCCCGCAATGCTGCTTTTGGGGTCACCAGCCTGCTTACCCTGGCTATCATCATCATCGAATACCTCCTTATTACCGGCCATTACCAAACAAACTATGTCGCTGAGGTGAGCAACCGGGCGGCCCCGCTGTTTTATCGGATTACCGCTCTGTGGGGTGGTCAAGACGGCTCGCTGCTGTTCTGGTCGTGGCTGATGTCCATTTTTGCGGCGTTAGTGCTGCTGCGCAAATGGGGTTCGATGCGGGTGATGATGCCTTATGTCATTGCCGTCACGCAGATCACGGTCGCCTTTTTTGTGATGTTGGTCGTTTTTGTCGCCAATCCCTTTGAGCAGTTGGATTTTGTGCCTGCCGATGGTAGCGGCCTCAACCCGCTGCTGCGTCATTTTGGCATGATTATTCACCCCCCGGTGCTCTACATTGGTTTTGTCTCCTTTGTTATCCCCTATGCTTTTGCTATCGCTGCCTTAATTACACGCCAAACTGGCGACTTGTGGATTCGAACGACCCGCCGCTGGACGTTGACTGCCTGGGTTTTCCTGAGCGCAGGCTTATTGTTGGGCGGCTGGTGGGCCTATGATGTCCTGGGCTGGGGCGGCTATTGGGGCTGGGACCCGGTCGAGAACGCTTCCCTCATTCCCTGGTTGGTGGCGACGCCCTTCTTGCATTCGGTCATGATGCAGGAAAATCGGGGTATGCTCAAACGCTGGAATATGGCCTTGATTATCCTGACTTTTTGTCTGGTCATCGAAGGCACGTTTTTAACCCGCTCCGGGGTTATCTCTTCGGTCCATACCTTTGCCCAAAGCGCAATTGGCCCGCTTTTTTTGGTTTTTATTGGCCTTATGTTCATCGCCTCCTTCTACCTCTTTGTATCGCGCTGGAATGATTTGAGTTCGGACAACGAACTTGACTCCCTTGTCTCCCGCGAGTCATTCTTTTTGTTAAATAATTTGATTTTTATCGGGTTGGCCGTGGCTGTGTGGTGGGGTACCCACTTCCCGCTGTTCTCCGAGGCTTTGATGGGCGAGAAGATTGTGGTCGGTCCCCCCTTCTTTGAACAGACGACCGCTCCCTTATGGGCTATTGTCATCCTGCTCATGGGGGTAGCTCCCCTCATCCCCTGGCGGCGTGCTTCCCTCAAAAAGATTGGCGACACCTTGCTATGGCCGGCTGCTTTTGGCCTGCTAACGATAGCGGTACTTTATATCTTCGTTGGAGTGAAAATATTTGGCGCGCTCCTTGGGTTTGGCCTGTGTGCCTTCACTTTAGCAGCAACCTTGATTGAATATTGGCGCGGGGTTAGCGCTCGCCACCGCAGTAAGGGAGAGAGTTACCCGGTGGCCTTGTGGCGATTAGTGGGCCGCAATCGCCGCCGCTACGGCGGATATCTGATCCACATCGGCATTATTCTGGTGGCGATTGGCATCACCGGCAGTCGTTTCTACCAGGTAGAAACCCAGCACAACCTGGCTGTTGGCGAGACTATGACCATCAGCAGCGACTTCATCGGGACGTATGACTTAACCTATCGCGGCCTTCGCGAGGGAGACAGCCCCGACGACCGGATTATTACTGAGGCCAATCTGGATGTAAAATTCAACGGCCAGCCTGCCGGGGTGTTAATTCCCACTCGTGAGTATTTTGTGGTCCAGGAGCAGCCGATGACCATTCCCGACAAGCGTAGTACCCTGGCCGATGACCTGTACGTGATTTTGGCCGGTTGGGAAGGCAACGGCGAGACGGCCACGTTCAAGGCATATATCAATCCCCTGGTCAATTGGCTCTGGATTGGCGGTTTTGTGTTTATTATTGGTACACTCGTCGCCGCCTGGCCTACTGCCCAAGAAAGCAGCGAACGCGTTCCGGCCAAGGCCAAAGTTCCGGCAACGGTTGCTCCGGCGAAATAAGGTAAGGAAAATGATAGGAACACAGCCGTTAGAATTGCCGGTGGAGATAGAATCTTTGGCCGAAGGGGGCTATCTGGCATTTTGTGCCGATATTGTAGGATGCCATGCGGAAGGAAAGACGGTAGGCCAGGCGCTTGATAATTTGTATGGTGTAGCTAGAGTTATTTATGAACTTTCCCAGGAAAAAAATTTAACGTTTGTAACCGGCCACGCTCATATTGGCCTGGATGACATTGTCTGGAAAGTAGCAATTCCTCTGGCTAAAGCAGCTTGATGAATTACCGGCAGCTCACTCGCAAATTGCGTCAAATGGGCTGGGAAAAATATCGCCAGGCGGCAGGGAGCCACGAAATCTGGTGGCAGCCTGGAAGTGGTCAACGTACCGTTATAAGTAATCACGGCAAAGCAGATATACCTACCGGAACTTTGCGTGCCATTGCTAGAGATATTGGTATAACTCTACAAGAATTTCTAGATTAAGTATTTAAAATATGATGCGTAAGTTTGTTTTATCATTTTTTTTCGCAATTAGTATCTACCTACTCCTTACTACTTACTACCTACTCCCTACTCCTTACTTTACCACCTTCGCCCAAGAAACTGACTACGACCGAATTAATGAAATTGCCAAACAGCTAAATTGTCCTACCTGCGCCGGGATTAACCTGGCTGACTGCCGGACCTTAACGTGCGAGCAGTGGCGTGACCAAATTGACGATCTGGTCAAGCAGGGTTACAGCGACAAAGAAGTCCTTGATTATTTTGTTACCCGCTTTGGCGAACAAGTGCTACAAGAACCCCCTAAAAGTGGCTCAACTCTATTTTTGTGGGTCTTGCCGGTCACAATTTTGCTGGCTGGCGGCATTTGGCTGGCTTTTGCGCTGCGGCGATGGGCTGGCCGAGAGACAGCGCCGGTTGAGGCTGCATCGCCGGAAATCAATCCGGTTTCAAATATGCCGCAGCCGCCTCATCATTATTTGGGCCAGGTTGAGAAAGATCTAAACCTGGGAGATGGAGATTAAGCAGATTATGGAACAAACCCTTTCTCAGCCAAAACAATCAACCGCCGGCCGGAATATTCTTCTGGTTGTTGGAATCTTGTTACTGCTGGGGTTGATGGCGATTATGGCGATTAACCTGCAAAAGGTGGAATCGGTAGATTTAAAGGACCGCAAAGCCCCCGATTTTTCCTTGGCCTTGTTTGATCAGTTTGAGCAGGACCAATTATCATTGGCCGACTTGCGTGGCCAGGTGGTTGTAGTCAATTTTTGGGCCAGTTGGTGCGTTGAATGTTACAAGGAAGCGGCTTTGCTGGAGCAGGCCTGGCAAGATTACAAAGATCGGGGTGTCTTGTTTGTGGGGGTTGATTACCTGGACACCGACAAAGAGGGCCTGGCCTATATGGCGAAGTATGGGATTACTTACCCTTCTGGCCCCGACCTGGGGAGCAAAATCTCTAAAGACTATGCCATTACCGGTGTGCCTGAAACCTTCTTTATTGACCAAGAGGGCAATATTGTACATGTCCAAATTGGGCCGATTGAACGAGATCAACTGTATGGCTTGTTAGACCGGTTGGTTATCCAGCCCGCCCAGGGAAGCTAACCGATGGATGCCCTCACCCTCACCCTCTCTCTGGCCCTCGTTGCGGGCGCGTTCGGATTGATCCTGTATCCCCTGTGGCAGCAAACTCATCCTGAGGCGGCGCTTCCTCCTGATCGTTCGGGCCAAACCCTGGAAGAATACCAGGCTCGTTATCAAGCCACCCTGGACGCCATCAAAGATCTCATGTTTGATCGTGAGATGGGTAAAATTTCTGCTGAAGATTATGAGAAGTCGCTGGCTAAAAGCAAACTCGAAGCGGCCGAAATTCGCCACCAGATTGATCGCTTGAACCACAGCACGGCTGCGGATAAGGAAGCGGCGCTGGATGTCGAAATAGAGCGGCTCGTCGCTCAACTGCAAACAGGTCAGCTTGATGGCAGCAAAGCTCTGCTTGATGAGGTAGATGCCGAAATTGAGGCTTTGAAAAATATCCAACTCGATTCTACCGGAGTTGAAGAAGCTGCCTGTCCGCATTGCGGCCGGGCTTTTTTACCGGGCGATGCCTTTTGTACCGGCTGCGGCCAATCTCTCCCGGAAATTGTACCGGAGGTTGTCGAAGAAGCCTGCCCCACCTGCGGCTATGCCTACCGGCCGGGTGATGTTTTCTGTGCTCGTTGTGGGCAAGCGTTGAATGAGGGGCCACGGATGCAGCCACATGAAGAGGTGGTGACCGGGTGAGACGGCCACTGTTCAACGTTCAACGTTTAACATTCAACATTTCTATTTGGCTGGTGCTGGGGGGACTTATCTTTACCATCTTTTCTACGCGCCTCCTGGCTGCTCCCCCGGCGCAAGCCCCCGATACGCCCCCCTCGGTGTCAGGCGGACGAGCCTTGTGGACCGAAAATTGTCAGCCTTGTCACGGACCTACCGGTCAAGGTGATGGGCCGGCGAGTCAAAATATTCCTGATCCTTTACCCAATTTCTCCGACCCTAAGACCGCCTGGCAGCATATCCCCGCCGAAAATTTCAACGTTATCAAAAATGGCCGGGTTGAAAAATTGATGCCGCCCTGGGGCAACCGGCTCAGTGACGCCCAAATCTGGGATTTGACCGCCTACGTTTGGAATTTGAGCATCAAACCGGCCGAGTTGGCGGCGGGTGAGACCCTTTACACGGAAAAGTGCGCAAGTTGTCATGGCAGCAGGGGGGCCGGCGATGGCCCGGAGGCGCCGGCCAATATGGTCAGCTTTACCGACCTGGCTGTGATGACCCAGCAGAGCCAGGCTGAACTACAAGCTAACTTCAAGGCCAGCTCAGAGCATGCTTCGCTAAATACGCTCTCTGAGCAGGAAATCAGCCAGGCTTTAAACTACATTCGCACCTTCTCCTTCAAGGTACCACAGCGTGATGGCATCCTGAAAGGACAGGTCATCAACGCGACAACCAATAAGCCGCAAGGTAATATCCCGGTGACGTTGCGCATTTTTGAAGGCAATGCCGAAGTTGAGCACATGACCACCCAGGCCGACAGCGCCGGCAACTATACCTTTGAAAAGCTGCCGACCGATCACTCGATCTTGTATGCGGTTGAGGGACGTTATAAAGATATCACTTATTTGAGTGATCAACCCGGCCTTTTTACACCTGACAGCACTGAAACGACCCTTAACCTGAACGTTTATGAGACTACCACCAGCGCCGAAGCTATTAATGTAAAACAACTTCATTACCTCATCTCTTTTACTCCCGACGCGGTCAACGTGGTGCAAATTTTTGTGGTGGGCAACCAGGGCAAGCAAACTTATGTGGGTGCAAATGGCCAAACCTTCCCCTTTAAGCTGCCTCAAAATGCCGAGAGTGTGACCTTTGAGAACGATCCAACGGGAATGCGGTTCGTTGAGGCTAATGACGGCTACGCGGATACCCAGCCCATTACTCCCGGCGAAGACAGCCTGTCTATTGTGACCGCTTATAAAGTACCCCTCGCCGACACGTTGAACCTCAATGTGCCCCTGCCCGCCGATATAGCATCGGCCAATGTGTTAATGCAGGACCAGGGAGCCAAGCTGAACAGCCCCCAACTCCAATTTGTTGAAAAACGCGAGTTTCAAGGTGACTCGTTTTCAATCTACAATGCCGCTAATCTAAAAAAAGATCAGGATCTGGTGCTTCAACTGACCGACCTCAATAAGCTGGCCTTTGCCGCTGCGCCCGATGCTCCTGGCGCCGTTGCTGCTGCCAGCAGCGGTCTTAACCAGGATCATTTACGCTGGACCATCGTTGGCTTAGGGGGAGTTATGATTCTCCTGGTCGCCTTAGGGTATCCCCACCTGCGCCCCCAACTCACCCATCAACCTGCTGCCGAAGAAGATCCAAGCATGCGCCGCCAAAAATTGCTGCTCCTGCTGGCTCGCCTGGATAAAGCTTTTGAGGCCGGCGAACTGGATAAACGGATTTACCATCGCGCCCGGGCCAAGTACAAAGCAGAACTGATGCAGTTGATGGAGGGGTGATGCTTCAAAGACAACCAACCTTCTATACTCCTGAAGAATATCTGGCCCTAGAAGAAAAAGCCGACCGCAAAAGCGAATATTACAACGGCGAAATTTTTGCTATGGCCGGCGGTTCGTACAATCATAACGTCATTGTTGGTAATATTAATGCCGCCCTGAACCAATTTGCTGAATCAAAGCCATGTGTTGCTTTCGCCAATGATATGCGTTTGCTGGTCAAAGCTAACGGCCTCTATACTTATCCTGATGTGATGGTGGTTTGCGGCTCGATTGAATTTGTCGAGAATAGAAACGATACCGTCACTAATCCTGTAGTCATTGTGGAAGTATTGTCAAAATCTACCAGGGATTATGACCGTGGGTTCAAATTTGAGTTGTACCGGGAAATTGAGACGTTACAAGACTATGTCCTGATTGACCAAGCCCGTGTGCATGTGGAATATTTTCATAAACTAGAGGATGGCCGCTGGGTACTGATAGAATTTAACAGGCCAGATGTAAGCCTTACTATCGAGTCTCTTGGTTTTGAAATATCTATCAGCCGGATTTATCAGAAGGTGGACTGGTTCAGAGACTAATTGTTTCAAGGGAATCTACATTTTACTTCATGATTCAAATTAGTAAGCTGATTAAAGCCTTTGGCTCCCGTGTTGTTCTACGGGGAGTCAACTTAACCGTCAACGAAGGTGATTTTGTGACCCTGATGGGGGCGAACGGCGCGGGTAAAACAACGCTGTTGCATATTGTTGCCACATTGAGCAAACCGACGGGAGGCACTGTTTCGATCAGCGGTTACAGCACGGCTGACTCGGCCACCGAACTGCGCCGTTTCATTGGTCTGGTTTCTCATAAAACCCTGCTCTACGACGATTTGACGGCTGACCAAAACCTGCGCTTTTACGCCCGGATGTATGACGTGCCTCACGCTTCGGAGCGGATTGAAACGCTCCTTAATCAAGTGGGGTTGTGGGGCCGGCAGCACGATCCGGTGCGGACTTACTCGCGGGGAATGCAGCAGCGTTTAGCCATTGCCCGGGCTATGCTGCCCAATCCGCCCCTGCTGCTGCTGGACGAACCCGATACCGGCCTTGACCAGCATGCCGCCGACAAATTAAATGAGCTGCTCAGCGCCGTCGGGGCCAACCAGCGGACCATTCTGATGACCACACACAATTTAGAACGCGGGCTGTCCCTGGGCAACCGGGTGGTTATCCTGGCTAAGGGTAAGATTGCCTACGATGTGCAGCGGCGAGATGTCAGTGTGGCCGAGGTGCGAGAGCAGTACTATCAATACGTCACCACGAATTGACTCACTCATTACGATGGCCGAACAAGTTCAGCCTTTGACCAACTCAGTTCCAACTTCACCAGCCGTACCGGCCGGCTTTGGCGGCTATGTGCGCAAAGTGGCGGCAATTGTCGGCAAAGATATTGCCACCGAAATCCGCACCAAAGAGATGATCAGCGCCATGTTTGTCTTCTCGCTGCTGATTCTCTTTATTTTCAATTTTACCTTTGATTTGCGGGCAGAGAACCTGAAAACTGTCGCTCCGGGCGTGTTGTGGGTGGCGATTGCCTTTGCCGGGATGCTGGGGTTGAGCCGCAGTTTTGTGCTGGAACGGGACCGCGGTGTGCTGGATGGTTTACTGCTGGCCCCCGTGGATCGCAGCGCTATCTACTTTGGCAAAATGATCGGCAACGTTTTGTTCATTAGCCTGGTCGAACTATTTATTTTACCCATTTTTGTTATTCTCTTTAATCAAGCAGCGGGGACTTTGCCATTCTTGTGTGGTGTGGTCATTTTGGGTACAATTGGTTTTGCCGGCGTGGGTACCCTATTTTCGGCGATGGCGGTCCATACGCGTGCCCGTGAAGTGATGCTGCCGATTATGCTGTTTCCGGTGATCGTGCCGCTGCTGCTGTCAGCCGTCCGCTTGACCTCGGCTATTTTAGATCAAACCCCTCTCGCCGAGGTAAGTCATTGGCTAACCCTACTCATCGCCTTCGATGCTATCTTCATCGCCGCCTCATTCATGTTGTTTGAATACGTGGTTGAGGAGTGAGGGAATGAGCGAATGGCGAATATCGTGATTTCTAAATTTTTACGGGGGCAATTTTATGGCATCACAAACGGCCTTATCCAGGCAAGTGAAAACAGAGACGGCAAGTGGGTTCAATTGGGGATTGGGGTTGACTATCGCCAGCGGCTTGCTGATGCTGGTAGCCCTTTACATGGCCCTGGCCTGGGCTCCTGATGCGCTCAACCTGGAAGCGCCCGCCGAACGGTATGCTCAACGGATTTTTTACTTCCATGTACCGTCGGCGTGGATAGGTTTTTTGGCCTTTATTGTGGCCGCCGTTGCTGCTGTCTTGTACCTGACCACCCGTAACCCGAAATGGGATGCATGGAGTTTGGCATCGGTTGAGATTGGTTTGGCTTTTTTCACCATGGTTATGCTCAGCGGTCCCATCTGGGCTAAACCAACCTGGAATGTATGGTGGACCTGGGACCCACGACTGACGATTTCAACCATCAGTTGGCTGCTCTATATCGGCTACTTGATGCTGCGCGGCGCGGTTGACAACCCGGAACGGCAGGCGCGTTTTGCCGCCGTGTACGCCCTGATGGCCGCTATCTCCGTACCGATCAACTGGATGGCCATCCGCTGGTGGCGGACGATTCATCCTGCCGTGATCGCTCCCGGCAATAATAGTGAGGCTATGGGCAGCTTTGGCATGTCAGATAATATCCTGCTGACTCTCCTCTTCTGTCTTTTTGCTTTTACCGTTTTTTATATTGCCCTGATGTACCACCGCATTCAACTGGAGAATTTGAAGCGGCGGATTGAGGCGGTCAAGCAGGAGATAATGGATCAATAGTCTATTGCATAGAAGGGATTTTCAATGGGCGATATGATGTATCTGGTGGCCGGTTATGCCGTTTTCTGGATTGTTAGCTTTGTCTTTATCTATACCCTGGTCAGCCGCCAGCGCAATTTGCAGAAAAGTCTAGAGATGCTGGAACAGCTCGCTCAGCGGGACGCGGACAAAGAATAAATCCCTGGTAAGAAATCTGTTACATTTGCGTCGTAAAATAAAGGAAACTCAATAAGAGGGAAGCCCCCATGGGATTTGAAAATATTACGGTTTTTGCGGCATTCATTGCCGGTTTGCTTTCTTTTATTTCTCCTTGTGTTTTACCATTGATCCCGGTGTATCTGGGGTATTTGAGTGGTTCAACCCTTAGCGGCGATGAAGCGCCTCCCCGCAGCTATGTTTTTGCCCACGCTCTGATGTTTGTGGCCGGCTTTACTTTTATTTTTGTGGTCGTGTTTGGCGTGCCGGCCGGCTTTTTAGGGGGGGCGTTGGGCAAAGTGGCCGACTATATGGTCTGGCTCGGCGGCCTGTTGTTGATTATTTTCGGCCTGCATATCATGGGAGTTATCACCATTCCCATTTTTAACGTGCAGAAGAAGATGGAATATGGCTATGGCCAGGCTCCCAGTTACGCCCGCAGCATGTTCGTCGGCATGACCTTTGCCGCCGGCTGGACGCCCTGCATCGGCCCACTTCTGGGGGCAATCCTCACACTGGCAATCCAGGGACAAAATGTTGGGCTGGCTATGGCTTATCTCTTTATCTATTCGATGGGGTTGGCCGTACCGTTTCTGATCACTGCCTGGATGTTAACGGCGGCAACCAGCCAACTCAAAAAACTCAACCGGCACATGCCCCTGATTGAGCGAGTCAGCGGCGCATTTATCATTCTTGTGGGCGTTATGCTGTTAACCGGCACCTTCACTTATTTTAATACTATTGCCAACCAGCTTGCGCCGGCCTGGCTGCTCGAAAATATTTAGACGAATCACCCAAAATAAAGGCCGGAGAGGGTATTGCATCTCCGGCCTTTTGTGTATAATAGTGGGTATGGAAAAAGTAATTTTGTACACCAAGCTGAATTGCCATCTGTGCCAGGAAGCCTACCTGATGTTGATGGAGATTACCCTCGACATTCCGCTTGAAATTGATATGGTGGACATTACCCACGCCCATAACAGCCATCTTCAAGACAAATATGCCTTCCGTATCCCGGTATTGGCCCGGCCCCACAGCAAGATTGAACTTGATTGGCCCTTTACCCCCGCTGACATTAAAGCTTTTTTGGCCGGTTCGACTCTGCCCGGCCGGGCGGCCTTATGACCCCGGTGACCTCAAACCGTCGTCCCGTTACCGGTCTGGCCCGCAGTCTGACTCTCTGGGCGAACCGGCGGATTTTGTGGCTGGCCGAGCACTGGCTGGCCGTCTTTAATACCTTCTTTTTCCTTTACGTGGGCCTGCCCTTTTTAGCCCCCGTTTTACTGGCCAATGGTTATACCAGCGCCGCCAACACCATTTACGGCTTTTACCGGGCTGCCTGCCACCAATTCCCCTCGCGTTCTTATTTTATCCTGGGAGAGCAGGTTGCCTTTTGCCACCGGGATGTGGCGATTTATGGAGCTTTTCTTCTGGGTGGCCTGGGCTACAGCCTGGTTCGGTCGAGCTTAAGACCGCCCCAACTGCGCTGGTACGTTTTCTTCTTGTGGCCGATTGCCCTGGATGCCGGCATGCAGCTTGCCAGCGATTGGCTCAGCCTGGGCATGTCTATGGGCATGTTATGGGCCATCGGCTTGATTGCGATGGGGATTACCAGCGCCATCTTGCACAGTTTCAAGTATCTCACCTGGCACAGCTTCCTCTATTTTTCGGCTGGCCCGTTGGGACTGATCTACTTGAACTATTTTGGCCCCTACCAGAGTGACCTGTTTCGACGCAACCTGACGGGCATTATCTTTGGCCTGGCTACGGTTTGGCTGGCCTACCCTTATTTGGAAGGGATTTTTCATGACATCCGCCGGCAGGTCAGCGCCAATTTAGCCAAAGCTTCAGGCGTAGACGCCTCGATAAGCGGGTGGTAGCATCGCCGCGATGCGCTGCATCAGCACAGTTGTCAATTCCCGCAGCGTGTCGCCATCATAAGCCGCAGAACCGGCCAAAGCTGCCATATCCAGGGGCGGGCCGGCCTGGATTCTTATTTTGTTTCCCTTCCCCCCCTTAAAACTAAAGTTTTCCGTGCCGCTAATGGCAACAGGGACAATGGGGGCGTGGTAATCGAGCGCCAACTTAACCGCGCCGACCTTGCCCCGGCGCAGTTGGGCTTTGTCCTTGCTGCGCGTCCCTTCCGGGAACATGCACAGTATTTGTCCCGCTTCTAACACCCGGCCGGCCTGGCGCAGCGCCCAGGCGTCATTTTCGCCCCGGTGTACCGGAAATGAGCCGCACAGGCGAATAACCCAGGCGAAGATAGGATTCTTATATAACTCGACTTTAGCCATAAAGTGGGGATGGCGCGGCGCGGACAAGCCCAGGTAGATCACATCCAGATTGCTGATATGATTCGAAGCCAGGATGCACGGCCCGCTGGCCGGAAAGTTGTCGAATCCTATCCGCTCTACCTCGGCCACGGCATGAAAATAGAGGCCGCCGGCCCGTTTAATGACCCGGCTCAATACCGTCTCATGCGTATACCAGGTCAGTTTATTCCGCCAGTCGCCGGGGGGAGAAACTTTGGCTGCATCTTCCATAGATCGAATTATTCCTTCAGGGCCGCCAAAATCTGCTCGCTGTGAGTTTCGGGATTTACCTTGCGGAAAATCTTTTCAATCACCCCGTTGGGGTCAATCAAAAAAGTGGTTCGCTCAACGCCCCAGAATTTTTTGCCGTACATGGATTTCTCTACCCACACGCCGTATTTCTCGGCGACTTCGTGAGTCTCATCAGCCAGCAGTGGAAACGGCAAATTCTCTTTGGCCTTAAATTTAGCCTCGTCTTTAACTGTATCGGGGCTGACGCCAACCACAACCACACCAGCCGCTTGATATTTTGGGAAATCATCACGGATTCCCTGGGCCTGCTTGGTTCAGCCACTCGTCATGGCTTTGGGAAAGAAGTAGAGCACCACTCGCTTTCCCCTAAAATCCGACAGTTTGGTCGGCTTGCCCGTATCGTCGGGTAGTCCAAAATCAGGGGCCACATCTTTTTCGTTTAGCATTTTTACTCCCTTTGCAAATAGTTTGTCGGAGTGCAAAAGCTTAGCTTTTGCACTCCGAATTAGCTTTCGTTTACTTACCTCTCCGCCTCCTTGCTGCCTCGCGTCTCCTCTACCGTAAACGCCAGGGTTAGAACAGTCGCCAGGTAGCCCAGGTAATTCGGCTGGAGAAAGCGGGAGAGATAGAAAAAGACCAGCAGCAGGACCACGTAGCCATACAACATACTGTTCAGCGTGTTCTGCCGCGCCTGCCGGCGCAGCAAAAACCAGAGCAGCGGCCCGGCGATGAGCAGTTGGGGCATGATAAAAGGCCAGTACTCAAACCGGTCTGCCACCCAGCCGAAGGCCAGGACCAGGTTGCTCGCGCCCCAGCCCCAAATCTGGTAGCCGGTTGGCCCTTGCCCCGCCGACCAGCGCCAGACATCGTCAATCATGGCCTCAGGATTCCAGACAAACCAGGGTAGGGTCAGCAGGCCAAAGACGATGGGTAAGCTCCATGCGCGCTGCCAGAGTGCGGCCAGGTGAGACTGCCAGGGCATGCCGCCCCGCCGGTCGCGCAGCAGGTAGAGCAGCCAGAAGGGAACCAGGAACCAGGCCGTCGGTTTGCTGGCGCAGGCCAGACCCACGGCGGCGGAGCCTAACCACAACCGGCGTGGCTCCGACTTTTCGGGCATGGAATGAACCAGCCACAGCCCCAGGACCAGCCAAAACAACACAAACGGGTCATTCTCGCCAAAAATTACGCTGACGGCCAGGATAGGGTTGAGTCCCACCAGGGCTAAAGCGATAAGTTTCTCTCGCGGCGGCTGGACCAGCCGGTGTACCAGCGCCAGGGTCAGGACAAAAAGCAGCAGGTAGACCATACGCTCGTCGAACCAGCCGAGCAGCGCCCGGCTTAGCAGGTAAAACGGCGCGGAAAAGACAAACGTCCAGGGCAGGTACGGGTAGTGATACAGGGCCGTGCGATACTCGTCGAAGCCCCACTCGGCCAGCGGTGTATTGACGTAATCCTCGACGTAGGGGTTGCGGCCGTTGAGAAAATAATCAATCGTGGCCTCGGTCTGGATCACGCCGCCATCGTGAGCGTAGCTGGCCGGCCCGCTGATGTGGCGCAAATTGATGAGCAGGATGGTTTTGCCAAAAACCAGCAGGCCAATGAGGCCATAAATCAATGCTACTTTCAAGCGATAAACGGTTTTTGCTCGTTGCCCTTCATCAAAAAGGTCAACGACAAAATAAATCGCCAGCAGACCGAAGGCTGCGACGATCAGCATCGTGCTGACCGGGTCCGTCTCCGGGTGAGACAGACGCTCTAAACTGGCCGCCGGCCACCAGCCGCCGACCAGCCGCCGGACATCTTCGTGGCGTTGGGGCAAGACCAAATCGGCCAGGGTGCCAATGCGGACTCTGGCAATAACCAGGATGAATAAAATGAGAACGTCGAGTGATTTTTTCAAGGCCGTGCTTGTCAGGCCAGATTATACCATACGTAAAACGTAAAACGCCACTAGGGGCCTTCGGCTCTAAAATGTGAAGCAGGGTCTATATGGCGTCTTGCCTGAATCTTGCTGCCTGCTATCTGTCACCTGCTACTTGCTACCTGCTCACCTCACAACCCCAGGATGAAACGGGCAATGGTAAAGTAGATAAACAGCCCGGTGGCGTCAACCATCGTACTCATCACCGGGCCGGAAACGACGGTAGGATCAATGCCCAGGCGAGCGGCCAGCAGCGGCAGGAGTGAGCCAGCGCCGGTGGCCCAGAGCACAATCCCAAAGATGGAGGCAGCCACCGTCAGGGACAGGCGATGATCCTTGACCCAGAACATGGCCAGACCATAGGCCACCACCCCCATCCCCAAGCCCAAAATAATCCCAATCCGCATCTCATGCAGCCAGACATGCCAGGCGTCATTCCAGTCCACATCGCCAATAGCCATGGCGTGGATGATAGTGGCCGTGGTTTGTGAACCGGCGTTGCCGCCGGTGCCGATGAGCATAGGAATAAAGATACCTAAGGCCACCATTGCCGCCAGTTCATCCTGGAAAGAGTCCATCACCAGGCCGGTCAGGGTGGCGGTAATAAAAAGGAGCAGCAGCCAGCCGATCCGTTTACGGGTAATGGCGAAAATACTGGTGTCCAGATAACCCCGATCCAGCGGTTCGGCGCCACCTATTCGTTGAATATCTTCCCCGGCTTCGCTTTGAATCACGTCTACCAGATCGTCAATGGTGATAATACCCAACAAGACCTTGTTTTCATCTACCACCGGCAAAGCCAGCAAATCGTAGCGCTGCATCAGGTCGGCGCACTCTTCCTGGTCGGTGTCGGGGTAAACGTAGACAACGTCGGTGTCCATAATTTCGGTGATAGGCGTGGCCGGATCGGCGACAATGAGCTGGCGCAGGTTAATCACTCCGACCAGTCGTTTAAGCCGGTCGGTGACAAACAGGTAATAAATCGTTTCTTCGTCGGGGCGCCAGGCGCGGATGGCGTCAATGGCTTGTTGGGCCGTCATCCGCCGCCACAGGGGAATATAGGCCGAGGTCATCAGACCGCCGGCCGTATCATCCTCGTAATCAGCCAGCGACTTGACTTCAATAGCCTCTTTCAATTTAGCCAGGACGGCCTGGGCCTGTTCCGGCTCCAGGTCGTCGAGCAGGTCGGCGGCCTCATCCGGCTCCATCTCGTTGACAATCTCGATCAGCTTGTCCAGCGGCAAATTCTCGGCCAACTCTATCACGTCTTCGTCATAGAGTTCTTCCAATATATCCGCGGCATCTGCCGGATTTAGCTCTGGCAGCAAAGCCGTCTGTTCGTCTTCGTCTAATTCCCAAAAGAGATCGGCCTGATCGGCCGGGCGGAGTTCCTCGATAATAGATGAAGCAGTGACCAGGTCATTCGCTTCCAGGGCTGTGCGTATCTGCTCCAGCACATCTTCGAGGATTATTTGGTCCATGGAACACCTCCTATATCGTCAACTACCCGGAGGCATTCGCTCATGGCCTGCCAGCCGGGGTTATTTGATTGGTTGAGTCAGCAGTATGGGGAGAAGGGACAGGTGTCCCTGACTACTGGCTGTTGAACTCTCGTCCACAATTAAACCTTTGCTGTAAATTGCGCTTTCAAAGTTAATCAGTGGGGATTGTAAAAGAGAGTGTCCACTTTGTCAAAGCACATTCCGGCCATGCTTTTGACAAAGCACCCATTTGCTTTTACCATAAGCCTTAATACGTATAGGACAGATCATGCAATCCGCCGAAACTCTCGCTAACCTCCAAAAATTCCTGACCCTGCTCAACTCCTCGCTCCATCTCAACGAGATGCTGACCAACGTGGCCCGCCAACTGGTCGAGATGTTCGAGGTTGAGCACAGCGGCGTTTTGTTCTTTGGCGAGCAGGATGTTGAGGGCCGGGTTATTGCCGAATATCCCAACCAGGGCGCGGTCGCGCTGAAAGTGCCGCTCACCGATTACCCGCTGATGGAGCGTTTAAAGGTGGAGCGGAAACCTCTGGCTGTGTTAGACGCCCAAAACGACCCGGCCATGGGCAGCGCCCGGCCCACGATGCGGGCCTTGGGGATTAAATCTATTGTCATTATTCCCCTGGTCGTTCAAGATAAATTGGTCGGTAGTTTGAGCCTGGATGCTATCCGTGAGGCGCGGACCTTTACCGAGGCCGAGTTGGAACTGTGTTACATCATCGGCAACCAGATTGCGGTGGCCGTAGATTACACCCGCGCCCTGGAAGCGGCGGAAAGCAGCCGCCGCCAGGCCCAAACTCTGCACGAAGTCAATCGGGTGCTGGGGGAGTCCCTCGACCCCGACGAAATTTTGTCGTTGATTTTAGAGCAGCTTCACAAAGTGATTTCGGCTGACGGGAGCTCAATTCACCTGCTGGTGGAAGGCGGGGTCCAACTCGTGGCTCATCGCGGGGCTTACAGTACCTACCGGCTCCGCCAGGTTATCCCCCTGGATGAACTGTGGGGCGCTCGCGAGATCATCAAACACAAAAAACCGTTCCTGCTCAGCCACACTCGTGAACACGACCAGTGGAAAATTAATCCGGGCAGCCCGATCAAATCATGGATGGGCCTGCCGTTGAGCGTCAGAGGTGAAATTGCCGGCATTTTGAACATTGACGGCTATTCTCCCCACCAGTTCAACGAAGACCATATTCAGTTAGCCCAAGCCTTTGCCAGCCAGGCGGCTATCGCTATCCATAATGCCCGCCTGTACCGGCAAGCCGAAAAGCGGGCTGAGTTGCTCACTTCGGTGCAGGAGATTGGCCTCGGCATCGCCGTCTCCCTGGATTTGAAAGAGGTCCTGCGGGCTGTCGCCGATGCCGTTTTAACCCTGTTGGAAGCTAACCAGGCTCGCATTTATCTTTACGACGCCCCGACAGATGCTTTTACCCTGGCCACGACCCTGGACGGCGCTGACCCGGCGGAAATTAAGGGGATGCAGCCGCGCCGGGATGGTTTGACCGCGACCGTGGCTCGCTCAGGCCGTTACGTGGCCGTCCCCAACGTGTTGGAGCATCCGCTTTATCAGAGTGAAGATGCGGCCCATGGCTTCAAGGCGATTATCGGCGCGCCGCTTAAAAAAGGGGATGAGGTGTTGGGCGTGTTGAATGTGTTTTACGACCAGCCCCATTACTTTACCTCCGATGAGCTGGACCTGCTCCACTTGCTGGCCACCCAGGCTGCGGTGGCCCTGGAAAATGCTCGTTTGTATGAGCTTGAAGTCAAACAGGTGGAACAGGAATTGATTATTGCCCGCCAGATTCAACAGGGCTTCTTTCCCGAAAAGATTCCCCCTCTACCCGGTTGGGAGATAGCGGCGGTCTGCCTGCCGGCCCGCGAAACCGGCGGCGATTTTTACGAGTTTGTCGAGCGAGGGGATGGCGTCCTGGGCTTGGTGGTGGGCGACGTATCCGGCAAAAGTATCCAGGCGGCCATGCTGATGGCGGCGGCCCAGAGCCTTGTCAGCGCCAAAGGCTCCGATCATCACTCGCCGGCCAGGGTCATCACCGAAACCAACCGCCTGCTGTACAAGGATGTCCCGGAAGGAGCGTTTGTCGCCGCCTCGTATGCCCTCCTGTCAGCCGGCAGCCCGCTGGTTTCGTTGAGCAATGGCGGCCAACTGGCCCCTCTGCTCGTACCGGCCGGGAGTGAGCCAATCCGTCTGGTCGAGACACCGGGCGACCATCTGCCCCTGGGAATTATCTCCGATACGGCTTATGAAGAGCTGTCGTTTGCCCTGGCCGCCGGTGACCTGTTGGTTTTTTATACCGACGGCCTGGTCGAGCGCATGGATGCGGCCCGGCAGCTTTTTGGCTTTGAGCGGCTGATGACCACCCTGGAGCACCTGCGCGGCCAATCCGCAGAAGCGGCGCTCCAAGCCCTCCTGCAGGCCGCCGATGCCTTTGCCGACGGCGTCGGCCCGGCGGATGATGTAACGCTGGTAGTGGTGCGGCGGATAGATGAATTTGAGGGTAACGCTGAGTAAGAATCGTATCCATCAAGCACAGGAGTTACGTAGTTGAAGGATTTGCCCCCCTCCGCTTCGAGTCCCCCCACAGGGGGGAGGATCAGCTTAAGTCCCTCCCTTTGGGAGGGCTTTTCCACCCACCGCGTAAGTCCTGAAGTAGTTGTTAGCCAGTTTCCCAAAAATGCACCCTAATTACCAAACCCTGCCTGCCGAGCTTTAACAATGGCCTGCGCCCGGTCAGCGACCTGGAGCTTGTTGAAAATATTGGAAATATGATTGCTGACGGTTTTGGCGCTGATGTGGAGGTGTTGAGCAATCTCCTGATTATTTTCTCCCGCAGCAATGAGTTCAAGCACTTCGCGTTCACGCTCGGTTAAATCGGGGAAGGGTGATGCAACCTCGTTTTGATGAGCCACCCCTTTGGAATTTTGGAAAAAAGAGGTTAACCGGGTGGCAATGGCCGGACCAAACAAGGCCTCACCCTGTGCTACAGCCCGAATGGTTTTGAGAACCTCGGCTTTGTCTGCCCCCTTGAGAATGTAACCTCGTGCGCCAGCGCACATAGCTGCAAAGAGCGAGTCATCATCCTCAAGCATAGTCAGCATAATGATGCGCGTGTCGGGCCTCTCGGCTAACACCTGTTGGGTGGCTTCAATGCCGTTCAAATCGGGCATACTGATGTCCATTAACACCACATCGGGGACCAGCGATTTCGCTTGACTCACAGCTTCCGGCCCAGTTCCAGCCTCGCCAACAACCTCAATATCAGGCACATTCATTAGAATCGCGCTCAAGCCGTCTCTAAATAGAGTGTGGTCGTCAACTACTAACACGCGAATGGCGGTCATATCTCTTCCTTAATTGATAACATTCGTAGGACAAACTTAAGTTTGTCCTACCGGCTGGTAGCAAACGGCAGCGCGGCTGTAACCCGTGTGCCCCCTCGCCCATGCGATACAACTTCACAGGTGCCGCCCAATTCCTCGGCCCGTTCCCGCATGGAGGACAGGCCGACGCCGGATTGAAATTTGGCGGGCAAGCCGAGACCATCATCAATAACTGTGATGGTCAGGCCGGGCGGCTGCTCATTTTCAGTTATGGCAAAGCGAACGCGACAGCCCCGCGCCTGGGCGTGGCGAATAACGTTGGTGATGGCCTCTAGCGTAATGCGATAGGCCGCCACCTCAATCGCCGCCGGTAGAGCGGGTAGCGGCTCCGGCGATGCCTCGATTGAAATGTGGAAGCTCCCATTGTTACTGCCCTTCATTTGGGCAAAATGTACTCGCAGCGCCTCTAACAGCCCTAACTCATCGAGGGCAGGCGGGCGCAACTCATAGACCAGCCGCCGGATGTCGGCTACCATGCGTTGGGTTTGCTGTTTGAGTGTTTTGACCTGCGCGATGGCCGCCTGCGGGTCTTCGACCAGCAACTCCATTATGGTGTCCAGCTTTAAGGTTTGACTGGCCAGGGTTGGGCCAAGACCATCGTGCAAATCACGGCGGATGCGGCGGCGTTCCTCCTCGCGGGCCAGCACCAGCTTTTCGCGGGAGCGTTGCAGGGCCAGGGTCAGCCGGGTGGCCGAAGCGACCGGGCCGGTTTGGGCGGCAATATCGGCCAGCAGTTGTTGCTCTTTGGCCGTAAATGTCTCGCCGGGGGCGCGGGGCGACACAATTAGCCGACCCACAGTTTCATTTTGGTAGCGTAAGGGCAATTCAATGGTTTCGCCCACCGGCTCGCCCACCGCTGCCTGCCCAATCTGCGCGTCCTGCTCCACCAGTTCGATGGCGGCGTAGGGCAGCTTGAGGGTACCGGCAATGGTTTCCACAATCACGGTCAATGTCTCGGCGGGAATGACGGTGGTTTGCAATTGCTGGCCCAGGTGCGACAGCACGGCATAGGGGTCATCCCGCTGGCCAAACATAAGCCGGTTGACGCCGCGCTGGAGGCGCTCGCGGATGGGGTGAAAGGCCACAGCAATGAGGCCGGTAGCGATGAGGGAGATAATCAAATTACCTGAGGTGTGAAATAACTGGCTCAGCAGCCCCACGGTAACAATATAAATCAAGACCACTGTCAACGTCAGCCCGCCGTAAACCAGGGTGCGGTTGATGACGACATCAATGGCATAGAGCCGGTATTTGAAGATAGCAATGCCGATGATCAGCGGAAAGCCCAAAAAGACCACCAATATAATCAACTCGTACCAGATTGTGTCGAAAATTTGGGGGTAAAGCCAGGCGCCGGGCAATTCGAAAAAGAGCAACTGCACTGCCACCGCCGTGGCCAGAAAGTAGGCCAGCCACTTCATCTGCTGCCGTTCATCGCCCGCCGAGCGCTTTAGCCGGACGATCATTGAGGCAATCCCGGCGAAACAGAGAAAGAAAACGGATATACTAGAGGCAGTGCTGAAAACCGAGTACCACCAATCCGGCAGGGAATCAAGGCCAAAAGGGTTGGAAACCAGAAATTTGCCCTCAAAGGAGTTGTCCCGGCTGAAATCCGGCAGCAGGCTCATGCCTGTTCCGGCTGCCATCATCACGATAAGGCCAGCGATGGTCAAATTCTGCCAGCGTGGCGATAAGAATTGGCCGGTGGGATACAACATCGGCAACAGGATAAACATGGGCACAATGATCAGAATGGTGCCAAAACTGTACGTCAACCAGGCCAGGTAAGCCAACCCCGGCGCTGCTATATGCCCGGCCAGGCCGCAAACTATATAAAATTCAAGCACGGCCAATGTGGGCAGGCCGATACCGGTCCACAGGCAAAGCCAGCCCACTCGATTATGGGGCCGGTAAAAGAGGATCAACCCGCCAACGAGAGAAAAGGCCAGCCCGCTGGCAATAGCGACGGCGAGGCCCACCGGACCGTAATCAGAAAAGTGGCTACAGCCGGCCAGCGTCAACCCGCCGAGGACAAACTGGCTGGTCAGGGCCACCAAAAACAGGCCTATAGCCAGCCAGCGTGATTGTGCCTGCGGCGGGGATTTGGTTTGAGAGTTGTTTGCTGATACCATGCTCTTGGTAGTTGTAGTAGGACAAACTTAAGTTTGTCCTACTACAACTAAATAGACTACACCTCAATTGAGAACTTACAATAACTCCAGGGCCAATCTTGCCAGCGTTGAACCCAACCGGCTTTAACCGGATTGTTAAGCGTATAGGTGATTATTCGTTGCCATTCCGCTTCATCTCTGACAACATGATCATAATTTTCATGCTGCCAAAAAGTCCCCCGGCGATTTAGTAACAAGTTAGACTGATAGGCGCTCCGGCCTTTGATTGCCTGCATAATAGTTGGCAATGAATGGCATGTGTCATCATCTTTGACTAACGGTGTAAAAACCAGATGCATATGGTTGGGCATAATACAAAAAGCATCCAAATCATAAAGCTGGTTATCATGCCGGTGAATTTCCTGGGCAACCAATCCGGCAATCTCTGCCTGCCCAAGCCAAAAAGGCCCCGAAATTGTATTGTGCAAGGCGGCATCCCATTGTCCAAAAAGCCGGCGATGTTCCAGATAGGCTTGCTGCGCTCGTTTCTGTGGGTCGGCCATGCCGGACAGAGTGGCTTCTACCTTTGCGGCTACGGCCTGAAGTTGTAGTTGAATTTCCACCGGAATTGAACCGGCCAGCCGCGAGGTAACAAACAGGGTTGCGCCGGGCGGTTGGAAGTGTGGTAAATGGCGGCGATATGAAAATTTGTAGCCAAGGTTGTCTTTGCCCATTTACCAATTTTAATTGATAGCAACTTGTAGGACAAACTTAAGTTTGTCCTACGGATTACTTCACTTTTATTCCTTACCCCTCCACCTTTGCTTTCAGCCGGTTGATGACCAGAGCGTAGTAAGCGTCCAGTTCGCCGGTCAGGGCGTAGGCGGCCATCATCACCTTCATTGGCCCGCCGACTTTGCCCTGGTTGTACAGCACGGCCCGGGTGCCGATGTCGGTCGGTTCAAGGGTGAGCGAGAAGGAGAAGTCGGCCTCAAGGCCCTCCATCTTGAGGTCGGCGGCGAAAACGCGCCCCGCCTCGTATTGGGTGATGACACCATTGACCACCGTGCCGTCAGGCTCCACAAATCGAAATGCGCTGCCGGCCCCCTGAGGCTCCGGTGGGGGAGTCACCTCAACCACGTCCCACAGTTCATACCAGTCCTCGTAGTTGGTAAAGTGTGCAAAAACAACTTCCGGCGTAGCGGCAATCTCCACTTCTGACCGGGCGATGACGGGGTCAGGCCCAAAAATGTACAAGCCCAGGGCGATAAGTAGGATCAAACCCATCAATCCGCCCAATATAATGCCGGCCCATTTCAATATCTTTTTCATCTTTGCATCCTTTCTTAAAACAGGATTTTGTAGGACAAACTTTAGTACACGACAAAAGATTTAAGTATTGAATTTGGACCAGGGAGCAAAGCCAGTAAGATGTAGGATTTGAAATTGATCAAGGGAGGAACTGATCTGTGTTTCACATCCTACAACTCAAAAGCGT
>BOKF01000048.1 GCA_016860845.1 Chloroflexota bacterium
GCATGCGCTGGCCGGTCGAAATTATCTTTGAAGAAGGCAAAGGTGAAATTGGCTTCGACCATTATGAAACCCGCAGTTGGTTGGGCTGGCAGCACCATCTGCTGCTCGTTGCCTTGGCCCATCATTTCCTGGTGCGCTTGAGAGTCAAATTCAAAGACAAAGCCCCAGCTTTGACCATTTACCAGGTCCGGCTCTTGTTGACCAGCGTTTTGCCCAAACCGGTTTTCGATGCCGCAGCCGCCCTGCACTTGGTGCGCTACTATCAAAAACGCAATCATGTCGCTTATCTGTCTCATCGTAAATCCAAATTGGCTCAACTTGGTCTCTCAGCCGTGGTCAACATTGCGCTGTAATACTAAGCGTTATTAGAATTTTGTTTGACAACAGGGGTCCAGGATTAATTCTGGACTCCTGTTCTATTGTTAAATTAGGAGATAAAGAGTTGATTATGGGCGATTATCAAGATTTACCGAGCAAGTATGTTGATCATTTCAATGAGAAGAAAACCCTGCTGAGTTATGGGGAACTATATAATAAGGGTATGGACCGCACCCGTGAGAGTAATGCGCTTGATCTCTTGGACGTGGGAGGCGAAACCAAATCGCAGAACCGTTTAAATAGAGAGTATATTGAGAGCCTTACTTTTGAAATGCGGCTCCTGGACTCTGTTTTTTCCAGCACAGAGACAACCATATTTGGTCACAAAGTTCCTTACCCAATTCAATGTTCAGCCTATTGTGACGGCCGCTTCTTAAACCGTGTTGCTCAGCATTGGCAGGCATCGTATCTGGAGGAAATCGCGGAGGGTGTTGCTGAAGCTGGTACTTGGCTGTGGGCAGGTCATGTTGGAACTCAGATGTTACAGCGGATGATCAATACGGGTGCTCCCGTTGTGCGTATTGTTAAACCTTTTGCCAGCAAAAATCGGGATGAGAGCAACGATATCATTTACTTGTTGAAGGATGCCGAAGATCGGGGCTGTGTGGCTGTAGGAATGGATATTGATATATTCTATGGCGAGAAAACCGGCGATGAGTACCCCTATCGTTATCCTTTTGGTCCAAAAGGGATGGACGAAATGCGCCGTTTCGTGGAGGCGACCAAATTACCCTTTATTGTTAAGGGCGTACTCAGTGTTAGTGATGCACTAAAGTGTCGAGAGATTGGAGCCAAGGCCCTTATGGTTTCCCATCACGGTGGGGAAGCTGTTGACTATGCTGTACCCATTTTAAGGGTACTGCCTCATATTAAACAAGCTGTCCCAGATATGACCATTTTTGTGGACACTGGTTTTCGACGTGGCACTGATATTCTCAAAGCCTTGGCCCTGGGTGCTGATGCAGTGTGTGTCTTGACTATTTTGATGATTGCTTACGCCGGGTATGGCAAACGAGGTGTAACAGATATGCTCTACAATTTAGCGGCAGAATTGAGGCGTAATATGTCTATTTGTGGTTGCCCCACGATCGCTAATATTGATCCGAGCATCATCTGGTACCCTTATCCCGATAAACGTCGGGGCGAATAAAAATCCAGGGAATTATCGCAACTACCGGGCCTGAGGGAATTAAAATCCTTTAATCCCTCAGGCCTTACCACTGAGTGAGTGTATTGAATGAAACTTCAAAATCGTGTCGCTATTGTCACCGGGGGCGCTCAAGGCATTGGTCAGGCCATTGCCCAGGGGTTGGCCCATGAAGGCGCGGCAGTCGTTATAGCTGATCTCCGAGAGGACAAAGCTCAAGCTGCCGCTGCCGGCATTAACGAGGCTGGAGGCCGTGCCCTGGCCTTGAAGGTCAACGTGTTGAATTTGGCCGACCTCCAGGCTATGGTTGACCAGACTCTGGCCCATTTTGGCCAGATTGACATCCTCGTTAACAACGCCGGAATGCTGATTGTCAAGCCTTTTCTGGAGATGACCGAAGCTGATTGGGATCTCCAACTGGGAGTTAACCTCAAGTCAGCCTTTTTCGCCACCCAGAAAGTCGCCGCCGCCATGATCCACGCCGGGCGATCCGGCCGGATAGTCAATGTCGCTTCGACCTCCTCCTTCACCGCTTCCACCATCCCGACCGTACCCTACGATATTTCCAAAGCCGGGGTGCATATGCTGACCAAATCCAGTGCGGTCCAACTGGCTAAGTATGGCATCAACGTCAATGCTATTGCCCCCGGCACCATTGACACGGAATTGGCTCGCAGCGCGCTGGAGCCGGAAAAACTGGCTAAGTTCGGTCAGGTCCGCATTCCCATTGGCCGCCTGGGCCAGCCGCAAGACTTGGTCGGGGCGGTTGTCTTCCTCTGCTCCGATGATTCCGCGTATGTTCTGGGACACACCTTGGTGGTGGATGGCGGCTGGCTAGCCTGAATAATTGTGAATTATGAATGATGAATTGTGAACGATGAATGATCTGCTAGTCGAGACTTTCATTAACAATTCACGATTGACAATTCACAATTCACAATTCTATTGATACCGCTAGGCTCAATCCCTGATACAATTTGGCCTTGCCAACCCCTTAAAAGTTGATTAAGATAATGACCACCTCACGAAAATGATAAATTCGGAGAATTTTGCGCATGTTACAACAAATGGAAATAGGTCAACCGCAGCCTTACACCTTCACGGTTGATAGCCCCCCGGAACCGTTTCAACTGCTGGATCAGGCGGGCAATCTGCTGGTAGACACGCCACCTCTTAGCGATGAAGAGACGCTCAAAGGGCTGCGGGCTATTTTGTTGGGCCGCCGCTTTGATGAACTGTGTATCAACTTGCAGCGGCGCGGCTTGATGGTCACCTTTGCTCCCGGCATTGGCCAGGAAGCATGCACGGTTGGCAGCGTGATGGCTCTTGACCGCCAGCGAGACTGGTTTGTGCCGCAGTACCGCGAGGCCGCCGGGCAGTTATTGCACGGCTCGCCTCTGGTCAATAATTTTTTGTGGCATATGGGCAGCCCGCTTGGCTTCTACATTCCCGCAGGGGTGCGCATGCTGCCGTTTCAGGCTGGCGTGGCCGGTCAGATCTCTCACGCCGTCGGGCTGGCCTGGGGGTCGAAATTGCAAGGCAAAACAGATGTGGTGGTCGTTCACTTTGGCGATGGGGCCACTTCGCAGGGCGATTTTTATGAACCGATGAACCTGGCCGGAGTGGTCAATGCGCCGGTCATTTTCTTCTGCCAGAATAACTTTTGGGCCATCTCCTTATCCAGAAACCTCCAAACCGCCGCCCAAACGATTGCTCAAAAGGCGATCGCCGCCGGTATCCCCGGCATCCAGGTAGATGGCAACGATCTTTTTGCCGTCTACGAAGTCACCTGCCAGGCGGTCGAGCGGGCCAGGCGCGGCGAGGGTCCCACCCTGATCGAAGGCGTGACCTACCGCCTGGGCATCCACACCACCGCCGATGATTCCTCGCGCTACGAGCCGGTCGAATACAAGGAGCAGTGGCGTGACAAGGACCCGGTGCTGCGCTTGCAGCGCTACCTGGAGCGGCGGGGTAAGTGGAATGCCGAGATTGCCCAGAAAATGGAGGCCGAAATTAAAGCTGAGTTGGATGCGGCCTGGGAAGAGGCTCAACGTGCCCCCGTCTCGCGCATGGACGAGGGGCTGACCCACGTGTTTGCCGAGATGACCCCGCGCCTGCGCCAACAATACGACGAGTTGAAGGGAGACGCCCATGCCTGAGCTGACCATTGTCGAAGCGGTGCGCGATACCCTCGCCTATGAATTGGAGCGCGACAGCCGGGTCATGGTCTTGGGTGAAGATGTCGGCAAAACCGGCGGCGTCTTCCGGGCGACGGATGGCCTGTTTGAGCGCTTTGGCCGGGACCGGGTAGTGGATATGCCCCTGGCTGAAAGCGCCATTATCGGCTCGGCTGTTGGCCTGGCTATTTCCGGCTTGATCCCGGTGGCCGAGATTCAATTTATGGGCTTCACGCATAATGCTTTTAACCAGATTGCCGAACAACTGGCCCGCATGCGCTACCGTTCCTGGGGCAGCCTGCACCTGCCGGTCACGATTCGCACGCCTTATGGCGGCGGCGTCCGCGCTCCGGAGATGCACTCCGACTCCTTTGTGGCCCACTTTGCTCACTGCCCCGGCCTCAAACTGGTCGCCCCGGCCACCCCCGCCGATGCCAAGGGCCTGCTCCTATCGGCTATCCGCGATCCCGACCCGGTGATGTTCCTGGAACCTCTGCGCGGCTACCGCCTCATCCGGGGTGACGTGCCGGACGGCGATTATACCGTACCGCTGGGTAAAGCACGCGTCGTGCGGGAGGGCAGCGACTGCACCGTCATCGCCTGGAGCGCAGCGGTGGAGATTGCCAGGCAGGCCGCCGATGACGCTGCTGAGCAGGGCATTGCCGTGGAAGTCATTGACCTGCGCACGCTGGTTCCCCTGGATATGGACACCCTGCGGGCGTCGGTGATGAAAACAGGCCGGGCAGTTGTCATTGACGAGGCTTCCTTCACCGGCAGCTTTGCCGCCGAGGTGCTGACCTCCCTGGCCGAGGACGA
Source organism: Chloroflexota bacterium (assembly GCA_016860845.1). Next base: position 4,519 of record BOKF01000048.1, read on the forward strand.
AGATGTTTTCTTCTCCCTCAAATGCCCGGTTGCTCGTGTCTGCGGGCCGGATGCGCCCTACCCGGTGCAAATGTTGGAAGAGGATTACTTGATTAACCGCAAGCGCGTGCTCAAGGCAATCCTGAAAAGTGTCGAGAACTGATCTCACCCCAATCAGGGAATTTGCCGGGATTTGGGGATTAGGTGTTTTTTCTTCTTTTTCATCCCCCAATCCCCAAATCCCGGCCCAAAAAATGGATAGAAAAACTTTCTTGGGTAAATTACATGGCAAGATTTGAATTCAAAATGCCCGATGTGGGCGAGGGGCTGGCCGACGTCGAAGTGATCACCTGGTTTGTCAAGGTCGGTGATCGGGTTCAGGAAAACCAGCCCATCGCCGATGTGGAAACCGACAAGGCCATCGTGACCATGCCTGCCCCCGCCACCGGCCGGGTGATCGAACTGGCGGCCAAAGAAGGCGAGCGGGTTAAGGTCGGCGCGTTTTTGCTGGCGATTGAGACCGGCGGCGAGGAGGCGAAGGACCGAAGAGGCGAACAGGCGGAGACGCGACATGAAGCGGATAACTTCCAACCCTCCAGCCTTCCAGCTTTCCAGCCTCCCACTTCCCCCGTCCTCGCCTCACCGGTAGCGCGTAAATTGGCCCATGATTTGGGGATTGCTTTAGAGGAAGTCACCGGAACGGGACCAAAAGGCCGGATCAACGTCGAGGATGTGCAGCGCCATGCCGAGATGCGGTCAGCAGCCAAAGCAGCGCCAACGAAGCCAGACCTGTCACGTCTAACACCAGCGGCGGGGGATGAGCGTATCCCCGTGCGCGGCCTGCGCCGGCGCATCGCCGAGGCTTTGACCGAAACGATGCGAACCGTTCCCCAGGTCGTCGGTTTCCATGAATTCGATGCCGAGGCGTTAGTCAAAGAGCGGGCTTACTTGCAGCGCCACGCGGAGGCCGTAGGCGTGCGCCTAACCTACCTGCCCTTCATTATCAAAGCCTGCGTCGAAGCTTTAAAGCAGCACCCCTATCTCAACGCCTGTTACCTGGATGGCGATGATCCCGCCATTTTGCTCAAAAAGAGCTATAATATCGGCATTGCCACCGCTACCGATGATGGGCTGGTTGTGCCGGTGCTGCACGGCGCGGATCAATTCGACCTGTTTGAACTGGCTCGTCAAGCGGATGAATTGGTCGCAGCGGCGCGGGAGCGGCGGACGACGCCCAAAGACATGCAGCATGGCACGTTTACCATCACCAACGTGGGGCAAATGGGCGGCTGGTTTGGCACGTCTATCCTCCGTGCCCCCGAAGCGGCGATCCTGGGCGTCGGCAAGATTGAGGACAAGGCGGTGGTTCGCAACGGTCAAATTGTGGCCCGGCCCATCCTGCCTGTCTCGCTGACCTTTGATCACCGGGTCATTGATGGCCAGGAGGCCCTGGCCTTTATTCAAACCCTGCGCCGCTATTTGGAGGAAGACCCCAGGAGTCTTGCACCGAGGTGATTCGGATTATCGCGACCCCCTCCCCAACCCTCCCCCTGCAAGGGGGAGGGAGTCAATAATCCCCTCTCCCTTACAGGGAGAAGGTTAGGGAGAGGGTGGAAGAGTGGGGATACGAAATGTCGGACTTGGAGATTAGCAACAAAAGCGAGTGGGAAGCGAAAATTCTGGCGGCTGGATTGAAGGCTGAGCCGGAGCGGAAAGACATCTTTACTACCATTTCCGGTCTGCCCCTGGAGCGACTCTACACCCACGAGGATTGGCCGGGCAACGGCGCTGGCCCGGAGACTGGCTTGGGTTATCCGGGCGCTTATCCTTTCACCCGTGGCGTTAGCCCAACCATGTACCGCAGCAACTTCTGGGTCATGGGCATGTATTCCGGCTACGGCTCGGCGGAAGAGGCTAACGAACGCTACCGCGCTCTCCTGGAACGCGGTCAGACCGGCTTCTCCATCGCCCTTGACCTGCCGACCCAATGCGGCTACGATGCCGATCAGCCCATGGCGTCGGGTGAGGTGGGCAAGGTCGGGGTTCATATTGGCTCGCTGGCCGATATGGAGCGGCTGTTTGCCGGCATTCCCCTGGAAAAAGTGCGCCAGATTCGGACCACGGCCAATTCCATTGGCCCGATCATCGCCGCGATGTATATCGCCGCTTTTGAAAAGCAGGGGGTTAATCTGGCTGACACACGCATGTTCATTCAAAATGACGTGCTGAAAGAATACATTGCTCGTGGTACGTACATTTTCCCGCCAGATACGGGGGTCAAGCTGTCAGCCGACGTGATTGAGTATTGCGCCCATCACCTGCCGGGCTGGACCCCGCTGGCGATGAGCGGCTATCACATTCGAGATAGCGGCAGCACGGCGGCCCAGGAGTTGGCCTTTACCTTTGCCAATGGCCTGGCTTACGTGGACAACGTGTTACAGCGCGGTCTCAGTATTGATACCTTTGCCCCGCAGCTCTGGACCTTCCTCTCGGCGGGCGTAGATTTTCTGGAAGAGGTGGCTAAATTCCGGGCAGCGCGGCGGATCTGGGCTAGGCTGATGCGGGAGAAATACGGGGCGCAAAACCCTGAAGCGATGAAATTGAAGATTTTTGCCTATACCCTCGGCGGCAATCTGGTGGCCCAGCAGCCGTTGAACAACATTACCCGGGTAGCGATCGAGACGCTGGCCGCGGTTTTGGGCGGCGTCCAGACCATTGCCACCTCCTCCTACGACGAAGCTTACTCTATCCCCACCGAAGAAGCGGCCACCGTCGCGCTGCGGACGCAGCAAATTGTCGCGCATGAGGCCGGAGTGACCGGCACTGTGGATGCGCTCGGCGGTTCTTACGTCATTGAGTCGTTGACTGATAAGCTAGAACAAGAGGTGCAGCGCTATCTCGACAAAATTGCAACGTTGGGCGGGGCGGTCCGCTGTATCGAAAATGGCTTCTACCACCGCGAACTGGGTGACGCCGCCTACCAGTACCAGCGCCAGATTGAAACGGAAGAGCGGATACTGGTCGGCTTGAATGCGTTCCAAAGTCAGAACGAGGAAAAAATCCCTGTTTTTAAAGGCAACCCCGAAATGGAGCAGCGCCAGATCGAGCGGGTGCAGGCGCTCCGCCGGCAGCGCGACAATGCCCAGGTCAAGCAAAGCCTGGCCGATTTGGTGGAAGCAGCCCGGCTAAACGAGAACTTGATGCCGGCCTTGATTGCGAGTGTCAAAGCCTATGCCACCCTCGGCGAAATTTGCGAGGCGTTGCGGGGAGTGTACGGGACGTATAGGCCGAGCCAGGTAATTTGAGGTATTGCGTATTGCGTGTTGCGTAAAAAACGGACCACGCACCACGTTCTAGACTTTTTGTGTTTAGGATTGGAGAGGCGCATGTCCATCGAAAATGTGTATGACACGCCGTGCGAGTTGATTGTGGCTCACGAGGGGCAGGGTTCCATCGAAATTGCCCGCATGTTTCAGACGAAAAAGCTCGCTGGGGCCTGGCATTTTATCGAATACCTGGTCGTTCCGCCGGGCGTGACGATTGGCCAGCATCGCCACGGCGAGAACGAGGAAATCTACTTTATCATCGAAGGCCAGGCCCTCATGACCCTCAACGGCCAGGAACACGAGGTCAAGCCGGGCGATTTCATTGTCAACCCTCCCCACGGTGAACATGGCTTGCGCAATGAAAGTGATGCGGAAGTCAAGCTGCTGGTGATTGAGGTAGACCTGAAGTGTGATGCGTGAAGCGTGAAGCGAAGGGCATATCGAGGGATGTTGCAAAGAATCATCCTGAGTGCCGGAGGCATATCGAAGGATGTTTTTTTGCAGGTGGGTGGTAAATTGGTTATTAAGGAAAGATAGGTTAGCGGGAGAAACGTATGCCCCAAGCAGTAATAATTGAAGCTGTCCGCACGCCGGTTGGCAAACGGAACGGTTTGCTCAAAGATACCCATCCCACCGAACTGGCCGCCGCCGTGCTGAACGAGGTCGTGTGCCGGGTGGGGGTTGAAGCTGGCCAGGTAGAAGACATCATCATGGGCTGTGTCTCCATGGTCGGCGACCAGGCGCTCAATATTGGGCGCAACTCGGCCCTGCTGGCTGGTTTTCCCCCCGAAGTGCCGGCGGTGACCATTGATCGCCAATGCGGCTCCAGCCAGCAGGCGGTCCACTTTGCCGCCAGCTTGATCGAGAGCGGCGCGGCGGAGATCGTGATTGCCGCCGGGGTGGAGAGCATGACCCGCGTACCGATGGGCAGCACCCGCGCCAACGGTCCCGGCAATCCCTTTACCGACGCTCTCAAAGAGCGTTATCCGATGGTGCAGATGGGCCTGTCGGCGGAGATGATTGCCGAAAAGTGGCGTTTGCCCCGCGAGGCGCTGGATGAATTCAGCCTGTGCAGCCACCGTCTGGCCGCCCAGGCCATATCCGAGGGCTTTTTCCGCCGCGAAATTCTGCCCCTGGACGTGACCGTTGACGGCGCAGCCCGACGCATGGACAGCGACGAGGGAGTCCGGCCGGATACCAGCCTGGAGAAGTTAGCCACCCTGAAGACGCCGTTTAAAGAGGATGGGGTCATCACCGCCGGCAACGCCAGCCAGATTTCTGATGGGGCGGCTGCTTTGCTGCTGATGTCGGAAGGGAAGGCGGCAGAAATGGGGCTGAAACCGCGCGCCCGGATTGTGGCCCAAGTGGTGGTGGGGGATGACCCGGTGCTGGCCCTGACCGCGCCGATTCCGGCCACCCGCAAAATCCTGGCCAAAGCCGGCTTGAAGTTGGACCAGATGGACCTGATCGAGATCAATGAAGCCTTTGCTTCGGTAGTGCTGGCCTGGGCCAACGACATCCAGCCGGACATGGAGCGGGTCAATGTCAATGGAGGCGCGATTGCCCTCGGCCACCCGCTCGGCGCGAGCGGCGCGCGGATTATGACCACCCTCCTGCACGAGTTGGAACGCCGCGAGGGCCGCTATGGCCTGCAAACCATGTGCTGTTTCGGCGGGCTGGGCATCGCGACGATAATCGAAAGAATAGGGTAGCAGGGTCACAGAGTCGCAGGTAGCAAACAGTTCGTTTTTTGCGACCCTGCGACCTGCTTTTTCAGATGTTTGAATGGAGAACTTATGAATCAACCTCGCAAACCCCTTGACGGGATCAAGGTTTTGAGCTTTGAAATTCAAGTGGCCGGTCCCTACTGCACGATGATGCTGGCCGACCAGGGGGCCAATGTCATCAAAGTGGAGCGGCCCGAAGGTGGCGATACCGCTCGCGGCGGCGCGCCGAGGATCAAAAACGACAAAGGCGAGACCCAGAGCGGCTACTTCCTGCGCTTTAACCGTAACAAACGCAGCGTCACCCTTAACCTCAAAAGCGACAAAGGCCGCCAGATTTTCCGTGATTTGGCCGCGCAGTCAGACGTATTGGTCGAAAATTTCCGGCCCGGCTTGCTGAGCGAGATGGGCCTGGGCTATAAAGAGCTGTCGGAACTGAATCCCGGCCTGGTTTACGCCAGCATCTCCGGCTTTGGCAGCATGGAAGGCTACCTCGGACCCTACAGCAAGCGTCCCGCCTACGATATTGTGGCCCAGGCGATGGGCGGCCTGATGAATACCTGCGGCCAGGCCGGCGGCCCGCCGACTTGGCTGGGCGTGGCCCTCGGCGATATTGTCTCCGGGATGCAGGCGGCCTACGGGATTATGCTGGCTTTGTACGAGCGGATGCAGACAGGCCGGGGCCAGTATCTCGACGTTTCAATGTATGACACGATTATTGGCCTGGCAGAGCGGTCGGTAACCGCCTACTCGCTGACCCAGCACGTGCTGGAACGAGGGCGTGAGCCGTACATGGCTCCCTGGGGGCCGTTTGAATGCCAGGATGGCTGGGTCGCCTTGATTGTCGCCACCGAAGGTGACTGGGCCAAGTTCTGCCAGGCCATCGAGCGACCCGATCTGGTCGGCCATGAGGGGGCGACCTCCGGGCCGGAGCGGGCTAAAAATATGTCGGGCTGGCTGGGCGAGATCATCGAAGCCTGGTTTCGCCAGCAGACCAAGGCCGGGGCGACCGAGAAACTGCTGGCGGTCGGGCTGCCCATCGGGCCGGTGCAGAATGCCCAGGAGATTTTTGAGTGCCCCCATGTCGAGGCCCGCCACCTGCTGGTGGACGTGCCCGACCCCATTCTCGGTTCGGTCAAGCTGGTCGGCCCGGTGGTCAAACTATCCGGCAGCCCAGAGCCAATCACCGGCCCGGCCCCGCTGCTCGGTCAGCACAACGCCGAAGTCCTGGCCGAAGTGCTGGGATATTCGGAAGAGCAAATCGCGAAGTTGAAGGAAGAAGCGGTAATATAGGGAGTAGGAAGAAGGGAGTAAGAAATAAGGGGAAAAATTCCCTACTCCCTACTCCTTACTCCTTACTCTCTGGAGGATACTATGCACGAAGTCGTCGTTATCAGCGCCGTGCGCAGCCCGTTTGGGAAGTTTGGCGGCGCGTTAAAGGACTTTACGTTACCCCAACTGGGCGGCAAGGTCGTGGCTGAGGCGACCCGCCGGGCTGGAATTGATCCGGCGGAGGTAGAGGAGGTTGCTACCGGGGTCAACCTGCCGGGGGCCGACCGTTCCATTGCCCGCCAGGTTTTGATCGAGGCCGGTATTCCGCCCAACCGGGTTGCTTACACGGTAGACCGGGCCTGCTGTTCCTCATTAGCCGCTATTACGCTGGCCTCGCGCTCGATCCGGCTGGGTGATGCGCGCATCGCTGTGGCCGGCGGCAGTGAGAACATGAGCAAGGTGCCTTATTTCTTGACCGATTTCCGCTGGGGCCATCGCCTGGGCGACGTGACCCTGAAAGACCAGTTGGTCATTGCCTGCCCCATGACCGGCAAACCGCGGGCGGTGCAGGCCGGGGAAGAGGCCGTCGAGTACGGCATCGGCCGGGAGGAGCAGGACCGCTGGGCCGTGCGCAGTCACCAAAATTGGGCCAAAGCCAGGGAAGCCGGCAAATTCCAGGACGAGCTGATGCCGATTGAAGTACCCCAGGAGCGCGGCGCGCCTATTCTTTTCACGGAGGACGAGTCACCCCGGCCCGATACTTCCCTGGAAAAACTGGCCAAACTGCCGCTGATTTACGGCAGCCCGACCGTCACCGCGGGCAATGCGCCGGGTCTCAATACCGGCGCGTCGGCCATGGTCTTGATGTCTAAAGAGGAAGCGGAACGCCGGGAGAAGCAGCCGTTGGCCCAGTTGCTGGGCTGGTCTATGGCCTCCGGCCACCCCGACCGTATCGCCTCGATTCCGGCCGAGTCGGCCCGGCTGGCCCTGGAAAAGGCCGGCCTGACCATTGACGACATGGACCTGATCGAAATCAACGAGGCCTTTGCCGCCGTCCCGCTCGTCTCCACCCTGATTATGGCCGGCGGCGACCGGGAGAAGGCCGGGCAAATCCGGGCCAAGACTAACGTTAACGGCGGGGCGATTGCCATCGGCCACCCCACCGGAGCCACGGCCGCCCGGCTGGTCATGACGGTGATGTACGAATTACGGAGGCGGCGCGCAGCGGCGGGAGACACCCGGCCCTACTACGGCCTGGCCACCCTCTGCGGCGGCATCGGCGAAGCGGAAGCAGTGATCGTAAAAGTAGGAGACTAAGAGTAGTCAGTAGCCAGATAGCACTCTCTTTTCTGACTACTGACTACTGACTACTTCTGTACTCTTGGAGATTTAGATGAAAACATTACGCATTGGCAACGGCTCGGCCTACTGGGGCGATATGCTTGATCCGGCAGTAGAGCTGGCCGACAAAGGTGAATTGGATTACCTGGGCCTGGATCACCTTTCGGAGCTGACCATGGCCCTGCTGCAGCGGCAGAAAAACAAGAATCCCACCCAGGGTTATATCGCCGATTTGATTCCCTGGACCGAGGCGTTATTACCCCTGACCCACCGGAACGGGGTTAAGATGATTACCAACGCTGGGGGAGCCAACCCGGAAGCCGGCGGGCGCGAGGTCATGGAACTGGCTCGCCGGCTGGGCATTACCGGGATTGATATCGGCGTTGTCACGGGCGACGACGTGTCCAACCAGCTTGATACCCTGGCCCAGGAAGGAGTCAAATTTGTTAATCTCGACACCGGCGAAGAAGGGCTGGAGCGCATTCGACAGGATATTGTCGCCGCGCATGCTTACATCGGCTCCGAAGGGGTTATCGAGGCACTGGCCGGCGGGGCGGAAATGGTCATCACCGGGCGGGTGTCCGACAGCGCCTTAACCGTTGGGCCGATTATGCATGAGTTTGGTTGGACTTTTGAGCAGCCTGATTGGAACCGGATTGGGGCGGCGGTGGCCGTGGGCCACATCATCGAGTGCGCCTGTTTCTGCACCGGCGGCGGCTCGTGCCAGTGGCGCGAGGCGGTCGAACCCTGGCACATCGGCTTCCCCATTGCCGAGTTCGGCGAGGACGGCTCGGCGGTGATCAGCAAAGTACCCGGCTCCGGCGGGGTGGTCAACCAGTGGACGGTCAAGGAGCAGATCACCTATGAGGTGGCCGACCCGGCTAATTATATCCTGCCGGATGGGGTGGTTGATTTCAGTACCCTGCGCCTGGAGGAGGTCGGCCCCGACCAGGTACGGGTGACGGACATCAGCGGCAGGGCCAGGCCCGACACCCTGAAGGTGCTCATCGGCTATCAGGACGGCTGGATTGCCGAGGGGTTATTACTCTACTCCTGGCCGGATGCCCTGGCTAAGGCCCAACGCTCCGAGGATATTGTGCGCAAGCGGCTCAAGCTGCTCGGCGTCGAGCCGGAGGAACTGCGCTTCGATTACCTGGGGATCAACACCCTGCACGGCTCAACCGCGCCGCTCCCGGAAGGCGACATGAATGAAGTCGGCCTGCGGCTGGCGGCCAAGTGCCGGACCCAGCAGGAAGCCGATGTAGTCCGTCGCGAGGCGACCCACCTGTGGACCCTCGGCGGGGCCGGTACGGCTTTTGGCGTACCCTTCCGCCCCAGGCCGGTCATTGCCGCCTGGCCGACGCTGGTGCCGCGCGATGCGCTGAAGGTGGAGACGAGGGTGTATACGGTGTAATTATGACCGAACCCAAAATTCTCTATCAAATTGAAGATCGCCTGGCCCGGATTTCCTTGAATGACCCGGACCAGCGCAACGCCCTGACCTATGCCATGGTCGGCGAGTTGATTGCAGCGCTGCGGCAGGCCGAGGCGGACGACGCGGTGCGGGTGGTGCTGCTGGCGGCGGCCGGGAAGAATTTTTCGGCAGGGGGCAATTTGCGCGAGTTTGCCGTCGAGGTTGACGAGCGGGCTTTTCGCCACTGGCAAAGCGGGGCGTTGTGGGAAGAGTTGTTCAGCCTGCCACCGCAAATGACCAAGCCGGTCGTCGTGGCGGTTCAGGGCTATGCCCTGGCCGGGGGGACCGGCCTGACTGCTCTGTGTGATCTGGCCGTGGCCGCCGACGATGCCCAATTCGGCATGACCGAGATCAAGATTGGGCTGTTTCCGCTGATCGTCCTGCCGGCCCTGCGCCGGGCGGTGGGCGACAAAAAGGCCCTGGAACTCTCGCTCACCGGGGCTATCTTCGGCGCCCAGGAGGCGCTGCGGATCGGGCTGGTCAACCAGGTGGTCCCGGCGGCGGAGCTGGAGGGGTCGGCCCTGGCTCTGGCCCGTGACCTGGCCGAGAAGAGCCGTGAGGCGCTGCACCTGGGCAAGCGTCTCTTCTGGGATACAGCCGGGATGACCTATTCCCAGGCGCTGGCCTATGGCCGGAGTCTGCGGGTCAACTACATGCTTAGCGAAGATTTGCGCGAGGGGATTTCGGCGTTTATGGAGAAGCGCAAGCCGAATTGGTGAAGCGTGATACGTGATGCGTGATACGTGAATCTTTACGCATCACGTATCACGTATCATATTCCTGAATTAATTTTCAAGTGAGGATTTTCGATGCCAGATCGCTATTTTGAAGAATTTGAACCCGGCCAGCGCTGGGTGACGCGGGGTCGAACGCTGACCGAGGCCGATATTGTCAACTTTTCGGGCCTGAGTTCCGATTTCCACCCCATCCACGTGGATAAAGCGTATGCCGCCCAGAGCCGCTTCGGCCAGCGGATTGCTCAGGGCTTTCTGGTCATGTCTATGGCCACCGGCATGGTTCCGGCGGACCCGGAAAAGTGTGAGGCGCTTTACGGCGTGGACAAACTGCGTTTCCTGCGGCCCGTCTTCATCGGCGACACGATTCACCTGGAAATGGAAGTGACCGGCATGCGCGAGCGCAACGACGGTTCCGGCGTGGTGGATTTCAAGTTTGAAGTGATTAATCAGGATAAACAGCCCGTTTTGGTCAATAACTACAGTTTGTTGATGCGCAAACGCCCTGCCCAGTAGGACAAGCTGTTAGCTTGTCTAGATATGGACAAACTAACAGTTTGTCCTACGAGGATGAATCTATGGAAAAAGTACAACTACGAGAACTGGCCTACGTCCGTTCGGGCGATAAAGGCGATATTTGCAACATCGGCCTGCTGGCCCTGAATGCCGAGAATTACGAGATCATCCGGCGGGAGGTCACGCCGGAACGGGTCAAGGCTTTCTTTGGCGAGATGGTCAAAGGGCCGGTCAAGATTTATGAACTGCCTAACATCCACGCCCTGGAGGTCGTGCTGCACAATGCCCTCGACGGCGGGGCGACCCGCACCCTCCGTTTTGACCAAACCGGCAAAGCGATGGGCACGGCCCTGCTGCGGATGGAAGTCGTGGTAGAGTAAGAAATAAGAGATTAGAAACTAGAAATTAGAATAGGAGCTACGCAGTTCACCTTCCCGGAAGCTGACTCGGGGTCAAGGTGTTTGGATTACAAGGTAGCTTTGGCGCTTAAATCTAGCTTCCGGGAAGGTTTTTGCAGCCGACTGCGTAACTCCTATAGAAATAAGAAACTAGAAAGAGTGAGCTTTGTCTTAATTCTTATTTCTTAAATTCTTTTTGAGAGTGTATGACAGGAGATAAAAGCATGTCCGACCAATCTACTCCCCACCCCCAGGAACGGCTCATCGAGACCATTGAGCGGTTCAAAAAGGGTGGGGCCGAAAAGTACCACCAAAGCTTAAAAGAACAGAACAAGATGTTTGTGCGGGACCGGCTGGCTTACCTGCTCGACCCGGATTCCTTTCTCGAAGACGGCCTGCTGACCCGCAGCCTGGACAACCTGCCCGCCGACGCCGTAGTGACTGGCTTTGGCAAGATCAATGGCCGCCAGGTGGCTGTAATCGCCAACGATATGACGGTCAAAGCCGGCACCTGGGGCCGCAAAACCTACCAGAAGATGACCTACACCCAGATGAAAGCCGACGAACTGGGCATCCCCTTGATCTATCTGGTCGACTCGGCCGGGGCGCGGCTGGACGAGCAGCAGTACTGCTACGCCGGCCACGATGCCATGGGCAATATTTTCCACAACCAGATTCAGATTTCAGGCCGGGTGCCTCAAATCTGCGTGCTGTTTGGGCCTTCGCCGGCGGGGTCGGCCTATGTGCCGGCGCTGTGTGACATCACCATTATGGTAGATAAAAACGTCAGCGCCTACCTCGGCTCGCCGCGCATGGCCGAGATGGTCATCGGCGAGAAAGTGACCCTGGAACAGATGGGTGGGGCGCGCATGCACTGCGCCATGAGCGGCCTGGGCGATTACCTGGCCAAGGATGAAATCGAGGCGCTCAACGCGGCCAAGCAGTATTTCGACTTTATGCCGCAAAACTGGCAGGAAAAAACAGCGCTGGTCCCGGCCAAAGCGCCGGCTCCGGGCCGCGAGCTTGAGGAAATCGTGCCGGTCAACCAGGGCACGCCCTTCGATATGTACGAGTTTATCTTTCGCCTGATTGACGAGGGGAGCTGGTTTGAGATCAAAAAGCTGTTCGCGCCGGAGCTGATCACCGGACTGGCTCGCCTGGGCGGGCGGCCCGTGGGGATTGTGGCCAACCAATCCAAGGTCAAGGGTGGGGTGCTCTTTGTCGACTCGTCGGACAAGGCGGCCCGCTTCATCTGGATGTGCAACGCCTACAACATTCCGCTGCTCTTCCTGTGCGATGTGCCCGGCTTTATGATCGGCTCCCACGTGGAAAAGCAGGGCATTATTCGCCACGGAGCCAAGATGCTCTTTGCCGTATCGGAGGCCAAAGTGCCGCGCATCTGTGTGATGGTTCGCAAGGCGTATGGCGGCGGCTACCTGGCCATGTCGGGCAACCCCATGCAGCCCGACTGCACCATCGCCCTGCCGACGGCTCGCCCGGCGGTGATGGGACCGGAAGCGGCGATCAATGCCATCCACTACAACAAGATTATGGAACTGCCCGAAGAAGAACGCGAGGCGTACATCGCCGACAAGCGGCGGGAGTATGAGGAAAACATTGACCCCTACTCGGTGGCGTCGGAATTCTTCATCGAAAATGTCGTCCCCGGTTATGCTCTTCGCCAGGAATTGATCAATCGCTACCAGGTTTACTCGCAAAAAGAAGTCAAGCGGATCGAGCGGCGGAATGGGGTCATGCCGGTCTAATGCGTGATGCGTGACATCTTCTCTAGACTATGACGCATCACGTATCACGCATCACACAAAACAGAAATTTACCTGAGGATTTATTACTTTGTTCGACAAAATTCTCATCGCCAACCGGGGCGAGATTGCCCTGCGCGTTATCCGAGCTTGCCATGCACTGGGCATAAAAACCGCCGCGGTTTACTCTGAGGCCGATGCCGGGGCCAGGCACGTGACCGAGGCCGACGAGGCGGTGCTGATTGGGCCGCCGCCCGCCCCGGCCAGTTATCTTAATATCGAAGCAATTCTGGAGGCGGCCCGGCAGACCGGGGCGCAAGCCATCCATCCGGGCTACGGCTTTTTGTCCGAGAATGCCGAATTTGCCCGCCGCTGCGTCGAGGCCGGACTGGTCTTCATCGGCCCGCCGCCGGAGGTTATTCAGAAAATGGGGGATAAGGTCGCGGCCCGGCAGATGATGGCTGCGGCCGGGGTGCCGATTGTGCCGGGCACACCCGGTTATCTCAACGCCGACCCATCCGAACTGGCCACCCTGGCCGAAAAGGTAGGTTATCCTTTACTGATCAAAGCGGCAGCCGGCGGCGGCGGTATCGGCATGATCCAGGTAGCCGGGCCGGAAAAGCTGGCCGGGGGCCTGGAACAGGCCCAGCGCCGGGCGCAGCAGGCCTTTGGCAATCCTTTACTCTACCTGGAACGGTACATTCCGCAGCCGAAGCATATCGAAGTGCAACTGCTGGGCGACCAGCACGGGCAGCTTATCCATCTCTTTGAGCGCGAGTGTTCGGTCCAGCGGCGGCATCAAAAAGTGTTGGAGGAGTCGCCCTCCCCGGCGCTCGACCCGGAAACCCGGCACAAAATTACCGGGGCCGCCCTGGCCGCCGGGCGGGCGGTTGGTTATCAAAGCGCCGGAACCGTCGAGTTTATCATGGACCCGGAGTGCAATTTCTACTTCCTGGAAATGAACACCCGGATTCAAGTGGAGCATCCACTGACAGAGCTGGTCACGGGGGTAGATTTGGTCCAGGAACAGATCAAAATTGCGGCGGGCGAGCCTTTGTCCCTCCGCCAGCGCGATCTGGCCCAGCGCGGTCATGCCATCGAGTGCCGCATTTACGCTGAAGATCCGGTCAACTTTTTCCCTTCGCCGGGTACGATTGCCACCTACCAAGAGCCACGCGGCGAGCATATCCGGCTGGACTCGTGGGTGCAGACAGGGACGGTTGTCAGCCACTTTTACGATCCCTTGCTAGCCAAACTGGTTGTCTGGGGAACTGACCGGGCCGAGACCATCGCCCGGACGCAGGCGGCTTTGGCCCAATTTCAAATCGAGGGGATTAAAACCAATATTTCGCTGCATCAAAAGATTCTGGCGCACCCGGCGTTTTTGGCCGGAACGTACGATGTCAGTTTGTTAGCAAAACCCTTAGCGTAAGGCAAGCTGCCAGCTTGCTCCATTCCGACAAACTAGCAGTTTGTCCTACTCGCAGGAGGAAAGATACACTATGGAAATTGTTGCCCCGCTCACCGGCAACGTCTGGCGCATCCTCGTCAGCGAGGGCGATGTGGTCAGCGCCGGCGATACGCTGGTAATTCTGGAGTCCATGAAAATGGAAATCAACGTAGACACGGTTTTCGATGGCAAGATACTGAAGATTCTAAAACAGGAAGGCGAAATGGTCCAGGGCGATGAGCCGCTCATCATTCTGGAATAAAAATGGATACCATTCGCCTGATTACTACGGTTGACACCCACACCGCCGGTGAGCCAACCCGGATTGTGACCGCCGGGCTGCCCCCCCTGCCTGGCGCAACCATGGCCGAAAAGCGGGATTATTTTGAGGCGCATTGGGATCATCTGCGCCGTTTTTTGACCCAGGAACCGCGTGGGCACTCGGCCATGCACGTCGCTGTGCTGACAGCACCCATCCGGCCAGAAGCCGCCGCCGCCGGGCTGATTATGAACTCCTTTGGCTTCCTGAATATGTGCGGTCATGGCACGCTCGGCATCGTGACGGCCCTGGTGGAATTGGGTCTGGTCCCGGTGACTGAGCCGGTCACTCAGCTCACCTTTGAGACTTTGGGCGGCCTGATTCCCCTCCAGGTTGAAGTAGCTGGCCGGACCGTAAAAAACATTACCTTTCGCAATCTCCCTGCTTTTGCTTATCGTTGTGATGTCGAACTCGACGTACCGGGGCTGGAACGTCTGACTGTGGACATAGTCTATGGGGGCCTGTGGTATGTGGCGGTCGAAGCGGCGCAGGTAGGTCTACCGCTCAGCTCGGCCCACATTGATGAATTATTACGCCTGGGCGGGGTCATTCGGGATGCCTTGAATGAGCAAATCGAGGTGGTCCATCCTGCGACCGGCCAGCGGGAGCCGGTGAACCTGACCCTCTTTGTTGGCCCGCCGGACAACCCTTTTGCGCATAGCAAAGGATTGGTGACGATGGGCGAGCACATCTTCGACCGCTCACCTGGCGGCACCGGCACCTCCGCCCGCATGGTTCAACTCTGGGCTAAAGGCCAACTGCAACTGGGCCAGGAGTTTATTCACGAAAGTATTATTGGCACGATCTTTCGGGGGAGATTGGTCGAGGAGACGGTGATTGGCCGTCAAAAAGCGGTCATCCCCGAAATTAGCGGGCGGGCCTTTATCACCGGCCTGCACCAATTTGTGTTGACCGCAGACGATCCCCTGACTGAAGGGTTCTTGGTCGGTGGGCCATAAATCAATTTACGATTTTCGATTTTTGATTTACGATTAGGGTCATAATTTGACTCTATAATCGTAAATCGTCAATCTGAAATCGTAAATCCGCTTAGGAATTAAGGGAGCTTTAAGTTTTCCATGGTACTTCTATTAACCCGCGCCGATGTGGAAACTGCCTTGCCAATGGCGGAGTGTATTGCTTCGCAGGAACATGCCTTTCGCGAGCACGGTCTGGGGAACGCTCAAACTCCCCATCGCCTGGGTATGAAGGTGCCCGGCCAGGATGGTCTCTACATTGCCATGCCCTCTTATCTGGGCCAATCACCCACCGCTCAAACTCAAACCGGGGCGATGGCCGTCAAGGTGTTGACCTTCTATCCCGGTAATCCGGCGGCAGGGCTGCCGGCTATTGTGGCGATGGTGCTGCTGCATGACCCGCAAACCGGCGCGCTGTTAGCGATTATGGAGGGGGCCTCGATTACCGGGCTGCGTACGGCTGCTGGCAGCGCGGTAGCGACCCAATACCTGGCCCGGCCGGAAGCGGCAACGGTGGGCATTTTGGGGTCGGGGGTGCAGGCGGAATCGCACCTGGTGGCGATGTGCACCGTGCGGCCCATCCAGACAGCCTGGGTCTACAGCCGCGACCGCGACCGGCGCGCCGACTTTGCCGAGCGGATGGCGGCCAGGTTAGGCATTGAAGTAACCCCGGTTTCAAGCGCCAGGGCCGCCGTCGAAGGGGCGGATATTGTGGTTACGGCCACCACAGCCCGCGAACCGATAGTAGACGGGAATTGGTTTGCCGAAGGGACGCATATCAACTGCGTCGGTTCTGGCATCCCGGACCGGCGAGAACTGGACGACAAAATTGTGCAGCGCGCCAAAATTGTGGTAGATACGCATGCCTCGGCTATGGAGGAGGCCGGCGATTTGCTCATTCCGCTGTCAAAGGGGCTGATAACCAGGGAAGCGATTCATGCCGACCTGGGTGAAGTGCTGACCGGGCAGCGGGCCGGGCGGACGGACCCGCAGGAAATCACAATTTTTAAGTCGGTGGGGGTGGCTTTGCAGGATGTAGCGGCCGCTGCCTGGGTCTACCGCCGGGCGCGGGAGTTGGGCCTCGGCCAAACCATCGAATTCTAACTCTCAAGTATGGGATTGATGCCGAAAACGGACAACGTTGTCAAGCTGCCGGATGGGCGGAACCTGGGCTATGCCGAATATGGTGATCTGCTGGGCAAACCTATCTTCTACTTCCATGGCTGGCCTTCATCGCGCCTGGAAGGGGTGAACTTTCACACAGCCGGGCTGAAACTGGGGGCGCGAATTATCAGCCCGGACCGGCCGGGGCTGGGGCTGTCGGATTTCAAAAAAGGTTTCGCTATCCGCCACTGGCCGGAGGATGTGGAGGTTCTGGCCGATAGGCTGAACCTCGACCGTTTCGCGGTTGTCGGGGTTTCTTCGGGAGCGCCCTATGCCTTTGCCTGCGCCCGCTTTATGACTGGCCGCTTGAGGGCAGCCGGGAGTGTCAGCGGGATCGGGCCGCTTGACCTGCCCAATCCGGGCCGGTATCTGTTCAAACAAGAACTTCAACTGGTGCGGCTGGCCCAAAAAGCGCCCTGGCTGGCCCGGCCGCTGTTGCGCCGAGAAACTAATAAGCTAAAACGCGACCCGGCTAAAGCTATGGCCGAACTGGATAAAAACTCGCCGGAAGTGGATAAGCTGGTTTTTCGTGATCATCCCGAATTGTCTGCCACGCTTGCCCAGGGCGTCGGCGAATGTGTGCGCCAGGGGACTCGTGGGGCAATAGCCGGCATCGCCCTCGAAGGCCGGCCCTGGGGTTTTCGACTGGAAGAAATTATGATGAAATTTTACGTGTGGCATGGTGAGGTGGATAACCTGGTCTACCCGGCCACGGCGCGCTACTTGGTCGAACGATTGCCAAACGGTGTGCTGTTCCTCTGTCCTGGTGAAGCTCACCTGAGTACGGTCATCAACCGGGCCGAAGAAATTGTGGGTACGTTAATAGCGGAGTAAAAATGCCAATACTTGCCATGACTCCTGCCGAAATTGAGCAGTTCTTATTACTACCCCGGCATGCCATTGCCGGGACCAATACCACCGAAGGACCGCCGCAGCTCAGCCCGGTGTGGTATCTTTACGATGCTGGCCGCATTTTTATCAGCCTCTCGACCGGAACAGCCAAGTATCGCAATCTGCGGCGCGACCCGCAGATCAGCCTGTGTGTGGATGGCTGTCATCCTGACGCGCGGGCCGTTATGATTTACGGCACCGTGGAACTGATCGCTTGGGGTGAGCCGCTGGAGCGCGAGCTGTGGTGGCGGATCATTCGCCATTATCACGATACTGAAGAAGCGGCCCAGCGGTACGCCGAGTCGGTTCGTGAGGTGCCGTCGGTTCTGGCAGTCGTCACGATTCAAAAAATCATCAGCCAGGATTATAATTGATGCGGCTGGCTGATAAGGTGGCGATTGTTACCGGGGCCGGCTCCGGGATCGGGCGGGAAAGCGCCCTGCTCTTTGCCCGTGAAGGGGCCAGGGTAGCTGTGGCCGACATCAGTGAAAAATTGGGCCGGGAGACCGCCGACCTGATCGGCGAGTCGGCCTTTTTTATTAAAGTTGATGTGTCCAGTTGGTCAGATACGGAGTGTATGGTCCAGACTACGTTCGAGCGGTGGGGCCGGCTCGATGTTCTGTTTAACAACGCCGGGATTGACCTGCCCCAGGCGACAACTGTCGTCGAAACGACGGAGGAGGATTGGGACCGGACCCTTGCCATTAACCTGACCGGGGTCTTTTTGGGGTCGCGTCACGCTCTGCCGGTGATGATGGCGCAACGATCCGGCGTTATCATTAACACCGCCTCGCGGGCCGGTTTGGCGGCCACACCGGGCGAGGCGGCCTACTGCGCCTCCAAGGGCGGGGTCGTTTCGTTAACCCGCCAGATGGCGCTGGATTATGCCCCGTACAATATCCGGGTCAACTGTATCTGCCCGGGGGCGCTGGAAAAGCCGACGTTGGATCGCCGCCAGTTCTTACAGCAGCTTTCTTCAGGAGCGATTGAGCAGCGCAAGGAAAAGTTTGCCAGCCTCAATCCGCTGGGCCGCCTCTGCACGCCGCTGGATGTGGCTAACGCGGCCTTGTTTCTAGCATCCGAGGAATCAGTTTATATCACCGGGACTGCCCTGCTAGTGGATGGTGGGGATCTGGCTGTATGAAAGAGAAAAAATAAAGTGTCTACCCAAAGTAGTGTCTCACTTCTGGATGAAATTCGTACCCGCAGGTTGATTCGGATCAGTGCACATTGGGATGATACGGCAGCCCAGTATCTCGACCCGGCTACGGGCGAACCAGCCGGCCTTGTCGGATTGGTGGGACAATTGCTGGCCGAAGATTTGGGCGTTCGGGTTGAATTTGTCGAACTGCCCTGGGCTGAGCATCTAGCGGCGCTGCTGGCGGGCCGGGTGGACATCAGCATCAAGCACACCCTCACCCCTCAACGTGCCTTTGAGGTCGAATTTACGGTTCACAGTCTGTTGTGCGAGGAAGGGCGGGTCGTCGTCCGACGCAACCGTGAATGGCAAGATGAGACAGATCTCAACCAGGCGCAGCGGGTAATTGCTGGAGCGACAAGTTCATCGCAAGAAATCCACTCGCGGTGGCGCTATCCTCTGGCCAAACTGCGGATATGGCCGACGGCTCAAGAAGCCCTGGCGGCAGTGGCGCTGGGCGAGGCAGATGCCTGCCTGCACGATACATTGGTGCCGGGTTTCCTCCGGTCGCACCCGGAATGTACTGTTTTGACCGGCGCCGATGGCCAGCCCGTCGTTCCTTATCGTGACTGTATCCATCCATGCATCAGGCCGGGCGATCCGCGTTTGCTGAATTGGCTCAACAGTTGGCTGGCCTTTCACCGAGCGGACGGGACGTTTGAGCGAATGGTGGCCGAGGCCGAAGTTGCCCACGAGGCTAAATTCGGGCACAAGTAAATATGAGCGAAACCAAATCCCGGATTTGGGCTGTTCTTCGCCGCCGAGAAGTCATCACTATTTGCCTGTTTGCCTTCCTGACCGATATGATTATCGGCATCGTCTCGCCGACGCTGTCGCTCTTTGCCCAGAGTTTGGGCGCGTCGCTAAGCTTGGTCGGCATTTTAGCGGCGACGATGGGCCTGGCCCGCTTCGGTTCCAGCTTGTTCATCGGGACTTTTTCTGACCGGCGGGGGCGTAAAAGTATCCTGATGGCCGGGATGGCTTTAATGGCGCTGGCGGCGCTGCTCTACAGCGTCGTCACTGTACCTTATGGGTTGTTGGGGATTAATGTGCTGTTTGGGGTCGGTTTTACGGCCACCCTGACCATTGCCCTGGCTTATCTGGCCGATGTCACCTCGGTCCGTGAACGCAGCTTAGTGTTTGGCCTGATCACGACGGCGATGGGCCTGGGCTTTGCTCTGGGTTCGCTGCTGGGCGGGCGAGTGGCGGCCAGTTCCGGCTATCCCAGCGCCTACTTGATCGCCCTGCTAGGGGCTGTCGCGGCTTTTGGTCTGGCCTGGCGAGGCGTACCCGACCAACCCAGCCCCACCCGCTTGGTGGGACCCGGTATGCCCTCTTGGAAGCGGCAACTGGGGGTCATGCTGGCGAATCCGCTCATTCTGGCAGCATGTGTGGGGACCATTCTATCCAATCTGGTTTTTAATGGATTGATTGTGACTTTTGTTCCGATTTATGCCAATGGTCTGGGGATGGGTCAGGCTCTCATTGGGTCGCTGTTTGCCACCCGCGCGCTGGCATCAACCTTTGCGCGACTGCCTGCCGGGGCTTTAGGTACAATTTTTCCCGGCTATCGGGTGATGTTAGCAGCACTAATAGGCTCAGCCATCGTCGCCTTTGCTCTGCCTCAATCAGGCAATGCCACTGTTTTGATGCTGCTGCTGATGGTCGAAGGGGTCGCTTATGGCCTGTATCTCACCTCAGGGCAAACCACCGTCGCCGAACACGCTGACCCTTCCAGCCGGGGGGCGGCGCTGGGGATGTATATGGCGGCGGCCAGTGTGGGGGACAGCGTGGCGCCCTTCTTTTTGGGTATTGTTGCCGACCGGCTGGGGATTATCACTGTTTTTTATGTGGTGGGTGGTTTAGCGGTGGTAGGTGTGATCGTGATGGCCCGCATCCTCATGGGGCGGCGGGTGGAGATTAGAAGAGTAAGTGAGAGGAACTGAGGAGATTAAACTCTAAGGTGGTGCGTATTGCGTATTCCGTTTATTTCACGTGAGACGCACCACGAACGTTTTGATTAAAGTCCTATTTTAATCCATTTTTTAGGAGGCTATAAGTCATGAGCAGATTTGAACGCAGGTTACAAAAAGTCCGGGAGGAGATGGATGCCAGAGGCTGGGCAGCGACGTTTCTGGCGCCGTCAGGCGATATGGAGTACTTGACCGGGGTGCGCCGGCAGCGGCCCAACGCAACCAAAAGCCACATGCACGGCGAGTGGCTCTATGGAGCCGTTTTGACCCCGACCGAATGCGTGTTTGTCGCGCCCTACCTGGCCCATCACTTTATTGTGGATCAGGCTAAGGATAAGCCCTGGATTACGGAGGTCATCAAGATTGACGACGGAGACGATGTACCGGCTCTGGCCAAGCAACTCATGACCAAGTACAACCTGGCTGGCAAGACTATCGCTATCCCTCGCGAGGGCATGGCCTCGACCATTTACGAGATCCAGAAAGTTGTGCCGGGGACCAAATTCGAGGGCACATGGGATGTCGTCTCACCCATGCGGGCGATCAAGGATGCCGAAGAAATTGAATTGATGCGTAAAGCGGCCCTGGTGACCGATGCTATCTTTGGTGATGTCTTTAAAAATTTGAAGATGGGCATGACCGAAAGCGACATCATGATCGAGGTGGAGCATCAAATGCTCAAGCACGGGACCGAAGGCTCTTCTTTTGTCACCGGCATTATGATCAAAGGCCCTGGCGTCGGCGACATGCTGGAAGGGGTTGGCCGCGCCGGGGGAGTCGAAGCCCAGCCGGGGCGGGTCATTGCCTTTGATTTTGGGGTGGTGCTGGATGGCTATGTCAACGATTTTGGCCGCACCGTCCACTGCGGCGACCCTGATGCCGAATTACGCCGCATCCACGAGCTGGTGATGGCCGCCCAGGCTAATGGGATGGCGGCGATGAAAGCCGGTCAGATTACCGCCGAGGGGGCCAATGCAGCCGCCCGCCGGGTGATTGAAGAAGCTGGCTATGGCCCCAATTTCTTCCACCGTCTCGGCCACGGTATTGGCATTGACGTGCATGAGCCGCCCTTCCTGGCCAAGGGTGATAAAAGTGTGCTCCAGGCCAACATGTGCTTTACCGTCGAGCCGAGCATTTGGGTTGAAGGGCGCTGCTTCACTCGGGTGGAAGATGTCGTCGTCGTTTCTGCGGAGGGCGCTTACAGCCTGAATCAGACCGCCCGCGAAATTCTTGTCATTTGATGCGAATCAGGTCCACAGGTGGACGCAGATACACACAGATATAATCAGAAAAAGATAAAGAATCTGAAATCATCTGTGATCATCTGTGTGAATCTGTGGACTTTCAATTAGGGGAGGCAATTCTTATGGAAGTTGGCGTAATTATTCACAATGCCGGGGCCAAGGCCAGCCCGGAGAATTTAATCAAGACGGCTAGGTGGGCGGAAGAACTGGGTTATCATGCCCTCTGGCTGACCGACCACGTGGTGCTGAAGGAAGAGGTCAATTCCTGGTATCCCTACCGGACGCATGGCCGCTGGGATTATCCCCCGGATACTCCCTGGACTGACCCGCTGCTGACCCTGGCTTGGGCGGGAGCTGCCGCACCAACGCTTAAGTTGGGAACATCGGTGCTGGTCGTCCCCCTGCGGAACCCGATCCTGCTGGCCAAGCAGTTAGCCAGTCTGGACTTCCTGACCGGGGGCCGGGTCATCTTGGGAGCGGGCGCGGGCTGGATGAAGGAGGAGTTCGATCTCATCGGCGAGGATTTCGACAACCGGGGCCGGCGGGTGGTCGAGATGGTCCAGTTGATGCGCGCTCTGTGGAGTGGTGAAATGGTTGAGTTCAAAGGCGAATTTTACGAGCTGTCGGGCGGCCAAATGTATCCGACGCCGGTGTTCGGGACGATTCCGGTGGTTTGGGGCGGGCACAGCGACGCCGCGATCAGGCGGGCAGCCAGGGTCGGTGACGGCTGGCACCCCACCCAGATTACCCTGGAGCAGTTGGAGGCGGGGGTCCAAAAATTGCGGCAGTACTGCGAGGAATATGGCCGTGACCCGGACTCGACCCTGGTCATTGCCCGGCCCGGCGACAAGTACGACATCACACCTGAGGCCCATGCGAAACACCTGGAGTTAGGGATTGACCACCTGGTCGTGGACACGCCCATCAAGCAGGAAGACCCTGATCTCTCCCTGCTGCGGGAAAAAATGGAGCGAGCGGCTGAGGTTTGCGGCCTGATCCGCCGAAACTAGGATAGCCCGCTGATGATAAGGAGATTAATTTATGGCTCGTGTCTCTTATTCCGCCGTGGGCAGCACCCCCTTCCGGCGGCTGGTCGGCCATAACCCGGACCTACTGGCAGCGTTTCAGCAGATTGATAAAACCATCACCCAGCAGTTGTCGCTGCCGCCTGATCTGCGGGAGGAAGTTCGCCGCCACCTGGCTTACGAGAACGGCTGCCATTACTGAATGTCGTTTGGCCCTCCGGCGGAGCGCCTGACCGACGAACGTACTATTCTGGCTGTTGGCCTGGCTCATATGGCTAAAAAAGACCCGCACAGCATCCATCCTGACTCCTGGGCGGAATTGAAGCAGCACTTCTCCGAGCGGGAATTGATGGAATTGTGTTACGTGATCGGCCATTACAACGGGATGCAGATGGTGAATGTGTTATTGGATACGGACCCGTAACGGAAGTTTGGAAGAATGGAGGAGTGGAAGGCTGGGGATACGACAAAGTCCAATCTTCCAACCTTCCAATCTTCCCTGTTTTGTTTCAGGAGAAAAGTAACTCATGGAAATTGGCGTGCGTCTCCCCGGTGCGGGAGCCAAAGTTAGCCCGGAAAATATTGTTACGGCAGCACGCTGGGCCGAGGAGTTGGGTTATCACTCAGTTTGGGTCAGCGACCACGCCGTGCTGCCGGAAAAGGTCGCTTCCTTCTACCCCTATGACCCCCAGGGCCGCTGGCCCTACCCGGCTGATACCCCCTGGCTGGACCCGCTGCTGGCGCTGGCCTGGGCGGCGGCTGCCGCTCCCTCGGTCAAACTGGGTACGTCGGTGATGATTGTGCCGCTGCGCCACCCCATTCTGCTGGCGAAACAGCTCGCCTCACTCGACTTTCTGAGCGGGGGGCGGGTCATTTTGGGCGTCGGGGCCGGCTGGATGGAGGAAGAGTTCGACCTGATCGGCGTCCCCTTTGATCGGCGCGGCCCGCGCACCGCCGAGATGATTAACTTGATGCGCGCCTTTTGGAGCGGCGAAAGCGTTGATTTTCAGGGTGACTTCTACCATGTTACTGGCTGCCAGATGTCCCCTCGCCCGGAACAGCATACTATCCCGATTGTTTGGGGCGGCCACAGCGACGCCGCGCTCAAGCGGGTGGCCCGAGTGGGTGACGGCTGGCATCCCACCCAAATCTCCCTGGAGCAGTTGGCCGAAGGGATGGGCAAACTGCGCCGGTTTTGTGAAGAAGCGGGCCGGAACCCGGCCTCAGTGCTGGTCATCGTCCGGCCTGGCCGGGTCTACCCGATCAATGCCGAAACGCAGGCGCGGCACCAGGAGCTGGGAGTCCAGCATGTGGTGATTGATCCCCCGCTCGAAGGGCCGGATTTGAGCAACTTTCGCGCCGAAATGGAGCGTGTGGCTGAATTGTGTGGATTGGAACCACGGGGTTAAAGGGTGGGATAAACTGCATAATTGCTCCTTGAGAGCTTGCCCTATCGAGATGGCAGGGTCTATACTTTAGATGCATTTTGTAGTATGCCTGCTAACAGTTTCTCCTACATAAACTTCTTATTAGAGGAAAGACAAAAATGTCTGAGCGTAAAATACGAGTCCTGGTGGCCAAGCCCGGTTTGGATGGACACGACCGGGGGGCCAAGGTGGTCGCACGGGCGTTGCGCGATGCCGGGATGGAGGTCATTTATACCGGCCTGCGCCAAACCCCGGAAATGATTGCCGAAGCGGCCCTGCAAGAAGACGCGGATGTGGTGGGCCTATCGGTGCTCTCGGGGGCGCACTTGACCCTCGTGCCCAAAGTAGTAGACAAGCTTAAGGAAAACGGCCTGGACGATGTGTTGATTGTCGTCGGCGGAATCATCCCCGAAGAGGATGTCGAGCCGCTGCGCCAGGCCGGCGTGAAGGGCGTGTTCGGCCCCGGCACCTCCACCGAGGACATCGTTGCCTTCATTCGCGAGCAAGTGAATGTCGCCAACTGAGCAAATTCTGCGGGGGGAGCGGCGGGCCATTGCCCGGCAGATTTCCGGGATTGAGAATGACCGGCTCGAAGCGCGCCAGGTCCTGGCCGAACTTTATCCTTCTACGGGTCGAGCCTACTTGGTTGGGCTGACCGGAGCGCCCGGCACGGGTAAGTCTACCCTGGCCAATGAACTGGCCAAAGCTTATCGCCGGGAGAACAAAACCGTGGCGATTATCTCGGTTGACCCGACCAGCCCTTTTACCGGGGGGGCGATCCTGGGCGACCGCATTCGCATGCACGACCTGGCCGGCGACCCTGGCGTGTTTGTCCGCAGCATGGCCACGCGGGGCAGCCTGGGTGGATTAGCGCGGGCGACCGCCGATGCGGCCAAAGTGTTTGATGCGGCTGGCTTCGAGATTATTCTCATTGAAACGGTCGGTGTGGGCCAGGCCGAGGTGGAAATTGCCGGCCTGGCTCACAGCGTCGTCGTGGTCGAAGCGCCCGGCCTGGGCGATGAAGTCCAGGCCATCAAAGCTGGTATCCTGGAAATTGCCGACGTGTTTGTGGTCAACAAAGCCGACCGAGAGGGCGCCAGCCGGACGGTCGCCGCGCTGAACATGATGCTTGACCTGACCCATCATACTTTGCCCAAAACCGTGCTCCATCATGGCCTGTTGATGGAGGCAGCAGCGACCGGAAGTGACAAAAATCCCGGTGCGGAGGCCGGCTGGCGCCCGCCGGTTTGCCAAACTGTTGCTACCCAAGGCCAGGGCATAGACGAGGTCGTGCGGGCTTTGGTCGAGCACCGGACCTACCAGCAGGCCAGCGGCGTTTTGGCCCGGCGGGAGCGGGAACGCCTGATTTTTGAAATTCAACAACTGCTCAAAGAGAGGCTGCTGGCGGATTTATTGGCCCAAACTCACCCGGAACAAATCAATGCAACTCTGGAACAAGTAGTGGAGCGGCAACTGGACCCCTATACGGCTGTCGAACAATTGTTGAACGGAGAACGGTGAAAGGGAGCGACCCATGCTCAAACTAAAGCAAGCCTTCAAAGAGGGACAGACGCTCGTCGGCACGTGGCTCAATGCCCCCAGCCCGGCTCAGGTGGAAACGATTGGCTACGCCGGCTTTGATTTTGTCATCCTCGACACGGAACACAGCGCCTTCGATATTGCCGGCTGTGAAAACCTGGTCCGGGCCGCCGACGCGGCCCAATTGCCCTGCCTGGTACGAGTCTCGGATAACAACCCCACTTCGGTTAGCAAGGCGCTTGAGTATGGGGCGCAGGGGATTGTCGTCCCGCATGTCAGCAGCAGGGCCGAAGCCGAGGAAGCGGTGAGCCACGCTCACTATCCGCCGGTTGGGGTGCGCGGGGCAGCGCCGTCCGTCCGCGCGGCCCACTACGGCCAGATTGCCTGGCCGGACTACCTGGCCCAGGCCAGGGAAGAAACGTTGGTGGTGCTGCAAATCGAAGGCCATGAAGGCATCGCGAATCTGGATGCGATTATGGCGGTTCCCCAGGTGGATGTGCTGTTCATCGGCCCGTTTGACCTGTCCACCGTGCTGGGCATCTCCGGGCAGTTGGATCACCCACTGTTGCTCGAAACCGTCGGCGGGATTGTGCAGCGCGCCCGGGCCAACGGGATTGCCGTCGGTATCTGGATGCCTACCCCGGAGCAGGCCGGGCCGTGGATTGGCCGTGCGGTCCAACTCATTACCGTTGCCAGCAACGATCTGATTTTCCTGCAAGGCTGCCGTACCTTTGCCAGCAAAGTGAAAGCGCAGTTGACCGCCGACCGCGGACCGCAGACGGCCGAAAAGAAGTAGCGGTCAGCCGTCGGCGGTCTTTTGGAGAATAAATCAATGACAGCTAATCCCCTCGTCAAAATCGGCTTCGCCGCGCCCTTTAGCGGCGACCAAGCGATTGTGGGCATTCCTATGCGCCAGTGTGCCGAATTGGCTATCCGCCAGGCTAACGAGCGGGGAAACCTGCCCTTCTCCTTGTCGCTCGGCGCTGAAGACGACCAGGCCGACCCGGCCCAGGCCGAGCTTGTCGCGCGCCGCTTTGTGGCCGATCCGGTGGTGATGGGCGTGGTGGGCCACAAAAACAGCGGGCCTTCGGCGGCGGCGGCACCGATTTATCACGCCGCTGACTTGACCCAAATTGCCCCGTCTTCGACCAACCCCCAATTGAGCCGGCAGGGCTATCGCACCTTTTTCCGCCTGTGCGCTCATGATGCCGTGCAGGGCCGGGTGGCGGCCGAGTATGCGGTGCGCGTGCTGGGCGTCAGGCGAGCGGCGGTCATCCACGACCGGACGGACTACGGCCAGCCGCTGGCCGAGGTCGTCCGGGCGGCAGTAGGCCAGGAAGGGGCCGAGGTGGTGTTATTTGAAGGCATCGCCGAAGGCCAAACAGATTTCAGCGCGACTGTTGGCCGGATTCGGGAGGTGTCGCCGGATCTGGTCTATTTTGCTTTGACCGAGATCGAGAGTTCGATCCTGGCCCGGCAGTTGCGGGCGGCGGGAGTCACAGCTCTCTTATTCGGCACGGACGGCAGCCGGGAGTCGCAGTTCTTGCCCCTGGCGGGTGAAGCTGCAGAAGGGGTCTACCAAACTTATGCCGGGACGGACCCGGAGAGCGCCCCTGCCGCGCAGGCGTTTGTGCGGGCCTTTCAGGCCGAGTACGGCCCGGCGCCGGTCTATGGGTTGGAAGTGTATGATGCCACCAACCTCCTGATTGCGGCTTTGGCCCAGGCCGGCCAGCCCGACCGCAAATCGGTCCTGGCAGCGGTAGCCCGCACCACCGATTTTACCGGTGTGACCGGGCCTGTCCAGTTCGAGCCAAACGGCGACCGGCGCGACCCGCAGGTCAGCCTCTGGCGGGTGGAGCAGGGGCAAATGCGGCTACTGGGCTTGGCGAGCGATCTAATTCCTTCGTGATTTGGATAATGCCTACGAATTTTTAACCGCAGAGAGCGCACACTTGCCCCTGGCGCGGCAAGTGCCAGGGGGAGAACGCTGAGTAACTGTCCAGAAATAACTTAGGAATTTCAGCGGGAAAAGCCGAGACAAATCCCTAAGTTAAAAATGGCCGATTACTAAGTAAAAATCTTGTAACCTCCGCGACCTCAGCGTACTCTGCGGTGAATTATTCCTGGAGGAGGGATGGGTGTGAAATTAAATGGAAAAGTAGCGATCATCACCGGCGCTGGCTCCGGCATTGGCCGGGCGACGGCAGTTCTGTTTGCCCGCGAAGGGGCTAAGGTGGTTGTCGCTGACCTGGTGGCGTCCGCGGGCGAGGAGACGGTGGCGGAAATAAAGGCGAAGGGTGGGGAGGCTGCTTTTGTCCAGGTGGATGTGTCGCAGTCTGTGGAGGTTGAGCGGATGGTCCGCGCGGCGGTCGAGATGTTTGGCCGGCTGGATATTCTGTTCAACAATGCCGGCCTGACCCTGCCGGCGATGGTTACAGAGACGAGCGAGGAAATCTGGCAGAAGAGTATTGACGTCAACCTCAAAGGGGTCATGCTGGGCTGTAAATACGCCATCCCGGAGATGCAGAAGGTTGGCGGCGGCTCGATTATCAATACCGCTTCAATGTTGGGGCTGGTCGCTTCGCCGCGGCAAGCGCCCTACTGCGCCGCCAAGGGCGGGGTGGTGCTGCTGACCAAGCAGGTCGCCATTGATTTTGCCCGCGACAATATCCGGGTCAACTGCATCTGCCCCAGCGAAGTGGATACGCCCATGCACCGCAAATTTATCGCCGAGTCGCCCGACCCGGAGGCGACTCAGAAGCGGCTGCTGGAGCGTATCCCCCTCAACCGAGTGGCCAGGCCGGAAGAGATTGCGACCACAGCCCTTTTCCTGGCCAGCGTTGATTCTTCCTACATCACCGGGGTGGCCTTGCCGGTAGACGGTGGGCTGACAGCATTGTAAAGTCAGAACGATAATCTTATGAAACTGTATCTCATTAATGGCTTGGTCATTGATTGTATCGGAGAGAACCTCCAACTCTGCTCGGCGACTGTGGTCATCGAAGCGGGCCGGATTGCCAGGATTGACCCGCCCCAACCGGCACAGCCACCCGAAGAGGGAACGATCATCAATCTGGACGGGGCTTATCTGCTGCCGGGGCTGTGGGATGTCCACTGCCACCCGAGCGGGATGGTGGACCCCGACGACTATTCCTATTTTCAGAGCGAAGCCGAGTGTACTTTGATGGCCGTCCGCAACACAACCGCTGCTTTGCGGGCGGGCATCACGGCGCTGCGGGCAGTGGCGGAGGTCAATTTTATTGATGTGGCCCTGCGCGAGACATACGCCGGACGCCACCCGGCGGGCCTCTGGCGTAAAGGTTACGAGGATAAGCCCCTCATTGGCCCGCGTCTGTTTTGCGCCGGCCCGGCGATCAGTATCACTGGCGGGCATGGCTCGCAGGGCCGGGTGGAGCCGCGCTACACCAGCCTGGTTATCGAGGCTGACGGTCCCGACGAGATCCGCAAGGCGGCCCGCACCTGTATCAAGATGGGCGTTGATTGGATCAAGCTGTTCATCACCGGCGGAATTTCGGGTAAACGGGAGAGCATGTACGAAATTCAGATGACCCCCGCGGAAATCGAAGCCGCGTGTGAAGTAGCCCACCATAAGGGTCTTAAAGTGACCGCTCACACCGGTTGCGCCGAGGCGGCCAAAATCGGGATTCGAGCCGGGCTGGATTGTATTGAGCACGGCTATCAACTCGACGAAGAAGCCTGCGAGTTGATGGTGGAGTACGAAGTTTATTATTGTCCAACCATCTCGGTGACGCAGGATGAGGCTTATCTGCGCCGCTGGGAGTGGCCGGAAGACTCGATCCGGCGGGCCTTGGCCGGAGCGGAGTTGCACCGGCAGTCATTTCAACGGGCGCTCAAGGCTGGAGTCAAGATGGTGAATGGAGCAGATCTCAACCCTATCGCCGATACGGCGGTGCCGGAGATAGAATGGGTGGTCAAAACGGGCATGTCCCCGGCTCAAGCTTTGATCGCTTCCACCCGCCATCCCGCCGAGATGTGCGGCGTGGCCGACAGCCTGGGCACAGTCGAGGTGGGCAAACTGGCCGACCTGATTGCCGTGCGGGAAAATCCTCTCGAAAATATTTCGGCGCTGCGCGAGGTTAAACTGGTCCTGAAGGAAGGGGAGGTGATAGTTAACCAGTTTCCCACCGCATTGACGATACCGACCGGCTCATAAATTGATACCTGTTTGCACTTGTTTGCCGGGCCGGGTTGATTAGAATAGAGTGGCTTTTTGAGTACCTTTTAAACCTGACAGGTCTTGCAGTTCTGTCAGGTTTAGTAAATTTTAAGGAAGCGATAAAATGCCGAAACAAGTGACCCTTTTTTCCACCAACACGGAGCACGTTAGCCCTCGCTGACAGGAGTGCTGCCGCGTGAGAGAGTTTCTCTCCGATCATAAAGTCGAGTTTATCGAGCGAAATATCCGCCGTGACCCAGAGGCCAGGCAGTATGTTGTGGATACCCTGGGGACGGAAGCTGTGCCTTTAACCATGATAGACGGGGAAATGGTCATTGGCTTTGATCGGGCCAGGTTGGAGTCTTTGCTGAAAATATAACTTCCTAGAAAAGTTTTCTCCAACCATTTTAGGCCGGGATTTGGGGATTAGGCGAT
Source organism: Chloroflexota bacterium (assembly GCA_016860845.1). The sequence goes on from BOKF01000048.1 coordinate 34,886, forward strand.
TTTTTCCTTATTTTTCATCCCCAAATCCCCTAATCCCGGCGAGATTTTTTCTGAGGATATATACGATAAATGGAATTTGCCGATGAAAGCTGAGAACGACCTTTTGCCTCAACTGGCCCAGGAGTTGATCGCCCTCTTTGAGGACTTAACCAATGAACGGCTGATTAACGCCAAAAAGCTGGAAAACGCGCCGCCGGGGAGTTATCCCTATGGCGAGGGCATGCACGATGGCCTGCGTTATGCGGCGGCAGGCCTGGAGAGCATCTTGAAACGACACGGCTTGCTGAAGTCGTCATAAAATAATTATTGACAAATTGCTTGCAGCGTGTTACAGTACGTCCGCCGGTTCTTCCAGCCCCTACTCCCAATCGCCCGAACATGAGTTCATGTAACCTCTCAGGGCAGCTCTATCTCTCGTGTTGACTCGGTGGGAGACATCCCCCACGACTCCCACCTGAAAAATAAAAATTTTCACATGGAGGAGACCTATGAAAAAAATAGCTCATGGAATTACTGTACTTTTACTGTTGTCGCTGCTGCTGGCCGTTGCGCCGCTGGCAGCCCTGGCTCAAGAGGAAGTCGTCTGCGAGGCAGATGCCATTGTCCAGTCGGAAGACTCTCTGTCAACGCTGGCCGACAAGTACTACGGCAACATTTTTGCCTACCCGGTGATTGTTGACGCGACCAACGCCAAGGCGGCTACTGATAGTAGTTACGCCACGATAGATGATCCAAACGTCATTGAAACCGGCTCAAAACTGTGCATTCCGCCGGGAGAAGTGGCCCAGCAAATGCTCAACGAGTCGGTCTTTACGGCGGTGGGGGATGAGCAAGCTGCGACCACGCTGGTTATCGGCATTACTGAAGACACCGTTGCGCTCGACCCCGGCCGGAGTTATGAAGTGCATGCCGGCACGGTCAATCGGGCCGTCTACGAAACCCTGGTCACGTTCCCACCGGATAACGTCGAAGAGGTCATCCCCGGCGCTGCGGAGAGCTGGACCATCTCTGAGGACGGCCTGACCTATACCTTTACCATGGCCCAGGGGCACAAATTCAGCACGGGCCGGACGGTTACGGCCAATGACGCGGCGTTTAGCATCAACCGCATGAAAAATATCAAAGGCAACCCGTCCTTCCTGGCCGATAATATCGCCAGTGTTGAGGCTGCCGATGAGCAAACTCTGGTCATTAAATTGACCGCCCCCGACCCCTCGCTGCTGGCCCGTCTGGTCTTCCCCGCTTTTAGCGTGATTGACAGCGAAGAGGCCAAAGCGCACGGGGCGACCGACGCTGCCGACGCTGCGGAAACGGACACGGCTGAAGAATGGCTCAACCAAAATTCCATTGGCAGCGGCCCTTACATGTACGAAAAATGGGAGCCGCTGGTAGAGGTTATCCTGAACCAGAATCCCAACTATGCGGGTGAACCAGCGCCCATTGATCGGGTTATCTATCGCACGATTTCAACCGCAGCCGCCCAAAAACTGGCCCTCGAAGCCGGCGATCTGGACATCGCCCTGGATATCAGCGCCGACCAGGTGCCGAGCCTAGAAAGCAACGCCAATCTTACGCTTTATAAAGGCCAGGGTGATCAGATCTTCTTCCTGCTCATGAACATGGACCCGGCGATTGGCGGCCCCATGACTCAGGATGTGGTTCAGGACGCGGTCCGGCTGGCGGTAGATACTGACGGTATCCGCCAGTTGATGGGCGGCTCGGCGGCCACGCCGGTCAATATCCTGCCGGTCCACTGGCCGTTTGCCCTGGATCAATCCCAGCGAATTCAGCGGAATGTTGACGCGGCCAAGGCGAAGCTGGCGGAAGCGGGCTTTGCCGATGGCCTGACGGTGGAGTTGGAATATCCCGATTTCACCTCGGGCGATGTGGCTATCGGCACGCTGGCGCAGAAAGTCCAGGCTGACCTGGCCGAAGCTGGCATCAATGTCGTGCTTAAGCCGGGCGATCTGCAAGTGACGCTGGAACGCTATCGCAACGGCCAGGAGAATTTTGGGCTGTGGTTATGGAGCCCCGACTTTATTGACCCGATTGACCGCATTGCCTTTACCCCCGGCGGTAAGGTCGGGCTCCGGGCTAACTGGACGGAGGAGCGGGCCAGCCGGGAGTTGAACGAGGCTGTCGCTCGGGCCAAAGTGGTGACGGATCGGGCGGCGCGCGAGCAAGCATTTGCGGATATCCAACGGATCATGCTCGACGAAAGCGCCTTTGCTTTCCTCGGCCAAAGTGGCGTGCAAGTGGCCTACCGCACTGACCTCCAGGGATTTGTTTATAACGCCATGTGGCGGGTCAACCCGTACACGATGAGCAAGTAAAGCCGGATTTTGGTCCACTATTTTAGTTAGCAGTAACCTCTCGTAGTGATGCGTGAAACGTGAAGCGTGATAAGATGTAAGTCTATTACGTTTCACGCATCACGTTTTACTTTTTATGCAACGTTTTGTTCTACGCCGTTTAGTTTTGCTGATACCCTTACTCGTCGGCATCACTTTAGTTGCCTTTATCCTGTCCCATGCCGTCCCCTCTGATCCCGTCAATGCGGCCCTGGGCCAGAGTGCTGTGGCTGACCCGGAAATCGTCGCTGCTTTCCGGGCCAAATGGGGTTTGGACCAACCTGTCCATATTCAGTACTTCACCTATCTGCGCAATATGCTCAGGGGCGACCTGGGCCTGTCCATTGGCACGCACCGGCCTGTCCTGGAGGATTTGGCGCGCTACATGCCGGCGACGGTGGAGTTGTCCACCACCTCGATCATCCTGGCGGTGTTGATCGGCGTGCCCTTTGGGGTTATCTCGGCGGTACGGCGCAATACCTGGTTAGACCAGGTGAGCCGGGTCTTGTCGTTAGTTGGCGTATCGGCCCCCGTCTTCTGGCTGGCCTTGTTAGGATTATTTTTGTTCTACTCCCGCTTAAATTGGCTGCCTGGTCCCGGCCGGCTACACATCGGGACCAAACCACCTCCGTCTGTGACCGGTTTATTCACGGCAGATGCGCTCCTGGCCGGCGATTTTGAGCTGTTTATCAATGCTTTCAGCCACCTGATTTTACCCAGCATTGTTCTCGCCAGCTACAGCATGGGCTTGATCACACGGGTCACACGCTCGGCCATGTTAGACGTGCTGAGCCAAGACTATATCCGTACTGCCCGCTCCAAAGGTCTCCATGAGGGCTGGGTGGTGGGACGCCATGCCCTGTCCAATGCCTTGATCCCCACCGTTACGGTTCTGGGGTTGTCCTACGGCAATCTCCTTACCGGCACCGTGCTAACCGAAACCATCTTCTCCTGGCCGGGGATTGGGCAGTATGCTTACCAGGCTTCGGTTTCGTTAGACTTTCCGGCGATTATGGGCGTTACTATGTTGATTGCCTTTGTTTTTATTGCCGTGAATCTGGTGGTTGATGTCACCTACGTTTTTTTAGACCCCCGCCTGCGGGAGGCGCAGTGACCCCGGCGATTCTACCCTGGCAAAGAAGGTATTTAACGTGCAGTCTACCACACAACCCTCGATGGTGAATACCTCAGCCGCCCTGGCTTCTCCAGCAACGTCCCTCAATGTCCGGCCCCGGCGTAGTGGATTGAAGGCGGCTGTCTATTTTCTGCGGCGAAATCACCTGGCCCTGGTCGGCTTGCTGTTGGTTCTGTTTTGGATTGTCATCACCCTGGCCGCGCCGCTGGTAGCGCCTTATGATCCGTATAAACAGGCGATCCCGGAGCGTTTGCAGCCGCCGAGTGCGGCACACTGGGGGGGTACAGACCAACTGGGGCGGGATGTGCTCAGCCGGGTCATCTACGGGGGGCGGATTAGCTTGCCGGCAGCTCTGGCCGTGGTCGTGGCGGCAGGGATTGTCGGGACGGTGGTCGGGGCTTTGGCCGGCTTTTTGGGGGGCGTATGGGATGAAGTGCTGATGCGTATCACCGACATTTTTATGGCCTTCCCCGGAATTATCCTGTCTATGGCGGTCGCCGCTGCTTTAGGCCCCAATATCAGTAATGCTGTTGTCGCCATCGTCGTCGTGCTGTGGCCCAACTATGCCCGTATTGTGCGCGGCCTGGTCTTGACGGTCAAGGAGAACGAATACGTCCTGGCCGGCCGGGCGGTTGGGGTAACAGAGCGGCGGCTGCTGTGGCGGACGATTCTGCCCAACTGTTTGGCCCCGGGCCTGGTGATGGCTACCCTGGATTTAGGCAATGCCGTGCTGTCTTTCTCCGGGCTGAGCTTTTTGGGGCTTGGCCCCGAACCCAGCACCCCCGAATGGGGCCGCATGGTCTCCGATGGCATTGCCTTCTTTGATCAGTGGTGGATCAGCGCCTGCCCCGGCCTGGCGATTTTTACCGTCGTCATGGCCTTCAATTTTGTCGGGGATGGGCTGCGCGACGCCCTCGACCCGCGCCTGCGGCGGCAGCTCTAAAGCGACCCCCACCCTAACCCTCCCCCTAAAAGGGGGAGGGAAGGGAGGGGGTGCGGTCAGCATGATACCACTCGGTTCCCATTTTGACCCCTTCAGCTCTTGCCAAGCCCTCCTGATTTTGTTAGTATAAGCCCCCATAAAAGTAACTCCAATACGAGGTGAAAGTATGCAAACTCAGGCAATGCCCTTGACTCTGATTGACGCGGTCCTGCCCCGGCGGCGGATCGTGCATAATGTTATTTTGGTCGTGGTTTTTAGTGTGCTGATTGCCTTGTCGGCCCAGATTGCCATTCCCTTACCCTTCACCCCTGTTCCGATAACCATGCAAACACTGACAGTTCTACTGACCGGCCTGCTCCTTGGCAGTCGCCTGGGGATGGCGACCCTGGTTACATACCTGGTCGAAGGAGTGGTCGGCCTGCCTGTTTTTACCCAGTGGAGTTCCGGCATAGCTCACCTGCTCGGCCCGACGGGCGGCTACTTGATCGGCTTTGTCTTTGCCGCTGGGTTGGTTGGCTTTCTGGCCGAACGCGGCTGGGATCGCCGAATATGGACTACTCTGTTAGCTATGATCTTGGGCAACCTGGTTATCTATGCCTTTGGCGTCACTTGGTTGAGCACGTTCCTGGGGGTGGGGCGCGCCGTCGCCGGGGGGATGCTTCCCTTCCTCATCGGCGATGCGGTTAAAATTGCCCTGGCGATGGTCGCGCTGCCCGGCAGTTGGGCTTTGCTGCAGCGGCATGGTTAGTAGCGTAGCCACGAAACCCTTGTGCGTTGAGTAAGAAGTTTTGACCACGAAGGCACGAAGCCACCAGGACAAGATTAAAAGCCTTAGTGTCTTTGTGGTAAAAATTTTTTGGCTCTGGCTCGCCAAGTTAGAGTAAAAATGGATTTTGAATTAAGCGAAGAACAACGGTTGCTCCGCAATGCCGTCCGGGAATTTGCGCAAGGTGAAATTGCGCCGCGCGCCCGCGAGATTGACGAAACGGGCGAGTTTCCCTGGGAAATCCTCAAAAAAATGGCCGAGTTGGGGTTGATGGGCCTGCCCTTCCCGGAGAAATACGGCGGCGCAGGCGCCGACACCTTGAGCTGCCTCCTGGCCATTGAGGAAATTGCCGCCGCCTCCGGTTCGGTTGCCATCACTTATAATGCCCATCTGTCTTTGGGCGCCGCCCCGATTTACATGTTTGGCACTGAGGCGCAAAAGCAGAAATGGCTGGCTCCTTTAGCCCGCGGTGAAGGTCTGGGCGCTTTTGCCCTGACCGAACCCCACTCCGGCTCCGACGCCGCCGCGATGAAAACGCGGGCTGAGGATCACGGGGACGAGTGGCTCTTGAACGGTCAAAAAATGTGGATTACTTCCGGGTCGGTAGCCCGCTCGTTTGTGGTTGCTGCCAAAACCGACCCGTCTGCCGGCGCGTATGGGGCCTCGAACTTTATCGTCCCCGCCGGCGCGCCGGGCTTGGCGGTGGGTAAGGATGAGCCAAAAATGGGCATGAAAGGCTCGCCCACCAATCAATTATATTTCCAGGACTGCCGCCTACCCAAAGAGAATCTGCTGGGCCGGCTCAACGAGGGATTCAAGCAGTTCATGCTGGTGCTGGATGCCGCCCGCATCACCATTTCGGCGATGGCCCTGGGTCTGGGCCGGGCCGCGTTGGAGCAGTCCATCAAATATGCCAAAGAGCGCGAGGCTTTTGGCCAGCCGATTGCCGGATTTCAATCCATCCAGATGAAGCTAGCCGATATGGCCACAGAACTCGAGGCAGCCCGGCTGCTCATGTTCAAAGCGGCGGTGATGAAGGACCGCGGCGAACGTATCACCAAAATAGCGGCGATGGCCAAGGTTTTTGCATCGGAGGCGGCTGACCGGGTCTGCTGGCAGGCGATCCAAATTCATGGGGGCATGGGCTACAGCCGGGAGCTGCCGGTCGAGCGCTACTATCGTGATAACAGGCTGACGCTTATCGGCGATGGCACCAGCGAGATTCAGCGGCTGTTGATCGCCCGTCATCTCTTAAAGGAAGCTTAACTCGTTTTTGAGGCAGACGATGATCATTAAATTACAAGATATCCCCGATATCACCGAAGAGGGCTATCCCCTGGTGATGAAGAAGATTTTTTACCGCGGCTATCACAGCGACAACATCAGCGTGACCTGGGTCAAGTTGGAGGGTCATCACAAAAAAATGGTCTGCCATGCCAGCGACCGGGCTTACTACATCATTGACGGGGAAGGCGAGTTCCAGGTGGGGGATGACCCGCCCGGCCAAGTCGTCAGTGGTGATTTTGTCTTCATCCCGGCCGGCGTCCCCTATGTTTTTGACGGCCACATGACTTACCTTGTCATGAATGGACCCGCCTTCCTGCCGGGTTCTGATGTGGAGTTGGAGTAGACTCAGTACCAGTTGGTATCAAGAGTTGATACCAATTTTATCTTGACCCCCGAACTTTGTGTGTTATGATACGGGTGATTTGCCCTGAACAGCTTATGTTTAGGGATACAAAATTAAACCTTTGCAGCCGATGAGGAGGAGACTTCAATGGAAAAGAGTAATCGCCGCAGTTTTTTGAAGTTGGCCGGCGTGGCGGCGGCAGGCCTGGGGGCAGCAGGCTTGTCGAAAGTGTCCGTCGCTAAAGCAGCGCCGGAAAACCCGCTGGAAAAGTACAAAACCATTGCTATTCACGCCCGGCAAGATGCCCCGGTCGCTCTGGTGGACCAGGTGGTTGAAAACGGAGTTTTGCGGGCCGGTGTTGATCTCACTTTTCCCCCTCTCCAGTTTCGTGACCCCGACACCAACGAGCCAATGGGTTACTGCGTTGATCTGACCAATGCTATCGCCGCCGATTTGGGCGTGACCGTAGAGTGGGTCGAAATGCCCTTCGCCGAACTTATTCCGGGCTTGCAGGCCGGCCAGTTCGACTGGAGCGGTATCGCCTTAACTATCCGGCCCCAACGCGCCCAGGCCGTCCGCTTTATCAGCGAGCCGTGGTTCATGGAAGACTCGATTTTGCTGGTTAATAACGATTTTCAGTTCAGCGATTTGAGTGAACTGGATGACCCCGGCGTGACCTTCAGTAACCTGACCGGCTCGGCCCAGGATGCCAGCGCCAAGCTGCAATTCCCCAATGCCACGTACACCACCTTTGAGGCAATGCAGGACTCGCTGTTGGAAGTAGCCACCGGCCGCGCTCAGGCTTCCCTGGTGGCTCTATGGAACGCGATTCCGTTCATTGACGAGAATCCTGACGCACCGGTGTATATTTGGGAAGGCGGTTCCTTGTTTGCCGATATGAATACCCTGATGCTGCCCCACGGCGATGAGAAAACCGCTTTCTGGCTAGAAAACTGGATGCGATATCACGGCGCTCATAAGCTCCAGGAGGGCCTCTGGAACAAGTGGCAGGGCGAAAACCTCCAGAAACTTGAAGAGTACAGCAAACCTCGCTAATCTCCTCCTTGACGAGGGCCTGGCAGGTCTCGCCAACCTGCCAGGCCTAAAAAATACAGATGAAATACAAATTCCAATGGAATTTAATTACCCGTAACTGGGACACGCTGGTTGAGGGCCTGCTGGTTACCTATCAGGTCGCTGTTCTGGCAATCCTCCTGGCTTCTGTGTTGGGGCTAATTTTGGCCTTGATGCGCTTATCTCCTCGGCGCTGGCTCTCGTTTTTTGCTCAAGCTTACATTGAACTTGGCCGAACGCTGCCGCTCTACGTGTTTTTGTTGTGGATTTACTTCGGGCTGGCCGTGGCCGTGGGCATTACCCTCAAATCGTTTCAGGCCGGAGTTCTGGCCCTGGGGTTGATTTCCGCGGCCTACATGGCCGAAATATACCGGGCCGGAATTATGGCGGTGGATAAAGGCCAGTTCGAAGCAGCGAGGGCACTCGGCTTGAACGGTCTCCAAATCTACGGCGATGTGGTGCTGCCGCAGGCGTTTCGGATTATCCTGCCGGCGGCGGGCAACCAGTTTGTCGGTATCTTCAAGGGTGCAGCTATCGTCTCGGTGATTGGGGTGGCCGATTTGATGTTTCAGACCAGGGAGCTGTCGCTCAAGTTTTTCCGGCCCTTTGAATTTTATACCACTGCCGGGGCTATGCTGATTGGCAGTACGCTTATTTTTGCAGCCCTGGTAGCTTTGGTTGAACGCCGCTTGGGCTGGGGGCGCTGAGTATGGGCAAGGGCTTTCAGTGGGGCATTATTCTGGATAGCTTGGAGCTAATGCTGCAAGGGGCCGGCATTGCCGTCGGAGTGGCCCTGGCGGCGATGGGGGTAGCCCTTATTTTGGGGGCTGTTGTCGCCGGTCTGCGCCTGTCGCGCTTTTGGTTTTTGCGCGCGCCGGCCTTTGCTTACATCCAATTTTTCCGGGGAACTTCCTTATTTGTCTTTATTCTGTGGCTCTTTTTTGGCCTGACCATTGTCACCGGCATCCGGTTAGGCCCCTTTGTGGCTGCGGTAACTGCCCTGGGTGTGCTCAACAGCGCCTACATGGCCGAAATTTATCGCTCCGGTTTGAGCGCCGTCAGGCCAGGACAGTACGAAGCCTCCCGCGCTCTGGGCTTGACCCGGTTCCATATGTATTGGGATGTCATTTTTCCCCAGGCTGTTCCTGTGATCATCCCGGCGGCGATGAATCTGTTTACCGATCTCCTCAAAGACTCGTCGCTGATCGGCGTTATTGGGGTGGCCGACCTGATGCGGGTGACTCAGCGCCTGGCCAACTTCCATTTTCGCCCCCTGGAATTTTACACCACCGCCGCGTTGATTTATGCGGCCATTATTCTCTTTGTCTCGCGGGTTCTGGTTGTCCGCGTCGAAAGATACTTCCGCCGTTCGCAGGCGCGCAGCATTTAAAGTGGACGATTGGAAGATTGGAAGACTGGAGGAGTGTAGGTTTGCAACCTTCCAACCTTCCAGCCTTTCAATCTTTTTCTGCGGTCTCCCGTCAGTGGACGGCGGTCAATTCAACTCATGCACCGTCCGCCGGATAATATCATCCTGGGTGGCCTTGTCCAAGGTGACAAACAGGGCGCTGTAACCGGCCACGCGGACCACCAAATCCCGGTACTGTTCGGGATTTTTTTGCGCCGCCAGCAGGGTAGCGGTGTCAATGGTGTTGAACTGCACGTGCCAGACCTTTAAATTACGGAAACCTTTGAGCAGCGTGACCAGCCGTTTCAGCCCGGCTTCGTCGGCCAGGGTGGTGGGCGACAGCCGCAGATTGAGCAACTGGGCCAGCATTTTGATGTTAGGCAGCTTGCTGATCGAGCGCAGGATTGCCGTCGGCCCGCCCGTATCGGTGCCGTGCATGGCCGACATGCCCTCGGCAATGGGCTCGCCGGCCTTACGCCCATCGGGTGTGGCCCCCACCTTCGACCCCAGCGGCACGTTGGCCGAAATGTTGCTGGTCGAACCGGCATAGCCGCCGCCAATCGGCCCGCGCCCGTAGCGCGAGTGGTGATACTTGACCATCTCGTGCTGGTAATCCTGCATCACCCGCCGGGCCAGTTCGTCCACCTCGTCAACGTCGTTGCCGTACTTGGGCGCGCGCAGCAAGCGCTGCCGGACCACCTCGCCGCCCTCGTTCTCAAAGTTGGCGGCCAGGGCGGCCATGACTTCGGCGGCGTTCAATTTTTTCTCCTCAAAGACTAGCTTTTTCAGAGCCATGAGCGCGTTGGCCACATTGGTCACGCCCGATTGCAATCCGCTGACCACGTCATACAGTGGCCCGCCCTCCTTGACAGTCAGACCTCGTTTCAGACAGTCGTCTACCAGGGCGGAGCAAAAGGCGTCGGGGACCAGCTCTTCCAGGCTGATGTCGGCCACGGCATCGAGGTGGAACGAGGTGCGGGCATAAAACATATACTGCTCGTAAAAAGCCCGATACAGTTCCTCAAACGAAGGGAAGGCGGTCAAATCGCCGCGCCCCGGCAGCAGTTGCAGGCCCGATTTGGGGTCAACGCCATTGTTCAGGGTCAGCTCGACAATCTTGAGCACGTTCAAAAAGGACATGCCGGTGACGCGGTAGCCCCACTTGCCCGGCACTGCCGCCTCGATGCAGCCGACGATGGCGTAGTTATAGGCGTCGTCGGGCGTCACACCTTTTTCCAGCAGGGCGGGGATGATGATTTCGTCGTTTTTCATGGCCGGCATGCCAAAGCCGAGCTTGATGGTTTTGGCGCACTCCAGCAGAAAGCGGTCCGACGTGCCGGTGTGGACTCGGGCCGAAACGTTGGGCTGGGTCAGGCGAACGTTGCGAATGGTCTCCAGCACCATGAAGGACAGCTCGTTGGTAGCGTCCTGGCCGGTTTCGGTTTGCCCGCCGATGGTCACATTCTGGTAGGTTGGGTAGCCGATGCCAAAACGGGTGTGGTCCCAGGGACGGACTTTGATGATCGAAAAGAGCTTGAGCCAGAGCAGCTCCAGGATTTCCAGGGCTTGCTCGCGGGTCAGGCGGCCGGCTTGTAGGTCGGCTTTGTAGTAGGGATAGGTGTACTGGTCGAAGCGGCCCAGCGAGAAGGAGTGGCCGTTGCTCTCGATCTGGCTGACCAGGTGGACGAGGTAGGCTGACTGGACCGCCTCCTGAAAGGTTCGCGGCGGTTTGGCCGGGACCTGGCGACAGGTAGCGGCGATGGTATCGAGTTCGGTCCGCCGTTCCGGCGAAGTCTCCGGCAAAGCCGCCTGGCGTTCGGCTTCGGCGGCGTAACACTGGGCAAAGTCAAGGGTGGCCCGCAGGGTGATGATGGCCCCTTGCAGGAAGGGCCGCTTTTTGAAGTTGGCCGCCTCGTAGGGGGACAGGCCGGCCAGGGCGGCTTCGGCCTCGGCGATGATGCCTTCCAGGCCGACGGCCAGGACTTTTTCCAGGTTGAGGATGATGTGCCCGTCGCCGGAGGTAATGTTGCCCCGCCCGGAGATGACCCCCGCCTTCTGTGCGCCGGTCACGTCGTCGGGCATAATCGCCATGACCCGGTCGTTGAGGGTTTTACCGTGCCAGGCCGGAACGATGGTGTTGAGGATGTGGGCCTTGACTTCCGGGCTGACCGTAAAGACGTCGGCCCGGCGGTTGGGGAATTCGTCAATCTCGGCGGCCAGGAAATCCACCAGGTATTCGGGGAACAGGGGCGCGGCGCGGGGGGCGCTGGCCTGGTTGCCGACGATGATCTCGCCGGGAGCGATATAAATGCTCATGTGGGCCAGGGTGTGGGCCAAGGCCCTGGCCCGGCGCAGCACCGGCGGGTCGGCTTGGTACTTTTCATACGCCTCAGTTACCAGCAGGCCGCGCTCGGCGCAGAGAGAAGGGGTGGTGTGGATCAACTCCTCTCGCAGCCGGTAGACTCGTTCCGTCGAGCCGGCGGGCCAGGTAGGTGGGGTGGCCGCGCCGTTGCGATGGGTTTTAACTGCTTTAGTTTGGATTAATTCAGGGGACATGGTTACTCCTTGTTGGTTTCAAATTCCCCCCTTGGTTGTGCAGCATCAACTACTGTTAACTCCAAGCCGCCGTAGGTTGGGTTTCCCTTCGCTCAACCCAATTGTTGATCTTGGGTCTCGTGCCCCGACTCTACCTACGAATTTCTGTTATTCAACCCGAAACTCCGTACTTTGCATAGGCCGTTTACCGACTACTACCTCAATTCTGTACTCGCCTATGGGAAAGGTTTCTTGGGAGGGTTCAATAGAGCTGTGAAAATTATCATATACATCCTTGAGAACTTCACTTGAAATTAGCCTGTTCTCGTAATACCAATCCACAACTAAAGCAATGGGCGGATCATTCGTTCTAAGATGACCACAAGCGTAAATACGTTTTTCTGTAGGTGAAAATATTTTTGAAACTCCGATAGGCTTTCCCTCTTTATCCCAACTTTTGCATGCATTTAACGAGGTAATAGTTACCTCAAGAGGCTGTGGGGAGGTGCAACTGAATAGAATTAACCCAACAAATAAAATACTCCAGCAGACAAAACTTTTAAAAGGAACTTTAGCAGACTCGCGGGCTTGATTAAATAGCAGCAAACGGATTAAGAAGTTGCATTTTGCCATCTATTACCTGCTGGTGCTGCATATCTTCGGAGTACAGCACTTGGCAATCAGCTAAAAGCGCTGTAGCGACGACCAAACTATCCCAATATGAGTATTGGAAGTGGCTGTTGAGGTCTAGGGCAAGCAAAACATTAGCTGTATCAATAGATAAGATCGGGAAAGTGGTTGCCATTTCCAGAATAATCGTTTTGGCTTCGCTGGGAGAGATTAAATTTTTACGCGTTAAGACATTAAACAGTTCACCCAGGATTTGAGTGCTGACGACAATTGTTTCAAACTGGTCGGCCACAATTTGATAAACAGCTTGATATTTTTCAGGAGGATTTTTAGCGTAGAGATAAACCCATAAGTTGGTATCAAGCAGAATCTTAGCGGTCATACAATTCATCCCGGTTGAAGTGATAATCAGCCGGCAGGTTAAAATCGTAACGGGCAACAAAGCTCAGGAAACGGGCTTTGTTGAGGTTGCTATCATCAGTATCGAGAACCATAACCGTTAGAGTTTGTCCCTCAGTTACATCTTTTAGTTCTTTTTCTAAGATTAAACTGCCATTTTGATAAGTAGCCTGCATGATTTGCGCCATTATCTGTCCTCCTCGTGGATACCCTGAGCCAGCCCCATAGCTGTATTATACCATAACTTCCCTCTCTACTTCTATGCGGACGGCTCCTATCCCCCTACCGACACCTCCAACCCCACCGACCCCACCAGTTCGGCCAGTCTGTCCACCTCGGCCTCAGCCAATCGGGGCTGCTCGGCCCAGAGATACTCCCGGCCCAGCGCCTCATACTTGGCCCGGCCCAGGGTGTGATAGGGCAGCAAGTCCAGCCGGTTCAGCCCCAATTCTTTCACAAATTCGGCAATGGGGCTCACGCTAGCCGGGTCGGCGTTGAAGCCGGGAATCAGCGGCACGCGGACGGTGACGGGCGCTTCAAGCTCCGCTAGCTGGCGCAGGTTGGCCAGGATAAGCTCATTGCCGACACCGGTAAAAGCGTGGTGGATAGCACTGTCCGTGTGCTTCAGATCGAACAGGATCGTGTCGAGATACGGCAGCAATCGCTCCCACACGGCCCAGGTGGTATGGCCGCAGGTCTCGATCGCGGTCGAGATGTAGTCGGCTTTGGCCAGGCGGAGCAGCGCTTCAGTCAGGCATGGCTGCATGGTCGGCTCGCCGCCGGTGACGGTCATGCCGCCGCCGTCCTCGTAAAAGGGCGCGTCGCGCCGCACCTGGGCCATAATCTCCCCGGCAGTGCGGCGCTGGCCGATCTCGCGCATGGCCTCGGTGGGGCAGACCTCCACCCGCTGGCCGTACTTCTGGCGCAGGTCGGCGGTCCAGCCGTTTTGGGTATGGCTGCCCCAGCCGGGCGGGCAGGCTTCGGGAAACTGGCCGCAGGTGATGCAGTTATGGGCAAAGAGGGCTAACTCGGGCTGGAGTTGTTGGGATTCGGGGTTGGCGCACCAGCCGCAGCGCAGCGGGCAGCCCTTCAAAAAAACGTTGGTCCGCAGGCCCGGCCCGTCGTGCAGCGAGTAACGCTGAATATCAAAAATAATGCCTTCGACCTGTTCTAATCGTTCTTGTTCGAGCCGGGTGAGAGATTGGGGGGGAGTTAGGATTTGGCGTGTCATATTTTATAGATTCACGTAGTTTAGGTCCACAGATAGACACAGATGACCACAGATGATTTCTTATTTCTTTTTTATCTGAGTTTATCTGCGTTCACACCTGCACTTGCGTGCAGGCGCAAGTGTCTGTGGACCCCCTTATTTGGTTCCGACTTTAAGGTTAACGGCCTCCGCATCGGCGAACACTTTGGCCGCCGCACCGATGATGCCCAGGTCATCACCCAACTGCCAGGGAACGACCCGGACCGAGTCCCACAACTCCGGCTGGGTGTGCTCGCGCAAAGCGGCCAGCATGGGGTCCCACAGCAGCGGGCCAATCCGGGTCAGCCCCCCGCCGACGACGATCAACTCCGGGTTGAGAATCTCGACCACCATAGAGAGGGCAACGCCGCCATAATACCCGGCTTTGCCCAGAATCTCGCGGGCCACGGCGTCACCCTGATGAGCCGCCGCAGCAACCGTTTCGCCAGGGATACGCTGCCCATCGGGCGGGGCCATCTGCCGGAGAAGGGTGTCGGCTCCGGCGTTGATCTGCTCATAGGCCATCCGGGAGATGCCGATACCACAGGCATAGGCCATAATGCAGCCCCGTTTGCCGCACGTGCAAAGCGGCCCGCCGATGTCAATGACCACGTGGCCCACCTCGCCCGCCGTGCCGGTGTGCCCAACATATAACTGATTGTTCATGATAATGCCGATGCCGTGACCGGTGCTGAAGGTGGCATAGCACATATTCCACGCCCCGCGCCCGGCTCCGTAACGATGCTCACCCACCGCACCCAGATTGGTGTCGTTATCTAACACGACCGGCACGCCGAGCCGCTTAATGAGTGTGTCGCGCAGCGGAAAATGACTCCAGGCCGGCAGGTTGGAGCTGACTAGCACTATCCCCGCCGGGCCGTTGGTGTTGCCGGGGAAACCCAGGCCCACCGCCTCGATTTCGGCAGCCTTAACACGGCTCTCTTCAACCAGGCAGCGGTAAGCTTCCTCGATGGCCTGGATGACCACTTCGGGCTGCTGCTCCGAATGGGCACGGGTGGTGTAGCGGTGCAAAATGTCGCCCGCCCGATTGACCAGCCCGGCGGCAATTTTGGTCCCGCCGACATCAATGCCGATGGCGAAAGGTTTGGTCATTTTTCTTGAAATCGTTCCATGTGTGATACGTGATACGTGATGCGTGATTTTACGCATTACGCATCATAAACGAAATTATTTTTCTGCTTCTACTTTAGTCAGATACTCCTTCACCCCCTGCTGCCACTGCGGCAAAGTCTGCCCGGTGACAAGCTGATACAGGCGGCAGTCCAGGACCACGCGGCTGGGACGCTTGGCTCGCCGGCCCACCGCGCTGGCTTCCACGATCTCCACCGGCTCGGAGCGGCCGGCCTGCTGCAGTACGAACTGGGCAAAACCGGCGCGGGTGCAGTACCCCAGGCTGGTGACATTGTACACTCCATACGCGCCGGTGGCAATCAGGTGCAGGATGGCTTCAGCCAGGTGGGCGGTGTAGGTGGGCGACTCGAGTTGGTCCACCGGCATGCGCACGACGCCGTCTTTTTCGGCGGCTTTCAGCACCCGCTCGACATAATTATTCGGCGCGTGCCCAAAGAGCCAGGCCGTGCGCACGGAATAGGTGCGCGGGCAGATCTGCAAACTAAAACGCTCCCCGGCCAGCTTCGATCGCCCGTATTGATTGAGCGGATTAGGCTGGGCCACCTCGTCGTAATCCATCTCTGAGCGGCCATCGAAAATGTAATCGGTGGAGATGTAGACCAGGGCGCTGCCGGCCTGCTGCGCCGCCAGGGCCAGGTTCTGCGCGCCTACGGCATTGATCAACCAGGCTTTGTCCGGGTTGGCCTCGCAGCCTTCCAGGTCCACAAAAACGGCCGAGTTAACGATTACCTCCGGGCGTTCGGCGGCCAATAAGTCAATGGTGCGGGAGCGGTCGGCGATGTCAATCTCGTCAATGTCCCAGGCCAGGAGGTCGTGCTCTTTACCCAGCACCCGGCACAACTCCCGGCCTAACATCCCCTTGGCTCCGATGATAGCGATTTTCATAAGATTTGACCTCTTTAGAAAATGAAACGTGATGCGTGATGCGTGAGGAATTTAAGCAAACCCTTCTCACGCATCACGTTTCACGCATCACGAGTCTACTTCTTCAACCCCTTCTCATCCCGGTACAGGTCGCTGGCTTCGTCCATCACGGCGCGGAGTTTTTTGACCGCCGCTTCGATCTGGCCCGTGCCGGGTACAAACTTGCCTTGCGGCCCTTTCAACAGCGGCGAGGAGAACTCGCCGACGGTCATCCCGGCCTTGATGAAGTCGGCCACATTGCCGGCGTTGAGGCCGCCGTCTTCCATCAGTTCCATCTGCCCTTCCAGCCCGGCGGCGACAATCATCTCGTGCATGCGCCGGATGTTGGTCATCATAATGTCGTCCATGGTGTGGGGGCTTTTGCCGGACTCTTTGACCCAGAAGTGGGCGCGGCTCTCGTACTCGATGATGTCAATGTAGGGCAAAATGTACTGTTCGAAGGTATTGATCGGCCAGCCCTGCCAGGCCCACACCCCCACTTTTAACCCCAGCGCATCCTTAATGTAGGTGATGGCCTGAATAGTCAACTCATCCATTGTTTCCAGGGGCAGGGTAATCATATCAACGCCCAGATCGGCCAACTGCTTGAACACATCAAAGCTGGGGCGGATCATTTGCAGTTGCGCTTCGATTTCCAAATTGGTGCTCTTACGGGTGGCCTCGATAATGTCGAAACCGCCGCGCGGCATGCCAAAGTCCATATACTTGCCATCGCGGACCTCGATGTGAATCCAGTCTACTCCGGCCGCTTCCAGTTCCTGCACCTGTGCACCGAGGACGGCGTAATCGGCCCAGAACAGGCCGGCGGAGATCTTGCATTTTTGGCTGACTTTGCCAATGGTGTCTTTGATCATAATTGTAAAATTCCTTTCACGTGAATAATTTTTGTGGAGTCTAAGGCTGAGGCTAAGGCTAAGTGATCTTAATTTCTCTGCCTCAGCCATAGCCTTGAATTGTTTCTACCAACACCTTCATCCCCTGACCAGAGCGCATCAATTCAACGCCCTGGGCCAATTCCCCTAACGGAACGCGATGGGTGATAAGCTGTGACGGCTGCAAGTGGCGGCTTTCGAGCAGTTGGATGGTTTGTTCAAAGGGATTGAGGCCGACGAAAGTGCCGTGGATTGTCAGATCATAGCGGGTGATGGTGTACTGGTTGACTGGCGGGTTATCGTGAGGCCGCAGTCCAAACAGGATGACCTGCCCGCCGCGCCGGGCCAGCTTAATGGCAGTGCCCATCTGGTTGCCGACCGCATCCACGACGACATCCGCGCCCAATCCGGTGATCTCCAGCACGGCCTGGGGCAGGTCTTCCTGGGCCGGGTTGAGCGCCACATTTATGCCCATTTCTTCGGCAAAGCCGAGGCGATAGGGCGAGATGTCGGCTACAATGATCCGCCCCGCCCCCAGCAGCCGGTAAGTCTGGGCAAAGAGCAACCCCATCGGCCCGGCGCCGATAATCGCCACGTTGTCTCCGGCCTGGATCGGCGCGCGCCCCACCGAGCCGACTACGCAGGAAAGCGGTTCAAAAAAAGCGGCATCATCACGCGGTACGGCGGCGCTGATTTTGTAGAGGGCGCTTTGCGGTGCGACCAGGTAAGGAGCAAATGCGCCGTCTATAGTTGTACCGATGGTGCTGTAGTGAGTACACTGGTTGTTCAGCCCGCGCCGGCAGTACTGGCACTGGCCACAGGTCAGCCGGGGAGCGATGACCACCCGGTCGCCGGGGCGCAGGTTGCTGACGCTTGTGCCCACGGCTTCAATCACGCCCACACCTTCGTGGCCGATAATGATGTTGGGCGTAGCCTTGTGCGCCGGCGGCACGGCCAGGATATTCAAGTCGGTGCCGCAGATGCCGCAGGCTTCGATTTTGACCAGCACCTGGCCGGGTTGCTCGATTTGCGGAATAGGCCGCTCTTCGTATTCCAGCCGGCCCTCGCCTTTGAAAATGGGGACACACATTGTTTTTGACATGAATTCCTTATGGGCTGCGTGTTGCGTATTGCGTATTCCGTTTTACGCAACACCCAATACGCAAACGTTTTCTTTCAGTCGCGATTTAGCCTCAACACTTCACGGGCCGCTTGATCATCGGTGCAGAGGACATTGATAGCCCCGGTACGCAGGCCGCCGAGGATGGCTTTGGCTTTGGCCTGGCCCATGGCCACGGCCAGGGTGGTCGAAATCTGGCGCAGTTCGGCCAGGGTAATGCCGATGACCCGTTGATTGTACTCGCACGGATAAAGTTTTCCCTCGAGGGTGTAGATTTGCCCGGCCACATCGCCGACCGCGCCGCTGGCAACTAGCCCGGCCAGCTCGTCGGGGGTGATGAAACCGGCTTTGACAAAGCCGGACGTGGCCGGGTCGAGGTTGCCGATGCCCAACAGGGCCACGTCCGCCTCCCGCGCGGCCATGAGCACCCGGTTGATTTCGCGCTGGCGGCGCAGCACCTCGGCGGCCTCGACGCTGTCGGCCATCAGCGGGGAGGACAGGTAAAGCACTTCACCGTCCAGCTTTTGGGCCAGGTGGCGGGCCAGGGTGGCGCTGTCCACCTCCTGCATCGAGAAGGGCATGCTGCCCATAGCCTGGGCCACGCGTACTTTGGCCTGGAAGTCAGGGCTGATGGCGTTGATTGTTTCGTAAGTGGACCGGCCCAGGCAGACGGCCATGGTCGAGCCGTCGGTCAGGACGCGCTCCAGGTAGTGAGCAGCGAGCTGGCCCAGCGGCTGTAACGCCGGGAAACGGTGGGGCGAGAGCGTTTTGAGAACCAGGGCCTCTTTCAGCCCAAACGCCTGGACCAACTGCTTTTCCAGGTCCGAGTCGCGCTCGATGGGCCAGTTGATGCTGATCCGGACCACTTGCTCGGCCCGGGCCTGCTTGAGCAGGCGGTAAACCTTGACCCGCGACAGGCCCAACTGCGCCCCAATTTCGGTCTGGGTCATATCCTGTTCGTAATACATTGAGGCCACTTGGGCCAAAAGATCGTGCTGGCTGCTTTCGAGCATGAGTAAAAATTGTGCAATTGCACATTAAAACGTGTGATTGCACATAGAATAACATGAAAGGATATGTTTGTCAAGTGCCAACAGTTCAAGTGCTTGACTTCACTTTTGCATCTGCTAAAGTGGGATAATTACGAGGAGGAGAATTTGAGAGCAGATCTTTTAGCCAGGAGACGCTTAATTCAGTCACAGTTTTTCCATTGCTTTATTTTTCAATTCTTTCGGCATTTTTTCAATGGCATAGCGCAGGGCAGTTCTCGGCATGGTCGCTTTATGGGCCAGAACATACTCAAAAACCTCTTGCTGGCGGGCCTGACTGGCTGCCTTCAGCATCCAGCCGTACCCCTTTTGAACCAGGTCATCTTTATCCAATAGAAGGATATCGGCTATCTCAAAAATAGTGGGCAGAAATTTCCCTTGTCTGGCCGGAACGATTAAGGATACCGCCGCCGCTCGCCGCGCCCAGCGATTAGGGGATGCTCCCCAGGTTTTTAAATTGGACAAATAAGCCGGGTACATCTCAAGGAATGAGCCGACGGTATGGTTACAGAGGGTATCACAAGTCGCCCAGTTGCTGATGTAATCGTTAACCCATCTTTCAAAAACCGGGAAATCCTGAGGCTCATAGTCTTTCCGCAGAAAATAGGACCAGTTACAGGCAATAAAGCTCTCCTCCAAATAGCCCGATTGCCAAAGATCCTCGCAGAGCTCAAAAATTTCCGTTTTACCCCGGTCCCTGATCTCTTTAAAACATTCCTTCCCAATTTTACTGACGACAGCGGTTTTGACGCCGTACAACTGAACCTGTTCCTTAAAAAACGTTTGGCCGCTTCTTTGCGTATGTTCATCCGCGTTTTGCTTTAGCTCTTGTCTGATCTCATTTAGAATGTTATTCATTTGGATAGCCTCCTTGATAAAACCATTCTTCCCGGCCATATAACTGTGAATATCATGCGGAAACTGCCAGGCGAGTTCCGCTTTTAAAGCAGCATATCGTTGGGCTTCTGCGGGGTGGGCAATCAAGTAATCCCGAAAATCGAGATGCCGTTTTACTTCGGGGTTGTCCAGGGCGAAGATGTGGACGTGGTGCGTCCGGCTGGCATCGCTGCCCTTGACAAAGTAGCGCCGGCCCGGAATACCGTTTTCTCCCTTTGGTTGGTAGCCCAAGCGGATCATAGCCGGGTTAAACAGGTCTACCGCTGTGATGTCACACACCACCGGCATCATGTCAATAATCGGTTTGGCGCTCAGGCCGGGAACGGAAGTGCTGCCAATGTGATGAATCGTCACCAATTCTGGGCCAAAAACCGCGGCAATTTTGACTGCTTCCGCCCGATACTGCTCCGGCCAGTCAGGATTATAAGGTACGACGACGATTTTACGCATGCCCATTTTTCTGCTTTTGTATCTATTTCAGCCCCACTGAACGTGCATTTCTGTCTTGGTCAGATTTTCAAAGCGAGGTAATGATTGCAAAGTAAGTCATGGAGTCCCAAAGCTCCGCTTTGGATTCCTAAACCGTCACTTACAATTTAACCACTACCCAAAGCGAATTATGCCATACAATAGGTTCATTCCAAAAATGAAATGCATTAGCCGAACGGACTATTCAACATCACTTCTTCGCTGCTGTTTGGAAATTTTGGCAAAAAGCAGATTTTATCTTATATTTCTACACTCAAAACCAGATAGTGGCAGCCACTGTGAGGAGATTGACCTATGGCAAACCAGGAGCAACTGGAGATTTTGAAGCAGGGTGTCGAGGTTTTGAATAAGTGGCGGGACGAGCACCCTAATGAAGGGATTGATCTCAGGGAAGCCGATCTCAGTGGAGTTCGCCTCATTTACGCCAATCTTGAGAGAGCCGATCTTCGCGGAGCGAAACTCATTGGGGCCGACCTTGTTGAAGCCAATCTCATGGGCGCCCAGCTCATTGGGGCCGATCTCAGCAAAGCCAATCTTAGCAGAGCCAATTTTAGCGAGGCCTATCTCGGGAGCGACTCGACGGAGGCTGGTTTCGATGCGAGTATTAACTTCAGAGAAGCCAATCTTACCGAAGCCAATCTCTACAAAGTTCGTTTCAGCCGAGCGGACTTCAGCAATGCCATTCTCAGCGGAATTAGGCTCGTTGAGGCTGACCTATCAAATGCCAATCTCAGCAAAGCTGATCTTAGCATCCCTCCTTCTTCCTCCCCGTTTGCTACAAGTATAAATCGGGCCAATCTCAGTTACGCTAAGTTGTCGTACGCCAATTTCAGCCAGGCCAATCTCCGGGAAGTTGATTTCAGGGGAGCTGATCTCATCGAGGCCAATTTCCGGGAAGCCAATCTCAGCCAAGCTGACCTCAGCGAAGCCCATCTGAATGGGGCCAGGCTTGATCCAGCCAATCTGAGCGAAGCCCGATTAAGCCAAGCCGATCTCACTGCCGCACATCTTGGCGAAGCCATTCTTAACGGAGCCCATCTCGACGAAGCTGATCTCGGTGGAGCCGATCTCACCAAAGCCCAACTCCGTGGAGCCGATCTTAGCGGAGTCGATCTCGAGATAGCTCATCTCTGTGAAGCTGATCTTAGCGGAGCCAACCTCACCCAAGCCCATCTCCGCGATACTGATCTCATGAAAGCCGATCTCTCCCAGGCTAACCTTATGGAAGCAAACCTACAGGGAGCCGTCCTCGTCGGAGCTATACTTCAGGGTGCAAATCTCAGGAAGGCCAGTCTCGAACGTACTTGCCTTGAGGAGGCTGATCTCAGGGAGGCCAATCTTCGGGAAGCCGACCTCGATGACGCCGTACTCCGCAGAGCTGACCTGAGCGGGGCGAATCTGACCAACGCCCAATTGGTCAGGACAGAAGTCAGCCAAGCCAAGATTTCGGGAAGTTCCGTTTATGCGATTAATGTCTGGGATCTGAGAGGTGAATTTGAAGAACAAGAAAATCTAAATATTTCGCCGGAGGGCAAAGCGGTCATCACGGTGGATGACGTCGAGGTGGCTCAATTCATCTACCTAATACTTAATAATCAAAAGCTTAGGAACGTGATTGATACCGTCACATCCAAATCAGTCCTGATCCTGGGCCGCTTCGGGCCTCCAGAGCGCAAAGTAGTCCTGGATGAATTGAGAAACAAATTACGGGAAAAGAACCTGTTACCAATTGTGTTCGATTTTGAGCGGCCCGATGATAGAGACTACACGGAAACCGTTCAGACGTTAGCCGGGTTGAGCTTATTCGTCATCGTGGATGTAACCAACCCCAAATCTACGCCTCTGGAAATGGAAGCCACGGTAAAACAATTCAAGATACCTTTTGTGCCAATTATTGACATAGGTGTTGACACCAAGCCATTTTCGATGATGGTAGATCTTCAAAACAGCTTTCATTGGGTGCTCCCCACCTTTGGCTATGCTTCCAAGGACGAGCTGCTTGAAAACATTGAGGCAGCAGTTATCAATCGCGCCCTGGAAAAGCATAACCAATTGAAAGAGCAAAAAGCCCAAAAACCCGTAATTTTAACCCTGGATATGATATTAAAAGGCAAAGATAAAAGCTAATCATTTCCCCGGCCCCACACTGACCCGATCCAAACTAACCGAAAAAGCCCCCTCTCCACAGCGGATAAGCTGGAACTGCACTGTCGCCGCCTGGCCGGCCCAGGCAGACAGGTCGTGGGCGGCAAAGGTCCAGGCCGAAGCCGGTTCCAGCTCGCCGGGAGCCGCCAGGTAGTAGGCTTGTCCCTCAATCAACAGGGCGACCTCTAGCGAGGCAGCGTCGGGCGAAGCCTGAGGCGGGGAGGTTTTATACAAGAAAGATAAAAAGGGGACCGGCTCCGCGGGAATCGTGACCGGCTGGCGCAGCGCCCAGAGCTGGCCGGGCCGACCATCCGGGCAGGAGGCCGGCTCTCCGGTCCCATCGCCCAGGCGAGCGGTGGCCTGGCCGTCGAAGGCGTCAATGGATAGGTTGACCTGACCCGCCCACTCCCACACGTTCCAGACCTGATCGCCCTCAAAATCGCCGCTGGTAACAGTGTTCGTTGGCGGAGCGAGGGTCATGGTGATGCTCCTCGGGGCCTCGGTCATCTCCAGCCGCTGGGGGGCGGGCCAGCTTCCGTAGCCGGGGGCGCTGGCCTGGAGTTCGTAGTCGCCGGGGAGTAAAGGCAGAGGCAGCCACTTCCCCTCTTGATTGGCGGCGAGATTTTCCTGAGTATTCGGCCCGGTCACGGCGATAGTGGCACTGGCGACCGGCCTGCCGTCAGGACCCAGCACTACGCCGGCCAGGGTTGGGCCGGAGACAATGAGCGTGGTGGCCTGGGGCTGAACGGGCCGCGGCGCTTCGTTGCTGGCCCGGTCACGGGCGCGAACGGCAAAGCTGTAGCGCCGACCTACCCGGCCACTGTACCTGGCTTCGCTTAAAAGGGTGTCGGCCAGCCACAGCGTGAGCGGTCCATCGTCTTCGCTGGCGTAAACATCATAGCCGGCAATGCCGGAGCCAGGGTCTTCCCCGTGCCATTGAACCAGGAAGGTCGGCGGGCTGGCAGGAGGGAGGGGCTGGATTTCGGTCCGAGGCGGCTGGGTATCCCGTTCCACCAGGATAAATGGCTGACCCCCTATTTGATAGGTCGTGTCGCCGGGCTGCGCGCCGTTGCGATTAGTTGCTGCGGGCAGGGTCAGCGTATAGAGGCCGTTGGTCGGGGTCAGGGTCAAAGTGCGGCTGAGGCCGGTCGTGCCGGACAGGGTTTCGGTCGGTTCGACCCAGTAGAGGTGGGCGGTCTGGCCGGTGGCGCTCACCGCAGCCGTAGCGGTCAAGCCCTGCGAAGCCCACAGCACCAGCAGGCGTGACTTGTCGCCGGGACGGTAAAAGGCGAGGCGATCCTGTTCGTACTGCTTGTCCCGCCACAGGGGAGTCACCTCCCGGAACTGGGCCGCCGCCAGTTGGTAAGCGGCATAGGCGGGACGAGGCTTGCCCTCGGCGGGATTGCAGACGTGGGGGCTAAAATTCTGGCGCAGACCGTAGGCGCTCGACGGGCCGTCGCCGCAGTCGTCGTGCAGTTGGAAGTGGTAGTAGCGCTCCACGCCGTTGTAAAAGGCCAGGGCCGAGTTCTGGATAACGTAAGCCGCCTGCTCCGCCATCGTCCCGCGCAGGGGCGTATCCGGGGCAACCTGATGGGCTGTGGCCGGGTAATCATCCCAAAGCGACACACCGCTCTCGGTAATCCAGATGGGCGTCTCCCCCAGCCCGAAGCGATCCAGGGTAGCGCGGGCCTGTTGAATGAGCTGCTCGCTGCGGTAGACATTCTGGTAGTGGTGAAAGGAAAAAACGTCGAAATAAGCGCGGCTGGGGTCGCCGCCGGCCTGGCGCAGCAGGGTGGGGAACCAGACGCGCTGCTCATAAAAAGCCAGGCCGCCCAGCATCACCGTCGCCTGGGGATCGGCGGTTTTGATGCTTTTGTAGGCCAC
Organism: Chloroflexota bacterium; assembly: GCA_016860845.1. The sequence goes on from BOKF01000048.1 coordinate 59,538, forward strand.
CTCCAGCAGACGGTAATATTCTTCTGCCGTGCCGTTCCAAAAGAGGTAATAATCCGGCTCGTTCCAGACCTCCCAATAACGCACCCCTATCTGGCGGGACCAGCCCTGCTGCCGGGCCAGGAGACCCTGCGGACGGTAACGTTCCACCGTTGTAAAGACAAAGCTGGCCCAGGCGTTGGCCGGGTTGATGCTTTTGCCAAGGCCGGGGATGTCGCTGCCGTCGGCAAAGATAGGTTCGCCCAGACTGTCGGGCGGTGAAGTCGCGCCATCAGCGCTATCCTGACTATGTTGGAGCGGGGTGCCCAGCAGGATGACGACCGGGGTGATGCCGTGAGCCAGGTCCTGGGCCACCAGGGAGTCGTAGTCGTGACTGCTCTCGCCGTGAGGGCCGACATAGCCGCCCTCGTCTACCCAATGCCAGTAAAGCGGCCAGCGGTCCCAGGCCGCGCCGGCAGCCAGCGCGCCGTCGTAGCGCGCCTCACTGGCCAGGTGGTCGGGGGTGCTGATAAAACAAAGGCCGAAGCGGTCATTGCCCTGGGCAACCTCCTGGATGCCCGGCCCGGCGAAATACCAGAGCATCACCAGGGACGCAACCAGGTCGGCCAGGAGCAGGAGCGCGACGACGATTAGCCAGCCACGAAGGCCTTTAGCGCGGCTCAAAAGGGATTCCTTCTAAAATAGCCCTCACCCCCAACCCCTCTCCCAAAGGGCGAGGGGAGCAAGTCAAGAATCGCTGCCGTCCAATCAGAATGAGGCAGGCCATGCTCAAGGCAAGGGGAGAGCTTCTAATGCCGGTTTGGGGGTCAAATCGGTGTGCCACAGGCCAAAAAAGTGCTCTTCGTTGGGGGGCTGGCCGGCGGCAGGGACAAAGTCGAAGGCCGTCCAGATAACCCAGCCGGACAGCTTTTGCGCCTCGGCGACTCGAATCACGTGCTCCAGCGTATCGGCCTGCTTCTGTTCAGCCTGGGAGGCGGCGGGGTCGTCGGCCCAGCTATGATAGCCAACTTCTTCCAGGAGCAACGGTTTGTCGGTAGCCTGCCGGTACTGGTTGATCCGTTTTTGCAGTTCATTGGCCTCGGTCCAATGGTGGAAAGAGAGAAAATCAACATACGGCTCGGTCGGCAGGGGGTCGCCCCACCAGCCGGCGGTGATGAGGTGGTGCGGGTCATTCTCGCGGACAATCGGGCTGATATGGGCCAGCCAATCCATGACTTCTTGCTGAGTAAAGCGGGCGTCCTCGGCGGACTGAGCGCCGTGGTTGATGTCACCCTCATTGCGCACGTCCCAGGCCAGCAGGCTCGGCCTGTTGCGATAGCGGCGCACGATATAGACAGTTTGGTTGTCATAATGGGCAAAGTTGGTGTAGAGCGGGCGGAAGGTCAGGTCGGGCAGATCGTTGAGGGTCACGATGAGCTTGAGATCGCGTCCCTCGGCCAGGGCAAACAGGGTATCAAGGGTGGCGAAGGCAGCTTCATTGGGAATAGCATCTTCGGGCTGGCAGGTAAAGAGTGGTTCGTTCCACAGAAAGACGCGCAGGGTGTTGAACCCGGCCCCTTTGATCAGGTCCAACTCCTCGGCCATGTCCGTGGGGTTAGCCTCGCTGATGAAACGCTGCCAGGGGGCGCGGCGGGGGTAATAGTTGACCCCCTTCACCTGGAAGGGCTGGCCGTTGAGCTGCAACTGGTCGCCCTTGACGGTGACAAATTGCGAAGGGTCAGGCGCTTCCGCCGGGGCTGGGTCAGGACGGGGGGCGGAGGTGGACAGGCAGGCGGGCGGAGTTGGTTTGGGTAACGCCTTCAGGCGAAAGAGGGCATCGAGCGCTTCTTTGCGCTGGGGGTCAATGGCCAGGGCAGCCCGGTATTGGGTGATAGCGGTTTCAAGTTCCCCCTTTTCTTCCAGACCCACCCCATAAATGTAATGCGCGGCGTATTTTTTGCTCAGGAGGGGTTCTTCGCCGCAGGATTGATCGGCGGCGATAAGCTGGGTCAGGGCTTCCAGGACTGCCGGCCAATTGTTGCCCCAGTTGGCGTCGAGGTCGGCGCAGGTAGCGGTGGCCGGAGTGGGCGTGGCCGGAGCGGCAGTAGCAGTTGGAACGGCGGCGACAGTGTCCGGGGTGGCGGTGGGCGGGGTTGTGGTCGGCGGGGTGGTCTGGCAGGCAGCCAGCGTGTAAAGAAACAAAACAATAACGATAATGCTTTTGTTGATAGACATCATTCGACTCATCCTATTCAGGATGAGGCAAAAGTCAAATTTGGCCGGTCAACTCCTCGTATCACGGAGTGCAAAAGTACACTTTTGCACTCCGATAGTTTTTGTGGGACCAGTTTCCTTTAACCTTGATTCACTACGTGCTCCGCGTAATAGTTGCCCCAATGCGGCTGCCGGCCGTCTATGTCGCTAAAGCCGTATTCGACTGCTAAATTCCATGAGCTGAGCACCTGGCCGGATTTACTGGCGACATTGGGATCCGCTGCCAGGGCGGCCACGGCTCGACCGACGTAAAACGGCGTTTCCGAAGCAATGAAATGCGGGTCTTTTTTGGCCCCTTCCGGCCAATTCGCCTCGGTCACGCCAAAGTGTTCCAACATCGCTTCCGAACGCAGAAAACCGGGCGTCACGGCCAATGCGGTGATGTTGTGGGGACGCAGCTCCTCGGCCATGGCGTAGGCCAGCCGGATGACCGACAGCTTGGCCAGGTCGTAAAAGAGATTGCCGCGATAGCTGAAATTATCGCCGTCGGTAATCTCGACGATCAGGCCTTGCTGCCGTTCGATCATGAGCGGCGCGCCGTAGCGGCTGGTAATCACATGGGTGTAGACGCCCCGCTGCTGCATCAACAGCCCTTTCTCGATGGAAAGTTCCCAGAAAGGTTTGCCCCATTCGCTCAGCTCATCGCCGCCCCAGATGTCGTTGACCAAAATATCAAGCCGGCCCTGCTCCGCTCGTACCTGTTCGAACAGCGCCTTGACCTGTGCTTCATCGGTATGGTCAACTTGGACCGGAAGCCCAACCCCGCCTCGCGCTGTGACCATCTCAGCGGTTTCTTCGATGGTTTCCGGGCGGCCTTCCAACCCAAAGGGAGAGTTAGCCCCATCCTGGCGAGCCGCCAAGCTGGCCCGCGTACTGCGGCCGGTGCAGTAAACTGTCGCCCCGGCTTCGCCGAGCATACAAGCAATCCCCCGGCCTGCCCCGCGCGTCGCCCCGGCGACGACGGCGACTTTGCCCTGTAAAGGTTTCATGGAATACCTCCATTTTGTGTATTTTAATTCAACTTACGAAGTATAAGCCATCCTTCTTGACATCTTTTGTCATATTTGTATGACCTTACGCTCCGGTTTTGATGAGTAAAAGTGTGAACCACGAAAGCTTTAATGTAGCGAAAGCCGCAAAGCTCCTAGTCGAAAAGATTGTCAGGGTTAGTATTACAGCGCAATGTTGCTAACAAAATAACTAAAAAGACAAAGGCATGGTATGTTTCTCCAACCACGAGCCAAGTGGGAAGGAGAAAATACCATGCCTAACGAAATTATAACCAAGATACAGTTTATTGAGACATGTCCTGCGCCGGCGTGTAACTTG
>BOKF01000049.1 GCA_016860845.1 Chloroflexota bacterium
AACTTTTCAATTTCAAGGTTCCGCCACCCCGTTGGACCCCGCCCAAACGGCGCGGCCGGCCTTCTCAACAAACCTTGCAACTGGTTGAACAATGGTGTAACTAACCACGATTTAATGCAGTGCTGCCTTACTTCGGGTCCGCCAGATCTTTTCGACAAAAGGCGCATCCGCTGGTCTTTCCTCAAAGACAAAACTCATGCTTCAACCCCTTTAGAAAATCTCTGAGCCGCCCGTGCTCGCGCCTTGGCCGCCTCTTCGGCGCGATTCTTCACTGGCGTGTTGGTCTCCAGGGAGCGGAGCAGGTTGGCGGTAATAGCGGCGATCTGGTCAACGGCAGCCAGGAAGGCAGCTTCGTTGGCTTTGGAAGGCTGGTTGAAGCCGCTCACCTTGCGCACAAATTGCAAAGACGCCGCCCGAATCTCATCCTCGGTCACGGGCGGTTCAAAGTTAAAGAGCGGTTTGATGTTTCTACACATAAGCATTATCCCTATGAAATGGGTACTTGGGGCAGTACCGGCTTGATATCGACGACCGGCGTGCCATCAATCGCTTCGAGTGGTCTCACTTTTAATCTATTCCCGTTGATCTCCAGCACCGTAACCGGGTGTAATCCCAGCGGGTTGGGGCGATCAGACGATCGGGTCGCAAAGACGCCCGTTAGCGGTATTGTTGTGTCGTCGCGGGGGTGCAGCTTCAGGATGTCGCGTTGAGCCTGGTGAAACCAGGTAATGATAATAATTTTATCGCCCACTGCCATCCCGTCAAGTCCCTCTGCCACCTTTGGATTCATTTCAAGCCAGGCGTCGGGGGCACCTTCACTGCCTTGCTTGGGGGCTTCGTCGCGGTCTTTGAGCGGCGAACGAATGAAACCAACTGGATAAAGTGAATATTCACTCTTTGGCATGACGCGACCTCCCTTCAACGTAATCGGCTATTGTTCTACGTTTGCACGCTGGTAGCGGAGGTAAACAACTCCGGAACCGAACGCCCGTGTTTCAACAAGCCGCAGGTTGATCATATCGCCCAACACCGGGAACATGGGTGTGCCGCTCCCCAGGATGACCGGCTGAATGAAGAGCCGGTATTCATCAATCAAGCCGAGTTGCATGAGGGTCGAGGCGATGTTGGGGCCACCTAGATCCATATTCTTGCCAGGTTGTGCTTTCAGCTTGGTGATCTCTGCGCCGATGTTGTCCCTGACCAGCCTGGCGTTCCCTTGGACCTGTTCAAGGGTCTTCGAGAACACAATCTTGGGCGTCTTCTTCCAGATACGGGCGAATTCAAGCTCGTACTCCGGGGCTGACGGGTTTGTATCCGCAGTTTCCCAGTACGACATGACCTCATACATCCGCCGTCCGCACAGATAGGTGTCGAACTCACTCTGCTGGTCGTTGACAAACTTGTGAAACTCTTCGTCAATAATATGCCAATCCAGTTCTCGGTTCGGCCCTTCGATGAAGCCATCGAGCGAGACCAACATCGAGTAAATCACTTTTCGCACTTTTTTCTCCTGTTCACGAATTTTTCATGGGTTGGTAACAAAGCAATACCACCCCGCTTTTGAATACCCTTGAGCTGGTGAATTGCAAGTCCAATTTCTGCTTGATGCCTTTGAAAACCGGCGTACCGTCGGGAAGCGCCACGGGGTCGAGCATGAACTGATACTCATCAATGAGGCCGTGGTCGGTAAACAGATTGATGATGCTACCGCTTCCCAATACTGCCATGTCTTTGCCGGGAGACGCTTTGAGCCTTTGTATCTGCTCCACGATATTGCCGCTCACAACTTGCGTGTTCTCCCACTTTGCTTCAAACGGCTCCTGCGAGAGGACGATTTTCTCGGCCCTGTTCATCCCTTCGGCCACTACGGGGAACAACTCTTTTGCCATCGGCGTCGGCCAAAAACTTGCCATCTGCCCATACGTTTTTCGACCAAACAGCAGAATGTTGTCCTGCATGAGCATCTCTTCCGAATACCTTGCCTCTTCAGCGCCGTGCCTGTGCCAACTGGTATCTTCGTTCGGCCCCTTGAAGAAGCCGTTAATTGTTAGAAAGTTGTATACCATGATTTTTCTCATGGCCCTTCTCCTTAATTTTTTAGTGGTTCGTAATAAAGCGCGCTGACTCCCAAGTCAATCGTATCCGCATCGAAGAGGCTATCCAGCGTCACCCAGGCTGAAACAATTATTTTTCTCATAAAATCTCGCTTAACGCTGCTGGTTATAGTCGTAATTGACCATCCACTGGACGCCAAACTTGTCGGTCAGCATACCGAAGTAAGCTCCCCAAAAAGTTTTATCAAGCGGCATCGTTACCTGCCCGCCCGCTGAAAGCCCCTTGAACAATCTGGCGGCTTCCGCTTCACTAGCGGGGGCGATAGCAATGGAATAATTGGTGCCAATGGTGCCCGGCCCCATTTCAGCCGGTGAATCGCTGCCCATCAGCATCGTCCCCTGCCCAATAGGTAAAGACATGTGCATGATTTTTTCGCCTTCACTTTCGGCCCCCTGGTACTCGGCCGGCATCTCCTTAAATCGCATGACCATCGCAAATTCGCCGCCAAAGACCGACTTGTAAAAATTAAAGGCTTCTTCGCAATTACCATCAAAGTGCAAATAAGGATTTATGACTGTCATTTTTATTTCCTTTCGGTTGGCTAGGTCTTTAATTTATGTTAAGTACTTATTTCCCTTGAGAGCATTCGGTAATCAATAATAGCTGGACAGTACCACAAGTTTTCTCATGTTATCCCCCTTCATACGCCTTCTTTAATTCCGCCAGATCGAACTTCTTCATCTTAAGAAATGCTTCGGTCACTCGGGCGATTTTCTTCTCATCTTTAGCCTGCATCATCTCGTCCATAGCCGTGGGGACAATCTGCCAGGAGAGGCCATACTTATCTTTTAACCAGCCGCACTGCTCAGCTTCGGGAACCGCAGAGAGTTTTTCCCAGTAGTCATCAATCTCTTTTTGCGTATCGCAGTAAACCATCAAGGAGATGGCTTCGTTGAAATTGAATAAGTGTTCATAGGCGCTGTCCATGGCCGCGAACCACTGATTTTCGAGCATAAAGTCTGCAAACATGAGGGTTCCTTCTTTGTCGGGTTCCATGCCTTTGGGGTAACGGGCAATGAGTCCCTGTTTTGAGTTTTTGAACACCGACATATAGAAATTCATCGCCTCTTCCGCTTTGCCGGACACATCGTTGACAAACAGGAGCGAAGGCACGATTGGCGGCCGAGGGTCGCCTTCGGGATCAGTAAGAATCAATTGCCACGACAGGCCATATTTGTCTTCGATCCAGCCATATCGCTCACTGAACGGATACTTGTCAAGTGGCATGAGAGCCGTTCCACCCTCGGACAATTTCTCCCACATCGCATCGAGCTTTTTTCTGGCATTTTCTTCTCGCGATGGGTCGAAATTCACGAAGAATGACACCGCTGGATTGAACTTGAATAAAGGGCCAGCGCTAATGGCCATGAATTTCTGTCCCCACAGCTCAAACGAGACAATATCGGAGTCGCCCGACGGGGTGTTGTGAAGGATTGTGATGTTCGTTACTTTGGAATCTGGGAAAATAGAAGCGTAAAACCCGCTCGCTTCTTTTGCTTCTTTGTCAAACCATAAATGGGGTGTGATTTTTGGCATCATCGTCTCCTTACAATTATCTTACTTTAACTCCTTATCTTATTCTTTCCTGCTCTTCCCGCCGGCGAACGACAGGCCTTTGGCCTCGAGGGCGCGGCGGAGCTGATCGAGCACATTTGGCCCTACGCCGTGTAACTGTTTGACCTCGGCCTCGCTAACCGCAGTTAACTGTTCGAGTCGCCGGTAGCCAGCCTGAAGGAGCGCCCGCCGCGCCGGGTTAGCCAGTTTAGTTGGGAAGTCGCTTTCCTGCTGATCACCTGAATTAATCTTCATGGATCCTCCTTTCTCAATATTCAGATTTATTCCGCCCAGGTTGTTTGAGAAGTCTTTTTCACGCTTTCTCTCCTTAATTTATAGCAAAGTACGAAGAGTGCCTTTCAAGTTTAACTGCTCTTCTTGTATCTGAGTACACCCATATGGGCTATTACTTAATTATTTCGCTTCAAGCACGGACAAAATATTGAGGAGCGACATAAAACCATTGTTGAGCCTGAGCACACTTCCGCAGGCCAGCAAAAAGATCATCCTCCACCTCACGCCCGCCATTGACCAGGCTCATCGCCCGATAATAGCTTTGCCAACCCCACAAGCGGGCCTGATCCGCAGCGGAAAGCTCTGCCCGCTGCTGAGGGGCGGGCAACTGGGAACGGTGACATTGAACTGCCTGCCAGACTTGCTGCCCATACGCTGAGGTATCAATCCAGGTAGTAATGGCCCATTCTGGCCAGGTGGTAAAACGCCGCTCGACCTTATCCACCGGCATCACCAACCGGCCAAAGGTGGCTTCATAAGCCACCTGCTCTGCCGGCCCAAAAGCGCGATAGTACAGTTTAGCCACCCGGTGGGCTGAATCCTTGGTCAGGCCGTTATAATGGGGGTCAGCCGCGGCCATCACCGCGGTAGTGGTCAATTGGGAAATGGCAATATGGTCGGGGTGACCATACATTCCGTGGGGATCAAATGTGACCACCACGTCTGGCTGAACCCGGCGCAACTGGGTCACAATTTTAGAAACGGCTTCGGTGGGGTCAGCTCGATCCAGGTCGCCATCTTGATAATCCAAATAAACGACCTCACGTAGGCCAAGTATCTGCGCTGCAGCCCGTAGCTCGGCCTCGCGCAGCCGCCCCAATACCTGCGGACCTGGATTAGCGGCGGCCGGACCGAACCAGCCACGTTCGCCGCGCGTGGCCATGATCAGGTAGGTTTGGACGCCTGAGGCAGCATATTTGGCTAGAATACCCCCCGTGGCCAGGGACTCATCGTCGGGATGAGCCAGCACACACATCAGTTTTAACGGTTTATGATTCATCGTTTACCTTGGTTGCTACCCGTGAAAGAGATTTGATGGCTATTCAGATAGCCATCTAGTTCCCTCTTGAGTTTAAATCTCCAGGACGTTTACGGCAGCCTGAGCCTAGAAGCGCCAGCGGATCTGGCTAAAAGCTTGGCTCTTGCCGAAGCCGAAAGCCGTTACCAGAAAATAAACTGCCAGTAACATTTAAAGTACCCACAGCACCCATATTCATTGAGTTCTTCCCCCTTTGTTCTTAGTTGCTGATTAACACCGATTAGCACAAATGTTCTAGTATTATAGGGCTACCGCTTCAAAAAGTCAAGTACCCATTTCATCTTTTAAGGTTTGAAATGCTAACTTTGCTTTTTTGCCAACTTGCTCTATACTATAAAGTATGAAAGATCGAAGTTACAACCAGTACTGCGGCCTGGCCTACGCTCTTGACATCGTTGGCGAACGCTGGACCTTGCTCATTATCCGCGAATTGATGGCCGGCCCGCGCCGCTTTAAGGACCTCATCAACGGCCTGCCCGACATCAGCACCAATTTACTGGCAGAGCGGCTCAAGCACCTGGAGCAGCAGGGGCTTCTCTGCCGGCGTGTTCTGCCGCCACCGGCGGGGTCAACCGTCTATGAGTTGACCACGGTAGGAAAGGCGTTGGAAAAGACGTTGCTTGAACTGGGGAAATGGGGCAGCCAATTTGTGCCTCCCTCGTCGGAAGGAGCCGCCTTGCTGCCGGTGGGGTCCTATGCGCTGACTCTCAAAACCTTTTTCCGGCCGGAACTGGCGCAGGGAGTCCATGAAACCTATGAGCTGCACGTGGGCTATGAGGTTCTGCAAGTGCAGATTAATGAGGGTGAGCTTGATGTTCGGCAGGGTGAAACCTTAAAGCCGGACGTCGTTTTCCGGACCAATATAGCCTCGTATCTGGGGTTGTTGCAGCGGCAGATCCAACCGGAGGAGGCAATTGCCAGAGGTCTTATTCGGGTTGAGGGTGATCCTGGCGCTTTGAGCCGCTTCCTGGATATATGCGGGCTGCCAGGCTCGTCTTAACCCCTCTTGCTCGTTCGTATGGGTGTATCCCAAGTTTTGGTAAACATTTGGCCTGGCTGAGATAATCCTGCAAAATATCTTTCTACCCCGGCTTGACCCCGATAAATAACTCGCGCTGATACGGATCGACGACGATGCGCGCCTCAAAGCCTGTTTCACCTAACCCGTCGAGCCAATCTGTCCGGGCAAACAGGCCCTCCAGGTGCCGGTCGTGCTCCACCCACGTTTTGTCCGTGCCTTCGCGCAGCATATAGACGTAATGAGTTACATAGGTGGTATCACTTTCATCAGGATCGTAACACCACTCCAGGTAGCGCAGTGCCCGCTGCTCTCCATCGTGCCCGCCGTGTTCGGTGCTGGCGGTGAAGGTCTCCCGGAGGCAATCCGGGACAAACAAGGCGACGCCCCCAGGCCGGCAATGAAGGTAGGCGGTTTCCATGGCCGCCCGCAGATCGGCCTCGGTGATCATATACATAATGGCGTCGTGGATAAAGACAGCATCAAACAAGCGGCCCAGCCGGACTGTGCGCATATCGCCGACGAGATGCTCACACTCCGGGTTGAGAGTGCGGCTGACCGCCAGCATTCCCGGCGATGGGTCAACCAGGGTCATTTGGTAATGGACTTTTAAATGGGAAGCGTTGTTGCCGCCGCCGCTGCCCAGTTCCAGCAGGGTCTGGAGAGAACTTTGGCCAACTTCGTTGAAGACCTGGTGGAAAAAAGCAGCTTCTTCGGCATAGTCATCCGGGGCTGAGAGGAGGGGCCACCAGGCGGCCAGGTCTGTGTACATCTTTGAAGGCTGCTCCATTGTTTCTTTTATCTCCTTCTTGGTAGCTAACAATCAAGGATCAGTGATTTCAGAAACAAGATAAGGTGACATTGTTCAGATTGCGCTGAAAAGAAAACTGCTCTGAGCATTGCTCAGAGCAGTCACAATTGTGTCTCAGCGGGAGCGACGGGACTTGAACCCGCGATCTTCGGCTTGACAGGCCGACGTGTTGACCACTACACTACGCCCCCAGGTTAATTAACAGTTGACCATTGTCAACTGTTAATTGTTAATTACTTCCCCCAGCTGGGAGACCAGGATTCGAACCTGGATATACGGCTCCAAAGGCCGCTGTCCTACCATTAGACGATCTCCCAAAATGTTAGATTTATAAGGTAATGGTGCCGAGGCCCAGACTTGAACTGGGGACCCTTTGATTTTCAGTCAAATGCTCTACCAACTGAGCTACCTCGGCGGGTCACAAACTGGCTTAATCTCCAGCACAGTTATTTAATTGGAGTTGAGTATAGCATGGCCCGAATTTTCGGTCAAATCTGCCAGCAAGTCGTCAGGATTTTTCCCTTGATAGGCCAATTTGCGAGCAGGGTCGGTGCTGTGACTGTAAACGCCTGAGGTGACGGAGGGGGAGGTATGACCAGCTTCGGCGCTGACGTGGTGCATCGGCACTCCGGCATCAAGGCTGTGAGTAATGTGGCTGTGGCGAATATCGTGAAAGCGATGCGGTTTCACGATGCCGGCTTCAATCTGGCGAGTGACCCACATATGAGAGATGCCGCTGCCGGTTATAGGCTTGCGCGACCAACCATTACCTCGGGTTCCCAAAAAAACGCTCTCGTTAATCCCATCGGGCCGGATCATCAACCATTCCAGGAGGGTAGTCTGGGCCTCATTGCCAAAACCAACCATACGCCGTTTTTTGTTTTTAGCCAGGCTGGCCAAAATGATAGCGGCGTATTGTTCGGGGTCTAATTTACTCATCTGCAAACCAGCCACTTCACTGACCCGGCAGCCGGTAGCGTAAGTCAGCCGGATAATAGCCCGGTCGCGGATGGCTCGCTCGTGAGGCAAATTAGCTTGACGAAGCTGGGTTGTCGCAATAATTTGCTCCAGATAGTCAATGACCTGGTTAAAATTTTCGGGCGGGATTATCCGGTCATCTATATCCTGGGTCGGGGGTTTAAATTTGGGGACTTGGAGCATCGGATTGACACGCAAATGTCCAGCCTCAATGCACCAGATAAAAAATTTGTTTAAGCGGGTCCGATAATCCTTGACGGTCACTTTGCTATAATCGCCATTGCGATAGAGGTTAAGGAAGTCACAGATTGTCTCACTTTCAGGGGGCCAGGTTGGGCAATACTTGGCCAAAGCGTGAAGGGGAGAGGCGTAGCCACTAAGAGTGCTATCAAGTAGTCCGTCATCCCGTTTGAATTCCAAATATTTGTCCACAAAGTAACTCGTGGCTGGGATAGATGCAGGGGAGCCAGTAGTCAAGTTAAATAATTGTTCTTGACCATCAGGCCAGCGGATAATCAATTCTGTCTGGGTGGGCGACGCGGTAAAAAAGTCAAGATAGAGTTGGTTATCATTGTAGAAAAAACTGGGCATACAAAAATCCTTGATCTTTGAATTAAAAGCTCTAAAAAATTAGGCAGGACCATCAATTATACATCGTTAAAAAGCTTCAACCCGTTCCATTTTAGTCTTTGAAGTGGGCCTCGGTTATATAAATACGGGCAGGATACTGACGCACCCTGCCCTGGCTGAACAGCGGCAAAAACAAAAAAACGGCCACCCTCGCCACACAGGCAGGAATGACCGTCTGATAACCTTGAGCCACCATACGAAGTATGGTAGAATAGGCCTCAGCCCTGTCAACTGTCTCGCCAGTTGGTGGGGTCAGCCGCCGGTGGGTGTTGGTAGCACCTGCCGGCGGCGTTTTGCTTTCGCGCTATTCAGTTGCCCTTATGATAGAGTCCTCTAAACGATGTGTCAAGAGTTATTGGGCTGGAGACCGCAGAAATAAGAATTTTTAAGGAAACCACCCCAACTGCATTCCAGATCGTAGGTGAACAAGTTCCGTTGTACACAAAATACCTTGTCGAGGGTAAGCCAACTTTGTCAGTGCAACTGACCCCGAAACCAAACCAATGTAACCTGCAACACCACTTCGCAAAAAACCTTGCCGGGGTGACCGGCTACATTGATTTACACCCAGCCAGATCGGGAATCCGGTTGAGTTAATCCCCTGAGACCAACCGAACCAGATCCATTCGGATGGACCTCCCCAGAGTCCACGCTGGCTCGCCAGTTTTGTCCACCGACTTCATAAACTCATCGGAATCACGCACCACCAGCAGAAAAGCATCCGCGACTGTACGCAAATTGTCGCAGATCCATAACAGGGTGGAATGGTGCAGTCGTTCAGCGCGGTCAAGAACGATGATATGGTATCGTCCTTGAATTTGCCTGTGGAGGACATCCTCAGTGGGTTCGCCCCGCCGCAGCGACCGCCCGACAATACTTTCGACCAGTTGGCGCAGTTTGATCCTGGGTCCCGGCTCGGGCAATTGCGCCAGGAGGATCCGGTCTGAGGTCTGTTGCCTGACTTTCTCCACAAACTGCTGAACGGTGGTCTGGTCTGCGGGGGGCAAGGTCGCCAGGCCATAGCCCCCCTGGGCGCGGGGCGTCGCCGTTTTTAAGCGGTACAATTGAAATTCTAACCGGGATTGATTGGCTGAAGTCAGTAAAGGGAGTTCAGCCTGACCCTCTTCGGCCAGCACTACTTTAGGTTGGCTCAACTGGGTCAACTCTTTGTTCCAGATGGCCCGGCTGAGGAACCAGTCCAGGCCAGCCCGGATTTTTCCGGCCTCGGCCATAAACGCCTCCCAGTTGCGGACAATCAACACGAAGGCCCCGGTGATGCGCTGCAAGCTACCACATAGCCCCAGCATAGCTTCGTGATGCAACTTTTCCGCCTGGTCAATCACGATGACGTCATAAGGCTGGCTTTCAAGCTCGGCGATCACACTCGAGGTCATTTCGTCTGGCCGCATCGGTCGTTGGACGATGTAGGCCAGCAGGGCGCGCTCCTTGATCCGCGGCCCCGGCTGGGGTAAGACCACCTGCAACACCCGCTCATGGATTGGCGTGATGGCTTCGCGCCATCTGGGCAAGGTGGTATTGTCTTCGGGAGGTAGAATGGCGAGACCATAGGCCCCCCCCTGTTGGCTGGTCGCTTTGATACCGCTGAGCCATTCATTGATCTGTCTCTCCGGGGGCCAGGCGGTCTCCGCTCCGGCACTCCAGTCGGGCTGGGCCAGCGCTGCCTGAAGACTTTCTTGCCACTCCTCCTGACTTTCGACTGGTTCAAAGAATGAGGCCAGGTGAGGCGGTGTGGTCCGCTGCCGCCGCACAAATTCGAGCTGGAGCTGGGTGGCGCTTTGGGCGAGCCAATGCGGGTCCAGGGGCCGGATGGTGAGCTGGCCCTGGGTGTCCTGATAGACCACGGCCTGGCCGTTTGGGGCTAATCGCACGTTGAGCGTCCAGAGATGGGCCTCTGGCAGGGGGAGGGGCTGCTGGGAGACCAGATTGGCAATCCTCCAGGCTCGCTCTTTGGTTTGGACGAGACCCAGTACACAGCCGGCATCTAGGATTTTGACCTGGCGGATCGTCGCTTCGGCCGGGGGATCAGCCATATTGGTAAAAATAAACAGTTACTGCAAAATTGGCATACAAATTGGTCAGACCAATTAGTCAGACTGAGCAACAGCCGCTTCCCAGCGAGCTTCTAAATCGGCTAGGAAGTCAGCCCGATGGAAGCGAAAGCGATGCACTTTAGCTTCCAGGAGCAAGGTTAAGTTCAATTGCTGGCGCTCCTTCAGGAATTCAGCCTGGTCAACCTGTTCCAGGCGGAGTAGCAACTCATCCAGGCTCTCGGTCTCATCGACCAGAGCGGCATAGGCACCGTAGCGGATGATAAAGTCTTGCACATTTTTGCGACCGGAGACGCGACGTTGGCTCATCTTGATCTGACGAATGTACCTTTCCAATTCATTATTGGTCCGGGGCAAGCCGGTGACATCGTAGCTGGCGAATAGGCCCCACCAAAAGCTGCGAAAGATGCGGTTGATATGGGCCGCGACCGCCTGGTCTTCCGGGTCAGTCGCCGGGTGGCTGGTCAGGTCAACCAGATAAGCCGCAACGGCCTGCCTGACCTGGGCACTGGTTTTGCCTGGATCACGGTCCGGGTCGAGCAAGTGCTCCAGGTCGATCAACCACTGCCGCTGCCGACGATAGCGCTCGACTTGATCGGCAAAGGGCTGGCGACGGCGGGTCAGGACGATCAAGCGGCGCAGCAGGACGTGGTCCCCTTTTTTTGACAGCGAAGCAGGGAGGCTTCCAGGTCGGCTAGGGCATCAAAGACCTTGAGGCCACCCAACTCAAACGGGGCCACGCCTCCTTCCAGCAGGGTTGATTGCAGGGCAACGGCATAATCCAAGAGCACCGTTCGCACCGGGGCCGTTTCTGGCAACGCCCGGATCCGTTTGCGCAGCCGGGTCAACCCTGACCGGAAAGCGGCTTTGAGGCTCTTTTTCAAGCTCCGGTCCGCTTCAAAGGTGACTTGACCGGCATCGCGCAGACAATGGCTTTGGCAAGCTTGGTGGGGCACCCCGGTCAAGCTAGCAGCCACGGCCAGCCGGATCGACTCTTGGGCGTCGCTGACCACCCCTGCCCAGGTCAGCTTCAACTCGGCCGCCAGGACCTTGAGCGGTTCAAGCAGTTGGCGGCTGAGCGTCTCGTGGCTGCTGTCGGTCAACGGCTCAACCATCAGGGTAACGCCACATTGCAACTCGCGGACGATATACAGGCAGGTGTTGCCTTTTTCCGGCTGCATCCCGTCCAGTCCGATGATTAACCGCGCCAATGGCTTCAACTTCTGCCGGATTTTAGCTCCTTGGCCGGCCCGCAGTAAAGCCAGAAAGTCGAGCATTAGATTGACCACCGTGCGTTCACAGATGTCTAAACGCAGATCGTGACTCAACCAGGTATAAATCTCGGCCTGGGGCTGATGTTGCCAGAATCGCCGGTAGCCAATCCGCACAATCAATTCGCGGCTGAAGCTACGATATTTCAAGTGCAATCTTTCGGCCTGGACCAAGTGGTAATCGACCGTGGCCCCCGGGCAATCACCCCGGGAACAGCGGTAGGCCCAACTGACCACTTGTTTCGGCCCGGTCAAGCCGATCAATGTTTTGTGCCAGAGCCGATGATGGCGTTTGAGGGTGCTGTGGCACAAGGGACAGACATGTTGCTCAGGCCGGTAATATTCGGTCGGTATGCTATTCGCAGTATTAAGGTGCGGCACAGAACTACACTCCTGGTTGTCTTGAATACCCGCTAGCGGAATTCTAGCCTACCAGGCTCCTATCAAAAAATTGAACCAAACTGCCTTGTATGCCAATTTTGCAGTAACTGTTCTTTAAATCGGGGTTATACCAGATGCGCGTTTGCAAATCTATCCCTGGCCAAGCGTTTGCGGTTTTACCTGGAGACCCGCTCGACTGGACAAAGGGGATGCCAAAAACCTGGCTGCGAGATACCACCTGATTGATGACATGATTCACTGTGGTGGGATCGGCGCCATTTACAATAACCTGAACGTCAACGGGTTGGCCGGCGCTCAGGCGGCTGGCGAAATTGGGCGGGATCACCACCAGGGCTTTGCTTTGGTTTCTGGCAAAGTATTGCTCGGCTTCGGCATAGCTGGTTACAACTCTGTCCACGATGATGTCCTGGCTATTGGTCAGCGTCGCCAGGAGCCGGCGAGAGAGGTCGCTGCGATCATTATCCATGACCATAATGGGGACTTCCCGAATATCGGCGATGACTGCATACGACATAATAATGAGCAGGAGCGGCGGAGCCAATAACAGCAGCATCAAGGTAGCAGGGTCGCGCAAGATGTGGCGAATTTCTTTAACCAGCACGGCCCATGTTTTGCGGAGCGACATGATCCTCTCCTTATCGTTTCAAGCCGGCCAGCGTCACATCGAGCATGGCTTCAACCGAACCCGGTTTCCGCCCCGCGATAAGACCATAGCCTGTATGCTCACTCTGAAAAATCTGTTGTGATTGCCAAATGTTCTGGAAACCCTTAACTCCCCAAATTCTGATAACCTTAAGGAAAATTTTTAACTGCCCGGCAAGCCCCAACTGTTTCTTAATATCACTTGTCCAGGCAGGAATAAGGTCGCATCGATCAACGGTTACTACGTCTATCATTCCTGCCTGCTCAAACAAATCTTGCCAACCGGCCAGGGTTTCAGGGTTTTCACCTTCGATCTGGACGAGTTTGGACTTGAGACTTGCTGGAGTGGTCTCTTTCCAGCAGATGTCATGGATGCCTACATAGCCACCGGGTTTTGCCACTCTGATCATTTCTTGAATGGCTCGCTCTTTATCCAAAATGCAGGTCGTACATTCCGAGATCACGACTTCAAAGGTATGGTCCGCGAAGGGCAAACTGTGCGCGTCACCCTGCTTGAATTCTACGTTCAGGCTTCTTGCTGCTGCCTTCCGGGTTGCTCGCTCGATCATATAGTCGGAGGCATCAACCCCAACCACGCGACAACCGAAACTTTGGGCCAAATGGCAGGCGCTTTCACCCGTTCCTGAGGCCACATCGAGAAGCTGGGTCTGCTTGCCAACATTACACAGCGCGGCCAGTTCTCCGGTAATTTCTAACCCGCCTGGGTGTAAAACCTCTAATCCGAGATTCTCACTCTCAACAAGATTCTCTAACGAGAGTCGAGTTCTATCCTCTCTGACCATTTAGCCATCTCCTTTTGCCTGAGGTCTTCTTGACCTTTTACGAGGAGTACCGAACACCCGGCCGAGTGAATGAGTTTGCGTGAGATGCTGCCCCTCAGCCAGCCTTCCACTTTGCCGAGACCTCTTGAACCCGTTACAATCAAATCTATGGCCTGAGTTTCGCTATACGCCATAATCTCGGCCGCCGCATCGCCCCAGGTGAGAACACCCTTTGCCGCTTTCCCAGCAATCCTCAGGGTTTTCACGGCTTGTTCAATGATGGCTCTCCCCTCACTCTCTTTGTATGCGAGCTCCTCTTCCATCGCCTCGGCGGCCTCATTAGTAATGAGAGGTGGGGGAAGGCCTTGCAGAACTGCCGGATATGCGAAAGGATAGGAGACAGCGGCGTGCCGGGGCGGCAGGACATACATTACCCGAACCTGGGTGCGGGTTGGGAAGGGGAAGCGTGCCAGATAGTTCACGGCAGCCCTGCTGTTGGGTGAATCTTCAGCGACCAGGAGTACCTGGCGCAAGCCCCGGCAGGGTGAACGCACGACCAACACCGGCCGGTCGGCGGCCTCCACCACCTGCTGGGCTACCCCATCGAGCAAAATACCCAGGACGGCCCGCAGCCCGGTTGCCCCGATTACGATCAAATTCGATTGATGGACTTTGGCAAATTCAGTGAAGGCTTGCGCCGGATGGCCGGAGAGGCATTCCATCGTCGTCCGTACTTTGTCCCGCAGCAGGAGTTGAACCTCACGCAGCGTGGCTGCCGGTTTCCGGTGCGGAGTGACAACACCGGCGGCGATCACATGACTTCCCGGCGGCAACGGCAGATGGCAGAGCAGTTGAACTGCCGCCTCGGTGTGTTCTGAGCCATCTACGGCTAGCAGGATCTGCAGGGGGGGCTGATTTTTAGGGGCGATCATCCAAACAAATCTCCTTTCCGGCCCTCATCCTCCTTGCAAACTGCTCGCAGCTTGTAGCGCCATTGACCGCTAGTGGAATTTGTGCCGGTTACACCCGACAGACCTCGCTGAGCCAGCGCCTTCTGCAAATGTTGTAACGTTGTGGGGGTAATGAAAACCTTTGACAACATCAATCTCCCAGGCACTCGCTAATCAAAGCCACCAGCCGCTTTTCTAGAGTGGTGTAAGCGTAATAACGCCGACCGAGTTCGTAGTTATGAGCCGCCATTTCAGCGGCCAGGTTAGGATTGTCAAGAATTACCCGGGCATGCTGCACAGTCTCCTCATTGATGAAATCTCCGAAGCCGATAATTTTAAAGCCTTTAGGTTCGATATCGGTCTTGAAGATTTCGTAGGTACTCATCACAATGGGCCGACGGTAATAAATGGTTTCCAGAAAAGCGTTGCCAAAACCCTCCATAGCTGAAGGGTAAGTGACTAAATCAGCTTGTCCATAAACATCGGCCAGTCTATAGACCTTCTGCCCATTTTCTTTTTGCCCCCGTTGGTGAGAGATGAGGTCGGAGGCGAAGAGGGTCTTCACACCCATAAGTTTTGTATACACCTTGAGGTGAGCTTCATAGTCGGAACCTTCGTCCCCCGAAGCGTGAGAAATTATCAGGGTACAAGGCAGGTCCAAGCGCCGGGCTAACTCGATGGCGTATTCAATACGCTTACGCGGGACAATACGGGTGGGCTGGAGTAATAAATATTCATCCGGGCTAAGGCCAAGCGTGGACCGCAAATCATCGGCATATCCGTCCGGCTCTGGGGGAGCCGACTCAAAATCCATCACATTGGGAATTAGGGTGGCGCTCGCTCCCGTCCGCAGCGCCAATTGGCGACGGGCAAATGAGTTGATGACCACGTGCGTGACCCGGTTCAGGGTTGGGGGGAAGGCCGCACGCAGGTAATCGTCGGCGGCGGTGATAGCATAGCGGCCTCGCTCCCACACAAAATCGTGATGATGAGCGATGGCTGGCAGATCGGTTTCGGCGATGAGTTCGGTCAGGGCCAGGCCGAGGGGCACGTTCATGGGTATGGACAGCGCATTTTGGACAATCAGCAGTTCCAGATCAAAACGATGAATAAACTTGTAGAGCTGCTCTTTGAGGTGTGCGGTGAGTTGTTGAATAGTATACGACGTTTCGGCTGAACGAATGTAATCATCAAATAGGTCCACATTTAACTTCTGGATGATCGGGTGAGCAAAATGCGCCTCCGGCACAACCACAGACCGCTCCTCCGGCCAGTCCGAATCGCCAGCGAAATAGAAACAGGTATGACCCAGGCCGGCCAGTACGTTCGACCACTTGACGGTTTCGAGAGAGACGCCATCTGTCCCGGCCAGGCGAGTTGAAATAAAACCAATACGACTTTTACGAATACTCATATCGCCTCTTGCTTACCTCGTAAGACAAATAGCCAATTATCTTGTTGAGTTATTCCCTTCTTGCCCAGCTTTTATTCTCCGCCAATGTGAAAGACCTCCCACGCCCCATTAGCCGGTATCAGCGACCAAATCTCACGGACAGGATAATGTTGGTAGCGAATTTTCAGCAGCGCAATGGGCAGCTTGTGGCTGAAGACGGCCACGCTGCCCTGGGGATGGCGAGCCGTGATTTCATCAATGGCAGCAAACACGCGGCTTTGAAGCTGCCGCAGGCGCTCTCCTCCCGGCGGGCCGTAGCGCCAGGGATCATGTTCCCAGCGATAAAGTTCCTGCGGCCAGCGGGCGCGAATGTCGCCGATCAGCACTCCCTCCCAGTCGCCTTGATCAATCTCTCTCAAGCGGGTGTCCTGATGAATAGACAGGCCGGTTTTGGCGGCTAGCGCCTGAGCGGTTTGATAAGCCCGGGCCAGATCACTGCTGTGGATGGCCTCAAAGCCAACCCCGGCCAGTTGGGCAGCGGTGGTTTCGGCTTGCTGCCGGCCCCGTTCGGTCAAAGGGGGGTCCAACTGCCCCTGATAACGCCCCTCGATATTCCAGGGAGTTTCTCCATGACGGATCAAATAAAGTGTAGCTATACGGTTGCCCTATTGAAATGCTGCCAGGACTCCGCCCAATTTGCGCTCCAAAACTTCTAACGAAAAGTGATCCTGCGCCAGGGCAAAGTTTTTTTCAGTCATCGCCTTGACTTGTTCGGGGTCGCGCAGCAACGCTTGAGTACGCTGCACGGCCGCCTCATCCACAAGGCCGTCCAACTCGACCAGGTCAAAGCCCAAGGGCCGGATGTCCGCGTTATAGACGGGATAGCGATTGACCACAATGAGACGCTTGAAATAAACGGCTTCCAGCAAGGTATGGCCAAACCCTTCGTGGGTGCTGGGATAAGTGACAAGGTCGGCGTGGGGGTAGGCGTCACCCAGGGAATAAATTTTGTGGCTGTTGGCCCTGGCTCGCTCGGCGCCAACCAGGTGGTCAATCACGTGGAGGTCCACACCCATCATGCCTGCTTCTCGCTTGAGCCAGCGCCAATATTCTAACCCTGCGTCGCGCGCCCGGCGCAGGATAAATAGACGGGGGCCAGCCAGCCCCAGGCGATGTACCAGTTCAAGGGCTAACTCGATGCCTTTGCTGCGGACGACCCGGGTGGGTTGGAGGATGAACAGATCCTGCTTGGTCAGCCCTAAGACCTGGCGAAAATCACGGTTATAACCATCAAGCGGGGGCGGGAGAGTGGCAAAATCGTGGATATTGGGAATGACAGTGGAATCAATCTGCCGCCGCGCTTTGAGCTGTCGCTGGGCAATGCTATTGATGGTCACGTGTTGCAGGGTCGGCAACTCGGCCGGAAAAGCCGTGTCCAGCATGTCGAGCAGAGCGTTGCTCGGATAGCGCTGCTGATCCCAATAGAAATCGTGATGGTGAGCGATGGTGTTAATGCCCAGTTCCGCAATTAGCCCGGTCAGGCAAATGCCCAGCGGTAGATTCATCGGAATGGTTAGCGCATTTTCAACTATGAGCAGGTCGAGATGATTGGAGCGGATAAATTTGCGCAGAGGGGCGCGAATCTCGTCGGCCAGGCTGTAAATTTCATCAATCAACTTTTCAACTTTCCGGCCAGGTGTGCCTTCACCGAAAGCCCGCTGGGTCAGGGCGACGGTTGATTGATGCTCAAAATGAAGCTCGGGAATTAGACAGCCACCGGCAGCGTAGCCGCCTAACTCTCCGGCGCAGTAGAAAAGCTCGTGGCCCATGCGCCGTAAGACTATAGCCCACTTTTCCACCTCCAACGAGACACCATCCAACCCATTCAGCCGGGTTGAGATAAAACCGATCCGCATCTATTCTCTCCTTAAAAATGTCCAGGGCATCTCTAGCTTGATGATAATCGAACTCTTATGCCGATATTTTTCTGGGCTGTAGAGCGACCAAGGGCACCGATTGTGCCAATAAAAAGCAATCCTCTTCTGCCGCTTGCAACCGTTGGCTGGTCATCAACCAGGCCAGGGTGCGAAAGGTAGCCGGATGGTGCCGGGCATAATCAAGGAGTGCTTGTTGTGCTTCGGCAACCGAGAGTCGCCTGGCCATCGCTTCAAAACGGCGTCCACCAACGTTGACAAACACGGTAGGTGTTTTCTCGATATTACGCAACCAGTCTGATTTCTCTCCCCACCCTGAAGCGACCATATACACATCTGTGGCTTTGTCGAAGTGGACCACTTCAAGAACCGTCCGGTGCAGCAGGCCAGTCTTGCGGCCCACGTGAGTGAGCAGCAGAAAACGATGGCCCAGCAACCAGCCCAGGCGGGCACGATAAAGCCAGATGGGTAGGCGCAACAAAAGACGAACCAGTCCCCGTGGTGAAGATAATTTTACGAGCGGCATCTAGTTTTGCGTCCTTCCCTGTTGAATGGGCCAGCAAATGGTCCGGTTAGTCGCGCTTCGAAACTGGCATCTGACCATAAGATCATCTAAATGTTTTCAATTGCCCCTCGATCTGACGCTGGTACTCCCGTCGCCCAGGCCAAACTCTGGCTTCTGAGCCAACCGTTTCTCTAACTGTTGTAATTTCTTTTTAGCCTTGCGCAAATCGGTTTCTAACCGTTCTTTCATTGTAGGCATGAGCGCACCCTTGATGGCACTATGCATACCGAAACACAGCCGCTAGTAGCGCTGTCTCGGGCATCTTTTCTGGTTCAAGCGCGTAGGCGGTTCCCCCGTTCAAAATGGTCTGGACAGCGGTGAAATCCAGCAAGTCTTCGTCGCCGGGTTTGGCTTCTTCATGCAACTGTACCATATGTGATTGGGGATCAAACGTACCCCAGCGCTGGACACCCATAGCAACAAAAAGGGTCTCAACTCGTCCACTATAGGCTGCTGAGACAATCTTCCCCAAATTGTCAGAGGTTTGTTCACTCTTCAAGTTTGAGAGCCGCTGGTATTGCCTTACGGCTTCCTGCTGTGCTTTCGTGAAAAGCGGACGGACGATCTCCCAAGCCTGTTGGTGCAAAATCTCAGCACTCCGATCTTCAGGATTACCCTCAATGCCTTCCTCCACCAGGTGGGGGTAATGGTTGGCCTCTCGGTAAATCGGCCACAGGTACTCGACACCGGCCAATACTAGGGGGGCTTGCTCGTCTCGAAGCAATTTCTGCAAACCTTTATCAATCTTTTGGAAGTACCGCAGGATGTTGGACTTGGCGTCGTCCACGCTAACGCCATGTCCGTGAAAGATGGCTGAACGCTCGCCTCCGACGCCAGGCGTGCTTGTGCCAGTATGGAACTGCAACTGTTGCTCAGGGTCATCAAACCGGAGCGCCTGGGCCAGGCTGGCAGGCACTCCTTCTAAATCAACTCCATCAATGCTGTAGCGAGTGCATTCCAGTAGCCTGACTACATTTTGACTGATCGCTAGCACGAAAAAACGTCCATCCGCAGCAAACAGCGGGAGCAGCGGTTTGATGTGGAAACGCTCGGTTACAACTACTAGTTCATCGAAGCGAAGTGGCAAACGATAATAGAGTAGTCCTGCTGAGGAAAGGAATAAAGCGAGTCCATCACTCTGATATTGCCAGAAGAGGTCATTAACCAAGAGAGCCTGCGCTGGCTCAAGCAATGTCCGTATC
Organism: Chloroflexota bacterium; assembly: GCA_016860845.1. Next base: position 19,650 of record BOKF01000049.1, read on the forward strand.
TGAGGGGTACGAAGGCCGCCAGTGAGCAGGTACTCGCCGGCTTGTTTGAGCAAATTCTTCAACCGGATCGGCCCTTGTTCAGTTTCTCTTCCTACCCGATACGTAGGCATGTAAATCGAAACGCATACTCCACCTGGCTTGCTTATCAGTTGCCTTAGTCCTTCTCTTGTCAGTACATCCATCTTGTCTTTACCTGATCAGGGCTACACTCAAATCTTGTTGTTCGGCCCTGGCCAGATCAATGGTCATGAAGTGATCCTCGCCGCCGGGATCAACCACCACTTCGCGAGCGATAGCCCGAGCCTGCGATAAAGGGCCATCCACAAACACACCGCCAAGGGTGAAGCCGAGAAGGTGTCCTGTCTGGCCAGGTTCAAAGATAATGTCGCCCACTGTGCCGATATGGGTGCCGCCGGGCGTGTACACTTTCCGACCTTTCAGGCTGCTCAATTTCAGCCACTGGCCTAATTCAGACACCTGGTCACTATCCACTATAGCCTCGGGGTCGGTAATTAAGATCACATCAAACCCGAACAGCACGATTTGGTCGTTTCTAACTAACTGGAACTTGTGCTTAAACAGGTTTTGAAGCTTGAAATCAAACAAGCCCTCACTGCCAAGCTGGACGCCGGTGATAAACTCCAGAGTGCGATCCAGATAAAATTCCTTGACTGCACCAACCACCTGGCCGTTTTTGAGGCTGATGACCGGTTTACCCAACAAATTCTCCCCTGATTGTAAATACTTCTTGCTCTCTACCTCTAAGGAGGTCTCTGCCGGATCATACCCTTCAACCCAGCCCTCCGAATCTTCAGGCGCCTCGTCGGTCAGCCCTTCGGCCCAGCCGATTGAATTTTCTGGCGCTTCGACGGCCATCCCTTCAACCCAGCCGTGCGAGTCTTCCACCACTTCACCGGCCATGCCTTCAGTCCAGCCAATTGACTCATGGCCACTTTCATTGGCAATTTCTTTGACCGGCTCAGCACCTTGCCGCTCTGGGGTTAGATCGGCGTTCAAATTCATTTCTTGGGCTTCTATTTTTTCTTGATAAACTTTTACCTCTGTCATGGTTACCTTCCTTTCATTTGCTTTACCTATACTTTAACTTACCAGCGTCCGATAATAAATTATAATCGAAAATAAACGGGTTTACCTCAAGTTAAACTCAAGAAAACCTAAAGATTTCCTAAAGAACACAGAGACTGGACCCCGGGCCACTTCATGAATTATGAGGCTTTGAGGAAACACTCTTGACAAATTTATTCCAAAAGTAGTATAGTATTAACAGGAAACGTTTCCGGTATCTCTATCAGGATTATGGGGTATTGGTGGAAACGAAGGAGTTGTCATTATGCCGGCAACCATCCACGACGTGGCTAAACGGGCAGGGGTGGGTATTGGCACAGTCTCCAGTGTTCTGAATAACAGCCGCCCTGTCCTTGAGGCTACCCGGCAAAAGGTATTGGCTGCCATTGCGGAGCTAGACTTTATTCCAAACCCGGTGGGGCGCCGCTTATCTATGGGCAAAACCCAAACGGTGGCAGTGGTTATGCCCTTCTTTACCGGACCCTCGCAGGGAGAGCGCTTTCGGGGGGTAATGTCGGTCATCGCCGGAAGTGACTACGATATTAATCTCTTTAGCTTTGAAACAGTTCCTCAACGTGACAAAATCCTGCAAAAAGTGCTGCATCACGGCCAGGTTGATGGCTTGCTCATCTTTTCGATCAATCCAACCGAAACTGATCTGCGCCGGATTTACCGCGAAAATCTGCCCACCGTGTTGGTTGAGGTTGATAACCCCCACCTGTCCCGGATCGTTCGGGATGATGTGACGGCTGCCCGAAGGGCCACCCAGTACCTTATTGACCTGGGTCATCGCAAAATCGGCTACCTGGGAGACTATCTGGATGATCCGTTTGGCTTTCCTTTTAGCCGTCACCGCTACCTCGGCTATTGCCAGGCCCTCGAAACGGCTGGCATCCCTATCGATCCCGCCTACCAACGTCAGGGAGGATACAGCCGCGAAGAAGGCCGGCAGATGGCCATTGACCTCCTGAGCCTGCCTGATCCCCCAACCGCTATTTTTGCCTACAGTGATGTGCACGCATTGGGCATTATTGAGGCGGCTGGTGAGTTGAAGCTGGATGTTCCGGGTGATCTGTCTATCATTGGTTACGACGATATTGCCCCCGCCGATTATGTTCGATTGACGACGATACGCCAGCAACTGTTTGAGTCAGGCTGGCAGGGCATTAATCTGCTGCTAGAGCTTATGGCCAGGCCCGACACACCCCCCATCAAGCTCGAATTGCCCACCGAACTGGTGGTTCGCCAGACTACGGCTCCACCAAAGCGATAGTTCAAGGTTCGCCGTCTCGATCTAGATAGCCGGCCGGTCCGGAGATCACTTGAAGCAAGCCTTTCCAAGCCCCTCTCAACTAACACCCTGCTTGGCGGCCATCTGTATTTGCTCAAAGATAGTCAGAATTCGCCGGGCAATACCGGTCCAACCAAAGTTGCGCCGGGCAAAACGCGAGCCTTCAACCGAGAGTTCGTGCGCCAGATTGGGATACAGCATGGGCATGGCTAACATGGCCCCGAATTCCACCGGCCGGTTTGGGTCGGCAAAGAGAGCATGCTTGCCATACTCTATCAAATTCGAGAGACCGCCATGCACGGTGACAACGGAGGATGTGCCACAGGCCATCGCTTCAATCGCCGCCATCCCAAAAGGCTCATACCGGGAGGGCAAAGCAAATACCCCGGCCGCCCGATAATAGTTGGCCAGGTCTTCGTCGGGAATATACTTCACCCATTCCACCTTATCGGTAATTCCTAATTCCTGAGTCAGGCTTTTCAACTGGTCAATCCCGGCCTCATCCTGTTCAGAGTTCTCACTGCCAATGGCCGCGTTCAGGCGAGCGTCCGGGACCAGGGTCAGCAGGGTTGGCAGGGCCTGGAGCAACAGGTCATAGCCCTTATTCATCGCCATCCGCCCTACGGTGAGAACATCATGCCCGCGCAGGTTGTAACGCTGCTGTAAATCCTGCCATTCTGCCTGGCGCACCGGTGAAAAACGGTTTTCGTCCATCCCAGGGGGAATGGTTGTAACGTGTCGTTCCAAAACATCGTAGTGCTTCTGCAAGAGCTCCGTTTGCGGCTCAGTCGTGGCGATGATATGGTCGCAGTTGCGGTAGACCAAGAACTCTTTGCGAATACGCTCCTTAAAGCGGTAGCGCTGTTCCATTTCCTGCTCGTCCATATCCACACCCATGTTGTGCTGCTTCCACCAGCCCAGCGAGTGGGGCGTATGCACGTGAGGAATATCCAACTCCTCAGCAATTTTTTGGCCGGCCCAACCGGCATCCCAATAGTGCGAGTAAACCACCTCATACTGCCGGCCACGATTGCGAATAGCGGCCAGACAGTTAGTTACAAAATCTCCAATGTGATCATGCATATCCTCTTTGCGAATGAATTTTTTGCCGCCAAAAGGAATACGCCAGACCTGAAAGTTGTCATTGACCTCGTCAAACTCGGGCTGATCTTCAAAACGCCGGGTGACCAGGTCCACCCGGTAGCCCAGCCGGCTAAAACGCTTGGCCAGTTCTAACACGTAGACCACCTGGCCGCCCGTATCAGGTTTACCCAGTTCCGGTTCGGCGCCCACATAGCCGTGCAGCGAAAGCATAAAAATAGAATTAAGCCGGTTCATCATAGTTACCTCCTTATTGTGAACCCTCTTGGAAAATTCAGTTTTGTACAACCTGCCAGAAGCGCAAACCCTCCAACACGCCGGCGGCATGAGCTGCTTGGGCGTGATAGATGCGGTCGCCTTGCTTTTGTTTAAGTTCGGCGGTGGCGTTGGCAACGATTATCCCTTTGTAGGGGGCGACAAACATTTCCAGATCATTTCCGGAGTCGCCGGCCACCACGACCCGCTCTGGTGGAATTCCCAACCGTCGGTGCAAGTATTCGACGGCACTGCCCTTGCCCGATACACGCGGGATAATATCCAGATTTTTGCCGCCTGAGTAAATTACTTTAACTTCCAGGCTGGTTGTGGCCAGGTGGTCAAAAACCTGGGTCAGCATAGCCGGATCAGGCAGATCGTAGCTGACCTTAAAAGGTGTTTGAAATTCGGATGGGTGGGCAATCAAACCCAGCTTGTTCAGCAGGGTCATAATCCGTTCTCGGTCCCACAACCGTTCGCCCTGCCTGAAGGTGGCCCGCTTGAGCAACCGGTTATAGGGTTCGATCACTTCGCCGCTAACACCTTTTTGAATTTCTGTTCCCAACCCCCCGATTAGATAATTGGGAAATGGCAGGCTAACGACCTGGGCTAAAGTTTGACGTAAACTGGCGCAAGGCCGGCTTGAATTGTAAACCGTAATCAGATGGGGTTGAGCCTGTAACATCCGGGCCAACTGGCGCAGGCCGGCCTCGTCGCCCAGTAAGGTGTCATCTACATCTGAAACAAATAGCCATCGGCTTGGTCGAGTCATTTTTCCCCCTCATTTGAATTAAACATGCTTTCCGTCAGCGGCTCAAAATCAGCGGCAATTTGCTCGTGGTGGAGCGCCTGGTAAGCGGCAACATAACTGGCCGCGCTCCAGGCCTGGTGAGCTTTTCCCATTGGCCGCCCGGTCTGGCCGTGGAGCCACTCATTAAACTCCCACTCCTGATAGAGGCCAACCCGGCAGGCTTCGGCCAGGGCTTTCAATTCCTGGTGAGCCAATTCCGTGCGACCAAGTTTGACCAAAAAGCGCACCCACAGCCCGCCGATAAAGGGCCAAATGCCGCCATTGTGATAATGGTCGGGCAGGTTGAGGAAATTAGTCACAAAATAATCTTTCCAATCACCAGCCCCTGAGTGGATGGCGGGGTAAAAACATTTGGCCGGATACGGCGCATTGATCCCCACCCCCCATAAAAAGTGAAAGAGTTGTTCCATCTGCTGGTCGTCCAGCAAGCCGACCAGCGCGGCCAGTAGATTGGCGTAGACATCGCAGCGCCAGGAGAAACCAAACGGGCTAATCTGCGCCAGCAGGTATTGGGCATCGCCCAGGCTAAACTGTGTCTCGGCAAATGACTCGCGGGCATCCGACAGCTTTTTGGCGGTGGGCCAGAACTGCCGGAGAATCTTGCGGCGAATCCGGGCAGTTAACTCCTGATAAGTCTGGGTATCTTCATTCATCACCGCCGTCACAACGCTGAAATCACGGCAGGCGAGATACCACAGCACTTCATCGTAAAGCACGTTGTAAGAGCGGGGAAAGAGGTCCATCCAATCGGACGATTCAGGGATCTCGATCAGGCCACAATTGTTGCTGTCGTGGGCTGTGAGCCACTGCATGGCCCGCTTAAGATGAGGATAGAGGCCGGTTAGAAAAGTCCGGCTGCCGGTGTAAGCCGCATAGCGACAGCCTCCAATGACAAACCAGAGGACCGAGTCGATCGAGGCAATATCGCCGATGCCGCCGTAATCGGGCCGGCCGGTTTTGATTTGAACATTGGCCGGAATTTGGCCGCTCTCGGTCTGATGTTCGGCCAGCAGTTCCAGGGTGCGCCGAAAACAGAGGGTCAGGTCCGGGTCATTCAGGCCCAAACTCCATAAGCCGGTTTTGATGCCATCACGACCCCAGACAGCAAAATAGTTGGAGTCGCTGTCGGTGAGGGCGTTATCCACCAGGCTGGCCGCCGAGAAGCCCATCGGGGTGATATTGCGGTGCAGCGAATGGATGGCTCGCTCCAGGGCTTGCCGGGTTGGGTCCGCGACAGCCAATGCCGGCAGCGGGCCCCAAAAATGATAGTGTTCAAGACCTTCGAGTAACCCCTCCGCATGGGCGGCCTGGCTAAAGTAGGCCTGGAGTTGTACCGCCTCCTTCAGCCTGGGCGTGGCATTGCTAACTACAATCCCACGAAAGCCATACTGGAAAAGATCAATATGGTTACCGCTGTGTCCCCCTACAAAAACCTGGTTGGGCGATAAGACCAGGGAATGAGACAGGAATTGGACGGCCGGGCCAATCCCGGCCCGCTCCGGGATAATATCCAGGTAGAGTTCAAAAGAGTAGACCAGCCTGACCGGTAACTGCGCTTCAAGCAGGGCCAGGCGGAGCTCATCTAACAGTTCCGGTGAGGCGTTCTTTAAGTGGTAACTCACCTTTAAAGGGGTTTGATACTCCGGAGCTTGTAACTCTAGCTGCGGGTAATGTTCGGCCAAAAAATCCACAATTGCCTGCCGGGTAAAACCAACTTGAATGTAGCGAAACCATTCGCTCACCGGGTATTCGCCCGGCAGCCGGTAAATTTCGGTACCGACCGACGAAATGACATAATCGGGCAGTAAGAGTTCATTTTTCTCAATTTGTTTGAGTTGGCTGGATAGGTTCTGTCCTGAAAAGTAAACCAGTAAGGTTGACTCCCGCACCCGCTGCAGGGCCTGGTGCAGACGCTGCCGGCCCTCTTCCGCACCACCGACCAGAACACCCTGCAAATCAGCCACCAGCAAGCGACTTTCATCAACAGTGGAACGAATCTTCATGTCTATTCCCCCGGCTTTCCCCATAAGCTGCATAATCTATGTTTTAACCCCAAAAACCTTCCTCCTTTTGCCAGCTTTGCGTTCTTATTTAGAGCCAGAGGTTAGTCTACCCAAAAACGGGAGCCTTTACCTCAAGTTAAGCTCAAGAAAACCTAAAGGTTTCCTAAAGAAATAGGGCTTGTTGCGGAGCAACAAGCCCTACCAATCATTACAGGAATTATTCAAGGTCGCTGTGATCGGTTATGTTTCTTGACCACTGTTCTCCCTTAGGCCCACTTTGTGGGTCTAAGTTGAATGCCGGGTAGTGGCAGGCAAGGTGAAGGTCACGGTCGTGCCCTGGTCGGGGGCGCTCTTCAACGAAATGCTGCCACCTTGAGCTTCCACCGCCAATTGGCAAAAGGTCAGCCCCAGGCCGCTGCCAACGGCAGCGCCCACCTGGCGAGCCTCGATCTGGGCGAATTTGTCAAATACCTTCCCAACCCACTGTTTTGGAATACCCGGCCCTTGGTCGGCGACGCTAAAGGCGAGCATATTAGTCCCAATTGGGGCAACCCGGACGGTAATGACCGAGCCTGGCGGACTGAACTTGATAGCGTTACCAAGCAAATTAACCAAAACCCGCACAGTCAGATCACGGTCGGCGCAAAGGTCCGCTATATCTGCACTCAATTCGGTAGCCAGGGTAAGCTGGTTTTGTTCCGCCTGTAAGGCCACTTGCTCTAACGAAAGCTCAACCAGTTCCTTCACTGCGACCTTGCTGATTTGCAACGGCATAGGCCCACTTTCAAGACGGGATAAGTTGAGCAGGGAATTGATAAGCGTTGACATCCATTGACTGGAGGCTAGCGCACTTTTGACTAACATGCGCCGTTCAGTTTCATTTATCTCAACGGTGTCATCCTGCAAAGCGCCCAGCGCCAGGATGATAACGCCCAATGGCGCCCCCATGTCATGCACAACAAAGTGTTGCAACTCTTCCCGGAGACGCCGAGCCACCTGTAATTTTGCCAGGATGTAAGCGACGATTAAAAAGAGGCCCAGTCTGGCCAGCATGTTCCAGTAGGGGATCGCTGGATGTGAAGAAGGAGATCTTAAGATCAGGTCAATACTTAACCCGGTCAAGGCGCTGGCTACAGCTACCCCAACCCCTGCCCAACTTCCCCCAAACCAGGCCGCCAGCGAAACCGGGATTAAATAAAAAACGGGGACAAAGATTTCTGGGCCGGTCAGGTAATCCAGCCCACCCAGCAATATGACGGCTACAAAGCTTGCTATTAATAAGAATAACCGTGGTTGCTGATTCAAGTACTTTCTTACCCGCTCAGACATAGCCTCATTTCCCCGGTATTACTGTGACCTGGTTAGCAATTAAATAGTTTTCGGCCACCCACCCTACCCGGCCTTCGACATCCGTTACCTTCACCCAGGCCAGCCCATTCCTTGTGACTCGTTCATATAAAATCTTCACCAAGGCTCCTTCTGGCAGCGCCCCGGCGACCGGGCCGGCCGGGGTCCAACGCAGCTTAACTCCCCGGCCGTCGGTGTTGGCGATGAGGGCTGAGATAGGTGTTGGGGTTAAGGTTGCTGTTGCCGTTGGGGTTGAGGTTGTCGTTGGGGTTGAGGTAGTGACAGGTGTCGGCGAAGCAGTTGGGGTTTGAGTGGCTGTGGTGGTGGGAGGAGGGAAGACTGTGACGGTGGGAGGAGGGGTTTGCGTCGGGGTATTAGTTGGCATGGCGGTGGCGGTGGGGCTGGGTTCTGGCGTCGGAGTTAAAGTGAAGGTCGGCGTCGGCGTAGGTGTAGGCGGTACCACCGGGTCCAGTTCTGTAGCCGGAATAACCCTGAGGACTAAGGCCAGAGGCTGTCCCAGTTGAAGCACCTCAGTCACCCGGCGCTGTAACTCGACCACACTTTGATAGTTGAGATTATAAGGTGAACGTACCTCAACCTCCAGCCTAAGGCTACCATCGTCGGCTTCCGTTTTGGTCCAGTTCTCCAACCGGATCCTTCGATCTATTTGTTGAATCTCTGTCTGCAGAACGGACTCGATTCTTCTTTCCAGAGTCACCTCGCTAAAGTGAGTCACCGTGAGGTAGCCCAGGATACCGCCAATCAAGATGAGCCAGAAGGTTGAGTTGACTAGGTTAATTATAAAAATACCCAGGCGTCCTTCCCATTTCAGCCGGGGTCTGAAACCTAAGGCAAAGAAGAGCAGTTCGCTGGCGGCGCTGATGGCCACCAGGTTGGTTAAAAACAGCAGAAAAGCACCCCCGGCAATTTGCCAATTCAGCCAGGCCAGGCCAATCCCTACTGTGGCCAGGGGCGGCACCAGGGCTACGGCAATAGCCACCCCGGCCAGAGCCGAGGAAATGTTTTTGCGACAGAGGGCGTAGGCGCCGGCCAACCCTGAAATCAGGGCCACCCCCAAATCCAGCACCGAGGGAGCAGTCCGGCTCATAATTTCGGCAGTGGGCGACTGGAAGGGAGCCAGCCAGCCGATTAGCACTCCCATGCTTATAGCCAGCGCTATGCCGCGCAAGGTAGCGCTGCCGGCCAGGCGCAGAAGTTTAAGATCGCCCTGAATGGTCCCCAGGCCCAGCCCCACAATGGCCGACATCAACGGAGCGACCAGCATCGCCCCAATAATCACGGCTGGACTACTGAGCAGCAAACCCAAAGCGGCAATTCCGGCTGACAGGGCAATCAACATGAAAAAGTCAATCCGGGGCCGGGCGCTGCGGCGCACTTGTTTGTAGACCTCGGCCCGCTCCTCGGCAGTCAGCGCCGGTAAGAAGCGGAGACTTTGCCGCCACAGTTGGCCCAGTCTGGAGCCAAGGCTGTCCTCAACTTGTTTAACAATAAGGGTGGCGCCCTCATTTTCCAGGGCAATGCGCTGGGGCAAAGCTCCAAACAACGCCTGGCTAAAGATGTTGTGGCGGCTGGCTCCCAAGATGGTCAGGTCATATTTTTCGGCCTCACCCAGGATGCCTTTTCGCCGGGTCGGCGCGCAGATCAGGTTGGCCTTAAATCTTGGCTGGCCGGCCCAGGCGGCCGCAAACCGGGCCAGCCAGGCGCAACTCGCTTCCAGTTCAGTTTCATCCTCATCATCCAGGGTAACGTAAATCGCCGTTACTTCAGCCCGGGTTGACAGGTTGAGCGCCAGTTCGACGACCAGCGGCGTATTCGGCCCACCTGAGACAGGCGCCAGGATGTTGAGCGTTTCTTTGTCATCTAAATCCACCTCCGGCCAGGCGGGGTTAGCCCTGAACGTGGCCACAGGACAGGGAGCTTGCAGGAGCACCGGGTCAAGGGTGCTGCCCAGTAAATAGCCGCGCCGGGCCGCTCGCTTACGCCAGCCCACCAGCAATAAATCGGGGTGGTGTTGCCGGGCATAGCGCAGGATGGCTCTGGCCGGGTCATCGCTCTGCTCCAGTTCGACGACGATGGGCACATCCCGATAGTTGGCCGGGAGTTGTAGCCAATCCGGCAATTGCCCGGTCTGACTGATGCACAGAACCGTCAAACGACCCTCTTTGACTTTGGCCAGGGCATAGCCCAGGCTCAAGAGCGGTCGCAGGCTCTCCGGCTCGCCAATCGCTGCTAAAATGTGGGTACTGAGTTTGGGCTGAGTTTCATTCATATTTGGTGCAGCTCTGGGATGCTCACCAAGCCTAATCAGCGTGGGCAGGTTTCGTCCCGGCCTTGCCTTCAAGGAGATTATGATAGAACCGCTGGGTGGGATAGGCAAAATCTATATCCGAGTGCCGGGCAAACTCCACTAAAATATCCTCCCAAATGGCCTGCTCGCTGCCGCGCCTTTGGCGCGGCTCACACAAGTAGCGGATGGTGAGCATAACCCCACTGTCTTTGACGCTGGTATACACTGTTGGCGTCAGGACAGAGTACGTTATCAGAAATCTACGTGACGCTTCCTTGACTTTGCGCTCGGCCGTCTCGCTCAGATGAGCGCTGTGTTTGGCCGCAATGGCCCCCAGCATTTGCTTCGCCTTCTGCCAGTTGCTCTCGAACGTAATCAGCACTGGAATCTCGTTCCAAATATACTCAAACCCTCGGCTGTAATTGGCCACAACTTCGCTGAACACGGTGCCATTCGGAACGTGAAGCACCCGGCCGGTGCTCTGATCGGCGTCTACCCAGTTGCCAATCTCCATCAAGCTAAACTGAAAGAGACGCAAATCAATAACATCTCCGCGCTGATTGCCCAATTGAATGCGATCACCTACGCTAAAAGGCCGGCGCCACATAATGAAGGCCCACCCGGCCAGATTAACAATGAGCGGTTGGAGGGCAATGGCCAGGCCGGCGGAGAGGAGGCCGAAATAAGTGGCCGTGTTGCCAAGCCCACCCATCCACAGCGGTCCCACCAGCAGGACGATGAGCACAGCAGCCACATAATCCGAAATTTTCCGCCATTGATAACGGGTGACCGCGCTGTCGAATCGTTGCAGGGCAACCCGCAACAGGAGATCGCGGAGCAACCAGATGGTCAGAATGATGAGCAGTGAGGCGAGCAGGTTCATGAGGGTCGTAGGGGCCACAGTTATTTCACGCAACCATTGCATCCGGTTATCTCCAATGAAGAAAAGAGGAATAAGCCATCGCCCAAGTTAAGCCGGACAATCTTATACCTCAGGCCGGTGCTGCCCAGGATGGCACTCAAGACGGCTAAACTCAGGTCTGAAGCGCGGACGCTGTTTCATGGCCCCGGCTCCGGGGCAACGAACTTGTAACCTACCCCCCGCACCGTTTGAATATATTGGGGGCGACGCGGATTTGCCTCAATATGTTCTCGCAGCCAGCCGATGTGGACATACAAAACCTGGACGGCCCCGGCAAATTCTTCGCCCCAGACCGCGTCGAGGAGATAATTGGTGGTCAGAACCGTGCCGGCGTTGGCCAGCAGCAGGCGCAAAAGTTCAAATTCTTTGGGTGGTAGTTCGACCGGCTTTCCCCGCACCCGCACTTCACGCCCGGCGGGATCGAGCCAAACCTCGCCGACTACCAACGGTTCATCTCCTACCTGCACCAGCTCTCGCGCCATCCGGCGCAGGACCACCCGAATGCGGGCTAACAATTCGCGCATGCCAAACGGTTTGGTCACATAATCCTCAGCCCCAAGTTCCAAACCGATGACAATATCGTTCTCCTGGCGGCGGCCGGTCAGAAAAATGATCGGCACATTGAGTTCATGCTGCATTATCCGGGCGATCTCCAGACCGTCGCGTTCGGGCAGGCCAATATCCAGCAGGATCAGGTCGGGCGGATCACTGCGGGCTATCGTCAAGGCTTCTTCACCGGTTTCGACCGTGACCGCCGCATAACCCTCGCGTTCAAGCCGGTGTTTGAGGCTGCGCCGAAGCAGCGCATCGTCATCTACAACAAGTATTTTTGCCATGGTTTCTCTTCACTCTTTGTTGTCCTCTTCTACGGCGCTGATCAACAGCTCGAAAATATTGGGGATGGCCGCAGCGACCCGTTTCCAGGTCGAGATGTAAGGGGTTTCGATCGGCGTTTCAAGAAACTGCTGCCCCGCGCTGACGATGCAGCGCACAAAAGCCTCAGCCGCGCTGCCTTCGGCGTGGCGATCAAACGTTAACCCGTTAATCAGGGAATCGTATTCATACCGGGCAATGAGATCCTGGGCGGTCCGCAAGTAGCTTGATTTCAACGACACAAAGAATTCATTCGTCAATACATAGCCCATGCTGGCCAATGTTCTGAAGATTGATTTGGCGATATCGGTACCCATCTTCAACAGCCCCTTATTGGGGTCCTGGAGGGTCAGGGGTTGATGTTTATGTTCATAATTATCGGCCAGGTCAACCTGGCAAATGCTGCTAAGGGCGCAGTTGCGGTGAACTTCGGCCAGTACACCTACTTCCAGGCCCCAATCGCCGGGGATTCTGAGGCGTCGGGCCAGGTCGGTCAGCATTGAAAACTCACCGGCGAGGATATAGCGGAAGGTGTCCAGGTAATCCAAAAACGGATTTGGCCCCAAGCTCGTTTTCAAAGCACGGATCAGGGGCGTCACAAAGATGCGGGTCACCCGTCCGTGCATCCGGTCGGTAACCCGGCTGTAATAGCCCTTGCAAAATTCAAAGTCAATGGTGGGGCTGGCTACCGGGTAACAGAGCCGGGCCAGGAGTTCGCGATTGTAGCTGACAATATCACAGTCGTGTAAGGCAATCACCTGGCTATCTTCGCGGGCCAGAATGTAGCCATACGCCGTCCAGGCGGATCGGCCCTTGCCGTCTTCCCCGACATCAATCCCATTTTCAGCGAGGAGACGGTAGAGATTGTTAATGGCCGGGCCGGTACACCAGAGCAATTGGGGCTGCTGGGGCAGAGCCGCAAAGAACTTCCTGGCCTCTTTGAAGTCCTCCGGAGTTGTTCGGCCCATCGTCACGACGATATTCTGGAGATACTTTACCTGCCGGAGTTCGGCCAGAATTCTGGGCAGGCCAGGTCCTTGCAGTTCAAACGGGATATATGGCAGGACCAGGGAAATAGGGCGGTGTTTCGCAGCCGCTTCAAGCTCAAGCTCCAATTCTTTCAGCTCACGGGGCCTGAGCCGGTGAAATGTAGCAATCTCGCCATTCTGAAAAAAATCCGACATAGCTAACCTCCTTTGTATTGATCAACAGGACGTTACCATCTAGCCATTTGCTGCCTCGGCCCCAGGCACATATCAGAAGGTTGATCCGGCTGCCAGGGGCCGGTTTTTAGTCTCGCACCTGGTTAGGGATAACCAGATAAGCTAGCTCCACATCCGATTCAGGCCCCACACGCGTGTTACCGGCATAACAAATAATATGCCGGTGTCCGGCTCGTCGAGTGCGCCGGTAATTTCCTCAGTGGTGGCCACCAGGGCGTCCATATCAAAACCATCCGGCACAACGGCGAACAGGGTACGATGAGGCTCCTCGCGGCTGCGGAGCAGATCCTCCAATGAAGGAAAGAGGGGTAAATCATCCCGCAGGCCGCGCCGGCCCAGCTTATGCCTCAGGCCGGCGCTTTCGAGGATGGTCATCCCGGAGACGCCTAGCCCTAACCAGGCTGTCAGAACCTCCTCGGTTTTGGCGGGATCATCCAGCACTAACACCACAAGTTCGGCCATTGCTGACCTCCTTTCTTTGGAACGCCAACCGCAGTATAGGTGGTGGGCCAAGTTGGCTATCTAAATATTGCCCAGAGTACCCTTTGGGCACCATTTTTTCTTTGAAACAAGGCTGCTGATATCCAAATTTCGACTATTTTGGTCAAATTTGGTGACTTTAGGCACGATAATTGTGATCAAACTCGGCTTCGCTTTTTGAGCTATGGTCATGATGGCGTTTTCATCCATTCAAATAAAATAATGAACAGGATCGTGGCGACGATGCTGGTTGCCAACATAACCGGTATGCCAACTTTCAACCAGTCTCTCATCGAGATCGGCATACTGGTTCGCTCACTCAGGCTGATGACCACCACATTGGCCGTAGCCCCCAACGGCGTGCCGTTTCCACCAAAGCCAGCCCCCAGGGCTAAAGCCCACCACAGCGGCGACGCAGGCACCCCCACCGCCGCCAGGCGCTGAATGATCGGAACTGCCGCAATGGTGAAGGGAATATTATCCATGCCGGCCGACACGATGGCTGCCAGCCATAAGATCACCAGGCTGGCCAGCCACAGGTTATTTTGGGCCAGGCCAGTGATCCCGGCTGTCAACAGCGCTAACAGCCCGGAGGCCTCTAACCCACCGACCATCACAAATAATCCGGCAAAGAACAGCAACACACCCCACTCCAGGTGGCTGAGGGTTTCTTCGACGTTAGTGCGGACCCACAAGAGGGCCAGGGCCGCACCGCCCATGGCAATTGTGGCCGGGAGCAAGTACAACTGGCTGTGGAAGAAGAACAAGACGATGACCAGCCCCAAAATGATCAACAGCTTGCGGGCGTTGGCTCGATTTTTGAGCGCCTCACGTTCGTCAAGCTTGAACAACGCTTGAATATTTCGAGGCACTACGGCTAACTCTTTCCGGAACAGCCAGCGGAGAACCCCCAGCGCCGCTACCCAGGCAAACAGCACAATCGGCGCCAGGTGAGTCAAGAAGTCGTTGAAAGAGAAGCCAGCCGCCGAAGCGATAATCACATTCGGTGGGTCGCCGACCAGGGTCGCCACCCCGCTGATGTTGGAGAGCAGTGCTTCGGCCATTAGAAAAGGGGCCGGGTTGAGCCCCAAAATATCGGCAATCAGAAGGGTCACCGGGGCGATCAGGATAACCGTGGTAACATTGTCCAGAAACATTGACGCCAGGCTGGTGGTGGCTCCTAAAATAACCAATAGAAGCCATGGCTTCCCTCCGGACCATTTGCCAGCCAAGATGGCAATGTATTGGAAGTAACCGGTTTCTTCCAGCAGCCGAACCATGATCATCATCCCCAGCAGCAAGCCCAGCGTATTGAAGTCAATGGACCGAAGCGCTTCTTCCTGGGAATAAAACTCCAATTCTGTACCGGCGATGATCATGAGGGCTGCCCCAATCCCAGCCGCAGTCGTCCGATGCACACGCTCGCTCAAGATCACGACCAGGGTTGTGGTGAAAATTATGCCGGCAACAATCTGGGGTGTGGTCATCAGGACAAGCCTCTGACCTCAATCCATTTCTGTAAGAACGCGGCGCCGACATCTACGTGTGAGGCCAGCCCAACCAGCTTGCTTTCTTCATCAACAACCGGCAGGTCAATTAACTCGTGCCTGGTCATCGTCATCGTGGCGCGTAAGATCGACTCATCTGCCCCAACGAAAACAGGCGGTTCCATGAGCGTTTCAACGGCGATATTGTCTGCGTCCGAGACGTCTTTGGGCAGAAAATCTTCCAGCGCCCCAAAATCGTGGACAAAACGCAAGCTTTCGATCAGCTCAAAGTAGTTGGGAATAAAAATATCGAGGATGTCACTTAGCTTGACCACGCCGATGAGGACGTTAGCCCCATCAACAACCGGTAGGGTGCCGATACGTTTCTCAATGATTAATTTAGCTGCTTCCAGGACCGTGGCTTGAGGTGAGATCGAAATGACGGCCTGTTTCATGATGTCACGAACTATCATCGTAGCTTCTCCTTTCCGCAAGCTGGCTGCGGTATATCAATGCAGTAACAGGTACATAACCAGCAGTCCCAGAACAAAAGCAGCAAGCATCAGGCCTCCCCACATCATAACGGTATCACCCTCGTAAGAGAAGTTTGAAAAACGGCGGTAAATAAAGGCGGCGATGGGTTCGGAGAATACGCCGCCTATAATCAACAGACCGATGGCGATAACTAAGGCTAATAGTATCACAGTCATTTGATCCATTAGACGGGCCTCGGCAACAGAGGCGGGAGATAAGAGCCTCGGCTGATTTAGAGCCTTCACCTTGAGGATAACCAAAAATGACCGCGTTTACCTCAAGTACAGCTAAAGAAAACCTAAAGCTTTCCTAAAGAAAAAGGATGTGTTGAATACATCAGGCCCCCCTGCGCCAACGCCATTCATTCTGGTTAATTCAGGGCTGCCTCTGGATGACCTCTTTAACTTTGGGCAAGGTAAAAGTGAAGCAGGTGCCCCGGTCCAGCTCACTTTCAACCCAGATTTGCCCCCCGTGCGCCGTAACGATTTCGCGGCAAATAGCCAGGCCCAAGCCCATGCCCTGCTTTTCAGGCGGGCGCGACTCATTACCCCGATAGAACTGTTGGAAGAGGTAGGGCAGTTCCTCAGGGGCAATGCCTGCGCCCGTATCCATCACACGTACTCGCACGGCATTGGCCTGCTCAAGGGCCTGCACCATGACCTGCCCTCCACGGGGCGTGAATTTGAGCGCATTATCCAGCAGATTGGTCAACACCTGAATTAAGCGATCCTCGTCCGCGTGAATCCGTGGCAGACTGCGCGGCATTTCGACAGACAAAGTAACGCCCAGGTGAGCGGCGATAGGCTCAAAATTGGCTGTGCTGGCTTGAATGACCCGTTCGAGTGAAATGTCGGCTTGACGCAATTGCATGGGTCGAAGCACTTGCTGGTGCCGGCTATGCAGAGTATCAACCAGTCGTTCGAGCCGGGCCAATTCTTCTTCGATGCCGGTAAACAGGGCATCACGAATTTCGATATCGGCCTCGGTATCCTCGTGGAGGGTTTCCACCGCCGCCCGTATACCAGCCAGCGGACGGGTCAATTCGTGGGCAATCGCCGCCAGTTGGCGGGTGCGGGTTTGCTCGGCCTCTTCGAGCCGGGCGGCCATCTGGTTAAAACTCTGCGTCAAAACGCCGATTTCGTCCTTGCGGCGAAGGGTCACACGCGCCTGATAATTCCCCCTGGCAATGTCCCGAACGCGCTCGGTCAATTCATGCAGAGGCCGGGCGATGGTTGTCGCCAGGCCCAAACCCAGTCCCAGACCGAGTAGCACCGTCACCGCCATTCCCTCCAAGATGACCCGTTGCAACTGTCCAAAAGCCGAACGCATATACGCAATCTCGTATGACACGCGCAACGCGCCGCTGGTAATGCCATCGTGCTGCACGGGCAACACCACGTAAGCCACTTCGGTGGTGAAGCCGGGGCCAACCCCCTGAGCCGGCTCGCCTCGGAGCGCCTGGGCCACAGCGGTATCCCGGTATGGCTGCCCCAGGCGGCCTGCATCTTCCGCCCGGTTCGAGGCCAAAACAGCGCCTTCATTCGACAACAGCACCACCCGCGCGTCGGTCAGGCTGGCCACTTCCGCCAGAAAGCGTTGCGCCGTCGAGCGGTTCTCGATCAATTCCGGCTGCCGTTGGATCTGTTCCAACAGCAGGCGAGCCTGAAAAGTTAGTTGTTGCAGCAGGGTTTGGGAGAAAAGCTCTTCCAGGGAATAAAAGAGATAGAGGCTGAGGAAGGGTACTAGCAGCAAGACAGGTAAAATGTTGCTCACGGCAAGCTTGACGCGCAGACTTGACTTCATATCACTCCAACTCCTCGGCAATGAACTCCTAAGCCATCCCACGCATGATCCAGACCTGCCGCGGGTGACAGGACTCTACCCCCAAAATAAGCCAACAACCTCCTCAGCCGCAGGATGATGCGCCTGAATTATGGCTTATTTTAACCGGATTGTCACTTTTGATTATTTGATTGGGACAACGCTCACCACGGTGCTGGCTTTTGGCGCTTATCTCGTCGCCGAACGGCTCCACGTGAGCGGCGTGCTGGCCGTGGTCAGCGCCGGTATTGTCAACGGCAACATTGGCCCCAAGGGTATGTCACCAACCACCCGCATTGTGTTGTTCAACTTTTGGGAATACCTGGCCTTTGTGGCGAACTCGTTGGTCTTTCTGCTGATCGGGTTGGAGGTAAACATCCCCCAAATTACAGCCTATCTGAA
Organism: Chloroflexota bacterium; assembly: GCA_016860845.1. Next base: position 37,594 of record BOKF01000049.1, read on the forward strand.
ACCGATTGCAGTTGCGGTTCTGGCGGTGATAGCCAGCCGCGCCCTCGTGGTGTACGGCCTCACCTGGTTAGCTAATTTACCTGGGATGCCCCTGAGGAGTCAGGTGCCGTGGACCTATCAGCATGTGTTATTTTGGGGTGGCCTGCGCGGCGCTATTAGTCTGGCCGTGGCCTTGAGTCTAACGCCGGCACTCGCCTACCGCAACTTGTTACTGATTATGACTTTCGGGGTAGTGTTATTCACCCTGCTGGCCCAGGGAACTACGATGCAACTGCTGCTGCGTCGCCTGGGACTGATTCGACGGACCGAACCCGAACTTGAGTACGAGCGACGGCATGGCCGGTTGATGGCCGCCCGCGCCGCTCGTAACCGGCTGCAGCAGCTCCATCAGAGACAACTCCACAACTTGAGAGGAATAATCATCCAGACGACGCATCAAGCTAGAGCGGCCAGAAGAGCGGCACTAAAAATAGAACCACCAGGGTCAGGATGAGCGTCAACCCGAGACCGGTCTTGATAAAATCACTAAACTTGTACTTACCCGGCCCATACACCAGGAGGCAGGCCGGTTCAAAGGGAGCGATAAAGGAGATCGAGGCGGCCAGCATGATGGCGATGGCAAAGGTGCGCGGGTTCAGGCTCAAACGTTGGGCAGCACTGAGGGCCACCGGCAGCACTACCAGCGCCGCTGCGGCATTTGACATCGGCTGGGTCAATAAAATGGTCAGCCCAAAGAAACCGGCCATAACAGCCATTATCCCTAACGGTTCCAGCGCAGCAAGTAACCCCTGGGCCAGAAAAGCGGCTGCGCCGGTTTTTTCCATAGCGACGCCGAACGCCGTCATCCCCCCAATGAGGATGATGAGCCGCCAGTCAATAAAGGCATAGGCTTCTTCGACGGCCAGGCAGCCAAACAATAGGGTCAGCACCGCCGCGGTCAGGAAAGCAACAGACAACGGCAGCCAGCCCAGTCCGCCGAGCAGAAGGCCCCCCGCAAAAAAGGCCACCACATATAATCCCTTTCGCCGGCGAGGGACCGTGGACTTCAATTCCTCCAATACCCAGAAATCCGGGTTGCGCCGCCAAAAGTCCAGGCGTTTCACCGTGCCCTGCACCAGCAGCAGGTCGCCCAACTGCAATCTGATCTGCCCAATTTGGTCGCGTAAGGCCTGGCCGTGACGATAAATAGCCAAGACGATCAAATTGTACCGCTGCCGAAAGTTGGCTGTCTTGAGGGTATGGCCGATCAAATCAGACTGGGGTATAATGAGGGCTTCGGCAATTCTAATATCCCCACCCTGCAAATCTCGATCACCCAACTGCAAATCGGCTTTAATCTCGATCCCGGCTGTTTCCTTAACTCTAAGTAAGTCCGCCCACTTGCCCTCCACCAAAAGTACGTCTTCGGCCTGGATGGTGGAACGCGGATTGGGCATGAACCGATCCTGGCCCCGCAGTACGGCCAAAATCCGAAAGCCCAATTTGGCCAGGTCAGATTCAAAAACTTTCTGCCCAATCAGATGGGACCCCGGAACAATGATAATCTCGCTCAAGTACTCATGGATAGCGTAGGCTTCGGTCAGGTTTTTTTCCTGATGGTCTGGAAGCAAATGCTGCCCTATTACTACCATATAGACCATCCCCACGCCCACAAGGATCAGACCGATAGGGGTGAGTTCAAATAAGCCCAGCGGTGGCATGCCGTTTTGGGTAATATAGCCGCTGACGGCCACATTGGTCGAAGTGCCAATCAAGGTGCAGGCGCCGCCCAGCATCGAGGCATAGGCCAGCGGTAGCAACAATTTGGAGGGACTGACTTTAGCCTGCCGGGCCACGCCGATGACCGGCGTCATCAGCACCGCCGTGGTGGTCGTATTATTCATAAAGGCAGACAGGCCGGCCATCAGGGCCATAATGGTTAGCAGCAGGCGATTAACACCGCCTCCGGCCGTCAGGTAGAGACGGACGCCAACCGCGTCCATGATGCCCGTTTGCCGCAAGGCCCCGCTGATGATAAAAATGGAAACCAGGATAATGATGATATCGCTACTGAAGCCGGCAAACGCCTCTGACGGGGTGAGGATACCGGTCACCACCAAGCCGATGAGCAGCAGGGCGGTGATGACATCAACTGAGATAGTCTCTCGCGCAAACAAAACGATAGCCAGGGCTAACAAGCCCAAAACAATGGCAATCTGCATAATCCTATTATAACCCTTTTTGGGCCTTTAACGATCATTTTCCCCTGCCGGTCCAACTGGCAAACTCCGACCGGACAGAAATAAAAGCAAAGCCCGCCATCATATCCAGTCTCATGGAAAAAGCGGCCAAAACACGGGCAGCGCCAGTAACATCGTTACCAGCACAATTCCGGTCAGCGGTATACCAACCTTGAGATAGTCGCTAAAGCGATAACCGCCCGGCCCCATAATCAAAACGTTAGCCGGGTGGCCCACCGGACTCAGGAAGCTGGCCGAGGCGGATAAAGCCACCGTCATCATGAGCGCATAGGGGGAAATTCCCAGGTCGTGGGCGGTGTTGAGAGCAATGGGGGCCAGCAGCACGGCTACGGCGGGATTGGGCATGATCTGGGTGATGAGGGTCGTCAAGATAAACAAGGCGGCGATTACGGCCAGGGGTCCAAACTGTCCCACCGTTAATACGACCCCTTCAGCAAGAAACCGGGCTGCACCGCTTTCTTCCATGGCAATGCCCAACGGCAGCATGCCGGCAATCAGAAAGACGGCTTTCCACTCGATGTACCGGTAGGCTTCCTCCATCGTCAGGCAGCCCAGCATAATCATTAAAGCGGCCCCGGCAATAGCGGCAATGTAAATAGGCAGCCAACCTAAGATAACCGGCAGTAAAACACCAGCCATCAACAGGCCGGCCAGCGGCGCTTTGTCCAGCCGGGGCGCTTCCTGGGCTTCCTCAACCAGCACCACAAAATCGGGCTCGTTGCCCAACACTTTCAGCTTTTCCCTGGGGCCGTAAAGCAGGAGCGCGTCACCCAGTTGCAAGGCCATTTCGCGCAGATTCGAGCGGTAGGCCCGGCCTTGACGCCAGATGGCCAGGACACTCAGCCCATACTTTTCCCGGAAGTGCAGTTCCCGTAAGGTTTGTCCGGCCAAAGTGGTGTGCGGCGAGAGAATGGTCTCCACCAGGCCGACCTGCTCAGACTCCAGTTGCTGAAAATCTAAGACAGTCGCTGGCTCGATCTCCAGACGCTGGAGGGCATGCAAGGTTAACAGGTCTTCCTGTTTGCCCTCAACCAGGAGCACATCTCCAGCCAGCAATTGTTCCGTTGGGGCCGGGGCCAGCTGGGTAACGTCATTCCGAATAATGCCCAGCACGGTTAGGCCAAAAGCATCTCCCAGCCGGCTGTCCAGCAAAGTTTTACCGACCAGGGTTGAGTCGGAGGGGATACGTACACCCATCAGCCGCTCATGCAGGCGATACACCTCGGCCACCTTGGCCCTGGAAACCAGAAAGTCGGGATCCTCTTGCAGCCGGTCGAGTTGGGATCGTAGCCCCTGGACCAATAAAACATCGCCCAATTGCAGGGGGATACACTGTAGATTGGTTCGGCGAGGCACGTTTTCGCGCCAGATTGCCAGAACGTTCAACCCAAAACGGCGGCGAAAATCAAGTTGCTGGAGCGTTTGTCCCAACAACGGCGAGCGAGGCGATAAGCCTACCTCGGCCACGTCTATTTCCGTTGAAACCAGGTGGTCAAGACTGAATTTGTCTTCCTCCACGACAAGGTTGCCCTGCTTCCGCAGTTCGTCCAGCAGGTCAAGTTTCCCTGCCACCAACAACCTATCGTTGGCTTTAAGCACAGTTTCCGGCTTCGGGACCAGATTGGTTTGACCATTGTGGATAATCGCAATCACATTCAAATTCAAGATGCCACCCAAGCAGCTCTCGGCGAGGGTTTTGCCAGGCAATTCTGAGTTGGCCGGGAGTTGGATCACAAACAGACGCTCACGCAAATCATAAATCTTTTCCAGGTCGGCCGGGCCTGGGCGGGTAAACTCTCGGGCCACATCCCGATTCGGCAACAGGTGACGCCCCACCAGGGTCATAAAGGCTATCCCGACGAGCATGACCGTCAGCCCAAGGGGGGTGTAGTCAAACAGCCGGAAGGGACGTAGATGGTAGTCCCGCAGGGCGTCGCTCACCAAAATATTGGGCGGAGTCCCGATGAGGGTCGTCAGGCCCCCCAACAAGGCTCCAAAGGCGAGTGGTATTAGCAACTTTGAGGGTGGGCGGCCCATACGGCGGGCAATGTCCATCACTACCGGCAGCAGTAAGGCGGCAACGCCAACGTTGTTCATGAAGGCCGACATGACCCCTGCAGTCAGCATAATGACAAGTGTCAAGCGGACTTCTCCCTGACCCGCCAGGTACAAGACCTGGCGGCCGATCATGCCAGCTACGCCGGTTCGGGCCAAGCCCCCACTGAGGATGAAAACCGTCCAAACGGTAATCACTGCCGGGCTGCTAAAGCCTGACACCGCCTCAGCAGGGGAAACCAGACCGGTCAGGGCCAGGCTGACCAGGACCAACAAAGCCACCAGGTCAACGCGGAGTCCTTCGGTCACAAAGAGGAAAGCAGTCAAGCCTAGAATGATCAAAACCAGAGCAATCTGCATCGTCACGGGTAGAATCCTTACTCACTCTATCAAAGTCCTCCGGGCAAGGTGTGACAGGTAAAGTCTGTCTTTTGTGTATACAATTGCTTTCACAAGTATTCTTCCAAGGTTGCTAGGCTTTGTTATTATGCCCCACCGTTATGACGACATTTCCCTTTTTGTGTCCTTTATCAACATACCGGTGAGCCTCGGCAATTTGTTCCAAGGGATAGCAGCGATCAATGACCGGCTTAAGCGCTCCCGCCTCAACAAGCTCAAGGAAGAAGGCTAGATCTTCATTCTTTTCGCTGGCTGGCCGCAAACCTGCGAATACAATCATTGCCTTTTTGCTACCGAACTTTGAAGTCCAAAGCATCTGACCCAAAATTGCCGGCGTGAGGACAGTTGTAAGATAGACACCACCTGGCTTTAACGCGCCCTTGCAACGTGAAAACGAACTCTTACCGACCGTGTCGAAAATGATGTCATAGGTCTGGCCGGTTCTGGTAAAGTCCTCTTTTTTGTAATCAATGACCACATCGGCTCCCAGAGATTTCACCAGGTCTACATTCGCCGTACTGCACACCCCGGTAACTTCCGCCCCGAAGTATTTCGCAAGCTGGACCGCACTGACTCCAATACTGCCGGAAGCGCCGTTGATAAGCACCTTCTGCCCGCTCTGAATATTTGCGGCATCTCTCAGGTTTGGCAATGCGGTTAATGCCCCGGGATGAATGGACACGGCTTCCTCATAGGTCATGTTATCCGGCTTTATGGCCATCGAGGCGTTTTCAGGCAGGCAGATGTACTCAGCATTCGTACTAAAACCGGTACCGGCCGATCCAAAAACTTGGTCACCTTCCTTAAATCGGGTGACATCTTTGCCCACTGCTTCAATTTCTCCGGCAAACTCACCCCCAGGTATCGTAAATTTGGGTTTAAAGAGACCGGTGAATAATCTTGCCGAAAGCGTGGTACCCTGTCGAAAGATGGCGTCTGTTGTCTCTACAGTTGTTGAATAGATTTTTATGAGGACTTCATCGTCCTTGGGTGTGGGTTTTTCTACCTCATTGAGCTGTAGAACATCCGGTGGTCCGTATTTTGTGTATACAATTGCTTTCATCAGTATTTCTCCTGTTCGATAGATGGTACACTTTAAAAATTGTCCCAAACCGTCATTTGACGCTACTGCGAAGCAGCGTGGCTAGGCTGCAATTGCGTCTGCTGAACTTTTACGCCTTTCACCAAGAGCCACAAGCACATTGACAATTCCCCAATAAACGCCGGCAGGAAAACAACCAGGGCAAATATTGTTTCGTAGTCGTCGTAGTTGGGCAAAAGAAAACTGGCAAAACTATCAATTAAATAGCCTAACGAGGCAACTATCAATAAGACGCCCAGAATTCTGGGAAAGTAGCCTGACTTGAACACCAGAAAGCCAAGGACAAGGAGACTAAGGCCAAAAAGCACCAGGCCAATCGCATATCCGATGCTGTGCCCATTGAGAAACAGCAACACCAGGGCATCCAACTGATCTGCGCCAAATACGGTCAAGTAGTCAGCGCCACTTAAAAGCTGCAACACAAAGAAAAGATTAAGCAAATTGATGCCCAAAATAGCGGCCTGGGCCAACCTGAAAAACGCGGCCAGCAAAGACAGTGAACTACTGACCGGTTTGAGCAATACATAAAAAACCACGGCCAGGGTCACATCACTCATGATCATGATGAGATCGCCGGCAATGCCGAGGCGGAATAGCCCCTCAGAAGCCATAATATTATCGGCTGTTGCAACGGCATCGCCGGGCACAATAAGACTTTGGCGAACAAAAAATTCAGCGAAGATACCGGCTATGATGATGATTAGATACAGCAACCCTGCGACTCTGGCAGCTTTGCGGGGTGATATATCGGCGATACGGTTTGTCATTTCAAATCCTCCTAGAGCATATGTGTTTGGATTCATTCTTATACTCCTTTTTTAACGATACTGATGAGTTTCATTGATATGAAGATCAGTCCCCAAACCAATCTGTCCATTGATGGTCTGGATGGCCCTTGCCCGCCAGACTCAACTGGGACAAAGCACTTTAAGCCAAGCAGCCAACAATTGTAAGCCACCCAAGAAGTATTGCGAGAATTTGCTTCTCCAAACTTACCTCACCACCCTTCATACCGATTTTTCCTATATGCAGGATAGACGAAAGTAAATTTGTTTGCCTCAAGTTAAGCTCAAGAAAACCTAAAGGTTTACTAAAGAAAGAAGACAGACGGGTTGCAGTGCGATCTGCTCTTTTTCCGTTAGCCATTTTGGGGCCAATTGCCTCTGATTTCTTTGAGGACGGAATCGAGCTTAATAATGTCGCTGATCCGGTTGGTCATGTGTGGCCAGCCAACCCTTGACCGACTCGCCCCTTATTTGATAGGAGTTACACGGTGGATGGAAAAGCCCTCCCTAAATCCCTCCCTTTGGGAGGGATTTAGGCTAATTCTCCCCCTGTGGGGGGAGTTAGAGGGGGGCAAATCCTTCAATTACGTAACTTCTGATATTTGAGAGTTGTTCGTGATATTCAATTCCCCAGGGCGGCTTCTTGGGGTAAGGGGTGATGCTCCGGGAAAACAGGCTGCCGGGTTGCCAACCTCTTAGCAGAGCCGGGGTCGTGGCTGGGTAGATAGACGGTGGGCCTTGCCTGAACATAATGGTGAATTCGTTTCAGGCTCTGCCGGGCAATTTGAATATTCAAACTGACCCCGTCAACAATTTGATCAAGCATCATCTGCTCAGTGTATGAGGCGTCCCCCGCAAAGAAATAGGAAAGCCCATCCTGCTGAAGGATCACGGATAGATGACCATCCGTATGGCCGGGGGTTGGCACCAGGTGAACATCGCCGGCTTTGGTCAGGGTAAAGCTTTCAGGGAAAGGGCCTACCGGCTCGGGGTTAAAGTCAACCAGGCGAGGCTTAAACCACGCCGGCCAGTGATGCGGCAGGTAGCCGCGCAGGCGTCCCATAAGGCCCGATGCCAACTCGTATTCTTCTCTTGAGACAAAAATTTCTGATTGGGGAAAGTGGTAGAGACCCCCGGCATGATCAGTGTGCAGATGGGTCATCACCAGCCAGCGCAACTCTGCCGGTGGAATACCCAACGCCCGTAATTGGGGTCCTATTTCATCCCCCGGTTTAACCGATGCTTGTACCCCCAGTTTGAAATAGGGGTGCCACCAGGGAAAGTAGCCCGGTTCGGCCGTGCGGGCAGTTTCGCCGGTATCAATGACAATCACCCCCTCCGGGTGTTCAATCACCCAGGCCAGGATGGGCAGCGGCTCAGTCCAGATGGGATCAAGCATCGTATTGACCAGGCGGAGGACGCCCCTCCCCCGGCCTCCCTGTTGTTGACTTTTCTTAACGACGACACGGCCGGTTTGAATAGAGTGAATACGCATGATGCGCTCCTTTCTCGGCAAAACTTAAGATAACCAGGCTTGCAGCCCGCGCTTTCGAGTTCTTTTTGTAAAAACTCACCCGCGACACCTGATGCAAGCACCCAACACCTTGGCTTCACCTGCGGCTGCATTGTTGAGCAACTATTTTCACATAAAGTAACGAACCAACCCAACCCCGCCACCCCAAATAATATGCCAAATCAAGTAAAATCCATATCGCAATGATATCGCCGCCAGAAAACCCCACCGCCGAAAGACGTAAGCTCCCGCCGTAATCGTGCTGCCTATCACAAACAATATCTCAACAGCTAACATAACTGAATACTTCTCAGGAAAATAACTCTGAATAGCACTGATTTGTAGCAGCCAATAAAGTCCACTTATTCCTATCGCTACAACCCAAAAGATTTGCTCTTGATACCGCTGTTTCAAAATAAGTCCAGAGATAACCCAAATCAACAACGTCGTCAAGAATAAATGTATGATTATCTCCTCAACTAGACCCGCCAACGAAAAAACAATCACAGAGTCAGGAAATTTCGTGTGAATTTCAATGCCCAATGGACTGTTCAGGTCAAAAACGACCATAATGACGCCCAACCAGCCTCCACCAAGAAAAGGCTGCCAAAAACGTTGTTGAGAGGAAATATCAGCAGCCCATAATGAAGGAAACCCCGCTTTGGGTGACAGTACCAAACCAATCCCCCCCAGGATAGCCGCAATAATCACCGTTAACCAGGACATTTGTTGTCCTTGATTGATCGCTAAGGGTAAGATGGCTTGCAAGCCGGCTAAAACAATCATTATGACGACTAGCATAAGATAAATCTTGGTTGAAGTCATCACCCGGTAAGGGCCGCTGAACTCCAGCCGTGGTTGCTTAGGCGCCATTTTTGTGCCTCCTTAATTAGAGCCGCCGCAGGCCAGAGAATTGTTTTGATTGTGTATACCATAGATTCTTCCATTTATCGCAAGTGACACCCTTACACAGCCTGCATCCCTTGTTCAATGTCATAGGCAAAGCCGGCCACGAACGCCAACAGAAAGAAGCCTAATGACAGGCCCACCAGCGACAAGGTGATGTCAAGAACCTGGTCCATATCCTGTACCCCAGGAATATACCCAAAAGTAGCAATAACCAGGGCAATCAGAATCAGCAAGGAGGCGGCGCGTAACAGCCACGGCCACGCCTTCGCAAGCCCTCTACGCATGCCTGCCGGGAGCACGCGCCGCCACCAAGTCAAAGGCTTGTGGATCCGGGTGGCCACGGCCCAGGCCGGGATGAAAAATGCAACCTGGCCAATGCCCCCGCCCACCAGGAACAGCACGATAAAGAGCAGTAGATACACGAGGGGTCCCCGCCGCTTATGGACAAAGCCAACCGACCAAATGATAATAGCCAGGCCGGTAAGTATCGCTAGGATGCCGGTGAGCAGAAAGTTGGGAATGATCGTAAACGCGCCTTCGCCGCCTTCGGTCCAGCGCGTCCAACTGCTTCCGGCGGCAATCGCATTAATAAACAGTCCGCCGGTCGGCCGATTCCCTTGTAGGGTTTCAGCAAAACCATGGGTCATCCCGCCGAGGCCAAAGATGACGCCGATGGTGGTTACGTTGATTCTGGTGGCGCGGTTTATGTTTCCTCCTTATCCGTACCCGGTTGCGGCGTGCGAAATGTCTACTGAGCCAACACACGTTCCGCCAGCCAGATGTATCCGGCCAGCACAAAGACCGCCAGACCAAGCCCAAGGTATAGGTATTCAGTGGTCGCTGGGTCGGGAGGAACCTGTTTGAGGATCATGAGAATCTCTCAGTTGGTTGTAAACTTATTTGAGTCATTTCATTCTCCCCCGTTCATTATGACAACTTTTCCTCGGGCGTGTCCTTCTCCAAGATACCGGAGAGCTTCAGCGACCTCACTTAGCGGGTAACATCTATCTATTACAGGTACTACTTTGCCGGTTTCAATAAGCTCTTTTATCAATTCCAGATCACTTGCGTTTGGCTTATGTGCCAGGATACCCATTTTCTTAGGCCCGGTCTTTGAAAACCATGTTCCCAGGGTCACCGCCTGAAAAATTGCAGCGATTGAACCTCCAACTATCACTAGAATGCCCTCAGAGCTTAAAGCACGCTTGTAATCGAAAATCGAACGATGGGCTACCACATCAAGAATCAGATCATAACGTTGTCCAGTCTTGGTGAAATCTTCTTGCGTGTAATCTATTACCTTATCTGCCCCGAGCGAGCGCAACAGGTCCAACTTCTCCCTGTTGTCCACCCCTGTCACTTCAGCCCCCCATGATTTGGCCATCTGCACCGCAAAGGTACCCACGCCACCACCGGCGCCATTTATCAAAACCTTTTGTACTTTCTTGATCTGTCCCTGGCGAAGACCCTGCAGGGCCAGGACCCCCGCCTGAGGTACAGCCGCTGCTTCGGCAAAGGTCATTCCGGCCGGTTTCAGGGCCAATACTTCTTCACGGGCACAAACATACTCGGCAAAAGCGCCAAAACCACACCCGGATACGTCCCCAAATATCTCCTCACCTGGCTGAAACTGCTTTACGTTTCTACCAACCGCTTCGATTCGCCCGGCGATGTCAGAGCCTATGATGGGGTGTTTTGGCTTTTGTAACCCAAACACCAGGCGGTAAATGAGGGGTTTACCTGTCACTAAATCCCAGTCCCACGAATTTACAGAGGCCGCCTGAACTTTTATCAAGACTTCATTATCCTTGGGATTAGGCTTTTCTACCTCTTGTAATTCAAGAACATCGGGAGGGCCATATTTTTGATAGACAATTGCTTTCATCATTACTCTCCTAACCGACCCCTTCGACTTTACCAAAAACTATAAGGGTTGTCTGACGCATCGAAACCCCAAATAGGCCGGGCCGAATTGTTTGGCTCGCGACCATACCTTGCCATCATAAACAATGATGTAGGCGTGTTCTTCATCTACTTCTGTTGCCGTCCACCAATAGATCACCTGGGAATGTACATTCCACAGCGGCGACTCTTTGTCGGGAGCGGTTTGGTAGCTCGCCTGAGCAATTTCTGCCTCCCAGACCCCACCGCTGTTCTGGCCGTGGCGAGCCATAGAGCGCACAGCTTCATCTACCGCCGGCAATCGCCAAATGTGTTGCGGCGCGGGGGCTGGGGTCAGGCCATCCTCACTGAGATATTGGCACATCTGCTGTGCTTCATACCAGTCTGCCCCTGTGCGCGGCCAGCCGGGTCCATCAGGCGCCCAGATGAGGTTCACCCCGTTTCCCTGCACCAAGCGGGCTTGAAGGTGGCCATCATCAAGGCGTTGGGACACGCGGAGAGCAGGTTCTATGCCAAAGAGAATCAGGGTCAGCAGGGGTAATCCAAGGGCCAAGGAGATGGCAATTTGGCGATGGTGGGGCCGGCTAAAGCAGTAAAGCAGGCCAATTCCCATCAGGGGCGTGAGGAGGAAAAATATAACCGCATTGGTAAACGCCTGAAAGAACCAGGCCACAAGCAAGGCGAAGACCCCATGCAAAGCCCCTCCAACCCGGGGCCAAAAAATTGAAATCAGAGTGAGGCCCATGAAGATGAGCAGAGGGCTAAGATACTGGATGAACATCAAGCCCACGTTTGATAGCCAGGACTCGTAATACCACCCTTCATGGAAGTTCTCAATAATGCCCCAAAACGCCCAAAAGCAGGTGATTGCAGTAGATAAACCCACTGCAATCCAGCCTGCTATCCGGCGCTTGTCAAAATGTTTCATCGTGCTATTCCTTTGCGGCCTAACGGATGGCGGTTGGGCGAATGTTATTTTGTCCCTCCTTTTTCTCTTGAAATTGAAGAAGTTATCACAAGACCAACTCCTATTCCGATAAGGATTGAGGCAACAAATAACAGAGCTGATCCCTGAAGAAAAATGAGTCCCACACCAAGGCCGATAAGTGTTGTTCCACCAATGAGCCATGCGCTCTTATCGTTCTTTTTATTTATGTTATTCATTCTTATCTTCCTCCTGATTTGTTTAGACTTTGTTATTATGTTCCAAAACTATGACGACATTTCCCTTTTTGTGTCCTTTGTCAACATACTGGTGAGCCTCGGCAGTCTGCTCCAAAGGGTAGCATCTATCTATGACCGGTTTTAGCGTTCCGGCCTCAATAAGCTCTTTGAGGAAGATTAACTCTTCAATCTTTTCGCTGCGGCCTGAATGAGTCATAACGTTAAGATAGACGCCTGTCTTCTTAAGAGCCTTTTTACCTCGTGAAGATGAAAGCTTGCCTACCGCGTCAAAAATAACGTCATAGGTCTCACCGCTTGTGGTAAAATCCTCTTGAGTGTAATCAATAACCTTATCGGCTCCCAGAGATTTCACCAATTCCAAATTCGTGGTGCTGCATACCCCGGTCACTTCTGCCCCAAAGTGACGTTTGGCAAGCTGGACCGCATTAGTACCGACCGCTCCGGAAGCGCCATAGATTAGAACTTTTTGTCCGCGCTGGATATGGCCTTTTCTAAGACACCGCAAGGCGGTCATCCCCCCGCCAGGCAAAGCGGCGGCTTCCTCATAGCTGATATTGGCCGGCTTGATGAGTAGCATCCCGTCTTCCGGGAAACATTTGTACTCGGCATATCCCCCAAAATTCACCCCGAAGGTAGAGGCAAAAACCTGGTCACCTTTCTTAAATCGGGTCACATCCTTGCCTACGGCTTCAATTTCCCCGGCCAGTTCCATCCCGAGTATAGTTCTTTTTGGTTTTCTAATACCCAGGTATACTCGGGCCAAGAGTCGTTGCCAGCGAGGGCCGGGAATTTTGAGACTTCGCATGATCGTGTCCCCGATGGTTACTGTGGTCGCATGAATTTTGACCAGTACTTCATTGTCCTTGGGGGTAGGTTTTTCTACCTCTTTGAGTTGAAGAACATCCGGCGGCCCGTATTTTTCATATACAATCGCTTTCATGAGTTTCCTCCAAGATTGTTTTGATAAGGTCTCTTGCATTCAACTCAACTCAACTCAACTCTTCTTCAGCCGCATTTCTCTGTAGTCACCAACAAGCACGAAGAGCCAACCCAAAATGAGAAAAACCATGATCTCTATTGGGACGGGTGGAGACTTACCTTCAAACGCCTTAAGATGCATTCTTGCCGTTTCTCCGCAAAGGAACCAGGAAGCATTTATCCAGAAAATGTACCCGATCAGCTTGAAACTTCCGGCAATTTTCTCTTGGATATCAAGTGCGGCATATTTTTTCATCCATACCCAAACGATTGCGAAAAAGGAAACCAGGATGATGGTCCCCCCAATACCGAACAGTGTTGAGTTATAGACGCGACTCCATACCATAAGCATGGCAAAGACTACACCAAGGACCCCAATACCGGTGAGCCACGAGAAAACCGGCTTGGTTTTCACATACATAAACGCGCCAATGCCGGCCAATATGGAACCCAGGGTTACAGAAAAGCCCCAGGATATCCATAAGAGGCCGCCATCTGCCCAAATGGTAGCATTATTCTCTTCAATAGTGAGGGTTCTGAGGTTGTGCAAAAGACTCCGGGAGCCAATACCGGCGAATGCTACTGCGATTATTAAGCCGATCCAGAATAGGCTTAATGCAAGTTTTTGCTTATTTATTTTGTATTCTCCTTTATATTGATTTGAATGGATTTATGGCCAGAATAGCCATGTTAATAAGCAGGGCAATCCCTCCCTGGTTATCCAACTCCCGCATTTTTCCATCCCAGAAAAGGATAAAGAGGCCCGTAGAAAACACGGCCACGCCGACGACCACTGGTCGCCACCAGGCCCAGCCCGCGATAATACCTGCGCCGCCAACCACAAAACCGATGGCCGCCAATATGCAACAAGCGCTTGCCAGCCATCTTGTTGCTTTATCGCCAACAAGCTTTGAGAATGCCCACGAGCTGTCAGGCCAAACCATGCCGGGTTGAAGCTCAAAGAGCCGCCTGCTCTGTCCAAAGTACAACAAGTGAACCAGGCCGTGGAGTATGATGAATGCGCCGATGATAAAATTTAGCATAGAAATCCTCCTCTCTTGGAAAGGGTTTCAACCAGATGCTATGCCATAACTTGAGAGATGACCACGAGAATGATCAAACGCCGCCCAATCTATAAAGTTTCCAACCGACGGCGATGAACCAAACCATAAAGAGAAGCCACCACCAGAAGTAGGCCACACCGACAATGGGCCACAACGCCAGGCCAATGAAGGCGGCAGCGCATGTGGCTACACCCAAATAGGCCACGCTTTTATGGAAGACACCCTTCAGCATGACCAGAGAAAGGATTAGAATGCTGACCCCGAACAAGCTCTCATAGAGGGGATTAAAGGCATTATTCTGGGCAATAAGGCTCTCAGCGGCCGTGGCGAAAATGTCCCGTTGGGTTTCCGTGGCGGCTACAAATTGATCGCTCAAATAGACCAGACCCAGCAACACCGGGTAGTAGGCCATAAAGAGAAGCAGGCAGGTGAATGCAATTACGGTGCCTATGACAGCATAACTCTTGTTCAAATGTTTGAGGGCCATAAAGAGGGCCACAAATGACACAATTGCCAGGATGCTGGTTCCTAAGACCAGCGTTTGTAAGATCATCCACCACAATCTATGTGAGGCGATGAATTGAAGGAGCGTTGGGCCGTCCATCTTGAAGTCATACTGCATCGTCAAGACTTGTACAGTAGGCACGATTAGGGAGAGAACGACATAGAGAATCGCTGAAACGCCTCCGGCTCTATAAAGACCTCTCCATGATAGGTCTGGACCCGCAACAGCCTTTTCCACTGATTGCTGAACTAGAGATGTCACTCTTTCTTCACTTCGATTGCTAGTCAACATTTTTAAACTTCCTTGTCTTTTTTCGTATCTACTCGGAAATGTTACTCTTCATTTTTCCGGTTCTCAAGCGCAGCTACAGCAATGAACCATCCGATGAACACACCACCAAGAGCGCCGAGCCAGATTCCCCAGATAGCATTCCCGTTCGCTGCACCCAGTCCCATACCAAAGACCACCCCAATTACCAGTCCCAGAAGAATGTAGTAACCAAATTTTCGTTCCATTTTGCTTCTCCTTATTTCACTTCGGCCGCAGCGGCGGTCGGCAACGTCTTGGAAATGTCCACGTTCCAGTAGATGTCCTCAAAATCCCAGTAGGACCACGGCTGGCCCTGATCTTCCCAGGTGACGGCGATCCGCGCCGGCAACTTTACACCATTTATTGTCTGCCAGGCGGTGAAATCTACCCGCCACGGGATCTTGCCGCTGCGCTCATCGCGATAGCGCAGCGCCGTCAGGTGCGAAATCAGGCCGCTCTCCTGCTCAAAGTGAACCGCCAGTTCGTCTTCTTCATCACCAAAGGGAAAAATCAAGCGCGCTGTCGTATCATCGATCACTTCCCAGCGGATGCGCTTGTCGGTAAGCCAGAGCGAAGGCATCAGCGGCGCTTCGGCCCACAGAATCATATTGGCCCCCTGGTCAACTGCCGGCCCCGTGGCGGCGCGTCCCATCGGTCCAGTCATACCAACACCGCCAACATAGCGGTCAATGGCTTTGAGGACGGGCAGCCCAAACCAGGTGATTTCCATGTAGCGCTCAAAAGCGTAGCCGGGCCGGTGAACCAGCCGGTAGCGCAGCGGCAGCCAGAGGCCGAAGTTGGCGCGCCCGCGCCCGCACACCACCAGCGACTCGACACGAGGTATCTGATCGCCCAGCGCCACTCGGTAATAACGGCGCACCGGTGCAGGCAGGTCGGCGGGCGGCTCCACCATACCCAAATCTCGTGGCTCATTAACCGGCGGAGGCAACTTCCACGGCGATACCTGCAACCCGGCCCAGCCAAGGCCGGCCAAAACTGCCGCTCCGCCGGCCATCCCGATCATCACTTTACCAAGTTGATTCATCTGCTTTTCCTCCTCGCTCCGCTCTCTCTTTGATACCCCGTAGCATCTTTTGCTCCATCAGGAAATGAAGCGGCTCGGTGACCACCTGCCAGACGATGAAATTGGCCAAGGTTGGCTCATAGTTGCGCCGATTGCGGGCGATGAGCCGGGTGACGCCGGGAGCAGTCTCATCCAGATAAAACAGCCAGATGTCCTCCACCGGCGGTGACTCCTGCTCAGGGTCCTCGGCGTGGAGGAGCAGAAGCTGCTCCGGTTCTATCGCTGCGACTGTATAAAAAGGATACCCCTCCGGCCCCAGCCTCACTTTGTCACCCACGGCCAACTGCTGAAATTCAGGAATAATCTGGTCGGCATTGTGAATGTCGCAGCCGATCAGGTTCTCCAACCAATCGTAGCTGTAAAATCCGCCCCGTCCCTGCCCTATCTGCACCAACCAGGGCCAGATGTCGGCGGCCCGAGCCTGGATGGTAACGGCGCGGGTGGACTCCACTTTTGGTTGGGACACCAAATCATCACCCGGTAGGGGCCGCTGAATTTCGGCCTTGGTTGCACCCCACTTGCGATACCAGGGCCGGATCACCAGCAGGTAGGTAGACAAGGTGGCTACGCTAGCTGTTGCCACACCGATCACTTTCAAATTGAATTTGTTACTTGCCATTTTTATGTCCTCTATTATGCCCGCCATCGGGGGGACTCGATGAGCTGGGCTGCAAAACCATCTCACGCAGTAAAGATTTAACCGGGCCGTGGCGGCGCTTGACCATAATCGTCGTCACCTTGGCTCGCACGGCCACCTGCTCCGGAATATTGCCCATGAGCAAATTCTTAAAAAGTGGCTCGTTGGTTGCCCCAATGATAATCAGATCGTAACCTTCAGCCGCCTGGAGGATCGTTTCGACCACGTTGTTCCCCTCGACGACCTGCCGGTCAAACTCGAACGGAATGCCTTCCACCGATTGGGCAATGTCTTGCGAGGCTCGAACCAACTCCGGCTCTCTTGCCCCTGGGCGGACTACCCGGAGGGTGGTTACTTTGACTGGGCCATTGCTTTCTTGAACGGCCATGTTGGCCGCCATCTGCGCGGCCCGCCGGCTGTTCGGCCCGCCGGCGACCGGCACCAGGATAGCCTTGAGGGGGCGATATTCCCGGTAGCGCACCACGGCAATATCAGCCGGCGGGTTGTCTACAATATCGTCAATCACACTGCCAAAGACGCGCCCGGCGGTGTTGGTATAGCCCGGCCAGCCCAAAACAATTAAATCACTGGCATTTTCTTCGACGGTTTTGCGGACCGCCCTGGCCACATCCCGCCCCAGGCGGATCATGCTATGAACGGGCACATTCCACGCTCTGGCCTCCTTAATCACGGTTTCCAGCGGAGGACGGCCTTCTTTAAGAAAGGTCCGGCCTTCCACCAGGCCCAATTGAGGCGGCACGCGGGCGACATGCAGGGCCAGTACTTCGCCATCGTGCTGTTTGGCCAGGATGGCCCCAATATGGCCCAAAATATGCGCTTGTCCCTGGGTGGCTACCGGTACCAGCACTGAATAGTTCTTGCTGACCAGGACCTCTTCCAGCAGAATTTCCTTCGGCTTCTCTAGTTTTTCAATCCCGGTAAAATAGCCCCAGTAGAGCAACATTCCGGCGACAATCCAGGCCACGGCCACATACCACCCTGTCGGGCTGAAAGTAAAGAGGAAAAGAGCCAGGGCGATCATGGCGACGATTGCCAGGAGGGGAATTATCGGGACAAAGGGGGCGATGAAACCCCGGTCCAGGTCGGGCCGCTGGCGGCGCAAGCGCATCATCGAGACGTTGACCTGGATAAACAAGAATAGAAACATCAAGTCGGCCGCCGCCGCCACATCTTCGATGGGCAAGGCCCAAGCCATGCCTCCAATGAGCAAGCCGGAGATGAGCACAGCCCAGTAGGGCGTATGCCGGATGGGGTGGATGGCGGCAAACAGTTTCGGCAGGTTATGATCGCGACCCATCGCAAAGGAGACGCGGGACGAGGAGTAAGTGGTGGCGTTCAAGGCTGACATGGTGGAAGCCAGGGCACTGACGAGTAAGATCACTGCTCCATAAGGCATCACCTGCGCGGCTGCCTCGACAATTGCCACCTCCCCTTTTTCACCCAAATACTGATAGGTCCGCAGCCCGGCGGGAGCGGTAATAGCTCCAATCGCAACGAAGGCTACCAGGATATAAATCAACACGACCACGGCAATCGAAATAAAGGTAGCGCGGGGGAGGTTACGCTTGGGATTCTTGATCTCTTCACCAGATTGAGCGATGATTTCATAGCCTTCAAAGGCAATAAAGGTCAAGCCCATCGCCACCAAAACCCCACTCCAGCCATTGGGTAGAAAACCGGCGGTGAAGCGGGTCGTCCAACCCTCCGGATGCTGAAACATTGCCACCAGGCCAAAGCCACAGAAGAGGCCCAGGATGATCACCTTGGTCACCGTCACCACATTGCCGACCGTACCCGTCTCTGAAACGCCTCGATAGTTCAAAGCAGTGAAAATGATGATAATGAGGGTCATAAAAGCTAGTTGCCAGCCTTCTAGCTCTAACCCGAAATCAGGGAGACCTGCCAGCAAATAAAGTTCGGCGGCAAAGCGCCCAAAGCCCAACGCGTAAAGGCTGCCGGCGACGGCGTGGGCAAACCAACTCATCCACCCCCCCAGAAAGCCTTGGGTTCCGCCCAACGCTTCTTTCACCCACAGGTAGCCGCCACCCGCTTCGGGAAACGCCGAACCTAATTCAGCATAAGCCATAGCTGTCAGTGTAGCCACAACACCATTGAGCAAGAAGGCCAGGACCAAGGCAGGGCCCGCTGCGCCAGCCGCCACGCCGGTTAACACAAAAATACCGGCGCCGATCATTGCGCCAATGCCGATCATGGTCACATCAAATAGCCCCAGGTCACGACTTAAAGTCACTTCGATAGGTTGGTGAGTCATATATTCTCCAGAGTTTATAGTGTGGTCTAAGGTAGTTTATTTTTGTGCAAGGATTATATTTGCTCCCTGTCCCTCCTTGATTTAGCCGCTCAGGTACGCAGCAGGACATACATTACCAACAGCCCCAGGATAAAGGCAGCCACGATCAACCCACTCCACAGCAAGAACATGTCATCTTCACCGGAAAGATTGGGCAGGCGACGGTGAATAAAGGCCATGATCGGGGTAGAAAACAAGCCGCCTACAATCAAGAGACTGATCATAATAATTGACACAAGCAACAAAACGGATATTGGATGCATTGAACCAACTTTGGCAATGCCCCCAGGGCATAATAGCTTTCTTTCCAGCATAAGGGAAAGTTAACAGGTTTGCCTCAAGTTAAACTCAAGAAAACCTAAAGCTTTCCTAAAGAAAAAGACTGGGAGTTTGGCCTTTTTTGCAGGGGTATTGAAAAAAAGAAGCCTCTTGGGTAAAGTTATGGTTGCGAGACCAAACAAAAACTCAGGAGGCTTCTATCATGAAGGATAACCCAAAGGGGAGTGAAATACCAACGCTGCTGCAAACATTAATCCAACTGCTAGAGGCACACCGAGCCGCGTTTAAACAAGCTCGCCCCTACTGGCGAGGGGTAGGCTTGGTACTGGCCGAACTGTTCAATTTTGGGCGGCATACGCTCGCCCAGGCAATCTTGAGCTTAGGGAAACTGAGGGAGATTGGAGTGGGTGGTATCGCTTGTATTGTGGAAGAAGCGGAAACCGAGAGTCTTTTTGAAAACCCGCGCCATCCCTACACCCAGGCTCTGCTGGCGGCCATCACGGTGGCAGAGAAAGCCGCCCGCCGGGAGCGCATCGTCCTCAGCGGGACTGTCCCCAGCCCCAATAATCCGCCCGCGGGCTGTCCCTTCCACACCCGCTGCTTTGCCAAAAAGGGACCGGAGTGCGTACAAAAGCACCCGCCCGAATTTGAAGTAGAGGGCCACCGGGTGGCCTGCTGGCTGGTTGAGTAGTTTGGTCCGGGTCATCCCGGTCAAAGGCGACCATGATCAGATGGGGTACCAGCATGGCCGCCAGGTTAGGTCGGTGCGCCAGCAGATTGTGGCAGTGATGGAAGCTCGTTTTGCCCAGCTTGAACAAGACGGCGCGGACGCCGCTTTTGCTGCCTTGGTTGAGGAAACCCCGCAAGTGGTGGAGACGGTTGACCCACTGTGGCTCTTCGGCCACGGCCAGGTCATGGAGTTGGGCGTGGGCAGTCTGCAGCTCTTCGAGCAATTGCTGGTTGGCGCGGCAAGCCAGTTCGGTCTGGCGGGTGTTGTGGCCGATCATCCCGGCCAGAAAAAAGAGCGCAGTATTGAATAGCGCACTCCCTATGGTATTTTCCAGGTCGTAAGTCAAAAAACTGCTAACGCTGGCCAACAGATAAAATAGGCCAACCCATCCGGCGGCAATGCGTCCTGGAAAAACGGTGGTGGCGTGAATACTTCGACAATGTTAAGTTTCTGGGCCACGCTCCTTACGCAAATGAGACTTTCGGGAGAGGGTGCGATTAAGCAGATGCTCGATGACCAAAGCGGTGGCTTGTTCCGAAGTCAGTTGTGGTAAGGGCAAGGCGGCCCGTAAGAGCGTTCGCACATTACTAACCGATAACAAGGGCAAAACATCAGTTTCATACTGCGCCAGCAGGGCCGGATCAGCGGCGAAACGAGCTTGCCAGTCGAGGCGAGTGTCGGCTACAAACCAGGCGGCGGCTAAAATGGTCAAAGCGAGTTGGTGTTGCCAGGCACGATACTTGATGGTCTGAAATTCATCCCAGCCGAATTCACTTTTGCCATCCTGATTACTGCGCTCAACAAAGGCGCGGTGGGACTTACGCCAGGCCATCGTTTCCAAGGAAGTCTGGAGCGAGGCGTTACTGAGACTGTAGGTGACTTGCTTGGCATCGCGACGGATGAGCAGCCAGCGTTGGTAAGTTTCTTCGCCTTCGACTAACCAGACCCGACAACGCGCCCGATCAGCGGTCAAATGACCGCGTTCAGTCGGGCGCAGCGTGAGCTGGGTCCAGGCCAACTCTGGCTCGGTTAGGAGGTCCTGGGCTTGACAGCGGTGTTGAGCGACCACCCGTTTGTGTTTGGCCGGTTTACCTCGTTTGGTCAACTTGGTTTCGAAGCGGGGCTGGTCAAGGTAGACAATCGTGTTGGCCGGAATATCATCGTAGTACTCGATCCGGGCCACCTCCAACCGCCGCCGCAGGCTCCGATTACGCCCATACAGGTCATCCATATCGACGGCCACAAAGGGTAAGCCGGTGGCCCGCGCCCGCTCGATTAAGCGCCAGGCCAGCTCCGGTTTGGTCTGAAAGCTCCGCTCGGCCGGTAAGCCCACCCGCTGCCGCAACGCCGCCTGGCTCGGCTCAAACCAGCTTTCCGGGACAAACAGTTCGCCATCGACCCAGACGCTCGCCCGAGGCGTTACCAAGGCCAGAAAGACGCCCACTTGGCTCAGATCAACCTTGCCTAACTGGCCATTATGCTGACGCCCCGCCCCGGCACTAACCTCACCCCCTTTGTCGTCGGCGCTTTCATCGACGACCGCCACCGCTTCAGCAAAGGCGGGATGGACCTTGACCTGCTCTTGGACCCCTTGGATTAACGCTGGCCCGGCCCAGGGCGAGTCGCTGATGAACTGTTACAGATTCTGACTGGCTACGCCCACCTGGCGGCTAATCTCAGTGATATTTCGTTTCGTGTCCAGCCGCAGTAGGCCGCTGACGTAGTCGCGCCCATACTGACTGGTATCGTGAGTTTTGGTCCGCATCAATGGTCGAATTTGTTCACAAAAGTTGTATAGCCGGTCCCCCAAGGTCGGGTATCTCATCCAACGGTAATCCCCACTGGGCGGCCAACGTTTGAAGCTCATTTTTGGGTTCATTCGGTTAGTTATACCACACCTGTCAAGCTCTTTATGTTAATTTAACATTGTCGAAATAGTATCAATACCGAAATTGTAGCTCTCTTCGCAAACTATGAGAAATTCCTTCCACATTACATCTTCTTTAGTCGCCTATCCGGTCAGGGTTGTAGGACTGCAAAGATAATGGCAGTGGAACCCCCGAAAACGGCCCTTAGCGGCAAAGATAATGGCAGTGGGCCGGAAAGATAGTGGCAGTGACCTACATTAGCAGTAAATATAGTGGCACTGGCTGTAGGTTTTCAAAGTTAGTGAAAAAGCATGCTATGTACAGGACAAAAATTTCAGAGAGAACAGGAAATCATCCATTTTGAGTTGAATATCAAAAACGATGGACCGCAAATGGTCTAAGCCATAGCGAAAAAGGCTTTTGGCCAAACGTCCGTGTTTT
>BOKF01000050.1 GCA_016860845.1 Chloroflexota bacterium
TCATCCAATTGTTCTCACCGGCTTGATGCGTGATACGTGATGCGTAAGAAATCTTGCCTGGATACCATCACGCATCACGCATTACGTATCACGGACTTTGGATAATTATTTTCTTGGAGTTGCCTTATCTAAAACAAACTACTATCCTGTACCTCTGCTGCTACCTTTATATCCTGCAACCCTGTCACTTTGAAAGGGAGAGTCAGCTATGACGGAATTTAAGCTACCCGAACTGGGTGAAAATATTCAAGCGGGCGATGTAATCAATGTCCTGGTCTCAGTCGGCGACACGGTTGCCCCCGACCAGCCGGTGCTGGAGCTTGAAACCGACAAGGCAACCGTGGAAGTGCCCTCTTCCGTCGGCGGTGTTGTCCAGGCCGTCCATATCAAGCCCGGCGACACCATAAAGGTCGGCCAATTGATTCTGACCTTAGAAGGCAACGGTCCGGCTACCCAGCCGGCAGCCGCGCCCCAAGCTCAGCCAGAGACTCCCCAGCCAGAACCCACACCCGCTGTGCCACCCTCTCCACCGCCGCAGCCTGTAGCGGAAGCCACTCCTCCCCCATCTCCTCAACCTGCCGCTCCTCCAACGCCTGTGACCATCGAGTTTAAGCTTCCGGATCTGGGCGAAAATATTCAAGCCGGAGATGTCGTCAACGTGCTCGTCTCGGCCGGGGATACGATTGCCGTGGACCAGCCGGTGCTGGAGCTTGAAACCGACAAGGCGACCGTGGAAGTACCCTCTTCGGCAGCGGGTATAGTTAAAGCAATTCATGTCAAAGCGGGTGATACGGTTAAGGTAGACCAGCTCGTTCTGACTCTGGAAGGAACTGAGGCCGTAGCCGCGCCGGTCAGCCAGCCAGCGCCAGCCGCCCAACCACCTGCGCCCGAAGCCGCAGCAGAAGTCGAACCTGAACCAGCACCGGAAGTGGCTGCGCCAGATCAGCCAGAAATTACCCCAGTGGACTCACCGACCCCGGCAGCGCTACCGCCCGCCTTTTACCGGCCCGACGCCGCCTATAGCTCCGTGCCGGCTGCACCCAACGTGCGGCGGCTGGCCCGTGAAATCGGAATTGAGGTAACCCAGGTGCCAGGCTCGGGGCCGGGCGGCCGGATTACAATAGCCGATGTTAAAAATTATGCCCGCCAGCGCAATCTAAGTGGACCGACAACCGCCCCTGTCACTCAGGCTGCGGCAGCGCCTCTGCCCGATTTTAGTAAATGGGGCCAGGTCGAACGGGAAGCGATGAGCAACATCCGCCGTAAAACCGCCGAGCATCTCGGCCAGGCCTGGGCGACAATCCCCCACGTAACCCAATTTGCCAAGGCCGACATCGGCGAGTTGGAAGAACTGCGCAAGCGTTTCTCCACAATTGTGGAAGTCTCCGGGGCCAAACTGACCATCACGGCTATCCTGCTTAAGGTCGTTACATCGGTGCTCAAGGCTTTTCCCCAATTCAACGCCAGCGTAGACATGGCCAAAAATGAGATTGTTTACAAGAAGTATTACCATATTGGCGTAGCGGTTGACACGGACCGGGGGCTGCTGGTGCCGGTTATCCGCAATGTGGACCAGAAAAATATCCTCGAACTGGCCGTGGAATTAAATGAAGTTGCCGAAAAGGCCCGGAATAAAAAGTTAACCCTGGAGGACATGCAAGGCGGCACTTTCAGCATTTCCAACCTGGGTGGCATTGGCGGCTCCTACTTTACCCCGATCATCAATGCGCCGGAGGTGGCGATTTTGGGCGTGGCCCGGGGCGAAATGGAACCGGTTTACAAAAACGGCCAGTTCGAGCCTCGGCTGAGGCTGCCACTGGCCCTCTCCTACGACCACCGCCTCATTGACGGGGCCGACGGGGCGCGTTTTCTAAAGGCACTGGTCGAGCACTTGGAACAGCCATTTTTGACAGCATTACAAGGGTGGTGAAAAGAAAGTGGACGTTAACAAGGTTCTCGCAGGTAAGCGTGAGGCAATCCTAAAAATTGCGGCTCAACATGGAGCCAGGAATGTGCATGTCTTTGGCTCAGTGGTGCGCGGTGAGGCCAAGGCTGACAGTGATTTGGATCTCTTGGTAAAGCTTGATCCAGGCCGGAGTCTCCTTGATCTAATTGCCATTAAACAGGACTTGGAAGACCTGCTCGGCTGTGAGGTAGATGTTGTGACCGAAGCGGCTATTAGTCCTTACATGAAAGAGCAGGTGCTCAAGGAAGCGGTTAGCCTGTGAAGGGCGACGAGATTTATCTCAAGCATATTTTGGATGCTATTGACAAGATTGAAACCTATGTTTCGGTTGGCTATGAAACTTTTGTTTCTACTTCTCATTGGCATGATGCTGTTATCCGCCAGCTTGAGATTGTTGGAGAAGCAACCAAAAGACTGTCACCTGATTTACGCTCCCAATATCCTGAAACTCCATGGCGTCGTATTGCTGGCCTACGAGATGTATTGATTCACAATTATATGGGAGTTGATCTTGATGCAGTGTGGGAAATTACCCAAAAGGACTTGCCAGCCTTAAAGAATAATATTTTGATCGTACTGGCAGATTTCTTGAGCAATGAGTAATCTACTCCTCTCTATCGTCATTCCTCACTACAACGGCATTTGCCACCTAGCTACCTGCTTCAATGCCCTACGTGCCCAGACTTACCCCTGCCTGGAAATCATCCTGGCCGACAACGGCTCTACTGACGACTCGGTCGCGCTGACCCGGCGCAACTTTCCTGAAGTCAAGATTTTGGAATTAGGGCGCAACTTGGGCCTGACCGGGGCGATCAATCGGGGCATTGAGCTAGCCCAGGGAGAGGTGATTGTCCCACTCAACAACGATACCGAGGTCGCCCCCGGCTGGGCGCAGGCGGTGGTTGACACCCTGCACGCCCACCCCGAAGCCGGGATTGTCGCCTGCAAGATGCTGCTGTTCGACCAACGTGACACCCTCCATTCCGCCGGCGATGGCTTTGGCGGGGATGGCATCCCCATCAATCGCGGTGTGTGGCAGAAAGATACCGGTCAATTTGATCGGGATGTCTACATTTTTGGTGGCTGCGGCGGGGCGGTCGCATATCGCCGGGAGATGCTGGCAGATATCGGCCTGTTTGACGAAGAGCTGTTCATGTACCTGGAAGATGTTGACCTGAACTGGCGGGCGCAACTGGCCGGCTACCGGGCGGTGTTTGCCCCCCAGGCCGTTGTTTACCATCAGCTCAGCGCCACGGGCGGTGGGGTGATTGCCAGTTTTTACACCGGCCGCAACACCCTTTTCATTCTGGCCAAAGATTTGCCCGGCTCGATTTTTCGCCGCCACTGGCCGGCTATCGTCGGGGCACAGCTCAAAATTGCCGCTAATGCGCTCCGGGCCTGGCGGGGCGAGGCGGCCCGCGCTCGGCTGCGGGGGCAATTAGCCGGGTTGTGGGGCCTGCCCCGATGGTTAGCCAAACGAAAGCCGGTGCAGCAAAAGAAGCGGGTGGATGACACTTATATTGCGGGTTTGTTGACCAATCATGGACGTGGTGCGTAACTAAACGGAACACGCACCACACAACACGTGGCTTATCTAGGAGGAACTCATGGAACTGACCATTTCCCTGGCCCAAATGCAGATTGCCCTGGGCGATACAGCAGCTAACTTAAAAAAAGCGGCCGAATGGACCGCGGAGGCCGCCCGGCGCGGCTCTGACCTGATTGTTTTCCCGGAAATGTGGACCACCGGCTTCGACTGGCCGAATATCGAAAAATTGTCCAGCCAGCAGGCCGAGGTGATTAAAAAAGTCGGGCTGCTGGCCCAAAAGCATAACGTCTGGCTCAACGGCTCGATGCTGGCCCTGGACGAATCCGGGCGTCCCAGCAACACCTCTATTCTGTTCGACCCAAACGGCCAGCCGGCGGGTCTTTATCGCAAGATCCATGTCTTCGGGGTGATGAACGAGGATGAACATCTTGCGCCCGGCCAACACCTGACCACCGTCGAGACCGCCTGGGGGCAGAGCGGCTTAGCCATCTGCTACGATTTGCGCTTTGCCGAGATGTTCCGCACTTATGCGCTGAGCGGGGTCAATATGGTCTACCTGCCCGCCGAGTGGCCCCACCCCCGCCTGGCCCACTGGCAAACCCTCTTACGCGCCCGGGCCATCGAAAACCAGATGTATATGGTCGGGGTCAATGCCGTTGGCAGCGATGGCACCTATACCTTTTTCGGCCACTCCGCCATCATTGATCCGTGGGGTAACGCCGTCGTCGAAGGCGGCGAGTCGGAACTGCTGCTGACCGCCCCCATCGAAACCGACATGGTTGCCGAGGTCCGCGCCAAAATCCCCGTTTTCAAAGATAGGCGACCTGAGTTGTACCGGTTGAGCTAAAAGTAGGAACTAAAACAAAAGAGGTCAGGCCGGTCTGATGACGCCTCAACCTCTTTTGTATGGGGAGAAATTTTATTCAAACCCTGAGCAAAATTTGTTTGCCGTGGACCTACTCAGGATTATTTAGGAATTTATCCTGGAACTCAGCGAAAAATTGGCTTTATGCCATCGCTTATTAATGCACACAGTTGCCATTTTTTCCTGGGTTCAACTTCTTTGAGCTTATCACACCTTGGTTTGAATCCCGTTTGAAAAGCCCCGTAGTTGCCGATCATTTCCATATTTTAAGTATATTAATAGCCAGTATCCGGCAAGAGGGCCGGCCAGTTTGCCGGAGGAGCGGGTGTAACGCTGTTGATAATCAAGTCGGTTTGGTAGCGGGGCAGCAGCCGGTAATCGTTGCGAGATGGGGCATCTTTGTCCGAATATTGGCTGACAATTCCGACTATTGTTAGCGGGTCGCCGCGGTGGAGGAAAGGTTTTTTGATACCGGTCGTCTTGCGGATATAGGCTTTGGCCCAGCCGGTGCCGTCGTCCAGCCAGATAGTTGTCCGCCCTCTGAAGTCAACGGCCTGACCTTGCAGCATGACCAGCATGCCCTCGTACGGCTCCAGTAGTGAAGTTGTCGCAATCGGCAGGGGTGACAGGGGCATGCCGTGCTCCAACAGCTTTACGTCGCTGCGCTCATCCACCACAATCTCAAATTCCTCGTGGAATGTACGCAGATTGCCAACCACCTCAACCCGGTCTCCCAGGATGAGGGTGTCCCGAAAATCTTTAGGCAGATAGATCAAAATACCGCTGGTATTATCCTGGATATACATCATGCGGGCGCCCAAAATACCGGGTGGGGCAGTCACATGCCCTTTGACTCGCACCCAGGCGTTATAGGTCAAGCGCTTGGCGTCAAAAATCTTGACCGTCAAGGGTCCCGCTGGCGCTTTTTCCCAGTTAGCTGCCTGAGGTGACGGTCCGCAGTTGTCGCTCCAGGCCGCGCCGCCATCCGGCAAGCGGCAATAGGTTTCATCATAGCCGGGAGAGTGGTCGTAACTGAACCTGTCTACGACTGTGCCATTGGGATGAATTACAGTGACCGTCTCCTCGCTGTTGTTGAGTGAGAAACCAGTGCTGGCCTGGTAGAAGGTGGCAAAACCATGCGCGGGAATAACTTTACCCAGCGGGATGTTATAAACTTTGCCGGAGCCGTCTACCAGTTGCCAGCCACCCAGACCTATAGGGCGATTGGTGGGGTTATAAAGTTCAATCCACTCATCTTGATAATCTGCTGTGCCGTTGCCATCCCAATCCCAATCGTGAGGCGCTGGCAAAATTTCGTTGATAACCAAGGTTTCAGGGGACAACCTGCCTTCGATCCAAACCGGGGCCGTGTAGGCGGCATTACCGTCGGCCTGGACAACTTTGACCCAAAAGAAGTGGCCGGGTCGGGCTTCGACCGTCGTCGCCCACTGGCCGGTCGAAGCCGCCAGCGGTACCTTTGCCAGCGGCAGATTGCTGTCGTAGAGATAGAGGGTGAGCGGCTCCGGGTCGGGGTCTACCATATTAACGGTCAGCGACATCGGGCCGGTGGCGGTCAAAGTGCTGCCCATCCAGGCCCCGTTGACCCGCAAGGCCACGGCCAAATTACTATCCTCAGTAGCAAAAACACGCCGGGCGCGCATCGCTGCCAACAGATCGCTCTCGGTCAAGGCGGGGGCGACCAGGCCGGTGCGGGCGGCGCCATGAGTACCCCAATCGGCGGCATGCGTATCGGTATTGTTGGTTGGGGCGGTTCTCCAGCCAGCCGTGTTGCTCTGCACAAAAGAGGGTTCGTAGGTGACGTAGCCCTGAGCGTTGTTCCCGATTTCCTGCATAAACATCACCTGGGCGGCGGCGGGATGGTAGGTAAAGTTAGAAAAGTTGCCGTCATAGCTGGGGTCGGGGTGGTTGAATTGAGCAACGGCATTCGGGTTGGCGGCCAGCCAGTTGTAAAAAGCGGGCAGTGTATTAAAGAGAGGGTCGGTGCGGCTGTTGAGCAGTACATCCATATTAAAAACATTGATGTGTCCCACTTCAGCATGCGTCCATTCCACCCCACGCAGGGCGACAAATTGGCCGGGAACTGTCGCATTCATAGTTTGTGTCAGAATTTTGGCCCATTCAAGGGAGGTCAGCCACCAATCGTGGTCTGTAATAGACTGAAAGTGCACCCCTGCGGCCCGAGCCAGAGCCAGGGCATAGTAGGGAGGCCCGGAGCCGTCGGAGTAGGTAGTGTGAGCGTGCAAATCACCCCAGTAAGCATACATGCCATCCGGCAGAGCGGCCGGTGGCGGGGGAATGGTCGGAGGCGGCGGGGGAATGGTCGGAACGCCGGGATTGGGGTCAGTATGGGCAAAGTCGTGGGGCATGGAATTGGTATCAGTAGGCCAGATGCGCTGGAGGCTGTACGGCTCCGGGGCAGAAGCATCAGCTTCAAGGCCCAGGGTGGCGTAGCCACCGTTCCGGTAGGCAACGCTATCGAGAATTTCATCGTTGGGACCCAGAATAACCAGTTCGTCCCCGTTATTTGCCAGCGACCAGCTTCCACTCCCCCAGGCTGGGTATTTGCTTAAATCAGCTACCGCAAAATCAGGCAGGTAGCCAAAGCGGGCCTGAAAGTGAGCCGCATTTTTGGCAATGACCAGACAACTATTGGCGGCGAGGGTGGTGCTAATCGGCAGCAGGTACATGCTCTCGCCGCCGCCCCTTAGTTCTTCATCCCCGACCTTGTAGCCGGTCAGGTCAACCGAGGTTCCATTCGGGTTGCACATCTCGACAAATTCGTCACCCTCGGTCGAGGGGGTGAGGCCATCATACAGAAATTCGCCAATGAGAATGGGTGGCGGTGGTGTAGGCGGTGGCGGCGGTGGATAGGTGGTAGAATTGGCTTGCTTGGGCGTGCCATTGATGAAGCTGAGACCATCACGGGACAGACCGTTGCGGTGAATGAAGTCGTTGCTGGCCCAATTACTATCGGTATCCGGGCCAAGAGGATTGATCCGTTCCATACTGCGGTAATCAGGCGAACCTGTGCCGTAGGGCCACGGACCACCATCGCCGTTGGCAGTATCAATTACTATACCGCCCCCTGATAAGAACAGAGTCGTGCCGCTGTTGACTAAACCGCTACCAAAACTAATCGTCAGCTCTGCGGCAGTATCGGTAATGACGCCATCATCTGTTCTCTCGATGAGATAGTAGTAGTTAGGGTTAATAACTCCATTCAGACCAATATTCAAACCACTTGTACTGGTGATAGTCCAGCCGGTCAATGTGATAGTCTGGGTGGTTACATTTAGGAGTTCAATCCATTCGTCGGAGGAGCTAGCCAGTGTGCCCCCCCAGGCAACTTCGTTAATCACTACAGAGCCAGGAACGGGTGGGGGTGTGGGGGGAGCATACATCGAATTGGCTTGTTTAGGAGTACCATTAATCGGATTGCCGTCTCGATTTAAGCCGTTGCGTTGAAGAGTATCATTGCTACCCCAGTTGGCATCACTATCTGGCAAATATGGATTGATACGTTCCATACTCGGATAATTGGGTGAAGTTCCTCCACCCGGCCAGGAACCTCCATTGCCATTTGCTGTATCAATTACCAACCCACCTGTTGATAAAAATAAAGTGGTCCCGGCATTAGACAAACCAGTACCAAAGCCAGACGTTAACTCGGCTACCACATCAGTAATGACGCCGTTATTTGTTCTTTCAATCAAAAAGTAACAATTCGGGCCAATTTCACCATTCAAAGAGATATTCAGGCTGCCACTGGTATTCGTAATCACCCAACCACTTAAGGTAATAGTTAGAGAGGATGTATTGTAGAGTTCTATCCATTCATCACCGGTCCTACTTGCAGATGTACCACTCCAGGCCAATTCGTTAATGACCACATAACCCGGTGCAGCCAGAGCAGTGATGGGCATCTCAGCGGCAGGCAAGGGCGTAGGAAGTGGTGTATCTGTCGCTACGGGTGTAACAGTGAGAGTTGGCGTATCCGATGCCAGGGGCGTTGCAGTGAGCGTTGGCATCGGTGTAGCCGTGACGGTTTCCGTTGGCGTCGCGCTGGGGAGAAAAGCTGGCGTCGGTGTATCACTGGGGAGGGGAGTAGCGGTTAGGGTTTCGGTCAAGGCCGGCGCAGCCGTAGCCGTGCCGGTCAAGGTGAGAAGCGGCGGGGTTGGGGTGGAAGTTTCAGATGGTTCAGCCGGTGAGGTTTCAGCCGGGGTGAGGGTTACGGGTGGGGTGTCAATGATGTCGGCCCTGGCAGGAGAATTAGGGAGATTAATGATAAACAAAAAGCCACTGCTTAACAGGAAAAGTAATAGAGTCGCGGCGGTGTGAAGTGATATATGATTGGGCAAAAGTTGCATGGTAATAACCTATCAAAGTCCTTAACCTAGATAAAGATGTTCCAACAGCCCAGGTATCGGCTAAACCAGCGCATTATTAAATTTGAAAGACCAGGGGTTCAGGGCCAGAGGTTTTGGCGCTTAATGATAGTAAAGTTATACCTTAAAAATCGAAAAAGGAACACCCCAAAAATTGGGGGTAAAATAAAAGCCCCGCTTCGCGGCGGGGCAAAAATTTATTCCCAGGGGCTTCGATAGGGTTTGATCATCACCTCGTCAATTTGAATCCGGCCAGGCTGGGTCAGCACCCAACGGACCGCGTCGGCAACTTCTTCGGGCCGGATCATCTTACGCTTGATCTCATCCGGCTGAGGGTTCCGATTTGTTTCCCACCAGGAAGTCGCCACTGAGCCGGGGCAGATGAGGTGGAAACGGATATTGCGGCTGCCCAGTTCTACCCGCAGGGCTTCGGTGAAGCCATGTACGCCCCATTTGGCGGCGCAGTAGGCAGAGCGATCCTCAAAGCCGTACTTGCCCGCCACCGAGGAGATATTGAGCACCGTACCTTCTCCCTGCTTCAACATCACCTCAACCACCGCCCGTGTCATCAAGTAGACCCCTTTGAGACAGACATTGAGGGTGCTGTCCCAGATGTCTTCAGTTGTATCGAGCAAACTGGCCGGCGGGGCATAGCCGGCATTGTTGATCAGGACATCCACCCGACCAAAGGCATCCAACGTTGCTCGAACCAGAGCCTGGCAATCGGCCTCGCGGGTCACATCGGTGGGCACGACGATCAAGGGCACGCCGGTCGCCGCTAATTCCGCAGCAACACCTTCCAGTTTATCCATCGAGCGGGCAGCCAGGGCCAGCCTGGCCCCTTCGGCAGCCAGGGTGTGAGCAATTTCCAGGCCGATACCAGAACTGGCTCCGGTAATGACAACAGCTTTATTTTGTAGTTCCATTTAAGTAGACCTCGGTTATGGGATTAGATGCGAGATAGCGTCTTCATTGGGAACGAGATAAAAAGCGGTGAGCCAGAAAAATAGCAGAGATTCCCCCCAGGGCGATAAGAGATATCCACAAGAGAGCCGGGTAGCTGAAAGCAGCTATTTGGGGATCAGGGGTCAGAGGTCGGGGCTCAGAGGCTAGTTGGATAGCCGAAGTTATCGTTTTAGAGGGAAGCGGCTCTACTTTTCCAGAGGTTTCAATTTGTTGCTCGGAAGTTCCTTCCATCTGGAGATGAGGGGATAGGTAAACGGCGCTCAAATCCTGAGACAAGCCTTCCGGTACCGGCAAATCTCTGGCGCCATAGTTTGCTTTGACCAGAAAAATAGTGATTGCCTGGTATTCGTCGTCAGTTAGCAGGTTGGGCGACCAATAGGGCATTGTAGCTCGGGCGTAAGCATACAAATCCTGAGCCGTGGAAAACTTAGCCAGGGTGTCCGGGCCAATAAGGGCCGGGACCTGTTTTGGAAAGGAAAAACCATCGGGGGGATGGTTGGTGGCGTGACACTTGGACTGCCAGCAATTCTGCTTGCCTTCCGGCCATTCGGCCCGCCATTCAGCGGTGAGGCCCTGGCCTTGATCCCCGTGGCAGGTAGAACACCAGAACTCATAGAGTTTGGCCCCGTCATCAGTAGACGGTAGACGGCCTGTGTCCGTAAGGGTATAGACGGTAGACGGGGAGGGGAGGATGGAGGGTGGAAGATAGAG
This sequence comes from Chloroflexota bacterium, assembly GCA_016860845.1. Next base: position 10,464 of record BOKF01000050.1, read on the forward strand.
GATGGAAGATGGTGAGCGGTCCGCGGACCACGGACCGTGGTCATCATTTATAGCAAAGGCATTGCCGGTGCAGAGCAGGATAAGTCCAAAGGTAATAATCCAGCGTTTCACGTTTCAGAGCCGAAGTCACGTTTCATTCTGACCCCTTCAAACGGGGATCAAGGGCGTCGCGCAGACCATCGCCTAAAAAGTTGAAAGCAAACATGGTAATAGCCAAAGCCAGGGCTGGAAAGATGGCTTGATGAGGGTAGGTACGAATAGCCGAGGCCCCATCCACAATCATTGCGCCCCAACTGGGGGTAGGCCGTAACACTCCCAGGCCAATGAAGCTGAGAAAGGCTTCCGTAGCAATGTAACGGGGAATATCCAGGGTTTGGTTGACCACAATCGGGCCGAGAATATTGGGCAAGATATGTCGGGTCATTATGCGGAAATCAAAGGTGCCAATAGAGCGGGCGGCTTCGACAAACTCTTTTTCTCTAAGGGAAAGAATCTGTCCCCGAGTGAGACGGGCCATAGACATCCAGGCGGTCACGCCCAGGCCAACGAAGATAAAGAACATGCCCCCCATCGCGTTATCAATGGCCGTTAAGGCTGATCGGAAGGTGCCTGTTTCTGCTGCGCTTGTGGTGGAACGGAAGAGGGCCATGAGCAAAATAATAAACAGAATATCGGGAAAGCCATACATAACGTCTACGAAGCGCATCATCAAGTTATCCACGCGTCCGCCAAAGTAGCCAGAAATGGTCCCATAAGTCACCCCAATCAACAGGCTGACTAATGGCCCAACCAAGGCCACAGCCAACGAAACACGGGTACCGTAGATCAGGCGGCTTAACAAATCACGGCCATTGTAATCGGCGCCCAAAATGAACTTGTCGCTGATTTTGGCATATCCCCCTTCTTCACCCACCGGTTTGAGGGAGGGAAAAACAACGGTTAGCCAATAGGGCACTACATTATTTTCAACCAGGCTTTGTTTGGCGTAATCTTGCGGAGCGAGTAGGGGTTGGGGTTCACCGCCAGTGAACAAGGTAAAGATGGAAGTATCGGCAAAGGTAGCTACCAGAACAATAATAATAATGATCACCCCGCCAATGACCGCCGCTTTGTTCCTGAGTAAGCGACGCCAGGCATCAGCCCATAGCCCAGCTTCACGCCGGCGGGGCTGCATGGCTGCTCCTGCTGTACCTGCCACTCTGGATGCTGCTTGGGGTTGAACCGCCATGTCACACCTCCGATTTTAGATTTTAGATTTTGGATTTTGGACTATCCCTTCAAGCGAGGGTTTTGGATCTTAGCCATCATCCCAATCGCAGATCGTCCTAAAGGATACCCTTGCGGTATAAATCTAAAATCGTGAATTTATTATGTGTATCGAATCCGTGGATCGAGCCAGGCATAGACTAAATCAACGGCCAGGTTCGCCAGCACAATAATAATAGCGAAGAATAAAATCGTACCCATAATAACCGGGTAATCACGGTTGGTAATACTGGTCACAAAGTATCTGCCCATACCGGGCACACCGAAAATAGTCTCGGTGACCAGGGTCCCGGTGACCAGGAAGGCAAAAATCGGCCCCATAATGGTCACCACCGGAATAAGTGAATTCCTCAAGGCATGCCGGACGACAATCACATTCTCCCGTAAGCCCTTGGCTCGGGCTGTGCGAATATAATCTTCGCGGACAACCTGAAGCAAGCTGGCCCGGGTTAAGCGGGCAATCACCGCCGAACTGCCCACGCCCAGGGCGATGGTGGGTAATACATTTTGCCGCCAACTTCCCCAACCCGTCGGTAAAAACCAATTTACTTCGACGGCAAAGAGCCAGATAAAAATAGGCCCCAGCACAATCACCGGCACCGAGACCCCAAAAATGGCTATGGACATAGCCAGGTAATCTATAATGGAATTTTGTTTGAGCGCGGCCAGGACTCCCAGGGGGAGGCCGATGATGGTAGCCACCAGAAAGGCATAGAAACCCAGTTCAAATGAAACCGGCAAGTTCTCACGGAAAATATCGTTAACAGAGCGGGCCTGATTTTTATAAGAGGGGCCAAAGTTCATCCATTGGAGAGTATAATTGGCATTCAGGGGGATGTTGATCAAGTAATCCTCCTGGAGTGATGTACCCACCGGGCCGCCAGTAACTCTGGGGATGAGAATATCGCCCATGTAACTGAGGTACTGCTGCCATGCCGGCGCGTCGAGGTTGTACTTCTTCTCCAACTGGGCGAGGATAGGTTTGGGTAATTTCTTTTCAGTCGAGAAGGGGCCGCCGGGCACGGCGTGGGCAAAAGCAAAGGTGATGATCGAAACAAAAAAAACTACCACAAACAGCCACAACAAACGGCGGGCAATATAACGGGCCATAAAATCTCTCCAAAACGTGTTGCGTGTTGCGTCTTCCGTTCAATTGAATCTCGACAAGACGCAACACGCAACGCGAAAGACAAACTACTTATTCAGCGTCCACTTCTCAAAAGCTTCCTGACCACCGGCACCATGAGTGCGGGTGACATACGGCTTGGTCAATTCGACGCGGGTATACCAGTAAAGCGGGATGATCGCGGCATCCTCCTCAACCAGAATCCGCTCTGCCTGCAAGTACAGTTCCTTGCGTTTTCCCAGGTCGGTTTCGCGAGCCGCCTCATCCACCAGTTTATCGAACTCCTCATTTGCCCAGCGCGTATCATTGTTCGGGGAATCGGAGCGCAGGACCACGCGCAGGAAATTATCGGCGTCAGGGTAGTCCTGGCACCAGCCATTGCGGGCGATTTGAGGCGGGTCATTATGCCGGGTCTCCAGGAAGACTTTCCACTCCTGGGTGACCAGATTAACTTTGACCCCGAAAGCCTCTTGCCACATTTGCTGAATAGCCTCGGCGATTTTCACATGACCTTCGACCTGGTTGGTCATGAAGGTAATTTCACCCAGTGCTTCAGCATCAGGATACTTGGTAGAGGCAGCCAGGAATTCCTTGGCTTTCTCCAGGTCGGCGGTGAGCGGTGGGCCAAAATCAACCTCGTCGGGATTGGGGGCGGCCGCCAAACCGGGGCGGGAGAAATAGTTGGCCGGCTCCTGGCCGCCTTTGGTTACATTCTCTACCAGGGCGGTGCGGTCAATTGCCCAAGAGAAGGCTTTGCGCACATTGACGTCGTCAAAGGGCGGCTTGGTCACGTTAAAGCCGTAGTAGTAGGTACAGAGGATACCGGGGGTGTCCAATTCTTGGGAGAGAGTGGCATCGGCCCTGATCCGGTCCAGTTCAGTTAGCGGCACATCCGAGACATCGTTGAGGCCAGCTTCGTAGTTGGCGAATTGAGCCGACTGATCCAGGAATTGGGAATGAACATACTTGATCGAGGGCTTGGGGACGGCATCGGAGCCGGGCCAGAAGGGGTTGGCAATCAACGTTACCGATACATCATGTTCCCACGATTTTAAGGCATAGGGGCCATAGGTGTGGATGATACCGGCCTCGACCCAGCGGTCGCCTTTTTCTGCAATCAGCCATTCCGGCAAGGCCCAGTTCATCCACATGCTGGCAACAGCCGGGAAGAAGGCGGCCGGCTGCGTTAATGTAAACTCAACGGTAAAATCATCAACGGCTCGCACCCCAACTTCTTCCACCTTGCCATAGAGCGGATCCTCTGCGCCCTTTTCTCCGCCGCCATTTACTTCCGCGGCATTCTTAACAATATAGTTAACGTAGGCATAGATAGCGGCGGTCGCGGGATCCTGGGTGCGCCGGATGCCATAGATAAAGTCGTTGGCATTGACGATGCGCGGGTTGCCTTCGTCGTCCATAACCTGCTCGACTTCGCCAGTGGCGTTGTTGTATTTCACCCAGGGCACGTCGTCGCGCAGCTTAAAGGTGTAAACCAGGCCATCGTCCGAGACTTCCCATTCGGTGGCTATACCGGGTTCGGTTTCGTTGGTTTCCTCACTCAGGTGGGTCAGGCCAATAAACAGTTCACTGGCGAACTGAATGCTGACGCTGTCTTCAATCCGCGAGGGGTCCAGGGTGGGGATATCGCCGACGCCGGCATTAGAACCGCCGTAGAAGAGAGTTTCTTCGGGCGGCAGGGCGTCGGGATCAGTGGCTACTTCTTTGACGACTTCTACTTCTTTGGTAACAACTTTCTCAACCTCTTTTTCAACCACTACCGTCTCCACAACGGTAACCTGCTGAGGCTGAGCTGCGCTGCACTGAGCAGCAATGAGGCTTAACAAAGCGATAGTGAGAAACAATAAAACTACTTTTTTAGAAAACATAAGTTTTCTCCTCCTAACATTAAATTTACTCTCAACTTTGAAAACAAATTGAAATTATCAGGTGCGTAAAACGTAATAGTCACTTATCTAAAGCAATTTTACCTTCCACCATTACGTTTTACGTTTCACGTTTTATGTCTTTCCTCGACGCCTCCTTTCTGCGTTTCTCAGTATAACCGACAAAAGCGCCCAAGTTTAGTGATAAAAATCCTCACTTAACAGGACAAATGACACATAATCGCTGGTTCCCCATACCCTAATTGGGCCGGGAAGGCGCGTATAGATGACAGGCTGCCCAATGGCCGGCCTCTACTTCGGCAAATTTAGGCTCAACAACGTTACAGTCTATCTTATAATCTCGCAAGACCCGCTCTTTGGCCGGGCAGCGGGTGCAGAAATTGCAGCCTTTCGGGGGATTGGCCGGGCTGGGCACGTCGCCCTGCAAAATAACCCGCCGCTTCTCCCGTTCCGCTTCGGCCACCGGATCAGGGATGGGCACCGCAGAAAGCAAAGCCTGGGTATAGGGGTGGAGAGGATTGCGATAGAGGGTATCGCGGTCGGTCAGTTCCATAATTTTGCCCAGATACATCACGGCCACCCGGTTACTAATGTGGCGGACGACGGCCAGATCGTGGGCAATGAACAGGTAGGTGAGATTAAATTCTTCCTGAAGTTTTTCCAGCAGATTGATTACCTGGGCCTGAATGGAAACATCAAGGGCAGAGATAGGCTCATCACAAACAATAAAATCTGGCTGAACAGCCAGGGCACGGGCAATACCAATGCGCTGGCGCTGCCCGCCAGAAAATTCGTGGGGGTAGCGGTTGATAAAATAAGGGTTCAAGCCGACTACATCCAATAACTCTTTGACCCGCTCGCGGCGCTCTTTGCCGTTGGAGATATTATGGACTTCCAACGGTTCGCCGATAATGTTGCCGACCGTCATGCGCGGATTGAGCGAAGCGTAAGGGTCTTGAAAAATCATTTGCATGTTGCGGCGCATTTTACGCATCGCTTCGCCCTTGAGCGTGGTCAGTTCCGTATCTTGGAACGTTACCGACCCACCCGTAGGGCGATAAAGCTGCAAAATTGCCCGGCCGGTAGTGCTTTTGCCGCAGCCGCTCTCACCTACCAAACCGAGCGTTTCGCCCCGTTTCACCTCAAAGTTAATACCATCTACAGCTTTTATGTCTCCGATATGGCGCTGGAAGATGATGCCCTGGGTAATAGGGAAATACATCTTCAGGTCCTTAACCCGCAGGAGAACATCATTTTTTTGTTTGCCATTGGTGGTCGTCATCTCTCATCTTCCTCTTTGCGAAAATTATAGCAGTATAAAATAGGTCACGTTTTAAACGTGACCTATTTCTGGATTAAGCTTCTTGATAGGGATGCTCGGTGGTTGGCTGAGCAACGGAAATATCTACGTGACATGCTGCCTTGTGACCTACGCTCACCGTTTTAAGCGGCGGCATTTCGTGGGCGCAGATGTCAATCCGGTAGTTACAACGCGCATAGAAGGGACAACCCTTGGGATAGTTGATCAAATCCGGGGGCAGCCCCTCAATGGAATTAAGCTTCTCCGGACGATCCGCATCCAAACGCGGCAGGGAGCCGAGCAGCCCCAGGGTATAGGGATGGCGGGGGTTTTGGTACAGCTCCTTGACCGGCGCTTCTTCGACAATACAGCCGGCGTACATCACAATCACCCGGTTGGCCAGGCCGGCCACCACCCCTAAATCGTGGGTGATCCAGATGATGGCCATGCCGATCTCATCTCGCAGGCGTTTAACCAGGTCAACAATCTGAGCTTGAATGGTCACATCCAGCGCCGTGGTTGGCTCATCGGCGATGAGGAGCTGCGGGTTACACGACAGGCCCATGGCGATCATCACCCGCTGGCGCATGCCGCCGGAAAATTGGTGCGGGTAATTGTTAAGCCGATCCCTGGCCAGGGGGATACCCACCAATTCCAACAATTCGATGGTTCGCTCGCGAGCCTGCTTTTTATCCATCCCCAGGTGGAGTTCCAGCGCCTCGCCAATCTGGCGGCCAACCGTTAAAACGGGGTTCAAGGAGGTCATGGGATCCTGGAAAATCATGGCGATTTTGTTACCCCGAATAGAGCGGATTTCGTCGTCGTTGAGTTTCAGCAGGTCTTGCCCATCAAAAATAACCTGGCCGTCAACGATTTTACCGGGAGGGGAGGGGATCAGGCGGATGAGTGACATCACTCCCACGCTTTTACCAGAACCACTCTCACCCACAATCCCCAGCGTTTCACCTTCATTCAAGGTGTAACTGATCCCATTCACCGCACGGACTATCCCGTCCTGGGTAAAAAACTGGGTTTTTAAATCTTTCACTTCCAGCAGTACGGGCATGCTCTCTTATCCTCTCAGCTTTAATTTAGGATTGTGATACTATGTGAAACCTGAAATGTATTAGGTGTTGCGCAGCACGTGAAACCTGCAACTTGCTCCTTGTTTTAATGTTCGGCAAGAGATATATACTGAAATTTGGGCACATGTAAGGGCGGAATCCAAAAATTTTGAACGTACGGTTTGACCAGCCAATTTTCCACCGAAAAGTAGAGCGGAATCCAGGCGGCGTCCTCCAAAATCATTTGCTCGGCCTGCTGGTACAGGGCCAGGCGCTCTTCCGGGTCTTGAGCGCCGCGTGCTTGATCCAGCAGCGCGTCCACTTCCGGGTTGCTGTACCCGCCCTGATTTTGGCTGCTGGTAGAATAAAAAAGAACTTCCAAAAAATCTTGGGGATCAGGATAATCGGCGACCCAGCCAAGCGAGTACATCTGATACGGCATGTCCGCCTTGCTGAGATCGGCCAAAAATTCAACCCAGGGTGTTTGTTCAACCGAAATTTCAACCCCCAGATTCTCTTTGTAAGACTCGACCATAGTTTCGACAATCGGCCCAGCCTCACTGCCCTCACCCGGCACATTCAGAGTAATATCGGGCAGTTCGGTCACATCGCCGTAGGAGGACTCGGCAATCAACGCCTGGGCGCGTTCCGGATCGAACTCATAATCACTTAAGTCAGGATTTTCGTAGCCCGGCATATTAGGCGGGACAATGCCATTCGCCACCGGCACGGTATCCTGAAAGACCAGCTTGACCATGCGCCGTTTATCGAGGGCCAGGTTAAACGCCTGCCGAATTTTAGGGTCGTCAAACGGCGGCTTTTCAACATTGAAGCCGACATAAGAAACACTCAAGGTAGGCGCAGAGACAAATTCTTTGCTGAGCGGATTGTTGGGGTCGGTTGCCCGGCTCAAGTCACTGATGCTCAACGGAATCGCATCGTAAGTTACCCCGGCCGAGGCTCCCAACGAACTCAACCCCTCTTCGTAGCCGCTCATAGGGATAATCGGCGCACTGATCAGGTAAATTACTCGCTCCAGGGTGGGCTTGGGGTCGCCGTAAAAGTTCTCGTTGCGATCTAAAACGATGGTATTTTCTTCGGGAGAATATTCGGCCAGTTTGAAAGGACCGCTGCCGTTGGCTTGCTTGAACCACTCCGCGCCGCCGCTTTCGACATTCTCCCGGTCAAGGGCATAGGCGGTGGGATAGGTCATCTTGGCCGGGAAAAAGCCTTTTGGCTCGTCAATCGTCAACTGGAGGGCCAGGTCGTCAATGACCTCCACCCCTTTGACCTCGTTGGCTTTATTTTGCAGCTTGTCCCGGCAGCCGACCACATCGCCCAGGTAGGTATCAGCCGTGGTCGAGCCGGTCGCCGGGTCGCAGGCGCGTTCAAAAGACCATTTAAAGTCCTCGGCACGGATGGGCCTACCGTCTTGAAAAACGGCGTCATCCCTCAGCTTGAAGGTATAAACCAGGCCATCCTCGGAAACATCGTAGCTTTCGGCAATATCGGGCACCAATTCCAGCTCTCGATTGTACTTCAATAAGCCGCTGAAAATCTCGACAACATATTCGGACGAGGTCGAGTCGCCGCTCAAATGAGGATCGAGGGTAGTCGGCTCCGCGCCGGGTAAAATAAAAATCTGGTCTGAAGCCAGTTCAGCCGCGCCGGAACTTCCCTCAGCCGGGGCATTATCGTCCTGAGACTCTGGGGCCGCTTCAGTCGGCGCAGGGGCGGGCGTGGATTCACTCTGCTCAATGGTGTTGGCCTCATCGCCGCTATTTTGGGTGGAACCCACGTCTTTATCTAAATCAACTGCCGGGGTGCTCTCTTGACGACCAAAACCGGGGACAGGAATGCCTAAACCACAAGCGAGGCTAAAACTCAACAAAAAAACAATCAAAAAGGGGATAAAACGAGCTTTATAGCGCATCAACTTCTCTTCTCTAAAGGTCAACCTTGAACCTTAACCTAATTTAACATTTTAAACGATAGAATCTTCGAAAGTGGGCGATATTTTACGAGGAAAAAGGGTAAAAGTCAAACAACCTTCAGGTAAGACTCGTTTCTAAAGTGCAATAACGCCGGGCATGGGGTAGAATATAAAAAGTGCAAACATTGGATTGCTCTATGTCTATCCGCCAATTTGTCAGCGAATTAATCACGCAAGCAAAGAGGACTGCGCCCCAAGAGTTGGACTGGTTAGTCGCGCAGGTCAGTTCTGCTCCTTTTGCTGAGGACCTCCTGGAAGTTGACGAGCCGCTGTGGGGTGGCTTCTGGCAGGGGGATGTCATCGCGCCCGGCTACAGCCTGCCCGCCGTCGAGCTGGCCCTGCTTCGGGCCATCCGTCTCGACGGGACCTGGCCGGAAGGAACCTCTATCCCTCAATTCCTGGCCGATTTACAGCAAGCCATCTCCGACCCGCACGCCGGGGTCTGGGTGCTGGCGGTAGCCGGTGAGCCGTGTGTGGCCTTTGTTTCACGCGGTCAGTCGTCGGCGGTCGGCGGTCAACCCCTGGCGACGGTAGTCTGGTACTGCGCCACGACGGAACGGCTGCATGCCGGGTATCGAACCCCTCTTGAGACCTTGAATTTTAGCGGGGCAGTTGAGCAGCGTCCCCTTACCTTTTTAGATAGCCGGCCACTTGGAAGTGCATCCCACCAGGACAGTCAAAGTCAATCAAGCTGGCTGGAGCAAGCAACGGAACAGGTTAAAATTGGCAGCGGTCAGCCGTCTGCGGTCGGCGGTCCTGGCCTGGCCGCCCGGTTAGACACCGAGATTTTGCGGCTGCGTTTTACTTCTTCAAAATAACCGGCAAATTATAAGCGAATTAAGCGGTCAATCCTCCATGCACCAGCGACAAAAGTGACTTGCTCCCTCTGTCATTCGTGGTAGAATTCTCCCACGTCAAGCGGAACCTGAGGGAAAACCAATGCCAAAAACCAATAAAAGAATGCGGGTGGCCATGCCCGCCTGGGAAATTGGCCGGGTCGGGAGCGGGCTGGGGGCGAAAATTGGCGGGCTGGGGGTCGTGGTCGAGGAACTGCCGCCGGAACTGGTCAAAGCGGCCGCCAGGCAGGGGATTGACCTCGAAGTCGAAACCCTGACCCCCTGCTTTGCTCACTACGATAAAAGCCAGTTGACCCGGCTTGACCTGCGCCTGCCGGTGACCATCGAAGGGCAGACCTTTGCCTTTGACGTCTACGAGCATGTTTTCCCCGACGGGCAAAAAGTCGTCTACTTTTGGGATGAGTGGCAGTTGAGCTGGACCAACGCCAGCGCCATCTACCCCGACGACCCGCAGCTCGGTCTCAAGTTGTACGCCGCTGTCGGCCAGGCCATGGCCGGCTATATCAAACAGGGTAACTTTGATTCGGTTCACCTGCACGATTACCACGTCGGCCTGATCCCTTTTTACCTGGGCGACGAGTACCTGCGCCATGTGCCGGCCCACCTGACCATTCATAACGCCACTTACCAGGGCGTCACCCCGCTCATCGGCGGCGGCTATCACTCGCTGGATCGGCTGAATCTGCCGGGTGAAAGGCTGTTTCACCAATATTTCGACTTCTTTGACAACCTGAACATCATGAAAGCCTGCATGCTCAAAGTCCACGAAACCGGCGGCAAGATTACCACCGTCAGCGGCGACATTGCCGGCACGTGGGGTTACGCGGCGGAGTTGAAGGAGGGCCACGCCGCGGTGTGGGCCAAAGCCTACGCCCAAAAAGGCAGCCCGCCCGGCGAAGTCTTTGTGCCGAACCGCCACCTGGACCTGTTTGAGAAGCTGCCAATTGCCGGCATCACCAACGGCATGAGCGACATCAATCGCCCGGAAAATCTCCCGGAACTCAAGGCTGAACCGCTCCGCCGCATGCAGGACCGGCGTGGCCCGCATAATCCCATCTTCAAAAATCCAACGACTCAAACCGAGATGCTGGCCCGCGACCACAGTTTTGATGTGAACCGCCTGGACGTAAAGGCCGACTTGAAGCGGCTGCTCCACCTGGAAACCTTCGGTACCGAGCCGGTGTGGGACCCCATTTTGATTACCGGTGTGGGGCGGCTGGTGGACCAAAAAAATTTCGGGCTGGTTGCCGACATCATCGAACGCACCCTGGCTTACGACGGCGGAATCAAGTTCATCATCCTGGCCTCGGCCCCGGAAGGCGACGCCGGTGGCAAGGCTACCGAAGCCAATTTTTTCCGATTGGCCGCCATGTATCCCCAGCGGGTCTACTTCAACAACACCTTTAACCTGCCCCTCTCCAAGCTCATCCTGGCCGGGGGCGATTTTACGCTGATTCCCTCCCGCTTTGAGCCGTGCGGCCTGGTGGATTACGAAGCCTCGCTGTTGGGCAATATCGTCATTGGCCGGGCGATTGGCGGGCTGGTTAAGGTGCGTCACTGCGCCTACCTGTACGATTGGCTCGACATCAGCGACCGCTGGGGCGAGGCTGATGCTTTCTTTGGACAAATCAGAGCTGCCGTTGATGCCTATCGTTACAACCATGCCCACCACGATTATCTCGTCCGCACTGCAATGGCTATCAACAGCAGTTGGGATGCGTCCGCAGCCAAGTACGTCGAGATGTATCATTACAGCTTGTTGGCTCAAAAGTGGCAGGCCGACCGCCGCCACCTGATTGAAAGTTTCATTCGTACGCTCAAAGCAGATCGGGCCATGTTTGCCGAGTTCTTTATCCCCGGCCAACAAGAGTACGCAGATCGCTTTGACTGGGAACTGAAGCAGGCGCTGTTATCAGGAAACTGGGAGGGCTTGAAGGCTGGAAAAAGGTAAAACCAGTCTCCAATCTTCCAGCCTTCCCCTCGCCTTACTAATCTTTTGCCATCAAAATTTCGGAACGTGCCATGTAGCGGGGTTAATAGTGACATTTATCACTAACAAGAAGGGGACTTATAGGCTATACTCATAGTCGGCCATTTAATGCCTTTGACTCCCAGAAATACATCGTCTATAATGCCAGCAAATTAAAATCTTACCAGCAGGTATAGACTCGATGCTCGCCAGCCTCAAATCTGCTTCACGCTGGCTTCACCCCGGCCTTGGTCTAAAACGATGGTTGGCGCCACTCTTATTAGGGGTCATTATTTTGGCCCTGGGCATTGCCTTGTTTCTACGGGATTTGTACGCTGAAAGCAGCTATCCCGCTTTTCTGCATCTCCTTTTATTGCAAGGTTGGCCGCGCTGGCTGAGAGCCATTTTATTTGGCGCGATTGGTCTGGGCTTAGTTGCATTCAGTATTTACCAACTTAATAAAACGCTCCTGAGCGCATTTTTGCCCCATAAAGTTACCGCAGCTTACGTCGCCGAACAGGTTTACTTCCGGCAGCGGCAGCGTCAAGGTCCCAAAGTAGTGGCTATTGGCGGGGGCACCGGCCTGAGCATTCTCTTGCGCGGGTTAAAACGCCATACCGATAACATCATTGCCCTTGTCACCGTGGCCGATGATGGCGGCTCTTCCGGCAAACTCCGGCGGGAGCTAGGTGTGCTGCCTCCCGGTGATTTTCGCAACTGCATTGCCGCCCTGGCCGACGACGAGGCGCTGACCACCCAGCTTTTTCAGTATCGTTTTCGCAGTGGGCAGGGGTTGGAGGGACACAGCTTTGGTAACCTGTTCATCACGGCTATGGCCGAAGTGACCGGCACATTTGAGAAGGCCCTCTATGAGAGTGGCCGCGTCCTCAATATTAGGGGGACAATTTTACCGAGCACCCTGGAAAACGTGATTCTCATGGCCGAAGTTAGCGAAGGCGCCCAAACCCGCAAAGTCGAAGGCGAAAGCGCTATTCCTGCGGCCAAGTTACCGATCGAGCGGGTCTATCTTGAGCCGGACACGCCGCATGCCTTTCCGCCGGCGCTGCAAGCTCTCTTAAGCGCCGATCTCATTGTCGCCGGGCCGGGCAGTCTCTACACCAGTATTATTCCTAATTTACTGGTGGCTGAAATTGCCGCAGCCATTCGCGCCAGCAGCGCACCCAAAATTTATATTTGTAATGTCGCCACACAGCCGGGTGAAACCGATGGCTACTCGCTGGACGATCATGTACAGGCCATCGAGGCTCATGCGAACCTCAATTTCAATTTCGTTCTGGCAAATAACAATCTCGCCCACTCCATTCCCGAAGACATGAGCCACCTGCAAGCTATCATGCCCATTCCTCCCAGCGATAACCGCTACGCCGTCATCGCCGCCGACGTAGTTGACGAACAACACCCCTGGCGTCACGACCCGGTCAAACTGGCTGATGAATTAATGAGCTGGTATAAGAAAATTAAGCGACAGGCCGCAGAGTAGGGTATCAGGTAGCAGGGTAGCAGGTCGCAAAATATTGTTTGCGACCTGCTACCTTGCTACTCTGCAACTTGCTACTCTGCAACTTGCTACTTTGAAAATTAACTTTATTCAAGATTTGGAGGAAAATCTATCATGGCAACAAAAGTTGGAATCAATGGCTTTGGCCGCATTGGCCGCCAGGTCTTCAAAGCGATTCGTGACAACTACGGCGACAGCCTGGAAGTTGTCGCGGTCAACGATATCGGAGACGTTCCCACCATGGCTCACCTGCTCAAGTATGACTCAAACTATGGCAAGTTTGATGGGAAGGTAGAAGCGGTTGAAGGCGGGATTAATGTTGACGGCAAATTGCTCAAAGTGCTGGCCGAACGCGACCCGGCGAATCTGCCCTGGGGAAGCCTGGGGGTTGACATCGTCGTGGAAAGCACGGGCCTCTTTACCGATGCCAGCAAAGCCGGCGTCCACCTCAAAGCGGGCGCGAAAAAAGTTATTATCAGCGCCCCAGCTAAGGGTGAGGATTTGACCATCGTCCTGGGCGTCAACGACGAAATGTACGATTCGGCTAAACACCACATCGTTTCCAATGCTTCTTGTACCACCAACTGCCTGGCTCCGGCGGCCAAGGTTGTCAACGACAAGTACGGCATTGTCAAAGCGATGATGACCACCGTCCATGCCTATACCAACGACCAAAAAATTCTGGACCTGCCCCACAAAGATTTGCGCCGCGCTCGCGCTGCGGCCATGAGCATCATCCCCACCACCACCGGTGCGGCCAAGGCTGTCGCCCTGGTGATCCCCGAATTGAAGGGCAAGTTCGATGGTTACGCCCTGCGCGTGCCCACCTCTACCGTCTCGGTGGTTGATTTCACCGCCGTGGTGGAAAGGGAAGCCGATACCGAAGGGCTGCGCCAGGCCTTCCGTGACGCCGCCGCCGGCCCCTTGAAAGGCATTTTGGCCGCCATTGACGAGCAGTTGGTTTCGATTGACTTCAAAGGCGACCCGCACTCCAGCTCGGTGGATTTGCCGTTCACCCAGGTGTTGGGTGGTAAAGGGAATATGGTCAAAGTCGTAACCTGGTACGACAACGAATGGGGTTACTCCAGCCGCACCGCCGACCTGGCCGATCTGATAGCCAGTAAGCTCTAAACAGAATAGCTCTAATCTGGTTCCCAAACTGAGGTTTGGGAACCAGATTAATATTCAAAGACTCGATTGCCAGATCATTCAAAAAACTACCATCAAATAAGTTGACGACCTACTTGAAAGATGCTATAATCTCTGACGAAATCTGATGTATAAGATTGTCTCCGCGCGGTTTCGGGCAATTTTAACCCTACCCCCTCAAGGCAAAACTTAAAAATCCAGTTTCTATAAAAACAATCTATAAAGCAGATAATTCTAGCCGCGTCCCCTAAATTACCACTAAACCGGGCTTACCATAGCGTATAAATCCATATAAATTAAAAATCTAGAACCTTCAATAGATTACGCTTTTTCTGTAATTAAATTTTGTTATATATCCATGACTTGCCAGTCAGTCTAACCAGGGCGCCACTTTAAAGCAGTTTTTAACGGTAACAGTCCCTTTGGCGATTGCCCTCATCAGGCATACTAAAAAGCACGATCCAATCAGGTAACAAGTAAATTCAGCAACCTTAGTTTTGGTATGAGGAGTTTACTTGTTCCAGACTGAAGCTAACGGGCTCGATCTTCATCCATTGATCTCAGTCCATTATCTGTTTCCGTTTGCTCAAAATAATCCCTATTAGCACTCATATTTTAGGCAATCATTTTAGGAGCTTTTACTATGAACATGGCTCAACTCGAGGCCAAAACCCTTGAAGAACTGCGCGGTTTGGCCAGGGAATTTGAAATTTCCGGCTACAGTAAGCTTAAAAAAGACGATCTCATCCTCAAAATTCTTAAAAACAATGCCGAAACGCAGGGTTTTATCTTTGGCGGCGGCGTGCTCGAAATTATTCAGGATGGTATTGGTTTTCTGCGCTCGGTAGACCTGTTGCCCGGCCCGGACGATATTTATGTCTCGCAGAGTCAAATCCGGCGCTTCGGCTTGCGTACCGGCGATATGGTTATCGGGCAGGTGCGCCCGCCCAAAGATACCGAGAAGTATTTCGGCCTGCTGCGCGTCGAGGCCGTCAATGGGCTTGACCCGGAAACGGCTAAACAGCGCCCCGTCTTTGAACGGCTTACCCCTATTTTCCCGCACCAGCGACTCAGACTGGAAACACAACGCGATATTCTGTCTACCCGGCTCTTAGACATCCTGGCCCCTATTGGCCGGGGACAGCGCGGCCTGATTGTTTCGCCGCCCAAAGCCGGCAAGACGACCATCCTCAAACAAATCGCCAACGGCATCAGCGCCAATCACCAGGATGTGCATATGATGGTCGTCCTGATTGGCGAGCGCCCCGAAGAAGTCACCGATATGGACCGCTCCGTGGACGCCGAAGTGATGGCCGCTACTTTTGACGATCCCGAATCTGACCAAACCCGTGTGGCCGAAATGGCTCTGGCCAAAGCCAAGCGCCTGGTCGAAGGTGGGCGTGATGTGATCATCCTGATGGACTCGCTCACCCGCCTGGCTCGGGCCTACAACCTGGTCGTGCCGCCCAGCGGTCGAACCTTATCCGGCGGTATTGATCCGGCGGCTCTGTATCCACCCAAGCGTTTCTTTGGCGCTGCCCGCAATATCGAAGAGGGGGGCAGCCTGACCATTATCGCCACCTGCCTGGTAGATACCGGCAGCCGTATGGACGACGTGATCTACGAAGAGTTCAAGGGGACGGGCAACATGGAAATGCACCTCAGCCGCAAGTTGGCCGAACGGCGCTTCTTCCCGGCCATTGACATCGAGCGCTCCAGCACTCGCCGTGAAGATTTGTTGTTACCCCCCGAAGACCTGGCCAAAGTCTGGACCCTGCGCCGGATGATTACCGCAGTTGGCGGTGGCCCTGAAGCAACCGAAATGATTTTGGAGCGCTTACCCAAAACCGATAACAATGCCGAATTTTTAGCCACCCTGAATAAAGAGATTTATTGATCTACGGCAGTCGGCTATTTGACATATTCAAAGAGGTCCGCTATCATGCGGACCTCTTTTGTGTTTAGGCCGATTTTTTAGGCATATCTGCCTAAGCAATGTTGCTTAGAATGTCTGTCACCTAAAGGGTATGCAGCAACCGCTTAGCAAAAAATATCCCAAGAGCAGTCCCCCGGCAACTCCGCCAGCCCAGGCTGTACCCGATGCCTCTGGCGTATCTAGCCTGGCCGGTCTGGTCAATCCACCCCAGTTCAATCTCATGCGGATGGTCGAGATAACTTCCTATTGGCTCAAAAATTCTGCCAGCAGCGAAGCACTCTTTAGCCGCACCTCGGCTCACCTCATCGTAATTTTGCTGGTAGCCCTGACCCTCGGTGTGGGCAGTATGCAAATTCAGTTGGGCCGGATTAGCGCGCTGCGCCCCTTTCAACAGACCGCCCCCAGTGATCCTGTTGCAGCGGCTCCCAGCGTTGACGAAGAAACCGGTGCTCCTCTAACCTTGCCCAGCCAGTTGAATGATTTCCTGGACGATGTGCTAGTCTCAGCAGCAGTGCCCCACACCATCATTCCCGAACGCGCCCGCGAACAAATCTCTACCTATGAAGTGCAAAGCGGCGACACCATCTACGGTATTGCCGGCAAATTTGGCCTGGACCCGGAAACGATTATGTGGTCGAACCCGGACCTGGAAAAAGCGCCTGACTTGTTGAGTATCGGCCAGCAGTTAACCATCTTGCCGACTAACGGCGTTTACCATCAAGTCGGCCAAGGCGACACCTTGCAAGGTATCGCCGATACTTTTAAGGTAGATCCTTCCGTTATTTTAAATTACTCGCTCAACGAGCTCGACCCGGATAACCCGGTGATAACACCGGGACAGTGGCTGGTGGTGCCGGGTGGCAGCAAGCCCTTCATTCCCCGGACGGTGGTGGCCTACTACACCGGCGAAATCCCCGAAGGAGCCAACGAAGGAACCGGCACATTTGCCTGGCCGGCCAGCGGCACAATTTATCAAGGATTCTTCCCCTGGCACCCGGCTGTTGACATTGCCGCCTATATTGGCGCGCCGGTGCTGGCTGGCGATTCCGGCTACGTCATTGTCGCCGGTTGGAGCGATGTTGGCTACGGTTACCATATCGTCATTGATCACGGCAACGGCTATCAAACTCTATATGCCCACCTTAATTCCATTTACGTGAATGTGGGCGATAATGTGGCTCAGGGCCAGCAAATCGGCGAGATGGGCAACACCGGCAACGCCACCGGCCCACACCTTCATTTTGAAATTCGTCAGAACACTGTAGTGCGCAACCCGATTGGGATTTTACCGTAGGTTTTTACACTCCGGCCAGTTCTTTCCCCTTTTCTAGCATTGTCTTCACTGCCTCTTCATTGCCCGCTTCGGCGTAGATGCGTAACAGCGGTTCGGTGCCGGAAGGGCGAATAAGCAGCCAGCTATCGTCAGCCAGGTGATACTTGACCCCATCGTAACTATCTACTTTGACCACACTCTCGCTGGCAAGCTGGGCTGGAGCCAGTTCCACCAGGCGTTTGACCATGTCCTCTTTGGAAATAGGGTTTTTTAGGTGGATATCGCGGCGTTGGTAACAGGTAGGTCCAAACGTTCGCTGCAAATCGGCAATTAACTCCGTTAAGGATACGCCGGCCTCGGCCACAATCTCCAACAGCAGCAGGCCCATCAAGATCCCATCCCCTTCGGGAATGTGGCCTTTGATGCTGATCCCGCCGGACTCCTCGCCCCCTAACAGTACATCGTCATTCAACATGAGCTGGGCGATGCCGTCAAAGCCGACTGGAGTTTCGTGCAGAACCAGCCCATATTTTTTGGCCATGCGGTTGAGCAGCAGGGTACTGCTGATAGTTTTGGCAATCGCCCCGCTCATCTTCCGCTTCTCGACCAGGTAGCGCACCGAGAGGGCCATAATCGTATGAGGATCAACAAAATTACCTCTTTCGTCCACCGCGCCGATGCGGTCGGCGTCGCCGTCAGTGGCCAGGCCCAAATAGGCATTTTCGGTCTGCACCATGCTGATTAACTCGCGCAGGTTTTTGCCCAGCGGCTCCGGGTGAATTCCCCCAAAACCGGGGTTACGGTCGCTGTGTAGTTCATGGATTCTCGTATGAGTCCGCGATAAAATTTCTCGGAAGACGCCGCGCCCTGCCCCGTACATCGAGTCGACCACTACTTTCAGTTCACCGTTGGAGATAATATCCATGTTAATCAGGTTGGTCGTCAGATGTTCATAATAGGGCCAGGCAGGGTCAAATTTGCGAATCAAGCCTCGCTCTTCGGCCAGCTTAAAGTCCATCAGGTTGACCCCGTGCGGCTCGTGAACGGAATAGAGTTTTTGGGCAATCGCCTGGGTTTGATGCTTAGGGGCTGATCCGCCATAAGCGGCTTTAACCTTAAAACCGTTGTAGCGCGGCGGATTGTGGCTGGCTGTAATCATCACCCCGCCGACTGCTTTTTTATGAACAATATTGTAACTGATAGCCGGAGTGGGGGCGTCGGCGCGGGCCAGGTAAGCGGTAATGCCGTTGGCAGCCATAACTCTGGCTACCTCGGCCGCAAAGCGATCCGAGAGGAAGCGGGTATCAAAACCAATCACGATCTCCAGCGGCCCGCCGCCCGGTTCAGCGGCATCCAGTAAATGGCTGGCCACGGCCTGACTCACCAGGCGCACATTTTCAAAGGTAAAGCTCTCAGCGATAACAGCTCGCCAGCCGTCAGTGCCAAAGCGAATGGTCATAGGGGAAATCTCCTCTTAAACAGTAGCGATTATTGGGTTTCGTGATACCTAATGCGTAAAACGTAACGGCTTATTAACAAAGGTGCATTTCATCGAGAAATCGGTTGTGGTTGCAAAGTAAGTGATGGAGTCCCAAAGCTGAGCTTTGGACTCCGAAACCATCACTTACAATCTAACCACTACCGAGAAATCTAAGGCTTCGCGTTTTACATTTCAGACAGACTGGTAGGCCTGCCAACGGTCCTTCAAATAGGATCGAGTTTCTTCAAACTCGACAGCCTGAGCTGCGACCGTGCCTTCATAGCCTACTACCGACAAGCCAGCAACCTCTTGGCCAAATGCAGCCAGGCGGCCCTGGTAAAGCGGCCAGAGCGAACTGACAACCTGGCTCGGGTCACACTCCCCTTTGTTAAAAACAACGGCAAAGTCATAAACAATCCGCGCCCACAAATCAGCCGGGAAGTAGAAGAGATCGGGGGGAAGGGCAGCTAAAGCTTCAATCGAAGCCAGATTTATGGGGGTCAATATCTGCTGCCACAACAGCCGGTACTCCATCCAGCCCAGGGCCAAATCGTCCAACAGAGGCGCCGGATCTACTTCAGATGCGGTAAGGGAGCGGGCTGCAGAGGAGGTCAAAGGGGAAACAAACTCGGTCAATGTCGAGAGAGAGTCAAATGTTGACACATCGAGCCAGTGCTGCTGGTAATCATAAACCAGGCGCAGCATCGCGCTGACCACCGTTTGAAATTGAGTTTGCCACTGTGCCGTCTGGCGTTGGATCGCTCTTTTCTCGGCCTGGCGGGTACGAGCAGAAGGCAAGACAGGAAATAACTGTTTTTCACCCAAAGCTGACTGGGCCACGCGCCAGGGGCCTAAAAGTGCGTAGGTAGCCAACCAGGGGGGCAGGCCAAATGTAGCCACCTCGGTTTCCCAAATATCTTCATCCAGGATCGCTGCGGCCAGGCGCGGGGAGAGGGCAAAATCAGGCGCGGCAGGATGGCGCACACTCCAACCCCATAAAGCCCGAAAGAGCGGGTAGACAATCAAATCGCTCAAAGCGCCATAGGGCCAAGACCAGCGATACCGTGAGGTAACCAGATCGGCCTTATCTTCCAGAATCAAGTGGGCCAGCCCGGCCAGCCAATTGGGGGTGATGGTCTGCGTCTGGCTGTCCAAAATCACCATGGCTTTGGCATCCAGGGCCAGCGCCGCATCGAGGATGGCGGCAGTGGCGCTGCCCTGCCCCAACAAACCTTCATACCGGCTCGTAACCACCATATCCCTGGAACCATTGTTAGCTGCTTGGGCGGCAACCGCCCGGCGCGTCGCCGCTTCATGGCCGGCATCGGCATTGATCAGGACTGTCCGCAGGGCCGGGTAATAGTGGTGGGCGCCTGCCAGGGCGGTGCGGGCGACATGGGCCGCAGCCGGCCCATTTTTGAAAGTCGGCAAACCAATCACCAAATCAGCTTCACCGATATTTTTCAGTTGGCGCTGCCCGCTAGGGCGCAGAATCGAATGGTACATACTAATAGTCAATAATCAATGGACAATAGCTTTACCCGACCAAAATAAAAGTCAGGTCGTTGACATTGGTGTTGGTTGGCCCGGTTAGAATCAGGTCATCCAGGGCGGCAAAGAAATTATACGCATCGTTGCGCTGCAGGTACTCTACGGGCACTAAACCTATGGCTTGTGCTCGGCCAACGGTTTGGCCGTCGGCAAAAGCGCCGGCGGCATCGGTCGGACCATCGCTGCCGTCGGTGCCGAAACAGGTGATCAAGAGGTTAGACCAACCAGCCAGAGCCAGAGCTGCGGCTAAGGCCATTTCTTGATTACGCCCCCCGCGACCATGCCCCCGGAGAGTCACCGTCGTTTCGCCA
Source organism: Chloroflexota bacterium (assembly GCA_016860845.1). The sequence continues at coordinate 31,162 of BOKF01000050.1, forward strand.
CCCAGAACCAGGCAAGCTGGACGCAGGAGGGAACCTTCGTCGCGGGCCAGCCCTTTGGCCAGAGCGGCGATAACTTTGCCGACCTCTCGCGCTTCACCTTCTAAAAAAGTGGTTAATAAGCGGGCCTCAAATCCAGCCTGCTGGGCCGCCTTGACCGCCGCCTGGGCGGCCAGCCGATTACTGCCAATGATAATATTGTGAACCCGTTCGAAAATCAAGTCACCCGGTTTGGGCGTGTCAGCTACTTCAGCGGCAAGGCCCGCTCGAAGCCGCCGGATGACTGCCTCAGGCAGCGTATGCTGAAGCTGAAATTGTTCCACAATGGCCCAGGCATCGGCAAAGGTTGTGGGGTCGGGCACGGTTGGCCCGGAGGCAATTACTTCCAACGGGTCGCCGACGACATCCGACAGGATCAGGGCGTAAACATTGGCAGGAGCAGCTATTTGAGCCAGCCGCCCGCCTTTGACAGCGGACAGATGTTTGCGGAGGGTATTGACCTGGTTGATGGTCGCTCCGGCCGCCAGCAGAGCCGTGGTGGCGGCTTGCAGATCGTTCAAGGTCAGCGGCTCGGCCGGGAGAGTCAGCAGGGCAGACCCGCCGCCTGAAATCAGGCAAATGATGGTATCGTCCGGCCCGGTTTCCCGGAGTAGGCTCGCTATTTCTTGGGCTGCCCGCAAACCGGCCTCGTCTGGAATGGGATGTCCGGCCTCCACGACAAAGATTTTAGATTTTGGACTGCCCCTTCGGGCGTGGATTTTGGATTTTGGAGAGGCATAGCCATACTTGACGATGACGTGGCCGGTTGTAATTTTGTCGCCAAAAATTTCCTCGATTGCTGCGGCCATCGGCGCGCCGGCTTTGCCGGCCCCAACGACGATGAGCCGGCCCGATGTTGCCTTGATCTGGCTGATGAGATCAGGCCGGCTGCCAAAGTAATTTTTGACGGCAGCCGCCGGCTCTACTGCTTCCAGCGCGGCGCGGATCATTTGCCAGGCAACCTGGCGGAGGTCACCAGAGAGAGCAGATGGGGGCGTATTCATGGCGCTAAAGCGTCCACAGCAGTGGCGGTGGCTTCATCAGGGGTAGCCTCGCCCCGAATTACCTGCTCGACAGCTTGCTGGAGAATCCGGCCCAATTGATCGTAACCGGAGAAACCGGGCTGCGGTTGGGCTGAATTCAGTTGCTCGGTCAAAAAAGCCCAGTAGGGATCATTGCCAGCCAACTGCTGGAAGGCGCTGTCCCTGGAAGGGATGGATTTGTTCAGGTTGTTCCAGGTGGCGTTGTTGCTGGTTGATAAAAACCACTCGATCAAACGCAAAGCTGCTCGCTGCCGATTAATATCATCAGTAATCAAAACCAGAGTCCAGCCGTGGGTAATCGCGACCGGGGTATCCTTCTCCGCTTGGACGGGGATGGCGGCAAAGGTCGAATTATTGAACGAGTCTTGATCGGTCAGGTATTGGCGGACACTCACCTGGGTCAGCCCCGCCCTGCCTTCCAAATAGGCCGGCCAGAGTTCTTCGGTCGTGGCCGCTTCTAGGAGGGTTGGGTCAATCACGTCGTTCTCAAGCGCTTGCTGATAAAAGGTCAGCACATTCCGCAAAACCCGGTCGTCAATTTTAAGCGTCTCTTGATCGGTGTGGAAGACGCCGCCCGCCGAAAAGTATTGGGATAGGGTGGTATCGTTAACCAAGCCGTTGGTCCCTTTAGCCGGAAAAAGGTAGCGGGTATTACTACTCAAAACAGCGCTCCAGAGCATAGGCGCCGCCGTAAAAACCCTGGTGTTATAAACCAGGTGTTCCATTTCCAGGCTTAGAGGGGCACCCACCAATCGCTGGTCAACCGTGCCCATTTTGCGGGCGGCGGGGAGTAAATCCTGGACAATGGACCGGTCCAGCCGGTTATCAAGCGTCTGCAACAAACCCGCGGCATAGGCTTGATTGAGGTCCGTCGCATTCATTATCGCCACATCCGGCAAAATGGAAGGGGCTACCCCTCTAGCTGTTCTTAGAAAATCCAGGACACCCCCCTTACCACTCGGTTTTTTCAACAGGAGTTCAACTTGAATATCAGGATTATTGGCCTCAAACGTTTTCAGGCTGTTGGCCATGAAATTGCCTGCTTCGCCCTCGGCTTTAGGCGACATGGCTTCAATGGTCCAAAAAGTGAGGGTCAAGACTTCGCTTTCCGAGGTTGTCGTCGTGGTAATCGTGGGCACTGATTCTACAGGGGGAGTATTGACGCGCTGAAGCGTAGCGGTTGGTTGAACAGGTGCTTGAGTTTGACCCGTCTGGCCCGCAGGGCTAGCCATTTGACAGCCAGGGGCGATAATTAGAGTAAGACCGGCAGTTAGGGGGATAAACCAGCCCAACCAGCGGGCAAAGTAATGATACAATAAATTCATCTCGATTCCTACTATAAGCATTATCAAAAAACTGCCCCCGTATTATACCACAAAAGAGCTTTGCTGATTCTACGGGGTTCTGCTAGAATGGGCTTGCAGCTTAAATTTAGCAGGAGGGGAGCAATTTAATGGATTTAGCAGCGACTATTCGGAGCGTGCCGGATTTTCCCATCGCGGGCATCTTGTTTTACGACATTACGACATTGCTAAAAGATCCAGATGCTCTCAAAGAGAGCATAGATCGTTTGACGGGGCAGTATCAATCCGCCGGGGTGGATGTGGTAGTTGGGATTGAGTCCAGAGGCTTTATCTTCGGTATTCCCTTAGCTTACAACTTGGGGGTCGGCTTTGTGCCGGTACGGAAGCCGGGCAAACTCCCCGCGGCAACCCTCGCCGAAAGTTATGCCCTGGAATACGGAGTAAATACCCTCGAAATCCACGAGGATGCCATTGCCAAGGGCCAAAAAGTTTTGGTGGTAGACGATTTGCTGGCTACGGGCGGCACGGCCAAGGCTACATGTAACCTGGTCGAAAAACTGGGCGGAGAAGTGGTTGGTCTGGCCTTTGCCATCGAGTTGACTTTTTTGAAGGGTCGTGAAATTTTAAAAGGTTACGAAGTTTACTCTTTGCTCCAATACGACCAATAAATGCCCCCCTTCCTTCCCCCTAAGTAAGCATCTAAAATTAACTTCCCGTTTTGAGTTCTTATGAGTTCCCTCAGTTCCCTGGGAACTCGTAGGAACTTCGGGGAACTTATTTTTGGATAATCACTAAGAGGAGGAGGTTTAGGGCGGGTCACGGTCATCAGGCTAATTTAAGCATAATTGTCGCCATAGGCGGCAATGTTAGCGACAACGACTGCCCATGTCCGTGCCACGGCGTCTCTTCGGTCGTTCTGCCGCCGCTGTTTCCCATATTACTGCCCCCGTAATGGGCCGAGTCGCTGTTGAGAATTTCCCGATAGTAGCCTGGTTTGGGCACACCAACCCGATAGTTCTCACGCGGCACCGGAGTAAGATTGCTCACGACCACCACAAATTCATCCACAGACCTGGCATTGCGAATGAATGAAAAGACGCTGTTATCGCTGTCATTGGCGTCAATCCAGGTGAAGCCCATCCAATCAAAATCAATTTCATAGAGGGCCGGTTCGTGTTGGTAAAGCTGGTTCAAATCTTTAACAAAACGCTGCACGCCCTGGTGCATTGGCGCACTTAAGGCCGCCCACTCCAGGCTGGTGTTAAAATTCCACTCCTGCCACTGGCCAAATTCCCCGCCCATAAAGAGCAGTTTCTTGCCTGGGTGTCCCCACATAAAACCATAATAGGCCCGTAGATTGGCAAACTTCTGCCATTCGTCGCCCGACATCTTATTGAGCAGCGATCCTTTGCCATGCACCACTTCATCATGGGAGAGGGGCAGGACAAAGTTCTCGGTAAAGGCATACAGCAAGCTAAAGGTCATATCGTTGTGATGATATTTACGGTAGACAGGTTCCTTACTCATGTACCTCAAGGTGTCGTGCATCCAACCCATATTCCACTTGAGGCTAAAACCCAGACCGCCCATATAAGTAGGCCGGGAGACCATAGGCCAGGCGGTTGACTCCTCCGCGATGGTAAGCACGCCGGGGAAGAGGCCGTGGATCGCTTCATTGGTCTTGCGTATAAAGCTGACCGCAGCCAGGTTTTCGCGGCCCCCGTACTCATTGGGCAGCCACTCACCCTCCTCGCGGGAATAATCGAGATATAACATAGAAGCGACCGCATCCACGCGCAGCCCGTCGAAGTGATACTTTTCCAGCCAAAACACGGCATTGGAGATGAGAAAAACTCGGACTTCGTTGCGGCCATAATTAAAAATTAACGTTCCCCAATCCTGGTGCTCACCCTGGCGCGGGTCGGCATGGGAGTAGAGATGTGTCCCATCAAAGTAGTTGAGGCCGGAGCCGTCCTTGGGAAAGTGAGCTGGCACCCAATCCAGGATAACGCCGATATTGTGCTGGTGGCACTGGTCAATGAAATACATCAAATCTTCTGGAGTACCAAAGCGGCTGGTCGGCGCATAGAAGCCCAACACCTGATAACCCCACGAGGCATCCAGGGGATGCTCGGCGATGGGCAGTAATTCGATGTGGGTGTAGCCCAGTTCTGCTACATAGGGAATTAACTCCGTGGCAAACTCGCGATAACTCAGGTAGCGCGTGCCCCACTTTTCATCGGCTACCTTACGCCACGACCCCAGGTGGACTTCGTAAACGGACATGGGCCGGTCAAAGTTTTGTCGGTCATGGCGATGGCTGATCCAGTCGCCGTCACCCCACTGGTAGCGGTCGAGATTGGTCACGACCGAGCCGGTTTTGGGACGCTGCTCCATGGCAAAGCCGTACGGGTCAGCTTTGTCAAAACTCTCGCCGCGCTGGCTGACCACCCGATATTTATAAACGGCATATTCCTCCAGCCCCGGCACAAACAGGCTCCAAATCCCGCTGTTGCTGGAGTGCATGGGATGGCTTTCGCCGTGCCAGCCGTTAAAATCGCCCATCAGATAAACCTGCCGGGCGTTGGGCGCCCAAACGGCAAAATGGACGCCTTTTTCGCCGTTCATTTCGGTCAGATGCGCCCCCATTTTTTCGTAGGCGCGTTCGTGAGTCCCCTGCCCAATCAGGTAAAGATCAAAATCGGTTAAAAATGGGGCAGAGCCAGCAGACGACATTTCTTTAGCAGAAACCGTTTTTCGCTTGGTCATGCTTTATTTACTCTTTCTAGTTTCGGATAAGGTCATATTAACACAATCACTGCCGGGGGGCAATTTGGGCAGGAGGCAGCCAAAGAGTAGCCAGTTATCAGTAGTCAGAAAATGCTAAGGTCTGGTTACTGGCTACTGGCTACTCAAATTACTCTTCTTAGAACAAATTAGCGTAGGGATTGCGTAGGCTAAATCGCCTACTTATAGTTGCCAAGCCGTAAGCCATCATGCTATAATCGGCAATTAGATAGTAAATTATTGCCTACCTGGGGAACAGTTGGCAATAAAAAATTTGGAGGAAGGTTAAGATGACCGCAACAACACAACGACGCCAGGGAGAATTTGCTTCATCTCCACGCCGCCAGCGTCTCGCCCGGCGAACGCAGCCTGCCGGTTCAACGGTTACTTCTAGTTTAAAGGCGGGCCTGGTAGGCGGGTTCGGTATTTTTCTCTTAATGTTGATCAGTCTGGTACCCTTCGAGTTTCTGGCCTGTTTGGTCATACCGGGTTTTCTGGTAGTCTGGTTGACCACCGGCCTGCTGGCTGGTATTTTTGCCGGTGACAATGTGCAAAACAGTCACCAGGGCGGCAAAGTGGGCTGGATGGCCGGTTTTTGGGCCGGCGTTATTGGGGGTATTGTGGCAATGGGTATGGCCGCCTTTGGGGTCATTATGGGAAATTTCGGTCAGAATGTAGCTAATCAATTTACCCCCGACCAGCTAACCGGATTGGTTAATTACGGTCTCACCCCCGAAGTCATTGCCCTGGCGGGGCGCGTCTCCGGGGCGCTGCTGGTATATGGGGTCATTGGCTCACTGGTTTCCGGCCTCTTTAGCTCTATCGGCGGAATGATTTATCCCAAACTGAGCAGCTAAGCCGATCATTCCTGTTTTGCTTATCCCAAAAGCTCCCGCCCAACGGGGGCTTTTTTGTTACCTAAATCAGGGTTTGACAATTGACAATTAACTGTGGACCACTAATAATTCGCCTCTATGACTTTCAAATCCGCCGCCGAAAAACATCAGTACGTTAATACCATGTTTGCCCGCATCGCTCACCGTTATGATACCATGAACCGGATCATGACCGGCGGGCAAGATAAGCGCTGGCGCAAATTGTTAATCCAACAAGCTCATCTGCCGCCGGGCGGCAAGCTGTTAGATATAGCCACCGGCACGGGCGACATCGCTTTTGAAGCCCTCCGGCAGCACCCCGACCTGGGCCAGGTCGTTGGTGCGGATTTTACCCTGCCAATGCTGCGCGAAGCGGGGCGAAGAGCAGCAGAGAACCCAAAAGATATTGCCAACACCTCCTCGCCTCTTCGCCTCCTCGCCTCTTCGCCTCTCAGTTGGAGTGGAGCCGATACTCTGCACCTGCCTTTTCCCGATAATACCTTTGATGCGGTGGCCAGCGGCTTCTTGCTGCGCAATGTCACCAGCGTCTCATTGGCTCTGGCCGAGCAGCGGCGAGTCTGTAAGCCGGGAGGCCGGGTGCTGATTTTGGAAATTCCGCGCCCGGCGGACAATTGGTTTGGCCGCTTGTTCCGTTTCTATTTTCACCGCCTGGTGCCGCTCATCGGTGGCTTGATCAGCGGCCAGCGCGACGCTTACACCTATTTGCCGGCTTCGGCCGATGTTTTTTTGCGGCCGGATGAACTCAAAGCCGAAATGGAAAAGGCCGGTCTGCGGGAGGTGTGCTATACCCTGCTGATGTTTAACACCGTGGCTTTGCATGTGGGGGTAAAATGAGCATGGGAGCAGAGGGGCAGGTGTGACTAAAAAATTTGAATTGACCCCTGCCCAGGAATTCAACAAAGCTGACGAGCGAGGGGTACCCAGCCTCGTTTGGCGAGCCGGGCAGGACCGGCGGCTGGCCATGATTCAGGCGGCGGCCGGCGGGCGGCTTGCGGCAGAGAGCCGGGTGCTGGTGGATGGCTGCGGCGTGGGTTTGTATATCCGGGCGCTGCGCCAATTTACGCCGCACGTCTTCGGGCTGGATATTGAGCCGGAGCGTGTTGCGGACAGCTATGTACACTCACCGCTCGTCCATGTGGCTGCCGGAGAACACCTGCCCTATCCGTCCAACCATTTTGACCTGGCGCTCAGCCACGAAGTTATTGAGCACGTGCAGGACGACGCCCTGGCCCTGGCTGAGATGGTGCGGGTGCTCAAAAAAGGAGGCCGGGCCATCATCTTTTGCCCCAACCGGCTCTATCCGTTTGAAACTCACGGCCACTACTGGCGCGGTCAATACTATTTTGGCAACACCCCGCTCATCAACTATCTGCCCAATGCGCTGCGGAACCGGCTGGCTCCACATGTGCGAGCTTACACGGCCGGCGATTTGCGAAAGTTGATTGCCACTCTGCCCGTCGCCGTGATAACCCATACCCAAATCTATCCAGGCTACGATAACATTGTCGCCCGCAGTCCCACCCTGGGTCGCGTCCTGCGGCGAGTCACTTATGCTCTGGAGCAAACTCCCTTGAGACAATTCGGCCTATCCCATTTTTTGGTGATCGAGAAGACTTGACGCCCGCCCTCGCACGTTGGAAAAACGACGGCCTAGCACTGCCTATTTTTCATCTTCAAATCATCTTTTTGGTATTAAGTAAAAAGACCGCAGAGGTTTAAAAAACCGCTGCGGTCCGCTCATCAGGCTAAATATTTTTACTCTACCTCATCGTCGTGTAATCTTACGGCTCGTCTTGCCAGAACCGCCGAACCTACTTCCAGGTACCGGTCAATAATGTCGGTTAAATCATCGGGAAGGACCGTTTTTATCAAGTAATCGTCAGCCCCGGCTTGAATGGCCTCATCAATGAGCGCCTGCTCCTGGTAGGCTGAAAGCACTAAAATAGGAATATCTTTGGTCACTTTTAATTTACGCAGCCGTCTGATGGCGTCAACCCCGCTCATCCGGGGCATCATCATATCCATTAAAATCAACGCCGGACGCCAGGCTTTAGCTTTTTGAATCCCCTGGTGACCATCGTCGGCGGTGATAACTTCATAGCCGGCCTGAGTTAGCAGAAAACTCAACATTCGCTGCGTATCGGGATTGTCTTCAACACAAAGAATCTTAAATTTCGACATTAGGAAGCCCTCCGCTAACCCTATTTATTCTACCACATGGGCAACGGTGTGTAAACTTGATTGCTCGATATTCTGTTAAGTTTTTAACAATTGGGGGAGAAAGAGCGCAGAGGTTTTTGAAACCTCTGCGGTCTACCCCTAAACTTTAAGACTTGCCCAACCTCCCCCTTTCTGCTAACATGACGCTTTGGTAGTCAAAGGATCAGGAGAGCTATGCTAACGAATCGTAAAGTGATGATTACGCGCCGCCGCCGCCGCCGGCTGCTGGAACAAAAACCGAAAATTTTTCTCTATCTTCTAAACGCAGCCATTGCCCTGGTGGCTGTTGTCGTCGTCACTATTCTGGGGATCATTCTCACCGGCGTTGGTTCGGCCTACGCCTTTTACGAGAGCTTCGCCCGGCAGTTGCCCGACCCAACCGCCATCGAAACAGAGCAGGAGGATTTTGAAACCACCAAAATCTTTGACCGCACCGGCAAAACACTGCTCTATGAAATCTTTGACCCATATCGAGGCGACCGCAGCTATATTAGCTTGAGTGAAATACCCGAATTTTGCCGCGAATCCACGATCATTCTGGAAGATAAGAACTTTTACAATAACCCCGGCTTCGACCCGGAGGGCATTGGCCGCGCCTTTGTTCAAAATCTCCGCGGCGAACGAATTCAGGGCGGCAGTTCCATCACCCAACAGCTCATCAAAAATATTTTGATTAACGAGGAAGAAAGGACCCAGCTTTCTTACACCCGCAAAGTCAAAGAAGTCATCCTGGCCATCGAAATTACCCGCCGCTTTAGCAAAGATCAAATTCTGGAATGGTACTTTAACACAAACGGTTACTTTAACCTGGCGTACGGCATTGACGCGGCTGCGCGGGTCTACTTTGACAAGCCGGCCAGCGCCCTCTCTAAAGCCGAATGTGCCATGCTGGCGGCCATCCCTCAAAATCCTTATTACAACCCCATTGACAACTTCGATATCGCCAAGAACCGCCAGCGGATTACGCTGAACCGGATGGTTGAGGAAGGGGCGATTACGGCGGAAGAGGCTGACCAGATTTACAACGAACCGCTCAAAGTCAGGCAGGAAGAGGAACAACGTTTCGACATTGTCGCGCCCCATTTTGCCGTGCATGTCCGCAAAGAGTTGGAGCGCACCCCCGAACGCTACAACATTGCCGACCCGGAAATGATTTATCGCGGCGGTCTAAAAATCTATACCACTCTTGATCTTGACTTGAACAAAAAAGCCCAAGAAATTGCCGCTGCGCACATCAAACAACTCCTGGAAGAGGAGCACAACGCCAGCAATGCCTGCGTGGTTTCGATCCGGCCTAAAACCGGCGAGATTCTGGCTATGGTGGGCAGCGTGGATTACTGGGACGAGGAAAATGACGGCAATGTTAATGTTTGCACGGCTGACCCTGGCCGCCAGCCCGGCTCGTCGTTTAAGCCCTTCAACTATATGACCCTTTTCTCCCAGGGCGTTTACAATGCCGCCACGATGGTCATGGATGTGCGGCAATCCTTCCCCGACGACCCCAACCCGCCCTACGTGCCCGAAAATTACGACCCGACCGGCCTGGGTAAATATCACGGGCCGGTCCGCCTGCGCAATGCTCTGGCCAGCAGTTACAACATTCCGGCAGTCTGGGCTTTGAGCAAAGCCGGGGTTAAGAATGTCATTGCTACGGCCCACCGCATGGGCATCACCACCCTTAACCAGGATTATTATGGGCTGGCGCTGACCCTGGGCGGGGGTGAAGTCAAGCCCCTGGACATGGCCTATGCTTACAGCGTTTGGGCTAATCTGGGGATTATGGCCGGCCAGCCCGTACCCGAAGTATATCGCCGCCCCGGCCATCGTACCCTGGACCCGGTCTCGATCTTGCGGATTGAAGATAATGCCGGCAATGTAATTTACGAATATAAACAACCCACCACCGAGCAAATTGTTGACCCCGCCTTGGCTTACCTGATGGTGGACATTTTATCTGATAATAACGCCCGCACCCCCGGTTTTGGGGCCAACAGCGTGCTAAAAAAGGATTTTGAAGACCGGCCCATCGCCGCCAAAACCGGCACGACCAACAACTTTAGAGACAACTGGACGGTCGGCTTTACCCCGCAGCTCGCTACGGCGGTCTGGGTCGGCAATAATAACAACGAGGAGATGAAGGATGTCACCGGCCTCTCCGGCGCAGCGCCGATCTGGCACGATGTGATGCTCTACTACCTGCAAGATAAGCCGGTGGAAGAGTGGCAGCGCCCGCCCGGCCTGGTAGATGTCCGGGTGGACTCGCTTTCCGGCCTCCTGCCCAGCGACTACACGCCCGGCAGCGTGACCGAGCTTTTCCTCGAAGGTACTGAGCCGACCCAGCGCGACAATGTCCACCAGATGTTCCGCATCAACCGCGAGAACGGTAAGCTGGCCACGGCCTACACCCCGCCTGAAAAGGTAGAGGAGCGAGTCTACGAGATCTACCCGCCTGTGGCCGCCGATTGGGTGCGTGAGAACGCCATCCCGCAGCCGCCGACGGAGTATGACGACAGCACCGGCCCGGCCGTCAACGTGGGGCCGGTCGCCATTATCAGCCCGCGCCCTTACGAGTACATCAAAGGCGGTCAAATTATTACCGGCAACGCCAAAGCCGACAATTTCCAACTCTACCGCCTGGAGGTGGGCAAAGGGCTTAACCCCGCCGAGTGGCGGCAGTTGGGCCAGGATTACAATAATCAAGTTGAAAACGCGCCCCTGGAATTTTGGGATACGGCGGCTGAGGAAGAGGGGCTGTATACTTTGCAGCTAACGGTTGTTAAAGGCGATCAGGGCCTCGAGCGCAAAGCCGTGCAGGTTACGGTGGACAACACCCCACCCACGGTAGAATTGATCAATCCGGAAGCCGATAAAACCTATGTGCAGGAAGATGACCTGTGGGTCAATATTCAAGCCGACGCTGTGGACAACTTCTCCATGAACCGGGTGGAGTTTTTCCTGGACAATCAAAAAATCGGCGAAAGTACGGTCGCCCCCTATACCCTGCGCTGGAACATCGTTATGACGGATACCCCCATTCTCTATCAAGAAGCGCCGATTGTTCAGCCGGTCGTCATTACCCAGCCGGACGGCTCCATCACCACCACCGGTGTTATGACCATCAGCGAAGTGATCAGCGTGACCCAAACCATCACCGACCCGGCGGAACTGGCCACCTGGCCCGCCGGCTTTGCCCCCGAAAAGTGGATCGGCTATCAAAAAGTCTATTCGGGCGGCTTTAGCATCATCAGCACCACCCTCAACTACACCGAAACCCACCTGATCCATGTCGTCGCTTACGATTCGGCAGGGAACGAAAGCAAGACCGAACCCATCCGCATCCAGGTCAGGCATAAAGAGGAGGAAAAGGAAGAGGAAGAAGGCGCAGACCAGAGTCAAGGCTACCTTTTACCGCCCATTTATCGGGAGCGCAACCCATTTGCCGCCCCCATTGGCTTACGACAGACCCCGCTTGAAGGGCGCTATGCCAGGAGCGATATACACTATTTCAGCTATAAAGCGGCTCCAGGTTAATAAACAATTATGCTTATCTTAATCACCAACGACGACGGCATCAACGCCCCGGCCCTGTTCCCGCTGAAAAAGGCACTCGACACAGTAGCCGAGACGCTGGTTTTTGCCCCTGACCACAACTGGTCGGCCTCCGGGCATCCCAAAACCATGCATAAACCCCTCCGGGCCGATCCGTATACCCTGCCCGACGGCAGCCAGGCCTTTGTCTCTTCGGCCCCGCCGCCCGACTGCGTGGCCCTGGCCATGCTGGGCGTGGTCGAGCGCCGGCCCGATCTGGTGGTCTCCGGCATTAATCACGGGGCCAACCTCGGCTACGATGTCTTTTACTCCGGCACGGTCGCAGCGGCGGTGGAGGCGACCATCGAAGGGCTGCCGGCTATCGCCATTTCCCGTGATTTTGAAGAAAAAGAAATGGACCTGGCCATCTCGCGCGGCTTCAGCGATGAGGCCCTGCGGATGGAACATGCGGAAATTGACTACAGCCCGATGGCGGCCTACTGCGCCAGGTTAGCTCAAAAAGTGCTGGAACACGGCCTGCCGGCTAACATGCTGCTCAATGTCAATATTCCCAGCGCGCCTTGGGAACATATAAAAGGGGTTGAACTGACCCGCCTGGGCCAGCGGGTTTACCGGGATGAATTGGTCGCCCGGCAGGACCCGCGCGGGCGGGCCTACTACTGGATCGGCGGCCTGCCGCCGCGGGGCGTCCCCGATCACGGCACAGACATCTGGGCGCTGGCCAATAACCTGATTTCCATCACCCCCATCAACCTGGATTTGACCGCCTATCGCTTCATGGACGAATTGAAACGCTGGAAGCTGGAGGAACTATGAAAAGAGACGAAGACGCGAAGACGCTAGGAAGCGAAGAAATCAAAACCTACTCACCGCTTCGCGTCCCTACTCCCTACTCCCTACTCCCTACTCCCTTATGAACTTTCTGCCCTATCCCACACGCAGCGGTTTTGTTTCACTAGGGTTTGCGCTGATTACCTGCGCCGCTGCCATTGTGCTCGTCAACCTGCTGCCCCGCCAAAATAATCTGGCCGATATATTCAAACTCCTGGTCGGAATTTTGGTTGTTTTGGGCGTGATGCTGCTGGTCCTTTATTGGGCCGTCGTTGCGTTTAAACTCCACTATCACCTTAGCCGCAACGGTCTGGCTATCCAGTGGGGACTGGCGCAAGTGCTCGTCCCCATTGAAAGCATCAAAGAAATTGTCCCAGGCAAAACGCTGCCAGCTCTCCCCACCTTTAGAGGTTTAAATCTGGCCGGACTGCGCTTCGGCTGGGGCGAGTTGGCTGAGTACGGCAAGCTAAAGTTTTTGGCCACGGCCGGCCCTACCGAAAGCCTGCTGGTAGTCACGCCCCAGCAGACGTATGTCATCTCGCCCCGGCAGCCTGATGATTTTCTCGCAGCCTGGCAGGCTCGCCAGGCGCTTGGCCCCACCCAGCACTGGTCGGTGGGCCTGCGCCGCAGTTGGCCCTTCAGTTACCCTCTCCTGGCCGATCCGCTGACGTGGTGGCTGTTTGGTCTGGGCGCGCTGGCCTGTTTCTCACTTTTGGGTTATCTCTGCCTCAACTTTGCCGAGTTACCGCGTTCCCTGCCCATTCATTTCAATGCCTTTGGTGTGGCCGACCGCATCGCCGATAAATCGGCCCTCTTCACCCTGCCGTTGGCCGGGGCAGCCGTGCTGTTAGTTAATACCTTGTTTGGCGGCCTGGTTTATCGCTGGGAAAAAGTGGCGGCTTATCTGTTATGGGGCAGCACTGTGGCTGTACAGATTTGCCTGTGGATCGCTGTCATAACGTTAACGTGACAGGACTTACGCATGTCATTCTGAACGGAGCGGAGCGGAGCGGAGTGAAGAATCCCTCAAACATCTGCTTGCAAACGTAGGTTTTAGGGATTTTTCGCTCCTTCGTCGCTCAAAATGACATGATTTGCGTAAGTCCTGCGTGATTTAGGAAAAAGCATGGACAACCAAAAACGCAACCGGCTGTTGGCAGTCCTTTTTGTGGGCGTGCTGATGGCCGCTCTGGACATCGCCATTGTTGGCCCAGCCCTGCCGACCATTCGCGATTATTTCAAAGTAGATGACCGGGCTGTGACCTGGCTGTTTACCACGTATGTCTTTTTTAACCTGATCGGTACGCCCTTAATGGCAAAACTGTCGGACCTGTGGGGGCGGCGCTCCGTCTACCTGGCCGATATTATCCTGTTCGCCCTGGGGTCCCTTATCGTAGCGGCGGCCCCCTCTTTTGCGGTCGTCCTGCTGGGGCGAGCGATCCAGGGCTTAGGCTCCGGCGGAATTTTTCCGGTAGCCTCTGCCGTCATCGGCGATACCTTTCCACCGGAGAAACGCGGCGGCGCCCTGGGCTTGATTGGCGCCGTTTTTGGCGTGGCTTTTATCGTCGGGCCTATTATCGGCGGGGTGCTGCTGCTGGCGCATTGGCGCTGGCTTTTTGCCATTAACCTGCCGATTGCCCTCGGCGTGCTCATCATTGCCCCGCCCCTTTTGCCCAACATTCCCCTGCAAAACCGCCGGTCGTTCGATTGGGCGGGGATGCTGGTCCTGGCCTTGATGCTAAGTTTCTTCACCTACGGCCTGACTCAGATTAACACGGCTCATTTCTGGGCCAGCGTCACCGGTCTGCGGGTGTGGCCCTCACTGCTACTGGCTCTTATTTTGCTGCCCCTTTTTCTGCTGCTAGAACGCCGAGCAGCCTATCCGGTGCTGCACCTGCGCCTGTTTGGCTCGCGGCAGCTCGCGCTGGCCAGCTTGCTTTCTTTTGGCGCCGGTCTGGGCGAGTCCGGTGTTGTCTTTATTCCGGCCCTGGCCGTGGCTGCTTTTGCGGTGAGCGACTCAAATGCCAGCTTTTTATTAATGCCCGTTGTTCTGGCCCTGGCAGTCGGCGCGCCGGTTTCCGGGCGGATGCTGGATAGATTAGGCTCCAAAATTGTGATCGTCAGCGGCATTAGTCTGCTCGCGCTGGGCATCTTCTTACTCAGTCTCTTCCCACAGAATTGGATTATCTTTTTTGCCGCCGGTGTGCTCATCGGCCTGGGGCTGTCAGCTTTGCTGGGCGCACCTATTCGCTATATTATGCTCAACGAAGCCTCTCTCGAGGATCGGGCGGCGGCCCAAGCCCTTATCACCATTTTCACCGGCGTCGGCCAATTGATCAGCGGGGCCTTGGTGGGTGCGATCGCGGCCAGCTTTGGCGGCGGCGTAGCCGGGTACAGCTCGGCCTACGGCGTCATCGGTCTGGTGACTCTGGGCATGATTCTTCTGGCCGCCGGCCTGAAGAGCCGCAGCGCCGAATTAGCCACAATTGCCCAGAGCGCTGTCACCCCACCCGCTGTTCAACACCCCGATAAAATCACCGAGTTGGCCAGTCCCTCAATTTCAGGTAAATTGTAATTGCCTGTTCCTCATGTTATAATTTTGCTAGACCGAGCTGCACACCCCACCTAAAAGCAACCCCTGGCCCCAACCCGGCTCATTGACTTGAGGTACTCACTGTTGAGCGAAACCAAACTTAAACGATACCTCAAAATTCTCCAAAAAGATTTGAATATCCTCCGGGAGCGCGAGGCCAAGTATGGCGGCAATGCGCCGGTCGAGCTGCTGAACCAGATTGAAGACCACCAGACGGCCATTGAGCTGGTACAGGCGCGTCTGGCCGGCAGCATCTCGGATGAGCAGCTTAACGAGCAACTGGCCCCCCTCAATATCAGTCACGACTACAGCCGGGCCAATGTCATTCCCGTTCCAACCTTACCCTTGATCTTCGTTGCGGTCAGTGTGCTGGGGCTGTTGAGCTTCATCTCCTATCGCCTGGTTGCGCCCACCCTGCCGCCCACTGCTACGCCAACGCCTATTCCTACTCCATCGCAGATGAGCGGCGATTTCAATATTGCCGTGGCCGAAATTGGTCAGCTTGACCCTGACGGTCAATTAATCTCCTCACCGGACGGCCAGCAGCTCGGCCAGTGGATTTTTAGCGAATTAGAGAATGAGTACAAAAACCTGCCTCAAGAGTTCAATGTGCAGGTCTGGCACGACGGCCCGGAGCTGGCCGCCAAAAATGTCAAGATTGGTCTGGTCGCCGACGACGAGGCCGCAGCCAATCTGGCCAGGACGATTAAAGCCAACCTGGTCATTTACGGCAACCTAGACGGCAGCCAAAATCCGGCCAGTTTTGTCCCCAAATTCTACGTGAAACCGCTGCAAGGTGAAACCGGCGAGCTGGACGAGTTAAAAGGCCCCTTTCAATTGGGCGCACCCATCTCCATCCCTATCCCGCTCGATCCCACAGACCCGGTGCTGATCGCTTCGCTGAAGCCGGAGGTCAGCCTGCGGGCCAGGGCGCTGCGCTGGTTCACCATCGGCTTGATCTGGGATCTGGCCGGCCAGACGGTCAGGGCTTTGGAAACCTTTCAGCAGGCTGAGCAGGAATTGCAGGATTGGGGCGAAAAAAATCAGGGCAAAGAAATTCTGTATTACTTCATTGGCCGGGAGGCGCTTTTTCTGAGCCGGGATGAGCAGGAGGCCAAAAAGGTTTTCGAGTCGGCGGAAGCAGCCCGCGCCGACGCTGAAGCCTACTTTACAAAGGCCCTGAACAGCAATCCTGACTATGCCAGGGCTTACATGGGCCTGGGCGGCGTTTACTTTCAGCGGGCGCAGCGCCAATCACCCGAAGAACGCCTGGCCGGTTCAGAGTTAGAGCAGGCCATCAAGAATTATGAACACGCACTGGCCAATGCGCCTAAACTGCCCGGCGACCAACTTCAACTGGAAGCCCGTTTCGGCGTGGCCGGCGCCTACCAACTCAAAGGCGACGCCTATTTCCAGTTGGGATTTTATGACGAAGCCAATCCTTATTTCGACTCGACCATCCAGGAAATGCAGGCCATCATTCCACCCTTAACCGCCGCCAAACAGCAGCGGTCGCTGGGGCACGTCTTCCTGGCCCTGGGCGTAGCCTACAACCAGCAGGCCATCATCCGGCAAAAGCAGGGCGACAAGCAGGGCAGTCTTAATCTGTATCAAAAAGCGCAGGAGGCTTACGCCAACTGCATGGCCCAGGGTGACAGCCAAAAAGGGGGCAACCCGGCTGACAAGCTGCTGAAAAACATAATTGACCGTTACTGCCAGCCTTATCACGACAGGGTGGAGCAGGCGCGTCGGGCCTTGGAGGGATAGCAACTATGAAACTACGCTTGAGCCGAATAATTTTTAGTTGGGCCTGGTTGGGGATATTTATCGCTGCCTGTAATTCGCCCGCCCCACCTCCTACCCCCGACCTTGTCGCTACCCAGGTAGCCGTAGAAAAAGCGGCCGCGGCCACGCTCACTGCTGAAGCAGCGGCTTCTCAACCGGCCACTTCGACCTCTATCCCCACCTCCGGCGAAGCCAATCCTACCCCGGCACAGCTCACCGCTACGCCTGTCCCCCAAACAACCGGCGATACCCTGGCTCAACCAACGCCAACATCAACCGGCACGCCTGTCCCCGCCGCGCCGGTGTGTACCGTCGTCGCCGCCTCGCTAAACGTGCGCCCTGGTCCGGGCGTGGCCTACGTGCCCCCGCTCGCCTCAGTTGCTCAAGGGACAACGCTGACCCCCATCGGCTATAGCGCTGTTGGTTATCCCGGCGGGCAGTGGGTCCAGATTCAGACACCGGATGGTCAAACCGGCTGGGTCAGCACCGACCCCCAATTTGTGAGCTGTAACATAGACCCGGCCACTCTGCCGCCGGTCTCGGTTCCTCCCCCGCCTACCCCTACCCCAACATCTACGCCCATACCCGCCCAGCCTACTGCGACCCCGTCGCCCACTCCTGAACAACTTGCCTTTTTTGAGCCGCCCGGCGGCGGCAACGACAACATCGGTGGGTATGTCGTCTTTCCCGGTTACACCGAGGGGCAACTAGATTTCAACAACCTCGTTTTCCGTAACAGGTTAGTCTTTCGCGTGGTAGCATTTGATAAAAATAAGGGGCAGTCAGATGGGGCCGGGATTGAGAGTGTCCGCTTTGAGATACTGGGCGACCCGGGGACCGCCCATGAGCGAACCGAGCGAACGGCAGGCTACTGTGTTTTTGGCGGCGGCGAGCCTACCTGCAACGTCTGGAACTTTGCCGAGCACAATTATCGCTGGCCTGAGCCGCATCAGAACGAATTGATTACCGACGGCCTCTACAGCGCGCAAATCGAGATCAACCCCACCTCAGGCGATTCGGCAAATTGGAACTTTGACTTCAGGATTGAGGGATCGCCGGCGGAGCTGCAACTTCCTGCCCAACCGTCAAATTTGACCGCTCAGATTCTCCAGACCGGGCCGGGCACAACCTCAGATGAAGTGAGCGGCGCACTGGTCTTCCAGGTCTTCGCCTCGAGCGATGGGGTCAACGATGGCGCCGGGATTGACCGGGTTGACATGGAGATTATCGGCCCCAACGGCCAGGTCCACCAACGGACGGAGCGAACCGTGGGTTACTGCGCCTTTGGCGGCGGCGAGCCGGATTGTAACATCTGGGATTTTGCCGAAAACGGCAACCAATGGCCTAACGGCGACTCGATTGAGCCGGGGGATTATACCTTGCGGGCTACCGTCCACGCCGAGGATGGTAACAGCACGACTGTGGAAATGGATATTCAGATTCAGTAAGTAGAAATACAAAAAAGGAGTGAAAAAGTGCACTTTTTCACTCCTGAATATCAAGAAGGCCTTATATCCCCGTAATCTCTGCTGCTACACTGTTCGGTGGTCGGCGGTCAGACGTCGGCAGTCCCCCTAAAACCCTTGCAGTTCGCTGAAATCAGCATACCCTTTGGTCAAATCCCGAATATCCTGCAACAGCGCCAGCCGGTTTTGCCGTACCGCCATATCTTCATCCATGACCAAGACCGCCTCAAAAAAGGCATTGATCGGCTTGACCAGGATTTCGCGCAGCGCGCCAATCACCGCGGCCATCGTGGAGGCCGGGGTCAGGCTGGCCCGAGCCTGTTGGTAGGCGGCGTACAGCTCTTTTTCTGCCGGGACAGCGAATCGGCCGGGCTGAACCGTATTACGCTCCTCGACACCCCGCACAATCCGCACGCAGCGGGCATAGGCGTTCAAGGTCTGCTGCCAATCGGCGCGAGCCGTCGCCTCGGCCAGGTCACGGGCAGCAGCCAGGGCCAGCCAGGGGTTGTCGCCGCGCTCAGCCAGGACCGCCTGCACCACATCGTGTGGCAGATGGTAATCCTCTTTCAAGACCCCTTCCAGCCGCCGTTTGATAAACTCGCCCGTTTCCGCCAGGGGCTCACTGGAGACTTCGACCGGCATCAGCGCCGCTGCCAGCTTTAGCCCCTCGTTAAGGTTGAAATTGGTTTCCGTTTCTAACAAATTAGTGACCAAGGCCAGCCCATCTCGGCGCAGGGCAAAGGGATCGGCGGAGCCGGTCGGCGCTTTGCCGACGGCAAACAGGCCGCACAGACTGTCGAGCCGGTTGGCCAGGTTGAGGACCAAGCCGGGCCGGCTGATTTTCTCATGCGGCAGCTTAGTCTGAGGATAGTAATGCTCGACAATCGCCGCGGCGACGGCCTCGCTCTCACCGGAATGCTTGGCGTATTCATAGCCCATAATGCCCTGCAAGCTGGTCAGTTCGACCACCATGTGGGTCGCCAGGTCTGCTTTGCTCAAATGGGCGGCCCGCTCAACCGTTTTTATTTCTGCGCCAGTCAGTTGCAGCCGCTCGCCAATTTGCGGAGCCAGCCTTTCCAGGCGCTTGCTCTTATCCAGCATCGAACCGAGCTTCTCCTGGAAGGTCAACGTATCCAGACGCGGCAAAAACTCTTCCAGCTTCTTTTCGGTATCCGCTTTGAAGAAGAATTCGGCGTCGGCATAGCGCGCCCGCAGTACGCCTTCATTGCCCCGGCGCACCATGTCGAGGTGCTCTTTGCCGCCGTTACGCACGCCAATAAAATATGGCAGTAGGGACGAGCTGTCAGCTTGTCCTACCACCGGGAAGTAACGCTGGTGTTTTTTCATCACCGTAGTCAGCACCGGCTGAGGCAGGTCGAGGTACTTTTCCTCAAAATGTCCCAGGAAGGCTGTCGGCTGCTCGACCAGATGAGTCACTTCTTCCAACAAAGCCGGCTCGTCCGGGACCTGCCCGCCAGCCTGGGCAGCGATAAGTTCGAGCTGCTGTTTGATTTCAGCGCGGCGGGCAGCGGGGTCAACCGAAACCCGGTGCGTGCTCATCGTCGTCAGGTAGGAGGTGGCGCTGGCAATCTCGATGTCGGGCGATCCCTCGGGGCGCAGGCCGCGTGTCACCCGCCCGCTGCTCAAACCGGCGTAGTCAAAGGGGATAACCTGATCTCCCAGGAGCGCGACCAGCCAGCGAATGGGCCGGCTGAAGGTTGTTTTGGCCACGCTCTCGCCCACCTGGGCCGAGGCCAGCCAGCGCATAGACTTGCCAAAGCTGATGCTGCGAATGAAATCGGGCAGGGCATCGGCCAGTGCTTCCAGCGTGGGGCGGCCTGCGGTGCGCACCGCAGCGACAACATACTGGCCCCCCTCCATATCACGGACCTCCAGGGCTGACACGTCTACCCCTTTGCTGCGGGCAAAGCCCTGGGCCGCTTTGGTCGGCTTGCCTTCGGCGTCGAAGGCTACTTTAACCGAGGGGCCGCGGGCGATTTCCTCCAAATCTTGCTGGCGGGGAGCCAGGCCTTCCACCAGAACGACCAGGCGGCGCGGCGTCCCCAAAACCCGCAGGCTGTCGTAGCTCAGGCGCAGGTTGGCCAAGAATTTCGGCGCAGCCTCCTGCAAATAAGCCAGCGCATCGGTCACATCGTGGGAGGGCAATTCTTCGGAGCCGATTTCTAGCAAAAAGGGTGCGGGAACATCAGTTTTCTTGCTGTTGACTATCTTCGATCCACTATCTTCTATCTTCCGCTCTGGCATATACTTCAATAACGGAAAGCCCGCCTTCTCCCGCTGTTCCACAAACGCTTTGGCCACATCGTGCGACATGCGGCGCATGCGGGCGAAGTAGCCGGCCCGTTCGGTCACGCCAATCGCCCCCCGCGTGTCGAGGATGTTGAAAGCGTGGGAACATTTGAGCACGTAGTCGTGGGCCGGGATGACCAGGCCGTGAGCCAGGCAGCGCTTGGCCTCGGCTTCGTAAAAATTGTAGGCGGCCTTCAGCCCCTCGACATCGGCCACATAAAAATCGTACTCGCAGTGCTCGATCTCCTGGCGTAATAAGATGTCGCCATAGGTCTGACGGCCGTCCCAGTCAATGTCCCAGACTCGCTCCACGCCTTGCAGATACATAACAATGCGCTCCAGGCCGTAGGTCAGCTCGACGGCCACGGGGTCGAGCGGGAAGCCGCCGGACTGCTGGAAGTAGGTGTACTGGGTGATTTCCATCCCATCCAGCCAGACTTCCCAGCCCAAGCCCCACGCGCCCAGGGCTGGGCTTTCCCAGTTGTCTTCGACAAAGCGGATATCGTGCTCCTCCCGCTTGAGGCCGAGGGCCAAGAGGCTGTTGAGGTACAGCTCCTGCGGGTTGCCGGGATCGGGCTTGAGGATGACCTGATACTGGTGGTGCATCTGCATGCGGTTGGGGTTTTCGCCAAAGCGGCCGTCGTCGGGCCGGAAGGAGGGCTCGACATAGCCGACCAGCCACGGCTCCGGCCCCAGCACCCGCAGAATTGTGCCGGGGTTGGCTGTTCCCGCCCCGACCGTCTCGTGGTAGGGCTGCCAGATGGTCGCGCCCTGGTCGGCCCAATATTTTTCCAGGGTCATAATGATTTGTTGAAAGTTCAGGGGTTTAGACATTGAGTCCTCTTAATTTTTAGGACACAGATGAACACAGATTTCACAGATTAAAATAAATTAGAAAATCTGTGTTTATCTGTGCAATCTGTGTCCTATTTTCTTATCCAGGCTAAAGAGCCTTTGCGTTCGTTGTCGTAAGTTTTGCGTTTGGTTTCGGCTTTGAGGCCGAAGTTGAGCAGCAGGCCAACTTCAATGGTGGTGGCCTTGAGATAGTTAAGTAACTGCGCTTCGGTTGCTGCTTGCCAATCAATAGATTTCTACAGCCATAGGCCGGCGCATGATGGGCTTCATCTAATATGACAAACAATCCTGTCTGTCTGCAATGCTCGATGAACTTTCCGAATTTGGTTATCTTTGTATGACCGTAATTATCCAGAGCGTCGGTATAAAGGTTCTTAATAGCCGTTTGTGTCGTCATTATGACAATATCATCAGTCGTTGGCTCAATTGAAGAAACATTGTCATGGGCAGGGTTGCTTGAAACTAATCTGATATTCAGAGTTTTTCTTGACTCCGGTATCCATTTGGCATATTTGCAAAATTCATCAAAAGCCTGATTCAGCAGATAAAATGAATGAGCAAGCCAGAGAATTCTTAAATTTCGCGGAAGGGCATTATCACATAGCCATTTTACAGCAGTAAAAGTTTTGCCAGCACCGGTAGGCAACACCAAAAGTCCACCTCTGAACCTGTTATCGTTAATGGTGAAAACTCGACTAAGGGCTTCAAAAGCATCAATCTGGTGTTGAAATGGCTCTTTTGGTAACCGGTCTTGATCTTTTTTCCTAATATCGTTGAGGTCAAGTGGATAGTAACCCATTGGTAAACCTCCGTGCAGTCATTTCTTTTAACCCTCCCACTCCACCCGCTGATACACCCGGCTCAACGGTATCTCCACGCCAACCGACTCCAGCATCAGCACCCCCTCCAAGTTATTGAATTCGGTTAGCAGCCAGCGGCCATCCTCCAACTTGTGAAAATACTCTACGTGAACGCGGGACTGGTCAACCAGCACATAATCTTGGAGAGTCTCAACCGCCCGGTAAAACTCGAATTTTGCGCCCCGATCGTAGGCTTGGGTTGATTCTGATAAAACTTCAAAAATCACAACCGGGTTGGTAATTGTATCGGTTCGCCCCTTGACGTACTCAATCCGGCCACACACGATCATCACGTCAGGGTAGGTGTATAAGCTATTTTTCCTGACATGCAGACGCATATCAGTGACAAAGGTTTCACAGGGCTTACCTTCGAGGGCCGCATCCAAGGTGATTATCAGATTCTTGATAATGCGATTGTGATTAGCCGACCCGCCGGACATCGCAAAAATTTCACCACGGTAATATTCACTGTGATAATCCGCCGTTTCCTCCAAAGCCAGATATTCTTCGGGGCTGTAGCGTTTCTGTGGCTGGGCGACCATTTAGCTCTCCTATCGTGATGCGTAAGAATAACAATCCTCACGCATCACGCATCACGTTTCACGCCTTCTCTTTTTAACTGCCGCAAAAACTCCGCGCTCTTTAACCGCCGTTCGAGTAGGAAGGTGATGTAATTAAACAGCAGGCTTTCGACGTGCTGCCGCGTGGCCGGGGTAAGCTGCAACTTGGCAATCTTCTCCCATGGCTCCGTTTGCAGGTAGCGCAGCACTTTGAGCACCGGCAGGGGCAGCGGCTCGGCGTTGGGACGAGCTTCGCCGTGCCGGGGGCAGAGCGCGCCGCCATCTACAAAGTGGAAAAAGTTAGTCACCGGCTCCAAGGCTTCGCCGCAGGCCACACAGAAGTGAAGCTGCGGCTGAAAGCCGGTCAAGCTGAGCAAGTGCAGCTCAAAATAACGCAGGGCCAGGAAGGGATCGTCGGAGTGGCTGAGATGAGCCAGGGTCAGCGTCAGCAGTTGAAACAAAGGCGCGTTGGCATCGTGCTCCTCGGTGAAGCGATCCACCAGTTCGGCCAGGTAGTAGGCGTGGCTGGTCTTCTCCAAATCTTCGCGCAAATCCCGGTACGGCTCGACAATTTCGGCCTGGGAAATAATGTCCCAGGTGCGTCCCTGGGCCACCAGCATATCGGTCAGCATAAACAGCTCGACATGCCCTGCTTTGCGGCTAGTCGTTTTGCGGACACCTTTGGCCAGCAAGCGCAGTTTGCCGCGTTCCGGGGTCAACACGGTTAGCAGCCGGTCGGCCTCGCCAAAGTCGCTGCGGCGTAGAATGACAGCATCGGTACGGTAAAGACGTTCATTAGCCATAAGCAGGAATTATACTCTGGGCAGGGGGGATGAGCAAGGATAATGTAATTAGTCCCGGTTTAGGTTACGGGTGATTTGACAAGCACCTAAAAATGATATTTACTTTCCGACATGATACGTAATGCGTGATGGCTTCCAGGTAAGATTTCTTACGCATCACGTACCACGCATCACAGATCTTGGATAACAATTTTCTTGAAGTTGCCTGAGCTACAAGGAACCGACGATGACCTTTCATCTGGCGAAACCCAAACTGGTCCCCCCGCTCGACCAGGACTTCTGCCCGGCAGTTTTAGCCAACCACGCCTTTACCCAGGAGGTTGAAGAGGCGGGTGTGCCGTTGGTGATGGGTCTGGAGCGGGCCGACGGCAGTGTATCTCGTTTTGAGACCAGGGTTTTTCCTGACCATCACCCCCGCGCCGAAGCCAATCTGATGTATGTCGAGCGACTGCTTAAATTTCTGCTCTGGCAGCGCGGCGGCTGGAAGGTTTATGTCGGCGGCCCCCCATCCGTTGGGCATTATCTCAAACAATGTTATGCTCCTGAAGGCGCTCGTTCATTCGATTTTCACTTTATGGGCGAGAGTGTTTACCAAAAACCCTTCACCGTAGTTGAGTGCGCTGCGGCTGACGTCCCGGCTGAAAAGGAAAGCGAGCAAGCTTTAGGCCGGCACCTGGAAGGATGCCGCATCGGCTTTGATTTAGGCGCATCCGATCTCAAGATAGCGGCTGTGGTTGACGGGCAAGCCATCTTTAGCGAGGAGATTGTCTGGGAGCCGCGCCGGCAGACCGACCCGCACTATCACTACCATCACATTATGGCCGCTCTGAAACTGGCCGCATCGAAAATGCCCCGCGTAGACACCATTGGGGGCAGTTCAGCCGGGGTCTATATCAATAATCGGGCCATGGTCGCTTCCCTCTTTCGCGGTATTCCCCCGGATCGGTTTGATGAGGTCAGAAACATGTTCCTGCGCATTCGTGAAGAAATGGGCGTGCCTTTGGAGGTTGTCAACGACGGCGAGGTCACCGCTCTGGCCGGCTCGATGTCGCTGGAGGATAATGCGATTCTGGGGATCGCCCTGGGATCGAGCGAGGCGGCGGGTTATGTCACGCCCCAGGGCAACATTACCGGCTGGCTCAACGAATTGGCCTTTGCGCCGGTTGACTACAGCCCCGCCGCTCCTGTTGACGAATGGTCGGGTGACAGAGGCTGCGGCGCGCTTTATTTCTCGCAGCAGTGTGTCTTTCGCCTGGCCCCTAAGGTGGGGCTTGAGCTGCCCAACGATCTAACCGACGCCGCCAAGCTCAAGCTGGTCCAGGAAAAACTTGAAGCAGGACACGCCGGGGCGAGACAAATCTGGCAGAGTATGGGCTGCTACCTGGGCTATGGTATTGCCCACTACGCCGACTTTTACCCGTTGAAGCACGTCCTTATCTTGGGCCGCTGCACTTCAGGCAGCGGCGGTCCCCTGATGCTGGCCGGGGCCAATGAAGTCCTGGCGACAGAGTTCCCCGAATTGGCCCGGCAAATCAATCTGCACCTGCCGGACGAAAAGAGCCGGCGGGTGGGGCAATCCATCGCCGCCGCCAGCCTGCCAGCACTCAGCTAAAGGTGTGTTCACGCGCCTGTGGCACGCCACCAACAATGAAAATCCTTTTGGCGGTCGGCGGTCAGCCGTCGGCAGTCTATTTACAAGGAGTAGTCCGTGAAATTTAATCGTGATACCGCCCAAATTTTTGTTCCCGATGGCCTGCCCGTCGAGCCGGCTTTGTCACGAACCACGCACCTGGCTGTGGGCGCTCACCAGGATGATCTGGAAATTATGGCCGTTGACGGGATTTTGGCCTGTTTTCAGCGTGAGGATAAATGGTTTACCGGCGTCGTCGTCACCGACGGGCGTGGGTCGCCGCGCAGCGGGGTGTACCAAAATTACAGCGACGACCAGATGTGGGCTGTTCGCAACAAGGAGCAGCAGAAAGCCGCCCTCATCGGCGAGTATGCGGCTCAGGTTTTGCTCGATTATCCCAGCAGCGCGGTTAAGGACGGGGCTAACAAGCTGCCGGTTGCAGATATAGCCCAGCTTTTGAAAATCGCCCGGCCTGAAGTGGTCTACACCCACAACCTGGCCGATAAACATCCCACCCATATCGGTGTGGCGCTAAAGGTCATCGAGGCTATTCGCAGCCTGCCGGAGTCAGAGCGTCCTCAAAAATTGTATGGCTGCGAAGTCTGGCGTGACCTGGATTGGATGGTGGACGAGGATAAAGTGGTCTTTAATTGTTCCACCCATGATAATTTACAAACAACCCTGGTCGGTGTGTTCGACTCACAGGTGAGCGGCGGCAAGCGGTATGACCTGGCTACGCTGGGCCGCCGCCGGGCGCACGCCACGTATCACGCCTCGCACGAAACCGATGTCACCACCGGCCTGACCTTCGCCATGGATCTGACCCCGCTGATCCAAAATACGGCCCTGGATATTTCCGCTTATGTGCAAAACTTCATCCATCGCTTTGCCGAGGATATCAAGCAGCGCATTAACCAAATGGCTCCGGCCGGTTTGTAGGTTTACAGGATTTCCAGGTTTTCCGGCCCGAAACCGTGAGGAAGTAAATCGTTAAGGGTCACGACTTGATAGTTGCCCTTGATGTCCCCTATAATAACCGTCAAATTGGGAGCGAATTCGCGCATCACCTGGCGGCACACCCCGCACGGAGCGCCGCCGTTGCCGGTCACCACGGCAATGGCAGCAAATTCACGCTCTCCTTCGGAGACAGCCTTAAAGATAGCCGTCCGTTCCGCGCAATTGGAGGGGGTGTAGGCCGCATTTTCGATATTGCAGCCGGTATAAATTTTACCCCTTGTGGTCAGCAGCGCTGCCCCCACTTTGTAATGGGAGTAGGGTGAGTAGGATTTTTCTCTGGCTTCAATCGCTGCCTGGAGCAAATGATCCCACTGGGAAGTTTTAGGTGAGTCGGTCATAGTTCACCTGTAAAGAGGGGAAGGTTGGAAGAACGGCATTTTGCCCATTCGTCCCTGGCTTATGAAGAGCTGGAGGTGACATTACGGGGATTGTTGACAAACGCGGATGATTTTTTAGCGGCGGCTGTGAGTTCATTTTTCTCTTTGTTGGTCTGCTTACCATTTTCCTCTTCATGCTTGATGCGCTGCGCTTTCACCTTGACAATCCGCCGCCCCTCAACGGCTAACACCGTCAACTGTAAATTGGCCACCTCCAGTGAGTCGCCCACCACCGGCACCCGGCCCAGCATTGAATAAACCAGCCCGCCCAGTGTATCGCTCTCATCTGTTGGCAACTCTACCGACATAATATCGTTGACGTCATCCAGGTCTATCCGGGCGCTAAAAATATACTCGTCGTCGGAGATGCGATCCATGAGAAACTCTTCGGTATCATACTCATCCTGGATTTCGCCGACAATCTCCTCCAAAATATCCTCAATGGTGACCAACCCGGCCGTGCCGCCATACTCGTCAACCACAATCGCAATATGGACCTTTTTCGATTGCAGTTCCCGCAGTAAATCACTCACCGGCTTGGTTTCAGGCACATAATAAACCTCCCGCTCCAAGCCTCGCACGGGGCGAGGTTCACCCCCGTTCCGCCAGTGGGCCAGCAAATCCTTGGCATAGAGAATGCCGATGATATTATCAATATTATCATCGTAAACCGGTACCCTCGAATGACCGGCTTCCAAAATCGTATCGAGAGCTTCAACCACTGCTGTATCGGCCTCAACTGCTACAACGTCAATGCGCGGAACCATTATTTCTCGCGCCAGCGTGTCGCCCAAGTCGAAGATAGAGTAAATCATCTCCTTTTCTTCTTCCTTAAGCAGCCCACCCTCCTCGCCGGCGTCCACATAAGTCCGCAAATCTTCTTCGGTGATGGTCCCCAGGCCGTAATCCCCCGGCTCATCCCACCGCCCCGTCAACCCCCGGCCAATCTTCGTAATCAAGCGAGCTAACGGAGCCGCAACGTAAGACAGGAGATTAAAAGGGTAAATTGACCAGAGAGCTATCGGTTCAGCATAATTGCGCGCAATTTCTCTGGGAATAAGTTCGCCAAAGATGAGCGTAGTCAAGACAGCCACAACAGTCACCATGATCATGGCGGCAAAACTGTTAATGGACATCAGTTGGGCCAGAGGAAGGGTGTACACAAAGGCGGCAAAGCCGATGAAGAAAAATCCCAGGAACTTGAGGATTAACTGTTCAGTGGTCAGCAAACGTGTGGCGTCTTCGGCCAGATTATTGACCAGTTCCGCGGCGTGATTGCCTTCCTCCACCAACTGCAAACGCCGAGACCTACGCATGGATACGATGGCCTCTTTAACCATCGCGAAAAAAGCATGAATAGTCAGTAAAACGGCCAAGACAATTACAGGCGTTGAACTCGCAGGATCTAACATAACTCCCTAGTATTACAGCGCAATGTTGACCACGGCTGAGAGACCAAGTTGAGCCAATTTGGATTTACGATGAGACAGATAAGCGACATGATTGCGTTTTTGATAGTAGCGCACCAAGTGCAGGGCGGCCGCGG
>BOKF01000051.1 GCA_016860845.1 Chloroflexota bacterium
TAAACTGTATCTTGGTTATAATTTCGTTAGGCATGGTATTTTCT
Source organism: Chloroflexota bacterium (assembly GCA_016860845.1). Next base: position 45 of record BOKF01000051.1, read on the forward strand.
CCTTCCCACTTGGCTGGTGGTTGGAGAAACATACCATGCCTTTGTCTTTTTGGTTATTTTGTCAGCAACATTGCGCTGTAATATTAGCAAACTGCTAATTTTAGTCTCTTGGTTAGCTGAACCCTTGTAATCGTTTGCAAGATGATTGTAAACGATTACAAGTATTTTGTCAAGGGGTAGGGTGAAATTTTAAGGTTAATGTTGTTTTTCAGGCAGATTTACCCGCTTGACAGGCAGATTTAATCTTTCACCGCAAAGAACGCCGGTCCATGTTATTGACAAAGTTTTGGTAATCGTTTACAATATCAATGGATTACTCTCTATTTTTTAGCGGTAAAAAATCAAGCTGGGAGTCTATCAATCTATGATCAGTATTAAAGAAGTTGCCGATGCCGCCGGAGTCTCGACGGCAACGGTATCGCGGGTGTTGGCGGACAAGCCCCATGTCCGGCCCGAAATTCGTGAGCGCGTTTTGGCCGTTGTGGAAACATTGAATTACCGCCCTAATCGAGTGGCGCGTAGTTTAAGGTCCCAAAAGTCACACACGATCGGTTTGATCGTAGCCGATATTCAAAACCGTTTTTTTACCTCGGTCAGCCGCGCCGTGGAGGATATGGCCTACGAGCACGGGTTGAGCATCTTTTTGTGCAATACCGATGAAAATCCCGACAAAGAAGCTATGTATCTCGACCTTATGCGGGATGAAAACGTGGCCGGGGTGATTCTGGCGCCAACAGGTCAAACCGCTGACTCCTTTGCCGCCAGGGTCAAGCTCGATATCCCGATAGTGGTTATTGATCGGCGGGTGCGGGGCGTTGAGGTAGACAGCGTCCTCATTGACAATGTTGAGGCAGCCGGCAAAATTGTGGAGCACCTCCTTGACGATGGCCATCGGCGCATTGGCGCTATGTTCGGCATAGGCAGCACTACCGGGCGCGAACGACGCGAGGGTTTTATGCAGGCGTTTAAGGACCGGGGCCTTAAACCGGCGCTTGAGTTGCTCAGCTACATTGATGTCAGAGAAGAAGAGGGCTATAAAGCCACCCAACAGCTCTTGAGTTTACCTGAACCGCCAGAGGCTATTTTGGCCAGTAATGGCCTGATGGCCGTAGGCGCCTTCCGGGCAATTCGGGAGAGTAAACTGTCAATTCCCGATCAGATTGCCTTTGCCAGTTTTGACCGGACCACCTGGAGTTCTCTGGTTGAGCCGGCCATTACCCTGATTGAGCAGCCAACTTACGAGATTGGCCAAACGGCCACAGAACTCCTGCTCAAACGGCTTGAAGAGCCTACCCGCCCCACCCGCGAAGTCATTCTTAAAGGCAAGTTAGTTATCCGCCAGTCTTGTGCCAATCACAAATGATATACCCCTGTTGACCCAAGCTTTGGTCTATCTATCCAGGACGTGCCGGGGGTAAAGGGCGCATGTGTTAGAGAGTTACACTCTCGCCGAAGCACTGCAAAAAATGGATGGGGCTTCTGGTAATAATTCGTTGATTATGTTATGATACAAATAGGTTTGACTGTCACATTATGTCTAATCACCGGAGGGGAGGAGAAATACCTTATGGCTACAGCCAAATCCAATCGAATTCTGCTCACTCTGGCGCTGGCCCTGTTCATCTTGTCGGCCTTCGTTATCTCCGGCTTTACGCTTGTTGACCGTTCCGGGCAGCCTGTCTCTGCGCCGGCCTCTTTCCAAAATTTGACCAATGCCATCAGGAACGGCGATTTTGAGCAGAATCCGGCCAGCAATATTGCCACCTATTGGCAGCCCTACAGCAATGGCCAGGCTCATTTTGGCTGGTACGATGAAAAGTGGGCCGAAGCAGTTCACAGCGGCTACCACTCGCAGTTGCTGGAAATTTTCCAGGTCGAGAATTACGCCCCCGACCGGGTGATTGGGATCTATCAAACGGTTGACGTGGTGCCCGGTATGGTATACAGCCTGACCATGTTCGTTATGATGCGCACCGACGCCCCCATCGAACTCAGAAACAAGGGTCAATACAGTATGAGTTGGGGTGTTGATACCAGCGGGCAGGGCAAGTATCATCTGGTGCAAACCTGGGTACCGATGACCTTGACCGAGCAGTTGCGGATTGGCTCAAATACCGTTAGTGGCGACGAGCCGGGCCGGCTTTTTTTTGAACTCATCACCGGGACAATCTACACCGCCAACAGCAACAAACTTACGCTGTTCATTCGCGGCGTCAAGCATGAACCAACCGGTACGGAGGTGAACTTCAACATAGACGATGTGTCGCTGCTGGGTCCTTTTCCACCGCCTCCGACCCCCACGCCGACCCCCACCGTTACGCCCACCTTCCCCCCTCTGCCTACACTTACTCCCACCCCAACCTTGACCCCAACCTCAACCCTTACGCCTGTCGTTGCGCCGCCGCTGCCCATTACCGGCGATCAGGCGGCTCCGCCGCGCGAGCAAGATAATCTCCCTGCTGCCGGCGCTACCTTGCCCAAAGACAGTCCGTTTAGCGCCCTGGCCTTTGGCGGCGTGCTGTTGATTATCCTGGGTGCGAGTGCAGCGGCCGGGGTGTTATGGCAAAGAAAGCAGCCGTAAATTGGACAAAAAACTAAATTTCGATTAAGATTAACTTTTGTTGCAATTAACCTTGATTATTAAGTAGGGCAAGGCCCAACATATCTTTGAGTAAACTGGTTTAGGAGAATTACCTTGGCTAACATTAAATCATCGGCTAAACGCGCTCGCCAGAACCTGAAGCGGCGCGCTCATAATCGCTACTATAGCACCACGGCCCGCACCTTTATCAAAAAGGCCCGTGTGCAGATCGAGTCGAAGGACCTTGACGGCGCTGCGGCCACCGTGCAACAGGCGATTAAGGCTTTGGATAAAGCAGCCCAAAAAGGCGTTATTCACGCCAACAACGCGGCTCGCCGCAAGTCCCGCCTGGTCAAAGCCCTGAATAGGGTTAAAGCTGCCGCTTAAAATTCTAACCTCTTTAATTTAACAGTTCGCCCTCAAACAGGAGCCGAGATCAATTATCTGGACTCCTGTTTTTGTGCTTCCCCTCAATCCCAGCCTCGATGACCTTAAAATCGCTTCAAAAATTGTTTTCACTCTTGACAACAGAACATATGTTCTAGTATAATCAGGGTAGATTTGCTAAATAGGTAACGGGCTGATATCCGCCCTATTGATTAAACCATGCCTTGTGTAGTGTAGGTTCTATTTATTTTACGGACTACGCACCACGCAACACGTTTAATTTTTTGATCCTTGAACCGTTTAAAGTCTATTTTATGTCTCCCTCGTTTGAATATGAACGTATTTTAGAATATCAGGCCGACCAGATCGAATTGATTCTGGCCAGCCACCGCGTGCCGGGCCGGATCATGGGGGGCACGGTAACGCCGCGCTGGATTCGCTACCAGCTTTTGCCTGAGCTGACGACCAAAATCACCCGCATCACCGCTCTGTCAGAAGAAATGGCCTTGCGCCTGGGCGCGCCTGATGTTCGTATCGCCCGCCGCGGGCCGACTATTCACATCGAGGTACCGCGGCCCGACGCGCAAACAGTTCGCCTGACAAACCTGTGCCGGCAACTGCCCGAAATTCCGCGGCAGTCGGCCATCCTCGGCATGGACGAGGCCGGGCTGCCACTGCTGTTACGTCTGTCCTCTCCCGAAGTGGCCCACGTCCTCATTGCCGGCACGACCGGATCGGGCAAAACCGCCCTGGCCCGGAGTATGGCTCTCTCGCTGGCGATGTATAATCGCCTGGGGGAAGTCCAGATGGTTTTTATTGACCCCAAAGGAACCGGCTTTGGATCTTTTATTGGACCGGAGCATGCCCTGCCCCATCTTCTACGCCCGGCGGTGCATGAGATTCACCAGGCCATTTTTTTGCTCGGTGAAATGGTCGAGGAGATGGTGCGGCGCGACCGCGAAAATATCTGCGAGCCGCGGGTCATCATTTTTATTGACGAGGTGGCCGACCTCATGGAGCAGGGCGGCAAAGCGATGGACCGGCTGATGACCCGCTTAACGCAGCGGGGACGCAGCGCCGGACTGCACCTCATTGCCTGCACCCAAAAGCCGCTGGCGGCCACTATCGGGTCGCTGACCCGCAGCAATTTTCCGGTACGGCTGGTCGGTAGTGTGGCCAGCGCCGACGATGCCAAAGTAGCTTCCGGCCTGCCCAGCACCGGGGCCGAAAAACTGCTGGGGCGGGGCGACTTCTTATTGGTGGTCAAAGGGCAGGTGACTCGTTTTCAGGCGGCCTATGTCTCCGAGCAGGAGATTACCCAAATTGTCAGCCAGCTTCAGCCGCGCCATCGCACCAGCCGAGACTGGCTCGAAACCTCCAGCCAGGCCGAACCCCTGGCCGCCACCGGCACCGACGGTCGCCTGGCTCGCCTGGCTCCACCCGGCTCTAAACGCCGCCGGAGTTTGGAACTAATGTTTGGCCATCAACTGCGATTAATTAAGTGAAGCGTAAAGCGTAAGGTATAACGACCCAAGCATCCGTCTATGGAGAACATTACGTTTTATGTTTTATAAGAATGAAAAGGTTGGATGAAACGCGGCTTCTTAATTATCGGTATCGTCTTTGCCATTACCTTTGCCATTGTCTTTGGCGCCCGCATTAGCGCCGATGCCCTGGCCGTGATCGTCGGGGTGATTCTTGGTATTGGCGCGGGTATCCCGACCACCCTCCTGGCGATTTTTATCATGACCCGGCGGCAGGGGTTGGACAGGAATCTGCCGCCAGTCTCGCCGCAGCCGCCGGTGGTCATCGTCAATACCCCCGACCGGGCGGCTCTATCCACGCCGCCTGCTCTCCCTGCCCCCTACTCCTCCGACCTGGCCCGTAAGTGGACCGTGATTGGCGACTCGGAAACGGAGTCTTAAAAACTGTAACTGATTTGTAACCGCCTGGTGGTATAATCAGGTGTAGAATGAAGTTAGTTTAGGAAATGAGAGTGGTCCGCTCCGATTTTATGATGTAACGCCTAACCCTTTATGAAAGGAAGTGATGTTCATGCTTGGCCTCCTCCGCCGCATCTGGTATAACCGCCGACCTCGATCAGCCAACAGCCGCACTATTTGGTGGCAATTGACGAACTGGGATGAGGTTAGCCCTCAAGTCTGGTATGTCAATGGAGAAATCGTCGAAGTGTAAGGATCAAAGGGCGCACCTTTCTTCTCCAAAATCGGGTAAAATTGGGCCGGGCCGCCTCTTTTACCACGGCGCCCCCGTACACTTAAGTTTTATAATGAAGAGCCAACCCATTGTGGAGGTTGGCTCTTCCTCTTTTTTAGAGGTTTCCTCGCCCGATATTGATCAAATCAATGAGCAGGGCAAAGCCGGTCTGGACCCCGCCGGCGCCTGCGCCAATCAGCGTAATGGGCCCCAGCAGGTCACAGACGTAAGTGATCGCGTTGGTCGCCCCCATGACCCCGGCCAGGGGGTCGCTCAAGGGGATGGCTTCCGGCTGGACGCTGGCAACCGCCCGGCCGCCTTCCTTTTTCACCCGGCCAATGAGTTTCCAGCGTTTGCCTTCGGCTTTGGCCTGCTGAATGTCGGCGCTGGTCAGGTGGCTGATCCCCCGGCAAGAGATTTCAGCCAGCGATAAAGGCACATCCATGACCACATTCGCCAGAATGACCACCTTGCTCGCGGCGTCATGCCCTTCGACATCGGCGGTAGGGTCCGCTTCGGCATAACCAAGCTCCTGAGCTTGCTGCAACGCGGCGGTGTAACTCAGCCCCTCTTCCATCTTGGTCAAAATGTAGTTGGTCGTGCCGTTAAAGATGCCGCGCACTTCGCTCAGCTCATTGCCGGCCAGGGCAACCCCTGGCAGCCGCAACGCGGGTGTGCCGCTCATTACCGTCCCTTCGATACCAAAGCGCACCCCATTTTCGGCGGCCAGGGCGAGCAGCTCGTGATAGGCCAGGGCGACCGGCCCTTTGTTGGCGGTAACTACATTTTTGCCGCTTTCAAAGGCAGCGCGGCAGTGGTCAATGGCCGGCTGGCCGGTGGACAGATTCGTATAGCTGATTTCGATCACGGTAGCGGCGTTGCTCTCGCGGATCGTTTTCAGATTGTCCCAGCCTCGTTCCAGGCCGGGCATGTCGGGATAACTGGCCAGGCTGCCGCTTTTGGCGGCCTGCAAAAGCTGGGCCAGGTCCAGCCCCTCAGGCTGGTAGAGCGATCCTTTGGAGCGCGTACAAACGGCCACAATTTGCGGCTCGAAGCCCAGATTACGGCGCAGCGCCTCCTGTTTGTCGTGCAAAATTTGAGCCAGGCCCTGGCCGACGGTACCAAAACCAATCAAGGCAAGTTTATGAATCATGGGGTTGTCCTCTTTAGAAAGATGGGGCTATAGTAACGCACCGGCTTAAAAACGGCAAACGCCTTCTGTTTTCTCACAGGAATGAGATTATTCGGTAATTCATCGCTGTCCGCCGAGGGCTGGAAGCCCCCGGCTACAATAGGTGAAAACCGCGTTTAAGCGGTTCAGCAGCCTGCTTCAGCGGGCTTCTACCTATGGTAGCCGGGCGTTTCAACGCGCGGCGGGCTTTGTCACTCCACAAAGAAGGATTTTCTCAAGAGACTTTGGTTTTTATTATGACCGTGTTACAATATTGACCCATGACCGGCAACAAACGGCGTGTGGATCAACAAACTTCCCCCAATCTAACTCAAACTGCCTTCTCCAACCTTCCAGCCCTCCAGCCCTCCAATCTTCCAACCTCCTATCCTCTCGCAACCTGGCGGCTCCTCATCACCCCGCCTCTCGACGGCGCGACCAACATGGCCATTGATGAGGCCATTCTGCACGCCCTGGCCGATGGGCACGGAACGCCCACCCTGCGTTTTTTTCAGTGGGAGCCGCCCTGTCTCAGCCTGGGTTACAACCAGCACTGGCGCGAGGTTGACGAGGCCGCCTGCCAGCGGCTGGGCTATACCTGGACCCGGCGGCCCACCGGCGGTAAGGCCATCCTCCACACCGACGAAGTGACCTACAGTCTGATTATCCCCCAGGATGACCCGCGCATCCAGGGCGGCATCGTCGAGTCGTACCGCCTGCTGAGCTTGGGGCTGCTGCGCGGCCTGGAGAAGTTGGGCGTCCAGGCCACCCAGGCCACCGGCGACGACGGAGCGGCTGACACGCGGGCGGCCCGGGGCGGGCCGGTTTGTTTCGATACGCCTTCGCGCTATGAAATTACGTGGGGGAGCAAAAAGCTGATCGGCAGCGCCCAACTGCGGCGGCGAAAAATCGTGTTGCAGCACGGCACGCTGCCCCTCTACGGAGATTTGAATCGCATTTTGGAGGCGCTGAACTTCGCCCCGGAAGAGCGAGCCGTCCAGGCGGACCTGCTGCCCCGGCGGGCGATCACCCTGGAGCAGGTAACGGGCCGGGTACTATCGTATAATGAAGTCATGGCCGCGCTGATCGAGGGTTTTGCCGAGGAACTCAATTTGACCTTGCCGGAGATGCCTTTGACCGAGCAGGAGCAAGCTTTGGCCGATAAATTGCGAGCGGAGCAGTATGCCCACGATAGCTGGAACAAACGGGTGTGAGAAAGGCTAATAATTCTTGGATCGAGAGCTGTTAGTCGTGCTTTATAGTTACAACGCCTATGCCAACCGGCTCGTGCTAGAGACGGCAGCTCGTTTGAGCGATGAAGAATTCACCCGGCCGGCCAGCCCCAGCCACGAATCGGTACAGATGTTACTGCTGCATATCATCCGCGCAGAGACATTTTTTCTCAAGCAGAGTCAGGGACAGTCTTTACCTCCCCAACCTGCCGAAGCGCCGACTTTGGCCCAAATCCGGGCCTATACGGATCAACTGGCCCAGGAGCAGGAGGCGTTTGTGCGCTCGCTGGCCGAAAACGACCTCACGCTTGAGGTCGAGTACGAGATGGGGGGACATCCCTTTCGTTTGGCAGTGTGGCAGATGCTGACCCAGGCTTTTGTCCACTCTACCCACCATCGCGGCGAGCTTTCAATTGTGGTGAGTGAGCTTGGCCATCCCTTGCCGACTCTGGACATCATTATTCCCTTTGTCACCCAGAGCGGCCAGGAATGGCCCGGATAATGAGAGACGTTTAAATCCTTTCTTACGAATTGTTGACATGGGTTTTTATAAACGTGCAAATCTCGTCCATGGCCTGGGTTGCCTCCGGAAAGAGGGGAGCGCAGGCGGGATAGCAGTGAAACATTCCCTCCCCCACCCTTAAGGTAACATCTACGTCCGCATTTTTCGCCTTTGTGGCAAAGCGGGTGGAATCATCTCTCATCAGTTCATCTCCACCAACATAGATAAGCAGAGGTGGAAGCCCTTTGAGATCGCCATAGAGCGGGGATATCCAGGGCAGGCCGGGGTCATTATCTCCTGCATAATATTTGCTAAAAACGATCTGGGCATCCCGCCAGGTTAGTGTGTCTAGCTTGGCATTTGTTTCGAAAGACTCCCCGCTGTTTTTTAAATCGGTCCAGGGAGAAAGCACCACCGCAGCAGCGGGCAGGGGAATGTCTTTATCCTTAAGGGCAAGTAAGGTAGCCAGACACAGGTTTCCGCCCCCGGAATCCCCCATGAAGACAATGTCTGCCGGCTTAACCCCTTCGGCCAACAAATAACGGTAGACGGCTATTGAGTCGTTAAGCCCATCAGGGAAGGGATGTTCGGGAGCTAAACCGTAGTCAAATACAAGCGCCCCAATGCCACTCCCTTTAACGAACTTGGCGACAATCCCCCGGTGGGCCTTGACCGAACCGATCACCAGGCCGCCGCCGTGAAAGTAGAGGATCACTTTGTCTTTTGTGGCCTGCGGGGGGAGCATCCATTCGGCCGAAATGCCCTCTATGGTAATGGGCGACAGGTCAAAACCGGCCGGCAGTTTTCCGAGAAACCCAGCCCCTTTTTCAACTTCCTCGCGTAATTGTGGCACCGAGGTGTTCCAATCAATAGTGGTTCTTCTTTTCCGTTGAAAGCTCAATAAATGGCGGTGTTTCAAGGTGAAGATAAACAGACGGCTTCTTAAACTTGGCATTTCACACATCCGTGGTTGATCATCATTTTTCTTTTCAAAGAAAGTATCACCTTAAATAAACATACTCATCAGTATATCCGCATCCGGCATCTTGAACTTTTTACCGTGGACAGCCTGGTGAAGGGCAAGACCTTTCATGGACGTCCAGAAAACAAGGGCCAAATCCTGTGCCTCATAATCTTTAATCGAACCATCCTTTTGCCCTGCGGTGATGATGCGGGTTATAACTTCATAAGGCACCATGTTCTCTTTTTGTATAATCGTTTTTGCTGCTGCGGGTATAGCTTCAGATGCGGTCGCTACGGCAATAAGCAAATAATATCGTCCGGTATCCTCATTATCTTCCAGGCCCTGCAGCAGTTTTTCAATGGCCAGTCTGATTTTTTCCCGAGGGGATAAAGGAAGCTTCTCCAATTCAAGCGAAGCCGTGTTCATTCTTTCAAAGGCGCTTCTGATTAATTCAACAAAAATGTCTTCCTTGGACCGATAATAGTGGTATAAAAGACCCTGCGACATACCTGCTGCGGAAGCTATATCAGTGATTTTTGTAGCAGCAAGACCTTTTGTGGCAAACAGCATCAATGCTTTGGATAATATCTGCTCTCTTCGTTCATCTTTTATCTTTTGGTTGAGTTCCTTATTTCTGCCCAAAGTAAAGCCCATTTCATTGATTAAAATTTTATTCAATAAATAGTATAATACGGTCTATCAAATCTGTCAAACCGGTTTTAAGCTGCTTTTTGTGTAGTAACCTGAGTTCGACGTTTTGCCGAAAACAGACAGGATTAACAAGATTTTTGACCAATTTTTATCCTGTGAATCTTGCCGTAGGTCCTGTCAAGAAATAAAAAACTCCGAACTGAGGTTAGTAAGAAACTTGAAGGGTAAAGTCTTAGTGGTGAATTCTCGCATTGTAAGGTATCATAGATTGAGAGTTTTTGATCTTTCAATGATTCTGGCATGAAAATATGGACCAACTCTTTCAGGTTGATTGGAACTCCATATTCGTCCCGACGACATCATTGGTCGAAATCTTCATCCGCGGCACACTGGTCTACCTGCTGCTCTTTTTTGTCCTGCGCTTCCTGCGCCGCGAGACTGGGGCGATTGGCATTGCCGACTTGCTGGTCATCGTCATCATCGCCGATGCGGCTCAAAATGCCATGGCTGGCGAATACAAATCTGTTACCGAGGGGGCGGTATTGGTAGCGACCATCGCTTTCTGGGACTATACTCTGGATGGGCTGGGATATCGCTTCCCCTGGATTCGGCGCCTTCTTCGCGCCGCCCCCTTACCTTTGATCAAGAACGGGCGGATGCTGCGGCGGAATATGCGCCAGGAAATGATTACAGAGGAGGAACTGCTGAGCCAACTCCGCCAGCAGGGGATTGAAAGGGTGAGCGACGTAAAGAAGGCCTATTTGGAGGACGATGGCCGGTTCAGCATCATTCTGAATGGGCCCAAGGACAATAAGGCACAGGACTCAAAAGCAAAGCCCGGCTAGGGCCGTAGTAGGGGTGAATTCGTGGGTAAGAGCGAAAAAGATAAAATGTTGGCCGGAGACCTCTACAACTGTCTTGATCCTGACCTGGAGGCTGAACGCCAGCAGACCAAGCAGTTGCTCCGGCGCTTCAATTTGGCCGAGACAGAGCAGGAACGGCAGGCGCTTCTCCGGCAATTACTGGGAGGGATTGGCCTTCAATCCGTTATCGAGCCGCCCTTCTATTGCAGCTATGGCCGGAACATCTACCTGGGTGACCATGTCTATGTGAACTTCTCCTGCACCATTCTGGATAATAACGAGGTGCGGATTGGTCACCGGGTGATGATCGGGCCGAATGTCCAGTTTTACACCGCGGCCCATCCCTTGCAGGCAGAGAGCCGGATTCAAGGCTGGGAGACGGCCAGGCCGATTGTCGTTGAAGAGAATGCTTGGCTGGGAGGGGGCGCCATTGTTTTGCCGGGGGTGATCATTGGCCGGAATGCCGTGGTGGGGGCCGGGGCGGTAGTGACGCGGTCCGTGCCGGCGAATACGGTAGTGGCGGGGACTCCGGCCCGAGTAATTAGAGAGCTGGAGCAGGAATAGGCTGTTACTCCAAGGCGTAGCCCAGCCAGCGTAACTCGTCTTCTTTTTGCCGCCACTTGGGCCGTACTTTGACCCACAATTCCAGATAAACCTGGGTGCCGACCAACTCCTCGATTTGGGGCCGGGCGATCTGCCCGATTTTTTTGAGCGATTTGCCCTTTTCACCGATAACAATCGCTTTTTGCGAATTCCGTTCGATAATCAAATCGGCGCTGATATAGGTCATCCGCTCGCTGCGAGGCTTAAATTCGGTGATGCGCACGGCGAGGGCGTGGGGCACTTCTTGGTGCAGCACCTTGAGGGCCGCCTCGCGAATGAACTCGGCGGCGATGAAACGGGTTTGCTGGTCGGTAATTTGATCTTCGGGGAAGTAGCGCGGGCCGAGCGGCAGGTGGTCAATGATCCGGCCCAGCAGTTCCATCTGGTTGTCGCCGCGGGTGGCCGAAATTTTTAGCCACTCGCTGGCCGGATACAGCTCTAAAAAGGGCTGGGCCAGTTCTGCTTCGGACAGAGTCGGAGGGAGCAAATCAACTTTATTCAGGGCCAGGAGGACAGCGGTTTCTGCGGGAGTCGCCCCAAGATTATCACGGAGCGCCGCGGCCACCAGCCGGTCTTCCTCCGTCGGCGGCTCCGAAGCGTCAACCAACCAGACGACCACATCGGCATCGGGCAGGGCCGCCAGCGCGGTTTCGACCAGATATTCTCCCAGTTTGTGGTGCGGCTGGTGGATACCCGGCGTGTCTACAAATATTACCTGGGCGGGCGGCAAGTCCGGCTCGAACTCCGGCGAAGTGGATAAAATACCCAGGAGTTGGTTGCGGGTGGTTTGGGGTTTGGGGCTGACAATAGCAATTTTTTGGCTCAGGAGCCGGTTCAGCAAGGTGGACTTGCCGACATTGGGCCGTCCGACCACCGCCACAAAGCCGGAATGGTGACCAGGCGGCAGGGAGTCATCCAGAAAAGGACCTTCGTCGTCTAACTCGTCATCCTCAAATTGGGGGGGCCATTCAGCCGGGAGGCTCACGCCGTCTCCCGGAAGCGTTTTTCCAGATCTTCCAACATCATCGCCGCCTCGACCAGCTTATCCAGGGGATTATCTTCCCCCCTAAAGTAACGATAGTCGCAGGGCATAATATCCAGGGTGCTGATCAAATCGGCGTGATTGGTACGCAGAGCTGCTTCGGAAGTATGGTACCATTGCGTAAGCTGCTCAATCGTGGCTTCCTGGAAATTGATTTTGCGCACGGTGTAATCAAGAGCTGCGGCCCAGGCATCGGGCTGGCTCAAATCAAGGTAGCGTTTGCCAATCGTCACCCGGTATTCCACCCACATTTGAATGGCCGCCCCGACAATTTCGAGGCGCAGACCCTGTTTGGGCATGACGTTGGTCAGCCGGGTCTCGACCGGGTCCAGGGCATTGCTGAAAAGCGCCTCAAAGCGGTTAACCAGGTTTTTGTCCTTCTCAGTGCGGATGTAATCGCCAAGCGCATGCAGCATCAGCTCATAATCGCCCATGCGTACCTGGGCGCGGGCCAGGTTAAGGTGGTAATCCGATTCCGTATCGTCCAGCCGGACTGCTTCCTGAAACAGGGTAATCGCGCTCTCCATCTCCCAGCGCTCGTAATGTTCCAGGCCGGTGCGGTTGAGCGATTGGGCGCGTAATTTATCCGTGGTAGTCACGAGTCTGGTAGTCATGCTGGTAAAGCTTCCCTCTTAATAAGGCGGAGAGGCTGGCTAAAGAAGTATCTAATCCTGCCCTCCTCCAACTTCTTCCAGTGGATTTACCGATTTTGAAGATCAAACCTCATTAACTCTTTCGCCTATCTCCCGGCTGAGCCTGGAGCGGTCAAAGTTTCAGTGGCTTCGACCCGTGGGACTTCGGCAGCCAATTGTTCTTCGGTCAGCAGCTTTTTCAACGCGGCAATGGAGACTTCAAGCATGCTTAAATCGGGTTCGCGGGTGGTCAGCCCTTGCAAGGCCAGTCCGGGCGCAATTAACAGCTTCATGAGCGGATTTTCCTGGTGCGCGGCGCTAAACTTGAGGAATTCATAGGCAATTCCGGCGATGACCGGGATCAAGACAATCCGCGAGACAATCTTGAGCCACAGCGGCGGGTCGCCGACCAGGGCAAAGACAAAAATGGAAATGACCATGACGATGAGCAAAAAGGCTGTGCCGCAGCGCGGGTGGACAATACTGCATTGGGCCACTTTTTCCGGCGTCAGTTCCACTCCCTGTTCATAGGCATTGATGGCCTTGTGTTCCGCCCCGTGATACCCAAAAACGCGCTTAATCTCAGCCAGGAAGCCAATCCCCCAGACATAGGCTAAAAAGAGGGCCAGCCGGACCAGCCCCTCGATGAGGTGCTGCACCAGGATAGATACATCCACAAACTGCTTGATTAAGCTAATCAACAGGAGCGGGCTGACAAAAAAGATGGCAACTGCCAGTAACAGTGAAAAGGCCACCGTACCCCAGGCCATCGGCCCGGTAAATTGAGCCTCTTCTTCACCCATGGCCACTTCAGCGGAAAACATTAAAGTGCGCATTCCCAGCACCAGGGCGTCCCACAACAGGGTAAAGCCCCGCAAAAAAGGCACCTTATTGATAAAGCTGGAGTAGATGCGTGGGTTGAGCGGCTCGCTGTGCAGCACAATTTCGCCCTGGGGATTGCGCACCGCCACCGCCATATGCTTGCGCCCCCGCATCATCACCCCTTCGATAACGGCTTGGCCGCCATAATTAAAAGGTTTACTCATCAAGACCTCATGGAAGTTAGGAGCCAGTAATCAGTAGCCAGTAGTTAGATTGCAAAGCCAGTTTCAATAAAAACTTAACCAGCCATAAATAACAGAAGACGTTAAAACGATTGTACCCTGAACAGTACAAAATACAACCGAGAGGCGCTTTTATCTTAACCGCCTGGCCGATGTTCTCCTAAATTGTACCTTACGCCTCCAATCTCGACAAGATGCACGGTCCATTTGACAAGAAAGCTTGAGTACATTATTATAGAGAAGATTTGGGAGCGCTCCCAAACGATCAGTATGAGTAAAATGAGTAAATTAACGCTCGAACAAATTGCCGAATTATCCGGCGTATCCCGCTCGACGGTGTCACGGGTGGTCAATAACCATATCAGTGTTAGGCCAGAAGTCCGCCAGCGGGTCCTCCGGGTTATTGAAGAAACCGGCTATCACCCCGACCCGGCCGCGCGCTCCCTGGCCAGCCAGCGCTCCGGGATCATCGGTCTGGTTATCCCCAGGTCGGTCCAGTTCCTTTTTACCGACCCTTATTATCCCCGTCTTATTCAAGGGATTGCCCAGGCTTGCAATACGCACCACTATATCCTCTCTCTCTTCTTGTTTTATACCGAAGAAGAAGAGCAGCGGCTCTCGCCGAGAGTTACCCGCAAGCAGTTGGTTGATGGAGTCATTGTCAGCGCTTTGCCGGTCAACGATCCTTTGACAGTCCAACTGCTGGAAAATGACGTGCCGTTTGTTATGATTGGCCGGCCGACCGACTCCACAGGTATCAGCTTTGTAGATGCCGACAATCCGGAGGGCGCTTACAGGGCGGTGAGTCATCTGGCGCGGCTTGGTCGTCGCCGGATCGCCACCATTACCGGCCCGCTGAATACGGCCGTGGGGCTTGATCGCCGCCAGGGCTACTTAAATGCCTTAAATGAACGCAGATATCCCCTGGACGAAGCACTTATCGTCGAAGGTGATTTTACCGAAACCAGCGGCTACCTGGCCATGCAGCGGCTGCTTCCCCACCGCCCCGATGCTGTCTTTGCCGCCTCAGATACAATGGCCTTGGGGGCACTGCGGGCTTTGCGCAATGCCGGTTTGGTTGTGCCCCGCGACATAGCCATCGTTGGCTTCGATGATTTGCCCGGGGCTGCTGTCGCCGACCCGCCGCTAACGACGATTCACCAGCCGATTCACCAATTGGGGGGGCAGGCTGTGGCCAGCCTGATTGACCTGCTAAGGCATGGGTCACAACCACCCCGGCAGATCGTACTGACGACTGAACTGGTCATCCGCAGCTCGTGCGGTGCAGAATAAATAAACCGCTGCTCAGGTGACTGGCACTTTGGCCTCTGGCAGGGCGACTAAAAAAGAGTAGAACTGCTGGCTAACCAAGTGCCAGTCACCTCCAGTTACAAACGGAGAAATACTTATGCGTTACGGTTATTTTGACGATGTCAATCGTGAATACGTCATCACCCGGCCTGACACGCCCCTGCCCTGGATCAACTACCTGGGCTGTGAAGAATACTTTGGCCTTATTTCCAACACAACCGGCGGCTACTCCTTTTACCGCGATGCCCGCCTGCGCCGCTTGACCCGCTATCGCTACAACAATGCCCCTTTTGATACCGGCGGGCGTTATCTCTACTTGCGCGATAACACCAGCGGCGAGTTTTGGTCGCCCTCCTGGCAGCCAACCCAGCGTCCCCTGGAAAATTATACCTGCCGGCACGGCCAGAATTATACCCTTATCGCCTCTACCTATGACCGAATCAAGGCCGAAACCCGCTACTTTGTGCCCTTAGGTGAAACTCTGGAAATCTGGGATTTGACCGTCACCAACGAGCGGAGTGAGCCAGCCGACCTGTCGCTTTTTTCAAGCATTGAGTTTTGCCTGTGGGACGCCCAGGATGACGCGACCAACTTCCAGCGCAATTTCAACATCGGCCAGGTTGAAGTTGAAGATGGCGTTATTTACCACAAAACCGAGTATCGTGAGCGGCGCAACCACTTTGCCTATTTCGCCTGCTCGGCGGCATTAGCCGGTTTTGATACCCAGCGTGAGACCTTTCTTGGCCCTTACCGGGGCTGGGACCGGCCGCAAGCGGTCGAACAGGGCCAGTCGGCCAACTCGGTGGCGCATGGCTGGGCGCCCATCGGCTCCCATCACGTTAAACTGATGTTAGCCCCCGGTGAAACTCGCCAGGTTATTTTTGTGCTGGGTTATCACGAAAATCCCCATGATAAAAAATTTGACCCGCCCGGCTCGCAGACCCTCAACAAGCAGATGGTCAAGCCAATCATTGCTCGTTATCTCGACCCGCAGCAGGTCCAGGCCGCTTTTGAAAAGTTGCGTTCCTATTGGGCCGGTCTGTTGACCCTCTTCCAGGTGCAAACGCCGGATGAGCATACCAACCGCATGGTCAATATCTGGAATGCCTATCAGTGCATGGTCACCTTCAATATGTCTCGTTCGGCCTCTCTTTACGAGTCGGGTATTGGACGCGGCATGGGCTTCCGTGACTCCAACCAGGATTTGTTAGGGTTTGTCCACATGGCGCCGGAGCGGGCGCGGCAGCGTATCCTCGACATCGCTTCAACTCAACTGGAGACTGGCGGCGCTTACCACCAGTACCAGCCGCTGACCAAACGGGGCAACGACGCCGTGGGCAGCAACTTTAACGACGACCCGCTCTGGCTGGTTCTCGGCGTGGTCGCCTATCTCAAGGAAACTGGCGATTGGAGTCTCCTGGATGAAGCGGTACCCTACGACAACCGCCCCGGCAGCGAGCAGCCGCTCTACGAGCATTTACAGCGCAGCATTCAATATACCCTCGACCGGCTGGGGCCGCATGGCCTGCCCCTGATTGGCCGGGCCGATTGGAACGACTGCCTGAATCTCAACACCTTCTCCGAAGAGCCGGGCGAGTCCTTCCAGACCACGACCAACAAAGACGGCAAGGTGGCCGAGTCGGTTTTTATTGCAGGACTGTTTGTGCTGGCCGCCACGGAAATGGCCCACCTGGCCGAAGTGCGGGGACTGAATGATCAAGCCCACTCCTATCGCCAGGCCGCCGCTGCCATGAGCGACACAGCCTTGGAGCATGGCTGGGATGGGGCCTGGTTCCTGCGGGCGTATGATAACTTTGGGCAGAAGGTTGGCTCCCAGGAATGTGCAGAGGGGCAGATTTTTATTGAGCCGCAAGGGATTTGTGTGTTGGCCGGGATTGGCCTGAACAGCGGGCAAGCCGAACAGGCGTTAACCTCTGTCCGTGAGCGCCTGGCTACGCTGCATGGGATTGTGCTCCAGCAGCCGGCCTATTCCCAATATTACCTCCACCTGGGCGAAATTTCATCCTACCCGCCCGGTTACAAGGAAAACGCCGGCATTTTCTGCCATACCAATCCCTGGATAATGATTGCCGAGGCTCGCCTGGGAAATGGCGACTGGGCTTACGACTATTACCGCCGCATCAACCCGTCAGCCCGTGAGGAGATCAGCGAGGTGCACCGTTGCGAGCCTTACGTTTATGCCCAAATGATCGCCGGGCGCGACGCTCCCACCCACGGCGAGGCCAAAAATTCCTGGTTAACCGGAACCGCCGCCTGGAACTATGTTGCCATTACCCAGTGGATTCTGGGCATCCGGCCTACTTATAACGGCTTGCAAATTGCCCCGGTCATCCCCGGCGATTGGTCAGGCTTTGAGGCTGTGCGTCGTTTCCGCGGCGTGACCTACCGCATCCAGGTGCAGCGTAAAGGGCCGGGCAATTCCATCGCCCTGACCGCCAACGGCCAACCCCTCAGCGGAGACATCATTCCCTTGCCGCCGCCCGGCCAAACTGAGGTAATTGTTCAAGCCATCCTTTCCTGACCTGATAGGCCCTCACCTTAGTGCCCAGGAGAGGGGAGAAAGCCAAAAGTCCCCTCCCCCTGCCAGGGGGAGGGTCAGGGAGGGGTCAAACTTGGGCCGGCCCCTACCCCCTTCTCTCTAAACCACCCCCCCGATGCTTGCCCAAAGCTACGGCTCTATGGTATAAACTCCTCCTGCATTTACTTTGACAAAAAAGCTCATTTACACTGCCGATGCCGATTTTTCGAGAAAAAACAAAGCTCGTTTTAGCCGCTCTGCTGGGATTGGTCTGTCTGTCTTTCTTTGCCTCGACCGCCCCCGGCATGGTTTCAGCCGATCCCAATCCCATTCCCGCTGGAGAAGTGGAAATCCCCGCTGTCGCCTGGTCGCGCGGCATCGGCGTCCCTTTTGACGGGGCCGGGCATCCCTATGAGGGAAGCACCAAGATTGACGATGGTCCCTGGGCCGGCCTGCCGTTGGGCGGATTGGGCGCTGGCTCGATTGGCCGCACCTACCGCGGCGACTTTGCCCGCTGGCACCTGGACCTGGGTACGCACCGCTTCGAGAGCCTGCCGGCCAATCAGTTTTCGGTCTTTGTCGCGCAGGGTGATCAGGCACAGGCGCACGTCCTTTCTGCCCTGCAGCCGTCTATTTTGCCGGAGTGGAACTGGGACATGCCCGCCGGGGCGGGCACCTACTACGCTCTCTTTCCTAAAGCCTGGTACGTTTACGATTGGGATGCTCTGCCGGTCCGCCTGACCCAGAAGCAGTTTTCGCCGGTCCTGCCCGGCAACTACAGCGCCAGTAGTTATCCGGTCGGCATCTTCGAGTGGACGGTGGAAAATCCAACCGCCGCCCCGCTCACCCTGGGTTTGATGTTTACCTGGCAGAACCTGGTCGGCTACGGCTGGAATAAAGACCTGGAGGGCGGCAACTTCAACACGGCCGTCCAGAAAGACGGCCTGACCGGCCTGGTCTTCACCCGCCCCGGCGACACCGTCAGCGAGGAGTGGGACGGCTCCTTTGCCATCGTCACCCCGCAGCAGCCGGGGGTGACCATCAGTTATCGTTCCCGTTTCTCCCTGAACGCAGGCCGCGACACCTGGCTCGACTTTGCCGCCGACGGCGGCCTGGAGAACGTGGACGACCCAACGCCGGCCCAGCCGGCGGAGCAAATTGCCGGGGCTTTGGCCGTAACAATCAACTTGCAGCCCGGCGAAACGCGGACCATTCCTTTCACCCTGGCCTGGGATATGCCGATCACCCAATTCGGGGCAGGAACCAAGTGGTACAAACGGTATACGCAGTTTTATGGCACGAGCGGGCGCAACGCCTGGACGATTGCCGCCGATGCTCTGGCCGCCTATCCCGATTGGGAGGCCGCCATTGACGTTTGGCAGCAGCCGATCCTGGAAAGCTCGGCCCGACCCGACTGGTATAAAACGGCCTTGTTCAACGAATTGTACTATCTGGTGGATGGGGGAACCGTGTGGGAGAACGGGCGGGTGGGTGGCGCCCCGCCCGCCGACGGCCTCGGCGGCTTTGCCTACCTGGAGTCCGCCGATTACACCCTTTACAACACCTTCGACGTTCACTTTTATGCCTCCTTTGCCCTGGCCCAGTTGTGGCCGGAGCTGCAAAAACGGCTGATGCGGGATGTAGCGGCGACGATTCCGCAGGGCGATCCGGCCAACACGCACCAAATTCAAGCCACCGGGGCGGTGGTCCCGCGCAAAGTGCCCGGCGCTGTGCCGCATGATCTCGGCTCGCCGCAGGAAGATCCGTGGGGGCAGGTCAACGCCTTTAACTGGCAGGACAGCAGCACCTGGAAAGACCTTAACAGCAAGTTTGTATTGCAGCTCTGGCGCGACTACGTCTTCACCGGCGACCTGGCCCTGGTCCAGGAGTTGTGGCCGGCAGCCGTCCAGGCCCTCGATTATTTGCACCAATTTGACCGTGACGGCGACGGTCTGCCTGAGCACGACGGCATCCCCGACCAGACCTATGACACCTGGGTCATGAGCGGGCCAAGCGCCTACGGCGGCGGTCTCTGGCTGGCGGCCCTGGAAGCGGCCGTTAATATGGGCCAACTCGTGGGCGATGGCGACCGGGTGGCCCAGTACCAGACCTGGCTGGAAAGCGGCAAAGCCTCGTTCGAGGCCAAATTGTGGAACGGCCAATATTACAAGTTTGACGGCAGCAGCAGCCCCCACTCCGACAGCATCATGGCTGATCAGTTAGCCGGACAGTGGTACGCCGACGCCACCGGCCTGCCGCCCATTGTTCCCCCAGAACATACAGCGACGGCGCTGCAAACGATTTATGATTTCAATGTGCGCCGTTTTGCGGATGGCGGGATGGGTGCGGTCAATGGCATGCGGCCTGATGGCACGCTGGACACCTCCAGCAACCAGTCGCAAGAGGTCTGGACAGGCGTTACCTATGCTCTGGCCGCGGCTATGCTTCAGCGGGGCATGCATGAGGAGGGCTGGTGGACGGCCTGGGGGGTGTATAACGTCACCTACAACGGTGGTTTCTGGTTCCGCACCCCGGAAGCCTATCGCAGCGACCGCAGTTTCCGGGCCAGCATGTACATGCGTCCGCTGAGTATTTGGGCCATCGAGCAGGCGCTGCAAAGCCAGGAGCCTGTTCCCATCCCCGCCGGTGCTGAGGCGGTGCGCCTCACCACTGCCGATGGCGTCGCGCTGGCAGGTCTTTACTATACCCCGCCGGCCGAGGCCGCCCCGGGGGTGCTGTTACTACATCAGCGCGGCGGGCGCAAAGAAAACTGGACCTCGTTTGCCCAGTTGCTGCAAAAAAGCGGCTATGCTGTAATGGCGTTTGATTTTCGGGGGCATGGGCAGAGCAAAGGCGTGGTCAACTGGTGGGGGGCCGACCAGGATGTAATGACGGCTTTCGATTATCTCAAGGCGCGGCCTGAAGTTGACCCCCAGCGGATTGTCTTGATCGGAGCCAG
This sequence comes from Chloroflexota bacterium, assembly GCA_016860845.1. Next base: position 20,763 of record BOKF01000051.1, read on the forward strand.
CATCGGCACCCAGGAGGCGATAACTTTCGCCGCCGCTCATCCTGATCAGGTTCGGGGCGCGGCCCTGTTATCCACCTTTGCCAGCGGAGAGATCCAGCGGGCTGTTCTCACCTACCCCGGCCCCATCCTGTTACTGGCGACCGAGGGCGACAAAGCCGCCACCCAAGAAACCAACCGGCTGGCCAAACTGGCCCCCACCGCCGAGGTTCAAATTCTCAAGGACAGCGACCGGCACGGCACCCAAATGCTGCAAAGCTCGCTAAACATTGAGGCGATTCTGCTCGATTGGCTGCAAAAGGTCGTTCAGCCCAAGTAACGATCACCAACTATGCCATCCGGTACCGGCGCCCGAACTGGAGCCGGGCTTGACCCCGCCAGCTACACTGCCACGGGGTCCCGGAACCCAGCGGACATTGGCCAGCTCACCAGCAATTTCGGGATTCTTGGCGACATACTGGCGGACGAGCTGCTCTGCCGCGGCATAAACCGAGCCGCCAGTGGCTGCTGTGGCCCCGGCCGCGCCCGCTTCCCCGGCGACGACCCTTCCTGCACCGCGTCCAACCCCTGCCACCCCCGTCACGGCCAGGCCGACTTCGGCAACCTCACCGGCGGTCTTGACCACTTTAAGGATCGCCAGAGCCTCTTCGATTGCCCTTTAAATGCTAATAGCCGAATCAGCTTCAACGCTTGGCGACCTTTTGACAAAGCTTGGCAAGCGCATAGAATTCCAACAAACCGACATCTCGGTTGAAGGAGAGGGATGCCAGTGAGACAAAAACGGTGGCGTTTCACCTTGATGAGCAGCTTGCTGTTAGTGGTGCTGCTCGCGGCTGCGCCGGCTGAAGCCTGCGGCTGCGGGGTTTACATTCCGCGCGAGGGCGAGGGTAACGTGGTCCAGGAGCGCGCCCTGGTGCGCTGGGATGGGCAGACGGAAGATATTGTGATGGCTTTGAGCGTGCAGGGTCATTCCTCTGAAGCAGCCTGGATCATGCCCGTGCCCGCTCAGGCTACGGTGAAATTGGGCGAGGCCAGCCTCTTCGACACCCTGCAAGAGCTGACCAAACCGAGGGTAGAATATCGTTACGGCCTGATGCCGCCGCTGATGTTGGGCGCAGGAGCGGCCCCCGATGGGGCGGTTGGCGGCGCGCCGCCGGTGCTGCTGCTCAACCAGCAGATGCTTGGGCCGTTTGAAATCAGCACGCTGGCCGCGACCGATGCCACTGCCCTGAGCGATTGGCTGGCCGACAACGGCTATAACTTCCCTGAGGGCCTGGCCGAGGTGCTGCAAGCCTATGTTGAACAGAACTGGTTTTACATCGCCGCCCGCTTGACCTCCGGGGTCGAGGGTGAAGAGTTGACCGGCGAACTCGACCCGCTCTGGATCACCTTTCCATCCGACGAAATAGTCTATCCGATGCGGGCTACGGCCCTGGCAACCGGGGTTATGCCGGTATTTGTCTATGTTTTGGCGGATCACCGGGTGGAGAAAGCCCAAACCTTTGGCGACGCCCACATCTCCTTTGCCGATTGGATTGAGCCGGCCGCCCTGCCCGTCGACTCGCCGCTGGCGCCGTTTCTTGAGCGCAAACTGTTTCTGACCAAATTTGAGGAGCGTATCTGGAATCCGCAGTCGGTCACCGGTGACTACATTTTTACTTTTACCGATCAAGATGAGATTTATCACGATGTCGAGATCGAGTATGTCTACGATATTGGGGGGGTACCGATCATTCTGCTGGTGCTGGCTGGCGTTTGCCTGGTGGGGTTAGGGTTGGTAGCGGGCTTGATAATACTGCTGCTATCCTGGCCGCGCCGAAGAACAGTAAAGCCAGCCTAACCTTGATCCCTTTTTATCAAGCAACGGGCAAAAAATTGGAGCCGTATGATTGAGAACCCAATTTGAGGTAACAACTTCATGAGAAAACGACGAACGCGAGAGGTGGTGTTTCAACCTCGCACCTACCGGGGGTTTCAGCAGGGCATCAATCAAATTGCCGCGGCCATCCGCCCCACCTTAGGCCCCCGTCCCCGCATCGTGGCGATTCAACGCATCCTCGATCAGCGAATGCCGGAGATGCTCGACAATGGCGGGGTCATTGCCCAGCGGATCATTCAGTTACCGGATCGGGATGAAGACGTGGGAGCCATGTTCATTCGCGATATGCTCTGGCGTTTACACGACCAGGTTGGCGATGGCACGGCGGCGGCGGCGGTGTTATTCCAGGCGATTTACAATGAGGGCGTGCGCTATCTCACCGCCGGAGGGGATGCCCGGCGTTTGCACGAATTTCTGCAAAAAGGATTGGAAGTCATTCTCGACCAGTTGTCCGGCATGACCGTCTCCGCCAGCGGTAAAGAGCAGTTGGCCCAGATTGCCGAGTCTATCTGCTACGATCCCGCCCTGGCCAAAATGATGGGCGAGATTTTCGACATCATCGGCGAGTACGGCCGGCTGGAAATCCGGCCTGGGCGGGGCCGCGAGCTGGAGCGCGAGTATGTCGAGGGCATGTATTGGGAACGCGGCCTGGTTTCGCGTGAAATGATTACCGATCGCAGCCGCAGCAGAACCGAGTTGGAAAACGCCGCCATCCTCATCAGCGATCTGGACATTGAGCAGCCGCAGCAGCTCTTCCCGGCCCTGGAGGTGGCCTTAAGGGCCAAAATCGGGGCGCTGTTAATCGTGGCAAACAGGCTGTCCGACAGCGCCATCGGCTTTTTGCTGGCAAATAAAAAGCCGGAGCAATTTCAGGTGATGGCCGTCCAAACACCCGGCTTCGGCAAAGAGGAGCAAGCGGCTGCCCTGGAAGATTTGGCTATTTTGACCGGCGGGCGGCCTTTTATCCAGGTCGCCGGTGATACGTTTGAGCCAATCAAAGTGGAGCATTTTGGGCAGGCCCGCCGGGTTTGGGCCGACCCGCGCAATTTTGGCGTTATCGGCGGCAAAGGCGATCCACGCCGCTTGCGCCAGCACATTGCCAGCCTGCGCGCCGCTTACAATAGTACCGAAGAGACAGTGCTGCAAGGTAAATTACTGAGCCGGATTGGCAAACTGCTGGGCGGCTCGGCGACGCTCTGGATTGGCGGAGCCACCGAACTGGAAATCAATGAACGCCAGGAGATGGCCGAGCGAACGGCAGCGGCCATGCGCGGGGCCATGATGGAAGGCGTTGTGCCTGGCGGCGGCGTGGCCCTGTTAGCCTGCCGTCCAGCCTTGCAGCAGCGACTTGCTCAAGCCACGGATAGCGATGAACGAGCCGCCTATCAGATTCTGCTGACTGCGCTGGCAGTCCCCCTGCGCACCCTGGTTAGCAATGCGGGCTATGATCCCGGCGAGGTGATGGCTCAAATCAACCTGGCCGGGCCAGGCTATGGTTTTGATGTCGTTGCCGGGCGGGTGGTCGAGATGAGGCAGGCCGGGATCTGTGACGCAGCGATGGTACAGAAAACGGCAGTTTATACCGCCATTTCCAGCGCTGCACTGGCCCTGACCATTGATGTGCTGGTGCATCGCAACGGTCAGCCTGAACACGCCGCCGTTCACACGCCTGGCAAACGGAAACGATTGTAAGAACTGATGAAGAGTCATCACAAACTTGTGGCACATTACTGGTGATGAAAATGGCAGCATCGTAGGACAAGCTGTTAGCTTGTCGCTGCTCTGGACAAACTAACAGTTTGTCCTACAGAAGCTATTTCGAGGAGGAAGCCATTATCACTACTGTGACTGATGGGGGTCCAGACTTAGGCCTGGATTCCGCCGAAGCCGAAATTCAGGACGTGGTTTATGCTCTGGTCGTCGCGCCCGACTTTGACCGGAGTGGTATCTGCTTCGCCGCCCGTGCCGCAGGATTGTTCCGCTCCGACGACGGAGGCCGCACCTGGCAGGATGCCTATGCTTCTCTCAATCTGGACGGCCCCCTGCCTACCGCTGCCGTTGCCCTGTCGCCTCAATTCGAGACGGACCGGACCGTCTTTGCCGGGGGCGCCGGGGCTATTCTGCGCTCAACCGATGGAGGTCAAAGCTGGACCATTGCCAATTTGCCCTCGCCTCCCCCGGTAGTTTCAACGCTGGCCGTCTCGCCGAATTATATGCAGGATGGCACGGTCTTTGCCGGGACGCTGGAAGATGGGGTCTTTCACTCCAGTGATCGAGGTGAACACTGGACGGCCTGGAACTTTGGCCTGTTGGATTTGCACATTCTCGCCCTGGCCGTTTCCCCCGACTTTGCCAACGACGAAACCCTTTTTGTCGGCGCCGACAGCGGCATCTACCGCAGCACCAACGGCGGGCGCGCCTGGCGCGAGGTTAATTTTCCGTTGGAGTGGGCGCCGGTTCTCAGCCTGACCCTCTCGCCCGATTTTGCCAACGACGGCGTTTTGTTTGCCGGGACCGAAGCAAACGGACTTTTCCGCTCAGATGACCGGGGTCATTCCTGGAACAGGCTGGGCCAGGAGGTTATTGCCGATGCCGTCAACAGTATCCTGCTCTCGCCGGAATTCCCCGTCTCCGCCAGTGTACTGGTACTGGCCGGAGATGTCCTGCTTGTCTCGCGTGATGGCGGCCAATCCTGGTCCAACTGGACCAATTTATCTCTGCCTCAGAACTTTACCGCCGTCGCTGCACCGCAGGGACTCACCCCCGGCGCTCCTTTGCTAATTGGCCTCTTGGATGGTCGAGTGCTTCACATCTGATAAAGTGTGATCTACTGGAAGGGGAACTTGTTCATCAATTGTCCCCTGGCTTTATGCCCTCCAGACCCTCTGGCAGGCTAGACGCGTCAAATCCGGGGTTTCATAGGCAGTAGCGATTGATAAACTTCTTCCAATTCATCTACCGCTCGCTGCCACGAAAACTTCCGGGCCTGGACCAGTCCTCGCCGTTTCAACTCTGCCTGTAATTCCCCATCGGCCAGAACTCGACGCAGAGTTTTGTGCAGCGCCGCCGTGTCCATCGGGTCAATCAGCAGCCCGGCCTCGCCGACTACTTCGGGCAGGCTGGAACTGTTACTGCTGACGACCGGCACGCCGCAGGCCATCGCTTCCAGGGGGGGTAGGCCAAAACCCTCAGAGAGCGAAGGGAAGACAAAAACCTCGGCCAGTTGATAAAAGACAGGCAGGTCAGCCTCGGCCACATAGCCGGGGAAGATGGCTCGTTCCTCCAGCCCCAGAGCCTGTAGGCGTTGAAAAAACGACTCGTATAACCAGCCTTTTTTGCCAATCAAGACCAGTTTCAAATCCGGCCAATCGGCCAGCAACGGCTGGAACGCCTCCAGCAGACGGCTGAGGTTTTTGCGCGGCTCGATGGTCCCTACGTTTAAGATATACTTTTCAGGCAATTGATACTGCTGTTTTACCCGCGCCAGGTTAGCCGGGTCACTGATGGGCTGAAACGTTGGTGCCGGCGCTTCATAGATCACCTTGATTTTCGACTCCGGCAGGCCGTAATAGGCCATAGCATCCTGCTTCGACCACTCCGATGGAGTCACAATCACATGCGCAGCCCGCAGGTAGCGCGGCATGGCCAAGGTTAGATACCAGCGATTGTAGGGCAGATGGTACTCCGGGTAGCGCAGAAAGATAAGATCGTGCAGGGTGTAGACCGTCCGGGCCAGCCGGAAATGGGCCAGGAGATGATTGGTTGCATGGAAAATATCTACCGCGCCAAAGGTTTGGTCCATGGGCCAGCGGGTCATCTGCGACAGCAGCACGCCCATTCGCCACGGCTTGTTGCCTACATTCACTGTCCGGTAAGGCAGGTGCCGGAGATAATCAGGTAACTCAGCTTCGCCCTCGCGGTTGTAAAACAGCGAGAGTTGATGCTGGCTTTTGTATTCGGCCAGGGCGCGGGCAATCTCTCCGGCATAGCGCCCCAGCCCGGCGTGTTTTTGGGCAGTTGGCGAAACGTCAAGACAAATGTGCATAGGGCAGGGTAGCAGGTTGCAGGTTGAAAGTTTACACTTCTCATTCAAAGAGGCGGTGTCTTTGCTGCTATCTTCACTCCTCAATGATTTGTTCATACAGATTTAACAACTTCGCTGCCATCCCAGGCCAGGTAAAACAGGCCGCACGGGCTTGTCCGGCCTGAGCCATATGCCGGCTCAGTGTAGTGTCAGTCAGCACGCGGGCCATTGCCGCCGCTATCGCCTCGACATTACCCGGATCAATCAACAAGCCGGCCTCGCCAACCACTTCTGGCAAGGCCGATTGGTTGGCGACGATTACCGGGGTGCCGCAGGCCATCGCTTCCAGAACAGGCAGGCCAAAGCCTTCGTATAGGGATGGATATACAAACAAACTGGCCGCACTATAAAGTGCGGGTAAATCGGCGTCGGCCACAAAGCCGAGAAAATGAACCCGTTCCTCCAAACCTTGCCGGGCCACCTCGGCAAAAACATCGGCGTAGTTCCAGCCTCTACTGCCGACAATCACCAGGGCCAGGGCAGGGTCTAAGGCAGCAAAGGCCTGGATCAACCTTTGATAATTTTTACGGGGCTGGATAGTGCCCACGCTTAAAATAAAGGGCTGTTGGCCCAGATCATATTTCTGGCGAACTGCACTGAGTTTGTCTGGTTCGATCACCGGCTTAAAGTCTGGGGTGACGCCGTGATACAGCACCGATATTTTCTCTGGCGGCGTCTGGTAAAGCTCGATCAAATCCTGACGGGTCGCTTCTGAAACGGCAATAACGTGATCCGCTCGCTTGACCGAAAGGGGAACCCACCGGTTCAGATGGTTGGTCATGCCCGGCATGACTGTTTCCGGCAGGCGCACAAAAGAGAGGTCGTGGATCGTGACGATGGTCCGCGTGCCGCGACGGACCGGCGGCAGGAAAAAGTCGGTGGCGTGGAACAGGTCCAGCGGGCCGGTCCAGGTCTCAATTGGGAGGGGCAGGTGGAGCCGGTACCACAGCCGGGACAGCCAGCGCTCTGTTAGACGGGTAGGCTGCCAGGTAAAGTTGAGACCGGGCAGCTCGGGTTGAACAACCTTACTCGCAGCGGCGACAAAGAGGTGAAACTGAGGCCCATCCGTCTCAAGGGGTAGAGCCGCCAGTGCCCTGACCAATTCGCGGCTGTAGCGCCCGATGCCGGCAGCCTGGTGAACCGCAGCAGTGTAATCAATCCCAATGCAAGCACCCATAGCCCTCTGATTTTACACCACCTGGCCTGTATTACAATTCTAAAGTTTGGGTTGCACCCCGTACTCTTAGGATGCTTTACGATTCGCCAGAATGTGCTATAATCGAGTCAAAGTTTGGCCGATAATCCCAAAACATAACTAAAGCAGTTCCAAAACTCAAATAAGCTCAAGCATAGTGTGCGTCTGGTGTGATGCGTAAAAACGGAACACGCCCTTACCCCATACGCACGGAGGGTCATAGATGACAACCAGGCTAAAAATAGATTTATCGCAAGGCTTGTTGGAGGTTGAGGGCAGTGAGACCTTTGTCAAGGCGATTTACAATGATTTTAAGGCTCATTTTGTGGAGCCAAACGGCCAGTCAGAGGAGGCCGAGTCGTTGCTGACCCCCAGGTCCAAACGGGTGAAAACCGCTCGCGGTTCCAGAACCCGCTCCGAAACCGTTCCTCTGCCGATTATGATTCCATCTCCTGGAGTAACCAGCCCACCCGCTCCCGTGGAGACCAAAGCGGCTGTCCCCGCCCCTCCTGAACCCGCGCCTCTACCACCCCCAGCCGAACCGGCTCCCGAACCTAAAGCGCCGGCCCCATCCTTACCTACCTACACTTTTATGCAGGACCTTAAGTTGGGCCATGCCGGTGATCGTCCTTCGCTGGTTGAATTTATGGATGCCAAGCTGCCGATTACTAATGAGGAGCGCAATCTGGTCTTTCTCTACTACTTGCAGCACATCCTCAAGGTCAAACCGATTACCCTGGATCATGTCTACACCTGTTACCGCGAGGCTAAAATCCGCGCCCCGCTGAACATCGAAAACAGCCTGCGCATGACCGCCGAACACCGCGGCTGGATCAAAGCCAACCAGCACGGCTCGATGACCGTCACCCCCGACGGGAAGTTGTACGTGGAAAAGCAGTTACCCAAGAAAGTGAAAAACTGACCGCTGGCTGCACCCCCACCCTAACCCTCCCCCTCCTAGGGGGAGGGTAGGGAGGGGGTCGGCCAGTGTTCGTTAATACAGGAGCAAGGTATGAAAATCCTCGCCGTGGATGTCGGCACCGGCACCCAGGATATTTTGCTGTTTGATAGTGATAAAGAAGTTGAAAACTGCTACAAACTGGTCTTGCCCTCACCCACGGTTATGCTGGCCGAACAAATCCGGGCGGCCACCCGGCAAGGCGCGGGAGTGCTCCTGCACGGGGTTCTGATGGGGGGTGGTCCCTGCGCCTGGGCGGCCCGCGACCATATTCAAGCCGGTTATCCACTCTGGGTGACACCCGACGCCGCCCGCACCTTTGACGACGATCTCAGCCGTGTGGCCGCCATGGGGGCGACGATTGTCGGTGATGATGAAGCGGCGGTCCTTAACGATCAGGTAGTGCGCTTGAGGCTGGGTGACTTTGATTATGGGGCTATATCGGCTGCCTTTGCCCGTTTTGGGGTGGATTTGGCCCACAACCTGGATGCTATCGCCATCGCCGTCTTCGACCACGGCAACGCACCGCCCGGCATCAGTGACCGCCTCTTTCGCTTCCAGCACATCGAGCGCTGTATCAGCCAGCGTAACAGCCTGGCCTCGTTTGCCTTTCCGGCCGAACACGTGCCTGAAATCATGACCCGCTTGCAGGCCGCCGCCAATCTTGCCCGCGCCGCCCGGCCCGATTTGCCGGTAGTGCTGATGGATACTGCCCCGGCAGCCGTCCTTGGCGCACTGGAAGACCCTCGGGTCGCTCAGACCCGGCCGGCGATTGTCGCCAATATTGGCAATTTCCACTGCCTGGCCTTCCGCCTGGGGCCGGCCACCGGCGACCCTCTGGGCGGCATCGAGGGGGTCTTTGAGCACCACACCGGCGAAATCACTCCCTCCCAGCTTGAAGGCTACTTGCACCATCTGGCTCAAGGCGACTTAACTCATGCCGAAATCTTCGACAGCAACGGCCACGGCGCCGTAATGTTTGCCGATTACGCCATTCCCCTTGATTTTCTCTCCGTTACCGGCCCCCGCCGCAACTTCTTGCGCAGCTCGACCCTCCAGCCCTACCTGGCTACCCCCTTTGGCGATATGATGCTGGCCGGCAGCTTTGGCCTGGTCCGCGCCTGCGCCCGCCTCATACCGGCCTGGGCCGAGGCAATTGAGGCGGCTTTGGCCGGGCATGGCGGCAAAGCCCTCTGGTAATATTTGTCAGAATTTTCAATTAGGCGCATTTCTGTATAATTGGCTTGTAGAAAATTATGACCTCATCGGAAATGCCTACCCAATTTGCTCCGGCCGAACGTGCCCCTGGCGAGAAAATTGCCGCTCAGGCCCGCTACTTGCTCAAGCTACCCCTGTTCGAGCGGCTCTTTAATGCTGTCCCCGACATAGTCTTGGTTGTAAACCAGCAGCGACAAATTGTTTTTGCTAACCATAACCTGCTCAAAACAACGGATCTGAACGACGACGCAGTTATCATTGGCCTGCGGCCGGGCGAAGCGTTGGGCTGCGTTCACGCTTTTGAAACCGAGGGCGGGTGCGGCACCAGTGAGTTTTGTCAAACATGCGGGGCAGTTCAAGCGCTTCTCTCCAGTCTGAAAGGGCAGGAGAGTATCCAGGAATGCCGGATTGCTCTCCAGAACGGCGACGCCCTCGATTTGCAGGTTTGGGCCACCCCGCTTACTTTGGACGGCGAGACATTTTCCATTTTTGCCGTCAAAGATATTAGCCACGAAAAACGCCGCCAGGCGCTGGAACGCATCTTCTTGCATGACCTGTTGAATGTCGCCGGCGGGCTGCGCGGCTTTGCCGGCTTATTAACAGAAGCCACTCCGGCTGAATTAGAGACCATTACCGGCGCGCTCTCTCGTCTCTCCGGGCGTTTAATTGAGGAGATCAATACCCAGCGCGAACTCAACGCTGCCGAGAGTAACGAGTTGCTTGTTCACCCGACCAGGCTCGACTCACAAGCGCTTTTGCAGGAGGTGCTGACGTTATACCAGCATCACGAGGCCGCCGGCGGCCGCCGTCTTGAGCTTGATCCGCATGCCCCTTTGGTTTCCTTTACCAGCGACCTCACCCTGCTGCAGCGGGTCATCGGCAACATGGTCAAAAACGCTTTGGAAGCTGCTGCTCCTGGCGAGGTCGTCACCCTGGGCTGTACCGCTTATCCGGATATGATCGAGTTCTGGGTCCATAACCCCGGCTACATGCCCCGCCAGGTCCAGCTTCAGATTTTTCAACGCTCTTTCTCGACCAAGGGGACGGGCCGCGGCCTGGGCACTTACAGTATGAAGCTGCTCAGCGAGCGTTATCTCAAAGGCCGTGTTTCCTTTACCTCCTCCCCCGATCATGGCACTGTCTTTCACGCCAGCTTCCCCTTAACCCTGGATTCGTAACCTTTTCCCCCTATTTCTGGGGTGTTGCTGACCCTGTTTTTGTGTTATAACATTTAATGTTGTCAGGACTTTCCCATGTCATTCTGAGCGAGCATAGCGAGCGAAGAATCCTGCCTCCAAAGTGGAGTTGCTTCGGCCTGCGGCCTCAGCATGACATGGCTTTTGTCATTCTGAACGGAGCGCAGCGAAGTGAAGAATCTCGCCTTCCAAAGTGGAGATGCTTCGGCCTGCGGCCTTAGCATGACATGGTTCTTGTCATTCTGAACGGAGCGCAGCGAAGTGAAGAATCTCGCCTTCCAAAGTGGAGATGCTTCGGCCTACGGCCTCAGCATGACATCCCGGCGAAAGTCTTGATGGTTAAAGAATCACGGCTGGCGAGCTTTCTCTCAAAGAGTGAAGCCCGGCGGACACCGTGCGGCCGTTGATTTTATTCGTTTCTCTGTCCGCCCGAAAGGTTGTGAGTATATCGTCGTCAACATCTTGAAACCTTCTTTACCCCCTCTATCAAATTCAAAATCTATAAACATGTATTACACATTCAATCAGTTAAAGGAGTTTTGTTATCGTGAGCATATCATACTCACTTCAGAAAAATTATCTTACCAACGGCGCCAACAACTACCGGGCTGTTGTCCAGTTTAACGGCGTCATTGACCTGGAAGGCATCATTGACCGCATGGTTGCCCGTGGTACGGTCACTTCTAAAGCCAGCGCCATGGCTGCTCTGGAAGATTATTTCGCCACGATTGAAAGTGCAGTGCTGGATGGTTTTAAGGTCACTACTCCAATGGAAACCTATGGTATCAGTATTCGGGGTAACTTTGACGGTCAGACTGACGGCTTTACCCCTGGCCGCCACAGCACCGAGGCTGTGGTCAGCCCTGGCCCGCGCTTGCGCCGGGCCATCCGCGATAAAGTCCATCCCCAGAAGCAAATCGCCACGGAAGTTCGCCCCATCTTGCTGGAATATATTGACACCAACACCGGTGAACGTGACAGTGTGCTTACGCCTAGTGGATTGGGCCAACTGGCCGGCCACCGGCTAAAGTTTGATCCGGCTGACTACACCCAGGGTATTTTCCTACTGGGTGGCGAAGGCAGTGCTATTCGTGTGGAGATCATCGCCAAGAACACCGCGACCGAGTTGATCTTTCTTGTCCCGGCTGGTCTGGCTCCTGGCGATTACACCCTGGAAGTGCGCGCCCTTTTCAGTGAGACAATCCGCAGCGGGTCACTGGCTCCCACCCTCACTGTAAACTAATTTCCCCCCTGCTTCAACCGCCCCGTTGTTGCCACAGCCCCAGTCTCACCATAACTTGGGGCTGTTTGTTTTAAACCTCGCCCTTGTCATTCTAAACGGAGTGCAGCGAAGTGAAAAGTAGCTGCCCATGTCATTCTGAACGGAGCGCAGCGAAGTGAAGAATCTCGCTCTCCAACCCAGAGATGCTTCGGCCTGCGGCCTCAGTATGACATGGTTCTTGTCATTCTGAACGGAGCGCAGCGAAGTGAAGAATCTCGCTCTCCAACATAGAGATGCTGCGGCCTACGGCCGCAGCATGACATGGCTTTCGCCCCTCCCAAGCGCAGATAATACCCCTTATCCAGCGCTGATAAGTCCTTTATCAAGTGCTGGCAATACCTCTTGCCTAGTGCAGATAATACCCCTTATCAATTGCTGATAAGCCCTTTATCAGGCGTTGGTAATACCCTTTATCTAGTGCTGATAACACCCCCTACCCAGTGCTGATCGGCCCTTTATCTGGCGGTGATAAAGCCTTTACCAGCCGGTGGTAGTCAGAGACCTGACAGGTCTTCAAGACCTGTCAGGTCTGCCAATATCATTGACAATATCCCTTGAATCAAGGTATCATTACCTTATTGCCCAGCCGACTCATGAGGAATAGATGCCAGTCTTATCTGCTTTCGCTCAAACCTTTACAAACTATCTCACCCAGGCCCGCACGGCCCGCGACGAAAGCCGCCACCACGATTACCGCCGCCAACTTTTCCTGAGTTTCCTGAATAACGCCTTTCATATTCGCTCCGACGAAGTGGATGTTGAGCGCTTCATCAAGATTGACGTGCGGCGGCGGGGCTGGATAGATGCCCTCTGCCATAACCTAGTCTTTGAATTTAAGCGCGATTTGGAGCGAGAGCGCAGCGACGGCCTGCGTGAATTGACCGACTATCTCACTACCTTACCTAACGGCAGCGAGGGTGTCGGCCTGCTGACCGATGGACTGGCTTTCGAGGTCTACACCCTCAGTGCCGGGCATCTCAATTTGGATGATCGCTTTAATCTTGATACGGCTGAGGCTGAACCGGCCTTCCTCTGGCTCGATTCCTACCTCTTTAGTCAGCGCAACCTGCCTCCCACCTCCGCCGACATCGTCCGCCGCTTTGGCCTGTACAGCCCCACCTTTCGCGCCGCTGCCAAAACCCTGCACGATTTGCTGGCCCGGCTGGAACAGTCGCCCACCCTGCAAGTTAAACGCCAGCAGTGGCGGGCCGTGCTGGCCAAGGTCTACGGCTCTGATATTGGCAACGATGCCCTCTTTGTGCGCCACACCTTTTTGAACCAGTTTGCCAAAATCCTGGCCTATTCAGCTTTGACCGACAGTGTGCCGCAGCAGAACGACCTGCTGCTGGACATCATTACCGGCGAGGCGTTTCATCGTTTTGGCGTCAGCAATTTGGGGGAGATTGACTTCTTCGCCTGGATTCTCGACGAAGCGGTTTTGCCGGACGTGGTAGAGATGCTGCGCCGCCTGGCCGACACCTTGCGCGTCTACGATCTCACCCAGATCAACGAAGACCTGCTCAAACAGCTCTATCAAAACCTGGTTGACCCGGAAACGCGTCACGAGTTAGGCGAGTATTATACCCCGGATTGGCTGGCCGAATTGACCCTGGTGGAGGCCGGCTATGGCCCCGGTTTAAGCCTGCTCGACCCTTCCAGCGGCTCCGACACTTTTCTGTTTACGGCTATCCGTAAGCTGGCCGCCCAGAGGCTAACCGGCTGGGCGCTGGTGGATTTTGCCCTGGAAAATATCGCCGGGATGGACGTGCATCCCCTGGCTGTGACCATTGCCCGCACCAACTACCTCCTGGCGATCAGCCCGCACATGCAGCAAGCCCGCCCCGATGGGCAGATCAAATTATCGCCGCTGCCGGTTTATATGGCCGATGCCCTGCTGACGCCCGCCGCGGCCGGGCCGCACCGCGATACCCTGGTCATCCCGGTAGACCCTGAGCGCAAGGAGGTCTTTCACATCCCGGTAGACGCCGCCCAGGAGCCTGGCGTCTTTACCTCGGTTGTCGAGCAGATGGAAGAGTACGCCCAGTATCCCCTGGACGAGTTCAACCAGGCGACTCTGGGGGGCTTTCTGCGCCTGGTCAGGGAGCGTTTCAGCGCCGCTCAGCGGGGCGTGGCCGATTTGTCGGCCAGCTATTGGTCGCAAAATTTGCGGCTGCTCAATCGGCTGATCCAGGAAGGACGCAACTCGATCTGGGCCTACATGCTCAAGAATACGGCCCGGCCCCTGCTGCTGGCCGCACGCAAATTTGACCGGGTGGTGGGCAACCCGTCCTGGCTGGCCTACCGCTACATCCGCGACAAAACTTACCAGCAGGAAGTCAAGGCGCTGACCTTTGCCTACGGCCTGCTGGCCAGCGACGAGGTCAAGCTCTTTACGACCATGGACCTGGCCACCCTGTTCATGGTGTCATGCTGAGGCCAAAGGCTGAAGCATCTCTGCGGTGGGGGCGAGATTCTTCGCTCCCTACGCTCGCTCAGAATGACAAGCGCCCTGTCATGCTGAGGCCGGAGGCTGAAGCATCTCTGCGGTGGGGGCGAGATTCTTCGCTCCCTACGCTCGCTCAGAATGACACAGGAAAGGGTCGAACACTTATAAAACGTGAAAAAGTATTACGTCTATATCATGACAAACAGATCACGAACGCTCTACACAGGCGTTACTAACAATCTTGAACGCCGTGTGTACGAACACAAACGCAAACTTGTACCAGGATTCACCAGCAAGTATAACATTACCCAATTGGTGTATTTTGAAGAGACGCCTGACATTAAGACTGCTTTGGCCCGCGAGAAACAGATTAAGGGTTGGGTAAGGGCCAAAAAGATCGCCTTAATTGAGTCGATGAATCCAGCCTGGATAGATTTAAGTGCTGAATGGTTTAAGGAGGAATAGCCTGTCATGCTGAGGCCAGAGGCCGAAGCATCTCCAGGTTGGGGCGCGATTCTTCGCTCGCTGCGCTTGCTCAGAATGACAGAGGCCGTGTGTCATGCTGAGGCCGAAGGCCGAAGCATCTCTGCGGTGGAGGCGCGATTCTTCGCTCGCTGCGCTCGCTCAGAATGACAGAGGCCGTGTGTCATGCTGAGGCCGGAGGCCGAAGCATCTCCGGGTTGAGAGGCGCGATTCTTCGCTCGCTGCGCTCGCTCAGAATGACAAAGGAGAGGATATAATGACCCATCCATTTTTACAACAGCTCGACGCCCGGCCTCTGCTTTGTGATGGGGCTATGGGCACGATGATTTACAGCAAAGGCATTCCTGTTGAGCGTTGTTTTGATGAACTGAATCTCAGCCAGCCGGCCCTCATTGCCGACATTCACCGGGCTTACATTGACGCCGGGGTCAATGTCATCGAAACCAACACCTTTGGGGCCAACCGCTTCAAATTGGGTGAGTTTGGCCTGGCCGCCGATAAAGTGGCCGAGATCAACCGGGCCGGGGTCCGGCTGGCTCGCCGGGTGGTGGATGCCGCTTTCAAAGAAGTCTTTATCGGCGGTTCGGTTGGGCCGCTGGGGCCGCGCCTGGCCCCCTTGGGCCGCCTGAGCGCCGCCGAAGCGCGGGCAGCCTTCCAGCAGCAAATCGCCGCGCTGGTTGAGGCCGGCGCTGACCTGCTTGTCTTCGATACCTTTACCGACCTGTTTGAACTGGTCCAGGCCGCCCTGGCCGCCCGTGAGGTATCGCCTGACCTGCCCCTGGTCGCCCAACTGACCTTCACCGACGATGGCCGCACCCCGCTCGGCCACACCCCCCAAAAGGTCGCCGCCACCCTGGCCGACCTGCCGCTGGACGTGATTGGCGTCAATTGTTCGGTCGGGCCGGCCGGCGTGCTGCGCACCCTGCAAAGCCTGGCCAAAGCCTTGCCTGCCGGGACGCGCCTCTCGGCCCAGCCGAATGCCGGCTGGCCGGAACGGGTCGGCGGGCGGATGATGTACCCTTCCTCGCCGGAATATTTTGGTGATTATGCTCTGGCCTTTATCGAGGCCGGGGCGCGGCTGGTTGGCGGCTGCTGCGGCACCACACCGGAGCATATCACCCAGATGCGGGCCGCCCTTGATGACCCCACCCGCTCCGCGCCTGCTTTATCGCGCCTGCCCGGCGACGAGCCGGCCCGCCTGAGCCAGTCCGGTGCGCTGCCGCCGACCCGGTTGGCCCGGCGCCTGGCGTCGGGTGGTTTTATCGCCAGCGTGGAAATGAGTCCCCCCAAGGGCTTCTCCGCCGAGCGCGTCCTGGCCGGAGCTGCCACGCTCCAAGCCGCCGGGGCCAACGTCATTAACGTGGCCGACAGCCCCCGTTCGCGGATGCGCATGAGTCCCTGGGCGGTCTGCCACCTGATCCAAACCAAGCTCGATCTGGAAACGGTGCTCCATTTTCCTACGCGCGGCCGCAACATTCTGCGGGTGCAGGGCGACCTGCTGGCCGCGCATGCCCTCGACGTGCGTAATATCTTTGTCGTGATGGGCGACCCGACGAACATTGGCGAGTATCCCGAGGCGCTGGACAGCTACGACGTGGTGCCGACCGGGCTGATCAAGCTGATTAAGCAGGGTTTCAACCAGGGCCTGGATTACGGCGGCGAGCTGATTACCCAGCCGACCAATTTTCTGGTCGGCTGCGCCCTCAACCCAACGCCGGCAGACCCCGCCCGCGAGATCAAGGTGCTGCGCCAGAAGATCGAGAACGGGGCCGACTTTGCCCTGACCCAGCCGCTCTACGACCCCGCCGATCTGACCGGCTTTGTGGCCCGCTATGAAGCCGAGCATGGCCCGCTAGCTCTGCCCCTCCTGGCCGGCGTGCTGCCCCTCTATAATGCCCGCCACGCCGATTTTCTGCACAACGAAGTCCCCGGCATCCATATCCCCGCCGAGGTCCGCCAGCGCATGCGCCAGGCCGGGGAAAGGGGCGCGCAAGAAGGCGTAGCCATGGCCCGCGAGTTGATCCGGCAGCTCCGCCCCCACGTGCACGGTATCTACCTCATGCCTGCCTTTGACCGCTATGACCTGGCCGCCGAAGTGATCGAGGCCGCGCAGGCGGAAGAGGTTAGAGGATAGAGGATCGTGGATAGAGGATAGTAGATAGTAGGTGGAATACTTGGAGTCTCTGTTTTTCTATCTTCTATTCTCTATCTTCTATCTTCTACCCCCATGCTTCTTCACCCTTCAATAACCATTTGACGCTCCATTTAATTTGGATTACTATTGGCGGCGTTTGATGCTGTCCGTTTCAAAGGAGAACCATGAGCCACAAGTTAGAGCGATTTGTTGCCGATATTCGCCAGGGACGGGCCAGCCACGCCTCCTTGTTTTGGCTGCGGGTTTTTGTGCAGTATGCCCGGCAGGGTATGCTGCGTTCCGATGAGTGGGTCGAAACCGGCCTGCGCGTGGGCGCGGCCATTCCCGGCCTGGACCCGACCGACCTGGCCCCCCGCCTGTTCCTGCTGAGCGATTACGACCTTTTCCAGGCCATCCGCTTGAAAGACCAGCAGTTATTTATTGGCTCGGAGCTGGCCGACCTCGATTGGAGCCGGAAATACGAGCTGTCATTGCAGCCCGATGTGGCCGGTGCGGACACCCCCGCCGATTGGGATTGCTCGGAGGTAGCCGAGTGTGTGGAGAAGCTGTGGCAGGAAGTCGGCCCGGTTTCGCCGCAGGATAAGGCCCTGGAAAAACTGCTGGCGACCGGCTCGCCGCTGTGGGGTGGCAACGGCACAGGCCGCTCCATCCTGCTGGAAGTGCTGCACGAGGCCCAGGCCCTCTACGGCGGTTGGCTGCCGCGCCACGTCATCAGCCGCATTGCCCGGGCGCTGAACGTCCCCCTCTCGGACGTGTACGGTGTGACCGAGTTCTACACCATGTTCTACACTGGGCCGGTCGGCAAAAAGATCATCCGCATCTGCGAGGACGCGCCCTGCGCCATTCACGGCGCGGCCAGGGTCGAGGCGGCGCTGTGCCAGCACCTGCAAATCAAGCCGGGTGAAACTACCCCGGACGGCGAGTATACCGTCGAAGCGGTGCGCTGCCTGGGGTTGTGCGACCACGCTCCGGCGGTGCTGGTCAACGAGACGCGCCATTTTCAAGCCTCGCCCCAGCGCATTCACGTCCTGTTGAACAATGCCCCCCGCCACGGCCAGCAGCAAACTAACATCGGCGGGCTGGTCAAGGTGGCTATGGCTAACGTGAAGGTAGTTGACCCGACCAGCCTCAGCGAATACCGCGCCCAGGGCGGCCTGGCGGCGCTGCGGCGGGTGCTGCAAGAGCTGACCCCGGCCGAGGTTATCGAGGTGGTCAAGGTCAGCAAGCTGGTCGGGCGTGGTGGCGCAGCCTTTCCCGCCGGGGTCAAGTGGCAGTTCGCGGCGTCCAACCCGCCGGGTCCGCGCTACTTTATCTGCAACGCCGACGAGAGTGAAGTGGGGGCCTTTAAGGACCGGGCGCTGATGGACGGCGATCCGTTCCGGGTGGTCGAGGGGCTGATTGTGGGCTGTTACGCCATCGGCGCGGCCCAGGGCTACATTTACGTGCGCGGCGAGCATCGCTCCGGCTACGAGCGCTTCTGCCAGGCTGTGACCGAGATGGAGAAAGCCGGCTGGCTGGGCGATAACATCCAGGGCAGCGGCTTTAGCTGCCACATTGCCGTGCGGCGGGGCGCGGGGGCTTATATCTGCGGCGAAGAGACAGCCCTGATCGAGTCCATCGAAGGCAAGCGTGGCTTTCCGCGCCTGCGCCCGCCCTTTCCGGCCAATTACGGGCTGTGGGGCAGGCCGACGGTCATCAACAATGTCGAGACGCTGGCCAAAGTACCTTCGATCATTATGCACGGGGGAAAATGGTATAACTCCCTGGGCACGGAGGAGTCGGCGGGGACCAAGCTGTTTGCTGTGAGCGGCTCGGTCAGGCGGCCGGGCGTGTATGAAGTGCCGTTTGGCGTCCCGCTGCATCATCTGATTTATGACCTGGCCGGCGGGCTGGCCGAAGGGAGAACCCTGCAGGGCATCTTGACCGGCGGCGCGGCCGGCACGTTTTTGCGGCCGGAACACATAGACACGCCGATTACTTTTGAGGATTTCAAGCGCGTGGGTGGGACCATCGGCGCGGGGACGATGATGGTTTTTGACGATACGGTTGAACTGGCCGATGTCCTGACCCGCGTCGCCGAGTTCTTTGCTCACGAAAGCTGCGGCAAATGCTACCCCTGCCAGATGGGTACGCAGCGCCAGGCCGAGATATTGCAGCGGATGGAAGCGGGCCTGGCCCAGCCCGGCGACGTCGCCACCCTGTTGGAACTGGGCCGGGTGATGACCGATACCAGCATCTGCGGCCTGGGCCAATCCGCTAGTTGGGCTGTCGCCGATGCGCTCAAACGCTGGCCGGAGATGTGGCCGGTTAACGGTGGCAAGGGGTAAGAGTTGAGGCTGAATCATCAGCATAGTATAATCAAGAGCGATGCATGTCCACTACTCTTACCGGATACCGTTACACCTGGTGGCGGGGTGATACCCTGCCGCCCCTGGCCCCCCTGGCGAACTGGCATGTTGAACATGTGCTCGATGTTCCGCTGCTGGCATCCCTGCAGCACTTGTATCTCTGGGCCATCGAGGCGCGGGTGCGGGCGGGCCATCGTCCCTACGTCGCCTTCATCCAAGGAACGCCCGTTGCCTACGGCTGGGTGGCTACGCAAACAGAGCGGATCGGGCCAGGGTTGGAATGGCCCCTGGGCGTTTACGATCGCAGTCTCTGGGACTTCGCGACGCTGCCGACCTGGCGGGGGCAAGGGGTCTATCCCCGGCTGCTGCAAGCGATTCTCCAGGCAGAAGGCGCCGAGGCGGAGCGGTTTTGGATTGGGCATACGTTGGAGAATATGGCCTCCCGCCGAGGAATTTTAAAGGCTGGCTTTCAGCCCACGTTGCTAGGGGCGCCGACAGCGCAGGGACCGACGCGCTGGGTGCTCCAGGGCGACCGGGAGCGGGCGCTGGCTGATCCGATGATCAGGCATCTTAACATCGTGGAAGCAGGGCTGACTGACGAGGAAGGCGTATCCGAGTAACCCCATACGTTTCCGCAACCACTTATTTATCCCCCGAGGTCAAGTTATTGGCAGACATTTCCTTTAAGACTGGTCTTTATACCTTTAACTATCGCGTCGCCGCCCTGATCGAACACCAGGAGAGGTATCTTTTCACCACGACCCCGGAGATAGATTTCTGGTTCTTGCCCGGCGGCCGGGTAAAAGCAGGGGAGTCGGCCCTGGAAGCCATTGCACGGGAATTACAAGAAGAATTAGGCATAACCGCTCAGTCCCCCCAACTGCTGTGGACGGTTGAAAACTTCTTTACCCTCGGCGGCGAAAGATACCACGAAGTAAGCTTTTATTTTGCCGTATCTCCGGGGCCAGAGATTGACTTCATGGGGCAAGAGTCATTCAGCAGAGATTCGGCCTGGGAATTTCGCTGGTTTGACCTGGCGGCAATTCAGGCGCTTGATGTCCGGCCACCATTTTTGAAGTGGAAGCTGGCTCAGATGGGACAAGGGCTGAGTCACATTATCTTCAGGCAAGAAGAACAGAGAACCAGGTGACAGGCACTTTTAAATACTAAATAGAGGCAGGTTTTGTTCAAATAAGCCCAATGAGTAGTCCGATAAGTGCCTGTCACCTTAATCCCGATAATGTTTATTTAAATTTTGGACCTACCTAAATGATCGAACTTCTAGGAACCTTCTTTATCATCAGTCTCTCCGGCGCGCTGTCACCCGGCCCGCTGACGACGATGGCCATTGCCGAAGGCTCACGGCGGGGCAAGTGGTCGGGCTGGTGGCTGTCGTTGGGGCACGGCCTGGCCGAAGGGCTGTACGTGGCGGCGATTGCCCTGATCTTGTGGCTGGGGCGGGATTCGCTGCTGAACCAGCCGCTGGTGGCCGGGCTTATTGCCCTGGTCGGCGGGGGCTTTCTGGCCTGGATGGGCTGGAGCCTGGCCGTGGCCGCCTGGCGGCGCCAAGTGACGCTGGCCGGTGAGGCGGCCAAAGAGGTTCGCTTCGGCCTGGTGCCGACCGGCATCTTTTTTAGCCTGAGCAATCCCTACTGGTGGGTTTGGTGGGCGCTGATAACGCCGCTCTACATTCGCCAGTCTATGGCCTGGGGATTGGTGGGGGTGGCTCTGCTCTTTGTGGTCCACTGGCTGACCGATATTGGCTGGCTGACCGGCCTGGCCTGGCTGACCGGCAGCGGGCGGGCGCTGATCAGTCCCCCCGTTTATCGCTGGATCATGCTTATTTGCGGGGCCGCCCTGGCCTTTTTTGGGGTTGGCTTTATGATCGCGGGTGCCAAATTTTTGGCGACGGGGCAGGTCGGCCTGGGTTAGTGCCCATATTTGTGACATTTGTTCCAATCATTCAGGACAGATGACACTTACCAAGCGCAGCCGATAATTCTACTATAGTAAAACCAAATATCAGCTCACAGGAGAAACGGGAATGAGTGCAAATGACAACGGCGCATTTGACCTCTCGTTGATGGACGAAGTCTTCGAGAAGTACCAGGGACAGCGAGGCGCCCTGATTCCTATGTTGCAAAGAGCACAGGCCCTCTACGGCTATCTGCCGGCAGAAGTACTGAAGCTGATTGCCCAGAGGCTCGGCGTTTCGATTGGGAAGGTTTACGGCGTCGCCACCTTCTATGCCCAGTTTTACCTCGAACGGCGTGGCCGGCATGTCCTGAAATTGTGTGACGGCACCGCCTGTCACGTCAAAGGCACGCCGGGGCTGCTGACTGCCGTCGAGGGTGAATTCGAGATTCAGCCGGGAGAAACGAGCGGCGATGGTCAGCTAACCGTGGAGATCATTTATTGTTTAGGCTCTTGCGCCCTGGCCCCGGTAGCTGTGCTGGACAATCAGGTCATGGGCCGGATGCGGGCGGAGATGCTGGTGCGTCAAGTAAAAAAACAGATCACCGCAGCCCCGGAGGCCGAAACGGCCTGAGAGGATGATTCCCATGAACGCATCAGAAAGTTTACCGACCATCCCGCCAGAGGCGCTGAAGGCGGTTACCAATCCGCAACACCGCTGGGTGGCTATCTGTACAGGCACCGGCTGCAGTTCCTCGGCCAGCGGAGAGGTGCGGCGGGCATTGCAAGAGGAGTTGGACCAACTCGACCTGGGCGAACAGGTGGAAGTGCGCCGCACCGGCTGTTTCGGTTTTTGCGCCCAAGGCCCCATCATGGTCGTCTACCCCGACGAAACCTTTTATAATCAAGTTACCCCCCACCACGTCCAAGAGATTGTCAATGAGCATCTCATCGGCGGCCAGCCGGTCGAGAAAATCTTATATCACGATCCAGCCGGCGAAACTGTCATTGAGAAATGGCACGAGATAGGTTTCTATGGCAAACAGCAGCGGGTGCTGCTGGAGAATTGCGGCGTCATTGACCCGGAGAATATTGATCATTACCGGGCCAGGGCCGGCTACCAGGCCTTACATAAAGTTTTAACGGCCCTGACTCCCGACCAGGTCGTTGACGAAGTGACCAAATCAGGGGTGCGAGGACGCGGCGGCGGCGGATTTTCCACCGGCATGAAGTGGGGTTTAGCCCGTAAAACGCAAAAATGGCCCAAGTACGTCATTTGCAACGCCGACGAGGGCGACCCGGGCGCTTTTATGGATCGCTCCATACTGGAAGGCGACCCTCATTCTGTTATCGAGGGTATGCTGATCGCCGGCTACGCCATCGGCGCTGAGACCGGTTACATCTACTGCCGGGCGGAATATCCCCTGGCGATCGAGCGGCTGGAAATCGCCCTGGCTCAGGCCAGAGCTTTGGGCTTGCTGGGCCAGAATATTTTGGGGTTTGATTTTAGCTTCGATATCCTCATTAAAGAGGGGGCCGGCGCGTTTGTGTGCGGCGAAGAAACAGCTTTGATGGCTTCCATCGAGGGTGAGCGAGGCCAGCCCTGGCCTCGGCCGCCCTATCCGGCGGTGGCGGGCTTATGGGGCCAGCCCAGCAACGTGAACAATGTCAAGAGCTACGCTTTTATTCCCCGTATCATGCGGCTGGGCGCGGAGTGGTTCAAAAAGCTCGGCACAGAGGGCAGTCCTGGGACTGCTGTTTTTGCTCTGACCGGGATGGTCAACCGGACCGGCTTGATTGAGGTGCCGATGGGCATCACCCTGCGTGACATCATTTTTGATATCGGCGGCGGCATTCCCAACGGACGGAAATTCAAGGCAGTTCAAACCGGCGGGCCTTTGGGCGGTTGTTTGCCGGAGGCCTACCTGGATACCCCGGTGGATTTTGATTCGCTGCGGGCTGCCGGCGCGGTCATGGGCTCGGGCGGCATGATCGTCGCCGATGAAACGACCTGCATGGTTGAGTTCACCAAGTACTTTTTGCAGTTTGCCTGTGATGAGAGCTGTGGTAAGTGCCCGCCATGCCGCATCGGCAGTGTCAGGATGCTGGAGATTCTGGAGCGGATTACGGCGGGTAAAGGCGAACCCGTCGATATTGACCGCATTCGCTATCTGGCTAAAGGGATGCAGCGCGGCTCTCTGTGCGCGTTGGGCCAGTTGACTCCTTCGCCGGTTCTGTCGGTGCTGCGCCATTTTGAAGAGGAATTTTGGGCGCACATCACCGAAGGCCGCTGCCCGGCGGCCAGTTGCCAGAAGTTGGTGCGCGCCCCCTGCGTCAGCGCCTGCCCGGCCGGGGTGGATGTTCCGGCTTATCTGGCTCTGGTTGCCCAGGGGCGCTATGCGGAAGCGCTGACCGTCCATCGCGAGGCCAACCCCTTTGCCATGATTTGCGGCCGGGTCTGCCCGGCCTTTTGTGAGGGGGTCTGCCGGCGCGGCCAGGTTGACGATGCCATTGCCATCCGGCATGTCAAGCGGTTTATGGCCGATCAATATTACACTGAACCGTGGACGCCTCCCCGCCTAGCGCCGCCCAAGGACCTCAAGGTCGCTATCGTCGGCGCCGGGCCTTGCGGCTTGACGGCGGCGCTGCGCCTGGCCCAGCGCGGCTATGCGGTCACTGTCTTTGAACGGATGCCGCAGCCCGGCGGGATGATGACCTATGGCATTCCGGCCTATCGCCTGCCGCGCGAGCCTCTCTTTGCCGAGATTGATCACATCCGGCGGGCCGGCGTAGAGATCCGCTGTAACGTGGAGCTGGGCACCGATTTTACCATCAAGAGCCTCCAGGCAGACGGCTACAAGGCCATCGTCTTGGCTTTGGGCGCGCACAGAAGCCGGAGCCTGGGTATCCATGGCGAGAAAAAGCAGGGAGTCTACCACGGCGTCCAGATGCTGCGTGATATTGCCCTGGGCCGGCTGCCGAATTTGTCCGGTAAACGGGTGGTAGTAGTGGGCGCCGGCGACACCGCTATGGATGCTGCCCGTTCGGCCTTGCGCCTGGGGGCCAAAGAGGTGCATGTGGTCTACCGCCGCACTGAGCATGAAATGCCGGCGCTTAGAGAAGAGATTGAGGGGGCCAGGGAAGAGGGTATCCAATTCCACTTCCTGGTGACACCTGTCACCGTTCTGGGCGATGAAGTGGTTACCGGCGTGCGGCTGCAGCGCCAGGCCCTGGGTGATTTTGACACCAGCGGTCGCCGTCGCCCGGTGCCCATCCCTGGCTCAGAGTTCGATATGCCGTGCGAGGTGCTGGTGCCGGCCATTGGTCAGATCACCTGGGTGGACGACGAAAGCTTGGGTATGCACCACAAGGCCACCTTCGAGGTGGGGAAAGCGTTCGAGCTTGACAATGTCCCTGGTGTATTTGCGGCCGGGGATGCGGTTAGCGGTCCGGCCACGGTGGTCCAGTCTGTGGCCCACGGCAATCGGGTCGCGCTTATCGTAGATCACTGGCTGGCCACCGGACAACTGGGCGGGGTCCATTATCAACCCAAGCGCCATGACATCCCGCAGCTCTTCGATCTGGCAGACTATGCTGATGTCCGCCGCCCCCAGGCCAAGATGCTATCGCCCCAGGAACGTCTGGCCCGCCAAAACTTTACCGAGGTGGAAATGGGCTTCGATGCCCGGACCATCCAGGAAGAGTGTAAGCGTTGTCTGCGGTGCGATCTGGAATGGCTACAGCGTATCGGCGAGCCAATGCCCTAGGAGAGTAATGCTATGACTGTTACTTTGACTATCAATAACCGGCGAGTTGTGGCGGCTGAGGGAAGCACCATTTTGGAAGCGGCGCGAGCGGCCGGGATTCATATTCCGACCCTGTGCCACCATCCCGATCTGACCAATGTAGGTGCGTGCCGCATGTGTGTCGTCTCCGTAGACAAAGCCCGAGGGCTGCAAACAGCCTGTACTACTCCTGTCTTTGAGGGCATGGTGGTTGACAGCGAGAGTGAAGAGGCCAGTGAAACGCGTCAATTTGTACTGGAGATGCTGCTGACCGATCACCCCAACGACTGCATGCGCTGTGAGGTAAACGGCAACTGCGAGCTGCAGGATCTGGTTTATGAGTATGACGTGACCTGGCCGGAACATAACGGAGCGCACCATACTTATCCGGTTGACCCGGACCCCAACCCTTTTGTCTTCATTGACCGTAACAAGTGTATCCTGTGCAGCCGCTGTATTCGGGCGTGCGGTGAAATCCAAAATCGTGATGTCTGGAGCTTTGCCCATCGTGGCTTCAAGAGCAAGCTGGTGGCCGGGGCCGATCAGTTTATGCTCGACGCTCGCTGTGAAAGCTGCGGCCAATGCGTGGCTTACTGCCCGGTCGGCGCCTTGTACGATAAGATGAGCCTGGGCTTGGGGCGGGCCAGCCAGGTGACCAAAGTGCGGACCACCTGTTCCTACTGCGGCGTGGGCTGCAACTTTGACCTGAACGTGCGCAATGGCCGCGTTGTGCGTGTTACCAGCGCCCCCGACGCCCCGGTCAACGGCATGTCTTTATGTGTCAAAGGGCGCTACGGCTACGACTATGTCCACCATCCCGACCGGCTGACCCGGCCCCTGATTCGCGCCAAGTGGCTGTCAAACGTGGCCGAGCAGGTCGAAAGCGGCACGTGGCAAGTCGCCGCTATTGCTGAAAAGCGCACTCAATCCGAAATCCAAAATCTAAAATCCAAAATCGAAAACCCTGACACTTTTATTGAAACCGACTGGGATACGGCCCTCGACCTGGTCGCCGGCAAGTTTGCGGCGGTCAAACAGGAGTACGGCAGCGATGCTTTTGCTGTGCTCGCCTCGGCCAAGTGTACCAACGAGGAAAATTACCTCTTTAGCAAATTCACCCGGCAGGTGTTGGGGACAAATACTATTGACCACTGCGCCCGTCTCTGACACAGCGCAACCGTCGCCGGTCTGGCGACAAGCTTTGGCAGCGGGGCGATGACCAACTCCATCCGCGACATCGCCCAAGAGAGCCGGTGTATATTTATCATCGGCAGCAACACCAGCGAACAGCACCCGGTGATTGGGACCAAAATCCGGCGGGCCAAGCGGCAGCGGGGAGCCAAACTCATCGTGGCCGACCCGCGCCGGATTGACATGGCCGATTATGCCGACCTGTATCTGCGCCACAAACCGGGGACCGATCTTGCTTTACTTAACGGCTTGATGCATATTATTCTGCGCGAAGGTTGGCAGGATGATACTTTTATCGCCGAGCGGACGGAAGGCTTTGAAGAGCTGAAGGCGGTAATCGAAAAGTACACGCCTGAGGCGACCAGCGCCATCACCGGTGTTCCTGCTGAAGATATCGAACAGGCAGCCCGGATGATGGCCGAAAATAGGCCCGGAGCGCTGCTGTATGCCATGGGTATTACTCAGCACATTGTCGGCGTGCCGAATGTAATGGCCTGCGCCAACCTGCAAATGCTGCTGGGGAATATGGGTGTGCCGGGGGGCGGAGTCAATCCGCTGCGCGGCCAGAACAATGTCCAGGGGGCGTGCGATATGGGTGGCCTGCCCAACGTCTACTCCGGCTACCAGCGGGTCACCGACCCGGCGGCGCAGCAAAAATTTGAGCAAGCCTGGGGTGTTTCTCTTTCGAACCAAGTCGGGCTGACCGTCACCGAAATGTTGAAGGCCGCCGAAGCAGGGCAGGTAAAGTGCCTGTATATTATCGGCGAGAACCCGATGACCAGCGATCCGGACCTGAACCACGTGCGCTACTCGCTCCAGCAAACGGAGTTTGTGGTGGCACAGGAGATCTTCTTTACCGAAACCGGCCATTTTGCCGATGTGATCTTCCCGGCGGCCAGCTTTGCCGAAAAAGAAGGGACCTTTACCAATACCGAGCGCCGCGTCCAACGGGTGCGCCGGGCCGTGGCATCGCCCGGAGAGGCCAGGCCGGATTCTTGGATAGTTGCCGAACTGGCCAAACGAATGGTGGCCTTGGGGGCAGTGTCGCCCCGCCAGGACGCGCCGCATGCTGGCTGGAATTACAGCAGTTCCGCCGACATTATGGCCGAGATCAACCAGCTTACGCCGAGCTATGCCGGCATCACCTACCGGCGGCTGGAAGCGGGTGACCGGCTTCAATGGCCCGTCCTTAGTGAAGAGCATCCGGGAACACCCATTTTGCACACCAGCAGGTTTACCCGGGGGCTGGGGCTTTTTGTGGGGGCGGACCATATACCCCCAGCCGAGCTGCCTGACGACGAATATCCGTTGATGCTGACGACCGGCCGGGTTATCTATCACTGGCACGGTGGTGAAATGACCCGCCGCGCTCGCGGGTTGGAGGCGGTTTATCCCGAAGCCCTGGTCGAAATCAATCCCAAGGATGCGGGTAAAGCCCGCATCAGCGATGGGCAGTTGCTGCAAGTCGCCTCGCGCCGGGGGGAGATTACGGCCAAAGCGCAGGTCACGGACCGGGTCGAGCCGGGATTGATTTTCGCTACGTTCCACTTTCCCGAGTCTGCGGCTAACTTTCTGACCAATCCGGCCCTCGACCCGCAGGCCAAGATTCCGGAGTATAAAGTTTGCGCCGTTCGCGTGGCAGCGGTGCAGGGTTGAAATAAATATTGGGGGGATATCATTGAGCGATATCGTTACTTTAACCATCAATAACCAGCCCGTCGCCGTACCCAAGGGGACGACCATTCTGAACGCGGCGGTCCGGGTCGGGATTGACATTCCGACCCTCTGCTACCACTCGGCGCTGACTCCGCCGGCCGTCTGCCGGCTCTGTACGGTCGAGGTAGAGAAGCAGCGGGTTTTGCAGCCGGCCTGTGTGGTCCAGGTGGCCGAGGGGATGGTGGTCCATACCAACAGCGAGCGGGTGCAGGCCGGGCGTAAAGTCATTCTGGAACTGTTGGCCTCGACGGTTGATCTGCACGATGCGCCGGAAATTCAGGCGCATCTCCAACATTATGGGGCTGATCCTACCCGCTTTGCCGGGGGTGTCTCTCGCCAGGCCCAGTTTGATGTTTTTGAAGATAATCCCTTTTACATTCGGGACTACCGCCAGTGTGTCATGTGCTGGCGCTGTATCCAGGTTTGCGCCGACGACGTGCAGCACACCTATGCCTTAACCTGGGGCCAGCGTGGCATCAACAGCCATGTGGCCACCTTTTTTAATGAAGACATGCCCGATACCACCTGTGTCTTCTGTGGCAATTGTGTCGGGGTCTGTCCCACCGGCGCTCTTAAAGGGGTGATTGAGTGGAAGATGGAGCAGCAGCTTGACTAATATTCCGGCTATTATTTCTGATTTAAAATATGGCCGCACCCGCTTATTGCAAGCCATCGAAGGTCTCTCCCGGCGGGAGCTGACCGAGCTGCAGATTTACGAGGGCTGGACCATCAAAGATGTGCTGGCGCACGTGATCGGGTGGGACCAGCGTGTTCTCAGAACCCTGCCCCTGATGCTGCAAAATCGGGCCAGCGAAGTGGCCAGCGTGGAGGTGGATGACTTTAACCGTGAGTCGGTCCAGAGCTGGCGCGACAAATCTTTGGCCGAGGTATTGAGTGAAGTTCAATCCACCCACCAGCGAATTCTGGAAATTCTTAGCGGCCTGGATCACAAAGAGGTTGACATGCGCCGCGAGCGTCACGGGCGGATTATCACCATCCGCAGTTACGTTATTGACGTGATGATTGAGCACGACCGCGAGCATGCTGCCGAAATTGAGCTGTGGCGCAAAAATTTGGAGCAGAGTGTTGATCCCAGGGCTGTCGAGGCCGATCTGGCGCAAGAGCGGGCGGCGTTTCTGGCTGCGATTGAGGGCCTCAGCGAAGCTGACTTGGTTGAACGGAACGCTGCCGGTACGTGGTCGGTCAAGGATGTGGTCGGCCATATAACCGATTGGGAACGGCTGATGCTCAACGCGGCCCGCCACATTCACGATCCGTCCTTGCCGGTGGTTATACCTGTAACGGATGACGAGAATGAGATTATGGCGTCCCGGCGGGCCAAAGAGTCCTGGAAAAAGGTATCCCACGACTTTCACGAAGTGAGCCAGGCGGTTGACAGCTTTGTGGCCGGTCTCAAAATGGGTGACTGGACCCTGCGCGGCCCCTATCCCTGGCCCAATGACCAGGGCACGCTGGCCGAACTGCTGTGGCATATCACGACTCATTATACAGATCATCTGCCTGGCTTGGAGCAGTGGCGCAACCAAAAGATTAATCATTGATAACTGACCGTTGACTGTTGGCAATTGTCAATAATCAACAGTCAATTATCAACATTTTGAGGAGGCTCAATGTTCAAAGTAAGAGTATTAACTCCCGCCTATCTCCTCACCGGCGAGGTTGAAGAGAACAACGCTTTTCTGGGCTGGCTCAATAATAAAGACAAAAGCACGCTCGACCTGCGTAATGTCGAGGCGCTCATCCTTGACCCGAATGCTTCGATGCCGGCAAGCTCGGCCAAAATGGTTACGCTGGCCAAAAGCCAGGTGGTCGGCATTGATATGCTCGATCCGGCCGGCCAGCGAACGATCAATCTGTCGGGCCGGACCCAATTGGCGGTGCTTTATACCAGCCGCTTTATCATCCAGGCCAACCTCCACCCCACCGGCGATATGCCGATTAGCAATATCCCCAATGTGGTTAAAAGTGACTTTGTACCGGCCAGCCGAGTCAAACTCCATCCGCTGCTTCCCACGCGCAAGCTGCCCAGTCTCGAGTCGCCGCTGATCATTTTCAACTGGCGGCATATTGATTTTTACCACGAACAGGTTAGATAATACCCCCTTTCTTTGAGATTATCTCAAATTTACATATGCCCGGTTTGCATATAGCGTAAGTGCCAATTGAACGCCTCTGCCAGCAAGTGAGGCGTCTGCTTGCCGAGCGATAAGGCCAAGGCCCGTTGGTAGTAGTCGCGCAAGGCGGGCCTGTAATCCGGGTGGGCGCAGTTCTCGATGACCTGTAGGGCGCGCTGCTTGGGCGAGAGGCCGCGCAGATCGGCCAGGCCCTGCTCGGTGACGATGACCTGGACGTCGTGTTCGGTATGGTCCACATGAGAAACCATGGGCACAATCGCCGAAATAGCTCCCCGCTTGGCCGTCGAAGGGGTCATAAAAAACGAGATATAAGCATTGCGGGCAAAGTCGCCGGAGCCGCCGATGCCGTTCATGATCTGCGTGCCCATAATGTGGGTCGAGTTGACATTCCCGTAGATATCCGCCTCGATCATGGCGTTCATCGCCAGGCAGCCCAAGCGCCGGATCACTTCGGGGTGGTTGCTGATTCCCTGCGCCCGGAGAATGACCCGCTGGCGATAGGCGTCAATATTTTCATTGAGGTGGGCCAGCGCGGTGGGGCTGAGTGACAAAGCCGTGGCCGAGGCGCTTAACAATTTGCCGGATTGGAGCATGGCCAGCATCCCATCCTGAAGGACCTCGGTGTAGGCAGTCAGGTTGTTGAACTGGCCTTCGTTCAGGCCGGCCAGCACGGCGTTGGCAATGTTGCCTACCCCGGATTGGAGGGGCAGCAAGCTTTCGGGCAGACGCCCTTTTTTGATCTCGTAGGTGAGAAATTCCAGGATGTGACCGGCAATGCGGCGCGAGCTTTCGTCGGGCGGGGTAAAGGGTGTGTTACGGTCAGGCGAGTCTGTCTCGACGATAGCGGCAATCTTTTCGGGCGGGCAGAGCAGGTAGGGAATGCCGATGCGCTCGTCGGGCCGGGTGATCGGGATGGGCTGGCGGCCGGGCGGGCGGCGGGTGTAGTAATAAATGTCGTGCATGCCTTCCAGCTTTTCACTCTGCCAGGCATTGACCTCCAGGATAACCTTTTCGGCCTGGTCGAGCCAGGTTTTGTTGTTGCCAACCGAGGTGGCGGGGACCAGCCGTCCCCCTTCCAAAATGCTGGTCACTTCAACGACGGCAAAATCCAGCTTTCCCAAAAAGCCAAAACTGACAAACTGGGGCACGTGGCTGAGATGCAGGTCAATGTATTCCATGCGGCCGGCATTAATCCGCTCGCGTGAAGTTGGGTCCGACTGGTAGGGCAGGCGCAATTCGATGCCATCGGCCATGGCCAGCGCCCCATCCAGTTCCGGGGCAGTTGAAGCGCCGGTCCAGACCTCGATTTTGAAGTCCTGGCCGGCCTCGTGGGCCTGCATGATGCGCTGGGCCAGGGCTTGGGGGATATCTTTGGGATAGCCGGAGCCGGTAAAGCCGCTCATGCCTACCGTGGCCCCCGAGGGGATCAAGGCGGCGGCCTCCTGGCTGGTCATCACCTTGCTGCGCAAATTTTTATCGTAGATTCTCGATTGATTTGACATAGGTCGTTTTCCCTTCAGGGTAGATTGGGTTAATTCCTTCCCGGAAATAAAATTGGGCATCTCCTCAATGAGATGCCCAATGCTTATACAAGGGTTTCCTAATACGAGTCGAAGATCAATAAGTAGTGGATGTCGAAGTGCGAGTCATAGAATAAGGAGGGGAGGTTGTCTGACTACGAGTTGTTGAAGAGGAAATTGAGGTTTACGGATGCCGGGTCAAAGAGCACCCTTGTTGTTAGGTATGATATATGAGAAATGCGACAAGGTATAGTGATATAAGTCATCAAAAAATGGCCCATTTGTCACATGATGCCAGCCAATAGGCCGGCCCCTTAACCCGTTAGTATTTTTAACTTTTCTTCAAGTTCGGTTATTGCTTCTCTTTCGGCCTTTATCTGATTCTTTAACTCTAAAGGGATTATTTTATCATACCTCAACCCCTACTGACAATCCTTAAAAGAAAATGACCTGCCAATAAATGACAGGTCACTTCCCACACCCATTTCAATTTACTTTAGCTAAGGAGAGCCTATGCCACTAACAGGCTACCATGTTATTAGGATTTGCAGTACCCCAGTTTTTGGGGTTTTATTTTTCTTGCCCAACAGAATATCTTGTGTTAGACTTGGGCTTTGGGTTGGCTTTCAGTAAGGGGGAGACGGGCGCAGATAGGAAGAATCTAACGGTGGGCTTGTTGGTTGCGTCTTTCCCTAGTTATCCTATAATCAGCCTTGTTAAGAGTATTGATTTCACCCCATTTGCTGCATTTGACCAGTTAAACCGATTAAAATGAGGTAAACCATGATAGAACCCTCCCTCAGGGCTCGACTCGATCATCATATCATAGCGGCTCAGGCCAGGCTTTACCGCGCAGTAGTGGGCGGCTCATTTGAGATCACTTCCCATTGGGCCCGCGGCTTTAGCGGCCTGCAAATTCCTACCTTTAATATCTTTCTACCCCTCGCCGATGAGGGGCTGACCGATGAGACTCTGGCCGATACGGCAGCCTTCTTTTCCTCCCGTGAGACGGTCTACGCCATCGAACTGGTTCACGACCACTTTCCTCACGGCCCTGACTATCTCAGCCAACGGCGATATCAACCGTTGCCGCCCCAGCCGGCCATGTACAGCGCCGGGCCGCTGCAGAACGCGCACTTGAACCCGGCGGTTACGGTGGAACGGGTTGCTACAGTGCCGGGGTTGACTGCTCTGTGCTCCCTGCTGTATGCCGTGTTCGATTTTCCGCCGGCGGATTTGATCAAGCTCTACTCGACCGCGCACTTCAAAGACGAGCTCAAAAACACGATTCGCCATTACCTGGCCTTTGTGGACGAAAAGCCGGTTGGGGCAGGCACCATCATTTGTATCAATGGTGCGGCCAGTATTTGGAACGTATGCACCCTTGATGAATACCGGCGGCGGGGGGTAGCGACAACCTTATTGCAGCGTATGCTCGACGATGCGGCGGAAAGTGGCTACGAACTGATCATGGTCTATGCCACACCGCTGGCCTACCATCTGTTTAATAAAATGGGCTTTGGCCTCTTTGCTCAGCGCCAATGGTTCCTGCCGCCGGAACTTAACTATGAAGAAGAGTAAGCCATGAAGCCTATTTATATCTGTGTACCCTATTTGATGGGCGATTTTAACCCCGCCCGAGCCGCCCTGGCTCGCCACACCTGGCGGCTGGTAACGCCGCTGCTCCCAGAAGCTTCTCCCACCGAGCGAATGGGCGCGCTCGGCCAGGCCCTGGCGGCTGAAGTGGCGGCGACTCGCGCTGCCGGAAATCTGCCGGTCGTGATCGTTGGCGACTGCACCGCCAGCATCGGTGTGGTGGCCGGACTGCAACAGACAACGCCCGATTTTACGCTGGTCTGGTACGATGCTCACGGCGATTTTAATACCCATGAGACGACCCCGAGCGGCTTTATCGGGGGTATGCCGCTGGCGATGCTCTGTGGTCGCGGGGAGCAAACTATCATGGCCGGGGCTGGAACCGGCGTTCACCCTGAGAGCCAGGTTATTTTGACCGATGCCCGCGATCTGGACCCGGGTGAAAAGGAAGCCGTCGCTACTGCCGGCCTGACCCACCTGTCCAATGTTGCCGACCTGCTGAACCTCAGCCTGCCAGACAAGCCGATTTACATCCACTTCGACAGCGACGTGCTGCGCCTGTCAGATATGTCGGCGGTCAACTATCCGGCCCAGGGTGGCTCTGACCTGGCCACCGTCGAGGCGTCGTTAGCTCGCCTGGCCCAAACAGGCCGGGTTGTGGCCGTTTCAGTGACCATGTGGAACCCGGAGTTGGATGAAGAGGGCAGCGCCGAACAGACAGTGCTGGGGCTGGTCGAACGGCTGGTTGAGCAGCTCCAGGGGCATGAAGTTCATTGATAGTCCCGCCGAGCAAACCACGGCGGTCACCGATGCTATTCTGGCCCTGGTAGCGTTGGGCGGCCTGCTTTATCTGCGGCAAATCGGCGAGAGAGACCCCTGGAAAGCAGGCCTATGGGCCTGGGCTTTTGGCCTGCTCGCTCTGGCTGCCGGGTTAGGCGCGGTTGCCCACGGCTTCCAGATGTCTGAAGCCACGAATGGGTGGTTTTGGCGGCCGCTCAACCTGGCCCTCGGCCTGATCGTTGCCCTGTTTGTGGTTGGGGTCATTTACGATCTATGGGGACGGGCGTTGGCTCAGCTTGCCCTGCCGGTCATGCTCGGTGCCGGCGTCATCTTTTTCGGGATGACCTTCCTCAGGCCCGGCAAATTCCTGGTTTTTATTGTGTATGAAGCAGTGGCCATGATCTTCGCTTTGGGGGCCTATAGCTGGCTGGCCGCTACTGGCCGGCTGCCTGGCGCGAGCTGGCTGGCCGCTGGCGTATTGGCGACGATGATTGCCGCAGGGATTCAGGCCGGATGGGATGGCAAAGCGAGACCTTTGACCTTCATCTGGCAGTTTGACCAGAACGGCTTGTATCACATTTTGCAGATGGTAGGGGTTGTTTTCCTCTTGATAGGTTTGCGTATAGGATTACTGGCCTGATGTTATGGACCACGCAACACGCACTACGCACCACGTCGTAGTGCGTGTTGCGTAGTGCGTGAATTTTAACCTGGAGATAACAGCAATGGAGTACAAATTCTTAGGCAATACCGGCGTTCAAGTTTCCCCCTTGTGCTTTGGTACCATGTCCTTTGGCGGCGACGCCGACGAAGCAACTTCGGCGGCCATGTTTCGGCGCTGCCGCGAGGCCGGGATTAACTTTTTTGACTGCGCCAATGTCTACCAAAAAGGCGTTTCTGAGGAAATTCTGGGCCGGCTGATGGCTGGTTGCCGTGATGAGTTGGTGATCACCAGCAAAGTTTACTACCCGATGAGTGACGAAGTCAACGCCAGGGGTGCTTCACGCCGTCACATCGTGGCCGCCGTCGAAGCCAGCCTGCGGCGGCTCCAAACCGACCGTCTCGACCTGTACTTCATCCATCATTTTGACGAGCATACGCCGCTGGAAGAAACCCTGCGCGTTCTGGATGACTTGGTGCAGCAGGGCAAGATTCTCTATCCTGCCGCCAGCAACTTTGCCGCCTGGCAAGTGGCTAGGGCTTTGGGGATTTCGGCCAAGGAGGGCTGGGCGCGCTTTGAGTGTTTGCAGCCGATGTACAATCTGGTCAAACGCCAGGCCGAGGTGGAGATTTTGCCGTTAGCCCAATCCGAAAAACTGGGCGTCATTCCCTACAGCCCGCTGGGCGGCGGTTTGCTAACCGGCAAATATGGCCCAGCTCGCCGGCCCGAGGCAGGTCGTTTAGTGGAAAACGAGATGTACCAAACCCGGTACGGCTCTCAATGGGTCTACGAGGTGGCCGAACGGTTCACAAGCTTTGCCCAGGAGCGCGGGTTTGAACCGGCTAGCCTGGCGGTGGCCTGGGTAGCCGGCCATCCCGCCGTCACTGCGCCCATCATTGGGGCGCGCAGCGTGGCCCAGTTGGAAGGTTCGCTCAAGGCGCTGGAGATCAAGCTGACGCCCGAACTCCGCGCTGAAATCTCGGCCCTCTCGCCGGAGCCGGCTGTGGCCACGGATCGGGATGAGGAGCGGGTGACTTTTTGACTCACAGGTTCTTACCAGAGGATTGATACCAGATTGGACTCTGAAATACGTTGATCTTTGCTAATGAGAGGCAAATTCAAAGAAAGCGCAGTTGCTGTAATGATTCGGTCAGCCAATTCGGGGATAACAGACCATGGTACGTGCTGAGCCATGGTGCGGGTGACTGTCTAATCGAGAGGAGCAACGGCATAGCTACCCATAGGTATATCAAGAAGATCGAGAGTCTGATGGAGCATGGTGAGCGGGACAATGCCTTTTTCCGCCAGATAAACCATTTCGATAAGCACGATGCCCGGCAGTAGAATTTGATGAATACCGGCATCAGTCTCGGTAAAAATACG
The DNA here is from genome assembly GCA_016860845.1 of Chloroflexota bacterium. The sequence goes on from BOKF01000051.1 coordinate 56,706, forward strand.
CTGCGTGTTTGAGGAAAGCCGAGTGCTTTTGGTGAGATGCCAAATTAAAGGGTGAGTATCTGTGACAAATTGGCTCATTCAGGTGCTTCTCCGAAATTTGCCCACATTTCTTGTCGAACCCTGGCAATATCTTCCTCTGTAATTGTTAATCCTTCCCAGAGTCCCCCTAAAGTCACAGGGGTGTAAGGCGGCTCTTTTGTCTGCTTATCTAATATTACAGCGCAATGTTGCTAACAAAATAACTAAAAAGACAAAGGCATGGTATGTTTCTCCAACCACGAGCCAAGTGGGAAGGAGAAAATACCATGCCTAACGAAATTATAACCAAGATACAGTTTA
>BOKF01000052.1 GCA_016860845.1 Chloroflexota bacterium
AGGACCATCTACCGTGACGGTCGTCCCGGAGTATTCGCCGGCCAGGGCTTTCTCCAGTTCTCCCCCAGGCATAGCCGTCAACGCCCCGGCCGCTGCCGGCGCTTCTCCCATCGCTTCCTCCGTCGCTTCCTCCGTCGCTTCACCTTCGGGGGCGGCCTGACCAACAGCACCCTTGGGCCAGGAGGCGTCAATTTCTTGGAGGACGGTATCGAGATTGGATTGGCCGCTGACATAGTCGGTGATGCCGGTCCAGAAGGAGCCGGAGCCGACTTCGCCGGGCATCATATCGGAGCCGTCAAAGCGGAAGCTGGTGGCCTGCTGGACCAACTCGGCGATGCCGCGTTCCAGGTCCACGCCGTACATTTCGGGGGTAGCGGTCTGATGAGCCGCCAGAGCGCCGCCGTTCTGCAACCAACCGCCCGCGGACTGGGGCGTGGTGAAGTACTCCATCAGCGCCCGGACTTCGGGCCGGTCGTTGAACATGGCCATGATGTCGCCGGCGACGAGGAAGGGCTTGCCATACTGCTCGTCGACGGGAGGCAGGTAGAAGAAGTCGTAATCCACGCCGGCCTCAGCGCCTTCGGGGAAGAAACCGGTGATGAAGTTGCCCTGCTTGTGCAGCCAGCACTTGGGCGGGTCCTCGAACATCGGTGCAGGCGCGTCGCCAAAGAAGGTCGAGACGATGCCGTCGGTGCCGCCGAAGACATAGTCAGGATTGAGCCAGATCTCACTCCAGGTTTCGATGGCCTTTTTGACTTCGGGTGAGGAGAACTTCAACTCGCCGCGGACCCACTTGTCATAGTTCTCCAGGGAAGTGGTGCGGAGCATCATCTCTTCGGTCCAGTCGGTGGCCGGCCAGCCGGTGGCGGCCTGGGACTCAATGCCGATGCACCAGGCGGTGTCGCCGTCGTCGGCAATGGTCTGGGTCAGGGCCAGCAACTCCTCCCAGGTCTGGGGGATTTCGTAACCAGCCGCCTCAAAGTCGTCCTTGGGATACCAGACCAGGCTCTTGCCGTTGAAGCGATGCCAGACGCCAGCGGTCTGGCCTTCGATCTGGGCCATATCCAGCCAGCTCTGGTTGTACTGCTGGCTCAACCACTCCTCGCTCATCCAGGTGGTTGGGTCCACGATCTTGCCCTGCCGGACAAAGTTGGCTAACAAGCCCGGCTGGGGAAAGTCGGCGATGTCGGGCGCGTCGCCGGCATCCACAGCGATGGAGACCCGGCCTTCGAACTCCTTGTCGCCAATGTAGTTGACGGTGATGCCGGTCGCTTCTTCAAAGGCTTTCATTGACTCGGCGAAGAACAGGTCGTCCGGGTTGGTGAAAGGACCATCTACCGTGACGGTCGTCCCGGAGTATTCGCCGGCCAGGGCTTTCTCCAGTTCTCCCCCAGGCATAGCCGTCAACGCCCCGGCCGCTGCCGGCGCTTCTCCCATCGCTTCCTCCGTCGCTGAAGGCGCTTCCGTAGCGGCTGCTTCTTCTGTCACCGCTGGCGCTTCTGTAGCTTCCGGAGCGGCTGCTTCTTCAGTTGCTGCCGGAGCCGGAGCGGCCGGTTCTTCGGTGGCGGCTGGCTTTTCAGCCGCTGGCTCGGCAGGGGGCGTAGGCGTACCGGCACAGGCAGCGACTAAGGTCATTACGACCAACAAAGTTAGCCAGAACCATAAGTTCTTTTTCATGGTTTTGTCTTTCCTCCTTTAAGAAAGTAAAAAATTTGATAAACATAAAAATCTGAACAACAAATCTGAAGATGAGGTTTTTGTTACCACCTCCTTTCAAATGCCGAAAGTCTTCGACAAGTCTACTTAGATGTAACGGAAGACGGAAGACGCCCTACGGTATGCCTTTCAATGTCCTGTGGGGGCGCAGTTGTCTGGCGAATAACGAGTTCAGTGGGCAGTTGAAGTTGGGTCGGGGAGGTGTCCTTGTTTTCAATGACGTCGAGCAGCAGTTCTACACCTTGTACACCCGACTGGAAGAGGTGTTGTCTAATCGTGGTCAACTGAGCAAAATGGGCCAGTTCAATATCGTCGTAGCCTATCACCGACAAATCACCCGGCACGTTTAAGTTTAGCTCACGGGCTGCGTCTAAAACGCCGAGAGCAAATTCATCGCTATAAGCAAAAATGGCCGTGGGACGGTCGGGCAAGTTGAGTAATTCAAGAGCCATACAGCGCCCACTGGCCCGGCTGTGTTCATTCTGGCGGAGATACTCGGGCCGCACCGGCAGCCCGGCCAGTTCGTGGGCCTGGCAATAGCCTAAATAGCGGTTACGGCTGAAGGCCCCAAAAGGATCATCCAGGTAATCGCTGATGTAGCCAATTTTTTGATGGCCCAGGCTGATCAGATGTTCAACAGCGGTCTGGGCGGCGGCGACATCATCTACCGATATAGAGGATAGGACGGGGTGAGCCGTTTCAACTAAAACGGTGGGGATCTTCTCCTGAGAGATGCGGCGCACGTCTTCTTCGCTGAGGTTCATCGAGAAGATCAATAAACCATCAACCCGGCCCCGCCGGGGGACCGTTTGCAGAACTTTGTTACGTTGGGCGACTGTTTCGATAGTAAAGAGGCTAATGTCGTAGTCACTGCTGGCAATCACCGACATGACGCCGCGCAGTCGTTCTACCTGGGAGGAACCGGTGAAGAAGGGAATAAGAATGCCAAGGGTGTGGGTTTTACCCATGGACAGCCGCCGACCGCTGGGGTTAGGGACAAAATCCAATTCGGCAATGGCCGTTAAAACCTTTTGCCGGGTTGTTTCATTAACGGGGCGACTATTATTGATGACGCTAGAAACTGTGCCGATACCAACGCCCGCGCGTTTGGCTACATCGTGAATCGTCGTTGGCACAAGCTAAACCTCTTTGTCTTACAAAAACCGCCATTGTTTTTCGGAAACGTTTCCCGGAAGCGTTTCCATTATACCACGGTACTATTGCTTTGTCAAGAGTTTTGGAAAAAACCTGCTTTCAAATTTAGTCCTGCTGATTCTGTTCCTTACCCTTGGCAGAGCAAGCCTGCTCCGCATGACTGCCTAACCATCAGTTCGGCTGATAAAAAGGCCTGCTGTTCAACTAACTTTTTGCCTTCAATCAGGTCAATTAGCATCTCCCCCCCCCGTCGTCCCTGTTCAATGGCCGACAGGCGAATGGTGGTTAAAGCGGGAGCAACGAAACGGGCCATGGGTACATCGTCGAAACCGACGATTGCCATATCTTCTGGAATAGACAAATGAGAATCGCGGATCGCTGCCATCGCTCCAAAAGCGACGACATCACTGGCTACAAACACGGCCGTGGGTCTGGGCTTGACGGTTAGCAGAGTTTGCATGGCCCGGTAACCACTCTCCATGTCAAAATCGCCATACTGGATGAGGTCTTCCTCTTCGTCTAGACGCGCCTGGCGCAAAGCCTGGCGATAACCAAGCAAGCGGTCGGCGGCGCTGGTGTAAGCCAGCGGCCCGTTCGTGATGCAGGCAATCCGTTGGTGGCCCAACTTCACCAGATGAGCTACTGCGCGATGGGCGGCGGCTTGGTTGTCCACATCAACAAAACAAACTGGGGCGCCCCTCAGCCGGCCCAGCAATACGGTTGGGAAGCCATCGGCAATCAGGGCGGGCAACTGCATATCGTCGGAGCGTGGGCCGGAAAGTAAAATTCCATCAATGCGGTTAGAGCGAACCAGGTGAGTGTAGGCATCGGGCTGGCTAACATCTTCGACCGACTCGAGCAGCACCCGAAAGCCCCGTTCATGGCCGGCTTCGCTCAGGCCATAAATTACTTGATGAATGTAGGCATCTATCATGAGGTGATTGGCAGGCTGGCAGATGATCAGGCCGAGGATGTGGGTGCGGCCACTGGCCAGGGAACGCGCCGCTGCATCGGGGACATAGCCGAGGTCACGCGCAGCTTGCAAAACCCGTTGGCGAGTTTCTTCGCTGATCTGTGCGCTCTCTACCTCGTTGAGGACAAAGGAAACAGTGGTGCGCGAAACACCAGCGCGTTTGGCTACTTCATGGCTGGTAATTCGACGTTTAGACGGCATGGCCTATCCCGTTTCAACCCTGAAACAAGACTAACACGTGTTACTAACACGTGTTAAGGAGTATAAGCGCGCTCAGCCCTTTTGTCAAGAATCCTTATTTTTCCCAAAAAATTAGCGGCTGGTTTACACTTGAGCTTCTCGCAGCCAACGTAGGGATTCCGTATAGTAGAAAAGGTTGACAACTGCTGCTGAGAGGGCTATACTCATGCGTAACTATCAATGAGCGCCGCCAGAGTTGGCAGCCAGGAGATAGACCAATTATGAGTGTAATTCGTCTCTCCCAACTAAACATTCCACAGCAAAAAACACCTTAACGCCGCAGGGCGCAGGTGTTTTTTGCTTTAAATAATAAATACCAATACATAGGAGGTTAGTTTTATGGACTCGGCGATGATTGGAAAAATTGAAAAAGCTATATTATATGCCCAGGAACCGGAGCGTGTTACCTTTGAGGAATTCAAGGTAACCTTTAATGGTGATCATAAGCAGCATAAAATCAGTTACGAGGGTGGACATTGGCGGTGTGATTGCAGCTTTTTTCAAACTCGCGGAGTTTGTTCTCACGTGATGACGCTCGAGCGTTTGCTCATTGGCTCGGTCAAGCCGGCTGAAGCGGTGCCGATGCCCGCTTAAAAATTGAATAAAAATTTTTGTAAAAGCCGCTGCTTCTGGCAGCGGCTTTTTTTATCTCTATCATCCTGGTTGACCTGTAACCTGTTTATTTTGTCTGAATCCCTGGCCGATGGTACAATGTCATTTATGCTGAAGAACTGGAAGTTCTGGGTAGGCGCCGGTGTGAGCGCCTTTTTTGTTATGCTGGCTTTGCGGGGCCTGGATTTAGGGCAGGTATGGAAAGATATCCAGGGAGCCAACTATTGGTGGTTGCTGCCAGGAGTGGTAGCATATTTTATCGGCGTTTGGGCGCGTACCTGGCGCTGGCATTATTTGCTGCGCCCGATTAAACCCATTCCCTTAAAGGCGATGTGGCCGGTTGTAGTCATTGGCTACATGGGCAACAATGTCTATCCCTTCCGGGCGGGTGAGGTCATTCGCGCCTATGTTTTGAAAAAAAAGGAAGGCGTGAGCATAAGCGCCAGCATTGCCACCGTCCTGGTTGAGCGTATTTTTGATGGCCTGGTGATGCTGCTGTTTGTGTTTGTGGCCCTGCCCATTGCCCCCGGATTACCCGGCTGGCTGCGGGAAATTGTCATTTTTGCCAGTCTAGCTTTTCTGGGAGCATTAATTCTCTTTTTTGGCATGGCGGCCCTGCCCGAAAGGAGTCGCAACCTTTATCATTGGGCCATTAACCGCTTTGTGCCCGTTGCCCTCCAGCCAAAAATAGTGGCGCTGGCCGACCGCTTTATGGAAGGATTGGGCAGCCTGACCCGCCTTCAAGACGTGTTGATGGTTTTTTTTACTTCACTAATTATCTGGCTGTTGGAGACGCTTAAATATTGGTTTGTCATGCACGCTTTCAATTTTTCGGTTAGTTTTTTTGCCTTGATGTTAATGAACGGCGTGGTCAACCTGGCTACAACTTTGCCCTCGGCTCCCGGCTATATTGGGACCTTTGATGGTCCCGGTATCGAGGTTTTGAAAGTGTTTGGAGTTAATCCAACCGTTGCTGCGGCGTATACGCTGGTGCTCCACGCCGCTCTGTGGCTGCCTATAACCCTCCTGGGCTTTTGGTATATGGCCAAAGAAAGTCTTGGCTGGGGCGATTTTAGTAAGGCCGTCGAAGAGTCACGCCACGAGCCGGAAGACCCCAAATCCTTGCCAAAAACAAATTCAGCTCAAATTTCACGTTCACCTAACTTATCTACCGAAGGCAAGCCCCCTACCTTAAGAAGAGGGTGATCCTTATCCAGAGGAGTTCATGAAAGTTGCAATTATTGGGGCCGGGGTGGCCGGTCTTTCAGCCGCTTATGATCTGGCTGGAGCCGGTCATACAGTGACTGTTTTTGAGGCGGCCAGCTACACCGGCGGGCTGGCTGCCGGTTTCAAATCGGCGCGGTGGGCCTGGCATTTAGAGCATTTCTACCATCACTGGTTTGAGTCGGATGATGATGTGCTCAACCTGATTAAAGAAATTGGCGCAAGTGACAAGGTTTTCTTTCCCCGCCCCATCACTTCCATTTATGCTGACGGCAAAGTTTACCCCTTCGACAGCCCCCTGCGCATGCTGCTCTTCCCCAGACTGCCGCTGATCCCTAAATTACGCTTTGGCCTGGTTGGGCTTTATTTACGCTTAACCAAAAATTGGCAGGCTTTGGAAAAAGAAACGGCCCACCAGTGGCTCACCCGGACTATGGGTGAAACAGCTTACAAAGTTTTGTGGGAACCGTTGTTGGTGGGCAAATTCGGCGATTATTACCGAGAAGTCAATATGGCCTGGTTTTGGGCGCGAATTCACAAACGCAGTTATCGCCTGGGTTATTTTGAAGGGGGATTCCAGGGCTTTGTAGACATCCTGACCCGTAAGGTTGAGGAACGTGACGCGGAGATTCGCCTTAATGTGGCCACCACCGGGATCACTGCCCAGCCGGATGGCTGTTTTCGGGTCCAATTTACTGCTGCACCTCATGTGGATGGGGAGAAGGAAGAGGCGGATAGTGAAACCTTCGATCGGGTCTTGTTGACCGTCTCTCCGGAATTGGTAAGCCGCCTGGCCCCTGACCTGCCCCAGGCTTACCTGGCCTCCTTAAAAGAACTCAAATCAATGGGGGCGGTCGTAGCGGTTTTGGCTCTTAAGCATAAACTCACCGACCAGCATTATTGGATTAACTTACCCAAGGAAGAGGGTTTTCCTTTTCTGGCGTTGGTCGAGCACACCAACTTTATTGATTCCCGTCACTATGACGGCGACCACATTGTCTATTGCGGTGATTATTTGCCGCCCGAGCATGAATATTTTTCGCTATCCAAAGAAGAACTGCTGGCTCGTTTTCTCCCCAGCCTGGTCCGCTTTAACGCCAAATTTGATCCCAGTTGGGTTAAAGAAAGCTGGCTTTTTCGAGCCAAATATGCTCAACCTGTGCCCCCGGTCAACCACAGCGCCAACATCCCTCCCCTGGAAACACCCATCCCTGGCCTGTATTGGGCCAGCATGAGCCAGGTTTACCCGTGGGATCGCGGCACTAATTATGCGGTCGAAATTGGGCGGCGGGCCGCCCGGTTGATGCTTGAATCTTAACCGCTCAGATGCAATCCACTGAGCAGGCTCGTGCTAAAGTATCGTCTCTGCGGAACTTTTTGCTGGCTATGAGTACTTTCTCTAACCATTTTCTAACTACTTTCACATTCACTTCCTACTTTTCTGGATTAGATTGTATAATAGGGATTGAGCTAATCCAACCAACCCCAACACGGCGGGGTATCGGCCCGAAGCAGGCTAAACCCGCACCATATCTGTTTTTACCATAGAAAGGGATCACTCATGCGCAATATTACCGTTATAGGCACGGGCTACGTCGGCTTGGTTACCGGCACCGGTTTTGCCGATTTAGGCAACAGAGTTTGCTGCTTGGATATTGACGAAAACAAAATAGAGATGCTTAAGGCGGGCGAGGTGCCAATTTTTGAACCCGGCCTGCAAGAGATGATTCATCGCAATGTCCAGGCCAATCGCCTGTTTTTTACAACCAGTTACGAAGAGGCGCTCTCCCAGGCTGAGTTTGTTTTTATTGCCGTCGGCACACCCGAAGGCGTTGATGGCGAAGCTGATCTCAAATATGTGGGCCAGGCTGCCAAAACTGTGGCCAAAACAATGCGGCGTCCTTTGATCATTGTCAACAAAAGCACGGTGCCGGTCGGCACGGGCGACTGGGTGGCTGATATTATCCGCACGAACCAGCCGGAACCCATTGATTTTGCCGTCGTCTCCAACCCCGAATTTCTGCGCGAAGGTTCGGCCATCCTCGATTTCACCGCTCCCGACCGGATTGTGCTGGGTTCGCTTAACAAAGAGGCGGCCAATAAAGTGGCCGAGCTGTACCTGAGCCTGCGCTCGCGCATAATTATCACCGATTTGCGTACCGCCGAAATGATCAAGTATGCCTCCAACGCCTTTCTGGCCACCCGTATCTCCTTCATTAACGAAATCGCTAACATTTGTGAACGTTTGGGCGCGGATGTCAAGGAGGTAGCTACCGGCATGGGCTACGATAAGCGCATCGGTCACTATTTTTTGGACGCCGGGGTGGGCTATGGCGGCTCCTGTTTCCCCAAGGATGTCAAAGCCCTGGCTCACATGGCGACGACCCATGGCAACCATCCCCAACTGCTCAAAGCGGTAATGGACATCAACCAGTACCAGCGTATTCATGTCATCCAAAAGCTGCGCGACCTGTTAGGACAGCGCCTTAACGGTAAAGTGATTGGGCTGCTGGGACTGGCCTTCAAACCCAATACCGACGATATGCGCGAAGCCCCTGCGTCAGAAATTGCCCGCGCCCTGCTGCGCGAAAATGCCATCGTCAAGGGCTACGACCCCGAAGCGATGAATGTGGCCGCCAAAATGTTGTCCAATTTGCAACTGGCCGAAGATGCGTATGATCTGGCTAAAGATTGCGATGCGCTGATTTTATTGACCGAGTGGAATGAATTTAAAAATCTGGACATGCCTCGGATTAGAGAATTAATGCGCCAACCCATCTTTATTGATGGCCGCAACCTGTACGAGCCTGATCTAATGACCCGTTGTGGCTTTATTTATCGCGGCGTGGGCCGGGGCTATCAGACTTCTTAAAGCACGGTCTTGTCCCCTAATCCTGTCCTGCCTTTAAGAGACTTCGACTCAGCCAAGTCGAAGGATCAGTTTGGTTACAAGGTGGCGCTGATAGGATAAAAGGCATGGTGCTTTGCCATGCCTTTTATCGTATGATAGAGGTTAATCCACTGCTCTGGAAATTCGCATGAAGATTCGGTCTGTCACTGCATTCACTAACGTCACTTGGCCGCTTGACGAAGGTACTATCGCTGGGATAGCGCGCTTTCTGACCGATGCCCGCCTGCGCTTTGGGGAGGCCGGCATCGAAGTTCAAACGGTTCGCCTGGCAACCCCCCCATTTCTGGATGTCATCGGCGATCCTGATCCCGCAGTGTTGGTCGAGTTTGCTCGCACCCTGGAAGAATTGGCCACCAAATATAAAATTGATTATGTCTCTATCGGCCCAGTTGTCGCCACCACACCGCTGGCGCTGCTCATGTCTATTCACGCCCTGCCGGAATTGATTGCCCAGACGGAAAAAATTTTCTCCGGGGTTCTTTTTGCCGCCGATAATAGTGGTCTCAATCTGGCGGCAGCCCATGCTTTTGCCCAGACGGTTTCCAAAGTGGCCCAGACCACGCCCAATGGCTTTGGTAATCTCCGTCTGGCGGCGCTGGCTAACGTACCCTCCGGCGTGCCCTTTTTCCCGGCGGCGTATCACCAGGGCGGCTCTGTTTATTTTGCCATTGCCACCGAAGCCGCCGACCTGGCGGTGAACGCTTTCAACCGCGCCCGCTCGCTCACCGAGGCCCGCAAGCGGCTGCTCCTGGCTATCGAAGCTGCCGCCGCCGAAATCCTGGAGGTGGTAGATGGCCTGGTAGACGACCATCAGTGGCGGTTTAAAGGGATAGATTTCTCGCTGGCCCCCTTTCCCGATCAGGCGAGAAGCATTGCCGCTGCCATTGAAAGCCTGGGGGTAGATGCTTTTGGCGGCAGCGGCACGGTCTTTGCCACTGCCTTCCTGACCCAGGCTATTCGTCAAGCAAATATTCCCCACACCGGTTTCTCCGGGGTGATGCTGCCCGTGCTGGAAGACGAAATCTTGGCCCAACGCGCCGCCGAAGGCCGCTTCAGTGTCAACGATTTGCTGCTCTATTCGGCGGTCTGCGGGACCGGACTTGATACTGTGCCTATTCCCGGCACAACCAGCCCCGACGAAATAGCGGCAATTTTTCTAGACCTGGCGACTCTGGCCGTGGCCCTGAACAAACCGCTCACTGCCCGGCTGATGCCCATCCCCGGCCTGGCCGTCGGCGAAAAAGTCGCATTTGACTTTGAGTACTTTGCCAGCAGCCGGGTTCTGCCGGTTAAAAACCTGGGCGCGGCCCGACTTTTTCAGAAAAGTTCCTTCTTTAGCCTGACCTCTAACAAGCCCCGTCACTAATTATCATCCGCACCATAACCTTGTGGTCTGGAATGAGCCAAGCAGAAAGTACATGCTCACTTTTGATGGTTGTGGTTATATAACCGCAACCTACCTTCAACCGACTTCAGTCGGCCTGGGGAGGTGACGGAGGTATTTCTGTCACCACCAAAAAAAATCCAGTGAGGATGGGTTATGGTTTCAAAACCATAACCAGCATAAATTAAGATGTGGTTTTATTTAGATAAGCTAAAATGGCGGGTTTAATATCCACGAGAGAATGTAACCCGGGAATCATCTGCTGAAATCCGGCCCCGGCCAGGAGGGTCAGGCTGGGGTTGGTGGTGTGTTTAGACGTGGTCCAGTCCTCAAAATTGCCGTGATCGCTGACTACCATGAGCAACGAATTAGCCTCATCTAACTGCTCCAAAACCCCGGCCAAAAAGTCGTCGAGCATCCCCAGCATCCTGAGCGATTCCGCGCGCTCCATTCTATGCCCCAACAGGTCCGAGTACCAGAACTCAAAAAAGGTCAGGGTGTGCTCACCGGCCAGCGCGGCCAACTGCGCACCGGCCTGTCGAACCGTGAGCGGCGGCAGGCTGAAATCAGGTTCCGGCCAAAAATCGTTGCTGAACAAAGCCGAAACTGCCCGGCCCTGGCGCAAATCCTCGCCGCTGCGCAGCTTGAGCTTGGCCAAAAAAGCAGCCTGGGTATTAGCGCTCAAGCGGCCCTTGCCCCGCTGCACCCGGTCCAAAAAGCGGGCCGGATAGGCATTAGCATAGGCCACCGGCTGGTCGGCCTGGATTAATTCTTTAAAGATGCTTTCCTGGGCCAGCATGTCGCGCAGCATCGGGTTGGGATACGGACCATAATGTTCGCCCAGCGCCGCCGGAGCGTTGCGCCCGGTTAAAATCGTGGTCTGTCCTGTCGCCGATTGGGGCAGACCCGCCACGCCCAACTGCGCATCCAGCCCTAACAAGACTGCCTGTTCAGTCATTGTGCCGGCGGCCTCGCGGGTCAGGTGGGATATGCCCAACAGACTGCTCAACGTGGGCAGCTTGACGTGCATAAATGGGTTGGCCTCAGGGTCCGCATCCCCGAGGCCAACCCCGTCCAGAAAGATGACTATGATGCGCTTCATTACCATTTCAGGTGGTAGATAACGGGGAGTAGGGAGTAAGGAGTAGGAAGTAGGATCGCTAATACCCCTACTCCTTACTCCCTACTTCTTACTCCCTATTCAGAAATCTTAACCGTAATCTCCAATCCCTGCCCCACCGGCACAGTGACACTCTCCAGGTTAGGGTGGTTTTGGACGTAGGTGGTGTAATCGGACAGGTCGTTTTCGTGCGCGACCACTTTATCGGCCACCACCATCGAGCCGATATTCATCCGCTTGTAAACGACATCAAAATAAGTTTCGTACTGGCCGTAATCGCCGTCAATAAAGAGCAGGTCAACCGGCTCGCTGCGCTGGCGGAGCAGCTCGCGCGCATCGCCGACCAAAACCTCGACTGATTCGGCCAGGTTGGCTTTGGCCAGGTTGGCTCGGGTTTCCGCGGCTTTAGCGGGGTCAATTTCACAGGTAATCACCTGGCCGCCGGTCACTGAGGCGGCGTAGGCCAGCCAGAGGGTAGAGTAGCCAGGCCCGCTGCCAACTTCCACAATGGTTTTGGCTTTGTTGGAAATGGCTAAAATTGACAAAAACTTGGCCGAGTCAGGGTCCATGATCAATTTGGCGGCTCGCAGCTCCAGTTCGGCCAGCGTATCGAATAATTCTTGTTCCATAGTAAACTCCTCGAAGACAGTAGCCAGTAGTCAGTAGCCAGTAGTCAGATAGTTACTATGACCTTGCGGCTCTGCTACCCGGCTATCTTGTAATAGATAAAAAAGGCCGGGAGTCCCGGCCTCTGTCATAAAGACCACCGCTAATTTTAGAAATTCGCGGCTAATATCTGGGCCGAGTTGTTGGCCAGGTCAATGAAGGGTTGGCCATATAGGGCGATCAACAGGGTCATTGCCAGCGTCAGCGCGACCAGGCCACCCATCACCAGGCCGGGACGAATGGGTGACTCGTCCGGCCCCTGGGCAAAAAAGACCAGCCGGGCTACCCCAAAGTAGTAGTAAACAGAGATGACGCTGTTGAGAATACCAATCCCTGCCAGCACGTAAAGTCCCTGGTTAATGGCCGCCCCAAAGACAAACAACTTGCCCATAAAGCCGCCCGTCGGGGGGATGCCGATGAGGGAGAGGAAGAAAATCAGCAGGGCAATGCTCAAAAAAGGCGAGCGGCGGATCAGGCCGGTGTAGTCGGAGATGTTGGCCGTCCCCATTTTATTTTCCAGGATAATGGCGACGGTAAAGACGCCCAGGTTGGTGAAGAGATAGGCAAAGAGATAGAGCAGAATGCCGTTGACCCCGTCAAAGCTGCCGCTGGATTGGCTATTCCATGCAGCCAGGCCAATCAGCATGTAGCCGGCCTGGGCAATACTGGAGTAAGCCAGCATCCGTTTCATATTGGTTTGCCACAGGGCTATCAGGTTGCCAACCGTCATCGTCAGGATGGCAATCAGGGAGAGGATTACGGTCCAATTGACACTGTAAGCCGGCAGGGCCACGGTGAAGACCCGGATGAGTACGGCAATCCCGGCGGCCTTCGGACCCACCGAGAGGAAGGCTGTGACCGGGGTCGGCGCGCCCTCATAGGCGTCGGGCGACCACTGGTGGAAGGGGACCAGGGCAATTTTGAAGCCAAAGCCGGTCAAAATCATCACGACCGTCCCGACCACCAGCAGCGGGCTGACCGGGGCGTCAGACAAGGTGCTGGCAATGGTGGCCAGGTCAACGCTGCCGGTGAGACCGTACAGCAGGGAAAAGCCGTACAACATCACCCCGGAAGCAACGGCCCCGTAGAGGAAATATTTAAGGGCGGCTTCGGTGGAGCGATTATCCTGGCGGAGGTAGCCGGTCAAGACATAGCTGGTGATGGAGAGAAATTCGAGGGCCAGGTAAATCATAATCAGGTTAGTGGCGGCCGAGAGCAGCATCAGGCTCAGACCGGCCAGCATGGTCAAGATGTAAAATTCACCTCGGAACGGGGTGCGGGCGTTGATGTACTCTACGGCGCTTAGACCGACCAGGGCAATGGTCAGCGTGGACAGCACTTTGAAGAACAGGGCCATTGTATCCACGGCCAGCATCGGCACAAAGTTCCCGGCGTCGGTGGCGATGCCGTAAGTATTGCTGGCGGCTCCGGCCCACCAGATATACATTGTCGCTGCCAGGGCGAGGATCGAGCCGGCAACCGCCAGCCAGGGCAAAATCACGCCGCTTCTCTGGTCACCTTTCCAGAGAATATCCAGGGTGAGCAGGGCAAAAGCGACAAGGGTGATGATAATTTCCGGTAAAAGCAGCAGTACATCGTTCAAGGTTAACCTCCTGCGGTTAACGTAGGTGTAGGTCAAGCTTAAGTTTGACCTACTTAATTAGCGCAGCGCCCCCAAAATCAGCACGCTGGTGGCGTTGATGGTGTTCAACAGGAAGGACGGCCAAATGCCGATCAGGATCATCCCGACCAGCAGCGGGGCCATCGTGACCAGCTCAAAGGGGGCGATGTCCTCGGCAAAGGCCCAGCCATCGGGATGCTGTTCATCCTTTTTGTGGAACAGGTTATGCCACTTATGCTCGTTAAACTCACCCAGGAAGACGAACTGGATGATCTTGTACAGAATGTAAGCAGCGGTCAGGACAATGGCGATGATGCCGACGATGGCAAAGGCGGGCATAATGTGGAACGCGCCCCGGAAAACCAGGAACTCGCTGATAAAGCCGGCCAATCCCGGCAACCCCAGCGAGGCAAAGGCCGTGACCATCATCACCGCGTAATAGACCGGCAGCTTGGCCGACAGGCCGCCAAAGGCTTTCAAATCACGGGTGTGGGTGCGCTCGTAGATCACGCCGACCAGGAAGAACAGGCCGCCCGTAATCAAGCCGTGATTGACCATTTGCAGCACCGCGCCGTTCAAGGCAATGGCCCGGCTGTCCTCGACTGCTACGGTTGATTCAGGGTAGAAAGCGACAGCCGCAGCCAGCCCCAGGATAAAGTAGCCCATGTGGCTGACGGAGGAGTAAGCAATTAGCCGCTTCAAATCCCACTGGGCCAGGCTGACCAGCGCCCCATAAATCATGCTGATGATGCCTAGCGTGGCGACGATGTAGGCCATATTCTGAAACACGGTCGGGAAGAAGGGGATAAGGATGCGGACCATGCCGTAGCCGCCCAGTTTTAAGAGGATAGCGGCCAGAATGACCGAGCCAGCGGTCGGGGCGGCGGTATGGGCGTCGGGTAGCCAGGTGTGGAAGGGCCAGAGCGGGACTTTGATGGCAAAGGCGACAAAGATGGCCCAGAAGGCCGTCGTGGCCAGGGCCAGGTTGCTCGCCAGGGGCGCCCTGGTCGCAATTTCAGGGATTTGCCAGGAGCCGGTGTTGAGATAGATGGCGATGAAGGCCAGCAGCATGGCCACCGAGCCGACCAGGGTGTAGATAAAGAACTTGATGGCCGAGTATTGGGGCCGGTCTTTGGGCAAGCCCCAGATACCGATAAGCAAAAACATCGGGACCAGGCCGATTTCCCAGAAGAAGTAGAAGAGAACGAGGTCGAGAGCAACGAAGACGCCGAGCATACCCATTTCCAGGACGAGGAACAGGGCAAAAAACTCCTTGACTCGCTTGTGGATGGTCCGGGCTGAGTACCACAGCGAGAGGGTCGTCATCAGCGTGGTCAGGACGACCAGCGGCAGGCTCAGGCCGTCAACGCCCAGGTGATAACGCACCCCGATGGCCGGAATCCAGGCGGCGTCCTCAACGGCGAAGTAATCGCCGGAGTCGTTGTAAAAGGACCACAACATCAGCGACAGGACCAGGGGAACCAGGCTGATGACAATCGAGAAATTTTTGATTAGCTTTTCCTGGCTGCCGGGTATGAGCAAGACGATAATGGCGCCTAACAAGGGCATAAACGTAATTAAACTCAGATAGGGTACTGTTTCCATCAGGATTGCTTCTCCTTCAAAAATAGTAGACAGTAGTCGGTAGACAGTAGACAGGGATAGTACATTCCTTATCTTGTCCTACGAAGTCGGTAGCGAAGCCACGCCGGCGGCCCCGCCCGTCCACAGCAGCAGGTACAGGCCCACTAAAATCAAGAGGCCGACCACCAAAATCAATAGGTAATTCTGGGCGCGGCCCGTTTGGAGCAGCCGCAGTTGGCCGCCGAAGCGGTTGAAGGCTTCGGGAATACCGTTGACAAAATAGCCGTCAACGCCGTACTTATCAAAGGCGGCGGTGCCGTCGGCCAGCAGGTTGGTGAAGCGGCCAAAGAAATTGACAATCGGGTTGATGACCCAGTCGTAATCAAATTTGGCGGAGAGAGTCGCCAGCGCCATCACCGGGTAGATGATCAAGCCCCGGTAAACTTCGTCGAAGTAATATTTGTTTCTCAAAATGGTGAAGATGGGTTTGCCGATGACCGGGATGGTTTCGATGGGGTCCAGTTCTTCAGCCGTCTGCCGCTGGGAGTAGAGCCACCAGCCAAAGGCAAAGGAAACCAGCCCCAACAGAGTTGAGGTGATGGCGACACTGGCCGTGAAAGGCACAGCTTCAAAAACCAGCCCCGGCGTAGCTTCTTCAGCCAATAGATGGACTTCCCCGGCAAAGCCGTGCAGCCACCCGCCGATCAGCGGGCCGATAACCGGAAAATCTGCGGGTACGTTGATAAAGCCAAGAAAAACAGCGAAGACGGCCAGCACAACCAAGGGCATGGTCATGCGCCAGCCAGGCTCGGCGGCGTGTTCGGCTAAACTGGTGCGCGGCCGGCCAAAGAAAACCAGCCCAATTTGGCGGCCCATGTAGAAGGCTGTGAAAATTGCGCCGACCGTCCCGGCGATGTAGACCCAAAAGGCCAGGGAGTCGGAGCGATGGATAAATGCTTCCGCTAAGATTTCGTCCTTGCTCCAGAAACCGGCAAAGGGGAAAATACCGACCAACGCCAGCGTGCCCATCAGATAAGCCCAGAAGCTGGTTTTCATCTTGTCGTAGAGCGCACCCATATTGCGCATATCCTGCGGGTCGGGGTGGGCTGGATGCGCGTGCGCGTCGTGGTGCTCGTCGTGCGTGTCGGAGTGATGCTCATCGTGATGCCCATGCGCGTCGTGGCCGTGAGCGTGTGTGGCGTGAATCTCATGCTCCATGGCGTGGATGATCGAGCCGGAGCCCATAAACAACAGCGCCTTGAAAAAGGAATGGGTCAGCAGGTGAAAGACCCCCGCCAGAAACCCCCCCAGGCCGAGGGCCATCATCATATAGCCCAACTGGCTGATGGTCGAGTAGGCCAGCACCCGCTTGACATCATACTGGGCCACGCCGATGGTTGCCCCCATTACCGCCGTGATCGCGCCGATAATGGCCACCCACTGCAAGGCCGGGCTGTGTTCCATCGTGGCAAAAAGGGGCAGCATGCGGGCTACCAGGTAGACCCCGGCGGAAACCATCGTTGCCGCGTGGATGAGGGCGGAGACGGGCGTCGGGCCTTCCATCGCATCGGGCAGCCAGACGTGCAGCGGGAACTGGGCGCTTTTACCGACGGCTCCGCCAAAGATAAGCAGGGCGCTCAAGGTGGCGACCGGAATGCCCCACAGCGTCACTTCGGTCAGGTGTTCCAGCATGTCCGGGGCAAAAATCTCGCGGAAATTCACCGTGCCGGCGGCGCTCCACAGGATCATCATCCCGGCAAAAAGCAGTACATCGCCGATACGGGTGGTCATAAAGGCTTTGAGGGCGGCCAGCTTGGGTGGGATTTTGTCCGGCCCGGCGTAGCGCCAGAAGGTCAGTG
Organism: Chloroflexota bacterium; assembly: GCA_016860845.1. Next base: position 17,066 of record BOKF01000052.1, read on the forward strand.
TCTGCCACCAGTTGCGCGGCTTTTCGACCTTGTCGGTGTCGGGATAGGTCTTCTCGAACCAGAAGCCGATGAGCAGGTAAGAACACAAGCCCATGATTTCCCAGGAGATGAAGAGCAGCAACAGATTGTCGGCAATGACCAGCGCGAGCATCCCGGCGGCGAAGAGGGAGACGTAGGCGAAGAAGCGGGAGTAACGGCCAAATTCGGCTTCGTAGCCTTCCATGTACTCGGAAGCATAGATGAAGATGAGGGTGCAGACAAAGGGGACCATGAAGAGCATGGCGGCGGTGAAGCCGTCTACGGCAAAGCCGGTGTTAAAGACGCTGGTGCCGGCCGGGATCCATTCAACAGGTAGACTCCAGCCGTCAATGTGAAGGCCGTGATGAGCGTCGGCCATATACGCGCCGATGGTGTTAAAAACGATGGCCCAGGAATGGATGGTAGACAGGATAATAGCGGCAATGGCCAGACCAGCGCTGCCCTTTTTGCTGCGGTTCAAGCCGAGGATAATGGCGGCAAAGGCAATCAGGGGATAGACCGGGATGAGCCAGATAAAATCAAAGAGAAAGTTCATGGTTAATTAACCTGTGATACGTGATCGTGATGCGTAATACGTAAAGAACCTCCTCACGTATCACGCATTAGCTTAATTTTTAAGAATATCCAACTCTTCGACTACGACCGAGTAGCGGCGGCGGTAAACCGCAATCACAATCGCCAGGCCAACCGCGGCCTCAGCCGCAGCGACGGTGATGACGATGATTGCAAAAATCTGTCCGGCCACGTCGTTGGGGGCAATGTAGCGCCAGAAGGCAACCAGGTTGATATTGACGGCGTTCAGAATCAACTCCACGCCCATCAAAATAGCAATGGCGTTTTTGCGGGTGAGCGCCCCGTATACGCCGATGCTAAAGAGGGCCGCCGAAACGGTCAACCACCACGATAGAGGAATAGCTGTCATACTTTGCTCTCTCCAATTTTTATGGAAGGCTGGAGGGTTGGAAGATTGGAAGACTAAACTTCGCCGGTCTTCGAGCCGAAGGCCCCCTATGGGCAGCCTTCCAATCGTCCATTATCTTCACTCCGCCGCAGTTTTTTCACGGGCTAAGATAACTGCCCCAATCAAGGCCACCGACAGGAGCACGCCGACGACTTCAAAGGGGATGAGATAACTGCCCAGAAAGGCCAGGCCCAACTGCCCGACGACATCAGCGCCAGGTTCGGCGTCGCTGACCGGCCAGTTGATGGAACCGACGACGGCCAGCAAGATCACAAACAGGGCTAAAACCACCGGCGCCGCCACCCACCACTGGTGGTTAGCCTGGCTCTGGCTGGCGTCCATCACCCGGCGCGAGAACATGATGGCAAACAGGATCAGCACGGCGATCGCCCCAACGTAAACAAATAACTGGACGACTGCCAAGAAGCCCGCGCTGAGCAGCACGTAATAGCCGCTGACGCCAAAAAAGGATAGAATCAGGTAGAGGGCACTGTGGAACAAATTCCTGCTGGTGACCACTCCCAGCGCCCCGCCAATCGTACAGAGGGTCATTACCCAAAAGACAATCTGGATCAGCGGTATTTGCGATGGATCGAAGGTTGTTGGATCAAATGGCATAAGCAAACCTCTCGGTAGGGAGTAGGTAGTAGGGAATAAGATTTTTTCCTTACTTCTTACTCCTTACTCCCTACTCCATTTTCTTACTTTCCACTGGCGGCCACCGGCTCGACGGCGGTGACGGCGCGCAGCCCTTTGCTGCGGCTGCGGCGGGCGGCATTGGACACGATGGCAACGGCAATGGCGGCAATCAGTACATTTACCGCCAGGAGCGCGACCACCTCACCGGCATAGCCCAAGCCACTCAAGGGACCGGGTTCAACCGGAATGGCGGCGTTGCTGCCGGGCGCAAAGAATCGAACAACTATGGCCACGCCGATCATCAGGGCCAGTGACAGCGGCACCAGAAACTTCCAACCAAAATCAAGCAGGTGGTCAATCCGAAAGCGTGGCAGCGTTCCCCGGAACCACATCAGAATAAAGACAAAGAAGAAGACTTTGAGGGTGAGGGCAATAAACCCGAGGATTGGCCCAATCGGCCCGGGCAGCGCGGCAACATTGATAAAGGGGATCTGCCAGCCGCCTAAGAACAGGACCGAGCAGAAGAAGGACAAGGCGAACATATGGACATATTCAGCAATCATGAACATGCCAAATTTGATGCCACTGTATTCGGTATGGAAGCCGGCCACAAGCTCCGACTCGGCCTCGATCAAGTCGAAGGGAGAGCGGCCAGTTTCGGCGATCCCCGCCAGGAAGAAAATAAGGAAAACAACCGGCAGGGAAACGATATACCACATCCCGCTTTGAGCCTCGGTAATGTCGGCCATTGACATCGAACCGGTGACCATTGTTACTGTAATCAGGGCCATAATCATCGGGATTTCGTAGGTCAACAACATGGCCACTACCCGAAATGCGCCAAGCAGGGCATACTTATTGTTAGAGGCCCAGCCGCCCATCAAAATAGATAGCGTTCCGAGGCCCCCGACAGCCACAATATACAAGACGGCGACATTGAGATCCGACCCAACAAAGCCCGGCGCAAAAGGAATGACGGCGAAGGTCATAATCGCCGAGATCATGGCCAGGCCAGGCGCAATGTTATAAACAATACGGTCGGCAGCAGCGGGAGTGATGTCCTCTTTGGTGAACATCTTGATCATATCGGCCACGGCCTGCAGCAAACCAAACGGTCCGGCCCGGTTTGGCCCAATCCGGTCTTGAATGCGGGCAATAATTTTGCGCTCCAGCCAGGTCAGGATAATTAGCATGGCCGGAGCCACTACTGCCACAATGCTGGCCAGGACAAGGTGCATAATGAAGCGGGCCACCCCTTCATTGACCAGGGGGATATTCAAGCTGACAATCCAATTAATAATCTCTTGCATTAATTCATCTCCCAAAGGGACAGAAGACAGTAGATAGAGGATAGAGGATAGAAGATAGAGTATTGTCTTCTATCTACCATCTTCAATCCACTATCTTCTGTCTTACTACCACCACTGCATCGCACCTTTACGCCAGGCGTACAGCAGGCCATCAAACAAAAGCACGATAAAAACCGTTGCCCAAATGAGCGTATAGAGCGGCAACTGGTTTAAGGCTACGGCAAAGGGGAACAAAAAGACCGCTTCGACATCGAAAACCACAAAGATGATGGCATAAATGTAGTACTGGGCCTTAAACTGCACCCAGGTATCGCCGATGGTTTCAATGCCCGACTCGTATGTTTCTTGTTTGGCTGGATTTGGCTTTTTGGGCCGGAGCGCCCAGGCCATGATGAGGGTGACGATGGGGATAGTCAGCGTGATGAACCCCAGTACGCCGATAAACTCGAAGTCCTTTAGCACAGCAGTCCTCCTCCTTGAAGCAAGCCGCCTTTTGAGCGGAACGATTATAACATGCTTCGATACGTAAACAAAATCCTCATCTTATGTGAATCGCAGGGACGGCAAAATCATAACACAATTTGTCTTAATGGAAAAATCAACTTGTTCTATTTATCACAACAAATTGGCGGCGAAAAACTCCATTCGCCCGACTCTGGCGGCGGTGGTATAATCTCGCCACTATGGAGCAGAAAAAGTGACCAACCTGCCCTCCTCCAACCTTCCACCTCTGCATGCTTCCGCCTTGCCAACTCCGGCAGCCCAGTGGGACTCCCGCCTGCTGGCTCGTCACGGCCACTTGCTGCAAAGCTGGGCTTGGGGTGAATTGAAAAGTCGTTTCGGTTGGTCAGCCGTGCAACTGTATGCACCCGGAGGCGATACTGCTGCGCAAATCCTCTTTCGCCGCCTGCCCCTGGGGTTAACCCTGGCCTACATTCCTAAAGGCCCTGTGCTTGACTGGACAAATAGTGAGCAATCCCGCGCTTTTTTTGCTGCCCTCCACGCCGAGGCCAGAAAGCGGCGAGCTATTCTCCTCAAAGTCGAACCCAATCTCTGGAGTCCAGACTTTAGTTTGGACTCCCCCGGGATTGAAGCCGCCGCCAACTTCCTGAGAACGTCCGGCTTCACTTCCGCCGATGCCATCCAGCCCCGTACCTCGCTGGTAATTGACCTCAGCGGCGATGAGGCGGCAATTTTAGCGGCGATGAAACAAAAGACCCGTTACAATATTCGCCTGGCCGAAAAAAAGGGCGTCACCGTTCGCCAGGGAGGGCCCGAGGATGTAACGATCTTTTACCAACTGGCCCAAATTACCGCCGCCCGTGACAGTTTCGGCGTCCACAGCCTCGACTATTTCCGGGCTGCCTATGACCTTTTTGCGCCGGGTCGCTGTGCTCTATTCCTGGCCGAATTCGAGGGCCGACCCCTGGCTGCTTTGATGGCTTTCAGTTTTGGCCGGGAAGCTTACTATTTCTACGGCGCTTCAGCTAATAAGCAGCGCAACCTGATGGCCCCCTACCTGCTCCAATGGGAAGCGATCCGTTGGGCCAAAAGCCAGGGCTGCACCCGCTACGATTTGTGGGGCATCCCTGACGCCGATCCTGTCACCCTGGAAGCCGAGTTTGAATATCGCCACGATAACTTATGGGGTGTTTACCGCTTCAAGCGCGGCTTCGGCGGGCAGTGGGTGCAGAGCATCGGCGCGTTTGATTACGTCTACAATCCACTGCTGTACCAGTTTTATGAGCTGATCCGGCGACGCTAACTTGATTAGGAAGGCTGGATAGTGGGAGGATTGGGGTGTTCTTTTGCCTGTCATCCAGCCTTCCAATCCTCCATTTCTTCATCTTTCCATTTTCGTTTGACTTGACCCCCACTTTATGGTATGATTCCGGGCATATTTTTAGCACTCGCAAGGGTAGAGTGCTAAAGGGCGATTAACAACAATGGCTGACAACCTTTTATCTGAGCGACAACAGATAGTTTTGCGCTTGGTGGTGCAGGAGTACATCAAATCCGCCGTACCGGTCAGCTCTAAAACAATAACGGAAGATTACCCGATTGGGGTCAGCTCGGCGACGATCCGCAACGAAATGGCGGTGTTGGAGGAAAAGGGCTTCCTGATGCAGCCCCATACCTCTGCCGGGCGCATCCCGACCGAAGTGGGCTACCGTTATTTTGTCGAAAAGTTGATGGAAAAGGCTGACTTGCCCCTTGAAGAGCAGCGCATGATCAGCCACCAATTCCATCAGTCTCGGCTGGAGCTAGACCAGTGGCTGCGCCTGAGCGCGGCGGTTTTGGCTCGCACCTCGCACAACGCCTCCCTGGTTACAGCGCCCAAAAGCGAGCGCTGTTATTTGAAGCATGTCGAACTGATCTCTCTACACGAGAATTTGATGCTGCTCATTTTGGTCCTGCAAGGGGGGACGCTCAAACAGCAAATTCTGGAACTCGACTCACCGGCTGACCAGGATGAGCTGGGTCCCCTGGCGCGACAACTGAGCGATTTGTGGGCCGGGTTGGACACGCAAGAGGTGGCCGCCACAACCACTACCTTGACCGGGCTGGCTGCTACCGTGGGTGAAGTAGCCGTAGATACGATGCGGCGTATTGACGCCCGCCGCAGCAGCGACATTTATCACGATGGTCTGCTCAACTCACTCACCCAGCCGGAGTTTAGACATCGTGAGGGTGTCCAGCAGGTTATTCGTGCTCTGGAAGAGCGCCAGTTGGTCGAGCAATTGGTGGGCGAGGCGTTGCAGCGCGGCGGGGTTCAGATTATTATCGGCGGCGAGGGTAAATGGGAAGAACTGTCGGAAGTCGGTATTGTTCTGGCCCGTTATGGCATTGACGACACCGTCGCCGGGGCCATGGGGGTCTTGGGTCCGGTGCGCATGGCTTATGGGCGGGCCGTTTCCGTCGTGAAATATATGTCGTATTTGATGAGTGACTTGATAAGCGACCTGTACGGGTACAAGAATCAGTAGCATAGTAACCAGTAATCAGTAGTCAGAAAAATATCTGGATGCTGCTTACTGACTACTTCTTTTAGGACCTGTACGGGTATAAGAATCAGTAGGGTAGTAGCCAGTGGTCAGAAAAAGAATATCTGACTACTGATTACTGACTACTGACTACTTTTTTTAGGAGGTAGCTTGTGGCAAAAAAGAAACAGAAAGAGCAAGTGATGGGCGAACCCATCCTGGAGAAAGAACCCGTTGTCGAAAAAGAGGCCGAAATTGCCTCTAGCGACAACGGCACGGTCAAAGAGGTCGAAGTGACCAGCGCCCAAGCGCCAAGCCTGGAACAGCAACTGGAACAGGCGCAGCAAGAGGCCACCCAAAATTTGGATAGGTGGCAGCGGGCGGCAGCCGAACTGGCCAATTATAAAAGACGCCAGGAAGAGCAACAAAAGTTGCAGCGTGACATGATTAAAGCCGATGTGCTGCAAGGTGTCATTAGTGCCCTGGACGACATGGACCTGGCCTTTCAAAACGTGCCTCCCCAACTCGACGGCCAGCTTGTCGGCTGGGTCGAAGGGTTTCGCTTGGTCCAGCGTAAATTGGATAAAATACTGGAAGACCAGGGGGTCAGTTCAATCAGCACCGCCGGGGCTTTTGACCCCAACTTGCACGAGGCGGTCAGCCACGAAGACAGCCCCGACCATGAGGAAGGCCAGATTATCGCCGAGCTGCGCAAGGGTTATCAAATCGGCAGCCGGGTCATCCGGCCGGCTTTGGTGCGGGTGGCAAAGTAGAGGAAGAATGGAGAATTGGAAGGCTGGTAGATTGTAGGAAACCAGCCTTCCAGCCTTCCAACCTTCCGACTTTTTAGTATTCTCTATCATCTTTTTAGCATCAATTACAGGAGTACCAGATTATGGCAAAAATTCTAGGCATTGACCTGGGTACAACAAACTCGGCTATGGCCGTGATGGAAGGCGGCGAGCCGACGATTATTCCCAATGCGGAAGGCAACCGGACCACCCCCTCCATCGTGGCGGTTAACCCAAAAACGGGAGAGCGCATGGTCGGCCAGGTAGCCAAACGCCAGGCAGTGACCAACCCCAAAAATACCATTTTCTCGGTCAAGCGCTTTATGGGCCGCAAATACAAAGACCCAGAAGTGCAGCGCGCTCTCAAGCACATTCCCTATGAAGTGAAAGAAGCGCCCAATGGCGATATCCGGGTCGTGATGGGCGGCAAAGATTACTCCGCGCCGGAAATCAGCGCCATGATCCTGCAAAAACTCAAGGATGACGCCGAAGCCTACCTGGGCGAAAAAATTACCCAGGCCGTTATCACCGTGCCGGCCTATTTCAACGACAGCCAGCGCCAGGCAACCAAAGACGCCGGTAAAATCGCCGGGTTAGAAGTGCTGCGCATCATCAACGAGCCAACCGCTTCCTCTCTGGCCTACGGCCTGGACAAGAAAAGTGACGAGCATATCGCCGTGTACGATTTGGGCGGTGGGACTTTTGATATTTCCATTCTCGATGTGGGCGATGGGGTTTTTGAAGTCCGCTCCACCAACGGCGACACCTTCCTGGGTGGCGACGACTTCGACCAGAAGATTATTGATCACATTGCCGACGAGTTCAAAAAACAAGAAGGCATTGACCTGCGCACGGATACCCAGGCGCTGCAGCGCCTGAAAGAGGCGGCGGAAAAAGCCAAAATTGAACTCTCAACCACCCAGCAGACCGAAATCAACCTGCCCTTCATCACCGCCGATGCGTCCGGCCCCAAGCACCTGACCATGAACCTGAACCGCTCCAAGTTGGAGCAGCTCACCGACGATCTGATCACTCGCTCGTTGGAACCGTGCCGCTCGGCCTTGCGGGATGCCAAGACAAGCACCGATAAAATTGACGAAGTCGTGCTGGTCGGCGGTCAAACCCGTATGCCGGCGGTGCAGGAAGCGGTGCGCAAACTCTTTGGCAAAGAGCCGCACAAGGGCGTTAACCCAGATGAGGTGGTGGCCGTAGGCGCGGCCATCCAGGCCGGGGTGTTGGGCGGCGATGTTAAGGATGTGCTCCTGCTCGACGTGACCCCCTTGACCCTGAGCATCGAAACGTTGGGCCGGGTGGCCACCCCGCTGATCGAGCGTAACACGACTATTCCGACTAAAAAGAGCCAGATTTTCTCGACCGCTTCCGACAACCAGACCCAGGTCGAGATTCACGTCGTTCAGGGCGAGCGGCCCATGGTCGAGGACAACAAAAGCCTGGGTAAATTCATCTTGGATGGCATTCCTCCCGCGCCGCGCGGTGTGCCCCAAATTGAAGTCACCTTTGATATTGACGCCAACGGCATTTTGCACGTTACCGCCCAGGATAAGGCGACCGGCAAAGAGCAGCGCATGCAAATTATGCCTTCCAGCGGCCTGAGCGACAGCGAAATAGAGAAGATGGTCAAAGACGCCGAACGGCATCAGGAAGAGGATGCCCAGCGCAAGAGCCACATCGAAGCTCGCAACCATGCTGACACCCTGGTCTTTGCCGCCGAGAAGACCCTGCGCGAGCAGGGTGAGCATATCAGCGACGGCCTCAAGAGTGAGATTGAAGGCAAGATCGAGGCGGTCAAGAAGGCGTTGGAAAAGGACGATCTTGAAACCATCAAGAGCAGCGCCGATGATTTAGGCCAGACCCTGCAAAAGATAGGCCAGGAAATGTACGGGGCTGCCGGCGGGGCCGCGCCAGGGGGTCAAACCCCCGGCAGTGAGGGTGGTCAAGGCCCGTGTGATGAAGATGTTGTTGAAGGTGAATTTAGCGAAGCAAGTTAAAGTAGCAGGGTAGCAGGTAGCAAGGTAGTACATTTTGTCTGCTACCTTGCTACTTTGTTACATGTGACAGGTTCCTATGAGCAACAAACGCGACTACTACGAAGTGCTGGGCGTAGGCAAAGGTTCTTCACCCGAAGAAATCAAAAAAGCCTATCGCCAGATGGCTCGCAAGTATCACCCCGATGTTAACAAAGAGCCGGATGCCGAGGACCGCTTCAAAGAAGTCAACGAGGCTTACGAGATTCTCTCCGACGAGCAGAAGCGGACCATGTACGATCGTTTCGGTCACGCCGGTGTCGGCGGAGCGGGTGGCTTTGGCGGCTTCCAGGATTTTGGCGGGTTTCGCGACCCCTTTGAAATTTTTGAAGAGGTGTTTGGCGGCCTGGGCGGATTCGGGCGGAGTCGCCGCCAGCGGGGCGGCCCGCGGCGGGGCGCAGACCTGCGCTACGAGATGACCCTGGAATTTGAAGAAGCCGTCTTTGGCCTGGAAAAAGAGATCGAAGTGCCGCGTCAGGAGACCTGTAATACGTGTAATGGCAGCGGCGTCGAACCCGGCACCTCGCCCATCCGCTGCCCGGAGTGCAACGGGACAGGTGAAATTCGGCGGCAGACCGGCTTTTTTATCAATATCGGCACCTGCCCCCGCTGTCAGGGCCGGGGTGAAATCATTACCAGTCCCTGCCGGGAGTGCCGGGGCCAGGGGCGGATTGTTAAAACGCGCCGCCTGTCGGTTAAAGTGCCCGCCGGGGTAGACAATGGTACCCAGATTCGCCTGTCGGGTGAAGGGGAAAGCGGCGCGCTGGGCGGCCCGCCGGGCAATCTGTATGTGGTGATCCGGGTCAAGCCCCATGTCTATTTCCGCCGTAATGAAGATACTATTCATCTGGAGCTGGCCATTAACATTACCCAGGCGGCGTTGGGGGATGAAGTTGAAGTGCCAACCCTGGATGGCAAAGAGATGATGAACATCCCGGCAGGTACGCAAACCGGCGACACCATCCGGCTGCGCGGTAAAGGTGTGCCCCGCCTCCGCCGCGACGGCAGCAATATAGGCCGGGGCGACCAGATTGTCACCTTGCAAGTTCGCACCCCAACCAACCTGACCAAAGAGCAACGTCATCTGCTGCTGGAGTTGGGCAAAACTCTCGACCGCGAGGTTATCCCCCAAAAGGAAAAGAGCTTTTTCGACCGCATCCGCGACGCATTGGGAATGTAAACCGCTACCGACCGGAGACCGCTGACCGCCATAGAGTTATTAACAAGTTAGCGGCCTGAGTCGTTAGCCTATACTTTTTGAGTTAATAGTAAGCTACAGGGCAACCTGTAGCTTTTTTATTGGTTCAAGATGGATTTCAAGGAGTTGGCGTATTGCCGCCCATGGCCCGATGCTTCAGCGTCGGGCTGAGAGGACAATGGACGCTGAAGCGCTCTAAAAAAGCCAATTTTAGCCCAACCGGGCTTAGCTTTTTCAGCACGATGGCTTCAGCCTCGTGCTCCTGACTCGCCTTTCCTCCGATACTTTCCCCCTATCTTTGGTCAGATGACTAAAGTGAGTAAAAAATGAGCACTTTTTGGTCTGGAAAATGAACATTCCTTTGAGATAAACTGGGCGCATAGACAACTGGCAGCACACTGGCGATCTTATTAGAAACAACAGAGAGTAGACATTTTTCCCCCGGTCTACTTCTGGCTCTTTTATAGGGAGGTAGCTATGAGAGTGACCACTAAAGCAGAAATTGCCGAACCGTTTTTGGCCCCGCTGGGCGAGATCATTTATGAATTAATTGGCAGCCCTCCTGAAGCCGGTGGAACGACTAAACATAGTTTCGCCCACGCCCTGGTTCCTCCTGGTAAATTATCTCCCCGTCATTACCACAAAGTCTCCGAAGAAACCTATTACATTCTCAAAGGTAAAGCGACAATGGTGATTGACGACCATCACTTTACCCTGTCACCCGGTCAATCCTGCCTGATTATGCCGGGCGAAGTGCATCAGGTTTTTAATAAGGAAACCGAAGACCTTGAATTTTTAGTCGTCTGTGCTCCGCCCTGGACGGCGGATGACTTTTTTGAAATATAAGTATCGTCTACTATTTTCGAAGGAGACATAATCAATGACGATGGACCCAAAACAACCCATAAGTGGGGTCAAGTTAGTCCGGCCCGAAGAGCGGATTATGGCGGCGGCTCAGACGGCGGGGATGATTCGTGAGGAGGCCATCCAAACGGATCACCTCTGGGTAGGTATTGCTCGGACCAAGCCGGGCAACATCTCCAACTGGCATCACCACGGCGATTGGGAAACGGTGGCCTATGTCATAGAAGGCGCCTGCCGCCTGGAGTTCGGCCACGGTGGTCGTGAAGCTGTCGTGGGCCAACCCGGCGACTACATCTACATCCCCAAAGGGGAAATTCACCGCGAGTCAAACCCCGCCGAGGGAGAGCAAGCTTTGGTTATTGTCCGCTTCGGCGGCGGTCCGGTGGTAATTAACGTTGATGGGCCAATGGCTGGCTAAATAAAACAGAACAATTATCTGGTATATCCGCATAGGGACAATGTAGGTTGGTGCTGGGTTCTCAGAACAAAGCAGCCAATTTTTCGACCTGCCTCGTCCCTGCCATTTCGCAATAATATGGGTCTTAGGCAGTTCCAAGATTTAAATCATCCAATTGTTCTCACCGGCTTGATGCGTGATATGTGATGCGTAAGAAATCTTGCCTGGAAACCATCACGCATCACGCATTACGTATCACGGACTTTGGATAATTACTTTCTTGGAGTTGCCTTATTTAGACGATACCGGGGAATTAAACTATGTCTTATATCGAATTATTAAAAAAAGCGCCAATTTTGCAGGGACTCTCAACCGAACAACTGGAAGAGCTGGTAGCTACCAACCAGATTGTCACCTACCAGCGCCGTGAGGTTGTTTTTGAGGAGAATAGCTGGGGGCGTGAAATATATATCGTGCTGGAAGGTGAAGTTGCCGTTGAGGTTGATCCGGCCAAGCTTGGTACCGTTGAAAAAGGCTCGACTCAATTACGCGTCATCCGCACCTTTGGCCCCGGCGAGTCATTTGGCGAGGTTGCCGTTGTCGGCAAATATCCCCGTGAGGCAACGATTATCGCCACCCAGGATGATACTAAACTCATGATTATTCCTCCCCAGATATTTGACAATGTCCTGCAGGCCCAGATCATTATGCACAATATCACCCGCGACCTGTCTGACAAATTGCGCGGCAGCAATACGCGCCTGATCCAAAGCATGCTGTCCAGCTATTTTCTGACAGCCCTGGTTGAACAACTCGCCACCCAGGCTCGTGACTGTAACCCGATCATTCCCCTGGAAAAACTCGTGGTCATTCGCAGCCCGGAGAATTTTATCCTCTCCGGCCCGGGGCGTCTGTTACCCCAGATCCCGGAGAAGGAAGCCCTGGAAATCTCTTTTTTCGTCGAGTCAACCATTCTGCAGCGCCTGATCGGCCCCGGCGAACCGTCCGGCGCGGTGGCTTTTAATGCGCTGTTCTCGATTATCCGGTCAGGCCAGATTTCCGACCGCATTGCCGAGGCGTCCTGCCGCTATGAATTAAAACCGGGCGCTGACCGGCGCACCGGCAAATTGATGGTCTGGAAAACCATAGACGACTTCACCCGCCCCTACACCCTGGAATGGCAGATCAAGGGGACGCGCTACGATGAAGCCAGTCGAACCACCACGGCCAGCCTGTTCCTTTATATCTACACCGACGAGGAGACATCAACCCACAGCCGGGCCAGGCAAATCATTGCCAATATTGCTATGCCGGTGCAAAAGTACATTTACGACACGCTGCCGCAGAAGGAGCTGGACAAATCCAGGCTGCGGGTCATCATTATTCATCACCGCTCCCACGAAACCGCCCGGACCCTGCAAACCATTCAAGAACTCGGCTACCAGATTGATACCTTCATCGGCATTCCCTACGGCGATGTGAATTGGGATTACATTACTATGTTAGACCACGCCTCCAACCACAATTACATGTCGCTCAAGCTGGTCACCCATCCCACCGAGCCGACCCAATACCTGTTTGATTTCAAGCAGTCTTCATTTTTGGAGACCCAAACCGAGCAAGATATTGCTGACCTCTATGCCAACCCGGCCGTCACCGGCGATTATCTCACCGCCATGCAAGCCCTGGCCGAATACCGGCTGGCCCAGGCGCTGCAGAAATGCCGCGAGCAGGGAGAACGGTTGATTGTGTACGAGGATGGAGGCTATATCGTCGCCAAGATTTATGAGATTTATAAAAACAGCCAGCATCCCCGCCACGCCCTGGTCAAGACGGCGGTAGATGAAGGGTTGATTGTGGGGGTGGTCGAGGTGACGGTGGCCGGTGAGCGCAAAAATCTGCAAATGATTAAGGAGAATCAGGGCCTGGCCCTTTTGCCGGTGCTGTCGAACGCCCGCAGCGACATCAAAGCTGTTTTTGAAGCGATGGGCGTGGGTGAAGCGGTCATCCACGCTGCAGCCACCTCCTTTGGCCGTTTGGGCCTGCCCACCTTTCAAACCCGCCGGATCGCCGTGGTTGGCGGCAATGGCGCCATTGGGACCCGGCTGGTGGAACAACTGACCATGCTCCACAACAGCACCGCCAATGTTTTTGCGGTTGACATTTCCGACCGCTCGTTCGCCCTGGAGATAGACCACGCGACCTTACCTTACGCTGCAACCCGGCTCAAGTATCGCTCGCTGCCGCGCTATGTCATCGCCGATGATTGTTTGCCCGTCATCCTGAACCGTCCGTACAGCGACCGAGTTTTCCAGCCCGATTATCCAGCCATCGAGCAGGCTATCCAGACCTTTCTGGCGAATCATCATGCTTATCAGGAGCTGGCCCTGACCAACAGCTATCCCCTGCCGGAAGAAGAGCTGCACGGGTTGTGGCAGAACGTTGCCCGGCAGTCGGGCTACCAGCAATTCGAGGCTATCCCCCTGCCGGACAATCGCGGGGTGCGCTATTGCCTGCGCCAGGGCCACAGCCAGAAAGCAGTCACGTTATTGGCTGAGTCCACCATGCTCACTTTCAACAATGTGTCACGCCCTATCCGCAACGGCGTTGATACAATCATCGGCAGTACCGGCTATCCTATTTTTAGCGCTAAGAATTTGGACGACTTTTTTGCCCGCCGGAACAAGTCAAACCGGGCCGACGAACTGGCCCTGATCAGCGCCTCCTCCAAGGATTACGAATTTCGCCGGGCCATAGATTTTTTGAATAGTTTGCTGAAGCTCCAGACCAATGCGCCTATTCCGGCCGAAGTCCGCCTCGGCTGGTTTGCCGACTTTTACAAAGAGGGCATGAGCTTCCTGCAAGGCGAGGATTTTGGTCCTCTGCAAAACCTGTTGGCCGCGCCTCTCACGGAAGAGACGATTCCAGCCTTCATCCGCGCTGAGCCAGCCCTAGCCGAAGCGATGGGCCTGAGCGGCAGCAACCGGGCGGAATGGCCCGAGCGTCTGGCCGATTTTATTGCCGACAAAATTCGTAAAAATGTAACCATCCGTAAAGAGATCCGGCCCGATATTGGCTCCATCTATCACCTCGTCGTCAACGGACAGGCCAAGCGGGTAGTTATCCTGGCCGATGGCCTGGTTGTCAATTTCTTTGCCCGGCACGAGAAGGGCGTCAAAACCGAGTACATTGACCCGATTGTGACCATGCAGGTCTTAAGCCTGGTCAAGCTGTCCACCACTCCGATAACGCCCGGCTTATACAAAATGGACGTTCACCTGCGCCCCGAAGATATGGCCGTTTTTTGGGCTGCTATTAACGACTACTGCTGCCCCCTGGCGCTGAACTAAATTGAGGGAGTGCAAAAGTCATCGCTTTTGCACTCCATAAAACTACTTTTTGAGGAGTGTTCACGAACCTGTGGTACGCCACCAAGGATGAAAATGGAGTCCAAAGCTTGCTTTGGTTTATTGGCACGCAAGCGCAAGGTTTGCACTCCAGGTTTATTTACGAGGAGAGATAATCTGTATGGCCCCACGAACCGCCACCTTAGCCAGATCAGCGGTTGAATCAGGGTTAAACCGGATTCATTGGCTGTTGCTGGTGCAATCGGTAGATGTTATCCTGGTTTCAATCAACCGCCTCAGCACCCTGACCACCGGCTACGTGGCCGCCAATGAATTTCTGCGCTGGGTGGATTTGCTCAACATGCTGGTCTTGCCCCTCATCAGCATGGTTGCCTTTTACTTGTTGAAAAAGCAAGTCGAATACGACAGCCCGGCCCGCGAAGGGCCCTGGCACCTGGCCCTCAATCTAACTTTTATGATCGGTGTTTATCTCCTGGCGGCCAGCTATGGGACTCACGAGGTGACGAATTATCTCCATGTCCGCTTCTGCCTCGATGACGAAGCCAGTGCTCTTTGCCGCATTATCATTTTTAATGACGACGAATTTTCCCACTGGGTCTTCTTTACCGGCTTTGTTATGGTCAATGCCGCCCTGATGTTTCTGCAAATTCTCTTTCCTTACCGGGGACAGATGACTCGGCGAGACTGGATTTTCCTGGTAAGCAACGGCTTATTTATCGCCCTGGGCATTTTTGCCAACCTGGCCTTCGAGGAAATTGGGCTGGACCTGTACGTGGTCGCCATCCTGACCGTATTGTCTCTGGCCCTATTTTGGCGGCGCGGGCCGCAGCCGTTGATTATTTATTACGCTACGGCCTACATGCTGGGCCTCGTTGCCACTGCAATTTACAAAGGGGGGGCAGGCTAAGAATGACCGGCAATGACTACCACTTCATCACTTACTGGCGAGTACCGGGTACAATCCAGGAAATTTTTGAAATCATTGCCAATGCATCCGACCTGGTGCGGTGGTGGCCTTCGGTTTATCTGGACGTGCAGCAGTTGCAGCCGGGCGATGAGTCAGGCGTAGGCAAAGTTGTCAGGCTTTACACCAAGGGCTGGCTGCCCTACACCCTGCGTTGGCAATTCCGTGTCACCGAGGCTCGTGTTCCCCACGGGTTTACCCTGGAAGCGTGGGGTGACTTTGTGGGGCGGGGTGTGTGGACGTTTGAGCAGGAGGGGCCGTGGGTCAACATTACCTATGATTGGCGTATTCGAGCCGACAAGCCGCTGCTGCGCTACCTCTCTTTTTTATTCAAGCCCCTCTTTGCGGCCAATCATCGCTGGGCCATGGCCCGGGGCGAGGAGAGTTTGCGGCTGGAACTGGCCCGCCGCCACGCCCGCACCCTAGAGGAGCGAGAGCAGCTTCCTCCCCCTCCCGGCCCGACGACTACTTCACCCATCCCGTTGTTGCTGTTGAGCGCCGCCATTATCGTGGCTGGCGCAGCTCTGGTTTATTTTCTGCGGCGGAAATCAAGCGATTAAAGGAGCCGT
Organism: Chloroflexota bacterium; assembly: GCA_016860845.1. Next base: position 33,195 of record BOKF01000052.1, read on the forward strand.
CACAAGGTATCATACACAACCGCTAACGAAACTATCTTCCGGCGGTCGACGGTCAGCCGTCGGCGGTCTACTTATGAAGGAGATTTATGCAGCAACTGAACCAAGCTGTTGCTCGAGGCACAGCGAATGGTCGTCTTTCAACACCAAACCTTAATTTGATAGAATCAGCCGAGGCAAAAATTGAGACGGCCCTGGCTGTGCTGAAACAGGATCGCCGGCGCGGCCTGGCCATGCTGAATGATCTTTTTCGCGCGGGGACGACTCCCACCCCACCTCTCGACGGGCGCTACATGGGCAAACTCGTCGCGCTCGACATCGTACCGGGTCTAACCTAGGTGATGCAGATGATTGTCAACGCCTGGCTGCCGTGGCAGGGCAAAACCTTCGACGCCGCTCAAGGTCGGGGCGACAACATCTTTACCCGCGACTCGCTGACCCTGGTCCACATCTACTGGCCCCTCTATCGCGGCTACATGGACGACGGCTCCCGGACCTACCGGGCCTTTGCCTTCCAGACGTATACTGCCCCCGGCCTGGCCGACCCCGACCGGCAGGTGCTCAAAATTTATTACGACCGGCCGGACAACCCGCGCCTTTCCATTCGCCGCATTCTGGATGAATTGGTACAGGTGGAAGATGGCTTTTACCTGGGCAAGGCTCATCTGAAATGGTGGTGGGGCACGTGGCAGTTAGTGGCTTATTTTTCGTTGCGCCGGGGTTAATGAAAAGGGGCAAGTCCGTGGGACCTGCCCCTTCTTTTTATCGCCGGATCAGCGATTTACATGTCATTTGGGGAGGTGGTTCGATCTCCAGCAGTTCCAGTACCGTTGGCGCTACATTCCCCAGGATGCCGTTAGCAAAACGCCAGCTTGGTTTTTGCTGGGCTACATAGATAAAGGGCACTAAATTGGTGGTATGGGCCGTGTGCGGTTTGCCGGTATCATAATCCAACATCTGGTCCGAGTTCCCGTGATCGGCAGTGACCAGGGCAGCGCCGCCCATGCTGACCGTCGCTTCAACTACCTGCCGGACGCAGTTATCTACCGTTTCTGCGGCGATGATCGCTTTGTCCAAAAAGCCGGTGTGCCCAACCATATCGGGGTTGGCAAAGTTAACCAGCACAAACGTATACTGGCCTGATTTAATTGCTTCGACGACCTTCTCGGTGATACCGGCCGCGCTCATTTCCGGCTGCAAATCATAGGTGGCCACTTTGGGCGAAGGAACCAGCACCCGATCCTCACCCTCAAAGGGAACCTCACGCCCCCCATTGAAAAAGTAGGTTACGTGGGCATACTTCTCGGTTTCGGCGGAGTGAAACTGTTTGTGGCCCAGTTTCGACAATGTTTCGGCCAGGCCATTGGTCGGTTCGGGAATCTCAAAGGCGAAGTCCGGTAATTGACCATCATAATACTGCATAAAGGTGGTCATTTTCAGACCTTTTAACCCGCCGCCTTGCCGCTCAAAACCCGTGAAACTGGGTTCGACCAGCGCCTGGGTCATTTGCCTGGCCCGGTCCGCTCTAAAGTTAAAGAAAATGACGGCGTCGTTGTCGTTGATGGTTGCAATTGCCGCTCCTCGATCGTTGACCAGCACGACCGGAATGACAAATTCGTCATTCACCCCCTCGGCGTAAGAAGCCTGGATAGCCTCGGCGGCGCTGTGGGCCTGCCTGCCCTGCCCATAAACCATCGCGTCGTAGCCTAATTTGACCCGTTCCCAACGCTTGTCCCGGTCCATCGAGTAGTAGCGCCCGGCGACGGTGGCAATCTGTCCTACCCCAATCTTGTCCAACTGGGCCTCAAGCTGGCTCAAGTAGTCGGCCCCGCTGCGGGGGGGGGTATCGCGCCCATCCAGAATGGCATGGACAAAGACTCGTGATAAGTTTTTACGTTTGGCCATTTTTAGCAGAGCGTAGAGATGCTCTTGATGACTGTGGACTCCGCCATCGGACAGCAGGCCGATTAAGTGGAGCGCGCTGTTGCGGTTAAGCGCGGACTGCATCGTTTCATTCAGGGCCGGGTTTTCAAAAAACGCCTCGCTCTCGATTAAATCGTTGATATAGGTCAAATCCTGCGGCACAATCCGTCCCGCCCCCAGGTTCATGTGCCCAACTTCCGAGTTGCCCATCTGCCCAATCGGCAGCCCCACGGCCCGACCCGAAGCCTCCAGGGTAGCGCTGGGCCAGTTGTTCCAGATGTAATCAAAATAAGGGGTATTGGCCAGGGCAATCGCGTTGAAATCTTTGCGGGGGTTCAACCCCCAGCCGTCCATAATAACTAATGTGACTAACATAAAAGAATTCCTTTTAAGGAGTGGATATTTGTAACCCATCTTTACTCATCTTTATAATACTCCAACATCAAAAACCAGGGAAAATTACGCGCTAAAAAACCAAAAGGGGGAAGCCCGTGAGCTTCCCCCTCCAAAAACCGTAACTTTTGTTTTGCCCTGTCTCGGATTAGTCGTGCGGCGTAGCGATATTTTTCTCGGTGGTCCGGTCAAAAATATGCACTTTTTCGGCGTTGAAAGACATTTGTACTTTGTCGCCGGGGCGCAGGTCGGCACGGGGGTCAACCCGGGCAATGAAGCTCTGATCATTGTTAGTGACCAGGTAGACAAAGATTTCGTTGCCCATCAATTCGGTCACGTCTACGGTTGCCTCGATCAACTGCTCGGTGATGCCGGCCGGTTTGTAGCGCGGGTGGTGGATGTCTTCGGGGCGCACGCCAAAAATAACTTCACGGCCAATACTCTTCTGCCCCAACTGTTCCACCTCGTCCTTTTGCAGGCGAATCCGCACCCCGCCGGAGTCGGCATACATCTCATCCAACGTGCCGGTGATGGTGCCGCTAAAGAAGTTCATTGAAGGGGAGCCAATGAAACCCGCCACAAAAATATTCCCCGGATGGTCATACAAATGCTGGGGCGTGTCAACCTGCTGCAGCACGCCGTCTTTCATAACGCAGATGCGGTCGGCCATGGTCAGGGCCTCCACCTGGTCGTGGGTCACATAAATAAAGGTGGTGCCCAGGCGTTGGTGCAGCTTGGAAATTTCGGCGCGGGTTTGGACACGCAGCTTGGCGTCGAGGTTCGACAACGGCTCGTCAAACAGGAAAACGGCGGGGTCGCGCACAATAGCCCGGCCCAGCGCCACGCGCTGCCGCTGGCCACCGGACATCTGCTTGGGTTTGCGATCTAACAACTGGGTAATGCCCAGAATTTTAGCCGCTTCCTGAACGCGCTTGTCAATTTCGGCTTTGGGCGTTTTGCGCAGCTTTAAGCCAAAGGCCATGTTGTCATACACCGTCATATGGGGATAGAGCGCATAGCTTTGGAAGACCATAGCGATGTCGCGGTCCTTGGGCGGCACATCGTTGACGACCCGGTCGCCAATGTAAATGTTGCCCGAGGTGATTTCTTCCAGCCCGGCCAGGCAGCGCAGTGCGGTAGATTTACCACAGCCCGACGGCCCAACCAGCACCAGAAACTCCTTGTCGGGGATTTCCAGGTTGAGATTGTTCACCCCAACCACGTCACCCCAGGCTTTGGTCATATTTTCATAAACTACTTTGGCCATTTTATTTGCTTTGCCTCCTCGCAATGTAAAGTTTAACTTTATGACTCCAGGTTCCTTAACGCAGTTTGGGGCCTGGAATTATGGCTACGCTGGCGGGGGTTCCAACGTAGAGGGTCACCTATAACCACAAAGCCAAATCGCTGGATTGGCGAATTACCAAGGATGGCCTGATGACAACCTGCTCGTTCTCCAACTTTTCCCCTTGCAGCCGGCTAATCAGCATCCGGCAGGCTTGCTGGCCCAAGCCGTAAGTAGGCCGGTGAATTGTGGTCAAGGGCGGTTGGGCATACTCGGTCAGTAAAATATCCCCATAGCCGGTTATCGCCAGGTCTTGCCCAATCTCCAGCCCCTGATCCTGAGCGGCGGCCATCACTCCCAGAGCTACGACATCGTCGGCGGCGATAATCGCCGTAGGAGCTTCGGTCTTGCTCAGGAGGGTTTGTCCGGCACGATAGCCGTCACGCTGGCTAAAATCGCTTTCCTCCAGAAAATCCTCGTTAATCGGCAAGTGGGCCTGGCGCATAGCCCGTTGAAACCCGGTCAGGAATTCCGATGAAAAAAACAGGTCGGTCGGCGTGTTGACCAGAGCAATTCGCTCGTGCCCCTGCTGGGCCAGGTGTTCCACCAGCAAAGCGGCCGCCTCGGCGGCCTCCTCGAATACGGTTAGAAAATTACCTGATAAATTAGTGGCCCCAACCACAGCAAAGGGGAATTTTTTTTCAAGGAGCAGTTCAATGCGGCTGTCACGCCAACGAGGGCGAGCTATAATCACCCCATCAACCCGGCGGCTGTTCACTAAACGCAAGTAAGCCCACTGTTCTTCGGGGCCGGGCGCGCAAGTAGACACTAATAAGTCAAATTCACGCTCGGCGGCGGTAGCCGCAATCCCGGCCAGGAGTTCGCTGTAGTAAGGATCAGAATTACGGGGTGAAAGAGCCGGCAGAATTAACCCCAGGGTGTTGGTGGGCGCATAGCCCATCTCTCGCGCTACTTGCTTGATATACTCGCGGGTTTCTTCGCTGATGTCGTCGTAATTATTTAAAGCCCTGGAAACAGCAGCCACCGACTTGCCGACGGCTACAGCGATATCTTTGAGGGTGACTTCCTCCTTCCTTGGGGACATTCGTTCGCTCACACTGAAATGATTAAGTTGCAACCCGATTATATACTAAATTGATTAAGTTGTCAAGTGTAAAAAATTCCGAAAGGAATAAAAAAACCCTGTGTCAACCACAGGGTTTTTTAGCTAAAAATATTGGATCTGTTCTTTAATAATAGGTGTTTTACTATTAAAGATGCTGTCCCTTAGACTGGTCGGAGATAAAGTGCTGTTTTCGCCAGCGCGCGTCGGCCCAATCTACTTGTTCGTTGGCCCGTTTTTGCTACTTTTTATCTCCGACTAGCCGAGGCAGTTCCCAGTCTGGCACCACGATAGGGACCTCCTTTCAGCTACTACAGAACCGTACTTCGATTCTGTTGGTACTATGTTACCACGCTTATGGATGCGAGTCAAGAGGCTTTTTTATTTGTTACTCTACGATTACCCAACGCTGAGGGGTAGAAGACGGGAAGGCTGGAGGACTGGAAGGTTGGAAAGTTTCTGTGACCGATCCTCCAACCTTCCAACCTTCCCCGCTTCCATTTCTTTCACCCTTCCAATCTGCCATTGCTCGTGATATACTGACACTATGAACATTTCGCCTGCGCCTCGCTTAAGACTTAATACTCGCCTGCTGCCGCTATTGATCGGGCTGCTGGTGGTAGCACAACTGGTTGTTCCTTTCCGGGGCTGGGTTATCATGTTGGTTGGCCTGGGCGGTGGCTGGCTGATTAGCTATCTCTGGGCGCGTTCGCTGGCCCAAAATTTGCGTTTCACCCGCGAAACCCGTTTTGGCTGGGCCCAGGTCGGCGATCGGTTGGAAGAGCGCTTTACTTTGATTAATCGCGGCCTGGCCCCCGCCCTGTGGGTTGAAGTGATTGACCATTCCACCATGCCTAATTATGAGGTTAGCCGGGTGACTGGCGTCGGCGGCGAGTCTATGAACCGCTGGCAGACCCACAGCATTTGCCAGCGGCGCGGCCTCTTTACCCTGGGTCCAACCACACTCCACACCGGCGACCCTTTCGGTTTGTACACCGTAACCCTGCCCTATACCCATCTGGCCACCCTGACGGTAACACCGCCGGTCGTGCCTTTGCCGACAATTGAAATCGCGCCGGGTGGGCGGGTCGGCGAGGGGCGGCCGCGGGCCAATACCCTGGAGCGCACCGTCAGCGCGGCCAGTGCGCGGGAGTATGTCCCCGGCGATACCTTAAACTGGATTCACTGGCCCACTTCGGCCCGCCGAAACTCCCTGTTTGTGCGTCTCTTTGACAGCACTCCCTCCGGCGACTGGTGGATTTTTCTCGATCTGGACCAACATGTCCAGGTAGCCCACGCTGAAACTGCCACTGAGGAACATGGCGTCATCCTGGCCGCTTCCCTGGCCGACCAGGGCTTGCGTTGGGGACGCGCCGTTGGCCTGGTCACCCACGGTGAGACGCTCGCCTGGCTGCCACCGCAACCTGGCGACGGCCAGCGTCAAGAAATCTTACGGACCCTGGCCCTGGCGCATCCCGGCCCGCGCTCCCTGGGGGAACTGCTGGCCAGGGTCCGGCCCGTCTTTGGGCAGCAGGCCAGCCTGATTATCATTACCCCGGCCGTCTCCGGCGATTGGGTCGAGGCGCTCTTGCCGCTGCTCCGGCGCGGGGCGGTGGCAACCGTGTTGCTGCTGGACCCTGTCTCTTTTGGCGGAGTGGGTGACGCCAGCACGACCCTGGCCCTGCTGGCGAATCTGGGCGTTACTCGCTATCTCATCACTCCCGACCTGCTTGACCGGCCCGAAGCTCGCCCCGGCCAGCAGGGAAATTGGGAGTGGCGGATCATGCCGACAGGCCGGGCTGTTGCCGTTCGCCGGCCGGGAGATACCCCCTGGCAGGCCCTGGCATGATCCAAAAACTGCTCCTCGGCTTATCAGCCTGGTTGGACAACGACCCCAGCCCGGGACGCTTGCTGGCGCTCGCTCTGCTTCTAGCCGCCCTGAACAGCGTGGCTTTGGGCCTGGCCAGTGTGGTCCACAGCCTGGAGATTGGTTTGCTGCTGCTCCTTGTTATTCTGGGGGGAGGGGTCGGCTGGAGATTGGCGGCGTCACCCTGGCCTGGCTGGCTGGCCGGCAGTATCGCCGTTCTGGCCGGGGGCAGTATCACGGTGCTGCAGGTAGGCCGCCTGAGCCAGGCAGCGTTGATCTTACTCGGGCGGCTGCTAAGCGTGACCTGGCAGGTGATACGCTGGCCGGCGGACGGCCCGCCCCATATCACCCCGCTCCGGCTGGCTTTGGCCGAATTCGCGAGCGGGATAAGCACGCTGCTAAGGCGTTTGTTTGACTGGCTGCTGGGCCTGACCACCGGCGAGCCGGTCTTCGACCCGGTGGCCGTGGCGCTGGTGTGGGGACTGGCCCTGTGGGCTGTGGCCGCCTGGGCCGGTTGGACGGTGCGCCGCCGCGACCAGGCCCTGCTGGGCCTGCTGCCTGCCGGGGCTCTACTGGTTATCAGTATGGCCTACGGCGCGGGAAACTTCGCCTTTCTACTGCTGCTGGTCGGCCTGGCCTGGCTGCTGCTGGCCGTGGTAAATTACACGGCTCGGGAGCGGTACTGGGAGGCGGCCGGGATTGACTTTGCCCTCGATATCCGCGTCGAGATGACCTTCACCGTCATCTGGTTAGCCGCGGCGCTGGCTGTGCTGGCCCACATCACGCCCGTACTCTCAATCCAGCAGGTCGCCCAAACAGCCCAGCGTTTGATTTGGGCGGAGCCTCTTGGAGCCGGACCGGTGGCCCGGTCTCTGGGCTTGCAGCCCCAACCCGGCCCGCCAACACTTTTCGACAAGGTGCGAGTCGGCGGCCTGCCGCGACAACACCTGCTCGGCTCCGGGCCGGAACTGTCGGAGCAGGTCGCGCTGATCGTGCGCCCGGATGAGTTTAACCCTGAGGCTAACCAGGCCCGTTACTGGCGCAGTCTCACTTATGACCGGTATACCGGCCGGGGCTGGTTGACCAGCCGGACGGAGGCCGTTAATTATGACGCGGGTGAAGCGGTTCAGCCGGAAACCCGTGAGGTCTTGAAGAACTCACGAGTTTTGACCCTGCGCCAGCAAATTCGACTCGCCGGCGATGGGGGTGGGCTGCTTTACACAGCCGGAACGCTGGTCACGGTGGATCAACCCTACGAGGTTGCCTGGCGCAGGTCCGGGGACGCCTTTGGGGCAACGATCGAAGCGGCGGCATATAGCGTCGTTTCAACCGCGCCGGTGGTAGACGAGGCCGGGCTGCGTCAGGCCGGCAGCCGCTACCCCACGTGGGTGCAGCAGCGTTACCTAACCCTGCCGGAAACGGTTCCGGTGCGGGTGCTGGCCCTGGCCCGCGATTTGACGGCGACTGCCCCCACGCCTTATGACCGGGCGCGGGCCGTCGAAACCTATCTGCGCACCTTTCCCTACAGTCTGAACCTGCCCACCCCACCCGCCGGCCGGGATGTGGCCGATTATTTTCTGTTTGAGCTGCGGCGCGGCTACTGCGATTATTATGCGACGGCGATGGTCGTGCTGGCGCGAGCCGCCGGGCTGCCCGCCCGGCTGGTGGTCGGCTATGCCGGCGGCCTGCCCGATCCGGCCAAGGCTCGTTACTTGGTGACCGAGGCCAACGCCCACGCCTGGCCGGAGGTCTATTTCCCCGGTTACGGCTGGATCGAGTTTGAGCCCACGGCCGCCCTCTCGCCGCGGGAGCGCCCGGCAGCGCCGTTTCTGCCCCCACCGTTCGAGCCGGAATCTATTCCACCGGCTTTTGCGGCCACGCCTCCGGCCCACTCGGCCCGCTGGATATGGGGGCTGGTCGTGGGAGCGGCCGGGCTGGCCTTGAGCGGCGCGGCCGGGCTGGCGGCCGATACCTGGCGGTTGCGCCGGGTGGCCCCGGCTATGACGGTGGCGCGGCTGTACCGGCGCTTGCAGCGGTTCGGTTCCTGGTTGGCCCTGCCGGTGGCCGCGGGAGCGACGCCGTTCGAGTTCAGTGATGCTCTGGCCGGGCGGATCGCCACCCTGGCTCGCGGGTCGCGCTGGGCTGACCTGCTGGCCGCCACTCCGGCGGACATCGAACGGCTGGCCGGCCTGTACGTGGACGCCGTCTACAGCGTCCACGCCTTTGGCGAGGCCGAGCAAAGCCAGGCTATTCAGATCTGGCGGCGGCTGTGGTGGCGTTTGGGGTTGGTCCTGGTACGATTAATGGGGGAACGTCTACGCGCTTTATTTTCTGTTGAGTAAAATTGCCTAAGCGCCCTGCTTCGGGTACGATAGCAGCAAAAGTGGATGGCAGGGGGTGAACGGCAAATTTGCGGGTGCTGTCTGTTATCACCCTTAACTGTGATCCTTGACGCCTGGTATTTTTATTGAATAGGGGGCTTGGAAAGGGTGGGCTAAGATGAGCGTATCGGTGTGTGTCTGCGGGTTGGGGTTGATGGGCCGGTCCATAGCGCGGCGCTTGCTGGCAGCGGGCTATCAAGTCTGCGGCTGGAATCGCTCGCTGCTGCCAACGGAACTCACCGAAGGCCTTCCTCTTAGTCCAAATCTGGCCGAGGCGGCCCAGGCCAAGGTCTGCCTGTTCACCCTGAGCGACTCAGCGGCGGTGGATGCAGTGCTGGCCCAACTGGAACCTTATCTCTCTCCCGGCCACGTCGTGATGGATATGGGCACTTCTAACCCGGCCCACTCCCGGGCGCACGCCTGGCGGCTGGCAGCCAAAGGTGTCGGTTGGGTGGACGCGCCGGTTTCGGGCGGGCCGGAGGGGGCAGCGGCAGGCAGCCTGGCCATCATGGTCGGCGGGACGGTGGCCGACTTTACCCGGGTCCGGCCTTTTCTGGAAATGCTGGGCAGCAATGTGGTCCGGGTGGGCGGGCCAGGGGCCGGACACACCGCCAAATTGATCAACCAGTTGATTGTCGGGCTAACCATCGAAGCCGTGGCCGAAGCGCTGACCCTGGCCGAAAAGAGCGGCCTCGACCCCCAATTGCTCCAACAGGCTCTGCAAGGCGGCTTTGCCGATTCCAAAATTCTGCAAATTCATGGCAGCCGGATGATTAATCGGGCCTACGTGCCGGGGGGGAAAGTTACCACCCAATTGAAAGATTTGCGCCTGGCGCAAGAGTTAGCCCACTCTACTTCCCTCCATCTGCCTCATCTCGAAAGCGCCATTGTACGCTATCAAGAATTAGTGGCCCAGGGTGACGGCGAACTGGACCACTCGGCCCTGCACAAACTGCTTCAAGAATAGACCGCTGGCGGCAGATGCAATACCCTTTAGGCACCGCCGAGGCGCACCTGGGACCACCAGGCGACCTTTGGCTCCGGGGCAGGCTCACCTGCCCGGAGACCGCCGAAAGAAGTCAGAATCTTCCGAAGGTGAAAAGATTGATAGTAGCTGGCTGGCGTTCCCCTTTCTTTTATGTCATCTTGACGGTTTATTTGCTGGCTGGAGTCTTATTTGCCACCTTGACGCCCGACTGGCAGGCCCCCGACGAACCAGCCCACTTCAATTACGTGCATTTTCTATCCATCCAGAGCGGCTTTCCGGAATTGGTGAGCCGCTGCTACAACCAGGCTTACTTGGAACGGCTGAAATCGCAACGCTTTCCGCCTGAACTCCCGCTGGACACTGTTTGCTATGAGTTCCACCAGCCACCGCTGTATTACCTGCTGGCGACCCCCATTTTTATCGTAAGCGGCGGCTCCCTGCTGGCTCTGCGCTTATTCTCGGTGATACTAGGGGCCGGGGTTGTCGGTCTGGCTTACTTTATTGCCCTAACGATTTTTCCCGGCCGGATGGCAATTGCCTATGGTACCATGGCCTTTGTCGCCTTTGTGCCGATGCACGCGGCCATGCTCGCATCTGTCAACAACGATGCCCTGGCCGAACTGATTCTGGCCGGCCTGCTGCTGCTCTTAATTCGGCGCTTGGGGGTCGAGGACCGGGCTTCCACCCGCCGCGATGTTACGCTGGGAGTGCTTCTGGGGCTGGGTTTGATTACCAAAACGACCATCTACATTGCCGTCCCGCTGACGGCGGTGACGTTAGGGTTGGCCGCAGTTAAAGCGGCGAGGAGGCGGGGAGGTGGAGAAGTAGACGAAATGTCGCCATCCAGGGGCGTTGAGTTTCAGCAAACTCAAAGGTGTCCGAACCGGGTAAACGGGTCGCTTCTGATTAAACAAACAGGGCTTATCTTTGGCTTGGCGTTGGTTATCGCGCTGCCGTGGTACATCCGTAACGCCGTACTCTATGGTAATTTTGACCTGCTGGGGTTGGGCCGGCACAATGCTGTGGTGGTCGGCCAACTGCGGACGGCTGATTATGTGGCCGAGGCCGGCTGGCCCACTTACCTCTATAACTTTGTGACGGTCACCTTTCAGAGCTTTTGGGGCCAGTTCGGCTGGATGGCCGTTCCTATGAGCCAGCGAGTCTACCTGGCCTTGACTTTGCTCACCCTGGCAGCGCTGGGGGGACTGGTCGGATTTTGGACTGCCCATCTGATGGGCGTGGATTTGAGCTTTGGGAAAGACGTATCCTCATCCAGCGCACTACGCACTACGCACTACGCACCAAGCACCAAGCAGTTCCAGGCTTTGCTCTTAATGGCCCTGACCATCGGCTTGATGCTCCTTGGCTATGTCTGGTACAACCTGGAATTCGTGCAGTTTCAGGGGCGTTATCTCTTTCCGGCGCTGATACCGCTCGGTATTTTTTTCTCGATGGGGCTATCTGTTGCCTTCTCGCCGCGCTGGGCCTGGCTGCTGGCCGGGAGCCTGGCGCTGCTGGCCATGGGGTGGTTGGCGGTCACCCCGCTCCGGCAAGGGGAGATAGATAAATGGGCGCTGCTGTTAGTTGGGCTGGCCGTGGTGTTCGCGGTGGGACGAGCCTGGCTGGCGTCTCGCTGGCCGGTTCCGGCCTCCTGGCTGCTGACGGCAGTCTACGCTGGTCTGGCCGGGCTGACGCTGCTCAGCCCTTTCTGGTATATCATCCCTTATCTCTCCCCCTGAATGGGGGGTGGACGAGATTGAAAATGGCGAAAACGAAATTTTACGTGGTTTGGACAGGCCGAAAACCGGGTATCTACCGAAGCTGGGCTGAATGCGCCGCCGAGGTGAATGGATTTCCGGGGGCCAAGTATAAATCCTTTGAAACCGAAAGAGAGGCCAGGGAGGCTCTGGGGCAGGACTGGCAGCAACACATCGGAGTCAAACCCTCGTCCCTCAGCTTGCCGCCGGAAGTGATTGCCGATAGCTGGTCGGTGGATGCGGCCTGTGACGGCAGCCCGGGCAACCTGGAGTATCGCGGGGTGGAAACAGGCAGCGGCCGAGAACTATTTCACGTCGGCCCTATTCCCAATGGCACCAATAACCTGGGTGAGTTCCTGGCGATTGTGCATGCCCTGTCGCTGCTAAAAAAGCAAGGCAAATCAAGCCCGGTTTACTCGGATTCGCGCATTGCCCGGAACTGGGTGAAGGAGAAACAGGCCCGCTCTCAACTGCCCAGGAATGAGCAAACTGCCGAAGTTTGGGCACGGGTGGATCGAGCCTTACAGTGGCTTGAGGATAACCGCTACTCTAATGCCATCCTGGAGTGGAAAACAGAAGCGTGGGGCGAAAACAGAGCTGATTTTGGGAGAAAATGAGCTGTAAAAACCGCAGAGGTTTCAAAAACCTGTGCGGTTTCATGCCCAAAAATTGGGACGCACTCGCTGAGTAACTTGTCTCGGCGGTCGGTCGGAGGCTGGTCAAATTGTTACCAAAAATTTAGCCACCGTGGCAAGTGTCGCTTGAACACGGCTTTGACCATCTCCGGGTGGAGGCGGCGCCAGGCGAGGTCGCTTTCATAAACCATCGTCGTGGCGGAGTTAGCCCCGCTTTCCGGCCTTGAGGCAGGGGCTGGGCTAAAGAGCTGGTGCACATAACCATCCGTAATTAGCTCGATTTCATGCTGGCGGCTGGGCAGCCGGCGCTGCAACAGGGCGGCATGTTCATACGGGGTTTGCCAGGGACGGATCGCAGCGCCCATCCAGGCGGCGAGCTGGACCATGCGCTCATAAAGTTTGAGAAAATCCCCGGCTGGTTTGATCTGGCGCTGCCACCACAGCGCTCCTGCTGCCAGTACTGCCAGCAGGATGACCCCTAAAGTGATGCTCCCCCAACTTATAACCGAACGAGAAATGCTAATTTGAGCGCCCAGCCAGGGAATATTGAGGGTAAAAGGCAGCGACGAGACATCTGCGCTTTGTTCAAGCAGCTCCTCGTTTGGCCGTTCCGGCATTTCCCGCCGGCCGGGCATGCCATCGAGGGGAGAAGGCGAAAACGGGCCGCCGGCTGTATCAGCCGGCTCAACCGGACGGACAATGCCCGGTTGGGACGCAGTCGGTTCAAACTCGATCCAACCGTAATGGGGGAAATAAACTTCGACCCAGGAGTGGGCATCGGCGTTGACCACATGATAGGCATTTAGCTCCGGATCGAAGGTACCCTGGGCAAAACCGACGGCAAAGCGAGCCGGAATATCCAGGGAGCGCAGCATCACAATCATAGCCGAGGCGTAATAGTCACAATAGGCTTCTTTGGCCTCAAAAATGATGTAATCTACGCGGTCAACGCCGGGGGGTGGGGAGGTCAGCTTTTCGTTATACTTAAGTTCGCGGCGCAGGTAGGTTTCGATAGCCCGGGCTTTGTCAAAAGCGTTGTCATAGGGACTGGTCAGCTCGTGGGCCAGGTCGCGGGTGCGCTCGGTGACGGTATCCGGCAGTTGCAGGTAACGAGCAACCCACTCAGGATAATCGCTGCCTGCTGCCTGGAGTTGGCTAATGCTGGCCTGGCTGGCTGCCGAGACGACCTGATAACTTTCGCCGCTGTCTACGGCGGTGTTGCTGCGGATGTAGGTAATATCCTCTACCCAGGGTTCGCCATTATCAGGCCAGATGGGCCGGTCCACCTGCGCCACTTGTTGGCTGGAGAGGGCATTGAAGGTAACTTTACTGGTTCGATCAAGGCCAATGACCTGGCCCATAGCATAAAGCACGGTTGCTTGGTCGCGGTAGAAGGTGTAAGTTTGGGTCACCGGTACGCGGGCCTCAAAGAGAGGCAGTGATAAGGTGTCGCCGGGACCAAAGCCGGCGCTGTCGGAGTCGTTGTTACGCCAGCCATAGCCGCTGTATTCGTCATACACGGTGGCCCGCCAATAACGACCTGGCCCTTCAATTTTGACGTTCATCACCGGCTCATTGGTCAGGCGGCGCGGCCCGCCCAGGTTGAGCGACGTCCCAAAGCCGTCCACAAAGCCCGTATCCTTGTAATTCAAATCGGCAAAGAGACGATTCCACTCGCCCTGAACCTCACTCCAGGAACCTTGAAATTCATCCAGCAGCCCCAAGGAGCGGGCGCTGGCAATAGGCGGCATCAGCCAAGCCAGAGCGATGACCAGGGCCGAGAAGATAAAGCCATCCCGCAGAAAGTCAAAGCTGATATCGGGCCTGAAGAAGACACCCTCAGCCCGCCACTGGGCTTCTTGCTTGAACAGGTTAAAGCGAATCGCCAGCAGCAGTGACAGCAGGATGAAAATCAGAAACCAGAAGGTGATGTCGTTGGGGGCATAGTAGAGATTGATGAGCAGCACCAGGCCGCCTGGTACAATCGCCTGCCAAACTCGGCCCGACCGGAACAGGAACCACAGGGTCAGGTAGCCCATGCCCCACACGATGACGCCCATCTGCAGGATGAACATCATGTTGTCGTAGCTGGTGCCGCCCTGGATGGCCTGGTTGTACCAATAGTCCAGGCGGAAGACCAGATTTTGCCAGCGTTCCAGCCAGGTGTAACGCTCCGGTAACAGCCGGCTGGTAATCCAGAACGACCAGGAAACGCCGATAATAATGCTAAAAATATGGGCGATAACGCCCGGCAACAGGCTGCGAGCCAGCATCAGCCCGACGATAATTGAACCCAGGCCCACAAAAGTGACAATATTAAGACCCTCCGTCCAGCCGGTTGCGCCCACTGCCCAGGTGACGGTCATCACCAGGGCCGCAGCGAGCAGGACGACGGATTTGGAGCGGTCTACGCTGAGACGTTTATCCATACCGTTTGTTTTCCTATTCCAATTTGATCAGTCCGTAACTATTTATTCTTAACCTAAAAGACTAAAGGAACATTAAAAATTGAGCGTGCTTTTGGGGCTAGTTGGCCTCTTTAGAGTTAGTTGACCGTAGGCGTCATTGTCTCCTGCACCGCCGGTCCGAGGGTGGTTGTGGGCGTCTCGGTAGGCACCTCGGGTGTAGGGGTCTCGGTGGGCAGTTCAGGAGTCGGAGTCTCAGTCGGAGTGGCGCTGGGCGGGATGGGCGTGTCGGTAGGCACTTCGGGGACAGGCGTATTGGTCGGCGGCTGGACAGTCGGCGTCTCGGTAGGGGGGACAATCGTCGGCATGACGGTCGGGGTGTCGGCCACGGGGAGCGGTGTGTCGGTGGGGGCGGGCGTCGAAGTGGCGGCGTTGTCCACCAGCACCCGGACTTTGGCGTCAAAAGCGCCGCCGCTTTGATCGAACACGACCAGGCGCAGGGTGTAAGGTCCATTTTCTACCTGGGTCGTATCCAGCGTACCCAAAACGCCCTGCTCCACAATCTGGCTGACCGGCCCCACGGCCAAGGCAAACTCCGCCGGGTTGGTGCCTTTCCCTACCTCGATTTGATAGTGGGAAAAATTGGCCGCCGTAGCCGAGCCTTCCAGGGTAATCACGCCGCGTACTGACGCCCCATCCAGCGGGCTGGTAATCCCGGCGAAAATATTGGTCGAGGGACAGTACTGCTCCGGCGGCTGCTCAATGCCCTGGCTCATGGCCCAGGCTCGCCCATCCTCGCCTGGGTAAACCCGGAAATATTTCTCCTCGACATTGGCCCGGCAAAATTCGTTGGCCCGCAGGCCGGTGTTGCGGTCAATGGCAATCAATTGGTGAATATCATGTTCTGGACCCAATGGCGGCTGGTCCTTGAAGAAAATTTCCTTCTTGCGCTGGGGGCAGACCGGGCTGGGAATCGTGCCGGAGTCGGCGCAGATTTCCAGCTCGACGATGGTTGGCGGGCGGGTAAAGTCGCGCACCGGCAGCCCTTCGTGGGCGCGTTCCATAAAGTTATGCCAGATTGGCCCCGCCCCAGCCAGGCCGCTGACGTTAATCATCGGCGTATTATCGGCATTGCCAACCCAGACCCCGGTGACAATATCGGGGGTAAAGCCCATGGTCCAATTATCTTTATAGTCATTGGTAGTGCCAGTTTTGGCTGCCGCGGGCCGGGAAAGGTGGAGGGCGCTGTTAGGGCCAAACGTCAGGGAGCGAGCTTCGTTGTCGGCCAGGATGTTGGTGATGAGATACGCGTGTTCCGGGCGCAGCACCTGGCGCGGCTGGGGACGGGCCGGCTCGATAACCCGGCCAAAGCTGTCGGTGATACTCAGGATAGCCGTCGGCGGAACCTGTACCCCGCCGTTAGCTATGGCCTGGTATGCGCCAGTCAGTTCCACCAGCGGGACTTCCCCCGCGCCCAGGGTCAAAGCCAGGCCGTAATCATTGCGGGTCAGGGTCGTGATCCCCAGGCGAGCGATCATCTCCTTGAGGGTGTCCACGCCGATCACTTGCAGCGTTTTCACCGGGGGGATATTAAAAGAATTGGCCAGGGCATAGCGCAGCAGCACCGGCCCGTGAAATTTGTCGTCATAATTTTTGGGCTTGTAAACGCCGCCCGCGCCGTCGGGATACTCCACCGGCGTGTCCATGAGCAGGCTGCTGGGCGTCCAGTTCAGCCGTTCAAAAGCGGCCAGGTAGGTCAACGGCTTGATGGCTGAGCCGGGCTGGCGCGGGCTGGTGGCCAGGTTGACCTGTCCATCAATAGCCTCATCCCGGAAATCTTTGCTGCCGACCATAGCCAGGATCTGACCGGTGCTGGTATCCATCGCCACCAATGCGCCGCTGCTTACATTGCGCCCGGCCAGGGCATCTACCTGGTTGCGCACCTCCTCTTCGGCAATGGCTTGCAGGCGGGGGTTGAGGGTGGTCTGGACACGCAGGCCGGCCTGGTAGATGTAGTCCGGCGGGACAATCTTCTCCAACTCCTGGCGCACATAGGTGACAAAGTGCGGGGCTTGCATGGAGAAGCCAACCGGCTGGAATTGGAGTTCGGTTCGGGCGGCTTCATCAGCCTGAGCCTGGCTGATGGCCTGAGCTTCGACCATGAGCCGCAGCACGTCCGCCTGGCGGGCCTTGGCCCCTTCCGGGTTGGTGTAGGGGTCGTGGAGAGCCGGGGATTGGGGCAGGCCGGCCAGCATGCTCGCCTCGGCCAGGGTTAGGTCTTTGGCTTTTTTGCCGAAATACGTTTCTGAAGCAGCCTCGATGCCGTAGGCCAGGTTGCCGTAATAAATCTGGTTGAGGTAAATTTCCAGGATTTGCTGTTTGCTGTACTGCCGGTTAATTTCGACGGCCAGGACCGCCTCTTTGATTTTGCGGGAGAAGGACTGCTCGGTGCGCTCCTCGGGGGTCAGCAGCACGTTGCGGGCCAACTGCTGGGTAATGGTGCTGCCGCCGGAAACAATTTCGCCCTCGGTCAGGTTGTAGTAGACAGCCCGCACCACCGCAATCGGATCAACCCCCACATTGGAAAAAAAGAAACGATCTTCGGTGGCGACGGTGGCATTGATCAGGTCAGGCGAAATCTGGTCAAGCGTGACAATCGTGCGCCGCCCGCCGCTGGGGTCAATGATTTCCCAGAGCAGGTTGCCGTCCCGGTCAAGAATTTGGGTGGTGGCAAATTGGATCCGTCGCGCCAGCAGTTCCTCGGCAGAGGGTAACTGCGAGGCAATCCAAACATAACCGACCATGCCCACGGCCAGGAGCAGCATGCCTCCGACGAGGCCCAAAATCAAGACCGCCGCCAATAAGCGGCCGATTCCCACCCGCTTCCGTGGCGGAGGCGGCGGAGGTGCCTGAAACACGGTTGGGGCAGGGGCGTGGTAGGTAGGTTGAGCCAGTCGCGGTTGAACAGGCGGGGGGTCCCAGGCCGAGCGCCGCCGGGCAGCCGGAGCTGGTGGCTGGGGGCGGTTCGGCCTGGTATCGTGGCCAGGTTGAGCCGGTTTCTGCGACGAGAGCCAGGTGCGATCCGGGTCGTCAGGCCGGCGGATGGGCCGGGTCTGCTCATTATCACGATTATTGGGCGGGGTGGATCTCCCAGAGCGGTCTGTATTTGGGTCGTTAATTTCTGTCATGCCGTAACTACTGGCTAAAGGTGACTGGCACTTGGTTAGCCCTAAACTTTGCTGTTCTCAATGGTCTTGCCAAAGGAGAAAAGTGCCAGTCACCTGAATAGTATGTCATGCTGACTATAACACCTGCGAGGGATTATAGCTTCGGGGGGCAGGGTGTCAATAAATAAAAAAAGGGTACAGTTTTTGACCATACCCAGGATGATATGCAAGATAGAGCAGTAGAGGCTATTGTTGGGAGGAGTTATTCTTCTGCCATTTCATCTTCCATCGCCCGGCCGGCAGCCGTGTTGCTCTTATAGCGATAGATGATGCGCCCTCGATCCAGATCATAAAGGGACAGTTCCACCCGCACTTTGTCGCCCAACAAAACGCGGATGTAAAATCTTCTCATTTTGCCGGACAAATAGGCCAAAACGGTGTGGCCATTTTCTAACTTAACTTTGAAGCTCGTGTTGGGCAGGGCCTCGACGATCGTCCCCTCCAACACCAGTTTCTCTTTAGTAACATCAGCCATACAAGCTCCCTTCTCCAATTGGACTTCTATCAATAACCGAGGCGCTGACAGCCCTCGGAGTCGGTAAAAATTTAACAACCAAATGAATTTTTGGTATTTTTTGATTGACCTCCCTATTTTAGCAGACAGGTATACCCTTGTCAATTAATAGAAGAGGGGAGAAAATGGAAAGTTGGAGGAGTGGGCGATCCACCAGCCTTCCAACCTCTCCTTTGAAATCCACTGAAGCAGGCCTATAATTGGCATCCCTTATCCATTACTCTGGAGCAGAAAGCGTAAAAATGTCTTTACGTCTGGTACAATTCTTGATTCTGGGCGGTCTGATCGTCGTGGTGCTGGCAGTGATTGCTCTGGCTGTCTGGAGCCTCGAACCGGCCTGGCTGCCCCTCCCGCAGTTCACTGCTCAAGAAGAGGCAAGCATTACGCTGGCCCAGCCAACTCCCGTGCCGACTTTCACCCTCACCCCCAGTCCGGTCCCGCCAACATTTACGCCCACTTCGACCTCGACGGCGACACCAACATTCACTCCCACTCAGCCCCCTACCCCAACAAATACCGCTGAACCACTTATTGAACCTACAGTCACACCTCCTCCCCCACCACCACCGACCGGCCCACCCACACCCATAGAACTGCCAACCCCTGCTCCATCCGCAGTGGATTTCGTCGTTGTGCAGCAGCGCATGCGCACCAACGAAGAGAACAGTGTGCTGGGCAAAGTCGCCAATAACTGTGGGGGAGATCACTCGATTTATGTGCTGGTGGTGGATGCGGCCGGCAAGCCTCTGACCGGGGTGATTGTGGGTGACACCTACAAAAATGTGCGGGAGGCTTCGGGCAGTGCGGGGCTGGGTAAGTTAAGGATAGATTTGTGGAGCAACACCATGGCGCTGGAAGTGCAGGGAAATATTGATGGTACCCCCTACACCAGTGAGCAAACCCTGCCTCTCTCCACCCGCGACGAAGACATCCCGGCCGAATGGCTCTTTGCCGGCGGCTACTGCGGCTCCATCGCCGATTGCCAACTGCGCCAAAAAACCAACGGCCTCTGCCGGGGACATTACTCTTATGATGTCACTTTTCAGAGGGCGTGGTGAGGCGAAGAGCATAGGAGCGAGGACGGGTGAGGCGAAGTGGCGAAGTGGTTCTACGCCTCCTCGCTTCCTCGCGCCTTCGTTTCATTTCAACCCGTTCCGTTGAAAAATTGGGCTAACTCCTCCAGAGGAATGGGCGCAGTCAAATCAATGGTCATCGGCACGACCGAGACCATGCGGTCAACGGTCAGAATATGAATATCAGAGTCCGGCTCAAGACCGTTGTGGTTTATGTGAACCCGGTAACTAATTGCTTTTTGTTCATCCAGGCGGGTGCGTCCACTAGGGAGAGCCTGGTAGTAGCGCTGCCGGGAAACCCGGCCAACGCGCCAGGGGGTTTGGGGAGTGGCGCCAGCCGGGATGTCTATTTTGAGGAAGTCAACGCCAGGTGGGAGACCCTCGTTTAGAACTTGCCGGGCAAAATGCTGGGTGAAATAAGCGGCAACATAGAAATCAATGTCGGTGCTGTGGCTATAATGGTATTCCTGCGGTGTCTCAAGACTTACAGCCAGGGCCGGGATGCCGGAGCAGGCCGCTTCAAGGGCAGCCCCTACAGTGCCGGAAATTGTCACCCCACTGCCCATATTTTCGCCGTAGTTGATCCCGCTGATGCACAGATCAATGGGGCGCTCGGCCAGCTCTAGTAGAGCTAATTGGACAGCCTGAGCCGGGGAAACGTCGGCCGTGTAAGCCGGGTGCGGTCCCGAATTTAATGGAATCTCGGCGGAGTAAATCGCCTTGTCCTGGGCCGGTAGAAAACTCCGCCCGGCGCTGGTGCGCTGTGTTTTGGGGGCGACAATCAGTAAATCGCTCAGATCAACCAGGGCAGTGGCCGCCGCATGCAGGCCCGGCGAGTCAATGCCGTCGTCGTTGGTTACAAGAATGAGAGGACGTTTCGTCATAAAGAACTCCTGATAGAAATGATCAACAGTTGATTATAAACGGGGTTGGAAAGAATGGAAATTCCTTGCAGAAATGACTCTTGAATGGTAAACTACCCACCCAAAGCATTTACGATTTTAGATTTTGGATTTACGATTGAGTTTATTAATTCGTAAATCGTAAATAGTAAATCGTAAAGCAATCCCTTGAGGACCCTCGCCTTGTTTTTAGCTCGGCGTATAGAGGATTATTCGCTCAATGGCTTCTCAAGCTCTGTATCGAAAATGGCGGTCGCAGACATTCGACGAAATTATTGGGCAGCAGCATGTGACCCAAACGCTGATCAATGCCCTGAAATTGAATCGGATTGCGCATGCCTACCTGTTTGCCGGCCCGCGTGGCACGGGTAAGACCAGTATGGCTCGCCTCCTGGCCAAGGCGGTCAACTGCCAGGCCGAGGCGGGCGTGGAGCGGCCCTGTAATCGCTGCCGGATTTGTGTGGCCGTCAACGAAGGGCGTTTGCTGGATTTGATTGAGATTGACGCGGCCTCAAACACCGGCGTGGACGACATTCGTGACCTGCGGGACAAGGTCGGCTTTCGGCCGGGCGAGGCGCGGATTAAATTTTATATCATTGATGAAGTCCACATGCTCTCCAACTCTGCCTTCAATGCCCTGCTAAAAACGTTGGAGGAGCCGCCGGAGCATGTCATCTTTGTGCTGGCGACGACCGAACCGGAGAAAATTCCGGCGACCATCACCTCGCGCTGCCAGCGCTTTGACTTCAAACGGATCAGAGCCAGTGATGTGGCCGAACGATTGGCTTATATCGTGACTCAAGAAGGGTTCACCGCCGAGCAGGTCGCCCTGGAATATATTGCCCGGCAGGGCGGCGGCTCGATGCGTGATGCGATCAGCCTTCTGGATCAGCTCACCGCCTATGGGGGCCAAACAATTACGTTGGAACTGGTGCAGACGGTGCTGGGGGCAGTTGCCTCCCAATCGGTGGTAGAATTGGTCGGTGCAGTGATTACCCAAAATGTGGCGGCTGGTTTGGGTATTATCAATCAAGTAGTCAATGATGGGCTGGACCCGCGCCAGTTTGCCCGCGAGATCGTCGAATATTTACGGGCGGTGATGCTGGTCAAGTTAGGCGATGGCCAGAGGTTGTTGAATTTGCCGGAGGAAACCCTGACGATTATCAAAACTCAGGCGGCTCAAGCTGACGCCGCCGCTATCGTCCGGGCCACGACTCTCTTTAATACAGCCCTGTTTGATTTAAAGTCGAGTTTGCTGGCGATTCCGCAACTCCCTTTGGAGCTGGCTTTTGTTGAGGCAGCTAAACCGGTGGCCTTACCTTCGCCGGTTGTAAGCGAAACGATTATTGCTGCTCCACCGCCTGCACCTAGAATTGCTGTTCCTGTGAGAGCTGAACCTGTTGCCCCAAAAATTATCTCTCCCACACCGCTGGCCCAGGTTGTTACGGGAACGGTTGAGGTGAGGAATAGCAGTGGCCTGACCGTAGAAATAGTCCAAAGTCACCTTGAGCAGATTCTCAGAGAACTGGAGTCCAAAAATAAAACGATGGCTGAAGCGCTGCGGAATCAAGCTTGGCTGTACCGAGTTGAAGGGAACGATATCCATTTTATTACCTCTGAATGGATGAAAGCCCGCTTTGAGAAGCCGCAACCTCGTAGTGCTATTCACGAGGTTTTTGGCAAAGTGTTGGGACACCCGGTTTCGGTGCATTTTGTACCTGAAAATTCCGTTTCTCTGCCTGCTGCTTCGGAAACGCCTTCAGGTGGAGGTGAGGAGCGCAAGGTTGATGAAGACTCGGAGGCGCTCATAAAGGTGGCAGAGGAGTTAGGTGGAAAAGTTGTAAAATAATCGAATTTGGCAGGAGTGCAAACCTTGGTTTGCGATTACTCATTTGTACTTGATAAGGAGCATAAGCGATGGCCAAAAGTAAAGGCAAAGGCAAAGGTTTTTCCCTCGGCCTTGGTGGAGGGGGCGGGGGTGGTTTGGGCTTGCCCGGTGGGGCGAAAGGCGGCTTGGCCGGTCAATTGCAGGCCATGCAAAAGCAAATGCTGGAAGCCCAGGAATCTCTCGGTGAAAAAACGGTTGAAGTGACTGCCGGTGGCGGTGCAATCAAGGTTGTTATGACCGGCCATCAAAAATTGCAGTCTATCACCATTGATCCGGAAGTAGTCAATCCGGAAGATGTCGAAATGCTGCAAGATTTAATTGTAGCGGCGGTAAACGAAGCTGTCGAAGCATCGCAAAATCTGGCTGCCGACGAAATGGGAGCCATTACCGGTGGCCTTAACATTCCAGGATTGTTTTAATGACTCACGTTACGCAATTTCTCCGAGAGGAGTCCCGAATTTATTCGGGCTTTCCCAGACTAAAGTCTGGACTCCTGTGTAAGGTGAGTTAATGATTAAGCGTAAAACCGCAGTACGGTGAATCTATGCAAGTAACTCCTGTACCAGTTTTAAAATTAATTGACGAGTTTTCACGACTGCCGGGGATTGGGCCAAAAACGGCCTCACGGCTGACCTTTTATTTGCTGCGTAACCCGGCGGATCGAGCTGTAGCATTAGCTGATGCGCTGCGCGAGCTGCATGAAAAAGTGCTCTTTTGCTCGCAATGTTTTAATATCACTGAGACCGACCCCTGTCCGGTTTGCAGTGACGAGCATCGCAATCAAGCCATCGTCTGCGTCGTCGAGGAGCCGCTGGATGTGCTGGCAATTGAACGCACGCGAGATTATCAGGGTTTGTATCATGTGCTGCATGGCGTTATCGCTCCCGTAGAGGGGATTGGCCCGGAGGATTTGAAAATCGGCGAACTGGTGGAACGGGTGCGGAACAAAGGGGATGAGGTGCGCGAAATTATTATCGCTACTAACCCCAACCTGGAAGGCGAAGCGACCGCCATGTACATTGCCCGTCAGTTTCAGGGGGGAAATATCAAAATTACCCGTTTGGCGCGTGGCCTGCCCGTCGGGGGTGATCTGGAGTATGCCGACGAAATAACTTTGAGCCGAGCCTTAAGCGGCCGGAGCGAGATGTAAAAGCTGGAAAAGATTCATAAACCTTAAAAGCTTTCAGATTAAACAGATTCGTTATTCAGTGATCGTTCGGAGTTTGGTAAGAGAGGGCAGGAGTAAAAAATTTCCCCTACCCCCCCTTGGTTTTTAGGCGAGGAGCAGACCGAAATCAGCCCCACCCCGCCCCAAGTGGTTGCCCGTCCACGTC